>CAWGYF010000027.1:0-33285 GCA_963826705.1 uncultured Actinomycetota bacterium
CCATCTCATCGGCCGGGATTTTGGCCTTCCCGCTCATGTGGCCACACTTCTTCGGCATGACCTGGTCCTCGATGTGGATCCCCGCGACCCCAGCCTGCTCGTAGGACTGCACCGTGCGCACGACGGTGACGGCGTTGCCGTAGCCGGTGTCGGCGTCGGCGATCACCGGCACGTTGACGGCCGCGGCGATCCGCCGGGCGTTGTCGACCATCTCGGTGGCGGTGAGCAACCCGACGTCCGGACGCCCGCAGAGGGCGGCAGTGGTACCGAACCCGGTCATGTAGACGACATCGAAGCCTGCCTGCTCGACCAGCCGCGCGGAGAGCGCGTCGTAGGCGCCGGGCGCGATCAGCGGCTCGGGCCGGGCGAGCAGCTCACGCAGCAGACGGCGGGGCGCGGGTGGTCGGCTCAGGAGGTTTCCCACGGCCGTTCCCTTCCCATGTATGCAACACCAGCAAACTACGCGGACAACCCTGGCTACGGCCCGCGCCACGGCTTCCGCAGTGCTCGAGTTGTCCCCATCGCGGTCGGGCTGTCCACAGGTCGGCCGATCGGCACCGCGGCGGAGGCGGCCGGACGACCCTGCGTCGCATGACCCTCCAGCACCCCACTGACCTCCCGCCCCTCACCAGCGACGAGGACGTGCTCGTCCGCGTCGCCAAGCTCGTCGGCCCAGCGGTCACCGATCGACAGCTCTGGCTCATGCTCGTCGACGGCGACGGCCGACAGACCCCGGTCGTGGTGCCGATCTCCGGGATGCCCCGCAACCCGGATGCCCGCGGCCTTGCCGGACTGGCTCATGTGCTCGGTGGCCTGCGCACGGAGTTGGCCACCGCCCGCGGTCCGGGCGCGGTGATCTTCACCAGAGAGCGCCGCGGCAGCGATGCCGTGCTCCCGCTCGACCAAGCGTGGGCGGAGGCGCTCGCGGACACCTGCCGCACGGCCGAGGTCGCGCTCCGCGGGATCTACCTCAGCACTCCCGGCGGCGTGCAGCGGCTCGGATGACCGCGGTCGACGTCGCGGCGCAGCGGTGGGAGCAGGGCTGGGAGCTGCACGTGTCCGACGACCGGGGCCCGATCGTCGTGCTCACCGCCAGACGTCTGTCGCGTGCGCACCGGATGGTGCGCGACTACGTGGCGGTCACCGACGGCATCGACCCGACGACGGTGGCGGTGCGGATCGCCGTCCGCTTCGGCAACGGCCTCGATGAGGAGATCGCCGCGGTGCGGGCCGATCTCGAACACGCCGAACGCGCACAGCGGGACGCGGCGGCCCGTTCCCGACGCCTGGCCCTCCTCCTGCGCGAGGCGGGGCTCTCGGGCGCCGACATCGCCGTCGTCTTGAGGGTGTCGCCACAACGCGTGTCGCAGCTCGTGAAGACCGGAGGGCAAGCCAGTTCACCGACGGCGCCCGAGGCCTGGTCCGGCGCAGACGAGTGACAGACTCGGTGCGTGGACATCGATCTCGAGCGGGTCCGTCGCGTCGTCGCGGAGGATCACGGCCTGGCGAGCGTCGCGGTCGTGCGCGCCGACGGCACGCCGCACACGTCGCTGGTCAACGCGGGTGTGCTCAACCATCCGACCACCGGCGCAGCCGTCGCGGGCTACGTCACCTACGGCCCGGTGAAGCTGCGCAACCTGCGCGCGCGCCCGGCCACGTCGATCTTGTGGCGTGCAGGGTGGCGCTGGGCCGGGGTCGACGGGCTGAGCGAGCTGATCGGGCCGGGCGACACCGACGCCGAGTCGCTGCGCCTGCTTCTGCGCGCGGTGTTCACCGCGTGTGGCGGCACGCACGACGACTGGGACACCTACGACCGCGTGATGCGCGAGGAGGGCCGCGTCGCCGTGCTGGTGACGCCGCAGCGCGTGTACGGCAACGGCTGAGCCGCACCGGCTGACCGCACCGGCTGACCGCTGGCCCGAGCCCGCGGTGTGGCGAGCGGTGACCGACCGCGCCTCGCGGGCGGCAGGCGAGCGGGGTGATCGGCGGAAGTGGTGTCACAGGTGGGCTGGCGCACCCCTGGCACCATCCAAGGCGATCACGTCGGGCCCCGCGGGCGTCCGCCGCGCGATGATCAGCGGAAGTGGTGCCACAGGTGCACTGGCGCACCCCTGGCACCACCCACCGCGATCACGTCGAGCCCCGCGGGCATCCGCCGCGCGTGATCGGCGGGTGTGGTGCCACAGGTGCACTGGCGCACCCCTGGCACCACCCACGGCGATCACGTCGGGCCCCGCGGGCATCCGCCGCGCGTGATCGGCGGGTGTGGTGCCACAGGTGCACTGGCGCACCCCTGGCACCACCCACCGCGATCACGTCGAGACCCGCGGGCATCCGCCGCGCGATGATCAGCGGGTGTGGTGCCACAGGTGCACTGGCGCACCCCTGGCACCACTCCAAGGCGATCACGTCGGGCCCCGCGGGCATCCGCCGCGCGGTGATCAGCGGAAGTGGTGCCACAGGTGCACTGGCGCACCCCTGGCACCACCCACCGCGATCACGTCGGGCCCCGCGGGCGTCCGCCGCGCGATGATCAGCGGAAGTGGTGCCACAGGTGCACTGGCGCACCCCTGGCACCACCCACGGCGATCAGGTCACCGCATCCGCCGGGCCGGGCAGGGGCGTGGTGTCGAGCGCCGTACGACTCGGGCTGTGCTCACGTGGCGGCCGGAGCGGGTGGGTTCGGGCCTGCGCCGTGGCTGAAGTTGGCCGCCTCGCTGCCGCGTTGGGGCCGCTCCTGGCGCTGCAGCCGGGGTAGCTCGGTGGTGAGGTCGGCGAGCAGGAGGTCGGCGAGGTCGTTGCTGAAGCCGTTGCGCACGACAAACCGCAGCACGGCCAGGTCCTCGCGGTGGGCAGGAAAGGTGTAGGCGGGCACCAGCCAGCCGTGTTCGCGCAGCGCGGCGGAGACGTCGAACACCGAGTAGCCGGTGACCTCCGGACGCAGTCGGACGGCGAAGACCGGCAACTGATCCCCCCGGGTGATCAGGTCGAAGGGCCCGAGCTGCGCGAGCCGGTCGGCCAGGCTGGTGGCCACTTCCCGGCAGTTCTGCTGCACCCGCCGGTAGCCGTCGAACCCCAGGCGGAGGAAGTTGTAGTACTGGGCCACCACCTGCGCGCCGGGACGGGAGAAGTTCAGCGCGAAGGTGGGCATGTTCCCGCCTAAATAGTTGACCTTGAACACGAGGTCGTCAGGCAGCGCCGCGACGTCGCGCCACACGATCCACCCGACGCCCGGGTACACCAGCCCGTACTTGTGCCCCGAAGTGTTGATCGAGGCGACGCGGGGCAGGCGGAAGTCCCAGACCAGGTCCGGGTCACAGAACGGGGCGATCATCGCTCCGGAGGCGCCGTCGACGTGGACGGGCACGTCCACACCGGTTCGCGCGGCGAGGGTGTCGAGCGCGGCGCAGATTTCCGCGACCGGCTCGTAGCTGCCGTCGAACGTCGATCCCAGTACGGCGACGACGCCGATGGTGTTCTCGTCGCAGTGCGCGGCGGCCTGCTCGCCGTCAAGGTGGTAGCGCTCGCCGTCCATCGGGACGAGGCGGGGTTCGACGTCCCAGTAGTTGGCGAACTTGTCCCAACAGACCTGCACATTGATGCCCATCACGATGTTCGGCCGATCGGTGGACAGCCCCGCGGCCCGACGGGCGTGCTGCCACCGCCGCTTCATGGCGAGCCCGGCCAGCATGCAGGCCTCGCTGGACCCGGTCGTCGAGCAACCGGTCGCGTCCGGTGCCTGCGGGGCGTGCCACAGGTCGGCCAGCATCCGCACGCATCGTAGCTCCAAGTCGGCGGTCCTGGGGTACTCATCCTTGTCGATCATGTTTTTGTCGAAGCAGTCGGCCATGAGCGCGACTGCCTGCGGTTCCATCCACGTCGTCACGAACGTCGCCAGGTTCAGGCGGGCGTTGCCGTCGAGGATCAGCTCGTCGGCCACGATCTGCCGGGCCGCGTCCGGGTCGAGCTCACCGCTGGGGAGGCGGTTGCGCGGGATCGAAAGCGGCTCGCGTGTGAAGACCGGGTTGAGCCGCAGCTCGGCAGGCTGGGGGTTCTGCCCGTAGGCGGGATGCGACATCGGCATGGCCAGACGCTATGCCGGTCATTACGAGCGCGGCCAGCGGCAGCGGAGGGAGGTGTGCGCTCGCGAGGTGTACTCGGCGTAAGGTCCGCCCATGCTCGACGCCCTCGATCGCGTGGTCGGTGATCGGCTGGAGCAGTGGGTCACCCGTCATCACCGGCGCCGGTTGCGGCGTCTGGGCTGGTCACAGGCGTTGTCGCCCACCGGAGCGCAGTGGTGGGCGGCCGGGGATCTCGCGGCACGGCCGGGGAACACCGTGGCTGTCCACATCGACGGGGCGGTGGCGTTTCCGGCGATCGCGGAGGCCCTCCGCGACGCCCGATCGGAAGTGCACATCGCCAACTGGCATGCCAGCCCCGACTTCCGGCTCACCCGCGACCCCGATGCACCCGCGCTGCGGGAGCTGCTGGGCGAGCTGGCGGAGCGGTTGCCCGTACGCGTGCTGCTGTGGGCCGGGCCGCCCGCACCGGTGTTCCAACCTACGCGGGCGATGGCGCGCTCGGCGTGCACGGGTTTCACCTCGGGCACCAAGGTCGCCTGCACCCTGGACGCCCGCGAACGGACGATGCACTGCCACCACGAGAAGATCGTGATCGTCGACGGCGAACGCGCCTTCGTCGGCGGCCTCGACCTGACGGCGATGGCGGGCGACCGCTACGACAGCCCGACCCACCCGCCTGCGAGTCCGATGGGATGGCACGACGCCGCCGTAGAGCTGACCGGACCCGTGGTCGCCGACGTTGCGCAGCACTTCGTCCACCGGTGGGGCGAGGTCACCGGCGAGGTCCTGCCTGATCCCGTGCCGCCGCAGGCGACCGGTGACGTGTCGGTCCAGGTCGCCCGCACGGTGCCGGAGCGCACCTACAGGTTCGCCCATCGTGGGGTGTTCAGCGTGCTGGACGGCTACCTCCGCGCGCTGGGCCAAGCACAGAGGTTCATCTATCTGGAGAACCAGTTCCTCTGGTCGGGGGAGATCACCGCGGTGCTGGCCGACAAGCTCAGGCATCCGCCGTCAGACGCGTTCCGCGTTCTGCTGGTGCTGCCCGCGCACCCCGACACCGGCAACGACACCACCCGAGGCCAGCTCGGCGCCCTGGTGCAGGCCGACGGCGGCGCCGGACGGCTGCTGGCCACCACGCTGACCGCGATGGACGGCACCACGGTCGGCACGCTGTACGTCCACGCGAAGATCGGGATCGTGGACGACCGGTGGTTGACGATCGGCTCAGCCAACCTCAACGACCATTCGCTGTTCAACGACACCGAGCTCAATGTGATCACCTGCGACCCCCGGCTCGCGCGTGAGACCCGGCTGCGGCTGTGGGCCGAGCATCTGCAGCTCGAGCAGTCCGCCATCGAAGGCGACCCGTGCGCCGTGATCGACGAGCACTGGCGACCGAACGCGGTGGCCGAACGCGCCCATCGCCAAGACGGCGCCCCGCCGCGCCACCGACTCAGCGAGCTGCCTGCCGTCTCGCGCCGCGCGGCCCGTCTCGGCGGCCCGCTGCGCGGACTGCTCGTCGACGGCTGACGGCATCGCAGCAGGGTGACCCTGCTCCGACTGAGTTGCAGCAGGGTCACCCCGCTGCAACGCGCCAGCCCCGACCTAGCCTCGCGACAGCAGCGAGCGGGCGAAAAAGGCCAGGTTGGCGGGGCGCTCGGCGAGGCGGCGCATGAAGTAGCCGAACCATTCGGTGCCGTAGGGCAGATACACGCGGACGGTCTCGCCTTCCGCGGCCAGCGCCTCCTGCGCCGCCGGTCGCACCCCGTGCAGCATCTGCAGCTCGTAGGGGCGACCGCGGCCGAGGTCGCGCGCCAGGTCGATCAGACGCGGATCGTGGGTGGCGACCATCGGCAGCCCCTCGCCCGCCATGAGCACCCGCAGGCAGCGCGTGTAAGCCGCGTCGATGTCGGCCCGGTCGGTGAACGCCACGGAGGCGGGCTCGGCGTATGCCCCCTTGCACAGCCGCACCCGGGAGCCGGGCCCGGCGAGGTCGCCACAGTCGGCCTCGGTCCGCCTAAGCTGCGCCTGCACGACCGCGCCCACCCACGGATGGTCGACGCGCAGCTCGCGCACCGTCTCCAATGTGCGGTCGGTGGTGGTGTGCTCCTCCATGTCGACGGTGACGGTCGTGTCGACCGCCGCCGCGGCCGCGCAGATCCGCCGCGCACCCTCCAGCGCGATCTTGTCCGCGTCGAAGGGAAGGCTCTGCCCGAGCGCCGACAGCTTCACCGACACCTCGACCCGCCCCGCCAGTCCCTCCTCCCCCAGCCGGGCGAGGATCCGCTCGTAGGCCCCGACGATGGCGTCGGCCTGGTCCCGGTCGGTGGTGTCTTCGCCGAGGTGGTCGAGCGTGACCAGCCGGTCGGCGGTCAGGGCGCGGGCCACGGAGATGGCGTCGTCGTCGGTGTCGCCCGCGACGAACCGGCTCACGAGCGGGTCGAACGGCCCGGACTCGACGATCGCCCGCACCCGCGGCGAGCCTGCGGCAGCCAACATCGTGGACCTCAGCATGGAAGCAACGGTAGGCCGCGATCATGACCCACGATTTGTCCGATCGGCTAAGATCGAACCGTCGCCGTCGTCCGGAAGCACGAGCCATGAACACCCTGCGCCACCTCCTCGCCGCTGTCGGGGAGCCGCTCGTCGAGGTGCTGGCCGCGCCGGCAGGTCTGGACGTGCCGATCACCGGGTTGGCCATCGTCGATCCCGACGACGAGCCCGACGAGCACCGCGGGAGCCTCGTCCTGGTCGTCGGCGCCCGCGGCCGCGACGCGGAGCGGCTCGTGCGGGCGGCGGCCAGTGCGGGGGCCGCCGTGGTCGCGGTCAAGGTCGCCGGGTCCGGCGCGGCCTTGCGGGATGTCGCCCTCGACGCCGGTGTCGCGCTGCTCGCCGTACCGTCTGACGTGCGCTGGGAGCGTCTCGAGTCGCTCGCGGCCGGTGTGCTGGTCGCGGGTGAAAGCGCGGGACCCGACGACCTGTTCGCGCTCGCGCAGACCATCGCCCTGCTCACCCACGGCATCGTCTGCATCGAGGACACGGCCAGCCGCGTGCTGGCCTACTCCCGCTCCGACGGCGACGACGCCCAGATCGACGAGCTGCGCAGGCTGTCCATCCTCGGCTGGCAGGGCCCCGCGGACTACCTGCGGCATCTGCGGGAGTGGGGGGTGTTCGACCGGCTGCGCTCGTCGGAGGACGTCGTGCACGTCGACGAGCACGCCGAGCTGGGTGTGCGGCGCAGGCTCGCGATCGGCATCCACGCCGGTCCGCGCCCGCTGGGCGCGATATGGGTGCAGGAGGGCGCGCAGCCGTTCTCGCCGCGCGCGGAGGACGTGCTGGTCGGCGCCGCGCGGGTGGCGGCGGGACACCTCGTCCGCCGCCGCCGCAGCGCGCCGACCTGGCACCGTGACCTCGTGGAGGGTCTGCTCGACGGCCGGGCGAGCCCCGATCTCGTCGCGGGCACCTTCGGTCTCGACGAGCACGCTCCCGCCCTCGTCGTCGGGTTCGCGGTACGGGCGGGCGAGGGCGTCACGCGCGAGCTGTCGGTGGCCGAGCTGACCGACGTCGTCGCGGTGCACGCCGCCGGGTACCGCAGGACGGCGCTGACGGCCGGGCACGGCGACGCCGTGTATGCCGTGCTCCCCGACGTGCCCGACGGCAGCGACCCCGCGCTGCGCGCGATGTGCGCCGAGGTCGTCGCGGTCACCCGGCGGCGCACCGGCGTGCGGGTGCAGGCGGGCCTCGGCGGGGGGACGAGCGGCCTCGCCGGGGCGCCCGGATCGCGGGCCGAGGCCGACCGGGTGCTGGCCGCCATGCCCATCGGCGTCGACGTCGCCGCCTTCGACGACCTGCGCGCCGAGGTCCTGCTCGGCCAGACGCTCTCGGTGCTGCGCGGGCGGCCCGACTTGCGCGATCCAGCCGTCGACGCACTGGTGGCCTACGACCGCGAACACGGCGGGGACCTCGCAGGCTCGGTGCTCGCCTGGCTCGACGCGCTCGGCGACTTCCGCGTCGCGGCCGAGCGGCTGACCGTCCACCCCAACACGCTGCGCTACCGCGTGCGGCGGGCGGTCGCCGTCGCCGGGCTCCGGCTCGCCGACCCTCGTGCGCGACTCGTCCATCACCTGCACCTGCTAGCTGTCCGATCGGACAAAGCATCCGCGGCAGACTGATCCGCGTCGACGAATCGGCGGGGCAGCCGCGTTCCTAGGCTGACCGTCATGGATGCCGTCACCTCGACCCCGCTGCCCCGCAACGAGCCGGTTCGCGACTACGCCCCCGACACCGCCGAGCGGGCAAGCCTCCAAGCTGCGCTCGCCGAGCTGGGGAGCGTCCGGCACGAGCTGACCGTGACCATCGACGGCGCCCAGCACGTGGCGGGCGGCACCCCGTTCGACGTCGTCGCCCCGCACGACCACGCGCACGTTCTCGGCACCGGCGCCAATGCCACCCGGGAGGACGCGAAGGGCGCTGTGGAGGCGGCGCTGCGCGCGGCGCCCCCGTGGCGCGAGCTGCCTTTCGACGAGCGCGCCGCGGTGCTGCTGCGGGCGGCCGACCTGTTGGCGGGCCCGTGGCGCGACCGGATCAACGCCGCGACCATGCTGGGCCAGTCAAAGACCTGCTACCAGGCCGAGATCGACGCCGCCTGCGAGCTGGCCGACTTCTGGCGGTTCAACGTGGCCTTCGCCAAGCAGATCCACGGCGAGCAGCCCGCGAGCGCGCCCGGGGTCTGGAACCGGCTCGACTACCGCCCGCTGGAGGGCTTCGTCTACGCGATCACGCCGTTCAACTTCACCTCGATCGCCGGGAACCTGCCCACCGCGCCCGCGCTGATGGGCAACACGGTCATCTGGAAGCCCTCCCCCACCCAGACGCTCGCCGCCCAGCTGACGATGCGGCTGCTGGAGGAGGCGGGCCTGCCGCCTGGCGTGGTCAACCTGCTCACCGGGGACGGCCGCGACGTCTCTGAGGTGCTGCTCGCCGACCCCGCGCTCGCAGGCATCCACTTCACCGGGTCGACGGCGACGTTCCAGCACCTGTGGGCCGAGGTGGGCGCCAACATCGCCACCTACGCGACCTACCCGCGGCTGGTCGGCGAGACCGGCGGCAAGGACTTCGTGCTCGCTCACCCCTCCGCCGACGTCGACGTCCTGCGGACGGCGTTGATCCGCGGCGCGTTCGAGTACCAGGGCCAGAAGTGCTCCGCGGCCTCCCGCGCGTTCGTCCCGCGGTCGGTGTGGGCGCGGATGCGCGACGACCTCGCCGCCGAGACCGACGCGCTGCCCATGGGCGACGTCGCCGACTTCCACAACTTCCTCGGCGCGGTGATCGACCGCCGGGCATACGACAAGGTCACCGCCGCGCAGGTGATGGCCCGCGCCGAGCTGGAGGTGATCGCGGGCGGCACGGCTTCGGACGAGGTCGGGTACTTCGTCCGGCCGACGATCGCGGTGGGCGCCGACCCGACCCACCGCGTGTTCTCCACCGAGTACTTCGGTCCGCTGCTGGCCGTCCACGTCTACGACGACAGCGCCTTCGAACAGGTCCTCACCCAGGTCGACCGCGGCGCGCCCTACGGGCTCACCGGGGCGGTGATCGCCCGCGACCGCGCCGCCGTGGCGCGGGCTGCGGAGAGCCTGCGGTTCGCGGCGGGCAACTTCTACGTCAACGACAAGCCGACGGGCGCGGTCGTCGGCCAGCAGCCCTTCGGCGGCGGCCGGGCCAGCGGCACCAACGACAAGGCAGGCTCGATCTTCAACCTCCTGCGCTGGACCAGCCCGCGCACGCTCAAGGAGACCCTCGTCCCCCCGACCCACTCGGCCTATCCGCATCAGGGCTAGGGCGGCAAGCGGGCTCCACCTCGCAGACCCTGTGGCGTGCTCGCAGAGGTTGGACGCCAATGCGAGGACACCACAACCCGTGCGACGTCGGGCCGGACGGGCGACGCGCGGGCGACGCGCGGGCGGCGGACGGGCGACGCGCGGGCGGCGGACGGGCGGCGGACGGGCGGCGCGGCAGGCGGCGGGCAGGCGGCGGGCAGGCGGCGGGCAGGCGGCGGGCAGGCGGCGGGCAGGCGGCGGGCAGGCGGCGGGCAGGCGGCGGGCAGGCGGCGGGCAGGCGGCGGGCAGTTGGCCCACCGCGCAGACCCTGCTGCGTCCTCACAGGAGTTCGACCCCCTGCGACGACACCACAACCCCTGCGACGTCGGGCCGGACGGCCGGTAAGCAGGGGTGGGCCTACCTCGCAGACCCTGTGGCGTGCTCGCAGAGGTTGGACGCCAATGCCGGTCACCCAAGGGCAGGAGCGGCGCGTTGGATGGCCTTGACTTCGGGGGCCGGCCGTAGCGGGGTGGTCGGTGATGGCTGCGTTCTGACGGTGGCTGCCGACCCCGTGATGGACGACCTGCAGGCGCAGACCGCGGCGGCGGTCCTGGATCTCGGTGATCGTCTTACTGAGGCGGGTGCGACCGGCAACTCATGATCGGCAAGGATCCGGGTTGGGTCGCCGCCGCCCGTGGGCCAGCTGCCGAGCGTTGATCGCCGCTTGTGGGACATGAGGGCCATATATGGCCTTCATGTCCCAACCTTGGCGATCACCGTCCGCCAGGAGGCCCGCTGCCGGGCCATGATCGTCAAGAATGGTGTCGGCGGCGCACCGCCGCACTCTGGGCACCACGTGCGGCGATCACCGCAGCAACCGGGTCGAGCGTGCGGTCCTTGCAGGGGCCCGCGCACTGTGCGCACTGCGCAGGCGCACCCTTCGGTCAGCGATCATCACGGCTCGGGTGCTGTCTGGTTGCGCACAACCATCAGCTGCCGGACGTCCTACCTATACGGGCGGCGGGCCGGCGGGCGGCGGGCCGGGCGGGCGGCGGGCCGGGCGGGCGGCGGGCCGGGCGGGCGGCGGACCGGCGGGCGGCGGACCGGCGGGCGGCGGGCCGGACGGGCGAGCGGGCGGCCGAGCAGTGGGCTCGACCTCCGCTCAGTCACACCCGGTGTGGCGGCCGCCTCCCCCCATCGCGTTGCCGACACACGCCCCGGTGATTAGCATAAGCAACTAAGTAAACGGAGGGAGCGCGATGGCGGTCGTCGAACAGGCGAAGGGCGCAGGAGGCCTGCACTACAAGTGGATCGCCTTGTCGAACACGACACTGGGCCTCCTGATGGCCACGATCAACTCCTCGATTGTGCTCATCGCTCTGCCCGACATCTTCCGGGGCATCGGCATCGACCCGCTCGGCCCGGGCAACACCAGCTACCTGCTATGGATGATCATGGGGTTCCTGGTCGTCACGGCGGTGCTGGTGGTCGGCTTCGGACGGCTCGGGGACATGTACGGGCGCGTGCGGATGTACAACCTCGGCTTCGTCGTCTTCACGGTCGCCTCGATCCTGCTCGCGGTGACGTGGCAGACCGGTGACGCCGCGGCGCTCTGGCTGATCGGCTGGCGCGTCGTGCAGGGCGTCGGCGGCGCGTTCATCATGGCCAACTCCGCGGCCATCCTCACCGACGCCTTCCCCCCCGACCAGCGCGGCACCGCCCTCGGCATCAACGGCGTCGCCGCGATCGCGGGCTCGTTCCTCGGCCTGGTGATCGGCGGCCTGCTGGGCCCGGTGAACTGGCACCTCGTCTTCCTCGTGTCGGTGCCCTTCGGCATCTTCGGCACGATCTGGGCCTACCTCAAGCTGCGTGACAGCGGCGAGCGCAGGCCCGCGAAGATGGACTGGTGGGGCAACATCACGTTCGCCGTCGGCCTCATCGCCCTGCTGGTGGGCATCACCTACGGCATCCAGCCCTACGGCGACAGCACCATGGGCTGGGGCAGCCCGCTCGTGCTGACCTGCATCATCGGCGGCCTCGTCGCCCTCGTGCTGTTCGTCGTCATCGAGATGCGGGTAGCCAGCCCGCTCTTCACGCTCTCGCTCTTCCGGATCCGCGCCTTCACCCTCGGCAACATCGCGATCCTGCTCTCCTCGCTCGGCCGCGGTGGCCTGCAGTTCATCCTGATCATCTGGCTGCAGGGCATCTGGCTGCCCCAGCACGGCTACAGCTTCGAGCAGACCCCCCTGTGGGCAGGCATCTACATGCTGCCGCTGACGGTCGGGTTCCTCGTGGCGGCGCCCGCGTCGGGCTTCCTGTCCGACCGGTACGGGGCGCGCTGGTTCTCCGCGGGCGGCATGGTGCTCACGGCGATCAGCTTCGTCCTGCTCGAGGCGCTGCCGATCAACTTCGGCTACTGGGCGTTCGCGGGCATACTGCTGATCTCGGGCATCGGCATGGGGCTGTTCACCTCCCCCAACCGGGCCGAGATCATGAACAGCCTCCCGGCGAACGCGCGCGGCGCGGGCGCGGGCATGAACGCCACGTTCCAGAACGCGGCGATGGTGCTGTCGATCGGGGTCTTCTTCAGCCTGATGATCGCCGGCCTGTCGCAGCACCTGCCCTCGGTGCTGGAGCAGGGCCTCTCGGCCCACGGTGTGCCCGCCGCGGACGCCGCGCGGGTGGCCGGGCTGCCCCCGGTGGGTGTGCTCTTCGCCGCGTTCCTCGGCTACAACCCCATCCAGCAGCTGCTCGGCCCGATCCTCGGCGGCTTGCCTGCCGACCAGGCCGCCTTCCTCACCAGCCGCAGCTTCTTCCCGCAGCTGATCTCCGGACCGTTCGCCGACGGGCTGGCCGCCGCCTTCTGGTTCGCCACCGTCGCCTGTCTCATCGCCGCCGTCGCCTCGTGGTTCTCGACGTCTCGCCGCCGGGCCACCGGACAGGAGTCGATCGGCGGCGAGCTCGCCGCGGCAGGCGGGTACGGCCCGTCCGAGCTCGTGGTCGACGACGATCAACAGCGCGACCCCGCCCCCGGCGAACTGCTGGGCGCGGTGCACGCCGTGAGCGGCGCGACCGTGCTCGACTCCGTGGTCACCGTCACCGACGCCCAAGGTCGGCAGATCGGCCGCGCGATCACGACACCCCACGGGCGGTACGCGGTCGGCGGCCTTCCGCCGGGCGACTACACGGTCGTCGCGAGCTCGCCGGGCTTCCGGCCCGACGTCATGGCGGTGACGCTCAACGGGCGTGGCGCAGCACATGACTTCGCGCTCGACGGGCACGGCGGCGTCGGCGGCACCGTGGACAACGGCGCCACCCCGGTCGCCGATGCCGTCGTCATCGCCACCGACGCCCGCGGTCGGGTCGTCGGCCGCACCCGCACCGCGCACCGACGGCACGTTCGTGCTGAAGGGGCTTCCGCTCGGCCCGGCCACGGTCACCGCGAGCAGGCCGCAGCACCGGCCTGCCGCCACCGCCGTGACGATCGGCCCCGCCGACTCCGGGCCCATCGCGCTGCGGCTGCTCCCATCGATCGGCGGGCTCGTCGGCACGGTCACCGCGCCTGACGGCTCCGCCGTGGCGGACGCCACCGTCACCGCGAGCGACGCCCGCGGCGACATCGTGGGCTCCACCTGCAGCGACGCCGAGGGCCGGTACCGCCTCGCGGACCTCCCGCCGGGTCGGTACATGGTCGTCGCCACCCGGTACGCACCAGCCGCCGTCCAGGTCCACGTGCCCGCGGGCGAGGCGGCCCAGGTCGACCTGCGGCTCGGCACCCTCACGACCGAGCCGCGCGCGGCGCACGCGCGCACCCAGCGGTGACCACCGCAACGCCCGCGGTTCCCGACACGGGGGAGCTCGCGGGGAGACTGCGGATCGCGGCGGGGCGGATCGCCCGCGACGGCCTGGGCCAGAAGCGGGTGGACGGCATGACCCCCAGCCGGATCACGGCGCTCGCGGTGCTGGCCGCCGAAGGGCCGCTGCGGATGGGTGAGCTGGCCGCGCGCATGGGGATCAGCGCGCCGACGGTGTCCCGGCTGGTCGACTGCCTCGGCGAGCACGGGTTCATCGAGCGCGTCACCGACCCTGTCGACCACCGAGCCACCCGCGTGGGCCTGTCCCCCGACGGCGTCATCGGGCTCGCCGCGGTGCGCGAGCACGGGGAGGGCATGCTGGCCGACCGGATCGAGGCGCTCGACGACGCCGAACGCGGCCTCCTCCTCGCCGCAGTGCCCGTGCTGGAGCGCCTATGCGGGATGTCGCGACAACCTTGACCTGAAGTCGGGTCTCGGTCCCTTGACCTGAAGTCGGGTTGAACATGCACGCTCGATCACATGTCCTCTTCCACTTTGCTCGGCCCGGCCGAGCTGGCCGGGCTGATGACCCTCATGACGGGCGACGAGAAGCACGGCCCCAGCGCGACGTCCACCCTCGACGTGCTCTGGGTGCTCTACGACCGTGTGCTGCACGTCGACCCTGACCGCCCCGACGATCCCGACCGCGACCGGTTCCTGCTTTCGAAGGGGCACGGGCCGATGGCCTACTACGCGGTGCTCGCAGCCAAGGGCTTCCTGTCCACCGACGACCTCCGCGGCTTCGGCGGCCCCGACGCGATCCTCGGCTACCACCCCGACCGGACCCTCGTACCGGGCGTCGAGATCTCCGCGGGCTCGCTGGGCCACGGGCTCGGCCTCGGCGTCGGCACCGCACTCGGCCTGCGGATCGCGGGTCGCTCCGCGCGCGTCGTCGTCCTGCTCGGGGACGCCGAGCTGGAGGAAGGCGCCAACCTGGAAGCGATCCAGTACGCCGGACGGGTCGGGCTCGCCAACCTCTCCGCCGTCGTGATCGACAACTCGTCCGCGTCACTGGGCTGGCCCGGCGGCATCGCGCGCCGGTTCGCCGCGGAGGGCTGGTCGAGCGTCGATGTCGACGGACGGGACCACAACGCGATCGAGCGTGCGTTCGCCGCGCACAACGGCGACGCCCCGCACGTCGTGATCGCTCACGTCGAGCCGAAGGAGTCCTGATGACCACGGCCGTGACCGAAGACCTGCGCACACGCTTCTACCGGCTGGTGCCGACCCTCCTCGCCGAGAACCCGCGAGCCGTCGCCGTGCTCGCCGAGGTCGGCGCGGGCTACCTCGACCCCGCCACCGTGGCGCCCGTCGCCGATCGGGTGATCAACCTCGGGATCCGTGAGCAGCTGCTCGTCGGCACGGCGGGCGGGCTCGCGCTCGCCGGGATGCGGCCCATCGTGCACACGTTCGCCCCCTTCCTCATCGAGCGGCCCTTCGAGCAGGTCAAGCTCGACCTCGGCCACCAGGGCGTCGGCGCGGTAATGGTCAGCGGGGGCGGGTCCTACGACTGGCCGGGGGGTGGCGAGACCCACTTCGGCCACCGCGACGTCGCGCTGCTGGACACGCTCGACGGCTGGACCGTGCACGTGCCGGGCCATCCCGACGAGGCAGAGGCGCTGCTGCGGGCCGCGGTCACCGACGACGGGCGGGTGTACCTGCGCCTCGGCGCGGACGCCAACACCGAGGCCCACCCCACCGGGGCGATGAGCGTGCTGCGCCGCGGCAGCCGGGCCACGGTGGTCGCCGTCGGGCCGATGGCCGACCGGGTGCTGGCCGCCACCGCCGACCTCGACGTCACCGTCCTGTACGCCGCCACGGTGCGCCCGTTCGACGAGGTGACGCTGCGGTCGACGCTGGATGCGCCCGCCGTTGTGCTGGTCGAGCCCTACCTGCGCGACACGTCGACGCCTGTGGTCACGCGCACGCTCTCCGACATCCCCCACCGCGTGTTGGGGCTCGGCGTCGACCAGAAGGAGCACCGCACCTACGGCAGCCGCGCCTACCACGACGCGCTGAACGGGCTCGACGAGCGCGGCCTGCGGGCGCGGATCACAGAATTCCTGCGCTGAACGCCGCCCCTTCCTGCGACTCTGGGGAGGTGCGCCTCTCCTCCACCGCCCGCTCCACGCCGACCCGCCTGCGCGAGCGGGCCCGCACCGACGCCGCCGACCTGTACGCCGTCCTCGACGCGGGCATGGTGTGCCACGTCGGCCTCGTCCGCGACGGCGCCCCGGTCGTCCTCCCGACCGGCTACGGCCGCATCGACGACACCGTCTACATCCACGGCTCGACGGGCGCGGGGTGGTTGCGCGCCGTGGACGGGGCCCCGATGTGCCTGACCGTCACCCACCTCGACGGCGTGGTGTACGCCCGCTCGGTCTTCCACCACTCGATGAACTACCGCAGCGCGGTGGTCCACGGCCCGGCCCGCGTCGTGACCGACCCCGACGAGCGGTGGGCGGCGCTGCGAGCCATCGTCGAGCAGCTCGCCCCTGGCTCGTGGGACCACGCCCGCCTCCCCGACAGCCGCGAGCTGGCCGCCACGACCGTGGTCGCGTTGAGCCTCTCCGAGGCGAGCGTGAAGGTCCGCACCGGCCCCCCCGGTGACGAAGCGACCGACATCGCGGCGGGCGGGCGCTGGGCAGGGGTGCTGCCCGTCCGCACGGAGTTCGGCCGACCGCGCCCCGACCCGACGCTCGGTGCCGCCGCGCAGGCCCCCGAACACGTCGTATCCAGGACGGGTGCACGGCCACCGGAACAGGTGAGCTAGTCTCGTCGCGCGTGAGGAAGACCGTCGTCTATCCCGCCGCCCCCCGCCTCGACGTCGTCGAGGTCCTGCACGGGCGCCGCGTGGCAGACCCGTATCGCTGGCTGGAGGATCCGGCCGACGAGCGCACCGTCGTCTGGTCGAACGCCCAGGACCGGTTGGCCGCGACGCATCTGGCGGCGCTCCCCGGTCGGCAGGCGTTGTCCGCCAGGCTGCAAAAGCTGCTCGACGCCGGATCGGTGTCGGCGCCGCTGTGGCGGGCCGGGCGCCGGTTCTGGACGCGGCGGGAGCCGGGGCAGGAGCACGCGGTCGTGCTCGTCGAGGGCACCTACGGCGGCGAACGGGTGCTGCTCGACCCGATGGCGCTGGACCCCACCGGCCGCACCACGGTAGACGCCTGGCTGCCGGACCTGGAGGGCAGGCTGCTGGCCTACCAGATCTCCGCAGGCGGCGACGAGCAGTCCGTGCTGCACGTCATCAACGTCAGCACGGGCCGCGAGGTGGAGCCGCCGATCGACCGCTGCCGCTACTCGTCGGTGGCCTGGCTGCCCGGCGGGGCGGAGTTCGTCTACGTCCGGATGGTCGACGCCGACGCGGTGCCGTCGGGCGAGCAGGCGCTCCACCGGAGGGTGTGGCGCCACCGCGTCGGCTCCCCGGCGTCGGAGGACCGGCTGATCGACGGGCCCGGCCTCTACGTCGAGCACACCTACTACTCCGTGCACGTCTCCCGGGACGGGCGGTGGCTCGTCGTCACCGGCAACGTCGGCACAGCACGGCGTGACAGCGTGTGGATCGGCGACCTCGACGGCGGCGCGCCGTTGCACCCGCTGCTCACCCAGGCCGACGACGTGCAGTGCTCGGCGTGGGTCGAGCGCGACGGGCTGCTCTACCTGCGCACCACCGACGGCGCGCCGCGGTGGCGCCTCGCCGTCACCGACCCCCGCACCCCCGGTCGCGAGCACTGGCGCGAGCTCGTCGCCGAAGACCCCGAGTCGGTGCTCGAGGGCGTCCGCCGTCTGGAGCCACCGGGAGCGCCGCCGCTGCTGGTGCTGGCCCGCAGCCGCCACGCGGTGGCGGAGCTGGCTCTGCACGACGCCACCGACGGCACAGCGGAGGGCACGGTCCCGCTCCCCGGTCCGGGATCGCTGACCGGACTGTCGGTGGCCGACCGCGACACCCCGGCCGAGGCCGGGAAGCTGTGGATCGGCTGGACCGACTTCGTCACCCCGAGCCAGGTGTACCGCTTCGCCGACGGCGCCACGGAACTGGAGTCGGCGGCGCCTGGCGCGGCCGCCGTGGGCGCGGTCCGCAGCACCCAGCGGACATTCACCTCCGCGGACGGCACCACGATCAGAATGTTCGTCCTCTCCCCGGCCGAAGACGCCGGGCCGCGGCCGACGGTCGTCACCGGCTACGGCGGGTTCGGCATCTCCCGCGAACCCGCATACAGCGCGGCCGCGCTGGCCTGGGTCGAGGCAGGCGGCTGCTACGCCGTCGTGTCGCTGCGCGGCGGCGGCGAGGAGGGCGACGCCTGGCACCGCGCGGGCAACCGCGCCAACAAGCAGAACGTGTTCGACGACTTCCACGCGGCCTGCGACGCGCTGGTCTCGGCAGGCACCACCACCACCAACCAGCTGTCGATCATGGGCGGTTCGAACGGCGGACTGCTCGTCGGCGCGGCACTGACCCAACAACCCGCCGCGTACCGGGCCGTCGTCTGCTCGGCGCCGCTGCTGGACATGGTGCGCTACGAGGAGTTCGCGCTGGGCCGCACCTGGAACGACGAGTACGGCACGGCCGCCGATCCCGAAGAGCTGGGGTGGCTGCTGTCCTATTCGCCCTACCACCATGTCGAGCCCGGCACCGTGTACCCCGCGGTGCTGTTCACGGTGTTCGAGTCCGACAGCCGGGTCGATCCCCTGCACGCGCGCAAGATGTGCGCCGCGCTGCAGTTCGCGACGAAGGGCGATCTCGACACCCATCCGATCCTCCTGCGCCGCGAGACCGACGTCGGTCACGGGGCCCGTTCGGTCACCCGCACGATCGGGCTGGCGGTGGACCAGCTGGCTTTCCTGGCGGCGCACACCGGGCTGGTGCTGCCGCCATGACCGCCTCCTCCCCGTTCCCCGGCCAGCCCGCGTGCGCGAACGACACGGGCAGCTGGTGCGCCCGGCTCTATCAGTGGACCAACAACGACTTCCTCGCCCGCTCCGCCGACACGATCGTCTCCAGCACCACGAAGATCCTGTTCATCGTGCTGCTGGCGTTGCTGGTCCGCTGGTTTCTGCATCGGCTGATCAACCGGGCCGTCGCGGGCGCCACCAGCACGCGCGTCACCCGGCTGATGAACCGCGGCGCGGCCGTCGCGGCCGCCGAGCGCGGAACCCAGCGGGCCCGGACCTTGGGCTCCGTGCTGCGGTCGCTGTGCTCCGCGGTCGTCGGTGTCGTCGGGGCGATCATGGTTCTGGCCGAGTTCGGTGTGGACCTCGCCCCGATCCTCGCTTCCGCGGGCATCGTCGGCGTCGCGGTGGGCTTCGGCGCGCAGAACCTCGTGAAGGACTTCCTGTCAGGCGTGTTCATGCTGCTCGAGGACCAGTACGGGGTCGGGGACATCGTCGACGTCGGGCAGGCCAGCGGCACCGTGGAGACGGTCGGGCTGCGCATCACGACGTTGCGCGACGTCAACGGCACGCTGTGGTACGTCCGCAACGGCGAGATCCTGCGCGTCGGCAACAAGAGCCAGGGCTTCGCCGTCGCGGTCGTGGACGTGCCCGTGGCACACGGGCGGGACGTCGGTGAAGCCACCGAGCTGGCGGAAAGCGTCGCGCAGCAACGGGTGCAACAGCCTGACATCGCCGAGGACGTGCTGGAGAACGTCCAGATGCTCGGCGTGGAGTCCATCACCGCCGACAACGTGACGCTGCGGCTGACGGTGCGGGTCCAGCCCGGCAAGCAGTTCGCCGTGCAGCGCGCGCTCAACGCCACGGTGTCAGAAGCGATGGGCCAGACACCTGCGCCGCCGCCTGGACCGGGATGATGGTCTCGTGAGCGATCCTCAGAACTTTTACTCCGACGTCGGCGGCGCGCCGGTCTTCGACAAGATCGTCTCCCGGTTCTACGCGGAGGTGGCGCGGGACGAGGTGCTGCGCCCGCTCTATCCCGAGGAGGACCTCGGCCCGGCGCAGCTGCGGCTGCGGATGTTTCTCGAGCAGTATTGGGGCGGCCCCCGCACCTACTCCGACCAGCGCGGGCACCCGCGGCTGCGGATGCGCCACAACCCCTTCAAGATCGGACCCACCGAACGCGACGCCTGGCTGAAGTGCATGCGCATCGCCGTCGACGAGGCCGGGCTCGACGATGAACACCGAGCGCAACTGTGGCAATACTTACAGTATGCGGCCATCAGTATGATGAACTCCGACTTCTAATCGATCCCTGGCAATATCGGGCGGTGCAGTGGTGGCGGGGCGCCGTGGTGTACGAGGTGGATGTTCGGAGCTTCAGCGATTCCGACGGCGACGGCATCGGCGACCTCGACGGACTGCGGGCCCGGCTGGGCTACCTGGAGCTGCTCGGGGTCGACGTGGTGTGGCTGGAGCCGACGCCGATCGCCGACCGCCGCACGGTCGACCCGCTGTTCGGTGACCTCGCGGCCTTTGACGCTCTGGCCCAGACCGTGCAGGAGTTCCGGATGCGCCTCGTCGCGGACCTCGTGCGCGACAACGGAGAGACCATCCTCCACAAGCGTTCCGACCGCTTGCGTCTCGCGCTCGACCCGGTGCTGCGCGCAACGCCGTTCGATGCGGCCGCGGTTCAGGAGGCGGTGGCGCACTCCCTCGACACGCGAACCGAGAGCGCATGGTCGCTGGCCCACCACGACGTCTCCCGCACTGTCACCCGATACGGCGGCGGTGCCGTCGGCCTCGCGCGGGCACGGGCGATGGCGTTGGTCGTGCTCGCGTTGCCCGGCACGGTCCACATCTACCAGGGCGAGGAGCTCGGGCTCCCCGACGCCGACCTCGCCCCCGAAGCAAGGGCCAGGGTTCCGCTGCCGTGGGAGGACCGGCCGCCCGGCTACGGGTTCACCACCGGGGATCCGTGGCTGCCCGCGCCACCTGGCTTCGGGGAGTACGCCCTGGCGCGGCAGCTGGAGGACGTGAGCTCCACCCTGTCGCTCTATCGGCGGGCGATCGAGCTGCGGCGCGCCAACAGGAGCGCCCCCCAGGCGGCGCTCGAGTGGTACGGCGCGCCGCCGGGCTGCCTGGCGTTTCGGCCCGAGGGCTCTGCGCTGGTCTGCGCGCTGAACACCTCCGATGTCACCGTCGGCCTTCCGCCCGGCGACGTCGTCCTGACCAGCGACGACGGTGCGGCGGGCCGTGATCTGGCGCCCAGCACCGCCGCCTGGCTCGTGTAGCGGGAGCTCAGACGAGCAGCGGCAGCGTGAGGGTTCGGCGGCGCACCACCGCGCCGTAGCGGGCGTCGAGACGCAGCCACGACCCCGTGGCCGAGACCAGCACCGGCGCGTCGTCCGGACCGCCGATGAAGCCCATCCCCGAGAGCGCGAACAGACACCGCAGCGGCACCTTGACCGCCGGGCCCGCCTCCGCCGACACCGTCAGCACCGGCTGGTCGAGCAGCGACGCGGGGGGTCCCAACGGCCCGGCGTTCTCCCGTGCGACCGCGAGTCCGCGCTCGGTGAGCGCATCCACCTCGGCAGCGGGGACGCCGTCGACCGGCGACCACCCGGTGTCCGGAGGCAGATCGCCCGCCCACAGGCCGCCCGCACGCAGCTGGACAGTCTCCGCGCGGTCGACGGCCAGGGCCGTGAGCAGCTCGTTGGCGGGCATCGTGACGTCGGTCGGGTCGAGCGCCCCGTGCACGGTGCGGGTGGCGAGCACGTCGAACGGCGTCGACGCCCATGCGGTGACGGTGCCCGCTCCGCCCAGCAGCCGGGCCGCTGCAGCGGCGTCCAGCCGCACGACCCTGGCGACGAACGCGCCGAGATCCCCGCGCTCGTCGGGGTCCGGGATCACCAACGTGGTCACCCCAACCACTGGGCCAGAAACGCCCGCTCCGCCTCGTCGATCCTGCGCGGACGGCCCACGCGGAGGTCGTAGATCGCCATACGGGTGGCCGCCTCGATCGCGACGGGGTCGGTCTCGCCGGGCCCGTCGTGCAGCAGGTAGCAGATGCGGAACGAGGCGGCGCGCACCTCGTCGACCGTCATCGTCACGCGTAGCGGCTCAGGTCGGTAGGGCACCTGCCGCCGGTACTTGACGTTCAGCTCGGCCACCAGCAGCCCGGTGGAGAAGCCATGGAGGTCGTCGAGGGCGGCGCGCTTGAAGAACAGGGCGATCCGCGCCTCCTCCAGCACGGTCACCGCCCGTGCGTGGTTGAGGTGCCGGTAGCTGTCCTGGTCGGTCCAGCGCAGCGGCACCTGCGTGACGAAACTGCTCACTAGCGAGCGAGGCCGCGCAGCTGGCGGGAAACGACTGACAAGGTCGCAGGTCTGCGGCAACGGCCGGTCATCGGGCCAGTCCGCGCAGCTGGCGGGAGACCACGGACAAGGTCGCAGGTCTGCGGCAACGGCCGGTCATCGGGCCAGTCCGCGCAGCTGGCGGGAGACCACGGACAAGGTCGCGAGATCAAGCTGCCCGGCGGTGCCCACCTCGTGCAACGCGGCGCGGGCCCGCACCAGCCGTGAGGCGTTGGCCTGCTCCCACTGCGCGATGCCGTCCGCCACCGGTGTGCCCGGCGCGCCCTCGCGCAGCGCGTCGAGCGTGATCGCCCGCAGCGAGCCGTAGAGGTCGTCGCGCAGCGCCAGCCGGGCCAGCGCGTGCCACCGGTCGCCACGTGCCAGCGCGCTCACCGACGTCAACGCGAGATCGACGCCGAGGTGCTCGGAAAGCCCGTAGTAGAGCGCGGCCACCTCCAACGGCTCACGAGGCTCGCGGTCGCGCTCGGCCAGCTCGGTGAGCTCGACGACGTCCAGCAGCGAGTAGCCGTACATCATCGCCGCCGACCGCATCGCCCACTCCGCGTCGACGCCTGAGTCCCGCAGGTCGTCCGCCCGCTCCAGCACGGACTGGCGCTCACGGCCCTGCAGCAGTTCGGGCAGGCGAGGCGTGAGCTCGCGGACCGTCGCGGAGAACCGTGCCGTGGCCGATCCGACGGCGAGCGGCTGCGGCCGGTTGGTCAGCAGCCAGCGCGACGCGCGGTCCAGGAGGCGACGGGACTCCAAGGCGATCGCGTCCGACACCGCCGTCGGAATCGCAGGGTCGCGCAACCGCTCCCACAGCGCAGGCAGGTCGAACACCGCGGTCGCGACGGCGTAGGCGCGCACCGCGTCGGGCGCGCTCGCGGACAGCTCCTCGCCGAGCCGGAAGGCGTAGGTGATCCCCGCGCCGTCGACCATCTCGTTGACCAGCAGCGTCGTCACGATCTCGCGGCGCAGCGGGTGCCCCTTGACCGCAGCGGGGAACCGTTCGCGCACGGCACGGGGGAAGTACTCCGGCAGCCGCCCCGCGAACACGGGCGCGTCGGGCAGGTCGGAGGCGAGCACCTGGGTGGTCAGGTCGAGCTTCGTGTGGCCGAGCAACGTGGCCAGCTCTGGGCTCGACAGCCCTTCTCCCGCCGCGTCGAGCGCGGCGAAGCCCGCGGCGCTCGGCAGCACGTCCAGCTCGCGATCCAGCTGATGGCGCGTCTCCAGCTCGGCGATGAGCCGCTCGTGGACGTTCGCCATCTCTGCGGCGTGTACCCGGGAGACCCCCAGCACGACGTTCTGGCCGCGGTTGTCGGCCAGCACCAGCTCCGCCACCTCGTCGGTCATCTGGGCGAGCACGGCGTTGCGGGCGTCGCGATCGAGCTCGCCCGCTGTGACCAGCCGATCGAGCAGGATCTTGATGTTGACCTCGTGATCGGAGCAGTCGACGCCCGCGGAGTTGTCGATCGCATCAGTGTTGATCTTGCCGCCCGCGCGGGCGAACTCGACCCGTCCCCGCTGGGTCAACCCGAGGTTGCCGCCCTCCCCCACGACCTTGACGCGCAGCTGCGACCCGTCGGCCCGCACCGCGTCGTTGGCCTTGTCGCCCGCTTCGGCGTGCGACTCGGCCGACGCCTTGACGTAGGTGCCGATGCCGCCGTTCCACAGCAGGTCGGCGGGGGCGCGCAGGATCGCGGCGATCAGCTCGGGCGGGCTCAGCGCCTTCACCGGGTTGCCCTCGGACTCGGCGATCCCCAGTACCGCACGCATCTCCGGCCCGACCGGCACGGACTTGGCGGTGCGCGGCCAGACCCCGCCGCCCTTGCTGATCAGCGACCGGTCGTAGTCGTCCCACGACGAGCGGGGCAGCGCGAACATGCGCTCCCGCTCGGCGTAGCTCGCCGCCACGTCGGGGTCGGGGTCGACGAACACGTGCCGGTGGTCGAAGGCCGCGAGCAGCCGGATGTGGCGCGAAAGCAGCATGCCGTTGCCGAAGACGTCGCCGGACATGTCCCCGACGCCGACGACGGTGAACTCCTCGCTCTGCGTGTCGACGCTCAGCTCGCGGAAGTGCCGCTTGACGCTCTCCCACGCGCCCTTCGCGGTGATCCCCATCGCCTTGTGGTCGTAGCCGACCGATCCGCCGGAGGCGAACGCGTCGCCCATCCAGAACCCGTAGGAGGCGGCGACGGCATTGGCGATGTCGGAGAACTTCGCGGTGCCCTTGTCGGCCGCGACGACCAGGTAGGCGTCGTCGTCGTCGTGACGCACGACGTCCGGTGGCGGCACGGTCTGGCCGTTGACCAGGTTGTCGGTGACGTCGAGGAGCCCGGAGATGAACATCCGGTAGCACACCTCGACCTCCACGGGGCCCGGCGCGGCCGTGCGCACGATGAAGCCGCCCTTCGCACCGACGGGCACGATCACGGCGTTCTTCACCGCCTGCGCCTTGACCAGACCGAGGATCTCGGTGCGGTAGTCCTGCGGGCGGTCTGACCACCGCAGCCCGCCACGGGCGACCGCGCCGAAGCGCAGGTGCACACCCTCGACCCGCGGCGAGTACACGAATATCTCGAACTTCGGCTTCGGCGCGGGCATGCCGGGCACCTGCATGGGATCGATCTTGAAGGAGAAGAACGGTCGGCCGCGGAACCAGTTGGTGCGCAGCGTCGCCATGATCATCGCCAGGAAGGCGCGCAGGATCCGGTCGGCGTCCAGGCCGGTGACCGTGTCGATGCGGGCGCACACGTCGGCGACGGCGGCCTCGATCGCGTACTCACGGTCGGAGAGGGTCGGATCGAAGCGCGCGCGGAACAGCGCGACTAGCCCGCGCGCGACGTCGGGATGCGCCAACAGGGTGTCGGCCATGTACTGCGCCCCGTAGAGCCCACCGATCTGGCGTGCGTAGCGGGAGTAGGCGCGCAGCACGGCCACCTCGCGCCACGGCAGACCCGCGCGCAGCACGAGCGCGGAGAACCGGTCGGTCTCGACGTCGCCGCGCCACGCCGCCCCGAACGCTGCGCAGAACTCCCGCTCGACATCGGCTTCCGGCCGTTGCTCGAGCGCCGCGCGGGTGGCGTCGTCGAGGCGGATGCCGAAGTCGTAGACGTGCACACACAGCTTGTCGGCGCGCACGAACTCCGAGGGCCGCTCGTCGAGCACGTCCAGGCCCAGCTGCTGCAGCAACGGCAGGACGTCGGTGAGGGTCGCCGGAGTGCTGGCGAGGTAGAGGGTGAAGCGACGGTCGGACGGACCGTCGGCAGGGCACAGCCGCACCGCGAAGTCGACCGGCCCGGCGAGCGCCGCGATCCGCGTGAGGTCCTCCACCGCCCGCGCAGGCTCGACGGCGGCCTTGTAGGCCTGGGGCACGCCATCCAGATGCGCGGCGAGCGCCGCCCCGCCCGGTTCGGACAGCAGCCGGTCGTCCCAGGTGCGGACGGCCTCCGTGAGCTCGACCTGCAGTCCCCGGACGTCGACACCGGCGTAGCCGACCGCGTCGGCCCTCGTCTGCACCGTGAAGTGCACCATCGCCAGCCGCGACTCCGACACCCGCGCCGTGTACTCCACTGAGGTGCCGCCCAAGCGCTTCTGCAGCAGATCGGCCATCACCAGGCGGGACGCGGTCGTGTACTGGTCGCGGGGCAGGTAGACCAGGCAGGACACGAACCGGCGGAACGGGTCAGGCCGCAGGAACAGCCGCACCGCACGCCGCTCGGCCACCGCCAGCACACCGACGGCCGTGTCGTGCAACCGCTCCTCGCTCGCGCTGAACAGCTCCTCGCGGGGCAGGCCGGAGATCACCTCCAGCATCTGCTGCCCGGAGTAGGACTCCAGCGGGAACCCGGCGCGGTGGATGGCCGCCCGCACCCGGCGCTCCATCAGCGGGATGTCGAGCACGCTTTCGTAGAGGGCAGGCACGGTCAGCATGCCGAGGAAGCGGTGCTCGCCGGTGCGGTGCCCCTCACCGTCGAACGTCGGAATCGCGAGGTAGTAGGGATGCATCGGCTTCAACGGGCCGGGCGCGTTCGCGCGCGTGATCACCAGCGGCTCGCGGGGGACGCCGGGCTCGTCGGGGAGGGATCCGATGTCGGCGCCACGGGAGCCGTCGCGGAGCATGCCGAGCCCGGACGCGCCGTCGGGCCGCAGTGTGCCGTCTGGATCCGCGACGTGGTGGCGATATCCGAGGAACGTGAAGTGGCCGTCGGTGAGCCAGCGCAACAGTGCAGCGACGTCGGACGGGGGTGTCGCGCCGGGGCTCGCCTTCTGGGTGGTGAGCGCGTCGGCGACCTCGACCGCGCGCTCGCCCATCGGCTCGGCGTCGCCGACGATCTCCCGCACGTCGCACAGAACTTGGAGGAGCTTCTGCCGCAGAGTCCGCCGGGGAGACGGCGAGCGGGGCGAGCTCGAGACGCATCCACGACTCGGCCAGCGCGTCGGAGGGGGGCGCGTCCGGGTCGGCCCGGATGAGCACGTCGGCGAGCTTGCCGTCGTGGTCGCGATGGACAACGACGATCGGGTGCAGAATGCGGCGGACCTCCCCACCCACCCGCGTGACGGCGGCGAGCAGCGCGGCGACGAGGAACGGCATGTCGTCGGTGATGATCTCGACGACCAGGCCGCCGTCGGCCGCGGACGCGACCCTCACCAGGGGCTCACCCGAACCACGCCGCTCCGCCATGGCCAGGTGCGCCCGCGCGGCCTCCTCCAGCTCAAGCCCTCCGGCTAGCGGCCCGGACAGTTCAGGGGTGTGGCGCGCGTAGAGGGCGGTGAGCGCGGCCACGTCGGGATCGGCCACGGGCGCCGGGGACCGGCTCGTCACATGCAGCTCCGGGTATCTACGGTGATCATCGCGTCGGCGACGGCACACACAACAGTAACGCCGTCCAAGGACCGAGGCGTGGCCCGTCGTGGGGGCTCATATCCCGCGGTAGGCGGCCAGCGCCCCGGCGAGCAGGTCGGCCAGCCCGAGTCCTTCGACGGAGAACTCCGCCTCCTCGGTCGGGCTCGAGGCCGCCACGTCGGTCTGGGGCGGCGCGGCCCCATCGGCCGGGCGCGACGCGGCCCCATCGGCCGGGCGCGACGCGGCCCCATCGGCCGGGCACCGCGCGGCCCCATCCGCCGGGCGCCGCGCGGCCCCATCCGCCGGGCGCCGCGCGGCCCCATCCGCCGGGCGCCGCGCGGCCCCATCCGCCGGGCGCGACGCGGCCCCATCCGCCGGGCACCGCGCGGCCCCATCGGCCGGGCGCCGCGCGGCCCCATCGGCCGGGCGCAGCGCGGCCCCATCGGCCGGGCGCAGCGCGGCCCCATCGGCCGGGCGCGACGCGGCCCCAGCGGCCGGGCGCGGCGCGGGTCCGAGCTCGGCCGGACTCGCGGGGAGCCCCGCCGCGTCCCGGGCGGCCTGGCGTGGCCTCGGGCGCTCCGCCGCATGCCGCCCGGCCTGCAGGACGCTCTTCCCCCGGTGCCGCCCCCGAGCACCGGACACATCCTGGTTCCTGGGCTCCACGGCCGGTCTCTCGGCAGCGTCGGGGCGACTGTCCGATGCGTCCGCCTCCCGATGCGCACCAGGCGCCGGGGATCCGTCGTCGGCGCGGCGCCGCCTGCCACCGCTCCCCGCCAATATCGGCACGCCCCACCGCACGACGGCGGCGGGCGCGGCATTGTGCCGGGCGCGGGGGGCAGGCGACCAGGGCGTCACCGGGTCGAGCCTCTGCATCAGCTGCGCGCCGACCGGGCCGACGGTGTCGTGCACAGCCGCCCGCAGGGTGGTCCCCGTTGGCCACCGCCGCGATTGGCCGAGCTCGTCCACGTCGGCGAAGACGGCGGGCAGCGTCTGGTGCATCCAGTCCGTGGCGGCTGACCGCTCCCGGCCAGGCAGCACGACCGACAGCGCAGAGTCGTCCGGCTCACACCGCAGCCGGGCGCCTGCGGGGATCCGACCGGTGAGCCTGCCGCCAACCTCGCGGAGGAGTTCGCCTTCCGTCACGGGCGCCCCCGCGCGGACGGCGTCGATGACCACCACACATCCGACGGCATCCGTTCCGACCGCGACCCTCCTGTCGACCGATTCGACCGCAGCAAAACGGTGCATGGCATCCCCCGCGGCCCCAGCGGCGCCCGCGGTCGCGGCCCCGTCTACGGTCGCGGCCCCGTCTACGGTCGCGGCCCCGTCTACGGTCGCGGCCCCGTCTCGCATCGGGTCCGTCGCGCCCCGTCTACGGTCGCGGCCCCGTCTACGGTCGCGGCAACGCCCTCTCCCATGGCACCGCCCGCCGCCATCGGGTCCACCACTCCCCACTGCACCGCCGCAGCCTCTACCGCCGGGTCCACCGCCACCGGCTCCACCGCGTTCGGATGCATTGCGGCGATCGCGCGGCCATCTGCTGTGGATGCGGTGGCGCCAGCCCCGTTCACGGCGGGTTCGACCGCGCCTGCGGCCGTCGGCTCTGCGCGCAGCCCGACCCCTCCGTCGAGATCGGGCAACGGCCTGTCCCGCACCCGGTCCAGTTCAGCGAGCGCAGCCTCCAGCCAGCGCTCGCCGCCAAGGGGCAACCTTTCCGGCGCGCGGTTCCCGGCGTCGGCCTTCACGTTCTCGATCCCGCCGCGGCTGCGGGCGGAACCCGCCGAGGGATCAGCGGCATCCGCAGGCGGGCCCGAAACGGCTCCGTCATGGGCGTTGGCACTGAGCTGAAGGTTGCTGCCCGTCTCGAGAGGGTCATCAGCATCGACCTCTGTGATGTGCTCCAGTAGGCCGAAGAGCGGGTCCACAGCCGCCGGGGAAAGGGGATCCACCGGGCCATGCGCGCCGTGGTCGGCCAGGTGCACGGGGATCGCTTCGGTAGCGGTGTCCGCCAATGCCACCGCCCCCGGGTCGCGTCCGACAGGAGTCGAGCCCGCTACTGCTCCGTTGACGCCAGTTGGAGCCATCCGCGCTGCGTCCTCATCCACCACGCCCGTGGGCGTGGCGGAGGCGTCGGCGATGCGAGAACGTCTTGCGTCGAGACCAGCGACGAGGCCTGGTTGGCCCCCGGCGACTTCTCCGACCTCCTCCGGCCTCCCGCGCTTCGCCATCCGATCGACGGAGTCGCTGTCGGGGCCCGTCCGGTGGCGTCGGCCTCCTGCGGCATCCGCATCACGACACCGCTCGATCCAGCGGCCGGTGGACCATGGGTCCGCGACTTCCCCTCCAGCCAGCGGACGCGAGGGCTCCACAGGGTTCCCCTCAAACGCGATCGCGCGGCTCGGCGACCGCCTGTTGGACACTGCTGACGCGACTCGCTGCCGCTCGGGGGGTGCCACGGCCTGCTGCTCGAGGGGCGCCACGACTCGCTGCCGCTCAGGAGCCGCCACACCCTGCTGCCGCTCGGGCGGCGTAGCAACTGCGTCCCCGCCTGCGTCGGGCGTTGGGAGGCACATCGCGCGCAGAGCGACGCGGAAACGCTCTGACCGAGCGCGATCGCGACGCTGCGCCGCGACGACTCGCCGCATCGCCTCAAGCGCGGCGTCGAGCTGTCCGGCGTGCTCGCGAAGGGTGCCCAAGGCCGAGAGGCACAGAGCCTCGAGATCGGGCGTGTCGCAGTCGGCGGCGTCCTGCGCAGCTTGCTCGAGCGCCCCTGCCGATGCGGAGTCGTCGGCAAGCGCCCGCGCCAAAGCGAGACGCAACAGTACGATCTGCCGCGTGGGGCGGCCGGTCTCCCACAGATGCTGCGCCAGCGGCGCGCATCCCGCACGAGCGTCTTCCGTGCGCCCAGCCTCGATCAACGCGGTGACCCACTCAGCGGCGAGCGCCGCGGCGAGGTGCCGGGAAGGTGTGCCTGCCTGCTTCGCGCGAACTCGGTCGAGACGGGCAAGACCATCCGCGGCACGATCGACGGCCGAGTCCGGATGTCCGGATCGTCGAAGGCCCGCCGCCGACAGCAATGCCAGCGCGGCCGTCGCGATCTCAGCGCTCGGGCCGCCGACCTCCGCCCACGCGATGTCGGCGCGCCGCGTGGCCTCGCCGATCGCGGCGGGCCACTCCTCCAGGACGCACCGAGCCAGCACCCCGAAGGCGTCGGCTCGGACGTCAGCCGGTCGGTCCGCGGCCAGCACAGGCTGGACGAGCACACGGGCAACGGCGGGCTCGCGCTGTCCCGCAGCGAGCGCCGCGATCTCGATGCGCAGCCGATCGGCCGCGGGATCGTCGAGCAATCCGGTGCCACGCCGGGCAATTCCGGCCAGAACATCGGACGCGCATTCTCGGCCGTCGCCGATCGCCGCCCGACCGTGAACCAGCCAGCCGACCGCCGCAAGCCACATGCGATCGTCGGCCGCCCTCGTCTCGCTTACATGCTCTGCGAGGGCGGCCGTGAGGTCGGGCTGCGACCAACGCAGCGTGGCAGCAGAGGCCAGCAATCCCGCATCCGACGCCGTGTCGGCACGCGCGCGCATCGGCCCCACCTGACCTTCCAAACTATGGCGTCCCCCGGGGAAGCCTGTGACGATCAAGACCGAGCCGGTCGCTCTCAGTCACGAGTGAGCTTACGGTGCGTGACGCGGTGCGGCCGCGCAGCCTCGGCTCCCATGCGGTCGATCTTGTTCCTCTCGTAGGCCTCGAAGTTGCCCTCGAACCAGAACCACGCGGCAGGGTTCTCCTCGGATCCCTCCCAGGCCAGGATGTGGGTGACGACGCGGTCCAGGAACCAACGGTCGTGCGAGATGACCACCGCACAGCCCGGGAACTGCTCCAGCGCGTTCTCCAGTGACCCCAGGGTCTCGACGTCCAGGTCGTTGGTCGGCTCGTCGAGCAGAATGAGGTTGCCGCCCAACTTGAGCGTCATAGCCAGGTTGAGCCGGTTGCGCTCGCCACCCGAAAGGACGCCTGCAGGCTTCTGCTGATCGGGCCCCTTGAACCCGAATGCCGCAACATAGGCCCGGGACGGCATCTCGGACTGCCCGACTTTGATGTGGTCGAGCCCGTCGGACACCACCTGCCACACGGTCTTCTTGGGATCGATACCGGCCCGGTTCTGGTCGACGTAGGCCAGCTTGACGGTGTCTCCGACGCGGACGATGCCCGAGTCAGGCTGCTCGAGACCGACGATGGTCTTGAACAGCGTGGTCTTGCCCACTCCGTTGGGCCCGATGACACCGACGATGCCGTTGCGCGGGAGGGTGAACGACAGGTCCTTGATCAGGATACGGTCGTCGAAACCTTTGTCGAGGTGATCGACCTCCACGACCACGGTGCCGAGTCTGGGCCCGGTCGGGATCTGGATCTCCTCGAAGTCGAGCTTGCGGTGCTGCTCAGCCTCCGAGGCCATCTCCTCGTAGCGCTGCAGACGTGCTCGGCTCTTGGCCTGACGCGCCTTCGCGCCCGACCGGACCCACGCCAGCTCCTCGGTGAGCCGCTTCTGCAGCTTCACGTCCTTGCGACCTTGCACAGCAAGGCGCTCAGCCTTCTTCTCCAGGTAGGTGGAGTAGTTGCCCTCATACGGGTAGGTGTGTCCGCGGTCGATCTCGAGAATCCACTCGGCCACGTTGTCGAGGAAGTAGCGGTCGTGGGTGACCGCCAACACCGCACCGTGGTAGCTCGCGAGATGCTGCTCCAGCCACAGGACGCTCTCGGCGTCGAGGTGGTTGGTGGGCTCGTCGAGGAGTAGCAGGTCGGGCTTGCTCAGCAGGAGTTTGCAGAGCGCGACGCGGCGCCGCTCACCGCCGGACAGCGTGGTGACCGGAGAGTCGGGAGGTGGGCAGCGGAGGGCGTCCATCGCCTGCTCCAGCTGCGAGTCCAGCTCCCACGCGTCGTTGTCGTCAAGGACCTCCTGGAGCTGGCCCATCTCCTCCATCAGCTCGTCGGAGTAGTCGGTGGCCATCAGCTCGGCGATCTCGTTGTAGCGGTCGAGCTGCCGCTTGATCTCGCCGAGCCCCTCCTCCACGTTGCCCAGGACGGTCTTTGTCTCATTGAGCGCGGGCTCCTGTTGCAGGATGCCCACGGTCGCGCCCGGCTTGAGGTATGCGTCGCCGTTGTTCGGCTGATCCAGGCCGGCCATGATCTTCAGGACGCTCGACTTGCCTGCCCCGTTGGGGCCGACCACACCGATCTTCGCACCAGGCAGGAAGTTCAGCGTGACGTTGTCGAGGATGACCTTGTCACCGTGGGCCTTGCGGACCCGTTGCATGCTGTAAATGAACTCTGCCACGGACTCGATGGTAGTTGCGCGCCGCTCACACCTGCACAGCCGCCTCATCCCGCCGGGGCGCCTCCGACGCAGTGCCTCCGTCCGCGTCAACGTACTCGGCCACAAGCGGGCGGGTGTCCCATTCGCCCGGTTCTCCGGGGGCGACATCCGCAGGTCGGGCTTGGACTGTGTCGTCAGGCGACGCACCGGCCTCCCCATCGGGTCGCGGCGCGACGGCGGCGAGCCGCGCGCTGCGCCGCGCCACGGCTGCTGAACATCGCGCCAAGTCCGGCCCGACCGTCGCCGCATCGATTTCGATCACCGAGTGGACCCGCCCGTCCTTCTCGTACTCGCGCTCACGCAGCTTGCCCTGCACGATCACTGGATCACCGACCGTCAATGTCGCGAGTACGTGCTCGGCAAGAGCCCGCCAACAGACCACCGTCAGGAACAGCCGCGAACCATCGACCCACTGCTGGGAGCCGCGGTCGAAGCGCCGCTCGGTGCTCGCCAGCCGGAACGTGGCCTTCACCCCTCCGTCTTTGAAGTCCCTACGCGTCACAGCGGTGGCCAACCGGCCCACCATTGTCATCGTCGTCTCATACATGCGCACTCCCCGCTCATGCGGCCTCGCACCGCCCGAGACACCGAGCGTTCCCCACACGCAGAAGTCGCAGCAACGACACATCGCGACCTGTGGACAACCGAGGGGCCATGTGGACAACTGCGGCCGTGACGGCGCCTGCGACCGTGTCCGGTGAGAGCGCCGCGTTTGCCCACCTCGCAGACGGTGTGGCTTCCTCGGAGACGGCCGAACGGCTGTGACGACACCACAACCCTTGCGAGGTGGGCGGGCGGGCCGAGGTCACGCCGGTCGAGACTGGTCGGGACTGGTCGAGACTGAGCACGCCGCATCGACCTGGACGACCTCGACGACCTCGACGACCTCGCAGAGCTTTGGGCGTCCTCGCAGAAGGTCGACCGCAATGCGGTCACTTAAGGGCAGGAACGACGCGTCTGATGGTCTTGACCTCGGGGGCCGGTCGTAGCCGGGCTGTCGGTGGTGGCTGCGCTTCTTGTGGTGGCTGCGCTTTGTGGTGGCTGCCCTTCTTGTGATGGCT
>CAWGYF010000028.1:0-151787 GCA_963826705.1 uncultured Actinomycetota bacterium
CGAGCTCCCCGGTGTGGTCGTGGGTCCAGCGTCCGCGAGCGATGCTCGACATGATCAGCCCCTTTGGAGAGTCGAACTACCCAGTATTGGAGAGTGCTACTCTCCGTTTGTCAAGGGAGGACGGCCGATGCGGATCTCGGAGCTGGCCCGCCGCGGCGGCCTGCCGGTGGCCACGGTGAAGTACTACCTCCGCGAGGGCCTGCTCCCCGCAGGCCAACCCACCGCCACGACACAGGCCCAGTACAGCGAGTCCCACGTCGAACGGCTGCTCCTGATCCGGGCCCTGCTCGGACCCGGCGGGCTGTCGATCCCCGCTGCCCGCGCTGTGCTCGACGTCGTCGACGACCCGACCACCTCCGTCCACAACGCGCTCGGCGCCGCCCACTACGCGCTTCCCTCCTCCCCCACCGACCCGCCACCCGAGCAACTGGACAGGGCACGCGGCCACCTCCACCGCTGGGGCTGGAAGACCGACGACGCCTCACCGTCGCTGGCCGTGTTCGCCGCGGCCCTCCACGCCCTGCAGATCGCCCACTTCGACACCTCGGACGAACTACTGGACCGCTACGCCGACGCGGCCGCCACGCTCGCCGAGCAAGACGTGGCCTCGGTACCCACAGGCTCCGCCGCGGATGCGGTCCGATTCGTCGTCATCGGCACCGTGCTGCTGGAACCGGTACTCCTGGCGCTACGCCGCCTGGCCCAGGAGAACGTCTCCACCCGCCGCCTCGCACCCGGCGACAGCCGGTCCAGGACCGGCCCCGACGTGCCATAGCTCCCTGACCGTCGCGACGTGCGCCACACCGTGCTCGACGTCGTGGCGTCGCACGCGATGGCCAGGTGTTCTCCGCCCGTCGGTGGTGTCACCACCTGGCGAGCGTCGACGAACAGTTCCCGCAGATGCTGGATCTTCTCCTCGACCGTCAGATCCCGTTCCGATCCGGCATACGCCGCTGCTTCGGTTGTCATCTCTACCATCTCCTCGCTTCTGGAGAACTGCTGCCGGCCGCCAGTCAGTCGGTGGGTGCAATGACCTCGCGCCGGTCTTCGGTGGGGTCGTCCAGGATCCTCAGCGCCCGGACCGTCGAATGGCACCTCCGCAAGGTCTACACCAAACTCGGGATCACCTCGCGAAAGGAACTCACCGAGGCGGCTCGATCCGACGAGCACCCGGCAGAAGAACGGCACCTACTACAGCGCTGACCATGGCAGGTCCCCGCTACCTCGACACCTCGACCGGCCGTGCCCCGACCTGCGCCCTCCCGTGACGATCATCGGACCCCCAGCCCGCGGATGGCGTCGACGAAGGCGTCCGGCGCTTCTTGCGGGAGGTTGTGGCCAACGCCGCCCTCGATCGTCCGGTGTGAATACGGCCCGGAGAACTTCGCGGCGTAGACGCTCGGTTCCGGATGGGGTGCGCCATTCGCGTCGCCCTCAAGTGTGATGGCGGGGACGGTGATCACAGGTCCTTCGGCGAGCCGCTTCTCCAAATCGAGGTACTCCGACTCGCCCTCGGCCAACCCGATCCGCCAGCGATAGTTGTCGATCACGATCGCGACGTGGTCCGGATTGTCGAACGACGCCGCGCTGCGCTCGAACGTCGCATCATCAAAGCTCCACGTCGGCGATGCGGTCCGCCAGATGAGCCGGGCGAACTCCCGACGATATTTGTCGTAGCCTGCCCGGCCGCGCTCGGTGGCGAAGTAATACTGATACCACCACTGGAGCTCGGCCTGCGGCGGCAACGGGACCCTGCCCGCTTCCTGGCTGCCGATCAGGTAGCCGCTCACCGACACCAAGCCGTTGACCCGCTCCGGCCACAGTGCGGCGAGGATGTCGGCCGTTCGCGCTCCCCAGTCGAAACCGGCGACGACAGCCGTCCCGATCCCAAGGGCGTCCATCAAGGCAAGCGCATCGACGGCGAGCACGGCCTGCTCACCGTTGCGGACCGTCGTCTCGGACAGGAAACGCGTCGTTCCATACCCCCGCAGAAAGGGAACGACCACCCGGTACCCGGCCGCGGCCAGCCGGGGTGTCACCTCGTCGTAGCTGTGAATGTCGTAGGGCCAGCCGTGCAGCAGGAGGACCGCGGGACCATCATCCGGGCCCGCGTCGACATACCCGACGTTCAACAGCCCCGCGTCGATCTGATTGACGGGTCCGAACGGAGTCACATCCGTCACCACTACTTCCGCCCAGAGACCACGATCAACGCACGATCCCCGACCTTCATGATCGTGGCGCAGGCTCGTTTCGCCCGCGCGCCGACGACATCGACAACGCTCATCACCGCAAGAGCCTGGCTCATTCAGCGGCCATGGGCAGGGAGGGCCGGGGCGAAGAACTCGGTGAGCAGCTCGTTGACGCGCTCGGCTTCGTCGTGATGGACCCAATGCGAGGCGTCGGGCAGGCGCTCGACGCGGTCGAGGTTGGGTACGTCGTCGTGGTCGGGCTCCGCTAGTTCTGGACCAAGGTAATGATCTTGCTGCCCCCAGATGACCAGTGTGGGCGCCTTGATCGGGCGAAGCGAGGCTTCGGCGCGCTTGGGCGGGGTTCGCACCGAGGACCGGTAGTAGTTGATCATTCCGCTCGCTGCGCCCGGTTGTGACCACGCCTCGATGTAGTGGTCGATCTCCTCTGGCGTGTAGGCCGGGTTGGCGGCGTGCAGGAAGTGCCGGAAGAAGTGCCAGTTGTTGGCGTGCACGATGGCTTCGGGCAGCTCCGGAACGGCGAAGAAGAAGAAGTACCAGGACTTGCGGAGCTGGTCCGCGTGATGCAGTCCCTGCGAGAGCTTGCGCGGATGGGCCGCGTTGAGGATGGCCAACCGGTCCACGACCTCGGGGTGGTTCATCGCGGTGGCCCAGGCGACGCTCCCGCCCCAGTCGTGACCGGCCAGCATCGCGGTCTCGGCCCCGCGTTCCTGGATCAGGCCGCGGACGTCGGCGGCAAGCTGGTCGATGTCGTAGGCCGCGACGCCATCCGGCCGTGACGACAGGTTGTAGCCGCGCATGTCCGGTGCGACGACACGGAACCCCGCCGCAACGAGCGGTTGGATCTGCAGCCGCCAGCCGTACCAGAACTCGGGGAAGCCGTGCAGCAGCATGATGAGGGGCCCCTCGCCTGCCTCGACGTAGTGCAACTGCACATCGCCGACCTCCGCGTAGCCCTCACGAAGGCCGCCGAGCCAGTGCCCTTGTCCCTGAGGCTCCGCCCTCCCGCTCGCACCGCTGGTGTGGTCCGCGGTTGTGCTCATTGCCGCCTCCTGGGAGTCGTGGAAGGGATAACGGTATTGACGTCAGGGCTCGGTCGCCCCAGTAGCAACCCTGGTGGACTCCCTGGCCTCCCCCAGTCCACGGGCCACCTCGCCCTGGCGATGGGCCTCGAACAGATCGGGGGCGTGCGCTCGTCAGCGCGGAGTGCATCGGCCTCCGACGCAGTGATCCCGAGCGAGACCGAGAACCCCGCGTGACAGTGGAGCCACCGATCAAGAGTCTGCACCGCACCGCCGATTTCCACGCCGGCGCGCCACCGCGCAGCCGCGCCGAACCGGTCAAGCCATCGGCGACCCCGTCGACCGCGGCGAGCACGACGGCCGCGCCGTGCAGTGTGGCCGTCACCAAGCTCGCAGCACCGCGGTCGTGCCCGCCCCGCGCGAGGCTGGTCAGCCCGTTCGCCATCCGCGACATGCGCGCCGCGGCGGCAGTGGCCGGGTCGAGCTCGGTTGCGCATATCGAGTCCCGTCACGCATCGGTCGCGGCGACCCGGCGAGGGCGGATGCGGTGTTGATCTGGCGGTGGCCCGTCGGGCACGCTCTTGTCGAACTCCGTCCACCTGCGGAAGGCACCGTGACTGTCGTGGCGGACATGACGGACGCTGTCCTGGTCGACCGGGCCCGACTGGCACTTGATCTCCCCCTGCAACGCGCGCTCGGTGTGCGGCCGCTCGATCCGCACGTTCTGGCGCGCGGCGTGTGGTTTCGTGGTTTCCCCTCTTGCTGCTCACAGCCCGATCGGTGTGTCGCGGTGGTGGTGGTGTCCGCGGGCGGGGGTTCGCTGGCTGTGTGAGATGTCCCTCTCCCCGTCGTCGTGGCGCTGGTGGCCGGGGGAGGTTGACCATGCAGTGATGACCTCGCCCCGCCCGCCGCACGTCGGTGGCCGACCGGATCCGATCGCCGGGACCACCGCGCTCGGTGGAGAGTCCGCTCCCGCCCACGGGTACCTGCTGGATAACGCGCGTGCCGAGGCGGGCGAGCGATTCGTTTGGCTAGCCGAGCTGTTCGACCCTGTGACGCGCGGGCACTTCGACCGGCTGGGGGTCAGGGCTGGCTCGCGCTGCTGGGAAGTGGGGGCCGGTAGTCCCAGTATCCCGCAGGCGCTCGCGGCGGCCGTCGGTCCGACCGGGCACGTGCTGGCCACGGACATCGACCCGTCGTGGCTGAAGACAGGCGACGGGTACGAGGTGCGCCGGCACAACGTCGCCGCTGACCCACCCCCGGAGCCCGGGACGTTCGATCTGGTGCACGCCCGTCTCGTGCTGATCCATGTACCCGACCGGGCTCGGGCCTTGGCCACGATGGCGGCAGCGCTGCGGCCGGGCGGCTGGCTGCTGGTCGAGGACGCCGATACCGCACTGCAGCCACTGGCATGCCTGGACGACAGCGGTCCTGCGCAGCGGCGGGCCAACCGGCTCCGCGACGCGGTCCGGGAGCTGCTGACCCGGCGCGGCGCGGACCTGCGCTACGGCCGGACACTGCCGCGGGCATTGCGTGAGGCCGGCTTGGTCGATGTCGCTGCGGCGGGCTGTTTCCCGGTCGGCGGGCTGGCCTGCGACCGGCTGGAAGCGGCGACCATCCGGCACGTGCGCGGCGAGCTGCTCGCGGCCGGCCTGTCCGATGACGCCGAGATCGACGCGCACCTGGCCGCCATCCACGGGGGCAAACTCGACCTGACACTCGCGCCGCTGATCTCGGCCTGGGGACGCCGCCGACCCGCCGTTCTCCGTCGACGACGTCCAGCTTCTCCGTGAGGTGTCCGCAGCCTCGGCCGAGCCGTACGCCGTGCGACCGTCCACCCGGGCGACGAGGTTCCGCCCCCGCCGCGGAAGACCAGGGTGCTGCTTGTCGACACCGACCGGCAGGTCCGGGCGAGCACACCCGCCGTGCGCGAGTGGTTCCAGATGCTCAACACGGCCCGCGCCCCAGTTCACCGACGGCCTGCCGTCGGTAGTCTGGAGCACCGTCGGCAGGCTCCTCGCCGTCAAGGACGGGGAGGACCCGCAGCGGGCGGTCCAGGTCCGCATCCGGGGCCTCGACGGACCACGGCAGATCCTCGACCTGTTCTGCCGTACCTGTAGGCTGGCTCACCGCGAGCACGAGGTCGTGACGCTGGTCGTCGACGGCCTGGACACCCGCGCGATCGGCAAGCACCTCGCCATCTCGCACTACACGGTGCAAGAACACCTGCAGTCCACGTTCGGCAAGCTCGGCGTCACCAGCAGGCTCGAGCTCACCACCCGGATCATCGCCCAAGGACGTTGACTCGACACGGCGTCGATCTCACCCCGCCCCTCACCAATCACGGTACGGGCGACGACCGTACCCCGACACCTGGATGCGGCAATCAAGGTCGCCGCCAGCACGACCGGGTCGACGTCGCAGACCGTGATCTGGCGGCCGGGGCTGGGGGTAAAGGGCAACGCCGTTAACCCGTTCGCCGGATGTCCGCGGGATTCGAGTTGATCCAGCCCCACCGCTGGGCAGCCGTGCAGGCGCCGCTGATGATGGAGTGGATCTGCCGGACGGTGGACGCGGAGAACGGCTTGCAGACGTGCGGGACGCACCCAGCCGCCGCGCAGTCGTGCTTGCCGTCGACACGGTGCTCGATGGCGGGACGCCCACCGCAGCGCTTCCGACACCGACGGAGCTCGCCGTAGAAGCGCTCCAAGGTCAGGGCGCTCGGCTTGTCGGCAGCGACCGACCCGAGAGCCGGAGCGATGGTTCGGTCGATGTAGCCGACGTAGGTCCGGCGCGTTGTGTCCTCAAGCTCGACGGAGCGCAGCCACTCATCGAGGACGTAGGCGAGGGTGACGGTCGACGTCGGTGTGCGCTGCTTGTCGACCTCCGCGAGTAGCCGGGTCAGCGTCTTCTCGGCGCGTCGCTGTGCCGCGATCGGTGCCCGGAACGGTCTCGCTGCGGTATACCCGCCTGCCGGTGACCGGATCTTCACCGGCGAACACACGGACGCGGAGCGCGTCGCCGCGCCGCTCGATCAGCCCCCGCTTCCGGCTCGCGCTGTCCTCACCAGGCATGCCGCTGAGGCTACTCGCACCCAAAGCCGCACCCAGGCGCAAATTATCGATCTTCGGGTCGGTGTTTTGGCTGCTCAGAGGTGGGGCGGGTGGGGTTCGAACCCACGACCTGACGGATTATGAGTCCGCTGCTCTGACCAGCTGAGCTACCGCCCCTTTCGGGAGTCGAACCCTACCGGAGCAGCGTGGGGCCGCCGGGGCCGGTTGCCGGCACAGCTCAGGGTCCGCACGTCGAGCGTCCTGACGTCGTAGGCCAGGCAGCCGGGTGCGCTGATGCCGCAGCGCCTCCGGCATCCGGTCAACGGCGGGTGACGTCGACGCCGAATGTCGCGGGGCGCCCCGGCGCCAGTTCGCGCTCGACGGCGAGGCGGACCAGCTCGTGGTGGAAGGCGACCTCCCGGCCGCCGACCCGCGGGAGCCCGCGATGACGGATTCGTCGATCGCCGAGCGTGGCGGTTTCCGTGCGCCTACACACGAAGACCGCCGGTTTCGGCAATCAAGACGATGTGGGGGATCCACCTGGAAGTTCTGCGACCGCACCGGTGAATATCGGGGGCGTGCTAACTGCTGCCATCTGTGGGGGAGCGTTCTTTCGCGTTTTCTTGTCGATCGCCTCCAACGTGCGCGCACTCCGTCGTCCTGCTTCGTGTTGTGTTGCAGCTCGCGCACGATCGCCTGCGATACGTGCGCCTGCGGGGCGAGGTGGGTGAACCTCCAGTTGGGCACGCTGCGGGGTTGCGGCGGTCAGGCACTCCGCGATCTTGTTGCATCGCGGGCGCCATAGCCCCGAGAACGCAACAAGATCGTCGAGGGGCAGGCTCGACGCGCCCGGAACCGGGAATGCGTGATCAATTTCCTTGACAGGACTTTCTGGACGCCTAGTGTCAGGGCTTCTGAATGGACTTCGGCGGGAGTGAAGGTGCGGGCTGGACGCGTCGGACTCGTGGCGCCACCACGGTCGCGGTGGTCGCGCAGGCACGTCGACCTGTGCCGCACCCAGGCCGCCCTCTGTTCGTAACTCTCCGACGCCTCTGCGTACGGACACCACCCCACCCCGACCGGACCGGTCGATCACTGTGGTCCGCGCGCGTCCGCGCCCCCCGACCGCTACTCGAAGGAGAAATCCGTGCGTCGCATGTTCCTCACCGTAGCCGCCGCGCTGTTGGCCGCTATATCGATCGTCAGCTGCAGCAGTGGCTCCGACTCCACGACTCTGAAGGTCGGGACCGAGGGCACCTACCCCCCGTTCAGCTTCCAGGGCACCGACGGCAAGCTCACCGGATACGACATCGAGGTCGTTCAGGCCGTCGGGGCGAAGCTGGGGAAGACCGTCGAGTTCGTGCAGACCCCGTTTGACTCGATCTTCGCGGGACTCGAGGCGAAGCGGTTCGACCTGATCGCCAACCAGGTGACGATCAACGACGCGCGCAAGGCCAAGTACGACCTCTCCCAGCCCTACACCGTGTCCGAGGGCGTCATCGTCACCCGCTCCGACAACACCGACATCACCAGCCTCGCGGGGCTCAAGGGCAAGACCACCGCCCAGTCGTCGACGAGCAACTGGGCCGATGTCGCCCGGAACGCGGGGGCCAAGGTGGAGGCCGTCGAGGGTTTCGTGCAGGCTGTCCAGTTGCTCAAGGACGGCCGGGTCGACGCCACAGTGAACGACACGCTCGCGGTCGGCGCGTACGAGAAGTCCACTAACGACAGCGGCGTGAAGGTCGCAGGCACCACCGGCGACACCAGCGACCAGGCGTTCGCGGCGCGCAAGGACAGCGGTTTGATCGCGCAGGTCAACACGGCCCTTGACCAGTTGAGGGCCGACGGCACGCTCAAGCAGATCTCGGTGAAGTACTTCGGCACCGACGTGAGCGGGAAGTAAATGGACTCTGCGACCTGGGCGCTGATCGGGCGGAACCTCTGGCCGATGCTGGTGGCCACGGTCACCCAGACCATCCCGCTGACCGTCATCAGCTTCGTGCTCGGCCTGGTGATCGCGCTGATTGTGGCGCTGGCCCGGCTCTCCACGATCGGGCCGCTCTCGGCCTTGGCCCGCGTCTACATCTCCCTCATCCGCGGCACGCCACTGCTGGTCCAGCTCTTCATCGTGTTCTACGCGCTGCCGCAGATCGGGCTCGTGATCGACCCGTTCCCGGCGGCCGTGTTCGCCTTCAGCCTGAACGTCGGTGGCTACGCGGCCGAGGTGATCAGAGCGGCGATCCTGAGCATCCCGAAGGGCCAGTGGGAGGCGTCGGAGACCATCGGCATGGGCTACGCGACCACCCTGCAGCGTGTGATCCTGCCGCAGGCGGCGCGCACCGCCGTGCCGCCGCTGTCGAACACGTTGATCTCGCTGGTCAAAGACACGTCGCTGGCCTCGACCATCCTGGTGACCGAGCTACTGCGGGTGGCTCAGCTGGCGGCGGCCCCGACGTTCGACTTCTTCGCGCTCTACGGGGTGGCCGCCGTCTACTACTGGGTCATCTGCCTGGTTCTGTCGTCCCTGCAGAACCGGTTGGAAGCTCGACTCGAGAGGTACGTGGCGCGGTGAGTGAGCCTGCGAACAAATCGTCGGTACAGCGCGACCTGCTGACCGTGCGGGGCGTCCGCAAGGCGTTCGGCGAACTCGAGGTCCTGCGCGACATCTCGTTCAACGTGCCTGCAGGCACCGTGACCGTGGTGATCGGGCCGTCGGGCTCGGGCAAGACAACGGTGCTGCGCACGCTCAACGCCCTGGACCGGGCCGACGCAGGCGTGATCGGCATCGGCGACGTCTCGGTCGACTTCGGCGGGCCGGTCGACCGCGCGACGCTGGCCCGCTTCCGCGCCCAGAGCGGCATGGTGTTCCAGGCGCACAACCTGTTCCCGCACAAGACGGTGCTGCAGAATGTCATCGAAGGCCCTGTGATCGTGCAGAAGCGACCGAAGGCCGAGGCGATCGAGGACGCGCGGCGGCTGCTGGAGCAGGTCGGGTTGGGGGAGAAGGCCGACCAGTACCCCTACCAGCTCTCCGGCGGCCAGCAGCAGCGGGTCGGGATCGCCCGCGCGCTGGCGCTCAAGCCCAAGCTGATGCTGTTCGACGAGCCGACCTCGGCGCTCGATCCTGAGCTCGTCGGCGACGTGCTGCGAGTGATCAAGGACCTGGCCGCAGAAGGTTGGACGATGGTGATCGTTACGCACGAGATCCGGTTCGCCCAGCAGGTGGCCGACCAGGTGCTCTTCATCGAGGCAGGGGTCGTTCTCGAATCCGGACCACCCGCACAGGTGCTGGGCGAGCCGTCGGAAGCACGCACCAGGCAGTTCCTGCAGCGCATCCTGGACCCGATCTAGCGGACGCCCAGTCCACGACCGTCGTCTGGCCCCTGACGATGTCGGTGCGCCCGAGAACACGAACGAGAGACAGGAGCCCGGACGTGGATCCCAACCAGCCGCTGGTCGACGAGCGGTTCCCGCGGTCGTCGGCCTATCACCCCCAGTGGGTTCTCGCCGCGGTCAGCGGTGGGGCGAACTCGCTGTGGCTCACCGAGTGGCTGACCGAGGCCATGGACCTGCGCCCCGGGATGCGCGTGCTGGACCTGGGCTGCGGGCGAGGCGCGTCATCGATCTTCCTGCACCGTGAGCTTGGCGTGCAGGTCTGGGCCACCGACCTGTGGTTCGACGCCACCGAACGGCTGGCCCGGATCCGCGATGCCGGGGCCGAGGCCAGCGTGTTCCCGATCCATGCCGACGCGCGGGCACTGCCGTTCGCCGCGGGGTTCTTCGACGCGATCATCAGCATCGACTCGTTCGTCTACTACGGCACCGACGACCTGTACGCGAACTACCTCGCCCGCTTCGTCAAGCCCGGCGGGCAGATCGGGATCGCAGGCTCCGGTCTGGTCGCCGAGTTCCGCGGACCCGTCCCCGAGCACCTCGTTGCGTGGTGGGAACCGAGCATGGCGTGCCTGCACTCGCCCGCCTGGTGGCGGCGGCACTGGGAGCGCAGCGGAGTGCTCGACGTCGAGGTGACCGACATGATGCCCGACGGCTGGCGACGCTGGCTGGACTGGCAACACGTCGCCTCTCCCGACAACACGACCGAGATCGACGTGATCCGAACCGACGCAGGCCGCCACCTCGGCTATGTCCGGGCCGTCGGACAGCGGCGCACCACTGCGGCGCTCGAGGAGCCCATCGCCTCCATCCCTGTCGAATACCAGACAGCGCCACTGCTGCGGTCCGACGACCGCCCGCCGCCGCCGTGACGCGCACGCATCACGCCGAGGTGGCATGCAGCTCATGCCGAGGCTGCGGACACCCCCGCTGCTTTGCTTGCCGTGTCGTTCTGTCGGGTCATCTCGAACCCGTCGTAGCCTGAGTCGGCGACCTCACCGAGCTTCTGCCGGTAGGCCCCGATCCCGGCCATGTAGAACATGACGGCCTTCTTCTTGCCCGGGATGTTCGCGCCGAAGATCCACGACTCGGCCTTCGGGAACAGCGTCATGTTCGCGATCTCCTCGCAGGTGGCCGTCCAGCCGTTCTCCGCCTCCGGGGTCGGCTCGACCGTCCGCACGCCGTTCTGCTCGGCGTTGCCGATCAGCTCCCCGATCCAGTCGACCTGAGCCTCGATGCTCGGCGGCAGGTTGGTGAAAGGCCCGTTCGGGCCGAGGATCATGAACATGTTCGGGAAGCCGGACTTCGACCGGCCCAGGTAGCTGGTCGGGCCCTCGGTCCAGTGGTCGTCGATGTGCCTGCCGTCGCGTCCGCGCAGGTCCATCGAGCGGTAGTTGCCGTCGACCGCGTCGAACCCGGTCGCGAAGACCAGGACGTCGAGTTGGTGCTCGACCCCGTCGGCCGTTCGCACACCGGCCGGGGTGATCTCCTGGATCGGGTTCTCCTTGATCGAGACGAGCTCGACGTTGTCCCTGTTGTAGGTCTCGTAGTAGCCCTCATTGCACAGCGGGCGCTTGGCGTAGAGGTCGGTCGGGGTGAGCTTCCGGGCGGTCTCCGGGTCGTCGACGATCTCGGCGATCTTCGAGTGGATGAACGCCGCTGCAGCCGCGTTCGCCTCCGGGTTGGTGGCGATGTCGCAGAACGTGCCGAACATGAATCGGAATCCGTTGCCCTTGTCCCAGTTCTCCTGGAACACGCGGCGGCGTTCCTCCTCGGAGACGCTCCTCGCCTCGACGCCGCTTTCGGTGAACCCGAAGGCGACGACGGAGTTGCGGACCTGGTCCCAGATCGCGTCGAAGTCTTCCTTGGTCCGGTCGACCTCGGCCTGGTCCACCGGCCCGTTCCCGGACGGCACGCAGTATTGCGGTGAGCGCTGGAAGACGGTGAGGTGGTCGGCGATCTTGGCGGCGGCGACGATGAACTGGGTACCGGTCGAGCCGGTGCCGATCACACCGACCCGCTTGCCGGTGATGTCCAGGTTCTCCGGCCAGGCGTTGGTGTGCACCAGCGGGCCTGCGAAGGTGTCCCGGCCCGGTAGGTCACGTCTTCGGGCTCGCGGGTGGGCTGGTGCCACTCGTCGAAGATGCTGCGGAACAGCCGCACGGTCAGTTCGGGCGTGGTGGCAATGATGTCAGCCCAGTCGGCGTAGAGCGCGCGGAGCGCATCCGACTCGGCCGAGATGCCCGACGGGCGGGTCGATGGCGCCGTTGTCATCTGGATTCCTCCTCGAATCGTCGTGACGTAGAGCCCACTGTGGCGACGGCGCGAGGGCGGGATCGTCGAGATCGACGACCTGCCCGACGAGCTCCGCACGCCCCGGCGTGCGCTGGGCATGCTGGAGTCAGCCGAGCGGGAGACGGTGGCCGACGCTCTGCGAGCGGCAGGCGGCAACCGCGCTCGCGCGGCCCGGGCGCTCGGCATCGGTCGCAACACCCTCTACCGCACGATGCGCGAGTTCGGGATCACATGAGTGCCGGACGTGTCGGGCGCAGGCGAGTGGTGGCCGCGTGCACGTAGCCGAGGGTGAGGGGATGTGCCACGCCCCACCCGGGGCGTCACGTCAAGACGTGTTCGAGGGCGACCCCGGCAACCCCTCGAACGGGGTGCTCCGTCGGTCATGACGACAGTGCCCGGCGGACGAGCCCTCCGCCGACGATCAGTCGCTGGATCTCGGGTTCGACCCGCGCTTCACCCAGACCGCACCGGACTCCTGGACCAGCGTGGCGCTGGCCGCAACTGTCGCGGACTCCTGTCGGCACTGCGTCACACCGTCGGTGAGGAACCTACCTCGGCTGCTTCGGGTCTTGACCGATGGCGCCGCGACGCACGGCCACGAAGGAGTAGCCGCCGCTGGCCACGCCCGTGAGGACGAGCACAGCGACGACCGCGGCCTCCACCGCTCCCGAGCCGCTGTCCGGGTCCCAGCCGGTGATGACCTCGATCCAGTCGGGCACGGCCAGCGTCAGGATCGCGAGGACCGCACAGACGCCCGCCAGGCAGCGTAAGACGATCACCCGCGGCGGCACGGAACGAGCACGCATCTCATCCTCCGGAGCGTGATGATGCCGACGACAACCTGCTCCGCGACTTCTATGAGAGGCTGCGGACCAGCCGTGATACGTCGGCGCTGAAAACCACCCGATCGGCGCAGCGGGCAGGAGGCCCGAGAGCGGTGCTAGCACTCGCGTCGATGTCGGCCGAGCGCGACGGGAGCGGGGTCCACTCAAGATCGAACCCCGCTCGTGTGCATCTCGCGCTGATCGGCCTCAGGTGCGCTCGGTGGCAACTCCCGGTCGAGCCGGTCGACGCCGCGCGAGCAGCGCATCAGGCAGTCCGGGATGTCCTGGCGGCCTTGAGCTCGCGGAGCGTCCCACACAGGGCCACTTCGCAGAGCCTGCACGCACGTCGCAGAGTCCACAGACCCTGCGAAGCGACAGCGGACCCTGCGAGGACCCTGTCCCGCCACGCCACGTGCCTCATGTGCCGGCGCTCCACGCTCACGATGCATCCTGCGAGCAGATGAGCCCGCAGCGCGGACGCGCGTGCCCGGCCGAGCGTGGCATCGACCGCGGCCAACAGGTCGGCGCGCGGTGTCGCGGTGGCGGGCAGCCGCTGCGGTATGTAGCCGTCGGGGCGTGGCGATCTCGCCGAGTCAGAAGCGCGTTGCCGCGAACTGTTGCGGCTGATCACCACCATGGGTGCGACGGTGGGGCGGTCGCTGGCCGCCGCCCAGCTCCGCTGCCGATCTCGTCGCCGCAGGCGCCTTGGTGTTCCGCCGCTTCGTGATCGAGCACCCGTGGCTGTTCCGGATCGGGGTACAGAACTACGGCATCGCGCCTGAAGTCGTGGAGCAGTTCGTCCCCGCGGCAGAGGCCGCGATGGTGCAGCTGCGGGCCCGGGTCGCCCGGGTGCTGGGGCGCGAGGTGGCCGATGCGACCCTGCAGTTCCACGCCATGTGCGAGGGCCTGGCGGGCGTCGAACTCGGGTGCATGCTGTCCGCCGAGGACGCGGAACGGGTGTGGCGCGACGGGCTCGCCGCGCTCGTGGCAGGCCTGCGCGCACAGCACTCGTATCCGGTCCGCACCGGGCTGCCGACCGATCGCTCGTGAGCTGCTAACCAACGGTCCGGGGTCGAGGCCGTCTCTGGGCCCAAGACGACACTGGGGTCCGGCCGGTTCGTCACCGCCGTCGCGTTCGAGACGCTCGACGAGGACGAGCGGCGATGTGTAGAAGTACCGGTCTGGGCGTGGTCCACGACCTCGGCACTCGGCCTCTGCTCGATCAGGCTTCGACGTGCATCACGGCACCTCGACATTCCGCGATCGTGCCGCCGGACCGAACCCGAAGGACAACACCATGACTGCCAAGTTCACCCTTGCCGCCCTCGCCGTTGCCGCGCTGAGCACCGGCGCGGCGCTTGTCGGCCCGATGGGCGCTGCAGCCGCCGCGACTCCCGCCCAGCCCGCGGTCGCCCTGGCCTCGGCAAGCCGTGCTGAGCCCAACTCCGTGCGCCTGGCCTTGACACCGTCGTCGGCCCAACTCGCCACCTGCATGCCGCACGCCAAGGTCAGTGTCAACGTCGCCCTGCGCACCAACCAGACCGGGCGCGACGTCTTCCACATCGAGGGCGAAGGCCTGCCGCCCAACCGGGACTACACGGTGTTCCTGCTCGAGCAGGCCGGTGCCCCCTTCGGTGCGGCCGAGTACATCGGTGACCTGCACGCCAACGCCAACGGCCGGGGCCAGAACGACTTCAACCTGATCGTGCAGGAGGCGTTCGCGTCCACTCTGGTCAACGGGCAGCGGGTGCGAGTGGACCTCAACCGCGTAGGGATGTGGTTCGCCGACCCGAAGGACGACGACTTCTGCCTGGGCGCGAAGTCGCCGGTGACGCCGTTTGACGGAGACAACGAAGCAGGTGTGCAGGCCTTCAACTCGGCGACCGCGGTGGCACTGCCCGCGCCGTGACGCCTGACCGCTCCCGGCTGCGTCGGGCTCCCGTTCAACGTCGGCGTAGGTGCGGCGGGCGATGGTCTGGGGGTCCGAGCCGGTGATCACTACGACGTTCTCTGTCATGTCCGCACGGCAGCGTCGCCTGGCGGGATGGATCCGGTGGGCGCCAGCCCCTCCATGCTACGGCGCCCACCAGACGACTTCGAGAGTGCCCGCGTCTGCGTGGTTTGTCGAGCGGCTGCCTGGTATCTCACTCGCGGGGCTCCTCGCGGACCACGTCCCCGGGGGCCTTGTCGTCGCGTAGTCCCAGGTAGCGGGCAGCGTGCTCTGGGCTGCGTCAGTCGTGGGCTATCTCGTCGGCGGCGGTGGCGCCGCGCTGGCCCATCGGCGCCGGCTCTCCGCGGGTGGTGTCGTGGCGGGTCTGTCGTTCGGACTCGGCGTTGATCTCGGCGCCGAGCAGCACGATGTAGCTGGTGAGATAGAGCCAGAGCATCAGCACGACGACCCCGGCGATCGTGCCATACGTCTTGTTGTAGCTGCCGAAGTTGTTGACGTAGAGGCTGAACAGCACGCTTCCGACGATCCACAGCGCGGTGGCGATGATGGACCCGACGCTGACCCAGGCGAAGCGGGGGGCGTCGCGGTCGGGTGCCACGCGATACACCACGGCCAACGCGACCACGACGACGATCACGAGCGCCGCCCATCGCACGACTTGGGCGATCACTGTGCCCAGCGGCCCGAGCGGCAGTGCGTTGAGCGCGGCCGGGACGACGGCGACGAGCGCCAGGGTGAGAAGCACGAAGACGACCGCGCCGAGGGTCAGCAGCAGGGCGATGCCGCGCACCCTCAAGAAGCCGCGGGTCTCGTCCTCGTCGTAGGCCAGGTTCACGGCCTTGATGAGATTGCTGGTCCCGCTGGACGCCGACCAGAGCGCGGCGAGTACGGAGACCACCAACCCGATGCCCAGCGCTCTGCCGCTCGCGGACACCACCGACTGGAGTTGGTCGGCGATGATCGGCTGCGCCTGCTGGGGCAGGACGTCCGACAGCGAGCGGACCTGGGCGGCCACCGTCTGCGGGTCGGCGATGAGGCCATACAGGGTGAGGGCGGCGATGATCGCCGGGAACACCGCGAGAAACGCGAAGAACGCGACGCCGCCCGCGAGCATCGGCACGTTGTCGGCGGTGCTTTCCTTCATCGCGCGTCGCAGGACCTGCCACCAGCCCCGCGGCGGGATCTGGGTGGGGCTGCCCGCTTCGTCGCCTGCGAGCTGGTCATCGACCCGGCGTTGTGTGCCCTGCGTCGACATGGGCGTTCCTTCAGCGTGGTCCGGTGATGCACTGGACTGCCCCATGCGTGGGCGGACAAACCTCATGTCGGTCAGGAGTGCCGACCGATCCGCCTTCCCCGCGCCTGCCAGTATCCGGGGATGACCGCCACCGTGTCCCCCGTCCGGATCGAGCGCGACGGTGATGTCGCTGTCGTCGTGTTGGACAAGCCGCCGCTGAACTTGTTCGACGAGGAGGTGTTCACCGCGTGCGAGCAGGTCGTCGACGAGCTCGTGGCGGTCACCGACCCCGCCCGGTCCGACCGTGCGCGGGCGGTGCTGGTCGAGGCGCGCGGCAAGGTCGTCTCCGGCGGGGTCGACGTGGCGTTCTTCTCGGCGATCGCCGAAGGCCCCGACCCGGTGGTGCGGGGGGCTGCGCTGTGGACGCGGTTGTTGCGGGTCGCGCAGACGTTGGAGGAGTTGCCGGTGCCGACGGTGTTCGCCGCGCACGGGCTGACCCTGACCGCGGCGTTCGAGCTGGCGCTCGCGTGCGACGTGCTGCTCGCGGCGGAGCGCGCCTCGTTCGGGCTGGTCGAGATCGTGGTCGGGCTGACTCCCTCGATGGGCGGTCCGCAGCGTCTGGCCGAGCGTGCGGGACCGGCTCGGGCCCGGGAGCTGGTCTACACCGGCGAGCGCTACCCGGCCGCGGTCCTGGAGCGGTGGAACGTGGTCAACCGGGTGCTGCCCGACGACGGGTTCGCCGAGGCCGCGCGGGACTACGCGCGGCTCGTCGCCGCGGGCCCGACCGTCGCGCACGCCGCCACCAAGCGACTGGTGGCGACGGCGGCCCGCGATGGTGTGCGGGCCGCCGACGACGCGGTCCCGGCGGTGTCGGGCGCGTTGTTCGCGACCGCGGATCTGCGAGGTGCGGTCGCGTCGTTCCTGCGTGAGGGTCCAGGAAAAGCGACCTATCAGGGGCGTTGACCGGGCGCGAACAGCCCGGCCCGCGCCTGGCCCGCGCCCGTCAGAGGCTCAGCGCCGTCCGGAGAGCGGCTGGGGGCCTGTTGGGTACTCGTCGCGCAAGTGAACGGACTCCCAGGCGCGTCGGCGGTCGGCCGCGACCTCCCGCCAGCGCTGGGCGTTCCGCGCATCGATCAATCCGACCACAACGGCCAGAACGAAGATCAGGACAATACCGCTAGCTATCACGTAGATCATGACAAGCCTCCGCATAAGGCTCGCGGGGACTGATGGTGTCGGGACACCGGTTCGGGGCTCCTTCCGTGTTGCGTTGTCCTGTGAACTCCGCCGACGGCGCCGGGGTTCCCCGTCGCGTGTGTCGTCTCCTCAACCATCGGCGGACCCCTCCGAATCGATACAGCGAACGGCGATGAGGGCAACGTGAGGCCGGTCGCACCGCGCCCGGACTGATGTGCGCCGCCCGATCAGCGCTCGATCGTGGCCATCTGCGCCTCGTTGTGATGGTCGCCTGCGGGCGGGGTGAGGTCGGTCAGCCGCCGCAACTGCTGCGGGGTCAGCTTCACCGAGTCGGCCGCGACGTTCTCCTCGAGCCGGGAGACTCTCTTGGTGCCGGGGATGGGGACGATGTCGTCGCCCTGCGCGAGCAGCCACGCCAGCGCGACCTGGGCGGGAGTCGCCCCGACTTCGCGGGCGAGCGCCCCCACCTCGTCGGCGAGGTCCAGGTTGCGTTGGAAGTTCTCGCCGGTGAACCGGGGGTTCGTCCGTCGGGAGTCGTCGGCCTCGAGGTCGTCGACCGAACGGATCGCTCCCGTCAGGAAGCCCCGCCCGAGCGGGGAGTAGGCCACCAGGCCGATCCCCAGCGCGCGCAGCAGGGGCAGCACCTGCGGCTCCTGGTCGCGGGTCCACAGCGAGTACTCCGACTGCAGGGCGGTGATGGGGTGCACGGCGTGCGCCCTGCGGATCGTCGGCAGCCAGGCCTCGGAGAGCCCGAGGTAGCCGACCTTGCCCGCGGTGACCAGCTCGGCCGCCGCGCCGATCGTGTCCTCGATGGGGGTGTTCGGGTCCACCCGGTGCTGGTAGAGCAGGTCGATGTGGTCGGTGCCGAGCCGCCGCAACGATCCCTCGACCGAGGTGCGGACGTTGTCGGGGCTGCTGTCGAGGGAGCCTGGTCCCTTGCCCGCGTGGGAGACGAGGCCGTACTTCGTGGCCAGCACCACCTCGTCGCGCCGGTCTTTGATGGCGCGTCCGACGAGCTCCTCGTTGGTGTAGGGGCCGTAGATCTCCGCGGTGTCGATCAGCGTGACGCCGAGGTCGAGGGCTCGGTGAATCGTGCGGACCGACTGCTCGTCGTCCTGTTCGGACGCGGAGTAGGCCGTGGACATCCCCATGGCGCCGAGGCCGATGCGGCCGACCTGCAGCGAGCCCAGATGGTGGGTCTTCATCGCGTAGTTCTCCCATCGATCCGCCGTCGGGGCGCAATCCCGTGTCTGATCCCCCCGGACAAGGCAACGACGAAAAGTGCATGGTGGTTGTTGTGACCGATGCGCCGCTCGGGTCATGATGTCGCAGGCCGCCGACCCGTGCCATGGCCGGATCCGGTCTCACTGCGGTAGGGCGGGGGAGGATCCGCCCATGCTGGTGGAGCGCGTTGCGGCCAGGTTCGGGCTGGGTCGGCCGCTGCGCGACGCCGTGCCGGTACCGGGTGGCCTCTCCAACGAGCTGTGCCGCCTCGACACCGACCAGGGGCGCTTTCGCCGTCAAACGGATGGTCCTGAACGCCGACCAGCCATCCTTCGTCGAGAACGTCGAGGCGGCGTTCCTGGTCGAACGTCGGGCGTGGGCTGCTGATGTGGCGATGCCGGAACCGATCCCTGAGCCCTCCTCCGGGCGGGCGCTTGCCCGGATCGACGGCGCGCTGGTGCGGGTCCACCGGTGGATCGAGGGCCGGGCTGACGGTGGATCGCCGGTCGAGGTAGCAGGACTGCTCGCGACGGCCCACGCTGCAGGCGATGCCCGTTGGGCGTCGATGTCGGCCCCTTCGTGGAGGGCGGGTCATTGGGGCGGCGGGCTCGTTCAGCTCGCTCGACGCGTCGAGGGATCTCCGAAGCGTTTCCTGGTGGTCGACAGTCACCGCGATCTCGATCGCAAGAACACGCTGCGCGGTGACGATGGTGTGCTGCGGGCTGTCGACTGGGACGCGGCCGGACCGGTCGGCGCCGTGCATGAGGCGGTAAGCGTCGCACTGGACTGGTCCGACGCCGATCCTGATCGGTTTGCCGAAGTGATCGAGTCGTACGTCCGGGTCAGCGGAATGGCCATCCCGGCGCAGCCATGGGTCTTCGCGTGGTGGGTGGCGGCCCAGGGTGAATGGCTTGACTACAACGCGACGCACCGGGGCGACACCGCGCTCGGTGCTGCGGAGGTGGAGGTGACGATGGCGCGCTTGAACGGGTTGGCCGAAGGCATGGACGGGCTGTTGGCGGCCTTCTCGCGGACATCATGATCGTGATAGCACCTCGCGTGGCACTGATCGCCGGAAGTGGTGCAGGCGATGCACCGATGACCCTCCTGGCACCACTCCCACAGATCACGGCGATTTCGAGGACGGCCGACTGGATCTGACCCGGTTGGCGAAGGGAGCGCGCTGCCCGCCCGACGCATGCTGTCGCCCGCTGCCCGGTCGCACAGGACGGGCCGTCACCACCCCAAGCCCGGAGATGTCCTGCATGGGCACGTCCCTCAACCTGGGGCAACCGCCGACACCGGCGGAGCCGCGGCCCACCGGTTGCCTCTCCCGAGGTCGCCGAGCGGCGCCGCTGGGAGCTGGCCGCCCTGGTCGTCCTGCTGGTCGGGACCGCGGTGATGTACCCGTGGGGCCTCGGCGCCATACGATTCGGCAACGCGTTCTACGCCGCCGCGGTCCAGGCCGGGACGACGAGCTGGAAAGCCTTCTTCTTCGGGTCGCTCGACTCGGCGAACCTGATCACCGTGGACAAGCCGCTCGCGTCGCTGTGGGGGGCGGAGCTGTCCGGACGGCTCTTCGGGTTCTCGTCGTGGAGCATGTTGGTGCCCCAGGCGTTGATGGCGGTGGCGGCCGTGGCGCTGCTGTGGGCGACGGTGCGCCGGGTCGCGGGCCCGGTGGCCGGTCTGCTCGCGGGCGCGCTGTTCGCGCTCACCCCCGGCGGTGCGCCGCCGACACCACTCTCGACGATCATGGCCCGGCTGTGGCCCGCTGCGGGGCGCCCGGCGGACGGTGATCGCCGGTTTTGGGACATAACGGCCATATATGGCGCTCATGTCACGCAACCGGCGATCAACGCTCGGCAGCAGGCCCACGGGCGGCGGTGACCAGACCTGGATCCTTGCCGATCATGAGTTTGATGCCACACCTCCTCCGTAAGACGATCACCGAGATCCAGGACAGCCGCAGCGGTCTCCGCCTGCACGTCGTTCATCACGGAGTCGGCAGCACCGCAAGAAGCGCAGCCAGCGGAGACCCCGGCGCGAGCGGCTCGTCGAGGGACTGGCCTGCGCCGGGGTCGGGCGCCTGAGATGGACGCCAGCGGGCTACAGCTCGGGCACAACCCGCACCAGGTTCATCTCGGGCGCAGCCATCACCGGCCGCGGCCGTCGAGAGTCAGGGATTCGCGCCGCGCGACAGATCGGTGACTCCCGCCCGACCGTGCCACGTCTCGTCCCTCCACGGCCGCCCCGCCAGGGTCGGCCCGCCATGGCCTGCCTGCCGGGGTCGGGCCGCCATGGCCTGCCTGCCGGGGTCGGGCCGCTACGGCCTGCCTGCCGGGGTCGGGCCGCCATGGCCTGCCTGCCGGGGTCGGGCCGCCATGGCCTGCCTGCCGGGGTCGGGCCGCTACGGCCTGCCTGCCGGGGTCGGGCCGCTACGGCTTGCCTGCCGGGGTCGGCCCGCCACGGCCTGCCCGCCACGGCCTCCCGCCGGGGTCGGCCCGCCCCGGCCTGCCGAGTCGGCTCGCCGGGGTCGGCCCTCTTTGAACCTCGCGGCCACTCTGGTCGACGAAACACCGGTGAGTCGGTGGAGCGCGTTCCTGATCGCGAGTCGTTCGCGAGTCGTTCGCGCGTTGGCTGCTCGCCGCGGAGGTGCTGCCGGTGCTTGCTGCCGTCAGCCACCGGCAGATCCTGGACGCGCGCACCCTTCGGGAGTCGATCTACGAGGTGGTCCGAGCGTCCGTCGACGGCAGTGCGGGGGATCGGGCGGCGATCGATTTCGTCAAGTCCTCCGCGAGGCGCCCCGACCTGGCTCCCAGCTCCGTGACGAGGGCGCGACGCTCACCCTCGGCGCGGCTGAGGTGGCGATCCGGTGGCCGCGGGCACTGGCCACCATCGCCCGCGACGGCGTCCTCCTCCTCGGCGGCCCCACGGCTGGCCGGATCAAGGAGTGCGACCATGCCGACTGCTCGACCCTCTTCGTCGACGAGACGCAGGCGGGCAAGCGGCGGTGGTGCTCGATGGAGCGCTGCGGAAACCAGGTCAAGGTGGCCGGATACCGACGCCGCAGCCGTCCTGAGGCTCAGTGCCCGTCGATCCCAACCTGGCGCGCGTCGACCAGGCCCCCTGTCCGCATTCTGGAGGCCAACGCCACCGTCAGCAGCGCAGGCACCAGGCCGAGCGTCGACAGCAGTGCGCCCGCCCCCGGTGGTGCGGCCAGACCGAGGCCCGCCGCGAGCGCGAGCCCACCGAGGGCCGCGCCGAGCGCGTTGGCCACGTTGAACGCCGACTGGATCGCGGCCGACGCCAGCGCAGGCGCTTCGCCCGCGGCGTCCATCACCGCGCTCTGCACGGACGGAAGGAACGCGAGGCCGAGCGCGCCGATGCCGAAGACCAGCGCGGGGGCGAGGATCGGCGAGCGCACCGCGAACACCGCCGCAACCAGCAGCGCGGCCTGCGCCGCGAGCAGGCCGACGATGACCCGCCGCGGGTCGAACCGGTCCGCCAGTTTCCCGCCTGCGATCGCGCCCACGGTCATGCCCAGCCCGAACACCGCGAGCAGGATCGGGATCGTGGCCGGGCTGAAGCCCGCCAGGTCGGTCATCATCGGCGTGATGAACGTAGAGAAGGCGAACAGGCCGCTGGCGCCGAGCACCACCGCGGCCAGGACGAGGAGCACGGCGGGCTTGCGGAGAGCGGCGAACTCGGCGGTCAGGCTGGGGCGCTGCGTGACTGCGTCGCGGGTGACTGTGGCCGAGATCCCGGCCACGCACAGCAGTCCCAGCCCCGCGATCAGGACGAACGCCAGGCGCCATCCGGCGAACGCCCCGATCGCCGTCGTGGCCGGCACTCCGACCAAGTTGGCCATCGTCAGGCCGAGCATCATCGACGCCACCGCAGACGAACGGCGCTTCTCCGGCACCAACGAGGCGGCCACCAGCGCCGCGACGCCGAAGAAAGCGCCGTGCGGCAGCCCGGACAGGAACCGGGCGACGATCAGCAGGCCGAAGTTCGGCGCCGCCGCCGCCAGCGCATTGCCTCCCGCGAAGAGGCTCATGAACAGCAGCAGCGCTGTGCGCCTGCGCAGCCGGACGGCGGCGGCGGTCAGCAGCGGCGCCCCGACCACCACGCCGATGGCGTAGGCGGTGACGAGGTTGCCCGCCGCGGGGATGGACACGGTGAGGTCGGTGGCGATCTGGGGGAGCAGACCCATCACGGCGAACTCGGTGAGTCCGATGGCGAACGCCCCCAGCGCCAGCGCGACGATCGCGATCGGCACAGCGATACCCCTACAGACGGTGAGACGGTGGTCGGCCCGAACTCGTCGTCGGGGGCGGGCCAACCAGAACGCTACGCCTTCAATCGAATCGATTCGATCCCCGTCTCACATCCGCGGCGACGTTGCTCAGTCGCTGATCCAGCCGTAGACGGTCTGCGGGGAGACGTGCGCCGCGCGGGCGATCGCCCGTACCTCGACACCGCGTTCCTTCGCCTCACGGGCGAGGTCGCGTTGGCGTCCACGCAAGGCGTCCAGTTCCTCGGCGACCCGTGTCAGCGCGCCGAGCAGGGCCTCGTTCTCCGGCGTAACCGCGGCCCGCGACCGCCCCACACCCGGCCGCGGAAAGGTGCGGACGGCGTCGGGGTCCCACCGCCGGTGGCCGCGCTCATCGGTCTCGGGCAGCGGCGCAGGCGCCTGTCCACGGCTGACATAGCCGAGCCAGGTGGCGGGCCTCACGCCCCACGCCGCGGCGCACTCCGCGCTGGTCCAGGTGCTCACGAGCGACCAGTGTGCCCGTCAGCAGGCATCGGCTCGGCACGGATCCCTGCTGAGGGCGGGTCGCGGCGCTGATCGGGATGGATCTCGGGCGTGAGCGGGTTGGAAGGGGTAGGGAGCCGACGTGTTCCCGACCGGATCCGATCTGCCGGAGGCAGTCCGCATGTCGCTCACCTTGTCGATCCTCGATCTCGCCCCCGTCGCGCCCGGCCAGACACCGCGGGAGAGCTTCGCGGCGAGCGTGGAGCTCGCCCGCGCCGCGGAACGGTTCGGCTACCGGCGCGTGTGGTACGCCGAGCACCACAACATGGCCTCGATCGCGTCGTCGGCGACGAGCGTGCTGATCGGTCACGTGGCCGATCACACGTCGACGATCCGGCTCGGCGCGGGCGGGGTCATGCTCCCCAACCATGCGCCGCTGACGATCGCCGAGCAGTTCGGCACCCTCGAGACGCTCCACCCGGGCCGGATCGACCTCGGTCTGGGCCGGGCGCCCGGCAGCGACCAGGTGACGATGCGGGCGATGCGCCGTGACGCCTCCTCGTCGGACACCTTCCCGCAAGACGTGCTGGAGCTGCAGGGCTACTTGCAGGGCCGCTCCCGCGTGCCCGGCGTGCAGGCCGTGCCGGGCGCCGGGACGAACGTGCCTCTCTACATCCTGGGATCGTCGCTCTTCGGCGCCCAGCTGGCCGCGGCCCTCGGCCTGCCCTACGCGTTCGCCTCGCACTTTGCCCCGGATGCGCTGCACGCGGCCGTCGCCCGCTACCGCGAGGAGTTCCGGCCCTCCGAGCAGCTCGCCGCGCCCTATGTCATCGTCGGGGCGAACGTCGTCGCCGCCGACGACGCGGCCGACGCGCAGCACCAGTTCGCCGCGGTGCGCAGGCGCCGCGTTCGGTCGATGATCTCCCGCCAGGCCGGTTCCGCGGAGTACAGCGACGCCGAGATCGACGCGTTCCTGACCACGCCGAACGGGCGGCAGATCGCGGACATGATGCGCTACACCGGCGTGGGGACACCGGAGGAGGTCCGGCGTTTCCTGGAGCAGTTCGCTGCCTCGGTGCAGGCCGACGAGGTGATCGTGGCGCACCACGCCGAGAACGTCGCCGCGCGCCTGCGGTCGGTGGAGCTGACGGCCGCAGCCATGGGGATCGCGATGCAGGGCGCCGATGCGTAGGAGCATGCGGGCGCTATGAATGAACGGCGCGCCTGAACGCGATCCCGCCGTTCGGCCGTAGCCTTTCGCCCGAAAGGTGCTCCCGACCTTCCGCTTGTCGTGGACACATTGTCGGTCGGCGAACGTACTCTCAGGCCGCTGAACCTGGACGCGTCCCACGCTTAGCGTGCCCGAGCGTGAAGCGATCCTCCGATCCGATCCGTCGTGCGCGCTGGACCACCGCGGCACTGGCGGCGCTCGCGCTCGCCGGATGCGCAGGCCCGTCGAACCCGAACCCCTCGACCGGAAACAGCAGCGCCGACGCCGTCCTTGCGGCGGCCACGAGCGCCCAAGCGCAGCCGCCCGCGACCGCCGGTGGCAGCGGGTCTGAGGGGAGTGCGCAGTCGGCTGGGGACGCCCAGACGGCCCCTGGCGGCCGGGTGGAGCTGTGGGCCGTCCAGTCCGGAGCGCTGGGCGTGCTCGTCGCGGACGGGGACGGTCGGCCGATCTACCGGTTCGACCATGACAGCCGCCAGCCACCGTCCACGGACTGCACCGGGTCGTGCGCCGACCTCTGGCCGCCCGTCCTGATCGGCAACCAGCCGCCCGACCTCGAGGGTGTGAACGCCGCTTTGGTCGGCAGCTTCGTCCGCCCCGACGGGCAGCGCCAGCTCACCTTGGCTGGTTGGCCGCTGTACCGGCACTCGGGCGACGACGGCACCCTGAGCTCCACCTACGGCAACGGCGACGACAACGCCTGGTTCGTCATCGCCCCCACCGGTGACCGCGCCGTGAACCACTGAAGTACCGTCGCGACTATGGCTGACGCAGACTTCGTTGATCCCATCGAACACGACCTCGAACTCACCGTCAGCGCCTTGAAAGACGGCCCGACCGACCTGGGCCTCACCGGAGGGCTGATCGAGATCAAGCGCTGGCAGCAGCGTATCGACGGCTCGAACGCGCCCGCGCTCGAAGAGGTGGGCGCGGCGCTGGCGGAGTTGCGCGGCGAGCTGGAGAGCGACGCGCCAGCCTCCGGAGTGATCGCCGGGCTGATGCGCAGACTGGGCGGAATGGCCATGGCGGCGGCCGCCGACCAGCCGGAGGGCAACCTGCGCAGCCGCCTGCGGGAGCTGGCGAATCTGCTCGAAAGTGGTGCGGCGGAGGTCTGACACCTCTCTACTCCTTCTCTTGTTGCGGCCGCGACGGGGTCAGCCGCCCGCGAAACCGCGCGACGTCGTGGGCGATCCGGTCGGGATATTCGCCGTTGATGGCGTGGGAGGCGTCGGCATAGACGATGACCTCGCCGAAGCGCAGGGCGCTGCGGGCGGTTGAGACGACGGCGTGCGGGTCGTGCATGCCTGAGCGGCCCGCGACGACGACCAGCACCGGCAGCTCCACGCCCGCGATCTGTCGGCGCGTGATCCGGCGAGGAGCGGGGAGCTTGAGGACGTAGCTCTGCATCCCGCCCTCGATCATCCGGGCGATCGGGACGTCCTCGACTGGAGCGCCGCCCGCGGTCCAGCTGGTGAAGCGGTCGCGCAGCTTCTTGGGGAGCCAGCGGACCCCGACGGGGATGGAGTGCAGGATCGCCGCGGTCGACAGGGGGGCGAACACCAGCACCGGGTCCAGCAGGATGATCGAGCGGACCTTGGCGTGGCGGTGGACGACGAGGTTCATGGCGCTCCAGCCGCCGATCGAGACTCCGAGCAGGTCGACCTCGGGCTCCGCGAGCTGGGCGAGGACCTCCCGCAGCCACCGGGCCTGGTCCTCGGCGCTGCTCATGGGTCGGCTTTGGACGCTCATGCCGGGCTCTCCGAGCAGGTCGACGGTGTAGACCGGGCCGTGCCTCAGCAGCGAGGGCAGGTTGTCGGCCCATACCGGTGAGGCCGACGCCCGGCCTGGCAACAGCACGAGGGGAACCTGCCAAGCCGTCGTGCTGTCGAAGCGGTAGAGCCGGACCGTCCCGTATGTGGTGCGCAGGTCGTGGATCCGGTCGGGCGGGGGCAGGGCCAGCATCGCCACGTCGTAGGCCGCCTGGAACCGGTTCTGCGCGGCGGCGGAGGTGAAATGGCCGACCGCCGGTGTGCGCGTACGCCCGAGCGTCATTGCCGGGTCCCCGGTGCGGAACAGCGCACGCCCGCCGAACCGGTCGCCCCCGGTGCCGCCGGTGGCCAGCAGCGCCGAGCTCGCTCCGCCGCGGAACGGCCCATGGCGGCGAACCCCGCTCGCCATGAGGGCACCGCAGGCTGCCAGCCGAGCGCTCTGGCGCGGCGGTTGTCCGCACCGCGTGCGCCGGGAGTCCGGGCCGCGGTGTGCGGTGGCGGCTGCGCACCGACCGCGGCGCAGAAGGCAGGCACCCATTCCCAGCCAGGGGCGGGCTCGTCGTCACAGACGTTGACGGCGCCGCTCGGCCAGTCCAGGGCCGCGATGGCAGCCGCCGCAGCGTCGTCGACGTGCAGAAAGCTGGTGATGTTCCCGTCGGCGACGAGCTCGCCCGCGCGGGCCCGGTCGGCCATCACGGCGCCGGCGGCGTACCAGGTGCCGGGTCCGTAGAACAGCCCGTAGCGCAGGACGACCCACTCCGGCAGCTCGGCCACGGCGGACTCCAGCTCCGGCACTCCGAGCAGGTCCGGCCGCAGCGGGGTGTCCTCCGTCGCGGGACCCGGCCCCTCCTCGTAGCCGAAGGCGATGCTTTGCGCCACGATCCGGGGGACTCCCGCCGCGCGGGCGGCGTCGACGAGGTTGCGGGTGCCGACCGCCCGCAGCCGGGCGTTGGCCGCGCGATCCTCCGCGGTGAGGTCGGTGAGCTGATGCATCACCACGTCGGGCTGGGCCGCCTGGACAGCCGCCGTCAACACCGACCCCTCGACGACGTCGACGACGGCTGGCTCAGCCCCTGCCGACCGCAGGTCCTGCGCCCGCGCGGCACTGCGGGTCAAGCCGGTCACGCGGTGGCCCCGCGCGAGCAGCAGCGGGACGATCCGTCGTCCGACCACGCCGGTGGCCCCGGCTACCAGGATGTGCATCACGATCTCCTTGCGTTGGACGGACTTCGTCGGCGGTCACGAGCCTGCCGTCGGGCTCGGGCCGGTCGAAGGTGGTGAGGTCTAGGCAACCACGGTCGTCGACGGCGCCCGGCCGAGACATCGGTCGGATGACCGAGACCTGACCGGCCGGGACTCGATGGTCTTGGGTGGCACGCCGGTGACTCCGAGGGCTAGGCAGCGGTGGGTTGGGGTGGTGGTCTTCGGCGGGGTTGCCGCTGCGGATCGATCCACGGTGGCGGGTAGAACTCCGGGCGGCCGTCGACCAGGGCGACGTCCCAACCCGCGTGATGGACCAGGCGGTGACACGCGCGGCACAGAAGGACGAGATTCCCGAGCGCGGTCACGCCGCCCCGTTCCCACGGGATGATGTGGTGCGCCTCGCACCAGCTGGGCGGGCGCCCACACCGGGCACAGCCCCGGTCTCGGGCCACCACCGCACGCCGCAGGCCGTCCGGGACCACCCGGGTCAACCGCCCCACATCCAGCGGCTGACCCCGCCCGTTCAGCACGATCGGCACCACCGCGGCGTCGCAACACAGCATCCGCAGGCTCGCCGCCGACACGGTGCCACCGAAATCCAGACACGCCGCCCGAGCCCGGTTCTGCAGGTCTGCAAGCGAAACGTGCACGTTGAGCTGCGGGCGCGCCCCACCGCACTGGGGCAGATCGCCGTGGTCGAGGACGTACCCGCAGACGTCGGCGAGCGCTTCGGCGTGGCGCTGCGCCGAGGTGCGGCGTTCCGCGGCGTCGGCGGCAGGGTCGCGAGCGGGCCGGGCGTGGGCGTCGAGGGCGGCGGCGATCGCGTCGAACATCGCAGCGTCGTCGTAGTGACCCTTGAGAGTGCCGCCGGGACGGCCGCGGTGACGGGCCAGGTGCAGTTCGTTGACCGGTTCCGGCTCGTCGTCGGGTTCGGGGCCGTCCTGGTCGAGGGTGTCGATCAGCCGGGTGCCCCAGTCCAGCAGCTCGGTCGGGGTGTAGTTGCCCGCCAGGGCGGCCAGTTGGGCTTCCGCACCCGCCCACACGTCGGGAGGCAAGCGGCGGGCGGCCGGGCTGGCCAGAAGACGGGCGATCACGTCGACGTGGCGCAGGCTCGCGCGCCCGGCGGCGAACGCCTCGGCGATGGCGGGCAGATGCGCGGGCAGCGGGCTGCCGTCCAGACCGATCCGCGGATGGACCTGCTCGGCGGCGATCACCCGGCGGCGGGCCTCCGCCCGGTCCCACCCGGTCAGGTCGGCCAGCGCGGTGGCGGTGTTGCGGTAGCCGCGCGCGGCAAACGTGCCGCGCCGGTCCAGATCGGCGACGACGGCGACGGCCAGCCGATCCATTCTGCGGGTGACGCCCTCGTGCACGGTCAGCACCGAGATGAGCTCATCGTCGGTGGCGCACGGCCCGATCGCCTCGTCCAGAGCGTCCAGCCCTACCGCCAGCAGGCGGTAGGCGCGGGCGACCCTGGTCTCGGACACATCCCCAGATTATTCGAACACGCGTTCTACTTCCATGATCCGAGCATAATGTTTGCACATGCAAATCCGTGGACGGGTCATCGCCGTGAGACGTACAACAGGGCGCTGACCCGAGCCTGGTGTTCGGTGCGCCTGGTGCGGTGCCGCGAACGCCACCTGTCGTTAGCCATAGCAAGAGGTAACGTTGACCCCCGATGGGGACAAGGCCAGATCAGGGGCGGGCACCGACGCTGCGGTCGATGATCCCGTCGATGTTCCTGCCCGCCATGGTCTACGAGATCGGCAATGGCGCAGTGGCCCCGGTGGTCGCGATCACCGCACTCGACCTCGGCGCCTCCGCGGGCACGGCCGGATTCCTGGTCGCGCTGCTGGGAATCGGGCAGCTGGTGGGCGACGTCCCGGCCGCGGCCCTGGCGGCGCGGCTGGGTGACCGGCGCGCGATGGTTGTCGCGGGCGGCGTCTCGATGGCGGCGATGGCGGGGTGTGTGGTCACGCCGTCGTTGCCGATGTTCGGTGTGTGCCTGTTCGCCATCGGCATGTGCACCGCCACGTTCTATCTCGCGCGGCAGTCGTACCTGACCGAGGTGGCGCCGCTGAACCTGCGCGCGCGGGCGCTGTCGATGCTCGGGGGAGCGCACCGCGTCGGGCTGTTCATCGGGCCGTTCGTCGGCGCGGCGGTGATCAGCCTGACGTCGTTGCGCGCCGCGTATGCCATCGCGGTCGTCACAGCCGGGCTGGCCGCCCTGCTCCTGCTGGTGATCCCGGACATCGAGCCAGCAGGCAGCGCCTCGCCTGGGCGCGTGGGGCGGTCAAGCGCGGGGTCCGGGCACGACGCGCACGGGTTCGTCTCGACCTTGCGAGCGCATCGACGGCTGCTGATGACGCTCGGCGTCGCGATCCTCACGATCGGGGCGGCGCGAGCGGCCCGCCAGGTCGTGTTGCCGCTGTGGGCCGTGCACATCGGGCTCGGCCCGGAGGCGACCAGTCTGGTGTTCGGGATCGCGAGCGCTGTCGACATGGTGCTGTTCTATCCGTCGGGAAAGGTGATGGACCGCCACGGCAGGCTCGCGGTGGCGGTGCCGTCCATGCTGATCCTGGGTGCGGCGATGGCGGTGCTCCCGTTGACCGGCGGGTTCGTCGCGCTCACCGCGGTGGCGATGGTGATGAGCTTCGGCAACGGCATCGGGTCGGGCATCGTCATGACCCTCGGTGCCGACGTCGCGCCGCCCGACAACAGACTGCGCTTCCTGTCGATGTGGCGGCTGATGAGTGACAGCGGCAACGCGCTGGGCCCGGTGGTCGTTTCGGTGATCGCGAGCGCGTGGGCGCTGGCAGCGGGGATCGTCGCCGTCGGTGGGCTCGGCCTGCTGGCCGCGGGCGCTCTGGTCGTCTGGGCGCCGCGGTACTCGCCGTTCGCGACGCGGGCGATGATGCGGGCACGGCGGCAGGCGGTGGACACCACGGTGTCCTGATCGACCACTGACCTGACAAAGAGGTCAGCAAGACCTTCCGGGATCGGGCAAGACCGAGTTGTCTGTAGGCGGGTGCCGCATCGCGGAGGCGCCTCGACCGGAGGTACGCATTCATGACCCAGACCCTCGAACCGGACGCGGACACGTCCTCACCTGCCCGCCGGCGCGTAGAGAGATGGCTGGCCGACTTCTCCGAGGCGCTCGCCGCGCGGGACCCCGAACGGGCAGCGGCCCTGTTCGCGCCGACGTCGTTCTGGCGCGACCTGATCGCGTTCACCTGGAACATCACAACCGCCGAGAACCGCGACGGCGTGGCGGACCTGCTCCGGCAGACGATGGAGTCGACGGCCGCCACGAACTTCAGGGTCGCCGACGGCGAGGAGCCCGCGGAGGCCGACGGCATCGTCACGGCATGGATCCGGTTCGAGACGGCGGTCGGGCGCGGCTCCGGCCTTCTGCGGCTGGCCGAGGAGGGCGCATGGACCCTCCTGACCACGCTGGACGAGCTCAAGGGCTTCGAGGAGAGCCAGGGCGCGACCCGACCGAAGGGCGTGCTCCACGGCGCCCAGCGGGACCGCGTGACGTGGAAGGAGGCACGCATCGCCGAGGTCGAGGGCTTCGGCAGCGACCGTGACCCCTACGTCCTCGTGGTGGGTGGCGGCCAGGGCGGCATCGGTCTGGGCGCGCGGCTGCGCCAGCTCGGCATCGACCACCTCGTGGTGGACCGCCGCGCGCGGCCGGGAGACCAGTGGCGCAGCCGCTACAAGTCGCTGTGCCTGCACGACCCCGTCTGGTACGACCACATGCCCTACCTGCCGTTCCCGCCCAACTGGCCGATCTTCTCGCCGAAGGACAAGATCGGCGACTGGCTGGAGATGTACACGCGGGTCATGGAGATCAACTATTGGGGATCGACGACCTGCACGAGCGCCACGTGGGACGACACGAAGAAGGAGTGGACGGTCACCGTCGACCGCGAGGGCCAGGAGGTCGTGCTGCACCCCAAGCAGCTGGTCTTCGCCCTCGGCGTGTCCGGGAAGCCGAACGTGCCCACCTTCCCCGGCCAGGACGTCTTCCGCGGCGAGCAGCACCACAGCTCCCAACATCCCGGCCCGGACGACTACAAGGACAAGCGGGTCGTCGTCGTCGGCTCCAACAACTCGGCGTTCGACATCTGCGGTGCGCTGTGGGAGGTCGGCGCCGACGTGACGATGGTGCAGCGCAGCTCGACCCACATCGTCAAGTCGGACTCGTTGATGGACATCGCACTCGGCGACCTGTACTCGGAGCGCGCGGTCGCGGCAGGCGTCACAACCTTCAAGGCCGACACGATCTTCGCCTCGCTCCCATACCGCATTCTGCACGAGCTGCAGATCCCGACCTACCAGGCGATCGCGGAGCGGGACAAGGACTTCTACGACCGGTTGGAGGCCGCGGGCTTCCGGCACGACTGGGGCGAGGACGGGTCGGGCCTGTTCCTGAAGTACCTACGGCGTGGGTCTGGCTACTACATCGACGTCGGCGCGGGCGACCTGGTCGCGAGCGGCGCCGTTCCCGTCAAGCAGGGCCAGGTCACGGAGCTGACCGAGACCGGCGTGAAGCTCGACAGCGGCGAGGAGCTGCCCGCCGACCTCGTCGTCTACGCCACCGGGTACGGCTCGATGAACGGGCTGGCCGCCGACATCGTCGGACAGGAGATGGCCGACAAGATTGGGAAGGTGTGGGGGCTGGGCTCGGACACCACCAAGGACCCCGGTCCATGGGAGGGCGAGGAGCGCAACATGTGGAAGCCCACCCAGCAGGAGGGGCTGTGGATCCACGGCGGCAACCTGCACCAGTCGCGGTACTACTCGCTCTACCTCGCGCTTCAGCTCAAGGCGCGCGCCGAGGGCATTCCGACGCCGGTCTATGCCCTGCAGGAGGTCCACCACACCTCGTAGCGGTTCCGGCGGGGGCGCCAGCCGCAGCTCCTCCGCGTCGATCCGGGCCTCGATCCAGCGCAGCACGATGTCGTCGATGACGTGCTCGTCGCGGAGCTTCACCACAGCGGCCCGCTCCTGCGGCAGGAGGTCGGCACGCAGCCGTCGGTAGGTCTGCCGGTCGGAGCGGACGTCCACGCTGTCGTCGAGCTCGACTTCCTCATCGGGCGAGTTCGGCGTGTCGTCCAGGTCGGCGAGGCGTTGTTCGAGATCGTCGCGGATGCGGTCGGCCACGTGGTCGGCGGCCCGAATCCGGGCGGCTGCGTCGGGGAGCGCGGCGAGTCCGGCCTCGACGGCGGCACGGTCGGCCAGCCGCCGTTCGGCGATCTCGTCGTGGTCCTCTGGCAGCCGTGACCACCGCAGGACCGCTGGCAGGGTCAGGCCGTGCACCAGCAACGTGACGACGATGACGCCGAAGGTCACCACGATGATCAGGTCGCGGCCCGGGAGCGGCGTGCCGTCGACGGTGACGACGGGGACGGCGAGCGCCGCGGCCAACGAGACCCCGCCCCGGAATCCCGACCAGGCCACGGGGAACCGGTGGCGCGCGCTGAGCCGCCGCGCCTGGTGCGCGGCCCGGCGGTCGACCAGGCGGATGAGGTAGGGGACGGTGTACATCCACGCTAGTGCGGTGTCCAGGAACGTTGCCGGGGTGATCGCGGGATCCAGGCGGCGTCTCGCAAGGCGCCGCCCGAAGCTCATACCGGGCGTCTTCGCGAGGGCGGCAACGCCGCGAGGCGTCGTCTGGGCCCGCGAGGACCCGGTGAACGTTTCTGGACACCGCACTAGCCGCGTGCCGATCACCGCGGCACTGACGAGCAGCGCAGCGACGACCGCCTTGGCCAGCGAGGACGACACGAGGTTGCCGATCGCCCGCCGCAGCTGCAGCCCGACGAGGACGAAGAGGGAACCGTTGAGCAGGAACGTCGACACCTGCCAGAACGCCCGTGCCCGCAGACGGGTCTTGGCGGCGATGATGCCGGGCAGCAGCTGGCTCATCGCGAGACCGCACACGACGACGGCCAGCACACCGGATGCGTTGATCTCCTCGGCCAGCAGGAACGCCACGAATGGAGTCAGGACGCTGACCGTGTTGTCGAGCAGTGGATCGTGCAGGTACCGCCGTACGCGGCCCGCGACCCACGCGACCAGCAGACCGGCCAACGCCCCACCGCCGTAGGACAGGAGGAACTGACCCGCCGCGTCCGTCAGCCCGAACTTGCCGCGGCCGCTCGCGACCTCGACGGCGATCGCGAACACCACGAGCGCGGTACCGTCGTTGATCAGGCTCTCCGCACGCAGCGTGGTGAGCTGCCTGCGGGGCATCCTGCGCGCGATGGCCGCCACCGCGGTCGCGTCGGTCGGAGCCACGACCGCTCCCAACACCCAGGCCACTGTCCAGCTCAACCCGAGGGCGTGCCCGACCACGGCGACGACCCCCGCGGTCGCCAGGACCAGCAGCACCGCGTCGATCACCACGGCCCGCAGGTTGGCCCTGATCTCGCGCAGCGACGTGTTGAGCGACTCCCAATACAGGAGGGCGGGCAGGAAGAGCAGCAACACCACCTGGGGTGGCAGCTCGACGTCCCGCAACCACGGGACGAACCCCAAGGCCACGCCACCGATCAGCAGCGCGATCGGCGGCGCCACCCGGATCAGCCGAGCCAGCCAGGTCAAGCCCAACACGGCCAGACCGAGTGAGACGACGACCTGCAGCGGATACGCGTCCTGCACCGGAACTCCTACTCGGTGGCTCGCAACCACGGTCCGGCGCTCGTCGCGTGGGCCGCGGTGGAGCAGCGGCCCAGGTTTGCAGCAGGGTGACACCGCTGCAACTGAGTCGGAGCAGTGTCACCCTGCCGCGATGCGGAGCCCCGATCCCCGTGAGCGACGGAGTCAGACGATGGCGCCATCGGCGCGCCGCGCCGAGGTCTCGGAGAGACGGTAGAGGGCTCGACGTCGGGCGCGGGCCGCGGGCCGCGACATCCAGCCGACGAACCGGTCGAACGGACGGACGTCGAACTCGGGCGCGGTGCTCAGGTCGCGGACGAACGCCCGGTGCACGTCGTACATCTCCCGGTCGCCCCCGGAGGACGTCGTGCCGCTGCTGATGCGGAACGCAGCGAGTGACTCGCGAAGTCCGAGGAAGTCGCCACGTCGCAACAACCGGATCCACAGGTCCAGATCCAGGATGTAGCAGTTGCCCGCCTGCCAGCCACCGACGGCTTCGAAGTCCTCGCGGCGGAACATCGCGCCCGCGGGCTCGCCGATCGGGTTGCCCCCGTTGCGCACCACATGCCGCACGACCTCGATCCCGCTGTGCACACCGGTCATGCCGCCGAGGCCGCGCCGGGGGGCGATCACGCGGCCGCGCTCGTTGATCATGTCGCGCCTGCACGCCACCAACGTCAGCCGCGGATCGGCCTGCATCGCGGCGACCTGGAGCTCGAGGCATCGCGAATACATCAGGTCGTCGGCGCACACCAACTTGACCAGCGGAGCCCGGCAGTGATCAACTGCTACGTTGAAGTTGACCTGCTGCGACACGGTAGCGGTGTTGCGTTCGATTCGGATTCGGGGATCGGTGAAGGAGGCCGCGATCTCGGCGGTACGGTCGGTGCTGGCGTTGTCCACCAGGACCAGTTCGAAGTTCTGGTAGGTCTGTCCGAGCACGCAGCGGATCGTCTCGGCCAGGAACCGCTCTCCGTTGTAGATTGGAATGCAGACCGACACGGCAGGCGAGCTGATCGGCAACATGTACTGGCCTCTCTTTGGCGCCGGACGGACGTGCATCGCTCATATGACTCAATGCGGTTGCGGGCGCCGACGATAGCGAAGTCTGAAAGGTGTCACCCGTCTGGGTCGAGACGCGGTTCTCGCGAGTGGGGTCGGTAGCGTCTAGCGCATGAAATGGATCGTGGCAGGCGCCGTTTGTGTTACGGACCTAGTCCGACCTCGAACGGAGAGTAGCGGTGAGGATGACCCCGACGATCGCGCCGTGGTGAGGTCTCTACGGCGGTGCGAAACGACGAGCGACGCCGAGGGCCACCACCGTCGTAGCGCGGGCGACACCCAGCTCGGCGACGCGCTGGCCCTCTCGCTGTGCTCGGTGCTCGGCTCCGTCGCGGGTCTCTTCGGCTGGCTGATCACCGCCAGGATCATGTCCCCGGCACAGGCCGGTGACGCCCAGCTGGTGGTGTCCGCGTTCATGCTGGTGGGTGGCGCCGCCCAGCTCAACCTCGATGTCGGGGTGATGCGCTGGTTGCCGGCGGCGGGCAGCAAGAGCGGCAAGCTCATCCTGATCGCGGCCGCGGTGATCACCACGCTTTCGGTGGTGCTGTCGCTCGGGTACGCCCTGCTCACGCCGCGGCTGACGGCCGTGTCGGGCGGCACCGAGGGCTTCTCGGCGCTCGGCCTGCTCCTGTTCGTCCTCGTCGCGGTCGGTTGGGGCGTGTTCACGCTGCACGACTTCGCGCTCGTCGCGCTCGGCAAGCCGTGGTGGGCGGTGTGGCGCAACGGCGTCTTCGCCGCCGTCCGACTGGGATTGCTCATCGTGCTGGGCGGTGTGTTCGGACTCGGCGCCCAGGGCATCGTCTTGTCCTGGGTCGGACCGGTTGTGCTGTGGATCGCGGCCGGATCGCTGGTCATCGCGGTACTGGCCCGCAAAGTCGGCGGGGCGGCGCGCGGTGGCTCGCTGCCGAGCGCGCGGTCCGCGGCCGCGTACCTCGCACCCGTCGGCGTGGCCGAGTTCGGCGGCCTGCTGCTGTACAACCAGGTTCCGGTCGTGGTGAACCTGCGCTTCGGCCCCGAGATCGGGATCGTGTTCTTCATCGCGTGGCAGGCCGTCACGGTGATCGACATCGCGGCCGTGTTCTTCATGAACTCGGTGGCGGGGGGCGTGGCGCGCGCCCCCGAGCGGATAGCCGAGCTGGCCGCGTCGGCCCGTCGCCGGTTGCTGCTTGTCTTCCTGCCGTTGCTGGCGGTGGGCGCGCTGATCGCCCGTCCGGCCCTCTCGCTCTTCGGTGCCGCCTACGCCGAGGGCGACCACATCCTGCAGCTGCTGCTCGTCGGGCTCGCGTTCCGACTGCTGGTCCTCCACGAGCTGGGCATGCGGCAGGCCGTCGGGGCGGGGATGGCCTACGCGCGCCTGCAGCTGGGCAGCACGATCCTGGTGCTGATCGTCGCCGTCGCCGTGCCTTCGGGCGGGAACGGCGTGCAGGCGCTCCTGCCTCTGGCGGTCGGCTACATCATCGTCCAGGTGGTATCGGCGGTCGCCGTGCTGATCTTCTCCGGTGGTCGCCGCCCGTGGATGGACGACGGCGAGCTCCCGGCCGTCAGCGGGCGGGAACGCCGATGATCTTCCGAGCCTCCGCGCTGTCTGCAGGCGCCCGGCCGAGCCGCTGGACCAGCGCGACCGCCTCGGCCAGCAGCTCGAGGTCGCTCGGCGTCGCGGGCCCCGCGTAGTCCTCGAGGCCGACCCGGACGTGGCCGCCGCGGCGGATCGCACGTTCGGCCAGGCCGCAGCCCACGACGTCACCGCCGAGCACGGCCACCGACCAGGGCAGGCCTGCCGGTTCCAGCAGTTCGAGGTAGGCCTCCAGCGCGGCGTCGGTCGGGGGCAGCCCGAACTCCAGCGCGCCGCCGAAGTACAGCTTCACGATCGCGCCTGGCGGGACGCGCCCGGCGCGGTGCAGGGTCAGCGCGGTACGCAGGAACCCCGGCTCGAACACCGAGATGCTGGGCGCCGCACCCAGCTCGCCGCTGCGGGCGAACATGTACTCGATGTCGGCGTAGGAGTTCTGGTAGGGGCCTGCCATGGCGTCGGTGGGTGCGGCCCCGGCGCTGTTCAGCCCGATGTTGACCGATCCGGGGTCGACGAGGGTCATCCCGCCCATGCCCCGCCGCGCCAGCTCCTCGACGTGGGCCCAGCGGATGTGCACGGGTATGCCGCGCGCGCCCGCGGCCATCGTCGGGTAGAGGAGGGCGTCGGGGTACCGGTCGAGCACAGGCGTCCACGCGGCCACGTAGGGCTCGACGGCATGCACCCCGTCCGCGGTGAACATCGGCTCGTCGTTGTGGTTGTGCACGATCGCCGCGCCCCGCCCGATCGCGGCGAGGGCAACCTCGGCGATTTCGTCCGGGGTCCGCGGCACGTGCGGGTTCGCCGAGCGCGGAGTCGCGCCGTTCGCGGCCAGCTCGATGATCACCGGGTCGGCCACAGTCGATCAGCCCCCTTCCACGGGCGTGCCCGAGTCCTTCAGAGAGGCGAGGATGGCGTCGATGCCGGTCGCCGCGGGCAGGCTCTGGCCTGCCGCGATGGCCTCCCGCCACGCGGTCTCCCGGTCGGCGACCGCGCGGGTCAGCTCGACGGTCGAGGCGATCTGCTCCCGCGGCACGACGACGATTCCGCTGGAGTCGGCGCGGACCGCGTCACCGGGGTGCACGGCGACGCCGCCGACGTGCACCGCCACGTTGATGGCGCCGGGGCCCTGGTTGGAGCCCGTGGCGGGGTGGGCGCCTCGCGCGAAGGTCGGCAGGCCGGCCTCGTCGAGACCGTCGAGATCGCGCACGGCGCCGTCGACGACGAGCCCGACGCACCCGAGGCCGGTGATCGTCGAGCCGACGATGTCGCCGATGACGGCCGCGTCCTCGCGACCGCCGCCGTCGACCACCAGCACGTCACCGGACTCGATCATGTCTGCCGACTTGAGCACGTACAGGATGTCGCCGGGCCGGGTCCACACGGTGACCGCCGGACCGCACATCTCGCGCCCGCCCGCGATCCGGGAGATCCGGGGCGAGACGACGCCAACCGGGGCGCCCGAGTCCGCGATCTGCGTGGTCGAGAACTCCGCCAGCGCCGCCACCGCGGCCGCGTCCGGGCGCTCGATCTTGTCGTTGATCAGGCTCTGCTGCGGGTGCGTCTTGCTCATAGCGGTCACGCTAACCCGAACTGACTTGATCGTGGCCGCGACCGCGGCGTTGACCTGCTCAGACCTCCACGTGCACGCTCGCGCCGGTGGGCTTCGCCTTGCCGGATCGCATCATCAGCGCGAGCGCCGCGCCCCCGACGCACAGCAGCGCGCTGATGAAGAACCCGTTCGCGTAGGTCACTGTCGTGGCGGCGCTCTCGAGCTGCTGGTAGACGGCGTAGATCCCGAGAGGTCCTTGCGACTGGAGCTGGGTGAGCTGGGGCAGGGCTTGGGGTCCTGTCTGCACCTGCGACCCCCAGTCGGTGGTGATCTGGGCGGCGGCGCCGATGTTGAGGGCGCCGAACAGGGCGACGGCGACGCTCCCCACGACCCGCTGCACCACGTTGTTCATGGCGCTGCCCGCGGACGTCAGCGCCGGGGTCAGCGCGGAGACGCCCGCGGTCATCATCGGCATCATCGCGAGTCCGATGCCGATGTTGCGGACCGAGGTCCACAGGATGATGTCCCCGCGGGGGGTACTGGTGGTCATCTCGGCCAGCAGGTACGAGCCGAAAGCGATGATCAGCAGGCCGACGACGACGGGGTAGCGCGGCCCGATCGCGTCGTAGAGCCGTCCGGCCAACGGCATCAGCACGGTCATCACCAGCGCGGAGGGCAGCAGGGTGAGTCCGGCTTCCAACGCGGTGAGCCCCTGGACGATCTGCAGGAACTGGGGCAGGAAGTACAGGCCCGTGAACAGCGCGGTCATCGTGATCGCCAGCAGGATCAGCGAGAGACTGTAGGACCACGAGCGCAGGATCCGCAGGTCGATCAGGGGAGAGTCGACCTCCAGCTCGATCACGACGAACAGCGCGAGGCTCAGCAGACCCGAGGACAGCAGGATCAGGACGCGGTAGCCGGTCCACCCCCAGTCCTCGCCTTCCGAGAACGCCAGCAGCATCGCGAACAGGCCGTAGCCCGCGGTCAGGAACCCCCATATGTCCAGCCGGGGCCAGCTCGTCGGACGCACCCGCGGGAACACCGCCAGCGCTGCCGCCGCACCGAGGATCCCGATGGGCACGTTGATGAAGAAGATCACGCGCCAGCTGATGGAGTCGACCAGCAGGCCGCCCAGTGTCGGACCGATGGCGGGCGCGACGATCACCCCGAGCCCGTACATGCCCATCGCCGCGCCGATCTTGTCGCGCGGCACGATCTGGTAAAGGATCGTCAGCGTGATCACCGGCAGGATGCCGCCCGGTATGGCCTGCAGAATCCGGAAGGCGATCAGGCTCCCGAGATTCCACGCCAGGCCGCACAGGGCCGACGCGCCCGCGAAGCCGGCGATGCACGCGATGTAGAGGTTGGTCTGGCCGATCCGCAGACCGAGCCACCCGCTCACCGGCACGATCACGCCCAGAGCGAGGCTGTAGCCGGTGACCACCCAGGCCACCGACTGGGCGGTGGCGCCCAGTTCGAGCTGGATCTTCGGGATGGCCACGTTGACGATGCTGGAGTCCAGCACCGACATGAAGCTTCCGACGATCAGCACGACCAGCGGGACTACCCAGCTGGGCCGTTCCGAGGACGGGGCCGGGGCCGGGGCAGCTAGGGCGGACGGAGCCTGCGCAGGCGGAGCTGAGGCAGGCGGAGCAGGCGCGGACGGAGCCGGTGCGAAGGTGCTGACCTCGCGGGGCGCGCCCGGCGCCGGTGCGACCGAGACGGTGTCGGCGCGGGTGGTGTCGGCGCGGGCGGGGTCGGCGCGGGTGGGTGTCGGCGCGGGTGGTGTCGGCGCGGGCGGGGTCGACGCGGGTGGTGTCGGCGCGGGCGGGGTCGAGGGGGTGGGGTCGGCGCGGGCGGTGTCAGTGACGGTGGGGGCGCGCACAGCGTCGGAGGCGGTGGGCGGGTCGAGCTGCCGGCTGGACGGGTCCCTGCCTTGCCCGTCGCCACGGTCACCCGTGTCGACGCGACGGCGGGGCGGTGCCGCGCCTGCCTCGGCGACCAGGAAGGACTCCGCGGCGTCACCGACCACCTCGTCGTCAACCAAGCCGTCGTCGACCAGCGCGGCACGGTCGCCCCTGCCAACCCCTCGTCCGGCAGCGACCACGTCCTCGCCTTACCCCCGACTCGTGCCTTGTCATCCGCTATGTCATCAACTGACGACATCCACGCTACGACTGCGGATGGGCCAAGTCAACGGACGACGACTTGTGTGCGTGGTCACTGGCGACGGCGCGGAGGGCCGTTTAACCTGCAGGTCAACATGTGACGATGTCATGGGCGGAGGCTTGACCGTGGATCTCGACGGCCCCGACTGCGCGGAGCTGCCGCGGCGTCGTCGGGACGCGGTGGCGACGCGGCTTGCATTGCTCGCGGCCGCGCGCGAACAGATCGCCGAGCACGGGTTCACCGGAACCACGACGCGTGACGTCGCGGCGGCGGCGGGAGTCAACCAGGCGTTGGTTTACCGGTACTTCGGGTCGCGGGAGAAGCTGCTCGCCGAGGCCGCCGGAGGAGATGGATCCGCCGACACCGCGCTGGACCGGGCCGTTGCCTGCGCACCGATTGCCGACCTCCCGCACATCCTGCTCGAGCACGCACTCGACGTCAGCGCAGCCAAGGCCGGTGACCGCGCCAGCAGCCTCGCCACGTTGGCCGTCGCGGCCAACGACGCGACCTTCCGCGCCTTGATCCGACGGCGCATCGAGGGCGGCCTCGGCGCCATGCTTGCCCGGCGTCTGGACGGCGCCGACGCGGCCCTGCGCGGCGAGCTGCTCGCGGCGCTCGTCACCGGCATCGTCCTGTTGCGTGAGAAGGTCGGCACCAGCGCGCTCTCCGAAGCCGATCGCCGCACGCTCGGGGTGTGGATCGACCTGATGGCGGCCCCGCTGCTCACGCCCGCCGATCCGACCGCAGTCGATCCGACCGCGGCCGATGCGACCGCGGCCGATGCGACCGCGGCCGATGCGACCGCGGCCGATGCGACCGCGGCCGATGCGACCGCGGCCGATGCGACCGCGGCCGATGCGACGACAGCGGCCCCTCCCGGCTAGTTCGGGGTCCCGGGCGGACCTCGCAGACCTTGAAGCGTCGTCGCAGAGGTCGGGCGTCTGTGACGTCACCACACGCTCTGCGAGGTGGGCATCTTCTGTCGAGGCCGAAGGAGGGGATGCGGGTCCGACTTGACGACGGCATGATTTGCGCGGAGCTGGATGGAGGGGGATCGAGGGTGTCGGACGGCGAGGTGAGTGAGCCGCAGGCGATTGACCACGACGAGATACAGCGCGAACTGAAGGAACATCCAGCGAAGAAAGGGATGGTATTCAATATCGCGGTCACTGTGCTCGAGATCGGTGGGGCTATCGCGCTGTTCCACCTCGCCGAGAGCCTGGGCGGAAGTGATGTCGCAGCGTATCTGATCGGCAGCCTCGCCCCGGTGCTCGGAGCGCTTGCGGTTTGGATCCGCTCGAAGAAGTTCAGCGGCGCTTCGGCGGCGATCTTCGCCTTCACTGCCCTGTCGGCGGTGGTCGCCGTGGTGGGCAGCACCGATTCGAAGGTGTTGCTTTATAAGGACTGCGCGTCGACGGCGCTGGTTGGTCTGGTGTTCGGGCTGTCGTGTGTTCTGATGCGGCGCCCGGTGGTCTTCTATTTCGCCCAGCGCTACGGCACCGACGGGACAAATGCGGGTATGGCGGTGTTCGACAAGATGTGGACGGCCTACCCGTTGTTCCGTCGGAGCATGTACCAGATCAGCGTTGTCTGGGCCGTGGTCTTCCTGGTGCAGGCGGGCGTCACGACGTTGATCATCGCCTCCACATCCTTCAGCACCGCCTACAACTGGGACCAGACCCTGCCGATCGTCGCCGTCGTGGTGGCTACGGTCGCGACGGCGATGATCTCCCGCCGCGCCCAGCGGGAGGGCAACGCCCGTCGGGCTGCAGGCCGGAACACCTGAGTCGCGCTCCGCTTCGCAGGCCGTGTCGTGATCGCCCCTGGTGGCCCCGCATGATCGGCGAAAGTGGTGCCTCAGGGGCGCTGGTGCACCTCCGGCGCCACTGCTGGCGATCACCAGATCAACGACGGTGACGAATCTCCGGCGGCCACGCCACTGCGCAGTCGGCCTCCCCGGCGTGCGACGTCCCCCCGCGGGACCTGATCTCCGCCAGCCTGCCCTGGGCTGATCGGCACCATCCGCACCCCAGCAGCCCGCTCAGCTCATCCCGGTGCGGCTCGCGGCGATCTCGCCGCCTAATCAGGGCCACTTCGCAGACCGCGCACGCACGTCGCAGAGTCCACAGACCCTGCGAAGCGACAGCAGACCCTGCGAAGCGACAGCAGACCCTGCGAAGCGACAGCGGGCTCTGCGGCTGCCCTGCCACGCCACGCCACGTGCCTCGTGTGCCGAGGTCAGCCACTATGTCGGCAGCGCCCTCGGCGTCGCCGTTGTGGTCGGGGTGTTCGCCGCGACGAGCCGCACCGGCGCGGGGCTGGCCGACGCACTGGCGACAGGCATGCTCGGCGCCGCGGGCTTCGCTGTCCTGGTGGCCATCCTCGCGTTCGCCGTGCGGCCGCCGACGGTGCCCCCGACACGTCGTCTGCCTCGGCCGTCACCCGTCGCCGGGAGCGAGCTTGACCGACGCCTGCGAGCCCGTCGACGCGACGGCGAGCAGGTGCCGCGCTTCCGGTGTGTCGTCGTACACGCGCCACTCGGTCACCAGATTCCCCTCGACGCGCGCGGTCCAAAGGGCTGGCCCGTCAAGGGCGGGGTCATCTGAGCAGACCGAACGCCCGACGATGACGACGACGCCGTCCTCCTCGTGGACGGATTCGAACAGGTTCCGGTAGCTCGGGTAGGCGGCGAAGAAGCCACTCCAGGCTTCCCGACAGGACTGCTTGCCCGCCACCGCGTGTCCGGTTGTGTCGATGAAGGTGTGTCCATCGGTCATGAGGCTCGCGAGACCGTCGAGGTCTCTGGAGTTGATCAGAGCGTTGAACCGCGCCGCTGCCGCCTCGGCGGAGGTCACGGCCGCACTGCCTTCAATGATCCGATGGCCAGCGTTCCGACGGTGTCGGGCGTCGCGGACTCCGGCTCGTGGGGAGCGGACTCGGCGAGTGCGTCGAGCATCGAGGCTGACGGGACGAAGAACAGTCCGCCGGTCGTCGCGGTCGAGAAGTCGAGCAGCCGGTCGTAGTTGCCCGGCGGATCCCCGACGAACATGTTGCGCAGCATGGCCTCGAGCACCTCCGGACCTCGCGCGTAGCCGATGAACAGGGTGCCGAACTCGTTCGCCGCCGGACTGCCGAAGGGCATGTTGTCCCGGAGAATCTTGATCTCGTCGCCTGCCGCGTCGGTCACCGTGGTCAGCATCCGGTGCGCGGAGGAGGGCGTGGCGTCGTCATCCAGCTCCACGTTGTTCAGCTTCCCCCGGCCGATGATCCGCTCCTGGGCTTCGACGTCCAGCGCGTTCCAAGCGTCGAGGTCGTGCAGGTACTTCTGCACCACGACGTAGCTGCCCCCGGCGAAGTCCGAGTCGGGCCCGTCGGACGGGATGACCGCGGCCAGGGCAGCAGCCTGGCCGGTCGGGTTCTCGGTGCCGTCGACGAAGCCGAGCAGGTCGCGGTTGTCGAAGAAACGGAAGCCCTGCGCCTCGACGACCGGGACGAGGGCGTCGCCGAGGGCGGTGAGGATCTGGGTGGCGAGCTCGAAACAGAGGTCGGGCCGGGTGGCCCGGATGTGGAAGACGACGTCGCCGGGCGTGGACGGAGCATCATGGCGCGCCCCGGTGACGGGGACGAAGGGATGAAGACCCGGGGGAGGTGATGCGCCGAAGAGGCGGGGCCACGCTTGCGCGCCGAACCCCACGACGCACGAGAGCGCGGACTCGAGATCGCGGAACCCGACGGCGCGGACCAGCCCGGACAGGTCGGCGCAGAACGTCCGGACCTTCGCCGCGTCGTCCGCTTCTGGTCCGACGGACCCGACGAGAAGCAGTGCGGATCGGCTCAGGGGGGCCAGAACGGCCTGCGGCTCGGGTGCGGCCCACGGTGGCATGACCGCGACGATACCGATGGCTCCCTCTTACGCCACGAAAGCGGTGACGTCCATGGCCCGACGTCCGGCCGATGTGAGGACGGCGGCGACGCGCTGGCCGACCAGGCCGAGCGTTGCGGAGCTGATCAGGCCTGCGCGGACCAGGTAGTGGGCGGCCGACTGGTCGCAGCAGCACAGGCCGTCGAAGAACAGGTCGGGCTCGGCGCCCAGCATGATCTCGGCGCCGCCCGCCGCCACGGCGCGCAGGATCGCCCGGTCGCGTCCGCTGAGGGTGCTCGTGGTGGTCATGGCGTTCTCCGGGGGTCCGATGTGGGTGGTGCGGTCTGTGATAGGTCCACTATGAAGACCGGGACCGCCTTGCGGACTCATCGCAGCGACCAGGAAGGCGTTTCGGGTTCACAGGGATCCCTACCCGCCCGGTAAGAGGGTCCGGCATTGACTGGTGGCGCCGCATGATCGGCGCCAGAGGCCTAGTGCGGTGTCCAGAAACGTTCACCGGGTCCTCGCGGGCCCAGACGACACCTCGCGGCGTTGCCGCCCTCGCGAAGACGCCCGGTATGAGCTTCGGGCGGCGCCTTGCGAGGCGCCGCCTGGATCCCGCGATCACCCCGGCAACGTTCCTGGACACCGCACTAGCCCTCCATGAACTCGACCAGGTCCTCCTCGAGACCCAGGCCGCTGAGCACCCAACCGATGGGTTTGATCCGCTGGTGGATGACGATCAGGGCGCGCGACCCGCCCCCTCTGCCCCGTGGGCGATCTGCGGATGGGAGAACGTGATACAGCGAAGGACGGCCCTCCGAGATCACCCGGAGGGCCGTTCCTGTGCAGGCCGACTCAGAGGATGTAGAGCATCTCCTGGTAGGACGGGAGCGGCCAGAGGTCGTCGGCGACGACCCCTTCGAGCAGGTCGGCGGCCGTCCGCACGGCGGCCATGGCAGGCAACAGCGCGTCGCGGGCGTGCTCGGCCTCGGCGAGCGGGGTCTCACCCGCGTCGCCGCTCAGCGCCGCCCTGAGCTCGGCGAGCCCGGCCTTGAGCTCGCCGACCGTGGCCGAGAGCTCGACGAGCGCCGACGTGTCCGCCTCGACGCCCGCGCCCTTCAGCGCGCCGATGTTGAGGGCCACCTCCGTCTGGTGCCGGATCGCCGCAGGCAGGATCTGGGTCGAGCCGATCTCCAGCGTCAGGTTGGCCTCGACGCCGACGGTCAGCGAGTACTGCTCTAGCCCGATCTCGTAGCGGCTGTGCATCTCACGGTGGTTGAAGACCTTGTACTTCTCGAACAGCGCCATGCTGGACTCGCTGATCAGCTCCGGCAGGGCGTCGAGCGTGGTCCGCAGGTTCGGCAGACCACGGTCGGCCGCCTCGATGTGCCACTTGTCGGAGTAGCCGTTGCCGTTGAACACCACCGCGCCGTGCTCGGTGATGATCGACGTGAGCAGGGTCTGCACCGCGGAGTCGAAGTCGGTGCCTGCCGCCACGGCTTCCTCGAGCTCGGTCGCGCAGTAGTCCAGGGAGTCGGCCATGATCGTGTTGAGCACGACCATCGGGGCGGCGACTGTCTGCATGGAGCCCGGCGCGCGGAACTCGAACCGGTTGCCGGTGAACGCGAACGGGCTGGTGCGGTTGCGGTCGCCAGGGTCGGTCGGCAGCACCGGGAGGGTGTCGACCCCGATGTGCATGACGCCCTTGCCCTTCGACGAGGTCGCCGCACCCTTGGCGATCTGCTCGAAGACGTCGGCCAGCTGGTCGCCGAGGAAGATCGAGATGATCGCGGGAGGGGCCTCGTTCGCGCCGAGCCGGTGGTCGTTGGTCGCTGAGGCGACAGAGGCCCGCAGGAGCCCGGGGAAGAGGTGGACCGCGCGGATGACCGCCGCGCAGAACACGAGGAACTGCGCGTTCTCGTGGGGGGTGTCGCCGGGGACGAACAGGCTGCCCACGTCGTTGTTGCCGAGCGAGAAGTTGACGTGCTTGCCCGAGCCGTTGATCCCGTTGAACGGCTTCTCGTGGAACAGGCACTCCATGCCGTGCTTCTTCGCCAGCGTCTTGAACGTCGTCATCAGCAGTTGCTGGTGATCGGACGCGACGTTGGCGCGCTCGAACATCGGCGCGATCTCGAACTGCCCGGGCGCGACCTCGTTGTGCCTGGTCTTGGCCGGGATGCCCAGCTTGAACAGCTCCCGCTCGGTGTCCATCATGAACCCGAGCACGCGCTCGGGGATGGCGCCGAAGTAGTGGTCGTCGAACTCCTGGCCCTTCGGCGGCTTGGCGCCGAACAGCGTGCGCCCGGCGTTGACCAGGTCGGGACGGGCCAGGAAGAAGTGTCGGTCGACGAGGAAGTACTCCTGCTCAGGGCCGCAGAACGACACGATGTGGTCGAGCTTCTCGTGCCCGAACAGCTTCAGGACGCGCTCGGCCTGGATCCCCATCGCCTGCTGCGAACGCAGCAGCGGCGTCTTGTGGTCCAGTGCCTCGCCGGTCATGGACACGAAGACGGTCGGGATGCACAGCGTGTTGCCGTTCGGGTTCTCCAGGACGTAGGCGGGGCTCGTCACGTCCCACCCGGTGTAGCCACGGGCCTCGAACGTGTTGCGCAGCCCGCCGCTCGGGAAGCTCGACGCGTCGGGCTCGCCCTGGATCAGGGTCTTGCCCGCGAACTCGGCCAGCGCCGAGCCGTCGGAGAGCGGCTCGAGGAAGCTGTCGTGCTTCTCCGCCGTCAGACCGGTGAGCGGGTAGAAGACGTGCGCGTAGTGGGTGGCGCCCTTCTCGAGGGCCCAGTCCTTCATGGCGGACGCGACGGCGTCGGCCACCACGGGTTCGAGCTTCGCCCCGTGCTCGATGGTGGCGATGACGGACTTGTACACCGACTTCGGCAGCCGCTTCTGCATCACGGCCTTGCCGAAGACGTTCTCGCCGAAGACCTCACCCGGCATCTCGTCGCCGTTGAAGCTGATGGCAGGCGGAACGTAGGCCTCGACATTTGTGATCGCCTGCAAACGGGCAGCGTTTCCACTCATACGTGCTCACCTCTCGACAGGCTTCCACCGCCCCGCAGCAATTTGCGGGGCCGACGTCGGACCCTACGAAGCCTTCGTAGCCGTGAGGTTTCAATCTTGTGACCGATGGCGGCCGTGGTCTCTTTCGTCCACGTGGGCTCTACTCTCGGTCACGTGTCGAGTGCCGAACGGCGGATTCACAAGGGCCGTCCGGTGATCACGCGTCTGGCTCTCATGCGCGAGGTGATGGTGGACCGCGCTGTGGCCGAGGCCTGGTACGGCAACCGTGCCCACAACGGACATCCCGCTCCGGTCCTCGCGTCAGGGCGCAGGCTGTACTTCGACGAAGCCGCCCTGCTCGCCTGGGTCCGCAGCCAGCTGAACCCGGCGGCTGCGCCGCCCCGGATCGTCCGCGGCGGCCGCCCGCTCGTCACCCGGGGCGAGCTCGCCCGCCTCACCGGACTGTCCGAGGCCGCGCTGCGCGACATCTACGCCAACCGCACGATCACCGGGCACCCTGAGGTCGTGCACCGGGATCGGCGCGACCTGTACTTCGACGAACACGCCAGCCTCACCTGGCACACGGCGCGCCTGGCGTCGCGGCGCACGGGAGCCGAGCGGGGACGTCAGCCGAGGTGACCGTCAGAGGCTCCCCGGCCCCCCTGCTCACACCCCGTCCGTGGCCCGCGCACATTGCGGGTCGTGTGGGTGAGCTGCGCAGGGTGTGTGTGAGGTGCCGAGATCACCTCTGACGGGACGGCCGCCGTGATCGGCGTGATCGAGGTTGAGCCGCCGCCCGGCTCGGCCCGGCCCACCGCCTCGCCCGCCCGGGCCCACCGCCTCGCCCGCCCGTGCCCGACACCCGCCCGCCCGCGCCCCGGCGCCCGTCCGCGCCCGGCGCCCGTCCGCGCCCGCCGCCCGTCCGCACCCGCCGCCCGCCCGCCCGTCCGCGCCCCGACCTCGCAGGACTTGTGGCGTCGTCGCAGAAGGCTGAACCTCTGCGACGATGCCGCGGGGTCTGCGAGTGGGGCGTCCGCCCGCGCATCCGCCCGCCCGGGCCCGGCTCGCCGCCCGGGTCTGCGGCCCGCCCCGCCCCACCTCGCAGAACTTGTGGCGTCGTCGCAGACGGCTGAACCTCCGCGCACACGCCACACCGTCGTGAGGTCGGATCTGCTGCCCGTCGCGCCCCCCGCCCGCCCCACCCCACCTCGCTGGACTTGTGGTGTCCTCGCAGACGGTCGAACCTAATGCCGGTTACTTAAGGTAGGCGTCCGGCAGCTGATGGTTGCCCGGACCAGACAGCACCCGAATTGTGATGATCGCTGGCTGAAGGGTGCGCCTGCGAAGTGCGCACAGTGAGCGGGCCCCCGCACAAGACCGCACGCTCGCCCCTGTTGCCATGGTGATCGCCGCACGTGGTGCAGGAGTGCGGCGCTGCGCCGCCGACACCACTCTCGACGATCATGGCCCCGCCGCGGCCCGCCTGCGGGCCTCCCGGGTGGCCGGTGATCGCCAAGGTTGGGACATAACGGCCATATGGCCCTCATGTCCCACAACCGGCGATCAACGCTCGGCAGCCAGCCCACGGGCGGCGGCGGCCGGACCTGGATCCTTGCCGATCATGAGTTGCCGGTCGCACCGTCTGCGAGGTCGGACCTGCGGCCCGACCGCCCGACCCACTGCCTGCCTGGCCGAGCCCGCTGCCCGCCCCGCGCCTCCTGCCCGTTAGGACGCGTCTCCTGCCGTTAGGACGCGCCTCCTGCCCGTCAGGACGCGCCGAACCTCCGCGCAGCCCCACCCTGCGAGCTGCGCAAACGGGGCCGACGCGGGTCAGGTCTTGCGGCCGACGCCGCCGGACTCCGAGACGTCGGGCGCCGAGCCGAACATGTTGAGCTCCGGGCGCCACAGGTGGATGGGCACGACGCCGGGGTCGACGAGCTCCAGTCCCTCGTAGTACCCGGCTATCTGCTCGTGGGTACGGACGTTGTAGGGGACGCCGCCACTGTCGCGGTACTGCTCGATGGCCGCCAGGTACGCGTCGCTGCTGTCGGTGCCGTCGCTCTCCACAAGGAAGCTGCCGGAAGGCAGGCCCGCCAGCAGCCGTACGATGATCGAGCGGGCCTCGTCGTAGTCCGCGACGTGGCCGAGCACCCCGATCATCAGCAGCGCGACCGGCTTGCTGAAGTCCAGCGTCTTGGCTGCCTCCGCCAGGATTGCGCCAGGGTTGTGCATGTCCGCGTCGATGTAGCTGGTGACGCCCTCGGGGGAGCTGGTGAGCAGGGCGCGGGCGTGGGTCAGGACGAGCGGGTCGTTGTCGACGTAGACAATCCGCGACTCCGGGGCCGCCCGCTGGGCCACCTCGTGGGTGTTGTTGGCGGTGGGCAGACCCGTGCCGACGTCGAGGAACTGGCGCACGCCGACGTCGAGCACCAGGTAGCGGACCGCGCGGGCCAGGAACTGGCGGCACGCGCGCGCCTTGTCCAGCTGTTGGGGGTAGACCGCGACGAACGCGTCCCCCGCTTCCCGGTCGGCCTGGAAGTTGTCCTTGCCGCCCAGCCAGTAGTTCCAGATGCGCGCCGAATGCGGAACTGAGACGTCGAAGTCGCGCAGGGCTTGGCTACTGTCGTACCTGCTTGGCATGAACGCCCTCGCTTGCCTCTCGTGCCGATCACCCTCGCGCAGACCTTAGTACCGTCGCCGCAGGCCGTGGTGGGACGCGAGCGCGGCGGTTACTGTGGGGAAACACCGCCGCGACGATCACGACCGCCATGATCACCGCGGTGACGACCCGCCGGGAGGACGCGAGATGCTCAGCGACCCCGCTCCCCGGCCGCCGCACAGCTACGACCCCACCGTCGCGCCCCACCGTGACGGCGACGGCGTGGTCCATGTCCACGACTACCCGACGATCCGCGGGCTGCTGCGCGACGCACAGCGCGTCACCTCCGATGTCACCGAGATGCTCACGCCAGATGAGCGCGACCGCCTGCATCCGGTGAGCGCATTCGTGTGGGCCACCGACCGAAAGACCATCAGCGGCTGCCCGGGCAGGCACGGGCCGTTGCGCACTCTGATGGCTCCGTGGTTCACCGCGTCATCCGTGGCGCAGCGCCAGCGCTGCGCACGCGCCGCGTGCGCACGGCGCGCAGGCGAAACCGACCGCCCGTTTGACGTGTTCAACGACTACGCCCTGCCGCTGGTGGTCGACTACATGGCCGACTGGTTGGGCGTGGACGCGTCGGACGTGACGTTCGCGGTCGAGGACCAGGTCGCGGCGGGCGACATGTTCGACACGTGGCCCGCGTTCGCCACTTCCGAGATGGACGACCACTACCGCGCGCTGATGCGCAGGCCCGGGCTCGGCGGTGTGGCCGCCGCGGCGCGGGACATGGTCGAGTCGGGGGCCATCAGCGAGCGGGAGGCGTGGGGGATCGTCTACTCGATCTCGGTCAGCTCGGTGGCCACCGCCGCGTCGATCACCCTGGCGATCGGGCTCGGCATCGAACATGACTTGTGGTCCCGCATGGGCGACACCGAGTACGCCCGCGCGACGATCGAGGAAGCTGTTCGCCTCGGCAACCCGTTTCCGCAGGCCAGCAGGTTCGTCCGGGAACAGTTCACCATCGGCGACGTGGACGTGCGGCCCGGTGACCAGGTCCTGATGTGGCTGACCGCGGCCAACCGCGACCTTCCCGGCAGGCACGAGCAACCACTCGACCGGTTCGACCCCCTGCGGGACAACACCCAGCACGTCGGCTGGGGATCGGGCTACCACCTCTGCGCAGGCGTGCACCACGCCCGCGCGCTCGCGGCGACCGCGGTGGCCACCTTGGCCCGGCAGCGCCCGAACCTCGGCATCGCCATGCCGTGGAAGCGGTTCGTGGGCATCGACGACGGGTTCGTGGCCGCCCCCGCGGCCCCCTCGTCCCACCGTGAGGACACGCGCGGGCATCAACCGGACGAATAGGAGCGCCCAGCGAATGAGGGCCCGGCCCGCGACGCCCAGGCACCCGCGTCGCGGCGTTGCCCCGCATCCGGGTGCCCCGGCACGAGGACGCGGGGGCGCCTTGCGCTGAAGGCGCCGGGCGCCGCGGGCCGCGGAACCTCGTTCGCCGGACCCTCTGAGCTAAACGGCCGCAAGTATGCGATGGTTACCGAGGTGGTTACCGCTACTTAGACTCACCACGTGGAGGCGTCTCGATGAACTGTCGATGCCGCCACTCGCGTTCGTTGTACGCCCGATAGGGTTCCGACTCGCTGCCGCGGGTGCACGTCAGCGTAGCTTTGAGACCCTTGAGTCACTCGATTGCCGGAGCGAAGCATGCGGGAGGACGCGACCATGGGCGTTGGCCAAGGGGGGTTGCCCGAGAGTCGGGGAGGTCGCGCGGCCCATGCCCGACCGGGCATCGGCCCCTCGGGCTTCGAGCGCAACGGCGTGGACCGCATCGCCGAGAACGAGCGCACCTCGACGCCGGGAACGTTCTTCGTGGTCTTCGTCGGCGGCTCCGTCGGCCTCGGCGCCATCGCCTTCGGGTGGGTCGGGATGACCTTCGGCCTCGGCCTGTGGGCAACGATCTCGGCGATCGCCGTGGGCACGCTGGTCGGTCAGATCCTGCTGGTGCCGCTGATCCTCCTCGGTTCCAAGACCGCGACGAACAACGCGACGTCCTCGGGGGCGACCTTCGGCGTCCGCGGCCGCCTCATCGGCAGCGGGATCGGGCTGTTGACCATGCTGGTGTCGGTCGCGCTCACGGTCTGGACGAGCGGTTCCGCCGGTTCGGCCGCTGCGGGCAGGCTGTTCGGTTGGCCGGACACCCCGCTGGTCGAAGGGATCGGCTACGGGTTGGTCGCCATCGTGTCGGTGGCGGTCGCGATCTGGGGCTTCCGCTGGCTGGTGCGCGCCACGACGATCGTCTTCGTCCTCGGCGGGCTGGTCATGATCCTCATGCCGTTCGCGTTCGGGGGCGCCATCAAGTGGGACTACGCGGGTGGCCAGTACCTGCTCGGTGACTTCTGGCCCACGTGGCTGCTGGTGGCGACGACGATCGGCGTCGCGGGAGCACTGGTCGTCTGCACCATCCTCGGCGACTGGACCCGCTACGTCCGCTCCGACCTGCACCCGTCGGGCAGGCTGGCGTGGATCGGCTCGCTGGGCGTCTTCCTGGGGTTCGTTGTCCCCGCGGCGATCGGGGCTATCGTGACGACGGCCGTTTCCGATCCCCAGGCCAAGTTCCCGGTCAGCATCGCCGTCGAGTCGCCCACCTGGTACGCGGTGCTGCTGCTCCCGTTCGCCGTCTTCGGCGGGGTCGGGCTCGTCGCGCAGTCGCTCTACAGCGCGGGCCTCGACCTGGAGGCGCTTGTCGTCCGGATCACCCGGGCGCAGGCCACGGTGATCATCGCCGTAGTCGGTGTCGTGCTCATGTACCTCGGTCTGCTGTCGGCCGTCCAGGATTCCATCGCAGCCGCGCTGCTCATCCTCGCCGAGCTCAGCGCGCCGTGGGCGGTGATCGTCGGGATCGGCTACCTGCGGTCGCGCGGCCGCTACGACGCCGACGACCTGCAGGTGTTCAACCGCGGGCTCACCGGCGGCCGGTACTGGTTCTCCGGTGGCTGGCGCTGGCAGGCGGTGCTGGCCTGGGCGGTGGGCTCGGTCGTCGGCCTGCTGATGATCCAGACCCAGCTGTTCATGGGTCCCCTCTCGGGCATCGCGGGTGGCGTCGACGTCAGCCTCATCGCGGGCTCCGTGGTGGCCGGGCTCATCTACTTCGCGACCACCCCGAAGCAGGACGCCCCGGCGTTCTGAGCCCCGGTGGGCCTCGTCGCGGAGCTGCGCGCCACCCGGGGCGGCCGTCGGGGCAACGGCGGCGGCCCGCAGAAGCGTCGCGTTGCGGGCCGCGCTGGCCATGGCGATCGCCTTGTCCGTTGGCATCGCGGTGGGGGAGCCGCAGGCGGGGGCCGGAGCGTCGTTCGGGGCGCTGGCCTGCCTGTACGTGCCGCAGGCCCCTTACCGCTGCCGCGCGCGGGTGGTCGCCGTGGTCGGCGCCGGTCTGGTGCTCTCCGTTCTGTTGGGTGCGCTGGCCGCGGGCCACGGCTACGTCGCGGTGGTGGTGGCGGGCCTCGTCGCGGCTGCGGCGTCGTTCCTCTGCCAGGCCGCGGAGCTTCCGCCGCCCCGTGAGCTGATGCTGGTCATGGCCGTGTTGGCGGCCACGGAGCACACGGAGGGCGCCGCCGCGGCGCCTGCGCGTGCGGGACTCGCGGCCGCCGGTGGCCTCGTCGCGTGGGTGGTGACGATGTCGCCTGCACTGCTCGACGCCAGATGGCCGGTCTCGGTCGCCGTCGAGGAGCTGTCGGTGCTGGCGTTGTCGTGGCCCGCCCACCGGACACCGCCCGGCGCCGCGGACGGGGAGGCGTTCCTGCACCATCTCGACGGGCTCGCGGACGCCGTTGCGGGCGGCGACGTCCCGCTTCCGGCCGTGCCCGCGCTCCCCGGCCTTCCGCGCACCGCCGCGGCGGTCGGCACGCTCACCGACGCGGTGCGGGAGATCGGCCGCGCCTGACGCGTGGCGCCCGCCCGTATTGGAGCGGTGTCACCCTGCTGCAACTCAACCGCAGCGGTGTCACCCTGCTGCAACTCAACCGGAGCGGTGTCACCCTGCGACGACTCAACCGCAGCGGTGTCACCCTGTTGCAACGGCGATGGCATGGCCCACCTCTCACCCGCTTGCGTTCACCTGGATTTTCCCGACCCCGGCGTAGTGTGGGAGAGATGCGACCGGTCGAGGCCGCGTCGCCGGTTGGGGAGCCGGAGGCGGTATCTGGCGACCGGTCCCGACGGCGGAGGCGGCGCGTGCTGCTGATCTGTGCCGTCGTCGTGGTGGCGCTCCTCGCGTTCAGCGTGTGGTGGATCAGGTCCGCAGGCCCGCCTCCGCTCACGGCGGCCGATGTCGACCAGGCGGTCCAGCGCGGCCTGCAGCAGGCCCAGGAGCAGCAGCGCAACACCCCGCCCGACGCGACCACGGCCGATCGGCTGATCACGCCGTCGCTCGTCACCGTCACCGCGCAGCGGACCGATCCGGTGGCGGCAGCGGGCGACATCGACACCCGGCTCGGCAGCGGAGTGATCATCAACGCGGACGGGGCGGTGCTCACGGCCCTGCACGTCGTCGACGGGGCGAGCCAGATCAAGGTCGCGTTCGCCGACGGCACCACGGCGTCGGCCCACATCACGGCCAGCAAAGCGGAGAACGACATCGCCGTGTTGGCCGTCGACCAGCTTCCCGAGGTCGTCGTGCCCGCGGTGATGGCAGGCCCGCCGCCTGTCGGGGACGCGGTCTTCGCCGTCGGCAACCCGCTCGGCCTGCAGCACAGCCTCACGGCCGGGGTCGTGTCGGCCACCGACCGGAGCATCGGGACGGCGCGCGGCACCACGTTGGACGGGCTCATCCAGTTCGACGCGGCCGTCAACCCCGGCAACAGCGGCGGTCCGCTGCTCAACCGGGCCGGGCAGGTGGTCGGCATCGTCACCGGGCTGGCCAACCCGGCCAAGCAGGACTTCTTCGTCGGCATCGGCTTCGCGGTGCCGATCGCCTCCGCAGGCGGCGTGGCAGGCGGTCCCCAGCAGTGAGCGTTTCAGCAGCTATCCGACGGCAAGGGACCTGACGGCAAGACACACCTGCGACCCCGGGAGACCCATGGAACATCACGCCGAAGCGAGCCAGCTTCCTCTCGAGCCAACCCTCTACCAGGTCAAGAAGACCATCGTGGGCCAGGACGGGCTGCTCGAACGGATGCTCGTGGCGCTGCTGGCCAGGGGTCACCTGCTCGTCGAGGGAGTACCGGGGCTCGCCAAGACGATGGCGATCAAGGCCCTCGCCCAGGCCATCGGCGGCCAGTTCCAGCGGATCCAGTTCACGTCCGACCTGGTGCCCGCCGATGTCGTCGGCACGCGCATCTACAACCAGCGCGACGGAGAGTTCCAGGTCTCCTTCGGCCCGGTCTTCACCAACCTCCTGCTGGCCGACGAGATCAACCGGGCGCCCGCGAAGGTGCAGAGCGCGCTGCTGGAGGTGATGCAGGAACGGCAGGTGACGATCGGGCGCGAGACCTTTCCCGCGCCCGACCCGTTCCTGGTCATGGCGACGCAGAACCCCATCGAGTCCGAGGGCACCTACCCGCTGCCGGAGGCGCAGCTGGACCGCTTCATGTTCAAGGTGCTCGTCGGCTATCCGAGCACGACCCAGGAGTACGTCGTGGTCGAGCGGATGATCTCGGCTCCGGAGCGCCCCGAGCCCGTGATCGACACTGCGACCTTGCTCGACTTCCAGCGCGCCACCGACGCCGTCTACGTCGACCCGCAGATCATCGAGTACGCGGTCCGGATCAGCACGGCGACCCGTGACTTCGCCTCAGTGGGCCTGCCCGAGCTCGCCCGCTACGTGTCATTCGGCGCGAGCCCGCGCGCGTCGATCAACATGGTGCTCGCCGCCAAGGCGCTTGCCTTCCTGCGGGGCCGCGACTACGCCCTGCCCGCGGACGCGCGCGAGCTGGCCCGAGACGTGCTGCGGCACCGCATGGTCCTGTCCTACGAGGCGCTCGCCGACGACGTCTCGCCAGACGCTCTGCTCGATCCGCTGCTCAACGCCGTTGCGCTCCCGCAAGTCGAGCCGGGCGTTCCCGCCGCCCGCATGCCATGATCGATACGGCGGCGCTCACGCCGGAGCGTGTGCTGCGCAGGCTCGAGTGGCGGGTCCTGCGTCGACTCGACGGGCGCCTCACGGGCGACTACCGCACGGTGTTCCGCGGCACCGGCGTCGACGTCGCCGACCTGCGCGAGTACCAGTTCGGTGACGACCTGCGCCACATCGACTGGAACGTCACTGCGCGCACCGACACCACGCACGTCCGGGAGTACCTGGAAGACCGCGAGGTCACGGCGTGGCTGCTGCTGGACACGTCCGCCTCGATGGACTTCGGTCCGATCGAGCGGCGCAAACACCTGGTGCTCACCGAGGTCGCCGCGACGGTGGCTCAGCTGCTGTCGCGCGGCGGCAACCGGGTCGGCGCGATGTTGTTCGACGCGCGCGTCCGGCACACGATCCCGCCCGGGAACGGCCGCAACCACGTGCTGCGGATCCTCGCGCGGCTGCTGGCGGCGCCGCAGGACGCCGAGCCGGGAGGCACCGATCTCGGGGTGGCGCTGCGGGCCGCCCTCGGGGTCGTCCGCCGCCGGTCCCTCGTCGTGATCGTCTCGGACTTCCTCAGCCCGCCCGGCTGGCAGGGCCTGGTCAGCCAGCTCGCCCGACGCCACGACGTCGTGGCCATCCAGGTGGTGGACCGGCGGGAGTTCGAGCTGCCCGCCGCCGGGATGATCTACGTCGAGGACGCCGAGACCGGTGAGGTCATCTTCGTCGACACCGACGATCCCGGGTTCCAGCAGCGCCTGCGCGCACAGGCAGACGAGCGGCAGGCCACGCTGGTGGGAGACCTGCGGTCGGCTGGGCTGGACCTGTTCACGGTGTCCACCGACGAGGACATGGTGCGGGCGCTGTTTCGCATCGCCGCGCTGCGCAGGCGGCGAAGATGACCTTTGACTGGCCGTGGATGCTGCTCGGCCTCCTGCTCATCCCGCTCGTGGTCGTCTGGTACCGCGGGCTGCTGCGCAAGCGGGCCGCGCGCCGTGCCCAGCTGGCCACGCTCGGGCTCGTCGCACCGGTCGCGCGGGCGTCGGGACGGCGGCGGCACCTGCCTCCCGCCTTGCTGCTCGTCGCACTGGTGCTCCTGGTGAGCGCGCTGGCCAGGCCGGATGCCACCGTGCCGCAGCCGAGGCGCGACGGCACGGTGATCCTCGCGTTCGACGTGTCGGCCAGCATGGCGGCGAAGGACATGACCCCCACCCGCATCGACGCGGCGAAGGCCGCGGCTCGCACGTTCGTCCAACGCCAACCCAGCAGCGTGCGGGTCGGTGTGGTGGCCTTCAGCGGGAGCGGGCTGCTCACCCAGGAGCCCACCGCGGACAAAGCGCGCGTGTTGGCCGCGATCGACCGCCTCACCGCGCAGGGCGGCACCGCCCTCGCAAGCGGGCTGCAGACGTCGCTGTCGGCGATCGTGGGGCGGCCGGTGCTGGTGGGCGAGCCCAGCGATCCTCTCGAGCCGCGCGGGCCTGACCTGGGCTACCACGGCTCCGCGGCGGTCGTCCTGCTCTCTGACGGCGAGAACACCGCCGGTCCTGACCCGCTCGACGTCGCCGACATCGCCTCGGGTGCGGGCGTGCGGGTCTACCCGATCGGGCTCGGCAAGCCGGGGGGCACCGTCCTCGAGATCGACGGCTTCCAGGTCGCGACCGCACTCGACGAGCCGCTGCTGCGCGAGATCGCGTCGCGCACCGACGGCAAGTACTTCACTGCGGCCGACCAGCAGGCGCTGGCGGCGGTGTACGACTCCATCGACCTCACGTGGACGGTCGCGAACGAGCACATCGAGCTGACCGCCCTGTTCGCGGGCGCGGCCGCGCTGCTGGTGCTCGTCGGGGTCGGCCTGTCCTTTCTGTGGTTCGGCCGGGCGGTGTAGCGATGGGTGTCCAGTGGCCGTTTGTCCTGCTGTCCCTGCTCGTGGTGCCGCTGCTGGTCGGGGCCTACGTCTGGCTGAACCGCCGACGTCGCAGGCGCGCCGTGCGCCACTCCAGCGTCGCGCTCATCCGGGCGGCCGCCCCCCAGCGTTCGGCGTGGCGGCGCCACGTCCCCTTCGCACTGATACTGGGGGCCTTGGCCCTGCTCGGTGTAGCGGCGGCCCGTCCGCACGTCAGCACGGAGGTGCCGATCTCCGACTCGGCCATCATCCTGGCGCTCGACGTATCGGGTTCCATGTGCTCGACCGATGTCACGCCCAACCGGCTGTCGGCGGCCGAGGCGGCGGTGCGGCAGTTCGTGCAGACCCAAGACTCCGACACGCGCATCGGGCTTGTGGTGTTCTCGGGGTTCGCGCAGGTCACCGTGGCCCCGACGACCGAGCGCGACGCCCTGATGCGCAGCATCGACACACTGACCACCGGCCAGGGCACCGCGATCGGCGCCGCCGTCCTCAAGTCGGTAGACGCGATCGCCGAGATCGACCCCGAGGTGTCGCCGTCTGACCCGGGACCCGCCGAGGGAGCCGCGCCGCGGGCCCGCCCGCCCGGCACGTTCGCACCCGAGATCGTTGTGCTGCTCACCGACGGCGCCAACACGACGGGCGTCGAGCCGGTCGTCGCCGCCAAGACGGCCGCCGACCGTGGCGTGCGGGTCTATCCGATCGGGTTCGGCACCCGCAACCCGGCTTCGATGGTGTGCACGGCCACCCAACTGGGCGGCCACACCTTCGACGGCTACGGCGGCCGCCCCGTCACCGGAACAGCGACCGTCGGCGGCCGCAGCTTCCTGGTCGCCGACGAGGCCACGCTGCGCGAGGTGGCAGGCGTCACCGGCGGCGAGTACTTCTCGGCCGACGACGCGGGCAGGCTGCAGTCGGTACTGAAGGACCTGCCGCGCACCGTGGCCACCCAACAGCGCGACGTCGAGGTCAGCGTCGTACCGGTGGCACTGGCGGCCGCTCTGCTGCTCGCGAGCCTGTGGGCGGCGGCCCGCTGGACGGCGTTCCCGAGCTGAGGCTTGTTGCGATGGTGTGGGCAGGGCGCTAGCTATCGGCATCCTGACGCTTTCAGCGACGGGGCCGGGTCTAGCTTCATGGCCTCTCGACCAGCCGCAACAGACAGGTGCTATGAGTCCGGCGTCGTCGTGGGCTTCGGTGCCGCGGTGACCGTGGCCGAAGAGTCGGGCCTGTTTTTCGCCGGGGCCGCGGCCTTGGCCGCTGTCGTCTCCTCCGGGTCCGGCGATGCCGAGCTCGCAGGCGCGGCAGTGGTTGTCGTCTTGGTCGTCGCCGCCTTGACGGTGGGCGCCTTCCTCACAGCGGGGGCTTGCTTTGGTGCGGGGGCCCTCTTTGGTGCGGGGGCCCTCTTCGGGGCTGGGACCGCGTCCGCGATCGGCGCTGCGGGCGCCACAGGGGCGGCGGGGGCGGCGGGCGCGGGCGCCACGGCAGGCGCGACGGGTGTGGGCTGCGCGACCGACGCGGTCACAGTTGTGGGGACGGTCGTCGGCGCGGCCGGTGTCGCGGTCGGTGTCGCGGTCGTCGTCGCCGGGACCGTCATCGAAGGAGCGGTCGGTGGCATGGCAGGCCCGTTCGGCGGCATGGAGGGCGAGACAGGCGGAGCCGCGGCGGGTGACGTGGTGGGGGTGGTTCCCAGAACGGAGCCCACTGCACCTCCCGCGGGATCGACGCTCGCAGTCTGGACTGCGGGTGCAGGTCTGGATGTTGTCGGTGCCTGACCGGTTGGCGTCGGGACCGTCGCCGCGAGCGGGGCCAGGCCAGCCTGATGTTCCTCGCTGATCGCGGCCGCAGCCGACTGGGCCTCCGGCACCGCGATGGCGCCGAACACCGGCAGGGGAGCGGGCAGCGGCGCGCGAGGAGCGACGAAGACGTCGCTGGTGCCCGGGCGTGCCGCGGCGGGGCCGGGCGCGGGGGCTTCCGGGATGAAGGGCAGCGCGTCGAGGTTGACGATCGACGACGGGTCGGGCCTGGTCGCGCCGACGTAGTCGTCGCCCAGCCAGCGGTAGTACGCGACCTGGACGGGCTCGCCGAATGTCGGTGCGTTCACCATGCGGCCCTGGCCGACATACAAGCCGACGTGGTGGATGCGCAACGACGTTCCGTAGAAGACCAGGTCGCCTGGCTGAAGCGGCGCGCCGGTTGGCACGTGGGGACCCGCGTAGAACTGGGTGTGCGCCGTGCGCGGAAGGGTGATCCCAGCGGTGGCGTAGGCGAACTGCGTCAGCCCTGAGCAGTCGAAGCCCGCGTCGCCGTGGGTGGGCCCGTCGCCGCCCCAGACGTAGGGCAGGCCGATCTGGGCCACTGCGGCGCGTAGCGCGGCGACAGCGTGGTTGGCGGGGGCTGCGGTGGTGACAGCCGATGAGGTGCGGGCGACACCCGCGGGCGTCGATGCCGCGACCTTCGCCACCGGCGCGGTCATGGGCGGGGTGCGGTGAGGGGAGGTGTTCGCGGCCAACACGGTCTGGGTCGTGACCTGGACGGGTGACGTCGTCTCGGGGGTCGAGGCGATGCCAGCCATGCCGATCGCGGCGAGCACCGTCCATCCCGCGGCGATTGCCCCCTGGAGGGAGAGCTGAGCGGCGGGGTGGCGGGTCATGGGCGGACCTCCTCGCGGGCGTTGCGGCCTGGCCGGTCGAGCGGCCATCGACTGGCCGCCGAACGGGGATGGCGAGCATTCGTGCTCGAAAACCCCCGGTGGGGGTCGCCCGGTCTCGAACGTCTGTTACCCGTCGCAGTCGATCGTCCACGAATAGAGCAGCCCGGTGCCCGCAGTGGTCAGCTGATGCTTGCGTGTCCGTACCGTCGGTGACGACGCAAGTTGGTCAGGTGTAGTCGGCGTCGCCAGCCAGGTCCGAGCGGCGCGCGGTCTCCCGCGAGCGGCCACACTCGACCGGGGTCGAGTCGACCACCCAGACCTCGTCGGTCCACAGGCTCATGTCACACGCCAGGACGGTGATCAGCCATTCGATGGCCGGGGCCAGGTCGCGCAGCCGCTTGAAGATGTGGGAGATCCACGTGGCCTGCCGCGGCGCGCCTGAGAGCTGCAACCGCTTCTGGACGCGTCCGTGCGCCCGCTGGCCGCGCTTGATCGGCGAAAGTGGTGCCACAGGGGCCCTGGTGCGCCTCTGGCACCACTGCTGGCGATCACCGGGCCGCTGTCAGTGGAGGGCGGCTGCGGGAAGGTTGCGCTCCAGCCGGAACACGGCGAGCACGCTCGCGGCGTTGACCGCGCCCAGCACGAGGAACGGCACAGCGTGGCCCACCTCGTACAGGCCCGCGAAGAAGACGGGCGCGATCACCGAGGCGGCCGCGAAGGAGTACTGGAAGGTCGCGAGGTAACGGCCGCGGGCCGCCGCGGGCGCGGATCCCGCGGCGACCGCCGTCGAGATCGGCGCGTGGACCGCTTCGGCCACGGTGAACAGCAGCGTTCCCGCGACCAGGACGACGACCGCCACGGCGGGGGAGCTGACCCCGACCATTGCGAGCATCGCACACCACAGCGTCCACAGCCCGGCGGCGCAGGCGATGCTGCGTGTGCGGCGCACCCCCCTCAGCCTCTGCACGAGCGGCGCCGACAGCACCGTGATGAGCACGGCGTTCGCGGCCAGGAGCACGGCCGTCAGCCACGCGGGGCCTGCGCCCGCGAGCACGACCGTCGGCAGGGAGAGCGCCAGCATCATGCTCGTCATCGCGTACACGGTGTTCAGCGCGACGAGGCCGAGGTAGGGCCGGTCACGCATCAGCGTCCGGTAGCCGACCGGCTCGCTGTCGACCGCGACGCGATGCGGGGCCCGCACGCCGCCCGCGACCAGCGCCGCCGCCAGCGCGAGGCACGCCGCGGCACCGTAGGCGACCGTGCGATAGGCCGCGGCGCTCCCGTCCGCCACCGCCAGGCCGGTGGCGAGGCCCCCGAGCGCGAGGCCCGCCGTCCGGGCGGCGTTGCTGATCGCGTACCACGCGTCGACGCCACGTCCGCCGGGCCGCCCGTCGGCGTAGTCGGCGACGAGGGTGAACACGGTGCACCAGAACACGCGCACGGCGACCGCGACCAGCGTGGCCGCGCCCAGGATCCCCACCGGGCCGCTCACGGCCGCGTAGGCGAGGAAGCCGACCGCCATCGTGGCCTCGGAAGCCACCACGAGCCGCAGCGGGCCGATCCGATCCGCCAACGCGCCCGCCCACACGGGGAACGGGAGAGCCACGAGGTTCGCGACCGTCAGCAACACCCCGACCAGCGCGAGCGGGACCTCGGTGAGCCGGACGAAGTAGACCAGCGACAACGGGGCGAACAAGCCGTTGCCGATCGAGTCGACGGTCAGCGCCACCACGAGCACGGATCCGCCCCGACTGTGCACGGGCGCGGATGCTGCCAGGCGGCCGCTCCCTGTTCCAACCGCATTTGACGGCGACGGCGGGGCTGGGCACTAGGGTGGCGCGCGAAAGGCTATCGACGCGTAAGGAGCAGAACGTGGGTGTCAGCCTCGCCAAGGGCGGCAACGTCAGCCTCAGCAAGGAGGCCCCTGGCCTCACCAGCGTGCTGGTCGGGCTCGGCTGGGACGTGCGCACCACCACCGGTGCCGACTACGACCTCGACGCGTCGGCGATCCTGCTCAACGCCACGGGCAAAGTCATCTCCGACCAGCACTTCGTCTTCTTCAACAACCTCGTCAGCCCGGACGGGACGGTCGAGCACACCGGCGACAACCTCACCGGTGAGGGCGAGGGCGACGACGAGGTCATCAGGGTGAACCTCGCCGCCATGTCACCCGACGTGGAGCGGGTGGTCTTCCCCGTCAGCATCTACGACGCCGACGCGCGGCGGCAGAGCTTCGGCCAGGTCGCCAACGCCTACATCCGCGTCGTCAACGCCGACAACGACGCCGAGCTCACCCGGTTCGACCTCACCGAGGACGCCTCCACCGAGACCGCAATGGTGTTCGGCGAGCTCTACCGGCGTGCAGCGGAATGGAAGTTCCGCGCCGTCGGCCAGGGCTACGCGTCCGGGCTGCGGGGGATCGCCCTCGACTATGGCGTGAACGTCTAACACGGCCCGTGCGCGGATGTCGTCGTTATAGCGACGATATCCGCGCACGACCGCTGTTAGGCCTTGGCCCTGAGCACCTCGACGACGGCGGCCATGTCCTTCGCGGCGTGGCCCGCCTCGGCGGCGTCGGCGAAGAGGGCATGCAGCACCGTCATGAGCCGCGCGTCGGTGCCTGCGTCGCGCAGGGCGTCCGCGATGAGCGCGCTGTCCTTGAGCGCGCCGCTGAGCGCGAACGCGGGCGGATAGGTGCCCGCGATCATGGCGCGGCCCTTGAGCTGCACGTAGGGGCTGTCGAGCGCGCCACCCGCGATCACGTCGAGGAACAGCTGAGGATCGAGCCCGAGATCGCGGGCGAGCGCGACGCTCTGCGCCGTGCCCGCTACGACGGAGAGCACCCACGCGTTGGCCACCAGCTTCAGCCGCTGCGCCGCGCCCGGTTCGTCACCCACCCACACCGTCCGCGCGCCGATCGCGTCGAGCACGGGCGCGACCGCGTCGCGCAGGTCCGGCGGTCCTGACGCGAGCACGGTGAGCTTCCCGTCCTCCGCGGGCTGACGCGTGCCCAGTACGGGCGCGTCGACGAACCCCACGCCGCGCTCGCGCGCCAGCTCGGCGAGCGCCGCGGTGCCGTCGATGCCGACGGTGCTCGTCTGCACCCAGATCGCGTCGTCGGCGAGCGAGCCGAGCAGGTCGTTCATCACCGCGATGACCGATTCGGTGTCGAACAGCATCGTCAGTACGACCGAGGCGCCGCGCACGGCGTCCGTCGCCTTCTCGGCGACCGTGATCCCGTCCGCTGCGAGGGGCCGGGACTTTTCGCTGTCGCGGTTCCAGGCCGTGACGGTCAGACCCGCTCTGGCGAGGCTGCGGGCCATGCCCGCACCCATCAGGCCCGCGCCGAGCACGCATACCGAGCGCACGGCGCTCACCAGATCCGCACGCGCTGCTCGGGCGCGGTGTAGAGCGCGTCGCCCTCGGTGACGCCGAACGCCTCGTAGAACGTGTCGAGGTTGGTGACTACAGCGTTGCAGCGCAGCTCGGGCGGGCTGTGCGGGTCGATGGTGAGCCTGCGGATCGCCTCCGCCTCACGTGTGACGATGCGCCAGATCTGGGCCCAGCCGAAGAAGACGCGCTGGTATCCGGTGAGACCGTCGATCTCGGGGGCTTCCGCGTCGCCGAGCGCGATCCGGTAGGCCCTGAGCGCGATCGTCAGGCCGCCGAGGTCGCCGATGTTCTCGCCGACGGTGAGCGCGCCGTTGACCTTGTGGTCGGGCAGCCCGGCGGGCGAGAGCGCGGAGAACTGGTCGATCAACGCCTGGGCGCGCTGGTCGAACTCGACGCGGTCAGAGGCTTCCCACCAGTCGGTCATCGCGCCGGTGCCGTCGTACTTGCTGCCCTGGTCGTCGAAGCCGTGGCCGATCTCGTGGCCGATCACCGCGCCGATGCCACCGTAGTTGGCCGCGTCGTCGGCTTCGGGGTCGAAGAACGGCGGCTGCAGGATCGCCGCCGGGAACACGATCTCGTTGAGCCGCGGGTGGTAGTAGGCGTTCACGGTCTGCGGGGTCATGAACCATTCGGTGCGGTCGACCGGCTTGCCGATCTTGCCGAGCTCCCGGTCGGTGAGCCACGCGCCCATCCGCGCGACGTTGCCCAGCAGGTCGTCGGGGCGCACCCGCAGCGTCGAGTAGTCCTCCCACTTGTCCGGATAGCCGATCTTGGGCGTGAACTCGGCCAGTTTCGCCAGCGCCCGCTCGCGGGTGGCCGGACCCATCCAGTCCAACGTGGAGATGCTCTGGCGGTAGGCCTCGACGAGGTTGTCGACGAGCGCGGTCATCCGCTCCTTCGACGACGCCGGAAAGTGCTGCTCGACATACAGCCGCCCGACCGCCTCGCCCACGCCGCTCTCCACGAGCGCGACACCGCGCTTCCACCGGTCCTTGAGCTGGGGAGTGCCTGAGAGCGTGCGGCCGTAGAAGTCGAAGTCCAGCTGTACGAACCGCTCGTCGAGGTACTCGGCGCACGCCGACGCCGTGCGGACGGCGAGCCATGCCTTCCAGTCCGCGAGCGGGCGCTCCGCCCACAGCGCGGTCGCGGCGTCGACGAAGCTCGGCTGGCGCACCACGACCTCGTCGAAGGCGCCCTCCGGCGCGCCGAGGCCCTCGAGCCAGGCCGCCCAGGCGAACGCGGGGGCCCGGGCACGGAGGTCAGCGGCCGTCATCAGTGTGTAGGTCTTCTCGGCGTCGCGGTTGCGCACGCGGTCCCACGACACCGCGGCCAGCGCCGTCTCCAGGTCCATGACGGAGGCGGCGACCTCCGCCGGTGCGGGCAGGCCGATCAGCTCGGCGAGACGCTCGAGATGGATGACGTAGGCGGCGCGGATCTCGGCGTAGGACTCTTCGCGGTAGTACGACTCGTCGGGAAGGCCCAACCCCGACTGGGACAGGTGCACCAGGTAACGCGTGGGGTCCTTCGCGTCGGTGGAGACCGACGAGCCGACGAGCGATGCCCTGCCCTCGCGCTGGCGGCGGCCCAGCACGGCGGCGAGCGCGGCGTGGTCGGGCGCGGCGGCGATCTCGTCCAGCAGCGGTCGCAGCGGCTCGACGCCAAGCGTCTGCGCCCGTTCGACGTCCATAAAGGAGGCGTAGAGGTCGGCGATGCGCCGGGCGTCGTCATCCTCCTGTGTGGAGGCACCTTCGACGATGGCGCGGACGTCGGCCTCGGCCCGGTCGCGCAGCATCACGAACGTGCCGTCTTGCGCCCGGTCGTCCGGGATGGTGTGCGTGGCCAGCCAACGGCCGTTGACGTGCAGGAACAGGTCGTCCTGCGGGCGGGTGCCCGCGTCGACCCACGCGAGGTCGATCCCGGTGCGCGTCGGGTCCGCATAGATGGTCACCGGTCCATACTGCCTGGTGGCCGCGGCGGTCGGCCACACGGTGGCGCCGCGGCGGGACGGGTTTCACCAAACGCCCACGGGACGCGCGCGGGCCGTCCTAGCGTGCGGGCGTGGACATCAGACCAGGCATCCGGCCGCCGGGGCGGGCACCGGCATGACGACGCCGGACTACGCGGTAACACCCTCCGCGCTCGCCGAGACCGCGGCCGGAATCGAGGCGGTGCTCGGCGCACTGCGCTCACTCGGCCCGCTCGGCACGGCCGAGGAAGGCCGCGGCGTCATCGGACTCGCCTCGATGCCCGGTGACGTCGGGTATGCGGCGCTGAACACGGCGTTCGTCGCGTTCTGCAGCCGGTGGGAGTGGGGCGTGCGCGCCGCTCTGCGCGGGGGTGAAGAGATGGCCGATGGGCTGCGGGCGGCCGGATCCGCCTACGGGCAGGCCGACGATGCGGGCCAGAACCTGCTCGCCTGCGTTGCGCGCCGCGTCGTGGGCGATCCCGCCGCCGCGGACACGGGCAACGGGTGGGCCGAGGTCATGGCGGCCACCCAACCCGACCCACGGCCACCGGACTGGGCCCGGTTGGGCAGGCAATGGGCCGCCACCGGCCACGATCTCCTCGACGGGTCGGGGCTGGGCCTGATCACCGCGGAGCTGCGGGGAGCAGACGTCTTGGCCGGTCAGGTCGACGATCTGGCGCCGATCGCGGAGTGACGCGGAGTGTCATGGACGCCGAACCGGAGCTGGGTCAGAGCGACGATCCGCGTGAGCTGGTGCGCGGCGACATCGAGGCGCTGCGGGTGGCCGTCGGACATCTCACCGAGCTCGCGCACGGGTTCGGCGCCACCGCCGACGGGCTGCGCGCGATCGAGGTCGGCGCGTGGACGGGCGCGGCCGCCGACGCGTTCCGCGCGCGCTTCGCCGAGGCCCCGCCGCAGTGGTCGCGGGCGGCCGACGCGTTCGGGTCGGCGGCGCGGGCGTGGGAGCGCTTTCGATCGGCGTTGGCGGCCGCCCAGCACCAGGCCGGGGTCGCGGTGGCCCGGTTTCAGGCAGGCGCCGCGGCCGCCGATCGGGCTTACGCGGCCTACTCCGCGGAAGCGGATCTCTCTCGCGAGCGGGCCGTCGTGGGCCAGAACCCGGGATGGTTGCCTGTTCTCGACGATGCGGGTGTGTCGGAGATGGAGGCCGCGCGCCGGATGCTCGCTGCCGCCCGCGCCGAGCGCGACGTGGCTGCGGCCGGCGCGGCAGGCGTCATCGCCGCGGCGGCCGCCCTGTCGCCGGATCCGCCGACGGGCTGGGACCAGCTCGTCGACGAGGCCGCGGACCGGGTGGGTGCGCACGGCGTCGAGCTAGCGCACATGCTCGAAGGGATCGGCGACGGGGTCGACGACCTGGTGCGGTCGGCCCGCAGCTTGAACCCGGTCGATCCCTACAACTGGAACCGTCCCGGCCGCTTCGTCGACAACGCCTCCGCCGCGCTCTCGGGCGCTGTGGACACCCTCGCCCATCCGCTGCGCCTGGTGGCGGATCTGGTCGGGTCAGGCTGGGGCTCCGACCCGGCGCGGGCGTTCGGTCACCTGTTGCCCGCCACGGTGCTGGTCGGCGTCCTACCGGCCGGTGCCCGTTCGGCACCGCTCGGGTCGGAGGCCAAGGCCGGTGAGTCGGTTCTCGCCGCCTCGGAAGATGGTGCGGCGGTAGATGGTGCGGCGGTAGATGGTGCGGCGGTAGATGGCGCGGCGGTAGATGGCGCGGCGGTAAATGGCGCGGCACCGACCGGGTCACGGGCTCTAGCGCCGCCGCCACGGATCGTCTCGGAGGTGGGTCGGCAGCCTCCGTCCCTGTGGGCCGACCCCCGTCCCACGGCTCGGCCGTTCACACCGGCGCACGCCACCGAAGCGTCTCCGGCGACGGCCGCGCCCGACGACGCGGCGGCGGCCCGGCTCCGGGAGATCGGCCGCGACCTGCGGGCCGACCTCGACGGGCTGGCGCCGAAGAACGTGGCGACGCCGGACGCTTCGGATGCTCACCATGACCCCGAACGGGCGCGGCGGGCGCGGCTGACCAGAGGCGACCGGGACTTCTTCAGCCCCCACAACCGCCACGGCGCCCGAAAGTCCCACCTCGACGCACACGGCGATCTGGTGCCCGCCAACCCCGAAGGCGCCACGTCGATCGTCGACCACGTGGTCGGGCGCCGCTCGCCGGTCAAGGGCGACAGCCCCTACTCGTCGTTCACCAGCCCCGGTGCCCGTGCGGCAGTCGACTTCGGCGGCCACACGATCGAGATCGACGTGGTCAGGCTGCAGGCCGACATCGACGGGGGTCTCGTGCAGGGAGTGGAGATCGTGCCTCCGCACCGCGTGCAGGCCGCGATCCAGGCCGACGCCGACCGCATCGCGGGCCGCCCGGTCGACCTCTGGGTGAAGAAGGGGCACGCGGCGAAGGCGGCACGCTCGTATGGTCTTGATGCCGGAGCGACGGCGGCACTGCAGCAGCGGATGATCGACATGGCCAACGCGCAGCGCCATCACGAGTGGATGATCCGCGGCGTCGTGCCGGGCCGGTACGTCGTCGGCCCGCACAGCGAGGGACGGCATGGTTGACGTGAAGCCCTACCGGCATCTGCTCTACACCGACTTCGACGGAGCGGCGCTGACGAGCCCGGAACCGCTCATCGGGCTCGGCCTCGACGACGATCGTCATCTGTCGCGGGTTCCCGAGCTCACGGCCGTCGTCGACGACCCGACGGCCGATCCGCTCGACCGCCTCTACGCCTGCCTCGCTCTCGTCGGTTGGGGGGAGGCAGGCGGTTACCTCGCCGTCGTGGCCGCGGCGCGCGCAACGGGTCCTCCGCCGTGGCGAAGCCTGTCGCGCGACCGCTTCCATGCCGCTGACGACACCTTCGGGCTGCTGGCAGCCCAGGTGGGGTTGAGCGAGGGGATGGCGGCGCGCAAGGGCACCGAGGCGGCGCGGCTCGACGCACTGCGGGCGCTGATCGCCGTCGCCGATCGGGAGGGCTTCGGCGACCAGCTCGGCGCGGCGATCTTCACCGGGCCGCCCGACGCGGTGGCCACCGACGTCGTCGCGGCCGTGCAGCGGGGCCTGCGACGGCTGGACCGGCGTCCGTGGCCCGCGTTCGACCTGTCCTGTCAGATCGTGGACATCCTCGAACCGCTCCTCGACGTCGACGAGCCCACGGCGCTACGGCTCGCGGACGAGGTCGTGCGCCGCGACCAGAGGCCCCACACGCTGGGTTTCGTCGCGTTCCTCGCCGCCGCGGGAACGAGCCCGGCCGCAGCGAGGCTCGCCGAGCACATCGTGGCGATCGGCGGTGAGTACGTCCGCGAGCGCCTGGCCGTGGCCCGTGCCCGCTACGGCGGGGGTGCGCAGCAGGTGAGGTCGGCCCCGAACGTCAGATGACGTGCAGGCGGTAGTCGCCGATCGCGTCGTCCCAGTCCATCGCGAGCAGGTCGCGGGTGCGAGCGGCCTTGACGAACGAGAGGAAGGTGTTGAAGCCGTAGCGCTTCTCGCTGAAGTCGGGCTGCCGCTTGCGCAGCTGGTTCTTCAGTCCCGACAGCTGGGGGCGGCCCAGCTGGGCGACGACGTCGACCAGCAGCGCGAACGCGTCGGCCGCGTCGTCGTCGGGGAAGGCCACCTCGGGATCACCCTGCGCGCTTCCCGGGCGCAGCGCCACAACGCCCCGGCTCTCTAGCATGCGCAGCAGCTCGCCGAACCCGCGGAAGCCGTAGTCGGCCTCGTCGAACGTCGGGTCCTTGCGCAGCACGGCCCGTTTGAGGCGCGACGCGAGAACGGGGCCGTCGGTGTGCCGGGTGAGCCCCGCGAGCGTGGTGGTGACGAGCGGAGCGACGTCCAGGTCCGGCGCCGTCGACGTCACCGCGGCGACCGGAGCGGGCTCGGTGGCCGCTTTCTCGACGCCGGGCAGCCGGTCGTAGAACAGGAACTCGTCGCAGGCGGGCGGCAGCAGCTTGGACGTCGAGGACTGCACGCCGATGCCGATCACCCGCTTGTCCAGCTCGCGCAGCTTGTGCACGAGAGGTGTGAAGTCAGAGTCGCCGGTGCCGATCGCGAACGTCGTGATGAAGCTGCGTTCGAACGCCAGCTCGATCGCGTCGACGGCCATCTTGATGTCCGCGGCGTTCTTGCGGGACCCGCCGAGCCGCTGCGGGATCTCGATCAGCTCGACCTGCGCTCTGGCGAGCAGACGCCGATCCTCGTCGAACGCCGACCAGTCGGCGTACGCGCGCCGCGCGATGACCCGCCCACGCTCGGCCAGCGCGTCGGCCACCGGCCCGAAGTCGAAGGGGCTGACCCCCAGGCCGTCACGGGCGCCGATCGCGAGGTTCTCGTAGTCGAGGAACAGCGCGATGCGCTCGTCGTCGGAGGTCACGGGGTCAGCCTGGCACACCCGCGCGGCCGCGATCAGCGAGGATGGCGCGGCAGCGTCCGTCGTGTGCGGGGTCTGTCGTGTGCGGGGTCCGTCATGTACGGGGGCCAATGCCAGTTACTTAGACTTAGAACGCCCGGCAATTGACGGTTTGGGTCGACCGGCAGTGGCCCCAGACGACGACGATCGCCGCGGCGGAGACATGGGTGCCCGGGAACCCGCCCGCCGCAGCATGATCGCCAGAAGTGGTGCCAGCGGTGCATCAGTGCACGTGTGGCACCACTTCTGCTGATCAGCGGCTCGGTGGACGGTGGCGAGCACCCCTGCGACGGGCCATCGCATAGCTGTGCCGGGGGCGGCCCGCATCGCAGCAGGGTGACCCCGCTCCGATTGAGTCGCAGCAGGGCCACCCTGCTGCAACTCCGGGAGCGGCCCGCATCGCAGCAGGGTGACCCCGCTCCGATTGAGTCGCAGCAGGGCCACCCTGCTGCAACCCCGGGCTGCTGCGGCCCAGCCGAGTGATCATTTGCCGGGCGCTCTTAATAGAGGACGTCCGGGAGCTGATGGTCGCCCGGACCTGTCAGCACCCGAGCTGTGATGATCGCTGACTGAAGGGTGCGCCGGCGAAGTGCGCAGGGTGAGCGGGCCCCAGCAAGGACCGCATGCTCGACCCGGTCGCTCCGGTGATCGCCGCACGTGGTGCCAAGAGTGCGGCGGTGCGCTGTCGACACCACTCACGACGATCATGGCCCGGCTGCGGGCCTCCTGGCGGACGGTGATCGCCAAGTTTGGGACATGAAGGCCATATATGGCCTTCATGTCCGCAACCGGCGATCAACGCTCGGCGGCCCACGGGCGGCAGCGACCAACCCCGCTACGACCGGCCCCCCGAGATCAAGACCATCAGACGCGCCGTTCCTGCCCTCAAGCAACCGGCTTTGGTGCGGCCCGTCGTGTGCGGGTGCAAACCGTCGTCTCGGACAGGGAACCGGTCGTCGATCGGCTCCGTCTGTAGCGGGTATGAGAGCTGACCTCGACCTCCCGCCCATGCGCAACCACGACGGCATCCGCATCAGTTGCGATCCCCTCGACGGCCATCCCGCCTACGCGCGGATGCTGGCTGAGGCGCAGCGCACCAGCGCCTGCCCCGTCTGGATCACCAGCCTCGCGCGCCTTCAGGTGCCCGAGGATCCCCAGAGTGTCCTCGCGGCCGTTGCGTGCGCCGATCCCGCCGCGTTCATGGCCGCCCGCTGGACGGAGAACTGCCCGTTCTGTGGTTGCCGCGACCCGTTCGGCGACGCGTTCCCCGGCCTGCAGCCCGCGATCCCGCCCGCGGAGGATCCCGTGGAGGCCGCCGCTCGGATGGCGGCCGGGTCTGGGCGCGCGCATCTCGGGATCGTCCCGGTGAGCCGCCCCGCCGACGTCGTCGCCGCGGTGGGCTGGACCGGCGCGTGCAACTACCAGGAGGACATCGCAGGCATGAGCGCCGTGCTGCGCAGTTGGGAGGATCGCTTCGGCGCGATGCTCGTGCGCATGGACCTCAGCACGCTGTGGGTGTCGGTCGCCGCTCCGCCACGCACCGTCGACGAGTGCCGTCTCGTGGCCGCCGAGCACTTCACGTTCTGCCGCGACGTCGACTGGGAGAATCCGCGGCCGTTGCGCGTCTACGCCGAAACGCTGCGCGACAACCCCAGCTGGCGGTTCTGGTGGGACTGAGCGTTAGCGTGCAGCACGTGCGGCCGGGTCCTCCTGCACCTGTCCCTCGGCGGACGTGGGACGTGGTGGTGTCGATCGCGGCGATCGCTGTCACCGCGGTGGTGGTGGCGTCGGGGGTGTTCATCGGGGTCTTCTCGCTGGCGTTCCTCGACTCGTGCGCGCCGCAGCGGTGCAGCCAGTGGGGTGCGTGGGCAGCGGTCGGGTCGTCCGTCGTGGTGGCGGCGGCCATCGGGATCGGCGGCCTGGCGGTCACCGTCATGCGGCTCACGCGCCGCCGTGTGGCGTGGCCGTTCGCGCTCGGCACGTTGGTGGGGGCCGTTCTGGTGTTGGCGGCAGGGGCTGCGGGCTACGCGGCCGCGGTCGGCTGACGGGCGGCCGAGCGATCTGCGGCCGGGGTGGTCTGACCCCCGCCAACGGGCAGCCGGTTGGTCAGGCGGGCCCGTTGCCACGGGTCAGCGCGTCGAGGCGGGACTGCAGGTCGTCGAGGCGCGCCTGCAGCAACGCCATCTCGGCGTGCAGCAGGGCAACCTGACCTGCGCCCGACACGTCGATGTCGACGGGCGCCGCCTCACCGCTGATCGTCACGCCATGGCCTGCCAGTCGGGCGAAAGCCTGCAGCTCCAGGCGGGGTCGGGCGCCGACGCAGGCCAGGCAGGTGGGCAGCAGCTGGCGCCAGCCCGTGCTCCCGGCCCCGGTGTCGACCAGCACGGTGGCGGGCTGCCCGCAGTCGCAGCGGCTCAGCCGCACCGAGCGGACCCGCTGACGCGAATAGCGCAGCCCTCGCTCATAGCGACGGTAACGGCCGGAGGCCGCGACCTCGAGCAGCACGGCGTTGCGGTGCTCGGGTTCACAGGCGAGATCGCGTGCGGATCCGACCTCGTGGAAGCAGTAGAAGCCGCAGTCGCACCATTTCGACGGGCTCGCGTGCCTGCTGCCCTGCACGCAGATCGCGTCGTCGACGGCGAGGTAGACGTGCCCGCGCCCCACGGTCACCCCGCTGAAGCCCGCCCTGCTCCCATCCGCCGACAGCATGGGGTGCGCCAGCTTGAAGCCTGCCAGCGGCTGATCGGAATGCTCAGGCCCGCGGCGGGCGGACCGCCAAGCCATGGGTCAGGCCCGCACCGGCTCGGTGACGGTCTCGATCTCGACGCGTGGTTCGGCGGCGGTGTCCTCGACCATGGGCGGCGCGATCTCCTCCGCTTCCGGGTCCGCTGCGTAGCCCTCGGCGATCTTTCGGCCCAGTTGCATGAGTCCTCCCGGGGGTGGTGTCTCGGCGTGACCTCAGGGTGACTCGCGCGGCCGCTCCTGTCCAGAGGAGGGATCAGATCGAGCTCGATGCACGCAGCGCGGCATGCCGGGACTTGATCGCAGTGTTCTTGTTCACCGGATCGTGCGCTTCGTCGGGCTGCGCTCCGCCCGCGATGGCGATCTTGTTCATCGTGGTGGCCATGCACATGAGGTGGACGATGCGGGCTTCCTCGGCATCGACCGGCAGCTGCGGCCCGTCGATCAGGAGGAGCATCCGGTCGACCCAGAGTGCTTCGTAGTGAAGGCCCGCTTCGACCAGCGCCGCGTGCAACCGCCGCCTCATCACGCGGGTGTCGAGCGTGAGCCACGGGTCGAGCTCGCCTGCGTTCAACGGGAAGAGCTTGCCCCGTTCCCGGAGATAGATCAGCTCAAGCGCGTAGACGTGTGCGTAGGCGCAGTAGACGCAGCCGTTGCGAAGAGAGGCGATGGCACACGCCAGGTGCGTCCGAACGGATCCGAGCACGGCCGTCGAGATCAGGTAGCGGGGCATGTTGGCGATGAACCACCGCAGTGCCCGAAGCGCGCCCATCTCGTCGACGATCAGAGTGATGATCACAGGCGAGAAGCCCCACATGACCGCGCACATGGACTCCAGTCCCCGCACGGTGAGTCGCTTGCCGATCACGGCATGCTCCTCCCGCCGCTCCCGTCACTCCCAGTGACGTGAAGACTACTCGTCACTTGCCCCTTCGGCAGTTCGGGAGCGGTGGCAGGCGATGGCTGTGCCCCGCGCCGCGCTCGGCGGTAGCCCGTCCGGCGGTGCAGGCCTTCAGGCAGCAATCGCAGTCGTTGCGCATGCAGTTGCACGGTCGCACGCTGTGACGACGACGGCGACGGCGACGGCGACGGCGACGGCGACGGCGACGGTGGCGGTGGCGACCGGGACCGGGACCGCGACGGCGACCGCGACGGCGACCGCGACCGCGACGGTGACGGCGGCGACGGCGACGGCGGCGGTGACGGCGGGACGGCGGCGGCGGCGGTGACGGCGGCGACGGCGGCGGCGGCGGTGACGGCGGGACGGCGGCGACGGCGGCGGCGGGTCCGGGGCAGCGGCCCGGGCGCCACGGTGCCGCCATGCCTGCCGATGGCGACAGCGGCGGCGGCGACGACAGCGGCGGGGTCTGGGGCAGCGGCCCGGGCGCTACGGTGCCGCAATGCCTGCCGATGGCGATGATCGCGCCGCAGGCGAGCAGGCGGCCCGGCTGCTCGGTCTGGCGCCACTGCCCCACGAAGGTGGGCTCTTCCGCCGGACTTTCGCGGACGCCTACTCGTCAGCGATCTACTTCCTCCTGCTCGCCCCGGACTTCTCGGCGCTACACCTCCTCACCGCGACCGAGGCCTACCACTGGTACGCGGGCTCGCCGCTGCGGCTGCTCCTCCTGCACCAGGACGGCCGCACCAGCGAGCCCACCCTCGGCGCCGATCTCCGCGCGGGGGAGCGCCCGCAGCTCGTGGTGCCCGCGGGCACGTGGCAGGGCTCGACGCCTGCGGGCGCCTGGTCGCTCGTCGGCACCACGACCTCGCCGCGCTTTGACTGGTCGGGCTTTCGCCTGGGCGAGCGCGCCGACCTCATCAGCCGCTGGCCATCGGCCCGCAACCGGATCACGGCCCTGACCCGCGGCTGAGCGCTGGCCGCAATGGGTGTTCTCCGCGATCTTCCAGGGTCATGCGCGCGGTCTCGGCGAGTCGCCCGCTGCACCCCGGTGAGTCGCCCGCTCCACCGCGGTGAGTCGCCCGCTCCACCGCGGTGAGTCGCGCCGCTCCACCGCGGTGAGTCGCCCGCTCCACCCCGGCGAGTCGGGCGTCTTGCCCCGGTGAGTCGGGCGTCTTGCCACGTCGAGTCGGGTGTCTCGCCACGCCAGGTCGGGGCGATCCGCTGCGGTGAGGTGGGATGGCGGGTTGATCGCGGCGAGTCGCACGTTCCGGGGAGCGCAGCCCCCGTGGTGTACGGCTCGCCGCGATCATCGGGGTCGTGCGCGCCTCGTCGCGGTGAGCCGCCCCCTCCACCCCGGGTGAGTCGTCCGGTCTACCCACGCGAGTCGGGCGAAACGCCTGGGCCCGGAACTCCGGAGCCAGAAACGCCTGGTCTACGGCGCTTGGTGGATCGCGAAGGGCGCGCCGAACGGGTCGGTCACCACCGCAATGCGACCGTAGGGACTGTCCTCGGCAGGCCGCAGAACGGTGCCACCCAGCTTCAGCAGCGTGGCGACTGCGGCGTCCGCGTCGGCCGCGCCGAAGTACACCAGCCAGTGCGACGGCGTGCCCTCCGGGTCACCCATCATTCCGCCCAGGCCGCCGAGCGGGTCACCGCCGGTGGAGAACGTGCCGTAGGCGGACAGGTCCAATCCCGGGATCTCGCCGTACGACCAGCCGAACACTTCGGTGTAGAACTTCCGCCCGGCTTCCACGTCGGAGAGCCGTGCGTCCTCCCAGGCGATGCCGCCGGGCTCGTTGACGATGCCCGAGCCGATCATGCCCATGGCCTGCCACACGCCGAAGACGGCGCCTGTGGGGTCGGCGGCGATGGACATCCGGCCGTTGCCCGCGATGTCCATGGGCGGCATGACCACGGTGCCGCCGTTCTCGCCGATCAGCTTGGCCGTGGCGTCGGCGTCGTCGCTGGCGATGTAGAGCGTCCAGAAGGACGGCTGACCCTCAGCCATGATCGGCCCGACGCCAGCCGCCGCGTGGCCGTTGACCTGGGCGATGTGGTAGTTGCCGAACTCGTCTCCGCTGTCGACGAGCGTCCAGCCGAGCACGGCGGAGTAGAACTCGACGGCCTTGGGCAGGTCGGGCACGGACAGGTCGGCCCAACATGGGGTGCCTGCGGGCCAGGGTGTGTCGCGGGTGGGCATGTGATGCTCCTCTCGTTGGAGAGGCCGAGCCTGCCACCGACCCCCGACAGTCTGCGGAGCGGGATCGGCGGGAGGCTATCGTCTCGCGGATGCCCGACCAACCCGTCGGACGTGTCACCGGCACCGAGGACGCGACCCCGCTGCTCTTCTCGGTCGCCTTGGCGCCCCAGCAGTACCTGCAGCTCGACGACGTCGTCACCACCGCGCGATCCGTGCCCGGCATCGGCGAGGTGCGCACGTCCGGCGTGGTCACCCAGGTCGTCGCGCGACACGAGGGGACCAACTACGGTTCCGACGTCTTCCTCGTCGCCGACGGCGTGCTGCCCGCCTACGTGCAGGAGATCGCCGAGGTGACCACCACGCGCGTCGAGCCCGAGGTCTACGTGCCTCCGACCCCCGGTGCCGAAGTCCGCCGCGCGACCGGTGAGGAGCGGGCCCAGGCGCTGTACTTCGACCAGATGGACCGCAAGGTGCCCGTCGGGAAAGGCCGCGACGGGCAGCCCATCTACCTCAACCTAGAGTTCATCGACGGCACCCGCGGCGGGCACGTGTCGATCAGCGGCATCTCCGGGGTCGCGACGAAGACCAGTTTCGCGCTCTTCCTGCTCTATGCGATCTTCCAGTCGGGGGTGTTGGGGAAGCGGTCGGTGAACGCGAAGGCGCTGGTGTTCAGCGTCAAGGGCGAAGACCTGCTGTTTCTCGACCACCGCAACGTCCGGCTCGACGGGGATCTCGTGGCCGACTACGCCGAGCTCGGGCTGCCTGCCGGGCCCTTCGCCTCGGTGGGCTTCTACGCCCCGCCGACGCCCGACGACCCCAGCGGTCGCCCGTTCGTCGCGGGTCGGACCTCGGGGGTCAGCGCGTTCTGGTGGACGCTGGCCGAGTTCTGCGCGGGGGAGCTGCTGCCCTATGTCTTCGCCGACGCGGAGGACGAGCGCAACCAGTACACGATGGTGATTCACACGGTGGCGGCGCGGCTGCGCAGGGAGGCGACGGCGCTCGGCGACGGCGCGGTGTCGGTCGAGGGCCAGATCCTGCGCACCTACGACGCGCTCGTCGAGTTCGTCTCTGACCGGCTCAGCGACGAGGACGCCCGGCGGGAGTGGGCGGGTCCGGTCACCGGCACGGGCACGGTCAACGCCTTCCTGCGCCGCCTGCGCTCCTCGTTGAAGCCGTTGCGCGGCATCGTGCGCGGGGATCTCCCGGACGCGCCGGGGCGGCGGGTGTCCACGGAGAGCAAGCAGGTCACGGTCGTCGACCTGCACAACCTGCCCGAACGCGCCCAACGGTTCGTCGTCGGTGTCGTGCTCGCGGCGGAGACCGCCCGCAAGGAGGCGGCAGGCACGAGCGGGCTGCTGTTCACGATGATCGACGAGCTGAACAAGTACGCGCCGCGGGAGGGGAACAGCCCGATCAAGGAGGTGCTGCTCGACATCGCCGAGCGCGGACGGTCGCTGGGCATCATCCTGATCGGCGCGCAGCAGACGGCGTCGGAGGTGGAGCGGCGGATCGTCGCGAACTCGTCGGTCAAGGTGGTCGGTCGGCTGGACCCGGCCGAGGCGGGGCGGCCCGAGTACGGGTTCCTGCCGCCGTCCCAGCGCACCCGCGCGACGTTGGCCAAGCCCGGCACGATGTTCGTCTCGCAGCCCGAGATCCCGGTGCCGCTCGCGGTCGAGTTCCCCTTCCCGGCGTGGGCGACGCGGCTGTCCGAGTCGGCAGGGGAGGTGCCGAGCACCAACGGGGCCACCCCACGCGACCCGTTCGCCCGGATCGCGGCCACGACGGGCGAAGACGACGACGCGCCGTTCTGAGGTCGTCGATGTGGGCGACCAGGCGGCGTCGGCGACACTGTGGCCGTCTGGTGTACCACAAGCCGCAGGCCCGCGACCCTGGTCGGAACAGCACCCAGCGCGCCCGCGCCGTCGATGCTCCCTCCCGCCCCCGGCGGCCACCTCGCAGACCGTGTGGTGTCGTCGCAGGGCGTCGGACCTAATGCCGGTTACTTGAGGTGGGACGTCCGGCAGCTGATGGTCGCCCGGACCAGACAGCACCCGAGCTGCGATGATCGCTGACTGAGGGGTGCGGAGGCGACGTGCGCAGAGTGGGCGGGCCGCGCATGAGCCGCACGCTCGACCCGGTCGCCACGGTGATCGCCGCAGGTGGTGCCAAGAGCGCGCCGCTGCGCCGCGACACCACTCTCGACGATCATGGCCCGGCTGCAGCCCGGCTACGGGGCGCCCGGGGGACGGTGATCGCCAAGATCGTGACATAACGGCCACATATGGCCCTCATGTCACACAACCGACGATCAACGCTCGGCAGGCCCACGGGCGGCGGCGACCCAACCTGGATCCTTGCGACCGGCCCCGAGATCAAGACCATCTCACGCCTCTGGCACCCCTCACACCCCGCACGGCATCACAACGCCGGTGCGGACGGGGCGGTGGTATGCGGCGCGCCGGCGGCGGTGCCGTTCCGCGGATGGCTGGGGGCCGCGCCTAGGATGGTCGCCTCATGCGGTTCCTGCACACCGCCGACTGGCACGTCGGCAAGACGCTCAAGGGGCGCTCCCGGCTCGACGAGCAGGAGCAGGTTCTGCGCGAGATCGTCGCGATCGCCCGGGCCCGAGAAGTGGACGCGGTGCTGGTCGCGGGCGACCTCTACGACACGGCAGCGCCCTCGGCCGACGCCCAGAAGCTGGTCAACCGCACCCTGCTCGGGTTGGCGCGCGACGGCGTCCACGTGATCGCCATCGCGGGCAACCACGACCATGCCGCCACGATCGACGCGTACCGCGGCTTCGCGAAGGCAGCGGGGATCACGCTCGTCGGGTCGGTGCGCACCGCAGCGAATGGCGGGCTCGTCGAGCTCACCGCCCCGTCGACGGGCGAGCGCGCGACGGTCGCGGTCCTGCCGTTCTTGTCCACGCGCTACGCCGTGCGCGCCGCCGAGATCGTCGCGGGCACGCCCGCAGAGCACACCAGCGCCTACGACCAGCAGCTGCGCGAGATCCTGCAGAGCCTCACCGCGGGCTTTCGCGACGACGCGGTCAACCTCGTGATGGCGCACCTCACCGTGCTCGACGGCAAGATGGGCGGCGGCGAGCGGGCCGCACAGTCGATCTTCGAGTACGCGGTGCCTTCGGCGATCTTCCCGGTCGACGCCCACTACGTCGCCCTGGGCCACCTGCACCGACGCCAGACGATCGCGGCGCCCTGCCCCGTGCACTACAGCGGCGCCCCGCTGGCCGTCGACTTCGGCGAGCAGGAGAACACTTCCTCGGTGTGCCTCGTCGATGCCGCGCCCGGAACGCCCGCCGTGGTGACCGACATCCCGATCCAGGCTGGGCGGCGGCTGCGGACGCTGCGCGGGAGCGTCGCGGAACTGTCGGTGATGGGTGAGATGGTCGGCGACGACTTCCTCAGGGTCTGGGTGCGCGAGCCCGCGCGGGCCGGGCTGCGGGAGGAGGTCACGGCCCTGCTGCCTAACGCCTTGGAGGTACGCATCGATCCCGAGTTCGCCGCGCCCGTCGCGGCATCACGCCCGTCGCAGGAGCCGGGGCGCACGCCGGTCGAGCTGTTCGGCGAGTACCTCGGCACCCGGGGGGTGGCCGATCCTCGCGTGACGGAGCTGTTCCGCAAGCTGCACGAGCGGGTCACCGACTGATGCGCCCCGTGCTGTTGGAGATGACCGGTTTCGGGTCGTTCCGGGAGCCGACCACCGTCGATTTCCGCGACGCCGAATACTTCGCCCTGGTGGGGCCCACCGGCTCGGGCAAGTCCACAGTGATCGACGCCTTGACGTTCGCCCTGTACGGCTCGGTGCCGCGCTGGGACAACGCGCGCACGGTCGCGTTGGCCCTCGCACCCACCGTGGCCCGCGGCACCGTGCGGTTCGTGTTCGACGTCGCCGACGCGGGTTCCGCGAGCACGCGGTGGGCGCGCTACGTCGTCGCGCGCGAGCTGCGCCGGGCCGCGAGCGGCGGGGTGACGGTGCGCACCGCACGACTGGAACGCCTGCGGGACCCCTCGGGCACCGGGGCGGCCGAGGAGGAGACGGAGCCGGTCGCCGATGGAGCGCCCGCCGTCACCAAGGCGGTGGAAGGGCTGCTCGGGCTGCCGTTCGGCGACTTCACGACCTGCGTCGTGCTGCCGCAGGGGGAGTTCGCGGAGTTCCTGCACACCGAGCCGCGCAAGCGCCAAGAGACGCTGGTCCGGCTGCTCGGGCTCGGCGTCTATGACGTGATCGCGAAGGAGGCGAACACCGAGGCGCGCAACCAGGAGCAGCGGGCCCAGGTGCTCAGCGAGCAGCTCGGGGGCTACGGCGACGCCACAGAGGCCGCCGAGCAGACCGCCGCTGAGCGGGTGGCACAGCTGTCAACCGTCCGGGCCGCCGTCGACGCCGCGGTGCCCCAGATCGCCTCGGCAACGGCCGAGTTGGCGCGGGCCGAAGACACGCTGCGGCGGCTGGACGCCGAACATGCGCGGCTGGTCGGCCTGGTCGCGCCCCCGGGACTCGACGAGCTGGCGGCCCGGCGTCGCTCCGCCGACTCGGCGCTGACGGCGGCCAGGACGGAGGTCGACGCCGCCGAGATCGCCGACACGGCCGCGCGCGAGGCTGTCGCCGCGGCGCCGTCGCGGGCTGCGCTGGAGCTGGCCCGCCGCCATCACGCGGAGCGGGCGGCCGTCGCGGCGGAGCTGCCCGGCGCGCGCGAGCGGCAGGTCAAGGCCCAGGATGCGGACGTGGCGGCCGCGACGGACGCCGCGTCGGCCCGGGCCGCTGTCGACGCGGCCCGGACCGCCAGGGACGCTGCGGCGGTCGCGCTCGCGGAGGCGCGCGAGGCCGGGAGCAGGATCGCGGCCGAGCGCGACACCCTCCGCGCCGTCGTCGCGCCCGCCGGGTTGGATGCGCTCAACGTGCGGCGCTCGGCCGCTGCCGCAGCGATCGACCGCGCGGCCGCATCGCTGGCCGCAGCCGAGCGCGCGGACGCTGCGGCCCGTGGCGCGCTCGCGGCCGCGCCCGACCGCGCGCCGCTGGAGCAGGCTCGCCGCGACCGCCGCGATCTCGATGCCGCGCGCACCGCGCACGCCGCCGCCGTCGCGGCGGCAGAGACGGCCCGTTCCACCCTCGACACGGCGACCGCGCGTGTCGCGCAGGCCGCGGGGCACCTCGAGCACGCCCGCGCCCGGCGGATGGCGAGCCTGCGCGCCGATCTGGCCGCCGCACTGCGCCCATCGCTCGTCGCCGGGGAGGAGTGCCCGGTGTGTGCGCAGCGGGTCACGGACCTGCCCGCGCCGCTTCCCGCAGGCGACCTTGCCGAAGCCGACCGGGCGCTCGCCGCAGCCGAGGCCGAGGCCGAGACCGCGCACCGCGCCCAGGCCGACGCGGCGGCGGGCCACGCGCGGTCGTCGGCCGAGGCGGAGGCGACCGGGGCGGTGGTCGACCGGCTTACGACCGCGCTGGGTGCCGTCGCGCTTCCCGAAGGCATGCCGGACGTGGCGGAGCGGCGGGCGGAGGCGGCGATTCCGTCGGCCGCGCTGATCGATGCCGCGCTCGCGTACCTCGACGAGATCGCTCGCGCCGCGCGCGCGACCGATGACACCGTGCGTCGGGCCCGCGTCGAGCGGGACAGGGCGGCCGATCATGTCGAGAAGGTACGGGCGCAGGCGGCCGCGGCGGCGTCCGCGCTCCGGTCGACAAGAGACCCGCTGGTGGCGATGAGCGCGCCTGCCGTCGACGACGGCGATCCGGTCACGAGCTGGTCCGCGCTCGTCACATGGGCCGCCGCGGAAGCCGCCGACCGGGAGGCCGCTCTCCCCGCAGCGCGCGCCCGGTACGCCGCCGCGCAGGAAGCCGACGCCACCACCGAGCAAGCCCTGCGTCTCGCGGAGCGGGTGGCCGAGCAGCGGCGCCGCGAGGAGACCGCCGCCGCCCGCGCCGAGCAGGAAGCGGCCGGGTTGGTGGCCCACCTGGAGCGGCGCGACCGGGAGCTGGCCGCCGCGCTGCGCGACGCCCCTGCCGATGACGAGGCGGCCGCGGGCTTGGCGCGGATCGCCGCGCTGGAGGCCGCCGCCGCCGAAGCGGGCGCGGCGCTGCGGTCGGCAAGAACCTGCGTCCGAGCGGCTGACACCGCCGCGGCGGCGCTGGAGCGCGAGGTCGCCAACGCCTGGCACGAGCTGCGCACCGCACGTGACCCGCTGGTCGCGCTGGACGCGCCCGCGATCGCGGGTGACGACCTCGTCGGCGCATGGGCCGAGCTCGCTGGCTGGGCAGGTGCCGCGGCCGAGGTCCGCGCCGAGGGGGCGCACGCGGCGCGGGAGGCGGCCGCTGCGGCGGCCCTGCGACGCGCCGACGTCGCCCGACGCATCGTCGACGACCTCGCCGCCCACGACATCCCGCTGGATCCGCCTGCCCACGCTGTCCCTTCAGGGCAGGCGCCTGCGCGTCGGGCCTCGTCAGCCGCCGCGGCGCAGCACAGGACACCGAGCGCAGGCGCCCTGGCGGGTCCCGCCCTCGCTCACGAAACGGTCGACACCACCGGCGCCACCGATCTCGAGGCCACCGCGGCGGCGGCACACGCCGTCGCCGCCGAGCCTGCCACCGCGGCGACGGCCGTGGCCACGGCGGTGGAGCGGGCCCGCGGAGCGCACGCGCGAATCGTCGAGCGTCGCGCCGCGGCCGCGGGTCTGCTGGCCGACCGGGACGCGGCCACCGAAGCCCAGCAGGTCGCGAAGATGGTGGGCCACCTGCTGCGTTCCGACGGCTTCCCGCGGTGGCTGGTCGCCTCGGCCCTCGACGCGCTGGTCGCCGACGCCTCGGTCAGCCTGGCCGAGCTGTCGGGCGGCCAGTTCGAGCTCACCCACGAGAACGGCGAGTTCCTCGTCATCGACCACACCGACGCCGACGCCCGCAGACCGGTCAAGACACTCTCGGGCGGCGAGACGTTCCAGGCCAGCCTGGCGCTGGCGTTGGCGCTGTCGGCGCAGATGTCCGGGCTGGCCGCCCACGGCGCAGCCCGCCTTGAGTCGATCTTCCTCGACGAAGGCTTCGGCACGCTGGACGCGGCCAACCTGGAGATGGTCGCGAGCACCCTGGAGAAGCTCGCCACCCGCGGTGACCGGGTCGTCGGAGTGATCACCCATGTGCCTGCGCTGGCGGAACGCGTGCCGGTGCGGTTCGCCGTCCGCCGCGACCAGCGCACCTCATCGGTCACCCGGGAGGGCCCGTGAAGTTCACGATCGACCCCTGGGACCCCGGCTACGGCACCAGCGTGGACGCCGAGCTCGGCGCGTCGACGGCCGAGATCGCCGCCGGCATAGAGGTGCCCGCCGATCAGTGGGCCCCCGTGCCACCCCAGACCGGGCTCGTGCCTCCGGCGGCCGTGCTGTTCGTCGACGGCGTGCGCCGGGTAGACGCCCAGGTCTGGGTCGACGAGGGTGACGGGTCGGTCGCGCCGGGCCTCTGCGCCTCCTACGCCGCCGGGGTGGTCTGCTGCTGTCGGGGAGGGGGCGCGCACCTTGCGCAGGTCACGGTGCGGCGCGGCCTCATCACGCCCGCACGGGACGCGGACCCGATCACGACCTGGGCCGGTGAGTACGCCGTCATCACCGCGGCAGCAGCGCGGTCGGCAGCCGCCCCGGCCCAGTTCCTGTCGGCAGCGCTGCAGCGTGACCTCGCGAACGTCGAGGCGGAGGTGGCGGCACTGGCGCGCAACGGCCACGGGCCTGACGACGGGCAGGATCTGCTGGTCCTCGACGGACCGCTGCGTGGGCCGCACCCGCTTCCGCGGGCGATCGGGTTCGTCAAGACCCATCGGAGCGCCTATCTGTCTGCCGAGCTCGGCGTGGTGATCGCCCGGCTGGCCGCGGGTGAGCGCACCCCGGTGTTCCGGATAGAGAACACCTTTCCGGTCTTCAGCTGGTACCTGCGACTGCCCGCGGAGGCGGACGCGCCGTGGGCGGGCATCGCGCGGATCGAGTGCGGTGGCGAGCTGTCGGCGTCGACCGCGGTCGCGCTCGCCGACCTCTCCCAGGTCACGCTCGTGCGCTACGCCTCGTCGGAGTACAAGGACTCCCGCGCCCCGCAGAACCTGTACCCGATCGCGGGTCTGGAACGGGGGCTGCGGCGGCGCCTCGGGGAGCCGGCGCTGCTCTACCGCGCGCTGCGGGCCGCCGCGGCCTGACTGGACTCCAACAGTGTCGCCGCGACCCACCTCAGCAGCACCGCGTCGCGGCAGGTTGCCAGCAGCTCGGCCTGCTCCACCGCCGACGGGCTGCGGCCCTCCGCCAGGTGCGTTCGGCGCAGCTCCTCGGGATCGAGCACGGTCTCGCCGTCGAAGGGCGCGGCGGGTCCGGAGAGGTTCAGCTCGGCGATCAGCAGGCGCAGCGCGTGGAACCCGACGACGCGCACACCACATGGCAGCGACGTCGCGCCGTAGCCCTCCAGGCTCGTGACCCCGCCGTCGAGCACGGCCCAGGCCTCGACCACGGGCATGTGCAGCTCGCGGTGGCGCACAGTGGGCACGTCCTGGATCGACGCCCACGCCAGGACTGTGTAGCGGTAGTCCGACGCCACGTCGAACACCGCCGCACCGAGGGGAGAGCCTCGGAAGACCGAAGACCAGCTGACCGTCATGGTGTCTCGTCCGTACGTCCTGAGCGGGAGGCCGTCACCACCCGTTTGAATATCCTACGGTCGGTGACCATAGTCAGGGTAGTTCGCGACGCCACACCGGATGACGACGCGGCGTGTGCCGCGATCTACGCCCCGTACGTCCTCGACACCGCCGTCACGTTCGAGACCGACCCACCGGACGCGGCCGAGTTCGCGCGGGGCATCAATGCGGCGGCGGCGCGGCACGCCTGGCTCGTCCTCGAGGACGGCGGTCGGGTCACCGGATACGCCTACGCAGGGCCGTTCAGCGGGCGACCCGCCTACCGGTTCGCCTCCGAGGTGAGTGTCTACCTGGAGATGGGACGGGTGCGCTCGGGCGGCGGGCGGGCGCTCTATGAGGTGCTGCTGCCACGGCTTCTGCAGCGCGGATACCGCAGGGCAGTGGCGGGCATGACCCTGCCGAACGCGGCGAGTGTCGGGCTTCATCGGGCGCTGGGCTTCGAGCCCGTCGGGACCTACCGCTGCATCGGGTGGAAGCACGGCCGATGGGACGACGTGGCCTGGGTCCAGCGCGACCTCGGCCTCGACGCGGACGCCCCGCCCACCTAGCTCACTCGATGATCGCCGAGCACGGCGGTTTTCGTGCGTCTGCGTAAGAAAACCGCCAGTTTCGGCGATCATGACGGTGTGGGGATCCACCGGCGCGGCGCGCCTGAGGCCGATCAGCGCGCGAGGTGCACACCAGTGGGGTTCGATCTCGAGTGGACCCAGCTCACGTCGCGCCCGGCCAACATCCCGTGGCGTCGCTCGGCAGGGCGTGGCTGCTCGTTGCTCGCTACGCTGGGTCGCGACCACCACGTGATCAAGCAGCACGACCTCTCGACAACGCTGATTGGGCACCCCCCGTCGGACCCGCAAGTCCCCGCGGCAGGCCCCCGGAACCACGCTTACCGGGCGCTCGTCCACCGCCGCGCTGACCGGCGTATCAGGTGCTCGGACCGCCGTCTCCTTCTCCCATATGCCGCGTGGGCGACACCACGTGGCATCCAGCGGTCGACAAGGGACACTTAGGTACGACAGCGCCGTCGACCAGCCGCCCGATAGGTGGGAGACGACGAGATGATGATGTTATGTGAGCGCTGCTGCACCCTGATCGCCGAGGACGAGCCGGTGGTCCGCTACGCGCACATCGACCGGGCCCTTCCCGACGGCTCGATCGAGTGGGTCCACAGCTACGTGCACACGTCCCGCTGCCCCACGCCGCGTCCGGCCCCGCACCAGCGGCCCGACACCGGCGAGTGGGACGCCACGCGGGGCATCGGCGTGCACCGCTCCTGACCGGACGCGCCGGGTCCTTCACGCAGAAGCTCCCAACCGGTGGCGCAGCCCGCTCGCTCGCGCCACAGGGCGGGTGACGGCGGCGCGTACCGCCTCCGGGGTGCCCACGATGCGCACGTGATCGCGGGCGCGGGTGACCGCCGTGTAGAGCAGCTCCCGGGTGAGCAGGGGCGACTCGGGCGGCGGCAGCACAACGCCGACGCGTCGCACCTGGCTGCCCTGGGCGCGGTGCACGGTCATCACCTGCACGCCCGCGACCTCACCCAGCCGGGACGGCGGGTGGAACGTCGGCGGGCCGCCGCGGGCGAACGCCACCCTCGGCCCGTCCGGTGTCATCACGACGACGCCGGTGTCGCCGTTGAAGAGGCCGGTGTCGTAGTCGTTGGCCGTGACCAGCACCGACCGCCCCGGCGGCCACGGCCCGGCCCACCCCCCCTCGCGGGCGGGCTCGAGCCACCTCGCGACCTCGGCGCTCCAGCGGGCGACGCCGAACGGGCCGCGCCGGTGCGCGCACAGCACGCGATGGCGCTCGAGCGCGGCGAGGGCCTCCTCGGCTCGTCCGGCCCACGCGGCCTCCGCGAGCGCGGACCCGGCCGCTACGACATCGGCGCGCAGGGCGTCGACATTGCCGGGTGCGACCAGTTCCAGGTCGGTGGCACCCTCGCTGAGCAGTTCGAGTGCGGCGTCGGCGTGGCCCTTCTGCACCGCGCGCGCGAACGCGGCGATCGCGCCCCCGAAACGCCAGACATGATCGAGTGTGACCACCCCGTTGACGACGCCGGTGGGCAGCCCGAGCGCGGCGAGCTGGGCGTCGAGGGCGGGCTCTGGCCGCCCGCCCGCCCGCGCGAGGTCGCCGAGCACGGCCCCGGCCTCGACGGACGCGAGCTGATCGGGATCGCCGACGAGCACGAGCCTGGCCTGCGGACGCACGGCGTCGAGCAGCCTCGCCATCATCGGCAGGGAGACCATCGACGTCTCGTCCACCACCACGACGTCGTAGGGCAGTCGCTCGGCCCGCCCGTAGCGGAAGCTCCCGCCGGGCCGCCAACCCAGCAGCCGGTGCAGGGTGGCGGCGTCGGCGACGCGCGCGGCCGAGCCCGCAGGCAGCTCGGTCGACACCGCTTCCTGCAGGCGGGCGGCGGCCTTACCCGTCGGCGCGGCCAGCGCGATGCGCGGCAGCGGGCCGGGCTGCTCGGCGAGCAAGGCGAGCAGCCGGGCGACGGTGGTGGTCTTGCCGGTGCCCGGGCCGCCCGCCAGCACTGTGACGTGCCGCAGCACACCCACCGCCGCCGCGAGCTTCTGATGGGCGGACTCGGGGTCGGGGAAGTGCGCGGCCAGACCCGCGCGCAGGCGGGTGAGGTCCACGACCGGCGGCGGTGCGGCCGCGCGGTCGAGCAGTGAGCGGCGGACCAGCTCCTCCTCGCGCCAGAACCGCTCCAGGTAGAGCAGGCCGTCCACCAGCCGCAGCGGTCTTCCGTCCGGTGCCGCGCCGCCGTCGGCGACCAGGGGGCCTGCCCGGCACGCGGCGAGCCAGGCCGCGGGCTGGGGCCACGGCAGCGTCGAGACGTCGACCAGCTCGTCGCCCTCGCCGAGGACGGTGTGGCTCACCGCGGCGAGGTCGACACACACCGACCCCAGCCGGACGGCGCGCACCGCGAGCGCCGCGGCGAGCAGCACCTCCTCGTGCCGCTCGCCGCCGAGGCGACCGACCCGGCCCGCGACGTGCACGTCGGCCGCGTCGAGCACGCCCGCTTCGTTGAACACGGCCAGCAGGCCGGTGGCGGCGTGCGCGCGCCGCGGATCGCCGACGTCAGTGATCACCCGACACCCCGTGGAGCAGCTCGGACAGCGCGACGGTGAGGGCCGGACGCGGCGCCCAGCCGAACACGCCGCATGGCGTGCCGCCGACCACCGGGGTGTCGGTGCCGCACATGCCACGCACGAACAGGTAGAGCGATCCGCCGAGATGGTGCTCCGGGTTGTAGCCGGGCAGCCGCCAGCGCAGGAACCGGTGCAGCGCGACGCCGTAGAGCAGCGCCTGCAGGGGGTAGTGCGCGTCGAGCATCGCGGTGCGCAGCCGGGCCGGGGTGTAGTGCTCGGCGGTGAGCGGCTCGCGCCCCTCCGGAGTGGTCGGCCCGAGCCAGTTGGTCTTGTAGTCCACGACGACGAAGCGGGGCCCCGGCAGCCGCAGGACGGCGTCGATGCTGCCGGTGAGGTAGCCGCGCAGCGGCTGCTGCGCGAGCGCGGGGGACACCAACAGCTCGGGATAGCCCACCAGTGGGTCGTCGGCCGTCAGATGCGCCCGCAGCAGCGGGGCGATCTCGCCCAGCAGCGCGCTGGTGGGAACGGGCCGGTCGCCGCCGCCGAGCGGCAGCTCGAACTCCAGCTCGGCCAGACGCTGGGCCGGGGCGATGTCGGCCAGCCGCAGCCCGCCGCCGATCGGCCCCAGCGGAGTGTGCGCGACCGGCAGCAGCCCGGCGGCCAACGCAGCCGGTTCGACGCCTGCGAGCGGGTGGTGGACCAGCTGCTCGGCACACCGCGCGGTGAGCTCGCCCGCCAGGTCGGGCGTGGTGAGGTCGGCGACCTCCAGCACGGCGTGCACGAGCGTGCCGAATCCGGTGCCCATGGGCAGGTCGGCCATCGGCGATGGCATTCCCGACCCGCCGGGCGTGGCCGCGCCGCCGGGCATCACGGCGATGTCGGTGTCCTCGTCGTCGGCCGGATCGGGCTCGTCATGGGTGCCCGGGCCCTCCGGCTCGCTCGTCACGCCGCCTGCGTGGTGGCCCGTGCCCGCCGTGAGCGAGGAATAGGAGCTGCGCCGCCACTGCCGGTCCAGCGTGCGGGTGAGCTCCGCGGCGGCCAGCTCGCCTGGGTGCGCCGAGGGCGGGACGTACCGCGCGGCGATCTCCTCGTCGAACGGCGGCGGGATCTCCTCGACCGACAGCACCGGCGAGGCGAGCAGCCGCAGCGCGTCGAGAGCGGCCTGGTCGGGCGGGACGCGGTAGGTGGCCGCGGGCTCGGTGCCAGCAGAAGGGCGGCCGACGAGCAGGCGGTGCAGCGGTGACGTCGCGGTGGTGGTTGACGGCACCCACCAGGTGACGACCTGACACTTCGCCCGCGTGAGCGCCACGTACAGGAGGCGGAGGTCCTCGCCCGCCTCCTCGGCGCGGTGGGCGGCGCAGTGGTCTCGCCAGCCCTCGCCGCTCTCCCCGCCGACATCGCGCACGCGGCGGCCGTCCACGTGGAAAAGCGGCACCTCGGGATCGCGGACGTTGCGGTCCCACCCGAACGGCACGTAGACGATCGGGAACTCGAGCCCTTTGCTGCGGTGGATCGTGATGATCTGCACCGCGGCGGCGTCGGACTCCAGGCGTCGGCTGCGTTCGGCGCCGACGTCGATGGCGGCCTCCTCGATCCGCCTGCGCAGCCACTCGACCAGCGCGCCGGGCCCGAGGTGCCCGTCGACGGCGGCCGCGTGCAGCGCCTGCGCCACGTGCCGCAGATCGGTGAGCCAGCGTTCGCCGTCGGTGCGCGCGAGCAGCCGCGCGGGCAGCGCCGTGTCGGTGGTGACGGCCTCGAGCAGCGCCGCGACCCCCCGCTCGTGCAGCACAGCCGCCCAGCCGCGGATCGTCGCGCCGATCCCGTCGAGCAGGGAGTCGGCATCGGGCCCGCACAGCTGCTCGACCGTGTGCCCGAGGAAGCCGGTGAGCGCTGTGGCGCGCAGTCGGGCCAGCCGCGGCTGCTCCAGCGCTTCCAGCAGCGTGAGCCAATCGCGCGCGACGGGAGCGCCGAAGACACTCGCCGTGCCGGTGACCACGGCGGGCACACCGACCACCGCGAGGGCCGCGCGCACCATCGCACCCTGGTCGTTGGTGCGCACCAGCACCGCGACGTCGCCGGGGCGCACCGGTTGGCCCTCGATGGTGGCGGGGCTGTTGAGCAGGGCGGCCACATCGGCGGACAGGTCGCGGGCGACGTGCTCCCGCGCGGGCCCGACGATCGCGAGATCGCGCCGCGGCGGCGTCGGCAGCCCCACCCGCGCGGCGACCCGTACCCGCACCGGCGTGTCCGCGGGCGCCCCGACCAGGCGGCGACCGCTCCACGCGGCGTCGACGGGATGGACGACGATCCGCTCGTCGCCGAGCGCGGCGCCCCCGAACACCGTGTGCAGCGCGTCGAGCAGCGGCGCGTCGCTGCGGTGGTTGACCCCGAGCGTCGCGTGGTGGTCGGCGGCCCGGGTGGCGTCGAGGTAGGTGACGACATCGGCCCCGCGGAACGCGTAGATGGCCTGCTTCGGGTCGCCGATCAGCACGAGGGTGATGTGCCCGTGGAAGGTGCGGCGCAGGATCGACCACTGGACAGGATCGGTGTCCTGGAACTCGTCGACCAGCACCACCCGGTAGCGCGCGCGCAGCCGCTCGGCAGCGGCGGGGGAGCCTGCGAGCGCCGAGTCGAGGCGGGTGAGCATGTCGTCGTAGGTGTAAATGCGCCGCTCGCGTTTGCGTCGCGCGACCTCCGCGCGCACGGCAGCGGCGAAGCGGAAGCGGGTGGCCGCGACCGAGCCGGGCTCGGCAGCGCGCGGCTCCAGCCCGGCCTGCTCGTCGTACACCGCGGCACGGGCCAGCCCCAGCGCCTCCGCCCGGCCGAACGGGGGCGGCCCGGCGGCGCGGTCGCCGTACTTGCGCACGTAGAAGTCGTCGACGACCTCGGTGAGCATGTCCTCGATCGACTCGACGAACACGGCATCAGGATCGGCGTCGCCCGCCACCCCGAGACCGGCGAGCATCTGGCGGCAGAACTGATGGGTGGTGGCGATCGTGGCGGCGTCGAACGTGGCCAGCGCGCGGGTGAGCCGTGCTCTGCGCCGCGCGACATCGTGGGGGGCGGCATCGGCGAGCAGCGCGTGCACCGGGTCGGTGCCCGCACGGGCCGCAGCCGGATCGGCCAGGGCCTCGTGGGTCGACAGCAGCCGGGCCCGGACCCGTTCGCGCAGCTCCGTGGTGGCCTCGCGGCCGAACGTCACGAGCATCAGCTCTGGCAGCGTCGCGACACCTTCGGCGACGTAGCGGGCCGCCAACGCGGCGATCGTGAACGTCTTCCCGGTGCCCGCGCTGGCCTCCAGCACGGTGGTGCCGGTGGGCAGCGCGCCGCACACGTCGAACGCGGCGGGCGCGAGGACGGCCGTCATCTCGTTCTCACCGCCGCACCACATCCTCCGCCCGCAGCAGCGGACGCCACAGGCGGAGCGCCAGAGTGCCGAACCGGGTGGGCTCGCCGCCCGGCGGCCCCGGCTCGGCGGTGAGCACCGTGGCAGGCGCCGCCGGGCCCCACACCCGCTCGTGGGCGGCGTCGGCGCGCTCGGCCCCCGCCCCGTTCGTCCAGGCCCGCGCGGCTTCCTCGAGCGCGTCGGACGGCCCTGCCCCACCCTGTCGGACGCGGGCGTAGGCGTGGCCGGTCAATGCGGACAGTGGCAGCGGCGCGCACAGCCCCCTTGCGCGCATCGCCACCAGCTCCGCCAACATCGCGACCGCATGATCGCGGTCCAGCGGCCCGACGGTGGACCGCGCGATGCCGACCCGCTCACCCCGGCCGATCGTCACCGCGCGCCACCGTTCCCCGGTGGCCGCGGTGAGCGCGACCAGCCGTACCCACGAACGGATCCGCTGCTTCGGTGTGAGCCGGGAGTACTCGACCCGCAGCATCGTGGACCCGTGCAGGCCGCCGACGGTGCCGACGACGCGCCAGCCGTCGGGCAGCTCGACGTCGACGTCCCGGTCGGTCGGCTCGCCCGCGTGGTACTCGGTCGAGGCCGCGACGAGCGGCTCGACGTCGTCGAGGATGCGGGCGAGCAGCGCATCGCCCAGCGCGCCCGGGGGCAGTTCGCCACGGCGCCACTCGGCCTGCCGACAGCGGTCCAGCTCGCGGCCCGCGAGCCGGTCGGCCAGCAGCCGATGGCCGATGGCCCAGGTGGCCAGCCCGTCGGGCGCGACGGGCAGCGCGTCGGCCGGAGCCTCGTCGCCCGCGTACAGCGACAGCCCCACCCGCTGGGTGAGGAACCCCTTGACGGGCTGCTCCAGGAAGGACACCAGCTCGTCGAGCGCCACGGCGCGCGGCGGAGGCGGGGGGAGCGGCGCGGACAGGAACGGCGGCGGTGCCGAGCGGGGTGCCCCCGCCGCTCGAGCCCCGGCCAGCTCGGCGCGGTCGAAGCTGAACGGGGCGCGCGCGGCGAAGTTGCGCGCGTCGAACGGCTGCAGCGGATGCCGCACGACGATCGCGGCGCCGGGCGCGGTGGCTGCCACGGCGTCGATCAGCTCACCGAGCGGAACGGCGGGCGGGCGGCGCAGCCCGGTGCGCTCGTCGGCCCCCGAGTGGACGACGACCAGCGTCTCGGTGGCGGCCATGATGGCGTCGAGAAGGAGCTGGCGGTCCTCGCTGCGCACATCGCGCTCTCCGACCAGCGGACGGCGGGCGAGCACGTCGTCCCCGTCGACCGCTCCCGCGCGGGGGAACACCCCCTCGTCGAGGCCGAGCAAGCAGACGACGCGGTGCGGCACCGAGCGCATCGGCACGAGCGTGGCGACGGTGAGCGTGCCCGTCCGGAAGCCCGCGCGGGTCGGCCGTCCGCGCAGCCGTTCGGCCAGGAGGCTCCGCACGTCGGCGAGGCCGAGCGGCACCGAGGCGGCGTGCGGGCCCGCGACGTGCGCCACCTCGACGAGCTCGGCCCTGGCCTGGTCCCCCTGCCAGGCGTCGGCGGTGGACGTGGAGGTGAGCAGATCGAGCCCGGTCGCGAGCGCCGCCGCCCACTGCACCAGCGGCCGCTCCCCGGACAGCTGCGCGAGCACGCCCCCCAGCCGCTCGACGAACTCGGCCAGCCGCCCGAGCCGGGCGGTGTCGCCCGGCTCGACCGAAGCGGGCAGGGCGGTGCCGAGCCACGTGTGCTCGTCGCCCGACATCGCCACGCCCAACAGCAGCCGGTCCAGCCCCGTCGCCCAGGTGTTCTGGCCGAACGACTCGAGTCTGTACGGCCGCCGAGCGGCGGCGTCGAGACCCCACCGCACACCGGAGCCGACGGCGAGCTCGCGCAGCCGCTCGAGATCGCCGTCGTCGAGCCCGAAGCGCCTGCGCACCGGATCGCTGGCGAGCAGATCGAGCACCTGTGACGCGGTGAGCCGGGCGTCGACCAGCTCCAGCAGGCGGGCGACGACGTCGAGCAGGGGGTTGACCTGGCGCAGCGCGCGATCGGCCAACCGGACCGGCAGCTCGTGTGCGGGATGGTAGCCCGGCCCGAAGCTCGCCGAGATCAGGGGAGCGAACGTCTCGATGTCGGGGCACATGACGAGGACATCGCGCGGTTCGAGCGTCGGGTCGGCTTCGAGCAGCCCGAGTACGACCTCGCGCAGCACCTCGACCTGGCGGTCCGGCCCGTGGCAGGCGTGCACCTGCACGCTTCTGTCGGCGGCCGCAGGGACGAACGTGCCATCGGGCGGCCGGTCGTCGCGCAGCTCGCGCTGCAGCCTGCCCAGCAGCGTCGCGGGAGGATCGGGGCGCGGATGGTGCTGGTGGCGTGCGTCGGGCAGCGCCGCGGCGAGCCGCACCTGCATCTCGCGCACGTCGCGGCCGAGCGAGGACAGCAGGGGGTGCGCGGCCGCGGCGGCGCTCGGGTCGGCGTCACGCGGCGGCACGCCGCAGGGCCGCACCTGCGCCCAGAGCGCAGGGGAGGGGTGGGGCAGCCAGAGGTGGACCTCACGGTGCTCGGCCAGCGCGCCGAGCACGGTCAGCTCCTGGGCGGCGAGCCGCGTGGGCCCGAACAGCGACAGCCGCGCCGGGAGCGCGACCGCGCCGGGATCCGCGCGCAGGGCAGCACACGCCGCCTCGACCCGGTCGGCCGGGTCAGGGGTGCCGATGCGTGCCCGCAGCCGCCGCCACAGCTCGGGCTGCCACGCGAGATCGGGATCGACCTCGCCGCGACCCGCAGCCCATTCCCGCAGAAGCTCGGGGCGGTGGATGGCGTAGGTGCAGAACAGCTCGGCCACCCGCCGCGCCAACGCGTGTCGTCGGCTCCGATGCGCGCGCAGCGGTGCGCACCACGGCTCGTCGACCGCCTCGTCGAGCACCTCCAACAGCGGCCACACCGCCCGTTCCGGCCGCCACGGGTCCTCCTGCGCGCTCCCCTCAGGGAGGGTAGCGGCGACCGCCTCGGCCACGATCACGGCGGGCGAGCGGAATGCCACCCCGGCGCAGATCCCGTCGCCCGCATGCGCTCCGAGCCGGTGCGACAGCCGCTGGGCCAGCCACCGCTCAACCCCCTTCGCCGGGACGGCGACGATCTCCGTGGCGAACGGATCGGCGAGGGGCCGGGCGAGCACGCAGGCCAGAGCGTCAGCGAGCACGTCGGCCCGCTCCGCCCGGTGCACATGCACGCCCGTCGTGGTCATGCCGAGTGCTCCTCGACCGGTGCCGCGGCCGGGGTGGGTGTCGGGGTGTGGGTTGGAGAGGTCACGCCGGCCACGTTAGGGGCACCCACCGACAGTTCCGACGGGTGGTCCTGATGATCACCCACCGTGAGCGGTTCGGCGACGGGGCGAGATCGTGGTAGCCCGTCGCGCCTCGGATAACGGGGGTGGGGGATTGCAGGGGCGGGGTGCGGGCGGACGCGTGCATTGGAGCAGGGCCACCCTGCTGCGACTGGGTTGCAGCGGTGTCACCCTGCTGCGACTGGGTTGCAGCGGTGTCACCCTGCTGTGACTGGGTTGCAGCGGTGTCACCCTGCTGCGACTGGGTTGCAGCGGTGTCACCCTGCTGTGATCCCGGACGGCGTCCGCGCGCTGCCGTGGAGCGGGAAGATCGTGACGAGACGCACGAAATGGATGCGCGGACCTTTGTAGCGTGCGACTCGCGGCGATCTTGACGACGCGTTGGGCAGAGCCGGGCGGGCTATGCGGACTCCAGCCGGCTGTGCACCGCCGGGAAGGTGGGGCCGGGGTCGGTGCGCTCGGCGGGCAGCACGGGCACCAGGGGGACGTCGATGACCGTGGCGCTCGCGTTGTCGCCCCCCGCGAGGAGCGCGAAGTCGGTGAGCTCCCGCGCGGCGGTGGCCGGGTCGGGGGCGTGCGCGAGGATCGCGGCGATGTCTCGCGCGGACAGCTCGCGGTGCACCCCGTCGGTGACGAGCGCGAGCCTGCCGATGCCGTTCGGAACGGTGACCCGCCCCACCGTCGACTCGGACGCGCTGCGGACGCTCTGGGTGACCACGTGCTCCCACCGCGGCGGAGGGGTGGCGCCCGCCTCGCGCACCGCGGCGGCCATGGTCTGGTCGGAGGTCAGCTGGTGGGTCTGTTCGCCGTCGAAGAGGTAGGCGCGACAGTCCCCGACCCACGCGATCTCGCCTTGCCCGGGGCGGAGGGCCGCCACGACGAGCACGGCGTCCCCGCGCCCGGTGAGCGCCTGCCGCGCGGCGAGCAGCGCGTCGAGCGCGGTGCCCTCGGCGGCGACGTGGGCCGCGGCGTTCGCGGCGGAGTGCGCGGCCTCGACGGCGGCCGGGGTGTCGCCGATCCCGTCCGCCACCGCGACCCCGAGCCCGCCCTTGCGCGCCCTGACCGCGAGCGCGTCGGCGTTGTGTCGTCGGCGCCCCCGATCGCTGGCCGAGCCGGTGGACGGGCGTGCGGTGCGCATGGCAGGCCTCCGAATGTCCTTCTCCTGAACTTCAGGGTCCGCGCCGAGCCTGGGATTGAGCTGTGGATTCGCGATGACCTTCGCCACGCCGCGCGGAGCCGGTGACCGACAGTCCCGTCGCGGCCTCAGGGGTGGCAGGCTGTCGCGCATGCCGAACCACCCCCGCGCAGGTCAGCCCGCCCAGCCCGAGGACCTCGTCGACGTCGACGCCCTGCTCGCGGCCTACCACGATCGGCATCCCGATCCCGCCGATCCGGGGGAGCGGGTCGCGTTCGGCACGTCGGGGCATCGCGGCACGTCGCTGGCCACGACGTTCAACGACGACCACATCGCGGCCACCAGCCAGGCCATCGTCGAGTACCGGGCCGCGCAAGCCATCACGGGTCCGCTGTTCGTCGGCCGCGACACCCATGCGCTGTCCGAGCCCGCGTGGGTCACCGCGTGCGAGGTGTTCCTCGCCAACGACGTGCACGTGCTCGTCGACGCCGAAGACGGCTACACCCCTACCCCCGCCGTCTCGACGGCGATCATCGGCGCCAACCGGGGCCGCACCGACGGTCTGGCCGACGGCGTGGTCATCACCCCGTCGCACAACCCGCCGCGCGACGGCGGGTTCAAGTACAACCCTCCCCACGGCGGGCCCGCGGACACCGACGCCACCAGCTGGATCGCGAACCGCGCCAACGAACTCCTCGGGGCGAAGCTCGACGGGGTGCGGCGGCACTCGCTCGACCGGAATGCGCTCGGCCGCTTCGACTTCCTCGGCGAGTACGTCAACGACCTGCCCAGCGTCGTCGATCTCGACGCGATCCGCTCGGCGGGCGTGCGGATCGGAGCCGACCCGCTCGGCGGAGCGAGCGTGGCGTACTGGGGCGCGATCGCCGAGCGCCACAAGCTCGACTTGACGGTCGTCAACCCGGTCGTCGACCCCCAGTTCGCGTTCATGACGCTCGACTGGGACGGCAAGATCCGGATGGACTGCTCGTCGCCGTACGCGATGGCCTCTCTGGTGGCGTCGAAGGACAAGTACCCGATCTCCACCGGCAACGACGCCGACTCCGACCGGCACGGCATCGTCACCTCCGACGCCGGGTTGATGAACCCCAACCACTTCCTCGCTGTCGCGATCGGCTACCTGTTCGCCAACCGGCCCGGGTGGTCCCCAACGGCCGGGATCGGCAAGACGGCCGTCAGCTCGTCGATGATCGACCGGGTGGCCGCCGACCTGGGCCGCACGCTCGTCGAGACGCCGGTCGGGTTCAAGTGGTTCGTGCCGGGCCTGATCGACGGATCGCTGGGCTTCGGCGGTGAGGAGAGCGCCGGGGCGTCGTTCCTGCGCCGCGACGGCGGGGTGTGGAGCACCGACAAGGACGGCATCATCCTGGCGCTGCTGGCGTCGGAGATCCTGGCGGTGACGGGCTCGTCGCCCTCACAGCGCTACGCGGAGCTGACGAAGCGGTTCGGCGCGCCCGCCTACGCACGGATCGACGTCGCGACCACGCCGGAGGCGAAGGCGAAGCTCGGCAAGCTCTCGGCGAGTGACGTGCAGGCGTCGGAGCTGGCCGGGGACCCGATCATCGCGCGGCTGACCGAAGCGCCGGGCAACAAGGCCGCGCTGGGTGGGCTCAAGGTCGTGACCGACGGCGGGTGGTTCGCCGCGCGCCCGTCGGGCACCGAGGACGTCTACAAGGTGTACGCGGAGAGCTTCCGCGGGCCTGAGCACCTCGCGCGGATCCAGCAAGAGGCGCAGGAGCTGGTGACAGCGACGCTGGGCGGCTGAGGTCCGCCGTCGGCGTCTGGACGGCCTGCGTTCGGGCGGGCAGGCATTTCGCAGCCGACGCCGCTCGTGCACGGAAGGCGTTGCGGGGGCAACGCCTTCCGCGCACGAGCGTCTCGCGTTCCGCCGTCGTCGGACCTCCAGGCACGGACTCCCGACCACAGCGGAGTTCTGTTCGGCCGCATTGGCCTCCCGTGAGGTCAATCGACGGAAGGGCGTGAATCGTTGCCGTGCGAGAGCGAGGTTCGTCAGAAGTGATGAGACGGGTCAGCGCCGTCGGGTGCGCGCGTCGCATTCGACGGGCGGGTGGGTCGCCGCGGGGCGGTGCCCGGCTCGGCGGGGCCGCGGGCCATCGCGCGTGGGCGCGCCCGAGCCGGTCAGGGCCAGCGCGTACAGGGCGAGTTCGCGGTGCCTGAGGTCCTCGGCGCGCTGCAGGTAGCGCAACACCTCGTGCGCGGCGGTGCGCCGCGGACGGGCCGCCACCCAGGCCACCAGCTCGGCCTCGGCGACCTCGCGGCCCAGGTTCGCGCACCGCACACAGACGAACTCGATGTCCTCTGCGGCCAGCTCGCCGACCAGAGGGGCGTGCACCCCGGACTCGATGAGCATCTCCCGCACCGCCCACAGCCCGAGCGGTGTGAGCCCGACCAGCGTGGGATCGGGATCGTCGCGGCCCGCGAGCTCAATGAGCGCCTGGTGGTCCTCGCCGTTCCCCTCGTAGGCGCTGCTCTCCGCGAGGTGCACGGCGCCGAGCAGCTCGAGCGCGTCGAGGAGCGCGGTGACGTCGCGACGCCACAGGCGCTGCTCGACGTCGCCCGCGAGGTCGTCGACGACGCAGCCCATCCGGGCGTTGACGGCCTCGCGCACGGTGCGGTGGAACCGCTCGACCGGTATCGGGTCTCCGCCTGCGGCGTACAGCTGGTTCAGCAGCATCGGATACGCCTCGCCCAGGCCCATCCCGAACAGTGAGGGCGCCCCGAACACGTTCGATCCCCCGAAGTGCTCGCCGATCCCGCCGACGGCCTCGAACGTCCGCCGCCACATCTCGATGGGCCGCGACAGCAGCGGGGCGGAGCTCTTGACCTGCACCAGCCGCCCGCGCACGACCCGCACGAACCGCGCCTGACGCGCCCAGCTGAGCAGCAGCGTGATCTCCGGGAGCTCGTCGCCCGAGCGGGCCCGCTCGCGGGAGAAGTGGTCGAGGTCCAGCGCTTCGGCGAGGGCGCGGGCATCGCCGAGCTGCAGCCGTCCGTCGCGGGTCAGTGCACGACCGGCGCGCACCCACCTGGTGAGGGCGCGCAGGCGGCTGAGCGCGATCGACGAGTCGGCTGCGGCGAGCATCGCCGCGGCTCCCGGCAGCAGCACCGGAGGCAGCGGGCGCTGCAGTGGCTCCGCAGTGGCGCCCACCTCGCGGTGGGTGATGTCGCGCAGCGCGGCGCGGTCGATCTCCAGCTCGCCCGCGCGCACCTGTTGGAGGAATCGGGAGACCGCCGTCGGGTCCGCCGTCGGCACGCTGTGGCGCAGCATCTGCACGGCCCAGAACGTGCCGAGGTCATGGTTGCGCTCGTCGTCCAACGCGTCGTGCAGGGCCGGGGTGGAGTCGCCGACCTGCGCGTGCAGCTCCGGCTGGGAGTCGGAACGGGAGTCAAGCCAGTCGCGCTCGGCGAGGAACCCGATCAGTGCGTGCAGCGCGGCGGGGACCGCGTCGCGGTCCTCCTCCAGAAGCGCGACCGTGCGGGGGAACCACACCGCCAGCGCGTCCGCGACGTGGGTGCGCGTCCAGTGGCCCAGTCGCCCGTCGACGCTGTGCTTGTGATCCAGCGCGGCCGCGACCAGCGACGGCTCGACCTGCATGCCCCGCCTGCGGGCCCACGCCACGATATGCAGCCGCAGCCGGTCCCGGACGACCGCATACGCGTCGAGATCGTCGGGGCCGAACACGAGTTGCACCGGGGTACCCTGCCGGCTGCCGGGTGTCCACGCCGACCGGGGGTCGCCCGTCGGGTGGTCGCGGTGAATGGTAGGCGCTCGCGGTCCCGCCAGGAGTCGATCGCGTCGGCGGGGCCGGAGGGAGAAGACGTGCGTGCGGTGCAGGTTGTGCGGTTGGACGGGCCCGCTGCGGTCGAGGTGCGCGACGTGCCGGAGCCGGTGCGCGGCCCTGACCAGGTGCTCGTGGACGTCCACGCGGCCGGGGTGAACTTCCCGGACGTCCTGCAGACGAAGGGCCTCTACCAGTACCGGCCCGAGCTGCCCTTCACGCTCGGCTCCGAGGTAGCGGGCGTGGTGCGCGAGGCGCCGGACGGATCCGCGCTGCGGGCCGGTGACCGGGTCGTCGCCTTCACGTCGGCGGGGGCGTTTGCCGAGGTGGTCGCCGCACCGTCGGACTACGTCTTTCCGCTGCCGGACAACGTCGGGTTCGAGGCGGGCGCCGGGCTGCCCATGAACTACCTCACAGCGCACTTCGCGCTCCTTCAGCGCGGGCATCTGCTTGCGGGGCAGACGGTGCTCGTCCACGGCGCGGCGGGCGGCGTCGGCACCGCCTGCGTACAGCTGGCCACCGCACTCGGGGCGACGGTGATCGCGGTGGTGTCCAGCGACGTGAAGGCCGAGGTCGCCCGCGCGGCGGGCGCTGCGCACACCGTGCCTGTCGACGGCTTCCGTGATCAGGTGAAGCAGCTCGGCGGGGTGGACCTGGTGGTGGACCCGGTCGGCGGCGACCGCTTCACCGACTCCCTGCGCAGCCTGCGCCCTGAGGGCAAGCTGCTGGTGATCGGGTTCACCGCGGGCGACATCCCCACGGTGAAGGTCAACCGACTGCTGCTCAACAACATCGACGTCGTCGGCGTCGGCTGGGGCGCGTTCGTCATTGGCAGGGCGGGCTACGCGGCAAGCCAATGGAGCGAGCTCGTGCCCCACCTGCGCACGGAAGCGCTCGACCCGCCGATCGGCGGCCGCTTCCCGCTGGACAAGGCGGCGGAGGGGCTGGCCCAAATCGACGAGCGCCGAGTGCTGGGCAAGATCATCCTGACGATCTAGGGCCGGGCCGGGCCCGGACGGGCCGGGTCGGGCCGGACGGGCCCGGTCGGGCCGGAACGGGGCTGCGGCCGGACGGGGCCCGAGCTGGCCGGGCCCGGACGGGTCGGGCCGGGGCGGAACGGGGCCCGGGCGGGACGGAACGGAACGGAACGGAACGGGGCCGGGCCGGGGCGGAACGGAACGGGGTCGGGCCGGAACGGACGGAACGGAACGGGGTCGGGCCGGGGACGGAACGGGGTCGGACGGAACGGAACGGGGTCGGGCCGGGGCGGAACGGAACGGGGCCCGGGCCGGGGCGGAACGGGGCCGCGGCTGCGGCCGGACGGGGCCCGAGCTGGCCGGGGCCGGGGCTGCGGCTGGGCCCGGACGGGGCGCGAGCTGGCCCGGGCTGCGGCTGGGCCCGGACGGGCCGGGGCACCTCGCAGAGGGCGTGGTGTCGTCGCAGGAGGCCGAGCTCAACGCCGGTTACTTAATGGGCAGGAACGGCGCGTCTGATGGTCTTGATCTCGGGGGCCGGTCGTAGCGGGGTTCTCGGTGGTGGCTGCCGAGCGTTGATCGCCGGTTGTGTGACATGAGGGCCATATGTGGCCGTTATGTCACAATTTTGGCGATCACCGTCCCCTGGAAGCCCGCAGCCGGGCCATGATCGTCGAGAATGGTGTCGGCGGCGCAGCGCTGCACTCTTGGTACCACATGCGGCGATCACTGTGGCCTGCGAGTCGAGCGTGCGGTTCTTGCGGGGCCCGCTCATGCCCGGGGATGCCTGACAGCTCAGCCGATGCGCCAACCCGTGCCGCTCACCCCCTTCACGGTGCCGCGCGCCGTGGCGACGACGTGTCCGGTGCCTGCGTGACGGCGACGACGTGCCCGGTGCCTGCTGACCGCTCAGGGCCGCCACCCCGCCGCATCGACGCCGCCGGGGACGGGCGCGTCCGGGTCGTACGGTGTGCGGGTGAAGACGAAGGTCGCCAGGTTGAGGGCCTTTGGGTCCAGGCGCAGGGTCTCCCCGGCGAAGTAGCCGTCCAGGCCGACCCAGGTGCTGTCGGGGAGAGGCCGGAACCGGGACGCGCGCCCCGGCCGTCCGAGCCCGCCCAGGTGCAGCATCCCGCCGGGGATCGCGCGCAGGACGTAGGGGGAAGGCCCCCAGAACCACGGTCCGAGCAGCTCCATCGGTACCGGCGATACGGATGGTCGCCACGCGTCGACGATGCGCGGCTCCGCGGCGCGCAGGTCGGCCAGCAGCCCCGCGGGGAGCGTGTTGTCCAGGCCCGCGGTCGTGTTGGCCAATACGAGCGCGCCCGCGGCCTCGTCGCGGTCGACCCAGAGGCCCGCGAGGAACCCCGGCATGGAGCCGCCGTGCCCGACCAGCGTGACCCCGTCGCGGCGCTGGATCTGCACCCCGAGCCCGTAGGACGACCAGCCGGGGTCGGCCGCGTCGATCCCCGCGGGCACCGTCATCTCCTCGACGGTGGCGGGGGAGAGCACATCGCCGGTGTCGCCGAGCAGGAACGCGCCGAGCCGGGCGAGGTCGGCGGCTGTCGACCAGAGCTGCCCGGCCGGGGCCATCGCCCCCGCGTCGTGCTCGGGTTCGGTGAGGACGACGTCGGCCCAGGGATGCACGGCGGTGCCCGCGGCCGCGGCCCCCGACGGGCGGGGCGTCGTGCGCGTCATCTCCAGCGGCAGCAGCACCTCGTCGTGCGCAACCTCGGTCCACGCCCGGCCCCTCGCCCGGGCGACGAGCTCGCCGAGCAGCCCGAACCCCAGGTTGGAGTAGTGGAAGCGCTGTGCGGCGGGCAGGACGACGTCGGCGCCGGTCAGCGCGAGCCCGGCCAGGGTCGTGCCCGGCGTGCGCTCCCACCACTCGCCAGGGCTCTCGCACCGGCGCCGCCCAGGTGGGCCATCAGCTGGCCGAGCGTCCGGTCCCCGAGTGGCGTGCCGGGCAGGTGCCGCTCCAGGGGGTCGTCGAGGTCGACGTCGCCCGCGTCACGCAGGCGCAACACGGTGATCGCCGTGACCGTCTTGGTGATCGACCCGAGCCGGTACAGGACGTCGTCGTGCGGGTCCGCGACGGCGCCGCGCCCCGTCGACCACGCCAGGCCCGAGTCTCGGATGACGCCCGCGACCAGCGACGGCACCCGGCCGTCACGCTTGAGCGCGGGCCGTGCGGGCGAGCAGGGTCCGGCTGGTGCCGGGGAGCAGGTCGGTCACGGGGTGGCACGGTAGCTCGTGCGCGGAAACGGTCGCTCCAGCGACCGTTTCCGCGCACGGCTACTCCTCGCCGTCGTGGCCCGCCAGGTACTTCTCCACCTCGGCCGCGAGCTCGTCGGCGCTGGGCAGCTCGTCGGACATGCCGGACGCGCGCCCAGCCGTGACCGCGTCGTACTGGCGTTCCAGTGCCTCGACGACCTGGCGCACCTCGTCGGAAGCCGACACCTGCTCGTTGATGTCCTTCTCGGCGCGCTCGGCGGCCGCCGACAGCGTCTCGGTGGACAGGTAGAGCCCGGCCGCCATCCCGATGTGGTCGACGAGCACCCGCGCCGCCTGCGGGTACTCCGCCCGCGCGAGGTAGTGCGGCACGTGCACGGCGAAGCCCATCGCGTCGTGGCCCCCCTCACCCATCCGCAGCTCCATCAACCCGACGGCGCTGCCTGGCACGTCCGCGGCGGTGAACCACGCCTCGTGGCCCTCCGTGAGCTCCCGGCGGGTGCCATGGACGGTGACGCCGATGGGACGGGTGTGGGGCACCGCCATCGGGATCGCCGTCAGGTTGACCACCAGCCGCACCCCGAACTTCTGCACCAGTTGGCCGACCGCAGCGGCGAACCGCTCCCACTGAGAGTCCGGCTCGGGTCCGGCGAGCAGCAGAAACTCGGTGTCGGCCGTGTCGGTGAGCGCGAGGACGTCCAGGTCGGGTGCGGAGTAGGAGGCCCAGTGGTCGGTGTCGAACCGAAGCGGCGGTCGGCGAGACCGGTAGTCGATGAGCTGGTCGATGTCGAAACGCGCAAGCGTGCGCGCGTCTCGGCCCTCACGAATCGCCTCGACGGCCAGCCTGGCCGCGTTCCCGGCGTCCACGAACCCGTCCAGCGCCACGATCAGCACCGCTCCCGTCGTCGGGAGGTCAGCGTCGGTCACCTCGTACAGTTCGGCGGGTTCCAGCACCGCGCACCTCCGTCCTTTCGCAGCTGCAACGTGAGACTGCCTGTACAGCATCCCGTCTCCGAGCGAATCGACCCACACTTGGGGGGCACCATCGAGTCATGGCCTCCGGCCACGCCGGTCTTCGGGGGCTCGTCCGGAGCAGCCGACTCGCCGACGACGACCGCTCAACTCCGATCGCCACGCGAAGACTGCCCGCAAGTCGTTCCTTTCCGAGACACTAGGCCCGCGATGAGTGAGCTTGCGAGCGGATCATGGACGGGGCCGCGCGTGTCCCGCAGCCGCCTGTGGGCGATCTGGGCGGTCGGCCTGATCGCCTACGTCGTGGGGGTCATGCAGCGCACGTCGCTCGGGGTCGCCGGGCTGGACGCCGCTGCCCGCTTCCACGCCACACCCGCAGCACTGTCGGGCTTCGTGGTGCTGCAGCTGCTGGTCTACGCGAGCCTGCAGGTGCCAGCCGGGGTGCTCCTGGACCGCTTCGGCGCGCGCGTACTGGTGGTGGCGGGCGCGTTGATCATGGCGGCGGGCCAGCTGCTCCTCGCGGTGGCGACGGCGCTCCCGCTGGCGATCGCGGCCAGGGTGCTCGTGGGCGCGGGCGACGCGTTGACCTTCATCAGCGTGCTCTCCGTGATCGGGGCCTGGTTCCCGACCCGGCAGGTGCCGCTGATGACGCAGCTCACCGGCCTGATCGGGCAGCTCGGCCAGATCCTGTCGGCCGTCCCGCTCGCCGCGCTGCTGCACGGGCGGGGATGGGCCACGGCGTTCACGAGTGCCGCGGCGCTCGGGTTGGCGGTCGCGGTGGCGGTGTTCGCCGTGCTCCGCAACCGCCCGCCGGGAGCGCCCGCGCCGCCGCCCGCCCCCACCCCGCGGGAGGTGCTCGATGGGCTCGCGCGCTCCTGGCGGGAGCCCGGCACCCGGTTGGGCCTGTGGACGCACACGGGCACGCAGTTCTCCGGCATGGTGTTCGCTCTGCTGTGGGGCGTGCCCTATCTGGTCGCCGGGCAGGGCTTCACGGCGGCGGAGGCGAGCGCGATGCTGACGCTGCTCGTGGCTGTCGGGATCTTGGCCGGTCCGCTGTTCGGCGAGTTCACCGCGCGCCACCCGCTGCGCCGCTCGTGGCTGGTGCTCGCCGTGATCATCGCGACGGCTGCCGCCTGGACGGCGGTGCTTGCGGTCCCGCCTCCCGCGCCGGGCTGGCTGCTCGCGCTGCTGGTTGTTGTGCTCGCCTTCGGGGCGCCGGGCTCGATGATCGGGTTCGACTACGCGCGGACGTTCAACCCCGGTCACCGGCAGGGGACGGCGGTCGGGATCGTCAACATCGGCGGGTTCGTCGCGTCGTTGCTGGTCGCGCTCGGGGTCGGAGTGCTGCTCGGACCCGGCGGCTACACCCCGGCCGGGTTCCGCGTGGCCTGGTGTGTGCAGTACGTCGTGTGGGCGGTCGCCCTGGTGGGGGTGCTGGTGGCGCGGCGAAGAGCCCGGCGCAAGCTGGCCGCCGAGGGGGTGCGGATACCGCCGCTACGGGAGGTGCTCGCCCGGCGCAGGCGTTCCTAGTCCGCGACCTTGAGTCGCTCCTCGACGCCGAACCTCGCTCCGCACGACGACGCCGACCGCTTCGCCCACGGCGGGCAATGCGCAGCTCGGGCAACGGGCGGCACGGTTCGCCATCTGTGCTCCGGGAAGTGCAGGCTCCGGGAAATGGGGTCCGGGAAATGCAGCAGGGTGACACCGCTGCGACTGGGTCGCAGCAGTGTCACCCTGCTGAGATGCGGACGGCCTACTCGGCGAGCAGCCTGTAGATCGTCTTGCGTGCCTCGGTGAGCGCCTCGGTGGCCGCGGTGATCTGTGCGGGGGTGCCCGCGCTGATCACCTGCTGGGCCGCGGCGTGCAGCTGGCCCAGCTGCTCGACGAGCGCTGAGGCGTCGTCGTCGGCGTCCCGGCCGACCGACTCCCAGACCGCGTCCAGCTCGGCGCGATGCTCCTCGACGTAGCGGGTGCCCTCCTCGGTGAGGTGGACGACCCTGCGGCCTTCGGACTGCTCGACGCGGACCAGGCCCTCGTCTTCGAGCTGCGAGAGCGTGGGGTAGACCGAGCCAGGGCTGGGGCGCCATGCCCCCGCCGAGCGCTCGGCGATCTCCTGAATGATCTCGTAGCCGTGCCGGGGCTGCTCGGCGACCAGCGCGAGCACAGCGGCGCGGATGTCACCGCGCGCTGTGCGCCGCCCACGGCCGCGTGGTCCGCCGAAGCGGCGGCCCATGCCGGGGCCGAAGCCGGATCCGAAACCTGGGCCGAACGGCGGGCCTGCGCGGCGTGCGCGCCTGCCACGGCCGCGGGGGCCGGGCTGCTCGTCGTCGACGGGGCCGTCGAACGGCGGTGGCGGCGGCGGACCTTCCGTCGCGTGCATCTCGCCAGGGCCGAACGGCGGCCGGTGTCCATGCCTGCGCCACTGGCCAGGACGTGGACCGAAACGGGGTCCCCATGCGGGGTTGGTGTCAGTCATCTGATGTCTCCTTTGTCGTGAGCCCCCAGAGTTCGATAGACTGGAGTAGCTCGTGTGCCATCACGATATATCGCGATGCGTCGCAGCACTATGTGATCTGTGTCACTAAGCATTGCGTGGATCTGACTTGTGAGTGACGCCGGTAGTCAGGCCTCGTGCCAGCGCGGAGACGTGGTGCGGGGCGGGGTCAGCCGGGCGCCGACGTGCACGAGGTTCGGCCCACCGGAGGCCACACCTTTGGCGAGTGCCTCGGCCAGGCCATCCCGCACCGACCGTACGCCCGTGGCGGGGAGCCGGAAGGCCGCGGCGAGGCCGACGAAGTCGGGCGTCAGGAGGTCGACCCCGACCGTTGGGTCTCCGCTGCGCGCCTGGTCGTAGCGGAGCATGCCGTAGCCGCCGTCGTCGACGACGAGCACGGTGACCGGCAGGCGCTGCTGCACCAGGGTGGCGAGCTCGCCCAGCGCCATCGCGAGCCCACCATCGCCGCAGACCGCGATCACCGGATGACCCGCGGCGGCTGGTCCGATCGCGGCGGGCAGGCCGAACCCGAGCGTGCCCCAGCCGACGGGGTAGGCCAGCTTGCGCGGGGCGGGCGCGCTCGCGTACCCGCCCACCCAGTAGCCCGCGACCGCCATATCGCACACCAGCACCGTGTGCGCGGTGCGCGCGGCCTCGACCGCATGGACGAGCGTCATCGCCTCGGCCGTCGCCGGATCGGCAGCGAGTCGGGCGTGCACGCGCTCCCGCATGCCCTCGGGCCCCCACGCCTGCCGGGTGGGCAGGCGGTCACGCAGGCCGCGCAACGCCTCGCCGAGCTGTCCGGCCACTGCGGCGTCGGGCGGCCATTCCGGGGCGTCGCGCGGCGGCGTCTGGTCGAGCGTGACCAACCGGGGCGGGCGGGGCATGGTCCAGTTGCGGGTGTTCATGCCGTCGAGGTCGCCGCCGACGGCGAGGAGCACGTCGGCGCTCCCGATCAGATCAGCCACTTCCGGCTCGTGCGGCGGCAGACCAACGGCGGCGGGGTGCGCCGTCGGCGGCACACCGCGCCCGCCGAAGCTCGTGACCACCGGGGCGCCCAGGTGCTGCGCCAGCACGGCCAACGACGGTTCGGCGTCGACGGAGCCCGTGCCCGCCCAGATCACGACCCGCGCGCCGTCGAGGACCGCGGCGGCGGCGTCGAGATCTGCGTCGTCGGGCAGGAGTTCGAACCAAGACGCCTCGTCGGTCCGGGATAGCGCGACGGCGTCGTGGCCCAGCACATCGGCGGGGACGTCCATGTAGACGGGACCGCGCGGGTGCAGCATCGCGGTGGCGGTCGCGGCGTCGATGGCTGATGCGACTTCGGTGGCGGTGCGTGGGGTGAACGTGGCCTTGGCCAGGGGGGCGAACAGGGCGGCCTGGTCGCGCGACTCGTGCAGCACCCCCCGCAGCCTGCCCTCCCGTCGGAGCGCCTGCGGGATCTCCGACGCCACGAGCAGCACGGGCGAACGGGCCGCGGCGGCCTCCCCGAACGCGGCGACGGCGTTGGCCGCGCCCGGCCCGGTCGTGACGACCGCCGCGCCGAGCCGTCCCGTGGCGCGGGCCCAGCCGTCTGCGGCGTAGACGGCCGCCTGCTCGTGCCGCACGACCATCGGCGCCTGCTCATGGACCTGCCAGAAGGCGAGGTTGTGTACTCCGGGAAGGCCGAAGACGGTGGTGGCGCCGTGGAGAGCCGCGCCATCGATGATCGACCGCGCCACGGTAGGACCCACACGGCGAGCCTAACCCGCGCCCGCCCCGCCACCGGTGAGTCCGGCGTTTGCGCACGGCGAGTCCGCCGATCCGACACGGGGAGTTCCGCGATCGCCCACGCGGGCGGCGTCGGCGCCGCGGTGAAGGTCTGCGAAGTCGCCTTGGTCGGCACGCGAGCCAGCCCCGCACGACCGGCAAAGAGTGGTGCCACAGGGTCCGTGGCGCATCTCTGGCACCACTGCTGGCGATCACCGGCTCAGCTTCGCTACGGCCGGAGTTGTTCAGGACCCTCCTGGCGGGTCACTGCGTGCCGTGCCCGTAGCGGCGGACCGGCACCAGGCGCGAGACTGGCGACATGAGGCGCGCCTATGCCCACGAAGCCGTGCTGGTCCTCGCGCCCGACGCCGACATCGCCGCGCCGGGTGGCGCGATCACCACGGAGCTCTGCGGCCACTGGGAGCACGAGCCGCCCTGCCCGCTCGCTCCGCACCACACCGCGGCTCGTCGCATCGGACCCGAGGTGCACCTGCGGATCTTGTTCGCGACCGAGCCCGAGCGAGAGACCGAGGTACGGGCCGGGATCGGACGGGCGCTTGCGGCGTGGGACGTGCGCACCAGCGCGGTCGGCGCGGTGCGGCCCGAGGAACGGGCGCACGCCGGTCGGCTCGCGGCGTCGCCGTCGTGAGCGCCGGGACGCACGACGAGGGCATGGCCGATCGCGTCGGAGCGCTGGAGTCGATCCTCGTCGAGAAGGGGTACGTCCACCCCGAGACGCTCGACGCGATCGTCACCACCTACGAGGAGGATGTCGGGCCGCGCAACGGCGCCCGGGTCGTCGCACGGTCCTGGGTCGACCCGGCCTACCGGGAGCGGCTGCTCGCCGACGCGACTGCGGCCATCGCGGAGCTGGGGTACGGCGGCAGGCAAGGCGAGCACATGGTGGCTGTGGAGAACGCCTCCGACGTGCACCACCTCGTCGTCTGCACGCTGTGCTCCTGCTATCCGTGGCCGGTGCTGGGCCTGCCACCCAACTGGTACAAGTCGGCGGCCTACCGTTCCCGCGCCGTCCTCGATCCCCGTAGCGTGCTCGCCGACTTCGGCGTCACCGTGCCCGCGACGACGCGGATCGCTGTGCACGACTCCACCGCCGAGGTGCGCTACCTCGTCGTCCCGATGCGGCCCGAGGGCACGGCGGACCTCGATGAGGAAGCGCTCGCCGCGCTCGTCACCCGCGACGGGATGATCGGCACGGCGCTGGTGTGACGGTGTCGACGTGAATGGGGCGGCGGACCTCGGCGGGATGATGGGCTTCGGGCCCGTGGCCCCCGAGCCGGAGAGCGAGGGCTTCCACGCCGATTGGGAACGCCGCGCGCTCGCACTCGTGCTCGCGATGGGCGCAGCGCGGCGGTGGACCATCGACGCCAGCCGGTTCGCCCGCGAGAGCCTTCCACCTGCGGTCTACCTGACATCGACGTACTACGCGATCTGGACGGCGGGCCTGGAGCGGCTATTGGTCGCCACGGGCCTCGTCAGCGCCGACGAGCTCGCATCGGGGCAGGCGATCGGGCAGGCCCAGCACGTCCACGCCTGGAGCCCCGACGAGGCGCGGGCGGCGTTCGCGAGGGGCAGCCCGTACACGCGGGCCGCGACCGCCGAGCAACGTTTCGCCGTAGGTGAAGCGGTGCGTACCCGGGTGATGCACCCCACCGGCCACACGCGGCTGCCCCGCTACGCCCGCGGTAAGACGGGCGTGGTCGACCGGGTGCACGGGGTCCACGTCCTGCCCGACGCCAACGCCCACGGCGAAGGGGAGCGGCCGGAATGGCTCTACACCGTCCGGTTCACCGGACGTGAGCTGTGGGGTCAGGACGCCGACCCGACGGTGACGGTGACGATCGAAGCGTGGGAGAGCTATTTGGACAGTCCGGGGAACTCGGAGCGCGCCCCGGTCGTATGACAGTGGTAAAGGGAGGTCGTTATGGTGCTGCGGATCCTCGGGATCGTGCTGGCGGTCTGGATCGTGTTCGCGTTGCTCGGGGCCCTGTTCAAGTTCCTCACCGCGGCGCTTGTGATCGGCGCGATCGTGTTCGTCGGCGCCGCGGCCTACTCAGCGGTCCGCGGGCGCCGCTCGAAGCGCGAACTGCGGTAGGGCCGCTCTCAGCTGCCGACGCCCGCGCATATCCGAGTGATGTAGGCGCTCACCCGTTGGGATGCGGCCACCGCGCCGGTCGCCTCGGTCGTCGCCGATGCCGTCGGGTCCTGCGCGACCGCAGCGATGTCCCCCTTCGCCCGCACCAGCGCGTCGAGTTGGGCGTCGAGCGCGTCGACCACGATCTGGACGTCGGGGCGGATGTCCGAAGGAGCCGCGGCGAGCAGCTCGATGCCGCTGTGGCGCACCGCGTCGACGGTGGGCTCTAGCTGGTCGGGAGGCACGACCCCCCGTTGCGCGAACCCGTTGAGCGGACGCAGTGCGTCGGCGTTGTCCTGTGCGGCGGCGCAGAACGGGCTGGCCGATGCCGCAGCCAGGGCCGTCGGAATGGGGGCGTCCGCGTCGGCCACCGAACGGCCGCAGGCCGCGAGCGCCGCCAGCAGCGCGGCCGAGAGAAGCAGGCCGACGTGCCGCGACCCCAGACCCATGGACCACAGACCCATGACCGCTCCGCAAGACGTTCGGTGGACGGCACAACGGTAGCCGGGGCAGTTCGCCGCTCGATGTGCGGTATCGGCGGAACGCGTAGGCGGCGGCTCGGCATTGCAGCAGTGTCACCCTGCTGCGACTGGGTGCGAGCAGTGTCACCCTGCTGCGGCCCCCCGCCCTCAAGAAGGCCGATTAGCGAGCTTTCGCGTGCTTACCGGCGCCGGTTAGCGACTCATGGTAGGCATCCGCTCGTGGAGAGCATGCGCATCGTCACCCAGCGCTCAACGGGTGGGCCCGAGGTGCTCGAGATCGGGCGTGCCCCGGTGCCCGAGCCCCTGCCTACCGAGATTCGCGTGCGGGTGGCCGCCGCCGGGGTGAACCCCGTCGACTGGAAGACCCGGGCGGGCTCCGGCATGGCCAAGGTACTGGGGCCGCCCCCGTTCACCGTGGGCTGGGACGTCGCGGGGACGGTCGACGCGGTCGGCATGGGCGTCACCCGGTTCGCGGTAGGCGACGCGGTGTGCGGGATGCCGTGGTTCCCGCGCGCGGCACGCGCCTACGCCGAGTTCGTCACGGCGCCGTCGCGGCACTTCGCGCACCGGCCTGCCCGGCTCTCTGAGGTCGAGGCGGCCGGTTTGCCGCTTGCCGGGCTGACGGCGTGGCAGTGCCTCGTCGACATCGCCGACGTCCGCCCCGGCCAGCGCGTCCTCGTCCACGCGGCGGCGGGGGGCGTCGGCCACCTCGCGGTGCAGATCGCGAAGGCGCTGGGCGCCTACGTCATCGGAACGGCGTCGCGAGCCAAGCACGACCTCCTGCACGACCTGGGCATCGACGAGGCGGTCGACTACCGCGCCGAGGCGTTCGAGCGGGTGATCGAGCCTGTCGACGTGGTGTTCGACCTCATCGGCGGCGAGGTGGCGACCCGGTCGTTGGACGTCCTGCACCCCGAGGGGCGGATGATCTGCCTCCCGTCGGCAGCGGCAGCGGCCGCATTGGCCGCGGCGGCCGACCGGGGGCTGCGCGGCACCGGCATGCTCGTCGAGCCGGACGGGGACGGGCTGGAGCAGCTCGCGCACCTCGTCGACGACCGGCGCTTGCGCGTGCTGGTGGCCGAGACCTTCCCGCTGGAGCGCGCAAGTCACGCCCACCGTGCGGGGGAGCTGGGTCACACGACGGGCAAGCTGGTGTTGACGGTCTGAGCGTCCGCACCCCGGGGCCGCGGGCCTACGGGGCGGCCGGGGCGCGGGGCGGCCGCGCGGGGGTGGCGACGGGCCACGAGCCGGACCACTGACCGGGGCCGCGCGTGGACGGGGTGGCCCGTCGGCGGTGGAGCACTGCCTGCAGCGGGGTGACACTGCTGCGACCCAGTCGGAGCGGGGTCACCCTGCTGCGGTGTCGGGCGCGGCGGCGACCCGTCGCCGTGCGCAGAAAAGGTGGCTCGGGCCACCCTTTTCGCGCACGACCATTGGTTGCAGTGCCGGGCGCGCCTCAGTGGGCCGCCGCGCGCGCCTCCGCCACGATCTCCTGCGCCCGTGCGCGCACGCCGCGGAGCTCGGTGAGGTAGAGCCAGTAGTCGGGGTGGACGCCGGTGAGCCGGTCCTGCGCGTTCTGCAGCCGGACGGACTGGGCGTCGAGGATCGGGCCCAGGCGTTTGGTCAGTCCGCGGTCGACGACCAGCCGCTGAGCGTCGCGCAGCACAAACCGCGTGTCGGCGGCGAACTTTCCGGGGTCGGCGCGGACCTCGCGCAGCTCGGCGAGGCGCCCGGTCACGGCGTCGTGGGCCTCCTCGGCCCGCCCCAGCGCCGCGCGCGCCGCGGCGATCGCGTCGGCGGCGTCGTCCCACTCGCCCGCGTCGGCGCGCTCGTGGGCGGTGGCGATCGCGCGGTCGGCCGCCCCCAGCGCCTCCCGGACCTGCGCCTGGGCCCCGGTGAGGTCCCGCGAGCACGGCTCGGAGAACTCCCGCCGAAGGGCTGACAGCGCAGGCTCGATCCGCTCGCCCTTGGTCGCGGCTGCGGCTCGTCGGGTCGCGACGCTGCTGAACGCCGACCGCACGCCCGCGGCGGCCCGCGGGGCCTCGCTCGCCAGGGTCGCCGCCGACCGGGCCAACTCGAGCGTCTTCGCTGCGATCGCCCGGCGTTCCCTGATGCCGATACCGGTGCCGGTGCTGTTCCCGTCGAGCTGGGCCGCGGCCCGTTCGGCCTCGCTCAGACGCTCCGCCGCGCGCCGCGACCGTATGCCGGACGCGTCGGAAGTCTGGACGGCGGTGCGCGCCGCGACGAGCGCGGTCCGCGCCTCCTGCACGGCTACCGGGAGGGCGCGCAGGACGTGCGCGGCCTCGTCGAGCGTGCGGGCGTGCGTGGCGCGGAACCGGCGGATCGTGTCGCGCGCGGCCTCGATCTCGCGCAACGCGCGCTCGTCGGCCTGGCGGGCGCCTGCGACCGGGCCGGTGCCGTCGAGCGGGAACTGCGCGGTCGTGGCCAGGTAGGCCTCCGTCGCGCGGTCGCCCGCTCGCGCGACCTGCGCCCACTCCGCGCCCAGGGGACGGCCGCCGCCCAGCTCGTCGGCCACGCGGACAGCGTCAGCCGCGGCGCGCTGCTCATCGTCGAGAGCGAGGAAAGCCTGGCTGGCCACGGCGCGCGCGGCGCGGGTCGGTGCGTCGGGGGCCTCGTCACGCCGCTCGGACCGCCGGAACAACGCGCCTCCCGCCCCTCGCTCATCCTCCCCGAACCGTACCCGTACCCCGGCGATCAGGTCGGTCTCCGCGACACGATCAGCGCATCTGGCGTGCGCGGCTCGCAGTCGCCGCCGGACCCATGGGAGTTGCCCGGCCCAGAACCCCGATCGCGTCCCCGCCGCCGCCCGGATGGGGGAACGGTTTGGCGCTGTGTGACCGGTACGCGGGTGCCGAGAGCGCTGTCGCTAGCATCGCGGCGATGTCACGGGACCTCGACGCTCAACTGCTCGAGTCCGTCGCGGTGCGCCGCGGCAGGCTCCGCGAGGCGCTGCTCTGGGGTCGCGACCGGCGGGTCCGGGCCACCGGGGACAACCTTCGACGGCTCGCGGCGGGCGTCGTGCTCGCCGCGGTCGTCGCCGCGGGATGCGTGGGCTGGTCCTTCGTCACCCATGTGCTCCTCGCGCAGACCCGCGCCCCGGCCGGGGTCACGGTGTCGCGATGACCGCGTGGGTCAGGTGGCTGCCGCATCTGCTCGACCGCGAGCGCATCGGCCGGGCCGGACCCGTCCCGCGGCTCGTTCCGGACATGCCGACCTTGCAGGCGATGCTGGCCGACGACCTCGCCGAACGGGCCCACGCTGCCGCAGCCACGAGGCGCCACGGCGGCGGGAGCGCCGAGGCCCGCGCCCGGTCCCGGCTGGTCGTCGTCGACGACGCGCACGGCAGCGTCGCCCGCACGTTCACCGGCCCAGACGCCGCGATCGGGCTCGCGGCGATGGGCGTGACGGTGATGCACCTGGTCGCCGACCGGCTGCACGAGCCCGGTGAGGTCACCCGCCGGGTGACGGTGACCGGCACGGACGTCACGCTGGAGGACCTCGCCTCGACGCCGCCCGGCGTGGTCACCGGCACCGTGGACGACGCGCCTGCACCGCTGATCGAGGCGCTGGCCCGGACGCTCGCCCCGCTGCGGCTGGCGCCCGACTCCTACGACGACGGCACCGGCACACCGCCCGCCGACTTCGCCGAGCTGCTCGGCATCGACGACCCCGCCGCTCTCGACCCGTTGCGCCTCTGGCAGCCCCGCGCCGAGCGCGACTTCCTGCGCGTCCCTATCGGCGTCGACGAGCTCGGGCACCCGACCCTGTTGGACCTCAAGGAGTCCGCCCAGCTCGGCATGGGGCCGCACGGGCTCTGTGTGGGCGCCACCGGCTCGGGCAAGAGCGAGCTGTTGCGCACGCTGGTCCTCGCGCTCGCCGCGACCCATCCGCCGTCGGATCTCGCGTTCGTGCTCGTCGACTACAAGGGTGGGGCGACGTTCGCGCCGCTCGCTCCGCTGCCGCAGGTAGCAGGCCTGATCACGAACCTGTCGGGGGATGCGGCGCTGGTCGACCGCGTCTACACCAGCCTCGACGGCGAGGTGCTGCGCCGCCAGCAGCTGCTCGCCGACGCGGGCCGGATCACCGACATCACCGAGTACCGCGCGCGCCACGCCCAGCGTCTGCTCCCCGCCGCCTTGCCCGAGCTGCCGCACCTGTTCGTCGTCATCGACGAGTTCGGCGAGCTGCTCACCGCCAAGCCCGAGTTCATCGAGCTGTTCCTGCGCTTGGGCCGCATCGGGCGCTCGATCGGGGTGCACCTGCTGTTGTCGAGCCAGCGCGTCGAGCAGGGCAAGCTGCGCGGGCTGGTCTGGATGGCCGCGACCTCGGTCGCGTAGGTGGAGAGCGCCGACCCGACCGCGGTCAGGTCCTCGCCGACCGACGCGCTGACCGTCTGCACCGGGGCCGTGGCGACGAGCAGGTCGCCCGCCTCTGGCGCGGAGTAGACCGCGCTCAGGCCCTGCCAGGTCGCGTTCACGCGGCGGCCCGTGTCCGGGAACGCCGTCCCCACGCCCGTCACAGCTGAGGCGTGCGTGCGCAGTGCGTCCATGTCCCCGGGGATCTGGGGGATCGCTCCTGGGTTGATCACTGCGGACCGAACCTCCGTCCGCCCGGCATCGTCGCCAGTGGGTTGGGAGCGGCCGCGGCCGACGCCTGCGCGTTGGCCGCCATTTGCAGGTCACCGTGGAGGTAGGCGTTGGTGGCCTGGGCCGCCCCCGACATGCAGGAGCCGGTCCGCGTGAGGACGAACCGGATGTCCGCGGTCGCGGACTCGGCGAATCCCTGCAGCGCCGAGGACACGATGTCCGAGCTGGACTGCCCGGCTGCGCCCTCCAGGCCGCTGTTCAAGTTCGTCAGCTGTCCTTCGAACTCCGCGGCGACGGCCTCGGTGCGGTGCAGCACCGAGGACACGCCCGCGGGGTCGATGTTCCACCCCGTCATGGTGGGCTCAGCCGATGCCCTGGACGGCCGCTCGGGCGCGGCTCAGGGTCGTCGTCGCGGTCTCGTCGTTCTTGAGCAAGGTGGAGCGGACGAGCGTGATGATGTTCTGGACCTCGGTGGCCGCGGAGTGCCAGCGCTGCTCGACGACCTGGTAGTCGTCGGACACGCCGTCGGCCTGGAAGTCGGCCATTGCGGTGTTCACGTCGGCGTTGCGCTGGGAGATGTTGGCCTCGAGTCGGGCGACTACGCCCGCGAGGTCGGACTGGGTCTGGCCGGACGAGCTGGTGTCGAAGGCACGGCGGTGCATCAGGGTGTCACCTCGGGTTCTCCGTCGCGTGTGCTGGGGGAGCGGACGGTTCGGTCGGGTGTGCGGGGTCGTGCGGTGGGTCTGGTCAGGCGCGGGCGCCGAAGCGGGCGGCGTCGAAGTTCGCCGATCCCGCTGCGCTGCTGGCGTTGTCGGCCATCTCGGTGTCGCCGGAGACGAACGAGGTGTTCATCCCCGACTGGCCGCCGATGATCGCCGCGAGTGCGCTGTTGAGGTCGGCGGTGACCTGGTCGGCGTGGGCCTTGAAGGCGTCGAACTGTGCGCGACCCGCGCCCTGGAAGGTGGACTCCAGCGGGGTGACGGCGGCGATCAGCTGCTTGATCAACGTGCCGAGGTCGTCGCTCGAGCCCTGGGTCTGGCGTGTCAATGCCGTGAGCGTCTCGGCGCCCATGTCGAACTTCACGGGTGGCTTCACCTCACAGAAAGTGATCATTCATGCGACAGCGCGGGAGCCTAGCCACATCCGGACGAATCTGTCACCGGCGGGGTGGGAATGAGTCACCGCGGGTAGTTGACGACGCGACAATCCGGACACGTTGGCCCACGTCAGGACGTTCCACGCGCGTAGGCCCGCAGCCGTTCGGACCACGAGAGCGCGGCGCGCTCCCCGACGTCGGCGAACCACGCCCCGTCCACCCGGACGACGGGGTGGACGGCGAGGTGGTGGCGCGGGGAGGTCGCGCACCGGCCGGACTCGAGGTCGAACCGGTACGAGTGCCAGGGGCACACCAGTGTCGTGCCGTCGATCCGGCCCTCGGCGAGGGGTCCGCGGTTGTGGGGGCACTCGGCGTCGGTCACCCGGAACCCGCCGTCGATCGGGAAGACGGCGAAGCGCCGCCCGTCGCCTGCTTCGACGACGCGGGCGCCGCCAGTCGGGTCGCCGAGCGCGACGAGCATCAGCGCCTGCCGGAAGCCCGCAGCGCCGCCAGTGACTCGCCGCCGACGAACCAGTGCTCCGGCTCGCATTCGTTCACGACGACGCGCACGTTCTCGAGCGGCGCGCCGATCGACTCGTGGACCGCGGCCGTCACAGCGGCGCCGAGCGCCTCCAGTTGCTCGGGCGTGCGGCCCCTGGTCAGGGTGATCTGGACGAGCGGCATGGCGCCCTCCTTCTTCGGGCTCGTGCGCGGATAACCTCGCCGGGGCGACGTTATCCGCGCACGGCCAGTCCAGGGTGGCGAAACGGCCAACTCGGCGTGGGCAGACGCTGGACTCACCGTCATGGGGTGCAGCGCGCGGGTGTTGGCAGCGCGGAACGTTGCGGTCGTGCAGAGTGTCTGGAGGGCAGACGCCGCTGACGCGCACGACCCGACGAAGGAGGGCCTGACATGACGCTGGCGGAGCACCCACCCGTCGAGTTCGAGCTCTCGGCGCGCTACCGGGCAGGAGCGGGCCCGGTGCTGTTGACGGGTGTGCAGGCGATCGCGCGCATGCTCGTCGAGCAGCACGCCGCCGACGCCCGGGCGGGCCACACGACCGCCACGTTCGTGTCCGGCTACCAGGGCAGTCCGCTCGGCGGGCTCGACCAGACCCTCGCCCGCGCCACCGAACTGCAGGAGAACGCGGGCCTCACGCTGGTGCCGGGGATCAACGAGGAGCTGGCAGCGACGGCGGTGTGGGGCAGCCAGGTGGAGGTTCCCGGCCACGGCCGCAGCGTCGAGGGCGTGGTGGGCGTCTGGTACGGCAAGGCGCCCGGCGTCGACCGCGCGGGCGACCCGCTGCGCCACGGCAACATGTGCGGTGCCCATCCCGCGGGCGGTGTGCTCGTGCTCGCGGGCGACGACCCGAGCTGCAAGTCCTCCACCATCCCGTGCATCTCGGAGCGGACGCTGGCGGGCTACGGCCTCCCGGTCCTTTACCCCGGCACCGCCGAGGAGATCGTCCGGCTCGGCCGCTACGGCGTGGCGCTCTCCCGCGCCTCGGGCATGTGGGTCGGCATGAAGATCACCGCCGACGTGGCCGACGGGGTGTTCTCCATGGACGGCTCGTGCGGCGACGTCACCGTCACCGTGCCGGAGCTCGCGTGGCGCGGCGCGCCGTGGACCTACCGGCAGTACCCGATGCTCGTCCCGCCCGGCTCGCTGGAGGCCGAGGCCCAGATGTACGGGCCGCGCTGGGCCATGGTCCGCGCGTTCCTGGCCGCGAACCCGATCAACGCTGTCGAGGTGGACACGCCCGAGGCGTGGCTCGGCATCGTCGCAGGCGGAAAGGCGTTCACCGATGTCCGCCAGGCCTGCCACGACCTGGGCCTCGACGACCCCGATCCCGACACTGCCCTGCGTCGCGCCGGGATCAGGCTGCTGCGCCTCGGCATGATCCACCCGATCCAGCGCGAGCTCGTGCGGGAGTTCGCCGCGGGCCTGTCGACCGTGCTCGTCGTCGAGGAGAAGTCGGCGTTCGTCGAGTCGGCCGTCCGCGACGGGCTCTACGGGCTGCCCGACGCCCCGGCGGTGATCGGCTCGACGGACGCGGCAGGAGCGCCGCTCGTCCCCGAGGCGGGGGAGCTCACGGCGGCCGCGCTGGCCGGGCCGCTGCGCCGGGTGCTGGCCGACCGGGTCGAGCTCGCTCCGCCGCGGCGACCGCCCGCGGCCCTCCCACTGCTCGCGGCTGCCCGCACCCCGTACTTCTGCTCCGGCTGCCCGCACAACCGCTCGACGGTCGTGCCCGAGGGCGCGGTGGCGGGCGGCGGCATCGGCTGTCACGCAATGGTGGCGCTGACCGACCGCCCGGAGAGCCTGGTCTCCTCGATAACCCAGATGGGCGGGGAAGGCGCGCAGTGGATCGGGCAGGCGCCCTACACCGAGGCCGGGCACATGTTCCAGAACATGGGCGACGGCACGTTCGCGCACTCAGGGCAGCTCGCGGTGCAGGCGTGCCTTGCCGCCGGGGTGTCGATCACCTACAAGCTCCTGTACAACCGGGCGGTCGCCATGACCGGTGGCCAGGACGCGGCCGGTGGACTGGAGGTGCCGCAGCTCGCCGCGAAGCTGCTCGCCGAGGGCGTCGCGCGGATCATCGTGTGCGCCGACGAGCCGGAGCGCTTCGGGGCGCTCTCCCCGTTGCCTGCAGGCGTCGACCTGTGGCACCGCGACCGTCTCGACGACGCCCAGAGCGCGCTCGCCGCCACTCCGGGAGTCACGGTGCTGGTGTACGACCAGCGCTGCGCCGCCGAGTCGCGGCGCCTGCGCAAGCGCGGCGCGATCCCGGTGCGCACGACCCGCGTCGTGATCAACGAAGCGGTGTGCGAGGGCTGCGGGGACTGCGGGGTGAAGAGCAACTGCCTGTCGGTGCAGCCCGTCGAGACCGAGCTGGGCCGCAAGACGCGCATCGACCAGACCTCCTGCAACACCGACTACTCGTGCCTGGACGGAGACTGTCCTTCGTTCGTGACGGTGGAGGTCGACCCCTCGGCGACGTTCGCACGCGGCGAGCGGCCAGAGCCTCCTGCGGTGCCGGACGTGGCGCGACCCGCCGGGGCCGACGTCTTCCTGGCGGGCATCGGCGGCACCGGCATCGTCACGGTCAACCAGGTGCTCGGTTCGGCCGCCGTCCGCGACGGGCTCGCCGTGCACGGCGTGGACCAGACCGGGCTGTCGCAGAAAGCCGGGCCGGTCACGTCGCACCTGCGGATCGCCCGGGGCACGGCCGAACTCGGGCCAGCCAACCGCGTCGGAACGGCTGGCTGCTATCTGGCGTTCGACGTGCTCGTCGGCGCGGACGCCCGCAACCTGGGCTACGCCGACCCGACGACCACGCAGGCCGTCGTCTCGACGAGCCCGGTGCCGACGGGCGCGATGGTGCGCGACCCCTCGGTGGCCGCACCGGACCTCCCGGCGCTGGTCGAGCGGATCACCGCCCGCACCCGCGGGGTGGTCGCACTCGACGCCCAGGCCGCCGCGAACGCCCTCTTCGGTGACGCGATGCCTGCCAACCTGCTGCTGGTCGGGGCCGCGTACCAGGCGGGAGCGCTGCCGGTATCGGCCGACGCGATCGAGTGGGCGATCGAGCTGAACGGCGTGGCCGTGGCCGTCAACACCGCGGCGTTCCGGTGGGGTCGGGTGGCGGTCGCCGACCCGTCCGCCTTCGCCGCCGCCACCGCGGTCACCGCCGAGCCCGCTCCCCGGATATGGCGCGAGCTGGGTGAACTCGCGGGGGAGACGCGCAGGCTGGCGGGCATCCGGGCCGCGCTGCTCGCCGACTACCAGGACGCGCGGAGCGCCCGTCGTTACGTCAACGACGTCCTCACCGTGTGGCGGGCCGAGCGCAGGCTCGGCGACGACATGGCGTTCTCCGAGGCGGTGGCGCGCGGTCTGCACAAGCTCACCGCCTACAAGGACGAGTACGAGGTCGCCCGGCTGCTCACCGACCCCGCCTTCGAGGCCCGCCTCGCGGCCGAGGTGCCCGGCGGCCGCGACGTGGCGTACCGGCTGCACCCGCCGACGCTGAAGGCGCTCGGCAGGCAGCACAAGATCGCGTTCGGCTCCTGGATGCGGCCCGCCCTCCAGACGTTGGCCCGCGGGAAGGTGCTGCGCGGCACGCCGCTTGACCCGTTCGGCCGGACGCCGATGCGACAGCTGGAACGTGTGCTGCGCGACGAGTACCGGGCGATGGTGCTCCGGCTGGCGGCCGAGCTTTCGGCGTCGAACTACGCCACAGCGGTGGCCGCCGCGGAGGCCGCCGATCTCGTGCGGGGCTACGAGGACGTCAAGCTCGCTGGCGTGCGCCGCTACCGCGCGAGGCTGGCCGAGCTGGGTCTTTCCCGCCCGTAGCGGACCACCGGCGCCCATGATCGTCGCATCACGCGGATTCCGTGCACTGGCGCACGAAATCCGCGGGCTTCAGCGATCACGGCTTGGCCTTCGGTGGCGATGGCCGGGAGGAAGGGCGGGCGACAGCGCCGAGCGGCGGCGCTGTTGCGGCGTGTCCCCGACGACACGCCGTGTGGGCCGTTCGGCGCACCTTACGTCCCGGTGGTCTCACGAGCTGACCCGAAACAGCAACGAGCCGCGGGTGAGCCGCTAGCGTTGTCCGCGGATCGATCACGACCCGGTCACAGACCGGACACGGACCACGCTCCCCAAGCGGTCCGCCCGACATCCCCAGTCGGGACGTCCGGGCCAGGTCGGGTGGGATCCAGAAGGAATGGTTGTGTCCCGGCACCGCTCCCCCAAGGGCCGGCGCGCACACCACGGACCTCCGCTGTCCGCCCTCGTGGCGGCGGCGGGGGCCGGTGGCGCCCACCGGTCAGTCTCGTTGCCCCAGGCCGTCTCGACCCCGGTGCGCGCCGTCGCGGCGCTCATCGCCGGTGGAGCGCTGGCCGCCGCGGGCCAGCATGCGCTCACCACCGCGCTTCCCACGATCTCCGACGGCACCAACGCGCTGCGCGTGAGCCTCGACCGCGCCGTCGGCATAAGCCCCACAGGGTCGTCGTCGGACCCCGTAGTGGCGCCGGTGTCCCCTGAACCGACCGTCGCCGACGCCGCGTCGCTCATCAAGGCGGCCGAGCTGAAGAAGGCCGCAGGAGCCGCCCGCCCCGGCCCAACAGCCGGTGCCGCCCTCGCCGCGTTGGCGAACGGAGCAGGCGCCGCGTCGTCGACCGGCGGCACCCGGATCCTGGCCGGGCCGGTCACGTCGGGCTTCGGCGGCCGGTGGGGCGCCTTCCACGAAGGTCTGGACATCGCCGCCCCGATCGGCACCCCGATCCACGTGCCGCTCGGGGGCGTCGTCATCAGCTCCGGCCCGGCCAGCGGCTTCGGCTTGTGGGTGCGGGTGCAGCACGCCGACGGGACGATCACGGTCTACGGCCACATCAACCGCTCGTTCGTGCACGTCGGCCAGCAGGTGGCGACGGGCGACGTCATCGCGGAGACCGGCAACCGCGGCCAGTCCACCGGCCCGCACCTGCACATCGGCGTCATGGTGAACGGCGTCTACATCAACCCCCGGCCCTGGCTGGACGCGCGCGGGATCCGCTACTAGCGGCCTTGTCGGCGCACTTCGCAGGGATCACCGGGGTCGTCGTCGTAGCCCGAGTCACCGACGGCGTCGCGGCACGGCAGACAGGCCAGGCTAGCGGTGGGGCGCGACAAACCACCGGGCACGCAGCTCGACGGACGGGAGTTGTCCCCATCGGGGCGCTGACCGCCCGTCGCCGACCCGTCGTCCACAGCCGAACGGGTGATCTGCGGCAGGCCGTCAGCCGCCGGTCCACGCTCGAGGGCATGTCCTCTTCCGACACACCCGACGCCCGCGTGGTCTCCGTCTCCGACCCCGGCGAGCTGATCGCGGCCACCCCCGTCCTGTTGGGCTTTGCGCCGCGCTCGTCGCTGGTCGCCATGGCGCTGGGCGGCGCGTCCGGTGCGCGGTTGGGTCTCACGCTCCGGATCGACCTGCCGCCACCCGAGCACATCGCTCCGGCAGCGGAGTCCGTGGTGCTGGGGATACTCCTCGACGACCCGCAGCGCGTCGTCGTCCTCGTCATCGCGCCGGGCGGCGACGCGGGCCCACCTGCCACCGAGCTCGTCGAGCGCGTCGTGGCTGGCCTGGAGTCACGCGCCGTCGAGGTGCCGCTCGCGCTGTGGGCGGAGAGCACCGCTGGCGGGAGCTCCTGGTGGTGCTACGACGCGTGCGCCTGCGTCGGCGTCGTCCCCCCGCCCGAGGAGACTCCGCTGGTTGTGGCCGCTCTCGCGGAGGGCCGGGTGGTGCGCGGCGACCGCGCCGAGCTCGAGCGGTTGGTCGCCCCCGCTGACGAGGGGCGGATCCGGCGCCGCGAAGCCATGCTCGTCGCGGCGATCGACGCCGAGGCGGCCACCACGTCCGCGATCGAGGACGACCCCGGCGATGACGTGATCGGCGGGATCGCTGTGCTCGACGCGTCCCTGGACGCCGCGGCCGAAGCGGGCGCAGATGTCGGGCCGACGCTCGACGACGATCGCGTGCTCGCGCTGGTGGCGGCGCTCGGGATTCCCGCGGTCCGCGACGTGGCCATCGCGGCCTGCACCGGGTCTCGTCCCGCCGCGGCCGAGGCGCTGTGGACCGCTCTCGCGAGGGAGACCCCCGACCCGGAGGCGGCGGAGCCCGCCGCGCTGCTGGCCCTCTCGGCGTTGCTGCGCGGCGACGGGGCGCTGGCCAACGTGGCCCTGGACAGGGCGGAAGCGGCGTGGCCCGGCCACGGCCTCACCGCCACGCTGCGCGCCCTCGCCCGCGCGGGCACCCGGCCGAGCGAGCTGCGCGCCTGCCTGGCGGGCGGCCCACCGCCGCCGCTCGGGGCCCGGCCGTGAACGAGCTCGCGAGCCGACCGCGAGGGCCCGGGTTTCCCGTCGTCCACCTCGCAGATGTGGTGTCGTCGCCGACGATCAGCCTTCAACGTCGCAGACCCGACGTCGTCCTCGCAGAGGTTCGGCCATCTGCGAGGAGGCCGGTGCTTCTGCGAGGTGGGTCGCACCGAGTCGGCCCTCTGCGACAACACCCCACCCCCTGCGAAGTGGGCGCACGGGCCGAGAAACCCACCTTGACATCACCCGCTCCGGGCCCGGCTGGACAAGATCGGCGGAAGTGGTGCCCTGCGTGCAACTGCGCACCCCTGACACCACAACCCGCGACCATCGCTGTGCACGCTGGACAAGATCGGCGGGAGTGGTGCCCTGCGTGCAACTGCGCACCCCTGACACCACAACCCGCGATCACCGCTGCCCCCGCTGGACAAGATCGGCGGGAGTGGTGCCCCGCGTGCAACTGCGCACCGCTGACACCACAACCCGCGACCATCGCTGTGCACGCTGGACAAGATCGGCGGGAGTGGTGCCCCGCGTGCAACTGCGCACCCCTGACACCACAACCCGCGATCACCGCTGCCCCCGCTGGACAAGATCGGCGGGAGTGGTGCCCCGCGTGCAACTGCGCACCCCTGACACCACAACCCGCGATCACCGCTGTGCACGCGGATGAGATCGGCGGAAGTGGTCCCCCGCGAACCTACCCGGACCTGCCCTGGTGTCAGGCCGAAACCACCGTTGGCGGCGATTCCCCGCTGGTGTTCGGCTCGGGCGGGCGCGGGTCGACACCGCCACTCCGTCGCGCCCCGCGGAGGTTGATCATCGGTGCTGGGGCGCTCCCGGTCGAGCCTGCCGTCAGATGCCGGGCGAACTCAGCCGCCGCCGCGCTGCTGCGTGAAGCGCCAGGCGTCGCTGACGATCGTCGCGATCTCGGTGCGGGTCGGGCGCCAGCCCAGCCCGCGGTTCGCCGCCTCGCTGGAAGCGACCAGCACGGCCGGATCGCCGCTGCGCCGCGGCGCGGTCACCGTGGGGATGGGATGTCCGGTGACGGTCCGGCAGGCTTCGATCACCTCGCGCACCGAGAACCCGGTGCCCGAGCCGAGGTTGTAGATCGCGTGGGAGCTCGGCTCGGCGTGCGCCAACGCGAGCAGGTGCGCCTCGGCCAGGTCGTCCACATGGATGTAGTCGCGGATGCAGGTGCCGTCGGGTGTGGGCCAGTCCTCGCCGTAGATCTGCACCGACGCCCGGTCACCGGAGGCCACCTGCAGCACGATCGGGATGAGGTGGGTCTCCACAACATGCCGCTCGCCGAACCGGCCGTGCGCCCCGGCGACGTTGAAGTAGCGCAGGCTTACTCCCGCAAGCCCGTGCGCCACGGCATAGGAGGTGATCATGTTGTCGATCGCGACCTTGCTGGCGCCGTACGGGTTGGTCGGCCGGGTGGGGAAGTCCTCGCGGATCGGCACGTGGTCGGGCTCGCCGTACGTCGCCGCGGTGGAGGAGAACACCAGCCGGGGGGTGGAGTGCGTGCGCATGGCCTCCAGCAGGCGCAGCGAAGTCACCACGTTGCCCTGCCAGTACAGCTCCGGATGCTGCACCGACTCGCCCACGAGCGAGCGCGCCGCGAAGTGGAGCACCCCGTCGAAGCCGTCGGCGAGCAGGTCGTCGGCGGCCTCGATTACGTCTGCCTTGACGAACTTGGCGCCGTCGGGCACAGCGTCCGCGTGGCCGGTCGACAGGTCGTCGAGCACGGTCACCTCGTGCCCCGCGTCCACCAAGTGCGCCGCGCACACGCTGCCGACATAGCCTGCGCCGCCGGTGACGAGCAGCTTCACGTCAGTCCTCCTCCTGGGCCGGTCCGGCTCCACACCTCGCACAGGATAGGACCGGGTCGTGGAGTCAGGTCCGCCTGCGTAGCACCAGCTCGACGATCAGGAGGTTCGTGATGGACAGAAGGGCGAGCGCGCCGAAACCGGCTGTGCCCAAGCGGTCGTGTGGGCCTATCGCACCGGTCTCGTCCACCGCAGTCAGGAGCGTGCGCGACGGCCGGAGTCCCACGATCCTCCTACCGGGCCCGGACGAGCACCGCGTGCGCCACGAGGGGAGCCACGGTGGCCGTGCCCTCCTCCGAGACCACCGGCACCGCGTCGCCGAACCGCGGGATCGACTTGACCTCGACGTCGTTGCCAGGCACCACCCCGGCCGCCTTGAGGTCGGCCATGAGGTCGGCGTCCACCTGCACGTGCTCGGCGATCCTCCGCACCTCCACCCGGCCGCCGCCGCGGCGGGCGAGCTCGTCGAGCCGCTGCAGGCCGATCTCCAGCGACGGCGGCACCGAGACGCCCGGCGGGTCCGTCGGGGGGTGGGCCAGGTCGTCGAGGCCGGGGATGGGGTTGCCGTACGGGGAGATCGTGGGGTTGTCGAGCAACAGCACGAGCTTGCGCTCCACGGCGTCGCTCATGACGTGCTCCCAGCGGCAGGCCTCGGCGTGCACGTGCTCCCATTCGAGCCCGATCACGTCGCTCAGCAGCCGCTCGGCGAGGCGGTGCTTGCGCATCACGGCCACCGCTCGTCCGCGTCCGGCGTCGGTCAGCTCGAGATGCCGGTCACCGGCCACGACGACGAGCCCGTCGCGCTCCATCCGGGCCACGGTCTGGCTGACGGTGGGACCGCTCTGAGCGAGACGTTCGGCGATGCGCGCCCGCAGTGGGACCACGCCCTCCTCCTCCAGCTCGTAGATCGTGCGGAGGTACATCTCGGTGGTGTCGATGAGCTCATTCACGGGCGCAGCCCCTTCGTCAAGACCCCAGTCTATCCGGCTGCGACGGCGGTGAGGTCAGGCCAGTGCGGGCAGGATAACCCGCGTGACCGCAGCCCCGTCCCTCTTCGCGTCCCCCGTCATCCCGGCGCGGCAGCTCGCCGCGCTCCTGCGGCACTCCACGGTGCCCGTGATTCTGGACGTGCGGTGGCGGCTCGGTGGTCCGCCTGGCCGCGCCGACTACGACGCGGCCCACCTGCCGGGCGCCGTGTTCGTCGATCTCGACGCGGAGCTCGCGGGCCCACCCGGTCCGCAGGGCCGCCATCCGCTGCCGGAGCCGCCCTTGCTGCAGACGGCGCTGCGCCGCGCCGGGGTGTCGAGGGGTTCGCAGGTGGTGGCCTACGACGACGGCAACGGCTCGGTCGCGGCCAGGGCGTGGTGGCTGCTGCGCTGGGCAGGTCTCCCGGCGCGGCAGGTCGCGGTGCTGGACGGCGGATGGGCGGGCTGGGTCGCGGCGGGGCTGCCGACGACGGCGGAGCCGTCCCAGACTGCAGAGGGCGATGTCCCAAGAGGCGATGTCCCGAGAGGCGATGTCCCGAGAGGCGATGTCCCGAGAGGCGATGTCGTCGTATGTGCTGGCGCCATGCCGGTGCTCGACGCCGACGGCGCGGCCGAGCTGGCCCGCACCGGCGTGCTGCTCGACGCCCGTGCCGCGCCGCGCTACCGGGGTGAGGTCGAGCCCGTCGACCCGCGGGCCGGACACATCCCGGGCGCGCGCAACCTGCCCGCCACCGACATCGTCGGGCCCGGTGGGCAGGTGCTGCCCGCCACGGAGCTGGCGCGGCGGCTGGCCGAGCTGGGGGCGGCAGGCGACACTCCGGTCGGCGCCTACTGCGGGTCTGGCGTCACCGCGGCCGCGCTCGTCCTCGCCGCCGAGCACGCAGGGCTCCGTATTCCCGAGCACCCGATCGCGCTGTACGCCGGATCGTGGTCGAACTGGTCCGCTGATCCGGCCCGACCCGTCGCCACCGGCGCCGATCCGTGAGACGGTCCCTCCCATGAGCCCCCGAGCGGCGGTCGTGTGGACGCCGCAGTTCCTGTCCTACGACCTGGGTGACGACCACCCCCTGGATCCAGTCCGACTCGACCTGACCATGCGGCTGGCGGGCGAGCTGGGCGTGCTGGAGGGGGTCGACCTCCTCGAGCCGGAGCCCGCGCCGGACGCGGAGGTGCAGCGCATCCACGTGCCGTCCTACCTGTCGGCCGTCAAGTCCGCGCCCGAGGTGCCGTTCGGGATCGGCCACGGGCTCGGCACCGACGACAACCCGATCTTCTTCGGGATGCACGAGGCCAGCGCGCTGATCTGCGGCGGGTCCCTGGCAGCCGCACGTGAGATCGCCGAGGGACGGGCCGAGCGCGCCGTCAACCTCGCGGGCGGCCTGCACCACGCCATGGCCGACCGAGCTGCGGGCTTCTGCGTCTACAACGACTGCGCGATCGCGATCTCCTGGCTGCTCGACCACGGCTTCGACCGCATCGCCTACATCGACGTCGACGTCCACCACGGCGACGGCGTCCAGGCCGCCTTCTACGACGACCCGCGGGTGCTCACGATCTCGGTGCACCAGCACCCGATGACGCTGTGGCCCGGCACGGGGTGGTCGCGGGAGTACGGCGGCGGCATGGCGGCGGGCTACGCGGTCAACCTGCCGCTGCCACCGGGGACGACCGACCCCGGCTGGCTGCGCGCATTCGACGCCGTCGTGCCGTCCCTGCTCACCGTGTTCCGCCCGCAGGTGCTCGTCACCCAGTGCGGCGCCGACACCCACCGGGAGGACCCGCTGGCCGATCTCGGGCTGTCGGTCGACGGGCACCGGGAGATCTACCGGAAGCTTCGCGAGCTGGCCGTCCACACCGCGGGCGGACGCTGGCTCGCCACCGGCGGCGGAGGCTACGGCCTGTTCCGGGTGGTGCCACGGTCGTGGACGCACCTGCTCGCCACCGTGCTCGACCGCGACCTCGCGCCGAACACATCGGTGCCAGCAGGCTGGACGACGTACACCGCGGGCCTCACCGACCGGGCGCTGCCGACCGCGATGACCGAAGGGGCCAGCACGGCCTACGCCGCATGGGGGGACGGCGCCGCCGAGCGGGTCGACGCCGCCGTGCTGGAGACTCGAAGGGCCGTCTTCCCCTTGCACGGCCTCGACCCCGACGACCCCCGGGATTGACGTGACCGCCGAGCAGACACCGAGCACCCCACCGATACCGGCCGTACCGGTATCGAACACGCTGACGTGGACCGGACTGGTACCGGACGCCGCCAAGACGCCGGCCCCGGTGACGCCGGACGGCGCCGGGCCGGGCTATCCCGCGCACTGGGAGGCCGATGTCGTCGCCTCCGACGGGGGCATCGTGCACCTGCGCCCGATCGTGGCATCCGACGCCGACGCGCTGGTGCGCTTCCACGCCAGCCTTTCGGACCACACACGCTACCTGCGGTACTTCGGCCCCTATCCGCGCATGTCGGAGCGGGATCTCAAGCGGTTCACCGTCGTCGACCACCACAAGCGCGTCGCGTTCATCTGCCTGCTCGGCGGCGAGATCATCGCCGTCGGCCGCTACGAGGGGCTGGCCGGCGGGGACGGCAAGGTCGTCGCAGCCGAGGTGGCGTTCGTCGCCCGCGACACCCATCAGGGCCGCGGGCTGGGCTCCATTCTTCTGGAGCACCTCGCCGCCGCGGCCAGGGAGAACGGGCTGCGCCGGTTCGAGGCCGAGGTGCTGGTCGAGAACCGCGCGATGGTGCGGGTGTTCCGCGACGCGGGCTACCACGTGAGCCGGGAGTTCGCCGAAGGCGTGGTGCACCTGGAGTTCGACATCGACCCCACGGAGCGCTCCCTGGCCGTGCGGGACTCGCGCGAGCAGCGGGCGGAGGCGCGCAGCGTGCACAACGCGCTGCACCCGTCCTCAGTGGCGGTGATCGGCGCGTCCAGGAACCCGTCCAAGATCGGACACGCGATCCTGCTCAACCTGCTGCGCGGCAGCTTCACCGGGCCGGTGTTCCCGGTCCACGCCACGGCGCGCTCCGTCCGCGGGGTGCGGGCCTACCCGTCGGTCACCGACATACCCGACGAGGTCGATCTCGCCGTGGTCGCCGTGCCCGCGGCCGGGATCGACGACGTGATGGACTCGTGTCTGGCCAAGGGCGTCACCACCCTGGTGGTGGTCAGCGCCGGGTTCGCGGAGTCCGGGATGGGCGGCTTCGTGGCCGAGCGCAGGCTCGTCGCGGAGGCCAGGGCCCACGGCATGCGCGTCATCGGCCCCAACGCGCTCGGCGTGGCCAACACCGCGCCCGACGTCCGGCTCAACGCCACATTGGCCCCCGAGATGCCGGGCCGCGGCCGGATCGGGTTCTTCGCCCAGTCCGGCGCGCTGGGCATCGCGATCCTGGCCGCGGCGCGCAGGCGGGGCCTCGGACTGTCCACCTTCGTCTCGGCAGGCAACCGGGCCGATCTTTCCGGCAACGACATGCTGCAGTACTGGCAGACGGATCCGGCCACCGACGTCGTACTGCTCTACCTGGAGACGTTCGGCAACCCGCGCAAGTTCGCCCGTGTGGCGCGCAGGCTCGCCCGCACGAAGCCGATCGTGGCGGTCAAGAGCGGGCGACACACCGGACCGCTCGCCGAGCTTGCCGACGACACCGAGCCGATCGACGACGCCAGCGTCCGCGCGCTGTTCGAGCAGGCGGGCGTCATCCGCGTCGAGACGCTCTCCGAGCTCTTCGACACGGCGCTGCTGCTGGCCCACCAGCCGCTGCCTGCGGGACCGCGGGTCGCCGTGGTGGGCAACTCCACCGCGCTCGGTGTGCTCGTCACCGACGCCCTGCTCGGCGAGGGTCTGCAGCCTGCGGGCGACCCGGTCGACGTCGGCGTCGGCGCGTCCCCGGATGAGTACGCCGCCGCGATCATCGCCGCGCTCGCCCCGTCCACACCCGCCCCGTCCACGTCAGTCGCAACGGGCGAACCCGCCGTCGATTCCCCGGCCGGGGATCTCGGTGCCGCAAAGCTCGGTGGCAGTGGTCCAGGCGCGGACGGTCGGCCAGCGGCAGGCGGCGCGGACGCGCTCGTCGCCGTCTTCGTGCCGCCGGTCGCCACCCGGGGCGACGTGTACGCCCGCGCGCTGCGGGACGCGGCGGCGGGTGTCGACAAGCCGGTGGTCGCGGTGTTCTTCGCCGCGGAAGGTGTGCCCCCCGAGCTCGCGGTGCTCGGCGAAGACGGCACCCCGGTCCGCGGGTCGGTGCCCAGCTACCCCAGCCCCGAGCGGGCCGCGGCGGCGCTCGCGTGCGTCGTCCGCTACGCGCGGTGGCGGGCCGAACCGGTCGGCGACTTCACCCGGCCTGACGGGATCGACAGCGACGGGGTCCGCGCGTTCGTGGCCGAGCTCGATCTCGGCGTCGAGGGCCGGGCGTTGACCGACGGGGAGACCACGCAGCTCCTCGCCCATTACGGCATTCCGCTCGTGGAGTTCCGCCGCGCCGCGGGAGGTGACGCCACGGTGGCCGCGGCCGAGGAGCTGGGCTACCCGGTGGCGGTCAAGGCCGTCGGTACGCGGTGGCGCCACCGGCCGGACCTGATCGGCGTCCGCCTCGACGTCGTCACGCCGATCGGGGCCCGTCGGGCCCACAAGGACCTCGCCCGCCTGTCCGGGCAAGACGAGATGTACGTCCAACACATGGCGTCGCCCAAGGGCGTGTCGTGCGTCCTGGAGATCGTCGAAGACCCCTCGTTCGGCTCGCTGATCTCGTTCGGCCTCTCGGGCACCGCCACCGAGCTGCTGGGTGACCGCGCGTTCCGGGTGGTGCCGGTGTCAGACCACGACGCCGCGGCGCTCGTGCGCGCGCCACGCACCGCGCCGCTGCTCGACGGCTACCGGGGTGCGGAGCCGACTGACCTCGCTGCGATTGAGGACCTGGTCCGCCGCGTCGGGGCGATGGCCGAGGACCTGCCCGAAGTGCGCGGGTTGGCCCTCGACCCCGTGCTCGCCACGCCCGCGGGGGTGTCGGTGATCGGTGCCAGGGCGATCCTCGGACCGCCGCCACAGGGCGACGACACCGGCCCTCGCAGGCTGCGGTGATACCTCGTGCGCGGGAAACCTCGCCCTAGCGACCTTTTCCGCGCACAGGCGTGCCAGGCGAACATCAGCGGGTTTGCAGCGGGGTGACTTTGCAGCGGGGTGACACTGCTGCGACTGGGTCGGAGCAGTGTCACCCTGCTGCAATGCGGACATGCCGGGCGCGTCCGCGACGTGGCCGCGGGAGGGTCGGCACCGTCGGCTCAGCCGGTGATCGTCGGCAATGGTGGCAGGGGAGCACCGGGGACTCTGTGGCACCACTTTCGCCGATCATGCGCGGCCGACCGTCAATGCCGCGCACATGCAGGCTAGGCGACGGCGGCGGCCAGGTGGTCCAGCGAGCTCTCCAATTGTTCCTGCGACAACAGCGGGAACAGCTTCTCGAACGTCGGGTCCTTGACGCTGGTCCAGTCGTAGGTCTCGGTGACCTCGGTGCGGCCGTCGGTCTCGCTGAGGTCGTAGGTGAAGGTGTGGCCCGTGACCGCGACCCCGGTGAACTGCTCGGCGGCCTCGCAGGTGGGATCCATGGTGGGGCCCTAACCGATGCGCGCGCCTGGCACCCGCCGAGGCAATCTTTGCGCCGCGGGGTGCGCGAAGTTGGCCTAGCGGCGGAAGCCCACCTGCAGCGTCGGCTGGCTGACCTCGGCGAAGAAGTCGTTGCCTTTGTCGTCGACCACCACGAACGCGGGGAAGTCCTCGACCTCGATCCGCCACACCGCCTCCATGCCGAGCTCCGGGTACTCCAGCACCTCGACGCTGCGGATGCAGTCCTGGGCCAGCCGGGCGGCGGGGCCGCCGATCGAGCCGAGATAGAAGCCGCCGTAGGTCGCGCAGGACGTGGTGACCTGGCTGCTCCGGTTGCCCTTCGCCAGCATCACCAGCGAGCCGCCCGCGGCCTGGAACTGCTCGACGTAGGAGTCCATGCGCCCCGCCGTCGTGGGCCCGAACGAGCCGGACGCGTAGCCCGCCGGGGTCTTGGCGGGCCCGGCGTAGTAGACGGGGTGGTCACGCAGGTAGTCGGGTATCGGCTCGCCTGCCTCGAGCCGCTCGGCGATCTTCGCGTGGGCGAGGTCGCGGGCTACGACCAACGGGCCGGACAGCGACACGCGCGTCTTCACCGGCAGCTTCGAGAGCTGTGCGCGGATCTGCGCCATCGGCCGGTTGAGGTCGATGTGCACGACGTCACTCTGCAGGTCCTCCACGGACGTCTCGGGCAGGAAGCGCGCAGGCTCGGTCTCCAGCTGCTCCAGGAAGACCCCGTCGCGAGTGATCTTGGCCTTGGCCTGCCGGTCGGCCGAGCACGACACCGCGATGCCGACGGGCAGCGAAGCGCCGTGCCGCGGCAGCCGGATCACCCGCACGTCGTGGCAGAAGTACTTGCCGCCGAACTGCGCGCCGATGCCGAACTGCCGGGTCAGCTCCAGCACCTGCTGTTCCAGGTCGGTGTCGCGGAAGGCGTGACCCAGCTCCGAGCCGGAGGTCGGGAGCGTGTCCAGGTACCGCGCCGACGCCAGCTTGGCGATCTTGAGCGTGTACTCGGCGGACATCCCGCCCACGACGACGGCCAGGTGGTACGGCGGGCAGGCCGCGGTGCCCAGCGCGCGCAGCTTCTCGTCGAGGAACGTGGCCAGCCGTCGAGGGTGCAGCAGCGCCTGCGTCTCCTGGTAGAGGAAGGTCTTGTTGGCCGAGCCACCGCCCTTGGCCAACACCAGGAACTCGTACTTCGGCTCCCGGCCCGCCACGCTGTAGATCTCCACCTGCGCGGGCAGGTTCGTGCCCGTGTTCTGCTCGTCCCAGAACGACGTCGGCGCCATCTGCGAGTAACGCAGGTTGAGCTGGTCGTAGGCCTCGAAGATGCCTCGTGAGATGGCTTCCTCGTCGCCGCCGCCGGTCAGCACGGTCTCCGAGCGTTTGCCGATGACGATGGCGGTGCCGGTGTCCTGGCACATCGGCAGCACGCCGCCCGCGGACACGCAGGCGTTGCGCAGGAGGTCGGTGGCGACGAACCGGTCGTTGGCCGACGCTTCGGGGTCGTCGATGATCGCGCGGAGCTGGGCCAGGTGTGCCGGGCGCAGCAGGTGCTGGATGTCGTGCATGGCCTCCCGCACGAGCGCGGTGATCGTCGCGGGGTCGATCTCCAGGAAGGTCCGGCCCGCCCCCTCGACGAGGGTGCCGGGCGACAGCGACAGGCGTCGGTAACCGGTCTCGTCCGGCCCGAGCGGGAGCAGGTCAGTGTGGTGGAAGCCGGGCATAGGAGGAATCTACCGCCGGTCGGAGGTCGAACCGGCCCCCGGACCGGTCCGACCTGTGCAGAGGCACTCGCATCGGAGCGGTGTCACCCTGCTGCGACTGGGTCGCAGCGGTGCCACCCTGCTGCGATCCGGGCCGCGGGCGTGCGCGGCGATCCCCGATCGCATGCGCGCGATCGGCGACGGCGCCTGCTCGAGGCAGGTGCGCGGACGTAGGCTGGGTTCATGCCTGGATCGATCCTTGGAACTTCGGTCCGCCGCGTGGAGGACCGCGAACTGATCACCGGCGCGAGCACTTATGTCGGCAACCTGGCGCTGCCCGGCCTGCTGCATCTGGCGTTCTTGCGCTCGCCGCTGGCGCACGGCCTGATCAGTGGGATCGACACCACGCAGGCGGCCGGGGCCCCGGGCGTCGTCGGCGTCTTCACCGCCGCTGACCTCGACCTGCCCGCCCACCACGGCCTGTTCGTCCTCAACCCGGACCTGCCGCGGCCGCCGTTGGCCACCGACCGGGTGCGGTTCGTGGGCGAGGCCGTGGCCGTCGTCGTGGGGGAGACCAAGGCCGCCGCCGTGGACGCCGTCGAGCTCGTGGAGGTGGACTACGAGCCGTTGGACGTCGCGGTCGACCCCGAGGCGGCGCTCCAGCCCGGCGCGCCCGCCCAGTTCGAAGGGCGCGACAACCTCGCCGCCGGCCTGCGCGCGGACCCAGCCGACGCCGCTGATGCGCTGGCCGACGCCGAGGTCGTCGTGCGTGCGCGGATGGTCAACCAGCGCCTGGCGGTCATGCCGATGGAGGGCAACGCGATCGCGGTGCTGCCCGGCGCACTCGACGGCCGCGACGACGCGCTCACCATCTGGGTGTCGACGCAGATGCCGCACGGGTTCCGCGCCCAGGCCGCGCAGCTGTTCGGGCTCGAAGCCGAGCGGGTCCGCGTGATCACGCCCCATGTCGGAGGCGGCTTCGGGGGCAAGGCCGGGATGCTGGCCGAGCACACGGTGGCGGTCGGGGTGGCGCGGGCGATCGGACGCCCGGTCAGCTGGGTCGAGACCCGCTCGGAGAACCTCGTCTCGATGCCGCACGGGCGCGGCCAGGTTGCCTATTACGAGCTGGGGCTCACCCGCGAGGGCCGGATCACCGGGCTGCGCGCCCGCGTCGTCGGCGACTCCGGCGCCTACGCGGGCTTCGGCGGCGCCCTCACGCTCGGCCCGACCTACCTCATGAGCCAAGGCGTCTACGCCATCCCGAAGCTCGCCTTCGACGGCGCGGTGGCACTGACCAACACCACGCCGATGGGCGCGTTCCGCGGCGCCGGGCGTCCGGAGGCCACCGCCTACCTGGAACGCATGATGGATCTGGCGGCCGACGAGCTCGGCCTGGACCCGGCCGAGATCCGGCGGCGCAACTTCCTCGATCCCGCGTCCTTCCCGGTCACCACGCTGCCCGGCGCCCGCTACGACGTCGGCGACTACGACATGCCGCTGCGCGAGGTGCTGCGCCTCGCCGACTACGACAAGCTCCGCGAGGAGCAGCGCACCCGTCGCGAGGCGGGCGACCCGGTCGCGCTGGGCATCGGGATCTGCGTGTACGTCGAGATCACCGCGGGCGGAGGGGGCAGCGAGTTCGGCTCGGTCACCGTCCACGCCGACGGCTCGGCCACGATCTCCGCGGGCACCTCGGCCCACGGCCAGGGGCACGCCACGGCGTTCGCGATGCTCGCCAGCGACCGGCTCGGCATCCCGTTCGAGAAGATCCGCTTCGTGCAGTCCGACACCGCGGTAGTGCCGCGTGGGTCGGGCACGGGCGGTTCGCGCTCGCTGCAGATGGGCGGCAACGCCGTGCTGGTCGCGGCCGACGACGTGCTCGAGCAGGCTCGGAAGCGGGCGGCCGAGCTGCTGGAGGCCGCGGTCGAGGACGTCGAGCTCACCGGGGCGGGCGAGTTCGGTGTCGCGGGTGTGCCCACCGTGGCGCTGACCTGGGCGCAGGTCGCGAGCCACGGCGAGGAGCTCTTCGCGGGGCTGGACTTCCACCAGGACGGCGCGACCTACCCGTTCGGCGCGCACGTGTCCGTGGTGGAGGTCGACACCGAGACCGGCAGGGTCACACCGCGCCGCCACGTCGCCGTCGACGACTGCGGGCGGGTGCTCAACCCGCTGCTCGTCACCGGCCAGCAACACGGCGGGCTGGCCCAGGGCGTCGCCCAGGCGCTGTACGAGGAGATCCTCTTCGACCCCGAAGGCCAGCCGCTGACCGCGACGCTCGCCGACTATCGGACGCCGACCGCAGCCGATCTCTTCTGGTTCGAGACCCACACCACCGAGACCCCAACGCCGATGAACCCGTTGGGTGCGAAGGGGATCGGCGAGTCGGCGACGGTCGGTTCCACTCCTGCGGTGCAGAACGCGGTGGTCGACGCGCTGCGCCCGTACGGGGTGCGGCACGTCGACCTGCCCTGCACGCCCGAGCGGGTGTGGCGGGCTATCCACGGTGGCGCGACCGACCTGTGGCGCGAGCCGCCCGCTGTCTTCGCGACGCTCCCGGTGCGCCCGTCGGGATCGGCGGCGGAGGCGGGCGGGGAGATCTAGTGCGGTGTCCAGGAACGTTCACCGGGTGCTCGCGGGTCCAGACGACGCCTCGCGGCGTTGCCGCCCTCGCGAAGACGCCCGGTGTGAGCTTCGGAGCGGCGGAACCTTGCGAGGCGCCGCCTGGATCCCGCGATCACCCCGGCAACGTTTCTGGACACCGCACTAGCGACCAAGGATCGCTAGGAGGAACCTGTCCGATCGGTCAGGGCCGTGCCTGTCGGCTCCGGCGGACGGCGTTGACCCATCCGCCCGGCCCGGACGAGGGTGACCTGCAACACGTCTTCAACGGCCAGGAGACCTCGTGAGCGAGCTTGCGAGCGAACCGATCACACAGCGCCCGCGAAGCGTGCGGCCGAGCGTCAGCGAGGGAGTGCGATGAGCATCGACAGCGAGTCCATCGACCGGGTTCTGCAGGCGGCGGTCGACCGGGGTGACGTACCGGGTGTGGTGGCCGTCGCGGCCGACCGGAACGGGGTGGTGTACCGCGGCGCGGCGGGTCCGCGGGCGGCCGGAGCACCGATCCGCTCACCGCCGACACCCACTTCCGGATCATGTCGATGACCAAGATGGTCTGCACCGTCGCGGCGTTGCAGCTGGTGGAGAAGGGTGATCTCGACATCGACGCCCCCATCGACACCTACCGGCCCGAATTCGCCGAAGTGCAGGTGCTCGACGGGTGGGACGGCGACACCCCGCGGCTGCGGGCCCCCGCGAGCCGCGCGACGGTCAGACAGCTCCTCACGCACACCACCGGGCTCGGCTACTGGTTCTGGAGCGAAGACCTGGTCAAGTGGGAGGCCGTCACCGGCACCCCCAACGTCCTGTCCGGCGACAACATCATCTTCACCGCGCCGATGCTGGCCGACCCCGGCACCACCTACATCTACGGGATCAACACCGACTGGCTCGGCAAGGTGGTCGAGGCCGCGGGCGGCGTCGGGCTGGACGTCGCGGTCAAGGACGGGATCACCGGCCCGCTCGGCATGCACGACACCGAGTTCCGGATCGCCCAGGGCTGGAAAGGACGGCGGCCTGACCCCCGTGCACGCCAAGGTCGACGGGAACTGGGTCGACAGCGGCATCGAGCTCAACCAGAGCCCGCAGTACTGGGCGGGTGGGCACGGGCTGTACTCGACCCCCAACGACTACATCAGGTTCGAGCAGGCCCTGTTGGGCAACGGCGAGCTGGACGGGGTGCCGATCCTGCGGTCCGAGACGGTCGACGCGGCGTTCACCAACCAGATCGGCGACCTGGACTTCCCGGCCGCGATTCCCACCGCCGACCCCGGTGCGACCCACGATCTCAACCTCGGCACCGGCTTCAAGTGGGGTTACGGCCTGCTGCTCAACACCGAGGACGTCCCCGGCATGCGGCGCGCGGGGAGCGGAGCGTGGGCCGGACTGTGCAACACCCACTTCTGGGTGGACCGCACCGCGGGGATCTGCGGGTCGATCTACTCGAACTTCCTGCCGTTCGTTCCGCCGGAGGCGCTGGCGCTCTACTCCGACTACGAGCGGGCGCTCTATTCCGCCCTGTAGGGCGGTGTGGCGGACCCACGGGCGGTCACGTCAGACTCGCAGGTGTGACCGCACGTGAGGAGATCCGATGAGGGTGGCGACGATCCGCACCGCGAGCGGCCACCGGGCTGTCCGGGTGGACGACGGAGTGGCGGTGGAGATCGGTGAGGCGGACGTCCGCGCGCTGCTCAGCCATCCCGACTGGCGCGCTCGGGCGGAGGCTGCGGCAGGCCAGGAACACGCGCTCGACACACTGGACTACGCGCCGCTGGTCCCGGTCCCCGAGAAGATCATCTGTGTCGGGTTGAACTACCGCGACCACGTCGCGGAGATGGGCAATGACCTGCCCGCGTACCCCACGATCTTCGCCAAGTACGTGCCCGCGCTGATCGGCGCCCACGACGACATCGTGCTGCCCACGGTCTCGGACAAGGTCGACTGGGAGGCCGAGCTCACCGTCGTGATCGGCACACCGGTCAGGCACGCCGACGCCGCCGAGGCCGCAGCGGCGATCGCGGGCTACACGGTCATGAACGACGTCAGCATGCGTGATTTCCAAAACCGCACCAAGCAGTTCCTGCAGGGCAAGACGTTCGAACACTCGACGCCGCTCGGGCCGCACCTGGTCACACCCGACGAGCTTCCCGATGGCGGGTGGGCCATCGGCACGACGCTGGACGGCGAGACGGTGCAGAGCTCCTCGACCGACCAGTTGGTGTTCGGGCCGGTCGATCTGATCGTCTACCTGTCGCAGATCATGACGCTCAAACCCGGCGACGTGATCGCCACCGGCACGCCGGGCGGCGTCGGCCATGCCCGCAAGCCACCGCGCTACCTCACCGACGGCACCGTGGTCGTGACGTCGGTGGCCGGAGTCGGCGAGCTGCGCAACACCTGCCGCGCGGAGAAACAGTGAGCGTACCCGCCGTCACCGACTCGCTGGCGTGGGCCGCGGACGGCGCGGCCCATCTGCGGGGTCTGATGACGCGCCTTGGCGACGACGCCTTCCGCGCCCCGTCGCTCCTGCCGGGCTGGACCCGGGCGCACGTGCTCACCCACATCGCGCGCAACGCCGACGCGATGATCAACCTCCTGATGTGGGCGCGGACCGGCATCGTCACGCCCGCTTACGCCAGCGCGGAGGCGCGCGACGACGCCATCGAGAAGGGCGCCGTCCGCAGCCCGGCCGAGATCCGCGACGACGTAAAGGCGTCCTCCGCCCGGCTGGCCCACGTCGTGCGCGAGCTGCCGGAGGCGGCGTGGGCGGCGCTGGTGACCAACGTCCAGGGCCGGGTGATGCGTGCCTCGGCCATCCCGTGGACACGGGCCAAGGAGATGTGGATCCACGCGGTCGACCTCGACGCCGGGGCGTCCTTCGGCGACATGCCCGCGCCGATGATGGACGCGCTGTTGGCCGACGCGACCGAGGCGATGGGCCGCAAGCCGGACTGCCCCCCGCTGCTGCTCGTCGACGGGGAACATCGGTGGGAGGTCGGCGAGTCGGGCACCCCGGTGGTCGTGACCGGGGCGGCGGCCGAGCTGACGGCGTGGCTGCTGGGCCGTTCGAAGGGCAAGTCGCTGCGGGCGGACGGCACGCGGAAACTCCCGGTGCTGCCCCGATGGCTGTGACGGCGGCGGACTGACCCCCCATGCGCGGAAAACAGCTGCTCTGGCACCTGTTTCCGCGCACGGCCCGGCTTGAGCTCACCCCGCGCTTCGGGGCGGCTCGCGGTTACCCGTGGACGTCAGGTGTAGGAGTGCTCCGCGCCGGGATAGCTGCGCGCGCGCACCTCGTCGGCATAGGCGCGGGCGGCGGCGAGCAGGATCTCCCCGACATCGGCGTACTGCTTGACGAAGCGGGGCTTGCGGCCGCGGTTCATGCCTGACATGTCCGACCACACCAGCACCTGGGCGTCGGTTTCCGGCCCGGCGCCGATACCGATCGTCGGGATCTCCAGCTCCCCCGTCACCCGCTTGGCGAGGTCGGCAGGCACCATCTCCAGCACCACGGAGAACGCCCCCGCCGCCTGCAGCGCGAGCGCGTCCTCGATGAGCCGCTCGCCCGTGTCGCCGCGGCCCTGGATGCGGAACCCACCCAGCGCGTGCTCGCTCTGCGGCGTGAAGCCCAGGTGCGCCATCACCGGGATGCCCGACTGCGACATGGCTTCGACGTGCGGCGCGAACCTCGCCCCGCCCTCCAGCTTGACCGCGTGCGCGCCGCCCTCCTTCATGAACCGGATGGCGGTGGTGAGGGCCTGCTCGGGGCTCACCTGGTAGCTGCCGAACGGCAGATCGGCCACGACCAGCGCCTTCTTCGCGCCCCTTACGACCGCTTTGACCAGCGGTATCAGTTCGTCGACCGTGACCGGGATGGTGTTGTCGTGGCCGTAGACGTTGTTGGCCGCCGAGTCGCCGACGAGCAACACGGGGATGCCCGCCTCGTCGAAGATCTCCGCGGCGTACATGTCGTAGGCGGTGAGCATCGGCCACCGCTCCCCGCGCTCCTTCATCTCCCGGAGATGGTGGATCCGCGTGCGCTTGGGCGTCGTGCTCGTGCGATAGGGCGCCTGCACATCAGAAATGGGCGCTGGCTCAGACATCGTTGTCCGTCCTCCCTCGAGGCCCGCCCTGCGGGTCCCCGGGTCGTCAGGGGTTGACGCGCACAGCCTGACACCCGCAGGCGCGTGCGGCACCGGCCTGGGACGAGGTTCACAACAGAGGTTTGCGTAGGCTTCGCCGCGTGCAGCGCTGGCGGGGGCTCGAGGCCGTACCGACGGGGTGGGGTCGCAGCGTCGTGACGGTCGGTGTCTTCGACGGCGTGCACCGCGGGCATCAGCAGCTGATCAACCGGACCGTCGAGCGAGGGCATGCGCGGGGGCTGCCCTCAGTGCTGGTCACGTTCGACCCGCACCCCGCCGAGCTGATCCGCCCCGGTAGCCACCCGGCGCGGCTGACGAGCTTGCGCAGACGCGCCGACCTGGTCGCCGAGCTGGGGATCGACGCGTTCTGCGTACTCCCGTTCACCCCGGAGCTGCAGCGGATGGAGGCTGCGGCGTTCGCCCACGAGGTGCTGGTGGACCGGCTGCACGCCGCGGAGGTCGTCGTTGGAAGCAACTTCACCTTCGGCCACCGCGCGGCGGGTGACCTGGCGATGCTCACCGCGCTCGGCGCGCGTTTCGGCTTCAGCGTCGAGGGCCTCGAGCTGATCAGCGACAACGTCGTGACGTTCTCCTCGACCTACATCCGGGCGTGCATCGACGCGGGCGACGTCGCCGCGGCTGGCGCCGCGCTCGGACGTCCGCACCGCATCGAGGGGGTCGTGGTGCACGGCGACCACCGGGGGCGGCAGCTGGGCTTCCCGACGGCCAACATCGCGACCGCGGCGTTTACCGCGCTGCCCGCCGACGGGGTGTACGCGGGCCATTTCGTGCTGGGGGCGCGCTCGCTGCCGTCGGCCATCTCGGTCGGCACCAACCCGACGTTCTCGGGGCGGGAGCGCAGCGTCGAGGCGTACGTGCTCGACGTGACGGAGGACTTCTACGGCTTCGACGTCGGCCTCGATCTCGAGCACTGGCTGCGCGGGCAGGAGCGGTTCGACGACATCGACAAGCTGCTGGCGCAGATACGCCGCGACGTGGAGCGGACCCGAGCGCTGCTGGGGCCGTGACTTTTGCCAAACGCCCGCGGGATCGGATGCGGGGTGTCAGCATCGGGGCATGGCGGAGGCGGTCGCGATCACGGCCAACCGAGCACGGCAGCGCGAGCTCTACGGCGCCCCGCTCGGGGATCGCGTGCGTCGGCTCACCACCCGGTTGGGCATCTCGCAGGCCCGCCTGGCCAGGGTTCTGGGCATCAGCCCCGCAATGTTGAGCCAGCTGGTCAGCGCCCGCCGGGTCAAGATCGGGAATCCGGCGGTGCTGGCGCGGCTGCGCGTGCTGGATCGGCGGTGCGCCGAGCTGGTCACTGCAAGCGATCGGCGAGGGGTTGACGCGCTGCTCACCGACGTGGCCCAGATGGAGTGGGACTGGGCGGGTGGCCGCGGCGTCGACTGGACGGGCGGGCGTCGCGCCGAGACGCCGATCAGCCCGGCCGAAGCGCTGCGCGGGGTGGCCGAGCCCGGCAGGCTGGTAGCGGCCGCCGCGGCGCTGGGCACGGCGTTCCCCGAGGTGGCGGAGCTGTTGCGGCAGGCGGCGCGGTCGGACGGCCCCGCGCCTGCCGCCTGATCGGGATGCGCCTGTTCATCGCGCTTCGACGGCGTGCGCTACCGCCCGGTCCACCGCGTCCCGCTCACCGCGCGTAACGGCGGCGCCGATGGCGGCGACCAGGCGGTGTGATCACGTGGGCCGGGTTGCCGGGTGGTGAGGAAAGCCTGTCCGGTGGAGGTGTCGATCTCTCCCCGGCGGGGACGTCGCCGCGACCGGCCGTTGTCGCACACTTGGACGCGTCAGACCAGCGCTCCCCGGAGGCCCCGATGTCCCGCCGCACCCCCACCCGCACCCTCGTCCTCGTAGGCCTCGCCGCGCTCGCCACCTTCGGCCTGAGCGCCTGCGGCTCGACCGACGGCTCGGCGCACGCGGTCGCACCGGCCGCGTCGACGGCCTCCGGCACCGTGACGGCATCGGCCATCCCCACTCCGACGGCTGCCCCGGTTGCTGTCGCGCCCGCGGCAGGCGGTCGGGGAGCAGGCACCGGCGGCGGTGCCGCACCGGCCCCGGCCCCGGCGGGCGGCTCCGGCGGCGGTTCCAGCACGGGCGGTGGCGGGGGTGGCTCGAACAACAACGGCGGCGGTTCCGGCGGCGCCCCAACCGCCCCCGCACCGAAGATTACGAAGTTCGTCGTAGTCCAGAAGCCCGTCTGCCCGCGCACCGGCACACCGGACGCCCCAGCGACCGTAGAAGCAAAAGATGTCGTCATCGCCTGGACCGTCACGGGCGCCGATGGCGCTGCCATCGCGGTCGACAACCCCGACATCTACGCCGCCTACGGCACGTACGGGGCCAGCGGCTCGCTCTCGCTTCCGTTCGGCTGCACCGACGGCACGACGACGACCCACACATACACGGTGTGGCCAGCAGGCGCGAAGAACGTCTCGAAGACGATTTCGGTCTCGGCCCACTCCGACAACTGATCCCTTGTGCGCCGCTCGCTCCCGAGCGACCCCTTTCCGGTTGACTGCCAGCCGATCAGCGCGCGAGAGAGACAGCAGCGGGCTTTGATCTTGAGTGAACCCCGCTCAGGTCGCGCTCGGCCGACATTGCCAGGCGCAACGGCGGAGTGGCGCGGGAGGCGGGTCACCACCGTTCACTCCAGGTGGGTCTCGAAGGTGGGCGGGTCGTCACTGGTAACGTGGAGTTGGGTTCGGCTGCAGTCCGTGGCGGCCGTCACCGTCTCCCCTCGCCACATCGGACCACACAAGGCTCGAACGGCGAGGCCACACGGCACCACAGCAGGAAGAGGAGCACGTGGCACTCGACGCCGCACAGAAGAAGACGATCCTGGACGAGTACGGCACCCACGAGGGTGACACCGGCTCGCCTGAGGCCCAGATCGCGCTGCTCACCAAGCGCATCACGGACCTCACAGAACACTTGAAGTTGCACAAGCACGACCACCACAGCCGTCGTGGCCTGCTGCTGCTCGTCGGGCGGCGCCGCCGCCTGCTGAAGTACCTGCGCGAGGTCGACGTGGCGCGCTACCGCTCTTTGATCGAGCGGCTCGGCATCCGTCGCTGAACCCCCGCAGGCCCGGTCCGCACCCCTCGATTCGCATCGCTGGCCGTGTGGGCCGGGCCTGCACCACAACTGGAGAAGCCGCCGCGCCAGGCGTACGCGATGCGCCGGTCCTCGGTAGTGGCTCCCGGGAGTGCCCATGGACGGCCGTGACCAACGGCCGAGAGAGGCTCCCGAGCGCTTCGATCGAAGACCGGCTCGCAGGCGGAACACGGCGGCCCCTGACGAGAAGGACATATGACAAACCCCGAAGAAAACGTGCACGAGACGACCGCCGTTATCGACAACGGCAGCTTCGGCACGCGCACCATCCGGTTCGAGACCGGGCGCCTCGCGCGCCAGGCCGCCGGATCCGTCGTCGCCTACCTCGATGACGAGACCATGCTGCTGTCGGCCACCACGGCCTCTAAGCAGCCCAAGGAGCAATTCGACTTCTTCCCGCTCACGGTGGACGTCGAAGAGCGGATGTACGCGATCGGCAAGATTCCCGGCTCGTTCTTCCGCCGGGAGGGCCGCCCGAGCACCGACGCCATCCTGACATGCCGTCTGATCGACCGTCCGCTGCGCCCGTCGTTCGTCGACGGCCTGCGCAACGAGATCCAGATCGTCGTCACCGTGCTGTCGCTCGACCCGCAAGATCCCTACGACGCGCTCGCGATCAACGCGGCGTCGGCCTCCACCCAGCTGGCGGGCCTGCCGTTCAGCGGCCCCATCGGCGGCGTCCGCGTGGCGCTCATCGACGGCCAGTGGGTGGCGTTCCCGCAGTACGACGACCTCAAGCGCGCCGTGTTCGACATGGTCGTCGCGGGACGAACCGTCGGCGATGACGTCGCGATCATGATGGTGGAGGCCGAGGCCACCACCGAGACCATCGAACTGGTCGCGGGCGGCGCGCAGGCGCCCACCGAGGCCGTCGTGGCGCAGGGCCTGGAGGCGGCCAAGCCGTTCATCCGCAGCCTGTGTGTCGCCCAGCAGCAGCTGGCCGACGTCGCCGCCAAGCCGACGGGCGAGTTCCCGGTCTACCCCGCCTACCAGTCCGACGTGTTCGATGCGGTCACCGCGCAGGCGTCCGACGACCTGGGGCAGGCACTGACGATCGCGGGCAAGCAGGAGCGCGAGACCCGGATCGACGAGGTCAAGGCCGCGGTGCTGGAGAAGGTGGCGCCGCAGTTCGAGGGTCGCGAGAAGGAGATCGGCGCGGCGTTCCGCTCGCTGAACAAGAAGCTCGTCCGCCGCCGCATCCTCACCGACCAGATCCGCATCGACGGGCGGGGCATCACCGACATCCGGCCGCTGTCGGCCGAGGTCGAGGTCGTCCCGAGGGCGCACGGCTCGGCGCTGTTCGAGCGCGGCGAGACCCAGATCATGGGCGTCACCACGCTGAACATGCTGCGCATGGAGCAACAGATCGACTCGCTCGGCCCGGAGACGCACAAGCGCTACCTGCACCACTACAACTTCCCGCCCTACTCGACCGGTGAGACCGGGCGCGTCGGCTCACCGAAGCGCCGCGAGATCGGTCACGGCGCGCTGGCCGAGCGGGCGTTGCTGCCCGTGCTGCCCACGCGCGAGGAGTTCCCGTACGCGATCCGTCAGGTGTCCGAGGCTCTCGGCTCCAACGGCTCGACGTCGATGGGCTCGGTCTGCGCGTCGACGATGTCGCTTCTCAACGCCGGTGTGCCGCTGAAGGCGCCGGTGGCGGGCATCGCCATGGGCCTGGTGTCGGACGAGGTGGACGGGTCCACCCGCTACGTCGCGCTCACCGACATCCTGGGCGCCGAGGACGCGTTCGGCGACATGGACTTCAAGGTCGCGGGCACAGCCGAGTTCGTCACCGCGCTGCAGCTGGACACCAAGCTCGACGGCATTCCGTCCGAGGTGCTCGCCGCCGCGCTCAACCAGGCCAAGGACGCCCGCCTGACCATCCTCGAGGTGATCGGCGAGGCCATCGACCGGCCCGACGAGATGAGCCGTTACGCCCCGCGCGTGGTCGCCATCAAGGTGCCGGTCGACAAGATCGGCGAGGTGATCGGCCCGAAGGGCAAGATGATCAACTCGATCACCGAGCAGACCGGCGCCGACATCTCGATCGAGGACGACGGCACGATCTACGTCGGCGCCTCCGACGGCGAGTCGGCAGAGGCCGCGATCGGCATGATCAACGCGATCGCGAACCCGCAGCTGCCGAAGGTGGGCGAGCGCTTCCTCGGCACGGTGGTCAAGACCGCCGCGTTCGGCGCGTTCGTCTCGCTCGTGCCCGGCAAGGACGGCCTGGTGCACATCTCGAAGCTGGGCAGCGGCAAGCGCATCGGCAAGGTCGAGGACGTCGTGAAGGTCGGCGACAAGCTTCGCGTCGAGGTCACCGACATCGACAACCGCGGCAAGATCAGCCTGGTCCCGGTCGTCGACGAGACGGCCAACGGCACCGCTCCCGAGACCGCGCCTGCCGAGCCCGTCGAGGTCGCGGCGAATTGATCCATTCGGCGATCGGTCACACGGCATGACGGGTGTCATCACACCGGGGGCGGGGGCTGCGGCCTCCGCCCCCGGCGGTTCCCACGGCGGTGTGCGGCGCGTGGAGCTGCCCGGGGGGCTGCGCGTCCTCACCGAGACGGTGCCGGGCGTGCGCTCGGTGTCGCTCGGGATCTGGATCGGCATCGGCTCCCGGGACGAGACGCCCCGGCAGGCAGGCGCCGCGCACTACCTGGAGCACCTGCTGTTCAAGGGCACGCGGCGGCGCACCGCGGCGGAGATCGCCGAGGAGTTCGACGCGGTCGGCGGTGAGCTCAACGCGTTCACCGCCAAGGAGCACACCTGCTACTACGCGCACGTGCTCGACACCGACCTCCCGCTCGCGGTGGAGGTGCTCGCCGACGTCGTCACGGACGCGACGCTGCAGCCGTCGGATGTCGAGATCGAGCGCAGCGTCGTGCTCGAGGAGATCGCGATGCGCGACGACGACCCGGAGGACCTGCTCGGCGAGCTGGCCGACGAGGCGCTGTTCGGTGCGCACCCCCTCGGCCGTCCCGTGATCGGGTCGGAGGAGTCGATCAGGGGGATGCGGCGCGAGACGCTGCACTCCTTCTGGCGGGGGGAGTACACGACGCCGCGGATGATCGTCGCGGCGGCGGGGAACCTCGTGCACGACGAGGTCGTCGAGCTGGTCGGCACCGCGCTGGCCGCGGCGTCGGCCCGTGCGGTCGGTGCGTCGCCCGCGAACCATCGCCATCCCGAACCCGCGCAGCTGGCCCCCGGCCCGCGGCTCGTGCTGCGTCCTGAGGACACCGAGCAGGCGCACGTGCTGCTCGGGGTGCCGGGTGTGTCCCGGCACGACTCGCGGCGCACGGCGCTCTCGGTGCTCAACACCGCGCTCGGCGGCGGCCCGAGCTCGCGGCTGTTCCAGCAGGTCAGGGAGCAGCGGGGGCTGGCGTATTCGGTGTACTCGTCATCGGTGTCCTACGCCGACGCGGGCGCGGTCAGCGTCTACGCGGGCTGTGCGCCCGAACGGCTGGACGAGGCCGTCACCGTGATCCGCTCGGTGTTGCGCGAGGTCGCGAAGGACGGGCTCACCCCGGCCGAGGTCGCCCGGGCGCAGGGCAACCTGCGCGGGGGGCTGGTGCTCGGTCTGGAGGACACGCCGTCGCGGATGAACCGGATCGGCCGATCGGAGCTCGACCACGGCCGCCAGCGGACGGTCACCGAGAGCCTGGACCGGATCGCCGCGGTCACCCCCGAACAGGTCGCCGCGATCGCTCGCGAACTGTTGGCCCAGCCGATGACGACGGCCGTGGTCGGTCCTTTCGACGACGAGCGCGCCCTGCCCGCCTCACTGCGCTGACGCCCGCCGGAGTGCGGCGGGCGGCAGCGGCGGGTGTTGCAGCGCGGCGGGGTTCCGGCGGCGGGGTTTGCAGCAGGCGGGGTTTGCAGCAGGCGGGGTTTGCAGCAGGGTGGCCCTGCTGCGACTCAATCGGAGCAGTGTCACCCTGCTGCGATGCCTGCCCCCCGCCACACGGGCATGATGCGCGGGTGGACGTCACCATCCTGCTCGCGGCCGTACTCGTCGTCGTGGGGATCGTCGGCGTCGTGGTGCCCGTGCTGCCGGGGCTGGTGCTCGTCGCGGCGGGGATCGCGGTGTGGGCCGTTCCGCGGGGCGACGCGCTGGGATGGAGCGTGCTGGGCATCGCCGTCGCGATCATCGTTGTGGGCACGGTCGCGAAGTACCTGCTGCCAGGACGACGGTTGCGGGAGGCGGGGGTGCCGGGGCGGACCCTCGCGCTCGGCGCGGTGCTCGGCATCGTCGGCTTCTTCGTCGTGCCCATCATCGGGCTGTTCCTCGGGTTCGTGCTGGGCGTCTACCTCGGCGAGCTGGCGCGGCTGTCAGACAGCAGGCAGGCGTGGGCGTCCACCCGCAAGGCGCTCGCCGCCGTCGGCTGGAGCATGGCCATCGAGCTGGTGACCGGCGTGCTGGCGGCGGGCGTGTGGGTGGGCGCGCTCGTGCTCGCCTGACGGGGACAGCGTTGCGGAGCTTGCGAGCATTGGCGCTGGGCGGAGCTTGCGGAGCGAGCATTGGCGCTGGGCGGAGCTTGCGGAGCGAGCATTGGCACTGGCCTACGCTGCCAGGGTGACGCGGACCAAGGTGGGGGTGCTCGGCGCGAAGGGGCGCATGGGCGGCGAGGTGTGCCGGGCCGTAGAGGCCGCAGAGGACCTCGAGCTGGTGGCGGGCCTCGACGAAGGCGACGCGCTGGGCGGGCTCGTCGACGTGGGCGCCCAGGTCGTTGTCGACTTCACCCACCCCGGCGCGGTGCTCGACAACGTCCGCTTCCTGATCGACGCGGGCATCGCGGCGGTCGTCGGCACCAGCGGGTTCGACGAGGAGCGCTTCGCGACGGTGCGCGGCTGGCTGGACGAGACGCCGGGACACGTGCTGGTGGCGCCCAACTTCGGCGTCGGCGCGGTGCTGATGATGCAGTTCGCCCGCCAGGCCGCCCGGTTCTTCGACTCGGCCGAGGTGATCGAGCTGCACCACGCAGGCAAGATCGACGCGCCGTCGGGCACGGCCGCACGCACCGCGTCGCTCATCGCGGCGGAACGCGCGTCGGCCGGGCTCGGTGCTGTCCCGGACGCCACGACCAGCGCGCTCGACGGGGCGCGGGGCGCGGTGGTCGAGGGCGTCCACGTGCATTCGGTGCGCCTTCCGGGCCTCGTGGCCCACCAGGAGGTGCTGCTCGGCACGTCAGGAGAGGCGTTGACGATCCGCCACGACTCGTTCGACCGCGCGTCCTTCATGCCGGGGGTGCTGCTCGCGGTGCGAGCCGTCCTGGATCGGCCCGGTCTGACCGTCGGCCTCGAACCTCTCCTCGGACTCGGCTGACCATCTCAAGCGTTACTGCGGGGTGAGCCTCAGGTCGAGCGAGCCGGTGAGGCGCACCTCGCGGAGCATGCCGTCGCCGGTGTCCAGCGCCCGGACGGTGCCGTCGAGCTCCCATCCGGCACGGGCATAGAACCGGCGCGAGGCGTCGTCCTTCTCGGGTACCCAGGCCAGGCCGTAGCGCGCGCCGTGCCCACGGAGCGCGTCCGCCGCGGCGGCGAGGAGCCTGCCACCGTGACCCCGTCGCCCCCACCGGGGCTCGACGAGCAGTGTGCCGATCTCGCCCCAGGCCTGCGGGCCGAGCGGGCTGTCGGCGGTGACCTCGGCGGTGACCTCGGCGTGGTGACCTCGGCGGGGCCCGCGGCGACGAAGCCGACCGTCCAGTCCCCCTCGGTCGCGACGAAGACCGCGCCCGCCTCGAGCGCCGCGGTCCACGCTCGCGCGGCGTCCGCACCCTGGAGCTGATCTATTGCCGCGGCGGGCACGAGGTCGGCGTAGGCGGCGGCCCACGTGGCCGCCTGGATGCGGATGATCTCGGCGACGTCGGCGGGGTCGGCGGCGCGGACCGCGGCGAGAGCCATGGGGCATGGATACCGCATCCCCCGCAACAGAGCTCGTTCGCCATGGGGTCGTTGGCCATGGCAACGTGTGGTGGTGCCTTCGCTGACGCGGTTGCCGTGGATCGCCCTCAGCGTGGTCTACGTCCTGTGGGGATCGACCTACCTGGCCAACCGCTTCCTGCTCGCCTCGGTCCCGCCGCTGCTCGCCGTCGCGGTCCGCTTCCTGGTGGGCGGCGCGCTGCTGGCCACGGTCGTCCTCGCGGTCGGGGGTCGGGCCGCGTTCCGCATGACCAGGGCACAGTGCGGCACAACCGCGCTGTCGGGCCTGCTACTGCCCGCGTGGGGCAACGGGCTGGTCGTGCTCGCGCAGCAGGGCGTGTCGTCCGGGCTGGCGGCTTTGCTGATCGCGGCGGTACCGCTGTGGATCGGGGCGCTGCGGGCGCTGACGGGTGACCGGCCGCGGGCGGCGACGGTCGTCGGGGTGGCGGTCGGCGTCGTCGGGCTCGGCGTGCTCGTGCTGGCGGGCCCCGCGTCGGGCGGGGTGCACGGCACCGCGTGGTGGGGTCCGTGGCTGGTGGTGCTGGCGAGCCTCGGCTGGGCGGGCGGAACGTTCGCGACGACCCGCCTGCCCGTGCCGCCGAACCCGTTCGCGCTGGCTGCGATCCAGATGCTGACCGGTGGAGTGATCATGCTGGTGATCGGGACGGCCTCGGGGGAGCGCCTCGACCTCGCCGCCGTCACGACGTCCTCGTGGGTCGCGTGGGGGTACCTGACGGTGATCGTGTCGGTGGGAGCGTTCAGCGCCTACGCCTTCGCGCTGGCGAGCCTGCCGGTGTCCACGGTCGCCACGTACGCCTACGTCAACCCGGTCATCGCGGTGACCCTCGGCGTGCTGGTGGCGGGGGAGCGGTTCACCGCGCCGCAGCTCGTCGGCGGAGTCGTGGTGGTGCTCGCGGTCGTGCTGGTCGTCGCGGCCGAGCGGCCGTCCCGAAAACGTCGGGGTGCCGTGGCAGCATCCACCGCATGAGGTCCGTCGAGACGATCGGGGCGCCCGCCGCCCGCCGGGCTGTGCTCGCCGCACAGGGGTTCGGCACCGCGCGGCCGTCGTCGCCGGTCGGCCCGCGGCACCTCCGGGCGCTGTTCGAGCGGTTGCGCCTGCTCCAGCTCGATTCGGTGAACGTCGCGGTCCGCGCGCACTACATGCCGGTGTTCAGCAGGCTGGGGCCCTACGACCGGGCGCTGCTCGACGGCGCGGCGTGGGCCCAATCGGCGCGTCGGCCCCGGCAGCTCGTCGAGTACTGGGCGCACGAGGCGAGCCTGCTGCCGGTGGCCGATTGGCCGATGCTGCTGTCCGGGGCCAAACGCCGCGGCTGGTGGCAGCACTACGCCGAGCTCGTCGAGCAGGAGCCCGCGCTCGTGGAGGACGTGCTGGCGGCGGTGAAGGAGCTCGGCCCCGTCGGCGCGGGCACACTGGAGAAGGCGCTCGGCGGGGTCGGCGCCCCGCGCCCGCCCGGGGCGAGCTGGTGGGAGCGTTCCCAGATCAAGCGTGTGTGCGAGTGGCTCTTCGGCATGGGTCTGCTCACCACCGGCGCTCGCGTGCACTTCCAGCGGCTCTACGACCTGCCAGAGCGGGTGCTGCCGCCCGAGGTTCTCGCCGCGCCTGGCCCGGATCCGGAGGAGGCGGCCCGGCGACTGGTCCATCAGTCGGCGGTGGCGTTGGGCGTGGCCACGGAGCCGGATCTGCGGGACTACTACCGGCTCGGCCCCGCCGCGAGCCAACAGGCCGTCGCCGAGCTGGTGGAGGCGGGCGAGCTGGAGCCGCTCGCGGTGCGGGGGTGGCGGGCGCCCGCGTACCGGGTGCCCGGCGCTCGAATACCCCGGCGGATCACGGGCCGGGCCCTGTTGTGCCCGTTCGACCCGCTGATCTGGGAGCGCGCCCGCACCGAGCGGATCTTCGGCTTCCGCTACCGCATCGAGATCTACGTGCCCGAGCCCAAGCGCGAGTTCGGGTACTACGTGTTCCCGTTCCTCCTCGACGGTGAGCTGGTGGCGCGCGTCGACCTCAAGGCCGATCGTGCCGCGGGCGTCCTGCGGGTACAGGGGGCGTTCGCCGAGCCCGATGTCGACACTCCCCGGGTCGTCGCCGAGCTGGCGGGCGAGCTGCGGGTGATGGCCGAGTGGCTCGCGCTGGACGGCGTGGTCGTCGGGGCGCGAGGTGACCTCGCCGCGCCCCTCGCCGCTGCCACGTCCTGACCCCGTCCACCCCTCCGACCCGTCCCGCCAAGAGTGCAGCGGCGCGCCGCCCACACCATTCTCGACGATCATGGCCGTCTGAAGACCAGTAACCGACATTGCTGCTGGCGGCATGCGTGGTCGCTGCCAAGGTGTGTGGTCGCCGATGGAGCTGGCTGGGGCGACTTCGCACCCCTGCGCTGACCTCACACCCCGCAGGCAGCAATGCCGGTTACTAAGGGGCAGGAGCGGCGCGTCGGATGGTCTTGATCTCGGGCCGTCGTAGCGGGGTTGTCGGTGGTGGCTGCGCTTTCTGACGGTGGATGCCGCCTCCGTGATCGACGACGTGCAGGCGGAGACCGGTGCGGCGGGTGCTGGGTCGCGGTGATTGTCTTATTGAGGGGTGCGATCGGCAACTCATGATCGGCAAGGATCGCCGCCGCGGGTGGGCCTGCCGCCAAGCGTTGATCGCCGGTTGTGTGACATGAAGGCCA
>CAWGYF010000029.1:0-312182 GCA_963826705.1 uncultured Actinomycetota bacterium
GAGCAGGTGCCCGACCAGAAGGCCGATTGTGAGGCCGAGGAACCCACCCGCGAGGGCTCCGGCCCAGCCGGGGGCATGTCCGGCGTCAACGGCGGCCTGCGCGCCGTACGGCGCACCCTCGACGAGCCCGACCAGCGCAGCAGCGACCGGCAGCGCCCCCGCCGCGCCACCTGCCGCAGCGCGTCCGGCCCGCGCAGCCCACACGCGGGTGCGGACGCTCAGCGCGTCCGGGGTGTGGTGGGCGCGCACGTCGAGCCGCTCGTAGGCGCGCTCGGCGCGGCCGATGACCGGCGGCATGTTGGAGGTGAACACCACCACCCGTCCCGGCGGGAGCGTGGCGATCTGCGCTGGTGCGAGCACCGGCACCCGCCGCGTCGTCCGGGACGCGACCCGGCCGTGCATGTCGGTGGTCAGGGTCGGCTCGTCCCGCTCCCCGGCCAGGGTCGACCAGTACTGCAGGTCGTCACGGTCGCCGGTGCCGCCGAACAGCTCCTTCGCTCCGGCGTTGTTGATGATCGTGGCGGCCTTGGCCGCGCCGTAGCGGTCGACCAGCTGCGCGCGGGACTGGAAGCAGGCCACGATGGACACGCCGCGCCCGCCCATGTCCGCCGACCACTGGTGCAGCGGGATAGGGCAGATCAGGGCGCACTCGTCGAGCCGGAACGCCAGCGGCGGGTCGAGCCGGCCGCCGGGCATGTAGGCGGCGAGGCGGCGGGCCTCGCGGGCGATCCACCCGGTCATGGCGCAGACCAGCGGCGCGACCTGGTGCCTCCTCGCCGCCGAGCATGTAGACGCTGCCGCGCTCGGCGAGCAGCTCGCGCGACGTCCAGCGGGTGGCCGCCGTCGCGTGCGGGAGGGCGGCGGCACGCGCGGGCTTGTGGGTCAGCCAGGCCAGCGCCGGGGCGATGGTCGCGGTGATGCGAGGAGCGGGTGCGCTCGTTGGTCTTGATGAACTGGCTGACCGAGCGCCTCGAACGCCGGCTCCGGGGAGCGGTTGCGCAGCAGCCCGATGATCTGGGCGGCGTTGCCCTCCAGGTCGGACAGCCACGTCTGGACGTCGCCCATGGTCAGGTTTCCGGCGAGGGCGGCGGCGTGCAGGAGCGCGGCGAGGTTGCGGCGGCCCTGGTCGTCCCAGAACTCCCGATCCCCCGACCGGCCGCCGTAGCCCTCGGCGCCGGCCAACATGTCGCGAGGCGCGCTCGGCGGCGGTGACGGGGTTGGTGCAGCCGGTGAGCGGGTCGAACGTCACCGTCGAGTCGCGGTCGCCGAGCCCGACCGGGTTGAACACGTACACCGGGCCCCGCGTCGCGCGCAGGGGGCCGGTCTGGTCGAGCAGGTCGGTGCGCGTGCAGGTGACGATGACGGCGCCCGGGGCGTCGATGACCTGCCCGGCGAGCTGCTGGGTCTTGCCGACCCGCGGGCCGCCGAAGGTGAGCACGACCTCCTCGGACGGCGGCAGCACCCGGCTGCGCGCCGACCCGGCACAGCGGGACGGCGACCTCGGTCACCGGCAGGGTGGCCAGCTGCGCCCAGCGGGCGCGGCGACCGGTGACGGCCAGAGACGGGCCGCAACGTGCCGGCCCGGCGGCGCATGGCCAGTGCGCCGCGGCGGCGGGAGATGTCCAGACCGGACGCGACGCCGGACTTGCGGCGGATCGTCGCGCCCCACCGGGTGACGGTGGCGGCGGTGCGCGCCCAGCGGTGCCAGACTAGCCCGCCAGCGCGAGCACGAGGACGGCGAGCAGGACGGGATGGGTCGCTCGCCAGACGGACACGGCGAACAGGACGGCGCGGCGGCGCAGCCGGCGGCGATGGCGCGGGCGCCGCGGCGCCAGGCCAGGCGGGCGCCGAGCGCGGAGCGACGAGGAAGGCGAGAGCGGGGAGATTCATGACGGGACTCCGTTGAGCGAGGCCGCCCGGCGGGCGCTGTGGGCGATGGGGTGGTGGGGCGGGCGCGCTCGAGGAGGCGGCGGGCCTCGTACTCGGTGATGTCCAGCTCGCGCGACAGCCGGCGGCGGCCGACACCGGCGGCGATCAGCGCCGCCGCCCGGTCGGGCTCCCGGTCTGGGTTCTCGTCGAGCGCGGCGGGCGGGGCGTCGTCCCAGAGATGGGACAGGCCGTCCTCGGTGAGCAGGTCGGCCTCGTACGCCTCGCGCGTGAGGCTGTAGGCGATCGGCGCCTCGTCGCCGTGCCGGTCGGTGCGGCCGACGAGCACCGCGAGGTGCACGACGGCGCCCGAGCACGGCGGGCGCGATCGCGGAGACGATCACGACCACCCACCACGCGGGGGCGAGCCGGAAGGCCTCCAGGCCGTGGCCGAGGGCGTTGGCCGCGACCGACAGGGTCAGCAGCCCGAGCGCCAGGGCGCGGGCGAAGCGGCGGGCGGTCGTGCTGACGGCGCCGCCGAGCCAGACGAGCGACCCGGCCGCGGCTCCGGCGTCGACGACGACCGGCAGCAGCCACGCCAGCTCGGCGGCGAACCCGCAGACCAGGGCGAGATCGCGCAGCGCGGCGAACGAGAGCACCGCGGCCGCGGCCGCGACGACGGCCAGCAGCAGGAACAGGATGCGGCGGCCGGTCACGACCCACCCCCGCGTGGGCGCGGCCACCGCGAGGGCGTCGGCGAGCTGGGCGTGCTCGAACAGGGCCGAGCCGATCCGGTAGTGGGCGGCCATCGTGGTGAGCAGCGAGCACGGCGTCTCGACCGTGGCCTCGACGCCGTAGCGGCCTTCCCACTCGCCTGCCCAACCGCCGGAGATGACCGAGCACGCCCGGCAGGCGACGACGGTGATCGGGCAGGCGTCGTCGCCGGGGTGGTCGCATCCGTCCTCGACGCAGTCCCCCGCGATGAGGGCCTCGCCGGCGTGCGCGGACACGGCAGCGAGCAGCTCGACCGTCGCCGGGTGGTCGACGCCGTCACCGCCGTTGGCGGCGGCGGCGAGGACGGCCTCGGCCAGCGCGACGGCCAGGGCCCGGCGCGGCGGTTCGGCGAGACGGGCGATGGCGGCGGGGATCGTGTCGGTGCGGATGGCCTCCCACCACACGCACTGCTGGCAGGTCTCGGTCCGCCGGTCCGGGTCGAACAGGCCGACCTTGCGGACGACGTCGGCGACCGTGCCGCACAGGGTCGTGCGGGTCTTCGTCCCGGCGGCGCCGGAGACGTCGGACGCCGGACGCGTGCGGCGTCACCGAGGGACGGGTAGGGATCGCCGAGGGCGTGCCAGACGCCGTCCCGGAATCCGGTGGTCGACCGCTGGACGGTGCATCCGTCCCGGGTCGGGTGCTCGTGGTCAGGGGTGGCGTTCATCTACGCTCGTGCTCCTTCCGCTGCTGGTGTCCTTGGCTGGGCGTTGGTGTGGGAGATCTGGGGAAGGGCCCGGCTGCAACCGCGGTCCTTCCCCGTCCCGCCGCGAGCGGCGGTTGTCGTGGTCGAGTCGTCGTCGGCGGGCGGACCGGTGGATGCGGCCCAGCGCGCGGCGGTCCGCTCGGTCACCCCGCAGCGGGCGGCGACCTCGGCGACCGGGCGTCCGGCCGTCAGCAGCAGGCGTCCGGCGGCGGCGACGTCCGGCCTGCTGGCGCCGGGGCGCAGCCCGCGCTCGAGAACGCGCTCCGCGTGGTGGGTCTCGTCGGAGACGGGGGCGGTCAGAGGCGGCGTCCGCGGCGCTCCTCCGGGGTGAGCCCACCCGCGATGCCGTACGGGATGCGGATCAGGGCCTCGTCCAGGCAGGCCGCACGGACCGGGCAGCGAGCGCAGACGGCCTTGGCGACCGCGACCTGCGCCGCGTGCTCGGTCCTTCGGTAGCTGCAGGGAAGAAGATCTCCGGGTCCACCGACCGGCACGCCGCGCGCGACCGCCATTGACGTCGGCCTGGCGAGCGCTGGCGCGCAGGGTCTCGAAGGCGGGTAGCTGTCGCATCAGTCGCTCCCGAGGTGGTAGGCGCCGCGGGCGGCCACGTCGAGCGCGTCGGCCACGGAGCGGAGGGCGGGCAGGACGTCGTCACGCAGGTCAGCCGCCAGCTCGCGGGCGGTGGCGGCGCCGGGGCGGTCGTGGCGGTCGTCGTAGACCGACGGGTTGGTGTCGGCCTCGTGCTCGACGAAGCGGGCGAACTGCATGAGCAACTGCTCGTAGCCGGCGACCGCGCCGTGCAGCTCGGCGACGCATCCGCCCGACCGCCGCCACGTAGGGCAGGCCGTCGCGCTTCTGGGTGGCGTTGTTCAGATACCGCCCCAGCCGCCCGATCATCACCGCGGCGGCGACGGTGAGCTCGTCGCTGTAGGGGCCGTCGTAGGGCCAGTACCGCTCGACCAGCTCGTACGGGTCGACCCGCGGCCCGTCGTCGTAGCTGCTCATCCGCCACCCCGCGACGCCGAACCATCGAGGACGGGGCTCGTGGCGTGGCTGACCCTGTCGACGAAGGTCGAGACCGCGCCCGGCAGGCCCGCCCCGAGCGGCGTGGTCACGAACAGCACGACGGCGATCCGGGCGAAGAAGATCGCTCCACCCGCGACCCGCGCCCGCGCGCAGATGAAGGCTCCGACGATCGCGAAGAAGATCAGGACGCCGACGCTCATCGTCCGGCCACGTCGTCCGTCACCCACGTCGCTGCGTCGACGACTGTGTGTCCTGCGAGTGCTGCATCTGACATCGCGTCGACAACCCTCGCCGGGATGATCAACCGGCCTCGCACTTTGACGGCAGGGAACTCACCCGCCGCGATCGCGCGGTAGACCGTCATCGCCGACATGCCGAACATCACGGCCACCTCGGCAACGCTGTAGAAGCGCTGCGGCGTATCCAGTTTCGACGACGTCAAGATCGCCGACCGTGCTCGGGAACCGTGCTGACTCACGACGTACCTCCAGAGACTCGGGACTACGGCTGACTTAGGCTAGCTCGAACGATGCAAACGGTGCAATCGGTGGTATCAGTGCAGACGCCACGGCCTGACCCTGGGAGGTGCCACCATGAGCACATGAGCGAGACGCGACTCGTGACGACGGGCGCTGCCGCCAGAGCGCTGGGCATCGACCGCAGCACACTCACCCGGTGGGCGGCAGCTGGCCTCGCGAAGCCAGCAGTTCGTACGGCCGGCGGGCACATGCGCTGGGACATCGAGGCCCTACGCAGCCAACTCGAAGCGCTGCAAGCGGCCGGAGGCCAGAAGCCGTGATGATGTCGTCGAGTCACGCTGTGAGTCCACCGTCACACCGGCGGGCAGTCCGATGGCACGAGTGGGCATTCAGAGGGCATACGGTGCGACGCCCGAGGAGTGCCCTATGACACTGGGCAGCACACGCTACGACGCCCGACCGTGGGGCGAGCGGCTGAAGACATGGCGCGAAAATGTCAAGCATTGGTCGCGCACGGACTTTAAGGAGCAAGTTGAGGCAACATCATACAAACTCCGCGAACCGCGTGGGAATCGTCTCGACGTTCGGCTGATTGCACGCTGGGAAGCAGGCGAGGTCAAATGTCCTCAGGGCGTATACCTACGAATACTCGCCCAAATGGGCGCCCCGCTTCCAAATGACGGTGCAACCCTGGCCAATGCAGGTAGCGAGGATGACGACATGAATCGACGGAGATTCCTTCAAAGTGCGGGGGCTGCCGTCGCGGCAGCAGTGGCCAAGCCGGAAGCGTCATACGGCGGTCGGACTATTCCCGTTGCAAAAGTAGATCCCGGTGACATTCGCGAGATTCGCGCGGCAGTCGACCGGCTGTATGTTCAAGATCAGGCGCTTGGTGGCGCCACCCTGGCCCAGGCTGCCCTTGAGCAGTACTACGACGCCCGACACATGCTCGATGAGGGCGACTATGGTGAGGACGTCGGTCGGGAGCTCATGACCATTGCTGGCGAGCTGGCGGTCTGCGTTGGTTGGTTGAGTTATGACGCAGGCAATCAAGGCCAAGCTCGTGAGCTGTACTCAGAGGCGTTCCTACTCGCTGACCAAGCCGCAAACTCGCGCCTCGCCTTTCAGGCTATCGAAAAAATGGCCTTGCAGTCGGTGTACATCGCAGACCGCGGCCAGCATCGTGGCACAGCACGAGAAGCCATCCGGCTTAGCACGCGGTTGAACGATCTCGCTCGACTCGAACCATCACCGCGTCTACATGCCCTCGTCGGCGGAAGGCAGGCCATCGCGCACGCCGTGACGGGCGACGAGCAGAGCTTCCGCTCCGCGATCGTCCGATCGTGGCGAGAGATCGAGCGCGCCGATTCCGTCGACGTCGACGAAACCTGGCTACAGTTTGTCGGCCCGAGCGAGATCACGGTTCACGAAGCGAAGGGGTACCGCTACCTCGGAAATCCAGCATTAGCGGCACAACTATACCGCGCGAGCCTTGAGGACAAGGCTCTCTCACCACGAAATCGCGTCAACTATCAGGCCCAGCTCGCGGCAACGTTGGCAACTCTCGGCGATACGCGTGGCGCCATCGACGAGGGAGTGGACGTCTTGCGGGTACTGCAGGACACTGTGGCGTCGCCGCGAACAGTCACCGAGTTGGCGCCGATCCGTCAAATTGCCCGTGTGCAGAACGAAGAAGAGTTCTGCAGTCGGTTCGACCGCGTGATGGCAAAGGTCGTGTGACAGGTGCAGGTACAGCGTGCAGAAGCCGATCTCGCATTTCGACGGTACGCATCGACCGAGGCGAGGACGATCCGAGCGGACGTCCAGGCGATCTACGAGGCGTCCTACGTCGACGCGATCGCTAGTGGCGACCCATTCGACAGTGTCGACGCGTTCATGCACCGATTCGACGTCTACACCGCGTCGCCGAGCTTCGACATGGTGGTGGCCTACCTCGACGGCTCACCCGTAGGACAGACGTGGGGATGGCCGCTGACTGCCAAGGCCAGTGAAACGGGTTGGTGGGCTGGTCTCCTGGAGCAGCCGGAACCCGGCTTTACGGAAGAAGATGGGCACCGAACGTTCGCCCTCTCTGAGATCATGGTTCGCCAGGATCTCGCCAGCCGCGGAATCGCACACGCTCTCCATGACGAGCTGCTGCGCGCGCGACCGGAGCAGCGCGCGACGCTGCTAGTCGAGCCGGATAACATCACGGCGCGGCGAGCCTACCTGCACTGGGGGTGGAAGCCGGTGTCGCGATTGCGCCCCGGCTGGGACAATGCGCCGTTGTTCGAGGTGTTCATACTTCCGCTTCCGCTTTCGGTCGCGGCATCGGTCAACGACTGATGCTGTCCGAACCTCGCTGCCGGTAACGGCGTCGCGCAGACGGACGACAGATGCGGCAGAAGGTTCTGGCGGGAGTGATGTGGCCAAAGCGGGTGCGGATTTCTTCGTCAGCTACACAGGTGCGGATGTGGCGTGGGCCGAGTGGATCGCCGTGGAGTTGGAACGGGCGGGCTACACGACGTTCTCCCAGGTGCTAGACATCCGTCCGGGTCAGGACTTCGTCCGTGAGATGCAGCGCGCGACCTCGAGCGCGGTACGGACGATCGCGGTGCTGTCGGCTGCGTACACGCGTTCGGAGTTCGGCGAGGCGGAGTGGCGGGCGGCGTTCGTCCGGGACCCGTCCGGAAAGCATGGGCTGCTGATCCCGATCCGGGTCCAGCCGGGGCCGCCGCCGGGGCTGTTGCGCAGCCGCGTCTATATCGATCTCGTCGGCTGTGACGAGGACACCGCGCGGGCCCGGTTGCTCAAAGGGGTGGGCCCGCCCGATCGACGCCCAACCACCGCCGCGTTCCCAGGGAGCACGACCGACGGCCGCGACGGGGGAGGTTCGGCATTTCCGGGGAGGATGCCCGCGATCAGCAACCTGCCCGCACGCAACCTCGCCTTCACCGGCCGAACCGCACTGTTGGAGCAGCTGCGGGAGCGCCTGGCGGAGGCGGCGGTCGCAGCGGTGTTGCCGGTGGAGGCCGTGCACGGTTTGGGTGGGGTGGGCAAGACCGAGCTCGTCGCGGAGTTCGCCCACCGCTACGGCAGCGACTACGACCTGATCTGGTGGGTTGATGCCGAGCAGCCGACCAGCGCGGCCGCGGCGCTCGCTCGGCTGGGTGCTCGGTTGGGCGTTCCGGTCGTCGCCGATCAGGAGGCGATGATCAGCGACCTGTTCGAGGTCTTGCGGCGGCGGGAGCGCTGGTTGCTGATCTATGACAACGCCGAGCAACCACATGCCCTCGACGGGCTGCTGCCCCCGGGCGGGATGGGCAGCGTGCTGGTGACCTCCCGCTGGTCGTCGTGGGGGCAACGCGCCGCCCGGCTGCGGGTGGACGTGCTGGATCGCGGCGAGTCGGTGCAGCTGCTGTCGCGCCGCACCGGCAGGGTGGACGAGGCGTCGCTGAGCTCACTGGGCGAGGTGGCGGAGCTGGTCGGGGACCTGCCGCTCGCGTTGGAGGAGGCCGCTGCCTATCTCGAACAGACCGGCACCGGGGTGCAGGCCTACCTCGGCCTGCTGCGGGAGCGGGCGCGCGAGCTCTTCGGACTCGACCCGGGCGCACTGGCCGAGATGTCGGGGCCGCAGGCGCCCGAGCGGCGTGTAGCGACGGTGTGGTCGGTGTCGTTGGACCGGGTCCGCGCCCAGGCCCCCGTCGCGGAGGCATTGCTGGAACTGTGCGGGTTCCTGGCCCCCGACATCCCCCGCACCCTGCCCGCGGAACGCCCCGAAGTCCTGGCCGAGCAACTGGCGGCGGTGGTGGCCGATCGGTTGGCCTACGACCGTGTGCTGGCCGCGCTGGGCTCCTACTCGCTGGTCGAGCTGAGCGCGGACACGATCAGTGTTCACCGCCTGGTGCAGGCCGTCGTTCGGGCTCGGCTCGGATCCGAGGGAGAAGCCGCGCCAGCGCAATCTGCGGTCGGGCTGGTGCGGGCGGTGTTCCCCAACGACGGCGGGGAGGTCGCGTGCTGGTCCGACTGTGCTCGGCTGTTGCCGCATCTGCTGGCCGTCTGCGACCACGCACAGCGCCTCGGGGTTGCCGGGGAGCAGGCCGGGTGGCTGCTCGATCGCGCCTCGACCTACCTGCGGGCGCGGGGCCTCTACACACAGGCGCTGCCGCTTGCCGAACGCGCCCTAGCCGTCGCCGAGGCAGCGCTCGGCCCCGACCACCCCACCATCGGCATCCGGCGCAACAACCTCGGCCTCGTGCTGCAGGACCTGGGCGACCTGCCCGGCGCCCGCACCCAACTCGAACGCGCCCTGCAGATCAGCGAAGCCGCCCTCGGCCCCGACCACCCCACCATCGGCATCCGGCGCAACAACCTCGGCCTCGTGCTGCGGGACCTGGGCGACCTGCCCGGCGCCCGCACCCAACTCGAACGCGCCCTGCAGATCAGCGAAGCCGCCCTCGGCCCCGACCACCCCGACCATCGGCATCTGGCGCAACAACCTCGGCCTCGTGCTGCGGGACCTGGGCGACCTGCCCGGCGCCCGCACCCAACTCGAACGCGCCCTGCAGATCAGCGAAGCCGCCCTCGGCCCCGACCACCCCACCATCGGCATCTGGCGCAACAACCTCGGCCGCGTGCTGCGGGACCTGGGCGACCTGCCCGGCGCCCGCACCCAACTCGAACGCGCCCTGCAGATCAGCGAAGCCGCCCTCGGCCCCGACCACCCCGACATCGGCACCTGGCGCGGCAACCTCGGCCTCGTGCTGCAGGACCTGGGCGACCTGCCCGGCGCCCGCACCCAGTACGAACGCGCCCTACAGATCAGCGAAGCCGCCCTCGGCCCCGACCACCCCGACATCGGCACCTGGCGCGGCAACCTCGGCCTCGTGCTGCAGGACCTGGGCGACCTGCCCGGCGCCCGCACCCAGTACGAACGCGCCCTACAGATCAGCGAAGCCGCCCTCGGCCCCGACCACCCCACCATCGGCACCTGGCGCGGCAACCTCGGCCTCGTGCTGCAGGACCTGGGCGACCTGACCGGCGCCCGCACCCAACTCGAACGCGCCCTGCAGATCAGCGAAGCCGCCCTCGGCCCCGACCACCCCACCATCGGCAGCCTGCGCAACAACCTCGGCAGCGTGCTGCAGGACCTGGGCGACCTGACCGGCGCCCGCACCCAACTCGAACGCGCCCTACAGATCAGCGAAGCCGCCCTCGGCCCCGACCACCCGCAGACCCTCACGATTCGGAGAAGGTTCGGACAGTTGCCGCCCGATTCATCCGGCGCTGCTGCTCAAGACGACGGCACGCCGCCCACGACTGACGCTGACCAGATTCCATGACCTCAATAGGGCGACCGCCCGTTGTGCCGTTGCAGTTGCCACGCGGAACTCCTCGCCGAGCTGCTTGCCGGTCGGGAGGCATTCCCCGGTCTGGATAGAGCCGTCAAGAATGCGCGCGCGAAGCGACGCGGCGACGCACTCGTAGGGGTTGCGCGGGTCGGTCTTCGCCCGTTCGATGTCGTCAACCTCGGTCGCGGGCCGGGCCAGGGCGACGCGCAAAGTCATCCTCGCAGGTCAGCGCGGTGTTGTGAACGACGTGCCGCTGACGCGGTGTCGGGCTTCTGGTGGTGTGGCGGTGGCGGTCGGCGCTGGCTCTGGTGACTGTGGGTAGGCGCCACCGCGCGGGAGGGGTAGGCCCGTGGGGTGTGATGGGCGGGCACTGTGGTGACCTTGCGTGATGATCACAGTTGGGTCGGTGCGGGCGTGTCCGGCGGGTAGGAGCAACGGAGCCACGTTAGGACGGGGACTTCTCGAGGGTCCTTCGTCGGATCGGCGGCTCCGTTGCACGTGCAGTCTGGCAGTACCGGGCCGGTCGGGTCAGCGGCGGAGGCCGCGGTCGCGGTGTTGATCGAACGCGCAGCGGTGCTGGGGCAGGTCAGCGGCGGCAACGTGGTGGAGTGCTTCGCCGCGATCGATGATCCGCGGCGGCGCCGCGGGATCCGCCACCGGTTGGCGACGATCTTGGGGTTGTGCACGGCGGCGGTGCTCGCCGGGCAGGTCAGTCTGATCGACATCACCGACTGGGTCGCCACCGCTGATCAGGAGGTGCTGGCCGCGTTGGGGTGCCGCCGCGACCCGGCGGGCCGCGCCACCCCGCCGCATCCCGACACCGTGGAGCGGGTGTTCGCGCTGCTGGGCGCGCAGGACCTGGCCGACGGGGTCGGTGCCCATCTCGCCGCGCGGGCGGGGGTCGGGTGTGTGGGCGCCCCGATCGACGCCCCGGCGATGCTGCCCGCGGTCGCGGTGGATGGCAAGGCGGTGCGCGGCGCGGTCGGCGCCGACGGGCAGGTCCCGTACCTGCTGGCGGCGGCCACCCACGGGGAGTCGGTGGTGATCGCCGAGCGGCTGGTCGGGGCCAAGTCCAACGAGGTGCCGCAGTTCGCGCCGCTGCTGCGCGGCCTCGCGACCCGGGTCGGCGGCGTCGGCGGGTGCGTGTTCACGATGGACGCCGGGCACACCGTGCGCGGGCACGCCCGCATGATCACCGAGGAGTTGGGGGCGCACTACGTGATGACGGTCAAGGAGAACACGCCCGCCCTGTTCGCCCGCATCGACGCCCTGGACTGGTCCGCGGTGCCGATCACCCATCAGACCGAGGAGCGCGGCCACGGACGGCGCGAGCGGCGCACCCTGCGGGTGCTGGACGCCCCCGCCGATCTGGGGTTCCCCGGTGCCGCGCAGGTGTTCCTGATCGAGCGCTACACCACCCGCACCGTCCGCAAGCCCACCAAAGGCTCCCGGGGCTACAAGAAGGTGCAGGTCCGCACCGCCGTCGCGGTGCTGGGGGTCACCAGCCTGTCGGCCCGGGAAGCCGCCCCGGAGCACCTCGCCGGCTACGTCCGCGGGCATTGGTCGATAGAAAACAAGATCCACTGGGTGCGTGATGTCACGCTCCGTGAGGACGTCTCCCAGGTCCGGGACCGGTCCAGGTTCCGGGTGATGGCCACGCTCCGTAACCTAGCGATCGGGCTGATCCGACAAGCCGGCTACACCCGGATCGCCGCCACCATACGGAAGATCCGCAACAGCCCACACCTCCTGCTCACCGTCCTGGGCCTGCGTCAACACCCCGAAACCGGCCCGTGACCAGCGGAAACGACTTTGCGCGTCGCCCTGGGGCCGGGCGGGCAGGCGGCTCGCCAGACCCAGCGCGGCTCGCTGATCGGCCTCGGCTACCCAGGCCGCGTACACGCGCAACGTCGTCGTGCCGCCACCTCCATGGCCCAGCCGCCCGGCGACGGTGCGAACGTCGACGCCCGCGGCGATCAACTCGGTCGCCGAGTAATGCCGAAGGTTGTGTAGATGAGTGTCGATACCCAGGCGTTTCGCCATCAGACCGTAGCGCTGGGTCACAGAGGACGGCCGCAGGTTGGAGCTGCCGTCCGGGGCGAGCGAGAATACGAACGCGTCAAGCGACAGGTTGAAGCCCAGCGCGGCTGTCCGCGCCTGCCAGCGCTCACGGTGCTCGATGAGAGCCGCGACGGTCTCGGGGTCGACGGTGACGTGGCGACGCTGGTGGGTCTTGGTGTCCTTCTCCTCGGTCTCGTTCTTGTCCTGCGCGATCGCCCGCCGCAGCGTGATCACGCCCCGCTCCAGATCGACATGCCGCCAACGCAGACCACACATCTCACCGCGGCGAGCACCGGTGGTCATCGTCAGCCAGACGAGCATGCCCCAGTCCGGGTCACGCCATGCCTCGCGCAGTAGGCGAGCGGCCTCGTCGGGTGTCGGCGGCTGCGGGTCGGGCGGGGGCACGGCGGGCGGCTCGGCCTGCTCCATCGGGCTGACGCTCACCCAACGCCACCGCACAGCACGCTTGTAGGCGCCCGTGAGAATGTAGTGGATCTTTCGGATCGTTGCGTTACCCAGCGGTTTGCAGGTGTGCGGGCTACAACGAGCATCACAGTCGTGCGGCCAGGACGTGCGGTGGTCGACCTGGTGTCCGCTCGTGCAGTGGTCACGGCATCGGCGCATCTCGGCGTAGAGCGAATCGAGGATGTCGGCGTCGATGTCGCCAATCTTCCGCTTGCCGATGAAGGGCCGGACATGCTTGTCGACGTACTCGCGATAGCCGGTGACGGTCCGCTTGCCGCCTTGGTGCTGGTCCAGGTAGCGGTCGAGCAGCTGGTCGATGGTCGCGGTCGTACGCGGGTTGCGGCGCTCCCTGATCTGGGCGAGGAAGCGTCGACGGACCTCGTCGGCCTGGTCCCAGGCTTTCGGCCCGGCCGGGACCACCTCGACGAGGTCGTGCCGTCGCTTGGTGATCGGGTCCATGCCCGCGTAGACCCGCACGCGTAGCGCGCCGCTCGGGAGCTCGTCGATGCTCCCCTGCTCCCGCTTGCGTGGGTTCGTCGCCTTCGCCACGGCCGACACCGTACCTCGTTCGTGTCACGTCTCGTGTCACATCGACGAGGTCAGCGTGGGCGGGGAGTGTTTCCGCTGGTAAGAGTAGTGGAGACGAGGGGAATCGAACCCCTAACCCCCGCCTTGCAAAGGCGGTGCTCTGCCAATTGAGCTACGTCCCCGCACCGGGCGGGATTGGGCCCACCCGGCACGAGCGGGTCGTGCCCTTCAGCTGGTGGTGGCCTCGTGCCAAAGGTCCTTCTCGGAGCGGGAGCTCCGGATCTTCGAAAACACAAGTGCCCCTGCTACGAGGGCGACGACGATTGCGATGATCTTCTTCATGCTGTCATCCTTGCCTGTCCCGGTGATGGGGAGTGGGCCCAGCTGGATTTGAACCAGCGACCTCGTCGTTATCAGCGACGCGCTCTAACCAACTGAGCTATGGGCCCCTGCGGCGGAGTCGAGGTTACCCCAGCGTCCCCAGCCGCCCACAACCGCATACCCGATGATCAGTCCCGCTCGGAGAGCGTCACCTCGATGCCGCCGACCAGGTCCGCCGACACGTTGTAGACGAACGCGCCCACGGTGACAGCCACCGCGAACAGCAGGCTGTTGATCGCGCCGACGACGGCGGCGATGCCGAAGACCCGACCCGCGCTGATCAGGGGGCTGCCGCTACTAGGTGCCTCGCCGGAGACGAGGTCGGCGTAGGTGCCGTTCAGCCGGTCCCAGACACCGATGCCGTCGAGTACGCCGTAGAGCACGCCGACCGCCACCAGCCAGATGAAGAACAGCACCACCGCCAGCACGAGCGCCAGCTTGAGCACCGACCACGGATCGAGCCGCTTCAGCTGCAGCGACGCCTGGCGGGGCGGACGGGTGCGGCCGCCGGTGCGGGACGGGGCGGCCGTAGTGGAGGGCTGACCCGGCCTGTCCTCGATGTCGGACCGGGGAGTGGGCGCATGCAGGAAGGCCGTGGGCCCTTCGCTGTCGTCGAAGATCCCGTCGCCCATTGGTGGCCGGTTCTCGACGGGTGACGGCGCGGGCTCCTGCCCCGGCACGCGGTTCCACGGAGGCGGCGTGGCGGCCGCCGGACCGGGCTGGGGAATCGCGTCCGCGACGGTGCCGCGGTGGGCGACCGGCTGCCCGGTCCCCGGGCCGTTGGCGGGCTTCGGCAACCGGAGGTTGGCGGTGACCTCCTCCGGGGCGCCGGGCTTCCCGAAAGCCGCCGGGGCAGCGGAAGCCGACGCGGAGGGGACGTCGCGCGCCTGGGTGCCCGCGGCGGCTTTGGTGGGGCGTCGGGCCGCCGCACGCTTGCCAGCCGCCTTGGCGGCGACTTCGCCTACGGTGCGGGCAGGAGATCCCGCGCTCGGGGAGGTCTTCCAAGTACTGGGCTTGCCCGATGGCTGCGTCGGCTCCGACGAGGCGGCGACTGTGTTCGCAGGGGAAGTCGCAGCTGAGGCCACCGGGGGCGTCGGGACGGAGGTTGCCGCAGAACCTTCAGGAGGGGTCACCACCGAGGCTCTCCCCGCCCCTTCATCGGAGGCGGCAGGCGGAGTGGGGCCGTCCGCAGCCATCGTCGCGTGAGCAGGGGCGGCAGGAGCGGCAGGCGTGCCCGCCGTCGGACCGCCGACCGACGACGGCTCGTCGCTCTCATGCCGACCAGCGTCGCTCTCATGTCGACCGACGCCGTTCTGGGACACCTGCGACGGCTGATCGCCCGCGGTGTCCACTGCGGCGCCCTTGCCCGAAGCCTGCTTGCCGCTGAGCGAAGCAGGCGTCGGGCGCCTGGAGGGCGACGAGCCGTGGGTCTGGTCGTCGGTGACGACCGGACCGTCGGACTCGTTCGGGGTGCTCGTCGGATCGTTCACGAGGCGGTGTCATTCACGGCGATGTCATTCACGGCGATGTCATTCACGAGACAGGGACTCTCCTGGTGGCGACTAGAACAGTTCAGTATCGCTCGCGTCGTCCTCGGCGTTGCGCGCGACGGCGAGAAGCGAGGACGAGTCGCCCAGGTTCATCAGGCGCACCCCCTTCGTCTGCCGACCTGCCTTGCGCACCTCGCGGGCCGAAGTCCGGATCACCCCTCCGGACGACGTGATCGCGTACAGCTCGTCGTCGAGGCCGACGATGAGCGCGCCGACCAGCGTGCCACGTCTCCGGTCGTACTGGATGGTCAAGACACCCTTGCCCCCCCGACCCTGTACCGGATAGTCCTCGATCGGGGTGCGTTTGGCGTACCCGCCATCGGTGGCCACCAGGACGAAGGTGCCCTCTTGGACGACACCGAGCGACAGGAGCCGGTCGCCCGAATTGAACCGCATCCCGAGCACACCGGACGTGGCGCGGCCCATCGGGCGCAGCACCTCGTCGCTCGCGGTGAACCGGATCGACTGACCCTCGGCCGAGACGAGCAGGAGGTCGTCGCTCGCCGAGCAGAGCACAGCGCCGACCAGCTCGTCGTCCTCGCGCAGGTTGATGCCGATGAGGCCGCCGGAGCGCGGCGAGTCGAAGTCGGTGAGCTTCGACTTCTTGACCAGACCGATTTTCGTCGCCAAGACGAGATAGGGCGCGGCCTGGTAGTCGGAGATCTCCATGACCTGCGCGATGTGCTCGTCTGGCTGGAACGCGAGCAGGTTGGCCACGTGCTGGCCCCGCGCGCTGCGGTTGGCTTCCGGCAGCTCGTAGGCCTTGAGCCGGTAGACACGGCCCTTGTTGGTGAAGAACAGGATCCAGTCGTGCGTTGAGCACACGAAGAAGTGCGCGACGATGTCGTCCTGCTTGAGCGTCGCGCCCTGCACGCCCTTGCCGCCGCGCTTCTGCGCCCGGTAGAGGTCGGTCTTGGTGCGCTTCGCGTAGCCGGTCTGAGTTATCGTCACAACGACGTCTTCGACGGCGATCAGGTCCTCGTTGGTGACGTCACCGTCGTCGGGGATGATCTGGGTGCGCCGGTCGTCGCCGTGCTGCTCGATGATCTCGGTGAGCTCGTCGCGCACGATCTGCCGCTGGCGCTCGGGCCGCGCGAGGATGTCCTGCAGATCGGCGATCTCGCGCTCGATCTCGGCCAGCTCGTCGATGATCTTCTGGCGCTCCAGCGCGGCGAGGCGCCGAAGCTGCATGTCCAGGATCGCCTGGGCCTGGATCTCGTCGACGTCGAGCAGCTGCATCAGGCCGTCGCGGGCGATCTCGACCGTGTTCGACGCCCTGATCAGCGCGATGACCTCGTCGAGCGCGTCGAGGGCCTTCACGTAGCCGCGCAGGATGTGGGCCCGCTCCTCCTTCTTGCGGAGGCGGTAGCGGGTGCGCCGGACGATGACCTCGATCTGGTGGCGCACGTAGTTGCGCACCACCTGGTCGAGCCGCAGGGTGCGCGGCACGCCGTCGACGATGGCCAGCATGTTGACGCCGAAGCCGTACTGCAGCTGGGTGTGCTTGTAGAGGTTGTTGAGCACGACCTTGGCGACCGCGTCGCGCCTGAGCGTGATGACGATGCGCATGCCGACCCGGTCGGAGCTCTCGTCGTTGATCTCCGCGATACCCGCGAGCTTCCCGTCGCGGTGCTGCGCGGCGATCGACTCGATCAGGTTGTCCGGGTTGACCTGGTAGGGCAGCTCGGTGCAGACGAGGATCGTGCGCCCCTTGGCGTCCTCTTCGATCTCGACGACCGAGCGCATGCGCACCGAACCGCGCCCGGTGCGGTAGGCCTGCTCGATGCCGTCGCGTCCGACGATCAGGCCCGCGGTGGGGAAGTCTGGGCCCTTGATGCGCTCCATGAGCGCGGTGAGCAGCTCGTCGTCGGTGGCTTCCCAGTTGTCCAGCGCCCAGATGACGCCCGCGCCGACCTCGCGCAGGTTGTGGGGCGGCACGTTGGTGGCCATGCCGACGGCGATGCCCGCGCTGCCGTTGATCAGCAGGTTGGGCACCCGCGACGGCAGGACGTCGGGCTCCGTCGTCTTCCCGTCGTAGTTGTCGGAGAAGTCGACGGTCTCTTCGTTGATGTCCTGCAGCATCGCCATCGCCAGCGGCGAGAGGCGGCATTCTGTGTTGTGGGAGACAAAGCCATTGGTGACAAATGAATGATCGACAGTATCGACCCGCAGACTGAAAACCGGCCGTATGCCTGCGTCCTCGATCGTCTCGACGGGAGCGAAGTAGAACCGGCCGTCGGTCAGCTCCTGCGCGATCGTCCTGGCGTCCGGATCCGTGACATGGGACAGGATCTCCGCGCCGCGTTGCTCCCATCGTTCCTGGCGATCCACGTTGTGCTTGCGCAGCCAGACAGAGTGCACCGGATCGTCCGAGCCATGATCGCGCAGGAACACCGCGAGACCGGGGACATGATCACGGCTGAGAGCCCGTCCGCGCGCGGGCTCGTCACCGAGGATCGCGGTCAGCTTCGCCTGCTTAGCGCCGAGAAAGCCCACACGAGTCGCGAACAGGCGGGCATCGCGACGGTTCGTGACGACGACCTTGAGCTCGCCGGTCGCATGGCTGTAGCGACGCGAGATCACTCCGAACTCGAGAAGGAGCTGCTGGACGTCCTTCGCGAGCTGCTCACTTCGGGTCGAGTACGACACCTGCACGGTGTCGCGCGGAAGCGCAGAGCATGAGCCGTCACCCGTGAAGAGCGCCTGGAGGAACAACCGCTTTCGTGCGGGAGTGCCCGCCCACACGGACTCGGGCACGCGCTTCTCGGCGGACTTGCTGCCCACGAGCTCGGCGAGAACGCTGAGTCGGAGCGACGCGAGATCCTGCACGTCAAGCTCGTAGAGCAACGAGCCCGAAGCGATCCGACGCGACGACACATAGCGCTGACCGCCGACGACGGCGTCGTAGGCGTCACGAACCAGGCTGAAGAACTCCTCGTCGATGTTGTTGAAGCCTGCGCGGCGTCCGGAGACGAAGCCCTCGCTCACGAAGGCACCCAGCACGAACGCTTCCATCGCGTCCCGCGTGCCCCACACTCCCAATTCAGCGTGCGGGGTGCGCTGCAACGCCACCCGGTCACCCGGACGGACCTCGCTCAAGAGCTTCCACAGCAACGTCGGGACACCGAGGACGTCGACCAGACAGAGCAGAGGATGGTTGGACGTCCCCGTGACCTCATAGCCCTCAGCGGTACGAACACGCAGCGTCGGATGTTCGCCGGAGTGGAAGAGCATCTCCGCGTGCACAGGGTTGCCGCTTCGATCGACGACCTTGAGGTCGATCGGGTTGTCGCTCTGCGGCTGCGCGTCCGGAACGATCGAGCCGATCCGCACGGAGGATCCGTCGGCCAGTCGGACCAGCGTGTCGGCGGTGACGCAGTACCTCATGGCGGCAGCGGGGTCGTTGCCGCGGGAGCCGAAGTTGCCCTGGCCATCAATCAGCGGGTAGCGCATCGACCACGGCTGGGCCAGCCGGACGAGCGCGTCGTAGATCGAGCTGTCGCCGTGAGGGTGGTAGTTGCCCATCACCTCGCCGACGACGCGAGCGCACTTGACGTAGCTGCGGTCGGGGCGGAAGCCGTTTTCCCCCATCGAGTACAGCACGCGTCGGTGCACCGGCTTGAGCCCGTCCTCGACCAGCGGCAGCGCCCGGCCGACGATCACGCTCATCGCGTAGTCGATGTAGGAGCGCTGCATCTCCTGCTGGATGTCGACCGGCTCGGTGCGGTCGCCGCCGCCCGAGGCAGGGGGGATCGTGGGATCCAACGTGTCAGTCACAAAGGTTCCTTCCGCGGCTGGACTAGACGTCCAAGAACCGCACGTCCTTGGCGTTGCGCGTGATGAACGAGCGACGGGACTCGACGTCCTCGCCCATCAGGATCGAGAACAGCTCGTCGGCGGTGGCCGCGTCGTCGAGCGTGACCTGCAGGAGCACCCGGTTGGCCGGGTCCATCGTGGTCTCCCACAGCTCCTTGGCGTTCATCTCACCAAGGCCCTTGTAGCGCTGGATGCCCTCGTCCTTTGGCAGCTTCTTGCCCGCCTCGCGACCGGCCTGGATGAGGCCCTCGAGCTCACGGTCGGAGTAGGCGAACTCCGGCTCCGCCCCTCGTCCGCCCCACTTGATCTTGTAGAGCGGCGGCTGGGCGAGGAACACGTGCCCGTGCTCGATGAGCGGGCGCATGAACCGGAACAGCAGCGTGAGCAGGAGCGTGCGGATGTGCTGGCCGTCGACATCGGCGTCGGCCATGAGGACGACCTTGTGGTAGCGCAGCTTGGTGAGGTCGAACTCGTCGTGGATGCCGGTGCCCAGCGCGGTGATGATCGCCTGGACCTCGGTGTTCTTCAGCACGCGGTCTATCCGGGCCTTCTCGACGTTAATGATCTTGCCGCGGATGGGCAGGATCGCCTGGAACATCGAGTCGCGGCCCGACTTGGCCGAGCCGCCCGCCGAATCACCCTCGACGATGTAGACCTCGGAGCGCGCCGGGTCGGTGGAGCGACAGTCGGCGAGCTTGCCGGGCAGGCCGCCGATGTCGCCCGCGCTCTTGCGCCGGACGAGCTCGCGGGCCTTGCGCGCGGCCATCCGCGCCTGGGCGGACTGCACCGCCTTGTTGAGGATCGTGCGCGCCTCGGCCGGGTTGCGCTCCAGCCAGTCGGACAGCCACTCGTTGGAGACGCGCTGCACGAAGGACTTGACCTCGGTGTTGCCGAGTTTCGTCTTGGTCTGGCCCTCGAACTGGGGCTCCTTCAGCTTGACCGAGACGATCGCGGCGAGGCCCTCGCGGATGTCATCGCCCGACAGCGCGGCGTCCTTCTCCTTGAGCAGCTTCTTGTCGCGCGCGTACTTGTTCACCGTGCTGGTGAGCGCCGCGCGGAAGCCCTCCTCATGGGTGCCGCCCTCGTGGGTGTTGATCGTGTTGGCGAAGGTGTAGACCGACTCGGTGTAGCCGGCGTTCCACTGCATCGCCACCTCGACCGCGGCGCCCTTCTCCTCGGCCGTATAGGAGATGACCTTCTTGTGGATCGGGTCCTTGGCCTTGTTGAGGAACGCGACGAAGTCCTCGAGCCCGTTGGGGTAGCAGAACGTCTGCTCCTTGACCTTGGCGACGAACCCCTCGGCGTCGGGCTCCTCGGCCCTGTCGCCGTTTCCACGTTCGTCGCGGAGCACGAGCGTGAGGCCCTTGTTGAGGTAGGCCATCTCTTGCAGGCGCCTGCGGATCGTCTCGATGTTGTAGTCGAGCGTCTCGAAGATGTCGCCGTCGGCCCAGAAGGTGACCGTGCTGCCCGTACGCGTGGTCGGTTCGCCCTTGCGCAGCGGTCCGGGCACCGAGCGGGCGTAGTGCTGCCGCCACACGTAGCCGTCGGTGTGGATCTCGACGTCGAGCGCGGTGGACAGCGCGTTGACCACGGAGACGCCGACGCCGTGCAGGCCGCCCGAGACGGCGTAGGAGTCGCTGTCGAACTTGCCGCCCGCGTGCAGCATGGTCATGACCATCTCGACGGCGGGTCGCTTCTCGATCGGGTGCATGCCGACCGGGATGCCGCGCCCGTCGTCGACGACCCGGACGCCGCCGTCGGACTGCAGGGTGACCTCGACGCGCGTGGCGTAGCCCGCCATCGCCTCGTCGACCGCGTTGTCCACGACCTCCTGGATCAGATGGTGCAGACCGCGTTCACCCGTGGAGCCGATGTACATGCCAGGCCGCTTGCGGACCGCCTCGAGGCCCTCCAGAACGGTGATCGACGACGCGCTGTAGCCGTTCTTCTTCTCCGCCACGGGCTGTGTGCTCTCCTCGCCATGACGACCCCACGCACGCGGCACGACCGCTCTCATGGAGCCTGCTCAACCGGCCGCCTCGGGGGACGATCCGGTACATGTCTCCATCATACCGGTGCGGCCCGACAGAAATGCGGCAAGGACACCCCTCAGTGGCTCACAGGACGCCGAACACGGATGTGGACGAGTGGCGACGGCCGACAAGGGGGTCTAGAGAGGCTGCGGCGCCGTCACGTCCCGCTGAACGGAGCATCAGCCGTAGGTGTCGCGAGGACCGCGGCCGCGGACGGTGCGCGGCCCGTGGCGCCAGCTGGGCCCGCTCGGCCCGACCACCCTGATCCGCTTCACCACATCCCGGCCGACGGCCGCCGCGAGGCGGACGAGCAGTTGGCGCTGCAGCGTCCGCAGCTGGGTGGCCCACGCCGTGGACTCCGCCTCCAGGACGAGCTCGCCGTCGCGCAGGGAGACCGGAATGCAGTGGTCGGCGATCTCCGCGCCGACCAGCTGCGGCCACCGCCCCAGCACGGTGGCGTCGGTGAGCCGCGGCGACCAGCCCCGGTCCAGCGAGACGCGCGCGACGACACGGCCGAACGGCTGCGGATCGCGCTCGTCGGGCCCCGCGCCCGACCACCGGCGACGGCGACCCCGCGCGGCCGCGGGCTTGCGCCCCGACAACTGCGCCGCCCGCTGCGCGGCCTTCTCCGCTGACGCTTCGCGTGCGGTTCGCAACGCTTCGCGCGCGATGTCGGCTCCACGGCGAGTGGAGTCGTTGATTTCCTCCTCATAACTGGGGACAACCGGCGCGGCGGGCGGTTGTCGGCCGTCGACGGACGGCCTCTTCAGCTCGTCATCCCCGGCATCTCGGGAGTTATCCACAGTATCCACAGTGTTGTCCCCAGGCCGTAACGATCACGCTTGTTGATACGAAGTGGCGCACCGCTGCACTTGACCGCCACCCACCGCATACCGGACACCGTCGAGTACCTCAGGCACATCCTCCGCCACGGCCGCGGTGACCAACACCTGCTCGGCGCGCCGGGCGACATCGGCGAGCGCGCGGCGGCGGCGGGTGTCCAGCTCGGAGAACACGTCATCGAGCAGGAGCACCGGCTCGACGTCGTCGTCGCGCAGCAGCCGGTAGGACGCGAGCCGCAGCGCGAGCGCGAGCGCCCACGACTCGCCGTGGCTCGCGTAGCCCTTGGCCGGACCCTCACCCAGCCGCAGCTCCAGGTCGTCGCGGTGGGGGCCGACCAGGCAGACGCCGCGCTCCACCTCCTGGCGCCGCAGGCGGCCCATGGCCTCGATCAGCGACGCTTCCAGCGGTCCGACGTCGGGATCGACCGAGCACCGGTAAACCAGCGTGATCGGCTCCGACGACGGCGCCACCTCGGCGAACGCCTCCGCCGCCAGCGGCGCGATCCCCGCGACCAGCTCCAGCCGACCGGTGAGCAGGGCGGCGCCGTGCGTGGCGAGGTGGTCGTCCCAGACGTCGAGGGTGCGCAGGTCACCACCCGACCGCGCCGTCTTGAGCAGGGCCGAGCGCTGGCGCAGCACCCGGTCGTAGTCGGCGCGGACGGTGGCGTAGCGCGGAAAACGGGCGACGAGCAGCTCGTCGAGGAAACGGCGGCGCTCGCCGGGGTCGCCGCGCACCAGCGCGAGATCCTCTGGCGCGAAGAGCACCGTGCGCAGGACACCGAGCACGTCGCGGGGCTTGGCGGGCGCCCGGTTGACCCGCGCCCGGTTCGCCCGCCCCGCCGTGATCTCCAGCTCGACCGACAGCTCGCGGCCGTGGTGCACCACGAGGCCCCGAACGACGGCCCGTTCCGCGCCGCGCCGGATCAACGGCGCGTCCGTGGCGACGCGGTGTGAACCGAGCGTGGAGAGGTAGCCCGCCGCCTCCACCAAGTTGGTCTTGCCGACGCCGTTGGGCCCCACGAGCACGGTGACCCCGGGCGCCAGATCCAGCTCGGCCGCCTCCCACGAACGGAAGTCGGTGACCGCAAGGCGCCGCAGGTGCACGTCGTCGATCAGCCCGTGGACGGCCGGGCGGTCTCACCGGGAGCGCCGGACGGGCCCGCAGCGTGATGCACCGCGTGTCCGCCGAAATGCCGGCGCGAGGCCGCTGCCGTGCGCATCGCCGGGGACGTGTCCTGGCGGAAGGTGAACCGCGCGAACAACGCGGCCGAGGATTGCACGGTGCCGCTCCTGATCAGCCGGGCAGCCGGACGGGCATCAGCAGGTGCAGGTAGCCCGGCACCGGCTCGACCGGCGGCTCCGCGTCCTCGGCGGGCGGGGGCAGCACGGGCCGGACCAGCGCGGGCCGGTTGGGGGTGGTGAAGGTGAGCTGCGCGCGCTCGACGTGCAGTGCGCCCAGCGCGTCGAGCAGGTAGCCGGGGTTGAACGCGATCGTGAGCGGTGCGCCGTCGAGCTCGCAGGCCAGCTCCTCCTCGGCGCTGCCCACGTCGTCGCCGCCCGCGGTGAGGCGCAGGCCGTCCTCGCCGAACTCCATGCGGACCTGGGCCACGCGGTCGGTGACCAGGGCCACCCGCTTGATCGACTCGATGAGCCCGGCCACCTCGACGATCGCCGCCGTCGTGTGCTCGGCGGGGATCAGCTGACGGAAGCGGGGGAACTCGGCGTCGAGCAGGCGCGTGGTGGCGCGCCGTCCGCCACCGGTGATGCCCAACATGCCATCGCCTGCCGACAGCGCGATCTCGACCCGACCTGCGCCTGCTAGGGTCTTCGCGACCTCGGCCAGGGTGCGGGCCGGGATCAGCACCGCGGTGGACTGCTCCGTGTCCTCCGGCTGCCACTCCAGCTCGCGGACCGCCAAGCGGAACCGGTCGGTGGCGGCCAGCGTGAGCCGGGACCCCTCGATCTCCATCCGGATGCCGGTGAGCATCGGCAGCGTGTCATCCCGGCCTGCCGCGACGGCTACCTGCGCGACGGCCGCACCCAGCGCGTCGGCCGCGACGGTGCCCGCGAGCTGGGGCATCGCGGGAAGCTGCGGGTAGTCCTCGACGGGCATCGTGGGCAGGCTGAACCGGCTGTTGCCGCAGTTGATCGTGGCGCGCGACCCGTCGACGACGAGATCCACGGGCTTCGAGGGAAGGGCGCGGGTGATGTCGGCCAGCAGCCTGCCCGAGACCAGCACGCGGCCCGGATCGCCGATGGTGGCGTCGAGTTCGACGCGGGCCGACGTCTCGTAGTCGAAGCCGGAGACGGTGAGCCGGTCCCCCGACGCGCCGCTGGACGCCTCGACGAGCACGCCGCCCAGCACGGGGACCGGCGGACGCGCAGGCAGGCTGCGTGCGACCCAGGCGGCTGCATCGGCCAGGACGTCGCGTTCGACCCGGAACTTCATGGCGGGGACCTCTCGCGGGGACGGTGTCGGCCAGACCTTCTCACGACGGGGCGACAGTTTTGTGCTCCGCCGGGAGAGGACCGGCCGGGATCTCACCGTAGAGCCTCGCCGTCGCGGGTGTCACGGGGCCTGCGTGCTCACGATCCGACGCTCCATGCACACACCTGATCTCTTTTCAGTTCATGAAGAAGAGAGATCCAGCAGTAGTAATAAGGGGTGTGTGCAGTGTGGATGGGCAGCGTCGCCGCAGGTCCCGGGGTGTGGCGCGCTGTGGACGGCGACCTGGGTCGGGCGGTGGGCGGTTTCCGGCGGCGGTGGACGGAGGCGTCTCGCGCGGAGCTGTCCCCCGGCTGGGCACCGCTTGTCCACCGCTTCAGCGCCGACCGTCCACGGCACGAGGGACGGCCATCCACAGAGTTGTCCCCAGATGTGGGTGAAATCGTGGTCGAGCGTGAGCGCAGCGCGACTAGACGGGTGACAGGAGGCGGTCGGGGAACTCACGGGAGTCCCACGGGCGGCACTCGGGATGACACCGTGTGACGGTCAGAGGTGACGGAGAGGCGTGGGAGGGTGGCCGTCGGTCGGCGAGTGCGCGGTTTGCGTCGGCCGGCGACGGCCGGGCACACCTACACGGGACTCGTCGGCGCGCCTCCACCGCCCGCCCCGATCACCTTGGCTATGGGCGGCATCGCAAATGCTCCACTGCCTGTGTACAGGCTGCGGACAAACGAAGCTCCCGGAGCGCGCGTCGGTCCGGACAGCCCGGGACGACGCCAGGTCGAGGCTCCGCGGGGTCGCCCGGTCGCGCGGCGCCCCACCGACCGTCGGCGGCCAGGGTCGGTTGCGACGCCCGGCCCGACCAACCCGACCGCCCCGACCCAACCCCGACCGTCCCTGCCCGCCTCCCCTGTGTGCCCCGGCCGCCCCCGACCCACCCCGCCTGCCTGCCCCCGCCCCGCTCCCCCGCCCCGCCCTGCTCCGCCCCGGCCGGGCAAGATCGGCAAGAGTGGTGCCATACGTGCAGACGTGCACCCCCGACACCACAACCGGCGATCAACTGGCACGCCGGGGCAAGATCGCCGGAAGTGGTGTCCCGCGTAGCTGCCCGGACCGGCCGTTGTGTCAGGCCGAAGTGTTGACCGCCTCTCGTTTGCACACGAACGGCGCCACGATGATGCCCAGCTACTGGCCGTCCCCGACCCACCCCGACTGCCTGCTCCCACCCCACCCGCCACGCTCCGCGGCCCCGCAAGATCGGCAAGAGTGGTGCCATACGTGCAGACGTGCACCCCCGCCACCACGACCGGCGATCAACTGGCACGCCGGGGCAAGAGCGACGTCGCGTTGGCGGCCGGATCGTCACGATGTCGCGGCATAGGAGGCATCCGCTGGCGCCGGACGGGTGCCGAGGAGGTGCTGCCGCGCCGCTTCGGCGCCAGGGCGCCTCCGGCGCGGGTCGGCCTGCGCTCGTGCTTCCGGGTTGACTTGGACAGGACTGATGTACACGTTGTCGTCGCTCATGGGCGCTGCGGCCGACCGAGCTATCCACAGATCGTCTGCACGGCGAACCTCGGGACAGTGTGCATGCGGAGTGCCGTCCTAACAGCATGGTCGGCCCGGTGGCTGTCACCGATCATGACGTTGGTGCGAGGCGGTGGGTGCCGCGCGTTCGACGGACGGGCGGGCCCAGCTTGCAGAGCGTGTGTGCGTGTCCTCGCAGATGCTCGACCTGCTGCGAGGACGCCAGAAGGTGCGCGAAGTGGGCCGCCAGGTCCCGTCGCGGGGTCAGTCCTTGCTGTGGCGGGCGCGCTGCTTGATGCGCGCGGTGAGCTCTTGCACCTGCTCGAAGGTCTTGCGGCGCTGGGCGATCTCGTTGCGGATCTTCTTGTCCGCGTGCATGACGGTGGTGTGGTCGCGGCCGCCGAACGTCTGGCCGATGCGCGGCAACGAGAGGTCGGTCAGCTCGCGACACAGATACATGGCGATCTGGCGGGACTGGGCGAGCGCCTTCGTCTTTCCCGGCCCGCACAGCTCGTCCATCGTGACACCGAAGAACTCTGCGACCACCGCCATAATCGTCGCCGCGGTGATCTCGGACGCGCCGGAGTCGGGGATGAGGTCGCGCAGGACGATCTCGGCGAGCTGGGTGTCGACTGGTTGGCGGTTCAGCGACGCGAACGCCGTGACCCGGATCAGCGCACCCTCCAGCTCGCGGATGTTGCGCTCGATGCGTTCGGCGATGAACTCCAGGACGTCGTTCGGCACGGCGAGGCGGTCCTGTGCGGCCTTCTTGCGCAGAATCGCGATGCGCGTCTCCAGCTCGGGTGGCTGGATGTCGGTGATGAGGCCCCATTCGAAACGGGTGCGCATGCGGTCCTCGAGGGTCTCCAGTCGCTTCGGCGGCCGGTCGGAGGACACGACGATCTGCTTGTTCGCGTTGTGCAGGGTGTTGAAGGTGTGGAAGAACTCCTCCTGGGTGCCTTCCTTGCCCTCCAGGAACTGGATGTCGTCGACCAGCAGCACGTCGATGTCGCGGTAGCGGCGTTGGAAGGCGACCTTGCGGTCGTCACGCAGGGAGTTGATGAAGTCGTTGGTGAACTCCTCGGTGGACACGTAGCGTATGCGCATCCCCGGGAACAGTCGCTGTGTGTAGTGGCCGACGGCGTGCAGCAGGTGGGTTTTGCCCAGCCCGGAGTCGCCCCAGATGAACAGCGGGTTGTACGCGCGGGCGGGCGCTTCGGCGACGGCGACGGCGGCGGCGTGGCTGAACCGGTTGGAGGCGCCGATGACGAACGTGTCGAAGATGTACTTCTCGTTCAGGCGCGTCTGAGAGCTCCGCGTGGCCGTGTCGGCGGCGGGCGCACCGGAGTAGCTCGGCCAGCCCTCCGCGGTGCGCGACGGGCCACCGTTGGTCGTCGGCCCGGGCTCCGGCATGCGGAACGGGCCGGTGTCGGTCAGCGGGTCGCGCGGCGAGGGCGCAACGGCCTGCTCGAAAGGCCGCGTGACGGACGGCTCGTGCCCCGGCGGGTCGGGCACCTCGGTGCCGCCGGAGGCCGCCGATGCGTCGACGACCACGGCCAGATTGACCGTGACGCCGAGGTGGCGGCCCAGCGCGTCGCTGATCGGGCGGCGCAGGATGCGTTCGATCGCGTCCTTGGCGAACTCGCTGGGCGCGGCGAGCAGTGCGGTGCCATCGATGAGGCCGAGGGGACGGGTGAGCCGGAGGAAGGCGCGCTGCTGTGAAGACAGCGGTGGGGCGCCGGAACCGGTCGACGCGCCGGACAGGTCACCGATAACCCTGTTCCAGACCTGCCCGAGATCTCCTGGTTGGTCGGCCACCGGTCGGCACTCCCCCTCCGGTCGTCGCCCGCAGGCCCTACTTGTCCCCAGACTTGTCCACAGCTGTGCGCAAGACCGTACGCGGGCCCGCCCAACGCGCTGCAGGCGGCCCGTGGAGTCGATCAGAGATGATCCCCCCGGATCCAACGATGGAGGCGCACGCTAGCAACCGAGGAGCATCCCCACAAGACGCCGCCTGCCGGTCGGACGGGTGTCGGGCCGGTTTGACCCCTCTCTCCGCCGCTGCGTACCCTGGTCAGGGAGCGTGCCCCGCGGTGGGCGCCCTATCTGATGAGATGACGAGTCCGACCCCAGCGAGATGACGACCGAAGGCCTCCGCGCCGGTCGTCGACCAGGAGAGCCGACCAGTGAGCAAGGGCAAGCGCACCTTCCAGCCGAACAACCGCCGTCGGGCGAAGACGCACGGGTTCCGGCTCCGGATGCGCACACGCGCTGGTCGCGCCATTGTCGCCGCCCGTCGCGGCAAGGGCCGCGAGCGGCTCTCCGCCTGATCGCCGGGCCCCGGTGCTGCCGGCTGAATCCCGGCTGACGCACCGGGACGAGTTCGCCTCCGTTATCCGGCGCGGCCGACGTAGCGGACGTTCCCGACTTGTTGTGCATCTGCACAAGGCCGAAGGCGTCGCAGCGCCGCGCGCCGGATTCGTTGTGAGCAAGGCCGTCGGCGGTTCGGTGGTGCGCCACCGCGTCGCCCGACGGCTGCGTCATCTCGTGGGCGCTCGCCTGCCGACCCTGCCCGCCGATGCTCTGCTTGTCGTCCGGGCCCTGCCACCTGCCGCCACGTCGACGTCCGCCCAGCTCGGTGAGGACCTGGATGCGGGTCTGCGTGCCGCGTTGCGCAAGTCGGGTCCGCCATGATCGCGCGGTTGCTCATCGCGCTGGTCCGTGGCTACCAGTTGTGGATCTCCCCCATGTTGATGCCGAGCTGTCGTTTCCACCCATCCTGTAGTGCGTATGCGGTAGAGGCGCTGCACGTGCACGGCGCCGTTCGTGGGTCGTGGCTGACGGTCTGGCGCCTGTTGCGCTGCGCGCCGTGGCACCCTGGAGGGGTCGACTTGGTGCCACCGCCACGTAGCGCAGCCGCCGCTGCTCGCACCTGTCCGGCCGAGGACCACTCCGAGGAGCAAGCGCCGTGCTGAACTTCATCTACTACCCGGTCTCCTTCATTCTGTGGGCCTGGCATAAGGCGTTCAGCTTCGTCATCGGTGACGGCGGTTGGGCGGGCGGCATCTCCTGGGCGCTGGCGGTGGTCTTCCTCGTCTTCACCCTCCGTGCCTTCCTGTACAAGCCGTTCGTCACGCAGGTGCGCTCGATGCGCAAGATGCAGGAGTTCCAACCCGAGCTGCAGAAGGTCCGCAAGAAATACGCCAACGACAAGCAGAAGCAAGCGGCGGAGATGCAGCGGCTGCAGAAGGAACACGGCGTCAACCCCGTCGCGGGCTGCCTTCCGGTGTTGGTGCAGCTGCCGGTGTTCATCGGGCTGTTCCACGTGCTGCGGTCGTTCGGTCCGGTCAACGACAGGGGCGTACCGGTCAACCTCGACGGTTCCGTCCGCACCCAGAACTACTTCTTCGACCAGGCGGGCGTGCTGTCGTTCAACAACGCCAGCCTGTTCGGCGCGAAGCTCGGCTCGTGGGTGACGCAAGGGTCGGAGCTGCTCGAAAAAGCGGGCACCACGATGACCAACATGATCATCGTGATGATTCCGCTGATGATCGCGGCGGGCGTGTTCACGCACATCACGGCGCGGCATTCGGTAGCCCGCCAGATCGCCTCCGGCCAGGGCTCGGACAACCCGCAGACCGCGATCATGCAGAAGCTGATGCTCTACGTCTTCCCCATCGGCGTTGTGGTCGGCGCGCCCTTCTTGCCCCTGGCGATCCTGATCTACTGGGTGTCGAACAACCTCTGGACGCTGGGCCAGCAATACGTCGTCTACCGCCGGATCGACGCGGAGCAGGCCGAGAAGAAGCAGCAGGCGGTCATCACCCGGCAGGCGCTCGGCCCGAAGCCCGGTCAGAAGCCTGCGCGGCCCGAGCCTGCGCCAGCGGAACCGGTGGTCATGAAGAAGCCGGGCGCGAAGCCGGTCAACCGCAAGCCCGCGGGTACGGCGTCGGCGAACAGCGTGGCGAGCACCAACGGCGTGGCCAAGAACGGCACGAACGGCGCTTCGAAGAACGGCGCTTCGAAGAACGGCGCGAGCGGTACGACCAAGAACGGCACCAGCGGCACAGACGGAGCGGGCAACCGCGGCACCGGGTCCAGCCCGGCTGCGCGACGCCCCCGGAAGCGACGCTGACACCGGCAGACCTGAAGCGACCGCCCGCGTCGGCGGCCGCCGCGGCGACGCTTGAACGCCGCACCACCGGAGGAGGAGACGCAACGTGCCCAAGACTGTGCAGGAAGGCACCACAGGCGGCGAGGACCAGCTCGTCCGCGAAGGCGACATCGCGGGTGACTACCTCGAGCGACTGCTCGACGTGCTCGACTACGACGGAGATATCGACCTGGACGTCGAGGCAGGCCGCGCGATCGTCAGCATCGACGGCGGAGAGGACCTCGACAAGCTCGTCGGCGACCGCGGCGCGGTGCTGGAGGCGTTGCAGGAGCTCACCCGGCTCGCGGTTCAGCAGGCGTCGGGGAACCGCAGCCGCCTGATGCTCGACATCGCCGGATGGCGCCAGGCCCGCCGCGACGAGCTCACCGAGCAGGGCCTGCGCACTGCGAAGGAGGTGCTTGAGACCGGGGAGTCGATGCGGCTTCGACCGATGACACCGTTCGAGCGCAAGGTCGTGCACGACGCCGTGGCGCGGGTGAAGGGCGTGTCCAGCGAGAGCGAAGGTGAGGAGCCCCGGCGCCAGGTCGTCGTCTTCCGCGGTGCCTGATCTCTTCGGCGACCGGCTCCCGATCGCCCGGCGCTACGCCGAGCATCTCGCGACCACCGGCGTCGAGTGGGGCCTCGTCGGGCCCCACGAGGCGTCGCGCGTCTGGGAGCGCCACGTCCTGAACTGCGCGGTCGTCGCGGATCTCATACCGGACAAGGCGCGGGTGCTCGATATCGGCTCCGGCGCGGGTCTGCCCGGGATACCGTTGGCCCTCGCCCGGACGGATCTGCACATCGTCCTGGTGGAGCCGCTCGGCCGCCGGGTCGAGTGGCTGCGGATGGTGCTCGACGATCTGGACGTCGCGATCGAGGTCGAGCGGGGTCGAGCCGAGGACTCGCAGGTTCGGCGGCGGTGGGAAGGAGCGGACGTGGTCACCTCGCGCGCGGTCGCCCCGTTGCACCGACTCGCCGCGTGGTGTCTTCCCCTGGTGCGCCCGGGTGGGATGATGCTCGCCGTCAAGGGTGTCTCCGCCCCCGCCGAGGTGGAGCGGGACGCCGGCGCCGTCGCCGCCTCCGGAGGTGGCGTTCCCCGAATCGAGATGTGCGGGTTGGGGATCATCGATCCGCCGAGCACGGTGGTCGTTGTAGAGCGCAGAGAACCGCGGCGGAGGAAAGGGTGAGCGTGCACGTGCCCGAACAAAGCTTGCGGAGCGACTACCGGCCAGATGTTCCACGTGAAACATCGCCGGGGTGGACCCCGATCGCCGAAGAGGCGGCACGAGCGGCGCGAGTGCTGCACCCGGACCGACACCGCATGCCGCGGCCGTCGCGTCGCAGGCTCTTGACCGTCGCGAACCAGAAGGGCGGCGTGGGCAAGACGACCAGCACGGTCAACCTCGCCGCGGCGCTCGCACTGCATGGCGTGCGCGTCCTGGTGATCGACCTGGACCCGCAGGGCAACGCGAGCACGGCGCTAGGCGTCGATCACCGCCTGGGCATCCCGTCGGTGTACGAGGCATTGCTCGGCGAGATCCCGCTGGCCGAGGCGGCCGTGCCGAGCACGGCGTCCCCGAACCTGCTGTGTGTGCCCGCCACGATCGACCTGGCGGGCGCCGAGATCGAGCTGGTCAGCATGGTGGCCCGCGAGCACCGGCTCAAACAGGCGCTGGGACCTGCGGCGCTCGACGAGTTGCAGGTCGACTACGTGTTCGTCGACTGCCCGCCGTCACTCGGCCTCCTCACCGTCAACGCCCTGGTCGCGGCGGACGAGGTGCTCATTCCGATCCAGTGCGAGTACTACGCCCTGGAGGGACTGGGCCAGCTGCTGTCGAGCATCGACCTCGTCCGCTCGCACCTCAACACCGAACTGCGCGTCTCGACGATCCTGCTGACGATGTACGACGGGCGCACCAAGCTCGCCGACCAGGTCTCGAACGAGGTACGTGGGCACTTCGGGCCCACCGTCCTGCGCACCGTCATCCCGCGCAGTGTGAAGGTGTCTGAGGCGCCGGGCTACAGCCAGACCGTCCTCGCCTACGACCCGGGCTCGCGCGGGGCGATGAGCTACGTCGACGCGGCACGGGAGATCGCGGACCGGGGTGCGCAGCCGCCCACCCCGGAGGCCCGGGACGAGGGTTAGCAGGCCATGAACGAGCGAGGAGTCCCGCAGCGCAAAGGCGGGCTGGGCCGCGGGCTGGCGGCGCTGATCCCCACCGGGGCCGCGTCCGTCGACAGATCCCCCCGGTCGGTGGGCACGGACGTCGTCGACTCCTCCCGCCCCCGGCGCTCTCCCGAGTCTTCCGACTCTCCCGAGTCTTCCGACCCTTCCGGGTCCACGGCGCTCGCTGAGTACCGCGAGATCGAGCTCGCGTCGATCGTGCCCAACCCGCAGCAGCCGCGTACCCAGTTCGACGACGAGACGCTGGCCGAGCTGGAGCACTCGATCCGCGAGTTCGGCCTGCTGCAGCCGATCGTCGTCCGCGAGATCCTGCCCAACAACTACCAGATCGTGATGGGCGAGCGGCGGTGGCGGGCCGCACGCGGTGCCGGGCTCCTCCGGGTGCCCGCGATCGTCCGCAAGACCGCCGACGACGCCATGCTGCGCGACGCGTTGCTGGAGAACATCCACCGCGTCCAGCTGAACCCCCTCGACGAGGCAGCGGCCTACGAGCAGCTTCTGGCGGAGTTCGGCGTCACCCACACCGAGCTCGCCGACCGGCTGGGCCGCAGCCGCCCCGTCGTCACCAACACGATCCGCCTCCTCCGCCTGCCGGTCTCGGTCCAGCGGCGGGTGGCGGCCGGAGTGCTGTCGGCTGGACATGCGCGCGCCCTCCTCGGTATGGACGACGCCGGGCAGCAGGAGGAGCTCGCAGGCCGCATCGTGGCCGAGGGCCTTTCGGTGCGGGTGACGGAGGAAGCGGTGGTGCTGGCGCGCCGCGACTCCCCCGAGAAACCCCGTGCGGCGCGGCGGCGGCCGATGCAGGCGCCCGGATTGCAGGATCTGGCCGAACGCCTGTCGGATCGGTTCGACACGCGCGTCAAGGTCGAGCTCGGTCAGCGCAAGGGCCGGATCGTTGTGGAGTTCGGTTCAGTCGAAGACCTGGAGCGCATCGCCGACATGATGAACCGCTCCGCAGGCGCGTAGTCGAGGCTGTCCTTCTGCCGTGGTGCCGGCGCCGTGGGTCCGGCGCCGTGGGTCGGTCCGGTGGCGGCGGGTGACGCCTGGGCGGTTGAGTCGTGGCGGTCGTAGTGGTGGTCGTGGTGGTCGTGGTCGAGCAGGCGCCGGAGGTTGGGTTCGTTGCGCCGGGATGAGTGAGCAGCGGCCAGGCCCATAGAGCTAAGGGGCCCACGTTGGACGGGGCGCTAGGGGCGGGAGCGAGCCCGAGTGCGGCTGGTTCGTCGGCCGGACTGGCCCCGAACACCCTGATCGGCACCCGGACATCCGCGAGCCGAGCCATGATCGCTGTGAGTGGTATCCGGGGTGCGCCGGTGCGTCGTTGGCACCATTTTGGGTGATCACCGGCTTGGCGGGGTTGTGGTGTATCACCCACGGGCGGACTTGGCCTGCGGCCGTGTCCAGTGGTCACCTGGGCCCGCCTCTTCGCCGCGCGGGCGTCTGTGATCGCTGTGAGTGGTGTCGGAGGTGCGCCGGTGCATCCGGTGGCACCACTTCGGGTGATCACCGGCTTGGCGGGGTTGTGGTGAACCCACCCACGGGCGGACTTGGCCGTCACCGCGTCTAGTGGTCACTTGGGCCCGCCGCTTCGCCGCACGGGCGTCTGTGATCGCTGTGAGTGGTGTGGAAGGTGCGCCGGTGCATCGGTAGCACCACTTCGGGTGATCACCAGCGGGCAGCTGTGCTCCACCACTGCGCGCCGTCCCCTCCGCCTGGGGTTGCGTTCGCAGAGTCTGGGGTCTGCCGAGCCGTCGTCATCGTCTGTCGCGCGCACCGAGGCTCGGCCAGCTAGGAGCGCCCTGAAGGGCCGCGGCTTCCTGCTCGGGCGGGAGTGCGCATTGGCAACGTGCTCGGACTTCGCCCCTGTTTCACGTGAAACACCTCGCCACCGCACGTTCGACGAGCCGGGCGTACAGGTGGCCGAGGTCGATGCCTGCTGCTGCGGCGGCGGTGGGAAGCAGGGAGGTTTCGGTGAGTCCCGGGGAGACGTTGACCTCGAGGATCTGGACGCGCCCCGCTGCGTCCACGACGGCGTCGGTGCGCGATACGTCGCGGAGTCCGAGGAGTTGGTGGGCGGCGAGGGCGGCGTCGGCGAGCGCGGCCGCGGTGGTGTCGTCGACCCGGGCGGGGCAGTGGAAGGTGGCGCCGCCGGGGGTATAGCGGGCGGTGTAGTCGTAGACCCCGCCCTTCGCCTCCACCTCGACGGCGGGCAGAGCGCGCGGCGCGCCCTGGTCCTCGACGACGGTGATGGCGACCTCGATCCCCTCGACGAACCGCTCGGCCAGGACGGTGTCGCCGTAGGCGAGGCAGCTCACCATCGCGGAGGGCAGTTCGCCGCGGTCGGCGACGACCTGCGCGCCCAGCGCGGAGCCACCCTGGTCCGGCTTGAGCATCAGCGGCAGGCCGAGTCGGTGCACCATGGCGTCGAGGACCGCTTGTGCGCCCAGTGTGCGGAAGGTGGTGTGCGGGAGAGCGACCCAGTCGGGGGTGTCGAGGCCCGCCCGCGCGAGCTCGGCCTTGGCGCTGGGCTTGTCCCACGCCCGACGGCAGGCACGGGCGGGGGTGCCAACGAACGGCACGCCGAGCAGCTCCAGCACCGCCTGCACCGAGCCGTTCTCACCTTCGCCACCGTGCAGGGCGATGGCGACGGCGTCGGGCGGGTCGGTGCGCAGCCGTTCGACCAGGGCGGCGTCGACGTCCCACTCACGTACGTCGAGGCCCGCGTGGCGCAACGCGGTCGCGAGCCGGTGTCCCGAGCGCAGCGACACGTCGCGCTCGTGGGACATGCCGCCTGCCAACACCGCTACCCTGCGCTCTCCCATGTCGGAAGTGTCCCCGGAACCTCGCATTGGAGCGATCACGGGGTGTGCGGCGAAGGCGCCTGCGGCCCCTGTGCGACGGCAGGGCGGGCCGGGCTGCCGAACGTGCGCAGGACGTCGAGCTCCGCCTCTAGCACTCGGGCGAGCCGACGAACGCCCTCGGTGATCCGCTCCGGCGAGGGGTAGCAGTACGAGAGCCGCAGCTGACGGCTGCCCAGCCCGTCGGCGTAGAACCCGGTGCCCGAGGCGTACGCGACTCGCGCGGTGACTGCTCGCGGCAGCATCGCCTTCGTGTCGACGCCCTCCGGGACGGTGAGCCACACGTAGAATCCCCCATCGGGGACGTTCCACGTGCACCCGTCCGGCAGGTAGGTCTCCAGCGCGCGGAGCATCGCATCCCGCCGGTCGCGGTAAGCCTCGGTGTAGGACTTGACCTGGCTGCGCCAGTCGTGGCCCGCGAGATAACGCGAGACCAACATCTGGGTGAAACTCGGCGGACAGAGCGTCGCTGATTCGGCAGCAAGCACCAGACGCTCGCGCACGGCGGGCGGCACCAACGCCCAGCCGACGCGCACGCCCGCCGCGAACGTCTTGGAGAACGATCCCAAGTAGACGACGTCGCGGTCGAGCGAACGCAACGCCGGATAGGTGTGTCCACTGAAGCCCAGGAGGCCGTAGGGGTTGTCCTCGACGACCGCGACGCCGTGTTCGCGGCAGATCTCCAGCACCTCGGCCCGCCGGGACACCGACAGCGTGACGCCCGCGGGGTTGTGGAACGTCGGGACGGTGTAAAGGAACTTCGGGGTGATCCTCCGGCTGGCGAGGCTGCGCAGAGCATCCCGCAGCATGCCCGGCACCAGGCCTTCGGCGTCCATGGCCACGTGCACGACCTGCGCCTGGTAGGCGGCGAAGCTCCCCAACGCCCCGACGTAGGACGGGCCCTCCGCGAGGACGACATCCCCTGGGTCGCAGTAGATGCGGGTGACCAGATCCAACGCCATCTGCGAGCCGACGGTCACGACGACGTCGTCAGGGTCGGCCCGGATGCCCTCCAGCGCCATCACTTCGCAGATCTGCTCGCGCAGCTCGGGCCGACCCTGGGCCGAGCCGTACTGCAGCGCGACGTGCCCGTCCTGGGCGACGAGCTCCGCGACTTCGACGGCCAGCGCGTCCATCGGCAGTGCGGCGAGGTTGGGCATCCCCCCGGCGAGCGACACGACCTCCGGCCTGCTCGCCACCGCGAACAGCGCGCGGATCTCCGACGCCGTCATCCCCGCCGTGCGCGCCGCGAACCGCTCGGTGGCAGGGACGGCGGGTGAACCGATGACGGGCTGGTTGGACACGTGCTCTCCTGTCGTCTGAGTATGTGTCAACTGGGTAACAGGAATCCGATCGAGTGTAACCGGGATGGGGGAACCTTTAGCCCTTCGTCGTGACATAGGTGCCGGTCACAGGTCTCGGGGTGGGAATCGCAGCTGGATCGATCTATCGTCGGGTTGTCGACGCGTACGGCGGCGGCCACCCCTGGAGTTCAACGAGATCGGTCGCCGGAGGTCTTGCTCGTGTCCTGGCACATGGCGCCGCTCACACTGGACAATCTGGACGATCTACCCAAAAGGTGCCGCCGCTGCGTCTTCTGGGAGCTGTCGGACAGCCTCGGTAAACAGGCATACGACTTCGGCTCCACCGAGCTGGAGAAGGAGGCGTGGGTCTCCGAGGTGCTGCTGGAGTGGGGCTCGTGCGGGCGGGTCGTGCACATGGACGGCGTGCCTGCCGGATATGTCATCTACGCACCACCGTCGGCCGTCCCCCGCGCCGCGGAGATGCCCACCGGTCCCGTCAGCGCCGATGCCGTGCTGCTCACCACGATGCAGGTCATGCCGGAGTACTCAGGCGAGGGCCTCGGCCGAATGCTCGCGCAGGCCGTCGTCAAGGACCTCACCCGACGCGGGGTGAAGGCGATCGAAGTGTTCGGCGAGCAGCGGCCCGGAACCGAACCCGGCTGCCTGATCCCGGCCGACTTCCTGCGGGGCGTCGGGTTCAAGACGATCCGCCCACACCCGCGGTGGCCGCGCCTGCGGATGGAGCTGCGCTCGGCGATGACGTGGAAGGAAGACGTCGAGGCCGCGCTGGAGCAGCTCCTCGGCACGATCACGATTCCCCTCCAGACCAGCTCACCCGCCGCGGTCCTACCAGCCCAGACTCCCTCGCGCGCCACCGGCGCGCTCAGGGCGCGCTGTACGGGTCGCTGACGCACTGGCGCGGGCGTCGCCGTCAGATGGCCTTGGCCTCGCCGCGTTCAAGCTCACGCGCCAGTACATCGCCGAAAGTGAACGTGCCGGTCGGCTGGTCGTTCTGCCCGAGCAGATACAAGCGCTTGACGGCAACCACGATCCCTTCCGCGACGACATCGCGGAACGCGGGATCCATGAGCCTGCGCAGATCTCCCATGTTGGACAGGTACCCGACTTCGACGCGCACGGCGGGCATGCGGGTGAGCCGCAGCAGCTCCCAGGTGCGGGCCTGGGTGTGACAGTCCTGCATCGCAGTGCGGATGAGCAGCTCGCGTTGGATCAGGCCCGCGAGCGCCTCCCCCACCGTCGACGTCGAGCCGCTGCCGTTGCCGAAGTGGAACGTCGCCAGCCCCTGGGCGTACATGCTGCGGTCGGCGTCGTTGTGCAGCGACAGGACGAGGTCGGCGCCCGCGTTGTTCGCGAACGTCGCGCGCTCGGGCTCGGACGGGCAGGTGTGTTCTTGGCGCGAGAGCATCGCGTCCATCCCCGTGGCAGCCATGCGGCCGACGAGACGGCGGGCAAGGTCCCACATCAGGTCGGCCTCCGCGATGCCCGCTGAGACGACGCCGCGGTCCGGGCCGCCGTGCCCGGGGTCGATGACGATCCGCTTGCCCCGCAGCCGTGGCCCGGCCTGGCGCAGCAGCTCCTGCTCCCGCATGAGGTGCGGCCGTCCGCCGGTGACCTTCCGACCGAGCTGACGCAGCGAACGGAGCGTGGCAGGCCCACACAGCCCGTCGGGCTCGAGACCGTACTCGCGCTGGAAGCGGCGCAGCGCGTGCTCGGTCTGCTCGTCGAACACCCCGCCGGGCCTGCCGGGGTCGTAGCCGAGCTCGGAGAGCCGCTCCTGCAGCATCACGACGTCGTCCCCGGTCATCGGGGCGGACAGCATCAGCGCGAGCATGCGGTCGCCGAGCGTCCAGCCCGCATCGCGCAACGCGCGGTAGGTAGCGGGCCCGACGACGCCGTCGGAGATGAGCCCCCGCTCCTGCTGGAAGGAGCGCACGGTGTGCTCGAGCTCAGCGTCGAAGACGGGGTCGTCCTGCTCGACGGGAAGGCCGAACTGCCGCAGCATCGCCCTGATCTCGACGACCGTGGCACCGTGGTCACCTCGGCTCAGCAGCTGCATGCACCCCTCGCTCGTCTCGCCCGCATGGGGCGGCCTCGGCGCGACGGCCTCCATCGCACAGCTATTGTGCCCTGCCGCCCCCCCGGCATCGGGCAGCGGGCGGTGCGCGGGCGTGTCCGAGTCGTGATATGACGGTGCCCCGCACCTGACAGGCACGGGGCACCGGCCGGTTGATCAGCCGAGGTAGTCGGCCAGATCCGAGAGCAGCGCGGCCTTGGGTCGGGCGCCGACGATCTGCTTGACGGGCTTGCCGTCCTGGAAGACGATCATCGTCGGGATCGACAGCACCTGGTAGGTCTGCGCGGTGCGCTGGTTGGCGTCGACGTCGAGCTTCGCGACCGTGATCTTGTCCTTGTTCTCGCCCGCGATCTCGTCGAGGACGGGGGCGACCATCTTGCACGGGCCGCACCACTCGGCCCAGAAGTCGACGAGCACCGTCTTGCCGCTCTTGAGGACGTCGCTGTCGAACGTTGCGTCGGTGACGTCAACGGTGTTGTGGCCCATGGTGATCTCCTCTTGTCAGCAGATGAAGTGTGTCAGCAGATGGACGGTCAGCCGGTGACGGCGGCGACCTGCTCGGCCGCCTGGCCGTAGCCGCCGCCCGCGAGCTCGCTGGGCACGGGACCGTCCGCGAGCCAGCGCTCGGCGTCGATGGCCGCCGCACATCCGGAACCGGCGGCGGTGACGGCCTGCCGGTAGGTGTGGTCGACGAGGTCGCCGCAAGCGAACACGCCGGGGATCTTCGTGTTCGTGGTAGGCGCCGCAACCTGGACGTAGCCCGCCTCGTCCACCTCAACCTGGCCGCGCACGAGTGCGCTCCGCGGATCGTGGCCGATGGCGACGAACATGCCGGAGACCTCGAGCATGCTCTCCTCGCCGGTGCGGGTGTCCCGCAGGCGCAGACCCGTGACACTGCCCTCGCCGATCACCTCGACCACCTCGGCGTTGGTCACCCATGCGATCTTGGGATCCTGGCGGGCCCGCTCCAGCATGATCCGCGACGCGCGGAACTCGTCACGGCGGTGCACGATCGTGACCGACCGGGCGAAGCGTGTGAGGAACGTGGCCTCCTCCATGGCGGAGTCGCCACCGCCGATGACGGCGATGTCGCGCCCGCGGAAGAAGAACCCGTCACAGGTGGCACAGGCGCTGACGCCGCGCCCCAGCAGCATCTGCTCTCCCGGCACACCCAAGTAGCGGGCCGCCGCACCCATGGCGAGGATGACCGCGCGCGCCGCGTAGGTGACCCCGTTGGCGACGACCGTCTTGATCTCACCCTCGAGGGAGACCTCCTCGACGTCCTCCGACCGCAGCTCGGCGCCGAAACGGAGCGCCTGTCCCCGCATCTGCTCCATGAGCTCGGGGCCCAGGATGCCATCGGTGAAGCCGGGGTAGTTCTCGACCTCGGTGGTGGTCATCAGCGCGCCGCCGAACTGCGTGCCCTCGAACACCAGAGGCCGCAGCTGCGCCCGCGCCGCGTACAGGGCGGCGGTGTATCCCGCGGGCCCCGACCCGACGATGATCAGGTCTCGCACGTCGGTGGTCACAGGTCTTGTCCTCTCCTCGCTTGCATAGTGCACAACACGGTCTCAGTAGCTGGCATTCCATGCCGCGCAGGGCTCACGGCGGGGTCACGTGCGTGGCTGTGACCAGCGTGCCGCCGCCGCTTCCGCAGGCCGGATCGACGATGACGACGTCGAACGTCGCAAGCTTGCCGGTGCCGAGTATCAGGAGAACGCCGGGGGTGCCTTCGAAGGTCACCCGGCGGCCGCCGAGCAGGGGCGCGCCTGGTCGGACACCGGGCGCGGCGACCGCTCGCAGGCACGCCGCGCGACGCACCCCATCGTCGAGGCCGCCGGTGTCGCGGACGCCGACGGTCGAAAGGGCTTGCGCCACGAGATGCGGCTGGTCGAGGACCAGCGGCGGCTCCTGGCGTGCCTGGAGTAGGCCCGCGCCCACCAGCACCGCGACGAGCAGGACGCCCGCAAGGACGGCGGGCCGCAGCGGCAGTGCGCGCCGATCCCTGGCAAACCTGTTGCCGTCGCCGGGGCCACGTCCGGAAGGCCGCAGCAACCCCCCGCGAGCGCCCCCGCGGCCGCCGCGACGGCGCCAGCGGGGGCTCTCGGTGGCCTCGACCGCCGCTGCGACGTGCGGGTCTGCGGCCGCGCGCGATCCATGTTCTGCAGTGGGTGGAGGTGGCCGCTGCGCCGCGGGGTCGGGGACGGGCGACGTTGGTCGCTTCGGCTCGGCCTGGCGGTTGGTCGAGGGTTGAGGCGCCGGTGCGGCCGTCTCGTCTGCCGAACGGGTGGAGGTGGTCGAAGCCGCGAGGAGCGCCTGCTCCGCCCGCAACGCCGCGCTCCAACGCGCGGCCAGCGCGTCGGGCACCGGCGGATCGGGGGTGGCGGCGAGGGCGGCCCGGGTGGCGGCGAGGGCGTCGAGCACGGCCCGGGCCGAGGGGTCGGCGTCCGCGGCCGCACGGACCTCGCGGGCGCGGGCCTCATCGAGCACGCCCGCGTCGAGATCGGCGAGGAGGCGCACGTCGGGGCGGGGCGCGGTCATCGGTGCTCCTCACGCAGGTGTCCGAGCAGCTCGGCGAGGCGGGTGCGGGCCCGGGCACACCGGCTCTTCACCGTGCCCACCGGTACCCCCTCCAGCCGGGCGACCTCTGCCACAGGCCAACCCTGCATGTCGACGAGCACCACCGCTACCCGCTGTGGCACGGTCAGTGTGGCGAGCGCGTCGTCGACGGCCATGCGGGTGACCAACCGGCCGGTGGGGTCGGCGGGCGCGGGGAGGTCCCGATCGCCCCAGGCGACGGTGGGGCGGACCCGATCGCGGCGGATGCGGTCGATGCAGACGTTCACGGTGATGCGCGACAGCCAGGTGCGCACCGACGCGTCGCCGCGGTAGGTGTGCGCTCGGCGCAGCGCCGCGATGAGCGCCTCCTGCACGGCGTCGGCCGCGTCGTCGGGATGGTCGAGCATGCGCGTGGCCACCCCCAGTAGGCGTGCGAAGTTGCGTTCGGCGAGCCTGCCGAACGCCTGTGGATCACCAGCACGGTGGGCGGCCAACAGCTCGGCATCGGTGGGCGCCCACACGTCGTCGGGCGCCACCGGGATCACGGCGCGAGGTTAGGACGCGCGCCCCGCTTCCCGTGGGCGTTTGGAGAAACGTGGCCCTCTAGGGTCACCACGGCGGACCGGTCAAACGCCCGCGCGCAGGAACTGCACCTCGTTGATCTGTGTGACGTTGTCCCCGTCGCGATTGCCCAGCTTGGTGATCCACAGCAGGACGTGGTTGACCGGCTGGCTCCCAGCTAGCGAGATCTGGGTGCTGCCATCGGCCAGGGTGCCCTCGGCGAGGGTTGTGGTGTCGTCGAGGGCACCGTCCGCGCTCGGCGCCGAGCGAACCTGGATCACTGTGCCGGGGCTGGGTGAGTTGATCGACACCGACGTCAGCTGCACCGCCGAGGCGAACGACACCATGATGCCGATGCCGGGCTTGAGGGCCGGGAACTGCTGCCGGTAGACGTAGGTGCGCCAGTTGGTGGAGGGGTCGCCGTCGATCACCCGTGAGATCCGGCCTGCGTTGTCGGGATCGGCCGTGGGGTCGTAAACCTCGATTCCGGCGACCGCGACCGGAGCGCCCCCTGGCGGGGCGGGCGCGGCGGGGGCACCGGGTGGTGCGTCGTTGCCGACGACGATCACCGGAGTGTTGCCGGTGTCGACGAACAGCGAGCCGACTTTCACTCCGACGAACCCGAGCACCAGCACCACCGCGACAGCGAGCCCGATCAGCCCGATCACGAGGTTGCGGCGACGCTTCGGATCGTGGCGGGCGCGCACCCGAACGGCTTCCTGCCAGACGTCGCCGGGCTCGGACGGAACGCCATCGTGGGCCGGTGGGAACAGGGCGATGCCGTCGTCCTCGGCCACCGCCTCGTCCAGGACCCGGTGCACGGCGGCGGCGGTGTGCGCGTGTCCGGGGGTGCCCGGCGGGCTGAGCGCGCCGATGGCCAGCGTGTCCAGCTCGACGGGAACCCCGGGACGCTGGGAGGACGGAGCGGGTACGCCGCCGGTGAGGGTGAGCTGGTCGGCGGCGGCGAGCCCGGCGCGGGCGGCGTCGGCGACCGAGAGCGGCCACCGGGACGTGAGCAGCGTGTACAGGATGGCGCCGAGCCCGCGGACGTCGTCGGCGGGGCCCAGGTCGGGGCGGGGAAGCGCGAAGGACAGCAGGGCGGCGCCGTCCGGGGTGATGCGGACCCGCTGCGGGTGGTCGCAGCCCAGCACCAGTCCGTGCCGGTGGGCCTCCTCGGCGGCGGCGGCGAGCGGCACGACCGCGCGGGCCGCGGCCAGAGGCCTGATCAGCCCGTCGGCGACGGCCTCGGCCAGGCTGCGGCCCGGCACCCACTCGGTGATGGCCGCGCCGAGCACGTCGTCGGGCACCCCGGGGGCGCCGGGCGCCAGGACATCGAGCAGGCGCGCGCATCCGGGGTGTTCGAAGCTGCCGGTGCGCAGGGCCCGTACCAGCATCTCGCCCGCGCGCGCGGTGCCCGTGGGATCCTCGACGCCACCGATCGCGCCCGCGCCGGGCGCGAGCCTGCGCAGCACGGTGACCCCGATGTCACGCTGCAGGACGGTGTCCTCCGCCTGCCAGAACTCCGCACCCGCGGCCACGTCGGAGCCGAGGCGGGTGATGAGCCGGTAGCGGCCGCCCAGCAGCGAGCCCGCGCTCGTGGACGCCGTGGTCGCGGCTATCGGGCCAGTGGGCGGCGGGCTCGTGGACGCCGCGCTGATGGGCACCCCAGGGCGAACGGGTGTGATGACCTGGACCGCGGTTGGATCATCGGCCCCCGACCGACGGTCTCGCCCCGGTGCGGTTGCGCCCGACGGAGGGCTCGCCACCTCGCTCACTCCCGCGACCTCCCCCCGGCCGGTATTGCAATACTCCCCCGCGTGAGAGCCTACTTCAGCGACGTTTCTGACGCCTGTCTTTGCGTCGGTCGACGATGCGTTCGACTTTCCGGAGGAGTGGGTTCAGCTCCGTCACGCCCAAGACCCGTAGCCCGATCAGCGTGACCGGTGTGGCGATCACCGCAACGACCACGAGTTGGGCCCATGCCCGGCCGAGCGGGGCCATGCCGTCCCACGGGAGAACGGCCAGCAGACCGGCCGCGGCCAGTGCGCCGACGAGGGACCCGATGAGCGTGCGTCCGGTCGTCGACGCGACGGCCAGCGTCGGGATCCGGCCGAGGCGCCGTCGCAGCAGAATCTGGCCGAACACGGCGCCGGCGAGGAAGGCGAGGCCGTTGGCCGCGGCGAGGCCGAGCACGACCTCGCGCGGGGGCAGCAGCAGCGGGCAGACCAGCAGCAGCGGGATCTTCACGGCCACCGTGACGAACTGGATGAGCGTGGGGGTGCGGCTGTCTGTCATCGCGTAGAACACCCGCAGCTGCAGCATGGTGACGGCGTAGGGAAGGAGACCGAACGCCGAGCAGGCGACCGCCGCGCCGATGCGGGCCGCGCCGTCGAGGTTGCCTGCGCGCAGGCCGAAGAGGGCGACGCCGACCTGCACACCGAACACCGTGAGCAGCACCGACAGCGGCACCAGGAACACGGCGGAGAGCCTGCTGCCCAATGCGAGGTCATCGACGACGGCGCGCAGCCGCCCGTCGGCCGCTGAGCGGCTCATCCGCGGCATGAGCGCGGTCAGCAGCGACACCCCCAGCACGCCGTAGGGCACCTGCAGCAGCAGCCAGGCGTTCGCGTAGACGGTGACGCCGCCCGGGTCGGCCGCAGCGGCGACGCGAGTGGTCACCAGGTAGCCGGGGATGCCGATGAGCACGTAGGCGACCACCCAGAGCACCAGCCCGCCCGCCGTCGACAGGCGCGGGTCCCACCCCCACCGCGGCCGGTAGACGAAACCGGTGCGGCGCAGCGCGGGCAACAGGACGGCCGCCTGCACGACGATGCCCAGGGTCGTCCCGACGCCCAGCACCAGTAGCTTCGGCTCGCCCATGCGCACCGGGTCGAGGCTGATCTCACCCGGCATCAGCGCGTACGCGCCGAGAACGGCGAGCACCACGACGTTGTTGAGCACGGGCGCCCAGGCGAACGCGCCGAACGAGCCGCGCGTGTTGAGGACCGCGCCGAGCAGGGCGCCGAGCCCGTAGAACAGGATCTGGGGCAACAAGAGGTACGCCAGCGCCGTGGCCAACGCGGGGTCGGCCGTGGCGGACTGGCCGCCCAGGTAGAGGCGGGTGAGCAGGGGCGCGGTCGCCACCGCGAGCCCGGTTCCGACGAGCAGTGCCGCGCCCGCGAGCGTGATCAGCCGACGGATGTAGGTCTCGCCGCCGTCGGCGTCCTCTTTCTGGGCGCGCACCAGCAGCGGGATCATGACGCTGGTCAGGACGCCGCCGAACAGCAGCTCGTAGACGATGTTGGGCAGGGTGTTCGAGACGGTGTACGCGTCGCCCAGCACGCCGACGCCCAGCACGCCGACCAGCACCACCTGGCGCAGGAACCCGGTGATGCGGCTGACCAGGTTGGCCGCCGCCATCAGGCCGCTTGACCGGCCGATCGACGGGGCTCGGCCCGGCGGGCCCGTACCTGGCGGGACGGCGACGGGCGTGACGGCGGGAGGCGGGACGGGTGGGATGGGAGCGGTGTCACCCTGCTGCGGTGAGGGCGATGGTGCGCCACCTCGCGGCGCGATGGGAGCGGTGTCACCCTGCTGCGACTGGGTCGCAGGAGTGTCACCCTGCTGCGACCCCGCCCAGGCCCCGGCCACCAACGGGAGCCGCTCCGTGGGGTCCTCCGGGCCGGTCACGGGGGGCGTGGCGAGGGCGGACGCGGGAGCTGCTGCGTCGGCGGCCCCTCCAGGTCCTCCCGAGCCGCGACGACCGGCTGTCGCACGGGTGGCTGTGCCCGAGGCGGCTGTGCCCCAGGCGGCTCTCGGAACGGTTGGTGGGCGTGGCTCGGCAACGTCGTGCGCGGCAGCGGCAACCGCTCCGTCGGGCCGGTCGGGAAGTCGTCGGTTGGCGGCGATGTCGGGTCCACCCGCGCTGTCGGCCGCTCCTGCTCGCCCCGCACGCGGCGCCAGATCCGACGGCCCGCCAGAAGCACGAGGAGTCCGCCCGCGATCGCCGTCAGCCACCCCGTGATCGTGCCGTAGGCGGTCGAACTCACCCGCAGGCGGCTGGGCGGACCCAGGAGGCCGCCAGCGGGCGTGTGGACCCTGGCCTCCACCGTGAACTGGCCCGCCCGTGTGACCTGCGCGTTCACCGAGACCTGACGGCGCCCGAGCGGCGGGATCTGCTGCACGTCGATCGGGGCGACGCGCAGCCCTGAGGTTCCCGCGATCTCGATCCGCACCCGTACGGTGACCGGCAGGGCGTTGGCGATGGTCAGCGGGAGCGGGGCGTCGGAGGTGCCCAGCGAGTACGGGTTGGGCGGCTCGAGCACCCTGATGGAGTTGCGGATCGCGTCCACCCTGCTCAGCTCGACCGAGGCCGCCGCGGACTGCGCATCGGTCGGCGACCCGCGGCGGGTCGCCGACGCCGGACGCAGCACCCCGAGATCCAGCGGCGCGAACAGCTGGTCGGCCGAGATGCCGACGCCCGGTGTGGCGACCACGGCGGTGCGCAGGTCCGCGAGGTCCCGGATCGCCGCGGCGACGGTGCCGATCGCCGAAGCCGACACCACCGACATCTCCACAGGTGGGTCGGCGTACACCGCAGGGGCCTCCGGGTTCGCCGCGGCGAGGGCGTCGGTGAGGCCGACGGGGGCAACGTTCCCCGCGGTGATCAAGGTGCCGACGGCGTCGAGCAGGTCCCGGGCGCCTTGGCCCGCAGTCCCCCAGTAATGGGGAGGTGCCAGCACGAGCCGCGTACTCGACGTCGACCGGAAGCTGAGCGCGCCGATGAGGTCCTGGGTGGCCAGCGGGCCGCCGCCGCCCGCGAGCGACTCTGCCGTGGCCGCGGCACCGGGTTCGGGCGCCGTCGGAGCCGCCGCCGGGCTCGTCGCCGCGCGGCTGAGCAACGGGTCCGTGAGCAGCGCCGCCATGGGGTGATCACGCTCGGCGAGCGGGACGACCCCGCTGCGCGCCCGGCTGTCGACGGAATCGGCCGACAGCAGCATCGACCGCGCCCCCGCAGCCTCCACGACGTCGAGCGTCGGTGTGTCGACGAGGCCGTCCGCAGGCCACGCGATGTCGGTGGCGACCGGGGTCTGGAGCAGCGTCGAGAGGATCTGGCGACCGGTGATGATCGCCCGGGAGGCCGCGTCGGGGAGGCCGCCGCGCGCCAAGGCGACGAGATCGCTGTCGGCGTAGGGCAGCGCGACGACGCACCCGCCCTTGGCGACCGCCTGCAGCTGGGTGAGCCACTGGCCTGCGGCCGCGGCACCGGTGCCAGGCAACGTGCTCCCGTTCGGACCGACGACCTGGTAGCCCTGGCTCATCACGGACGCGGTCTCGACGAGATCGGGATCGATCGCCAGGCAGACCGCCGACCGCACCGGCGAGCTGAGCGGGGCCTGCTGCCCGAGCGCCGCGACCAAGCCACCGAGCCTGCCGGTGGGTGCGAAGGACGCGGCGAGCGTGTCGTCGTCGAGCAGCACCGGCGCGCCGGGGATGGTCGAGAGCCTGTGCGGGAAATCGGCGATCGGGTAGAGCACGGTCAGCGGGGCGGGCGCCGCAGTGCGCACCCGGGCGGTGGTGGCGCCGGGCAGCCCGAGCACCGGCAGCAGCATGCGCGCCGCGGCCAGGCGGGCTCGCGCGCCGCCCCCCGCCTTGCCGTTGACGTTGATGAGCAGCTCGTCGACGCCCGTGGCGCTCAGCGCGAGACCGGTCGGCGAGGGCCCCCGCAGCGCCACCGTGAGGCTCAGCGGCACCCGCGCTCCCGGCTCCAGGACGTCGGTGATCTGCCTGAACTCCGGGGCTACGGCGTCTGTCGCGGCCTCGCCGTCCAGGGCGTCGCGGATCTGGCCCTCCGTGGTGAGGGGGTTGCCGCGCTGCAGACGGACATCGAGGTCGGTGACGGGCACGGGCCCGTCGTTGATGAGGGTGCCGGTGACGGTGAGCGTTGTGGGCCCGTCGGCGGTGACGACCCTCGGGTTGACATCGGCCAGCTCCAACCGCAGCCCCCCGCCGGTGGCCGCCTCGGCAGGGCCCCCGACCAACAACGCGGTGAGGACCACCACGACGACCGCGACCAGAGCCGCGACCGGTCTCACGCCGTGTCCTCCAGCAGCTCGGCCGCCCGGCGGATCAGCCGCCGCTCGTCGGCGTAGGCCAGGCGGGACTCCAGCTCGGCCAAAGGGACCCAGGCCACCTCGGAGACCTCGATGTCCTCGTCGGACAGCTCGCCGCCCGTCGCGCGCAGAAGAAAGTGGTGCACGGTCTTGTGCACGCGGCGGTCCTCGGCGACGAACCAGAAGTCGATGGTGCCCAGAGGTGCGACCACGCACCCGATGATCCCGGTCTCCTCCTCGACCTCCCGCACCGCGGCCTGCTCCGCTGTCTCGCCTGCCTCGATGTGGCCCTTCGGCAACGACCACAGCAGCCGACCGCGCCGATCCAGCCTCCCGATGACGGCGGCGGCACCTGATTCGTGGTCAACGACCAGCCCGCCTGCCGACGTCTCGTCGACGGTCCGCAAGCGCCGCCTGCGATCGACAGGACGGCCTCCGCGGCGCCCGCCCGAGCGGCCGCGGGAGGTTGACATGTGCCGATGGTAACGATGAGGGGGTCGAGCGGTGGCGTCCCCGCGCCGCAGGCCGTGCGCTGATGGCGTCGCCGGGGCAACCGTTTCCGCGCACGACCAGGGTGACTCGTTCGCTCGCCTCGGCCCGGGCGCCTAGACTGGCTCGCCGTGCCTGCCGCAGTGCCCACCGTTCCGTCTGATCTCGCGCGCGCCCAGGAGGATGCGGTGGTCGAGCTCGTGACCGTGCCACCGGTCGCGCAGGAGATCGCCGACCGCTTTGCCGCCGCCGGGCACCGGCTCTACCTCGTCGGCGGCACCGTGCGCGACGCCATGCTCGGACGGCCGAGCACCGACCTCGACTTCACCACCGACGCCCGGCCGCAGGCCGTCCTCGCGATCATCGACGGATGGGCGAGCGCGGTGTGGGACACCGGGATCGCGTTCGGCACCGTGGGACTTCGCCGCCACGGCGTGGTCATGGAGATCACCACCTTCCGGTCCGACGCCTACGACCGGGTCACGCGCAACCCCGTCGTCGCGTACGGGGAGACCATCGAGGACGACCTGCTCCGCCGCGACTTCAGCGTCAACGCCATGGCCGTCGAGGTGACCGGCGGGCGCCGATCGTTCGTCGACCCCTTCGGCGGTCTCGCCGCGCTGGCCGCAGGCATGCTCGACACCCCGGCCACGCCGGAGCAGTCCTTCGCCGACGATCCGCTGCGCATGCTGCGCGCGGCCAGGTTCGTGGCCCAGCTCGGGTTCACGCCCGCGCCGCGGGTCGTCGCGGCGATGTCGGCGATGGCGGGCGAGCTGGCCCGGATCACCCCGGAGCGGGTGCAGGCGGAGCTGACCAAGCTGATCCTCGGGACCTACCCCCGCCGCGGGATCGAGCTGCTCGTCGACACCGGCCTGGCCGAGATCGTGTTGCCGGAGGTGCCCGCCATGCGGCTGGCCATCGACGAGCACATGCAGCACAAGGACGTCTACACGCATTCGCTGGTCGTGATGGAGCAGGCGATCGAGCGGGAGACCGACGGGCCCGACCTCGTGCTGCGCCTCGCCGCGCTGCTGCACGATGTCGGCAAGCCCGACACGCGCCGCAAGGAGCCCGACGGGCGGGTGAGCTTCCACCACCACGAAGTGGTCGGCGCGAAGCTGGTGCGGCGGCGGCTGCGCGTGCTGCGCTACCCGAAGGTGATCGTGGACGAGGTCGCGCAGCTGGTCTTCCTGCACCTGCGCTTCCACGGCTACGGCGGCGGGGAGTGGACGGACTCGGCCGTGCGCCGCTACGTCACCGACGCCGGGCCGCTGCTGTCGCGGCTGCACCAGCTCGTGCGCTCGGACTCCACTACGCGCAACAAGCGCCGGGCCGCCGCGCTGCAGCGGACCTACGACGGCCTTGAGGAGCGCATCGCCGCACTGCGCGAGCAGGAGGAGCTGGACGCCATCCGGCCCGACCTCGACGGCAACGCGATCATGGCGCTGCTGGGGATCCCGCCGGGTCCGCTGGTCGGGCAGGCCTACAAGCACCTTCTGGCGCTGCGGATGGAGCAGGGGCCGCTCAACCCGGAGGACGCGGCGGCCGAGCTGCGACGGTGGGCCGCGGAGAACGGCGTCGGCTGACCGAGGCGAAGTCACAGCAGGGTGACACCGGCAGCTGTCGGGCCGGGCGCTCCCAATCGCAGCAGGGTGGCCCTGCTGCGACTGGGATGGAGCAGGGTCACCCTGCTGCAGTGCGAGCCCGCCGCAGCTGCGCGTTGTGGATCACGAGGCCCAGGGCGTACAGCGCGCTCGCCCCACCGAAGAGCCACGGCGCGCGACCGTCGGACGGCGCGGCGAACGCGGCCAGCGCGACGGCCCCGACGTAGCCGACGTTGAACACCACGTCGTAGAGCGCGAAGATCCGCCCGAGCAGGCCGTCGGGTCCCTCGCCCTGCACCGCCGCGTCCGCGCACAGCTTGACGACCTGCCCCGACAGCCCGATCACGAACGCCGAGACGATCACCACCGGCAGGCCGAGCAGCAGGCCGAGCGTCAGCTGCATCACACAGGCGACGGCCAGCGCCACCCGGATCGTCCACGGCCTGCCCCACCGGTGCACCAGCCACGGCGTGACGACGGCGGCGCACAGCAGCCCCGCCGCGGCGACCGCGACGACCTCGCCGATCCCCGGCAGACCCGCCCGCAGCGGCCCGGCGTCGGTGAATGAGTAGCGGTAGAGCAGCAGCGTGAGCAGGGTGCTGATGCCGAACGCGATCCGGTGCGCGGCCAGGCCCGCGAACGACGCGGCGATGGAGGGGTTGGCGGCGACCGCGCGGCCCCCGTCGACGAAGCCCCTCAGCACTGCGACCGCCGTGCCCGACGAGCCGACCGTCACGTCCGGGCCCAGGCTGCGGCGAGCGAACCGCGTGGCGAGCAGCGCCGCGAGCAGCGGGCCGATGGCGGCAACGAGCGTGGTGACCGCGGAGCCGCTGTTGCTCGACCCGACCAACGTCCGCAGCCCGATCGCGCTGACCGCACCCAACGCCGATACGCCAGCGCCTGCCGTCACCGCGAGCGTGTTGGCCTCGACGAGATGGCGCCGCTCCACCACGTGCGGCAACGCCACGGACAGCCCGGCGAGGACGAAGCGGCTGAAGCCCATCACCGCCAGTGCGCCGAGATAGAGCGCCGGTCCGGCCACCCCGCCGAACACGGCCGCGGCGACACCGGCGACGAGGCCGACCCGCACGGCGTTCGCGATGACGAGCACGCGGCACCGGTCCCAGCGGTCCAACAGCGTGCCGACGAAGGGCCCGACCAGCGAGTAGGGCATCAGCAGAACGGCGAGCCCCGCCGCGACGGCCAGCGGATCGGCCTGGCGCTCGGGGTTGAACAGCACCGCTCCGCCCAGCGCGGCCTGGAACATGCCATCGCCCCACTGGGTGGCGAAGCGCAGTTCGAGCAGGAGGCGGTACCTGCCGACCCGGAGCAGCCCGAGCACGCCGAGCCGCTCCGGCGTCACCGTCACCGGCCCGGCAGACGGCGAAGGGACCGGCGGCGGCACCCGCCGAAGGCTACGCGCAACATGCGGGTGCGACGATGGCCTGCGTGGTGGACGACCGTTCAGGGGAGCGACCCGGTCACGAGGCCGAAGTGGCGCCCGGAAGTCTGCTGGTTGCCGCGCCGAGCCTGGCGGATCCGAACTTCCGGCGCACGGTTGTCTACGTCATCGAGCACCGCGAGCGCGGCACGCTCGGAGTAGTACTGAACCGTCCAGGTGAGGTGTCGGTGCGCGACGTCCTGCCGACGTGGGCGCCGCTGGCGACGCTGCCGCATGCCGTGTTCGTCGGTGGCCCGGTGGAGAGCCAGACCGCCCTGTGCCTCGCCGCCGTCCGGACCGGGCATGACCCGGCGGCGTTGCAGGGGCTGGTCGGGGTGCGGGGCCCGGTCGCGCTCGTCGACCTCGACGCCGACCCGGCTCCGCTCGCGTCCCGACTGCGCGGACTGCGGGTGTTCGCCGGGTACTCCGGGTGGGACGCGGGGCAGCTCGCCGCGGAGGTCGGGCGTGGGGACTGGATCGTGGTGCCCGCTCTGCCCGACGACGTGCTGGCCGGGCACGACCCCAACCTGTGGGGTCGCGTCCTGCGCCGCCAAGGCGTTCCCTTGGCGTTGCTGGCGACGTACCCGGCGGACGTGCGCCACAACTGATCCCCGTGCGCTGAACCCAGGCCCGTGCGCGGAACACAGCCCCGTGCGCGGAAATGGTCGCCCTGGCGGCCTTTACCACGCACGAGTCCTTCTGCGCACGAGTCCTTCTGCGCACGAATAGCGGAAGGCCGCCGTTAGGGCGTCAGGCGTCCGCGTGCGCGTCCCCCGCCGCCGTGGCCTGCCGACAACCGGCGACGAGGTCGCAGCCCGCGCAGGTCCCCCCGCAGGCGGCGGCGAAGGGGGTTGGGGCGGGGGTGAGCGCGGCGGCGCGGTCGCCCACCAGCCCGCCGACCACCGTGAGCCCCGCGACGCCGAGCACGCTCACGGCCAGCACGACCCAGTCGAGCGCCGCGCCGCCGCCCGCGAGCAGCACCGCCCCGCCGACCACGGCGACCACGCCCGCGGCGCCCACCGGCACCGCCGCCACCCGGTTGCCCGCGACGAACTGGGTCTCCGACGCCAGCGTCGCGGCGGTCCGGACGCCGACCCAGCGGTTGCGCCGCAAGGTCGCCCTGGCGCCGAGCACGGCCACAACGACCTGCGCGAGCCCAGCGAGCACAAACAGCGAACCGACGATCAGGCGGGCGGTGACGGGCACCGGCCCAGGGTAGGCGCACCCGCTCGTCGTCAGAGGACCGGCGGCGTTACGCTGGTGACGTGGCCCGTCGACTTACCGACACCACCGCGCCGTAGAGCTGACAAACACCGGCGCGGTGACCCCTCACGCCCCTACGGCGGAGGGGTCTTCTGGTTTCCGAGCCGATTTTCTGGGCCGATTTCAGGAGTGGGACATGAGCACCGACACGTCGACAGTCTCGACCGACGCCGAGAGCCTGCCCTTTCGCTACGGCGCGGCGCTGGCGGCCGACATCGAGCGGCGCTGGCAGGACCGCTGGGAGCGGGAGGGCACCTTTCACGTGCCCAACCCGAGCGGGCCGTGGGCGAGCGAGATGCCGGCAGGCGAGAAGGTCTACCTGCTGGACATGTTCCCCTACCCGTCCGGCTCCGGCCTGCACGTCGGGCATCCGCTGGGCTTCATCGGCACCGACGTGCTGGGCCGCTACCTGCGCATGACGGGCAAGACCGTCCTGCACGCCATGGGCTTCGACGCGTTCGGGCTGCCCGCCGAGCAGTACGCCGTGCAGACCGGCACCCACCCCCGCAAGACCACGGAGGAGAACATCCTGCGCTACAAGGCCCAGCTGCGGCAGCTGGGACTGGCGCACGACGAGCGCCGGTCGGTCGCCACCACCGACGTCGAGTTCTACCGCTGGACCCAGTGGATCTTCCTGCGGATCTACAACTCCTGGTACGACGGCTCGCGCGCCCGTCCGATCGCCGAGCTGGAGGCGGAGTTCGCTCGCGGGGCGCGCCCGACGCCCGACGGTCGCCCCTGGGCGGACCTGAGCTCGGCCGAGCGGCGCAAGGTGATCGACTCCCACCGCCTGGTGTACATCTCGGAGGCGCCGGTCAACTGGTGCCCCGGGCTGGGCACGGTGCTGGCGAACGAGGAGGTCACCGCCGACGGGCGCAGCGACCGCGGCAACTTCCCTGTGTTCCGCCGCAACCTGAAGCAGTGGATGATGCGGATCACCGCTTACTCCGACCGGCTGGCCGCCGACCTGGACCGCCTGGACTGGCCGGATTCGGTCAAGGCCATGCAGCGCAACTGGATCGGCCGCTCAGAGGGCGCGCAGGTCCGTTTCCCGGTGGGCGACAACCGCGCGATCGAGGTCTTCACCACCCGTCCGGACACGCTGTTCGGCGCCACCTACATGGTGCTGGCTCCCGAGCACCCACTGGTCGACGCGATCACGCCCGCGGCCTGGCCGTCGGAGGTCGATGCGCGGTGGACGGGCGGCGCGCCGACCCCCGACGCGGCGATCGCGGAGTACCGCGCGGCGGCGGTGCGCAAGTCCGACCTGGACCGCCAGGAGAACAAGGACAAGACCGGCGTCTTCACCGGCACCTACGCCGTGAACCCGGTCAACGGCGCCCGGATCCCGGTGTTCGTCGCGGACTACGTCCTGATGGGCTACGGCACCGGCGCGATCATGGCGGTGCCCGGTCAGGACCAGCGCGACTGGGACTTCGCCGTGCGGTTCGGCCTGCCGATCATCCGCACCGTGCAGCCGTCGGAGGGGTTCGAGGGCGAGGCGTTCGTCGGCGACGGCCCGGCGATCAACTCGGCGAGCGCCGAGATCAACCTGAACGGGATGGCCGTCGCCGAGGCCAAGCGAGCGATCATCGACTGGCTGACCGCCGCGGGCGACGGCGACTCCGTGGTCCAGTACAAGCTGCGCGACTGGCTGTTCTCGCGCCAGCGGTACTGGGGCGAGCCGTTCCCCATCGTCTGGGACGCCGACGGGCCGATCCCGGTGCCGGACGACCAGCTGCCCGTCGAGCTGCCCGAGATCGACGACTACTCCCCCAAGACCTACGACCCCAATGACGCCGACACGGAGCCGGAGCCGCCGCTGTCGCGTGCCACCGAGTGGCTGGTAGCGGGCCCCGGACTGGTGCGCGAGACCAACACGATGCCGCAGTGGGCGGGCTCCTGCTGGTATGAGCTGCGCTACCTGGATCCGGAGAACCACGACCGGTTCGTCGACGCAGGCGTCGAGCGGTTCTGGATGGGTCCTTCGGGGCCTGGTGACACGGGCGGGGTGGACCTGTACGTCGGCGGCGTCGAGCACGCGGTGCTGCACCTGCTGTATGCGCGGTTCTGGCACAAGGTGCTGTACGACCTGGGCTACGTCAGCTCGGAGGAGCCCTTCCGGCGGCTGTTCAACCAGGGCTACATCCAGGCCTACGCCTACACCGACGCCCGTGGCACCTACGTGCCTGCCGAGGAGGTCGTCGAGACGGCCCTTCCCGACGGTGGGGTTGGTTTCACGTGGAACAGCCAGCCGGTCCGCCGCGAGTACGGGAAGATGGGCAAGTCGCTGAAGAACGTGGTGACCCCCGACGAGATGTGCGAGCGCTACGGCGCCGACACCTTCCGTCTGTATGAGATGTCCACCGGGCCGATGGAGGTCTCGCGGCCATGGTCGACGCGTGATGTCATCGGCTCGCAGCGGTTCCTGCAGCGGGTGTGGCGCAACCTGGTGGACGAGGCGACCGGCGAGCTGCGGGTCACCGACGCCGAGCCCGGCGATGACACGCTGCGCGCACTGAACAAGGCCATCGCCGGTGTGCACATGGACTATGTCGCCCTGCACTACAACACCGCCGCCGCCAAGCTGATCGAGCTGAACAACCACCTGACCAAGGCCTACGCCGCGGTCGGCGTGCCGCGGTCGGTCGCCGAGCCGCTCGTGCTGATGATGGCGCCGCTGACTCCGCACATCGCCGAGGAGCTGTGGGCTCGGCTGGGGCACGCGGAGACGCTGGCGCACGGCCCGTTCCCGATGGCTGACGTGCGCTACCTGGTGGCGGACAGCATCGAGTACCCGATCCAGGTCAACGGCAAGGTGCGCTCGCGCGTCACGGTGGCGGCCGACGCTGTCGCCGGTGACGTCGAGGTCGCCGCGCTGGCCGACGCGAAGGTCGTCGAGCTGCTGGCCGGGCGCCCGCCGCGCAAGGTGATCGTGGTGCCTGGCCGTCTGGTCAATGTGGTCGCCTGACGGCGCACCGGTCGGTCGCACCGACCTGGCGAGCGGCGAGCCAGTCGAGGGGGTCGGGTGAGCGGGGTTGCCGCCGCGACGTCGACTTCGCAGAGGTTCTGGCGTCGTGGCAGAGGGTCGAGCACAATGCCGGCTACTTGAGGGTCGGGGCGGCCCGCTCGATGATCTTCATCGCGGGGGGCCGGTCGTAGCGGGGTTGTCGGTGGGGCTGTGTTTCTTGCGGTGGCTGCCGACTCCGTGATGGACGACGTGCAGGCGGAGACAGCTGCGGTGGTCCTGGCTCTCGGTGATCGTCTTTCTGAGGGGTGCGGCAGTCAACTCGTGGTCGGCAAGGAGCCAGGTCGGGTCGCCGCCGCCCGTGGGCCTGCTGCCGAGCGCTGATCGCCGGTTGTGTGACATGAGCGCCACATATGGCCGTTATGTCACAATTTCGGCGATCACCGTCCGCCGGGCGCCCCGCAGCCGGGCCGCAGTCGGGCCGGAGCCGGGCCGGAGCCGGGCCGGAGCCGGGCCATGATCGTCGAGAGTGGTGTCGGTGGCGCTGCGCCGCACTCTGGGCACCACTTACGGCGATCACCGTGGCGACCGGGTCGAGTGTGCGGTCCTTGCGGGTGCCCGCGCACTGCGCGCGCTTCGCCGACGCAGCCTTCAGTCAGCGATCATCACAGCTCGGGTGCTGTCTGGTGCGGGCAACCAGTAACCGGCATTGGGGTCGAACACCTGCGGGGTCGCCTCCTGGTCTGCGAGGTGGCGCGGTCTCGCAGTGGGATCAGCGACGGCGACGGCGAGGTGGGCGGATGACGTCCCGCGCGATCGTGACGAACTCCGACTGGGTGAGCCAGTCGTCGACGGCGTCGACAAGAGCGGTGGCGTCGGCGATGGACCGCGCCGCCTCGTCGAGCGGGACCACGTCGTTGGCTGTGGCCAGTACCGCCCGGTTGTGCAGCGAGCGCATCAGCCGTCCGATCTCGGGATCCAGCCCACGTTCGCGCACGACCTGGCGCAGGAACGCGGCGATGAGGGCGCTGGGCTCGGCGGGCGTCACCCGGTCCAGCGCCTCCAGCGCTGCTTCCGCCGCGGCCAGTGCACCGCAGTGGGCCAGCTCGATCGCCTGCGCGGCGAACTGTGTCGTCGCGAGCAGATGCGCTGCGAACAGCTCCTCGCGCGCGCGGTGGATTCCGGTGCTCACACTGAGCTCCCGCGCTTGATCCCGGTCGCCTGCCCGCGCCGCCGCGCCAGCTGGACCGCTGTCCCTTTGGCGGTGCATGCGACGGACGCGGCGCTGCGCTGTGCGGGACGAACCGCTGCGGGCCGCGGGGAGGGGTCCGACGCCGCGGGCCGCTGGTATCGGCCGGACGCGGCGTGGCCTTGGTATCCGCGCGACACTGCGGGGCGCCGGGAGGGGCCGGACTCGGCCGGGCGCCCAACGGCGTGGAACAACGTGCCGCGCTGGGCGGGGCTGGACGCTGCGGGCGGCCGGGTTGCGCTGGACACCGCGCCTTGTCGGATCCGGCTGGACACCGCAGGCCGCACGATTCCTCGGCCATCCCTGACGGCCGCGCACCCCAACCGAACAGCGGGCGAGCGGGGGTGTCGGCCGGGTCGCTCGTCCGTCATGCGACCTGCACCGCCTCTGTCGCCGCGCGCCGCAGCAGAGGGCTGTCCGGCGCCGTCCATTGTTCAGGGCTGACCGGCACCGCGACGACCGTCAACCCCGAGCGCTCCGCGTGCCGCCAGAGCACAGCGTCCATCGTCCGCAGCTCGTCCCATGCGGAGCGCAGGTCGGCCAGCACCACGACGAGCTCGACGTCGTGCTCGCCCGGGCCGTCTCCCCTCGTCCAGGAGCCGAACAGGTAGACCTGCTTCAGCCGGTCGCCGTAGAGCATGCCGAGGTCGACGGCCAGAGCGGCCGGAACGTCCTCGTCGTCGGGGGTTGGGTCAGGGTAGCGGTCCATCAGCCGTGCGGCGACGGCCGAGTCGACCAGACCCTGGGCGGCCAACCAGCGCAGCGCCCTGCGCCGAGACCGCGCGTCTCGGAAGCGAAACCAGCCTTCCCGCAGCTCCGGGAACTCGAACAGCGTGTCCTTGAACCGGCGGAACGCCCCACGGCCCGCGATCGCCCTGTCGAGCAGCTCCGCCGCCCGTCGGTGGTGCACCCCTGCAACGAACTCGGCCATGTCGCGGTAGCCCTCGTGAGATCCGACGGACCCGATCCGCAGCCAGCCGTCCGACGCCGGTTCGTCGGCTCGCTGAGACCGGACCTGCCCGTCCTTCGGATGGATCCACCAGCTCGTGTCCGGGGAATGGTCCTCCAGCGCCGCGCGCAGCTCGTCGAGGTCAACCGACTCCGGATCGAGCATGTCCGAACTCTACTAACCAGCAGCGCCGGTCCGCGTCGACGAGTTTCGCCGCTACGCCCAGAGGGGACCTGCGACGACCCGGTAGATCCACAGGGGGACCGTCGCGGTGCGGTGGCGCATCAGCCGTGGTGAGGTGGCGGACTCGCCGTGGTGAGGTGGCGGACTCGCCGTGGTGAGGTGGCGGACTCGCCGTGGTGAGGTGCCGGACTCACCGGGCTGACGCACCGGACTCCCCGTGGTGAGGTGCCGGACTCACCGGGCTGACGCACCGGACTCGCCGTGGTGAGGTGCCGGACTCACCGCTCGACGGGTCGCAGCACCAGCTCGGTCAGGGCCGCGTCGGGAGGCGCGGTCACCGCCAGCAGCACCGCTCCGGCGACCGACTCCGCGCGCAGGTAGCGCTCGGGCTGGTAGACCCCGCCCTCCTGCCGGACGACGCCACGCTGCATCTCGGTGTCCGTCCGACCCGGATGCACCGACGTGACCCGCACGCCATGCGGCGCCTCCTCCTCGCGCAACGCGTCGGCGAATGCCCGCAATGCGAACTTGCTCGCCGCGTACGACGCCCAGCCCGCCCTGGCGTTGAGTCCGGCGCCGGAGTTGACCAGGATCACCCGGCCACCCGCGGCGCGCAGCGCGGGCAGCATCAGCCGGGTCAGCTCGGCGACCGCCACGACGTTGACGTCGAACTGGTGTCGCCATGTCGCGGCGGACGTCTCGGCGACAGTGCCGAGCAGCCCGACCCCCGCGGAGTGCACCAGCACGTCGAGCCGGGAGATCCCGGCGACGGCCTCGGCCACGGCGCGCGTGTCGGTCAGGTCGACCGGCCACGGCCGTGAACCGGGCAGCTCGTCTGCGAGCTCCTGTAGCGCGCCGGTGGTCCGGCCGCCGAGAAGAAGGTCATGTCCTGGCGCGAGTGCTCTCGCAACAGCCGCGCCGATCCCACCCGATGCGCCTGTGACCAGCGCGAGCGGACGAAGATCAGGTTCGGTCACGGCGCCGCACTTTACGCGGGGCGCGATGCTCGTGCGCGGGGGTGGATCAAGTCCACGACTCTCCGCCGAGCGATGCCTCGGGATGTCGGCCGAGCGCGACGTGAGCGGGGTCCAGCCAAGATCGAAGCCCAGTGGTGTGCATCTCGCGGGCTGATCGGCCTCAGGCGCGCCGCGGCCGGTGTGCCTGCCCGCAGGGCCGGTCTCGCCCGGACCCGGCGGACCGCGCCACAGCAGGTGGTTCCCCCCCACATCGTCATGATCGCCGAACCAGGCGTTTTTCGTGTGCAGGCGCACGGAAACCGCCGCGCTCGGCGATCACCAGGTGAGGCCTCGCCAGCAACACTCCTCCACTCGTCAGCGACACACGCCGCGCTGCACGGACACCTTGGAATCGGCGGATCAGACGCGGCGCGCTGTCGTGAACGGCATGGTGCTCAACGACGAGATCTTCACCGGGCTGCCCGCCGTGCTGGCGTGCACCACCTGGCCGTTTCCGATGTAGATCGCGACGTGGCTCACGGGGCGGTAGAAGAACACCAGGTCGCCGGGCTGCAGGTTGCCCTTTGCGACGGATGAGCCGACGCTCGACATGGCCCGACTGCTGCGCGGCAGCGTCACACCCTCCTGCCGGTAGGACCAGTACACGAGGCCGGAGCAGTCGAAGGCGTTCGGGCCGGTGGCGCCCCAGCGGTAACGGGCGCCGAGCTTGCTCAGCGCGTTCCGCATCGCGATGCTCCGGCCCGCCGCGGCCCGGGCGCGGACGGCGACGGGTGCCACGCTCGCGGTCACGGTGGGGAGGGCGGCCGGGGTGGCGCGATCGAACATCGCGGCCGCAGCAGCGGTCGCCGGGGTCGTCGCCGGTGCGACGGGTGCGGCCTGCGGGATCGCCGCCGCTGGAGTCGCCGGGGCGGCGGGCAGGGCCACGATCAACGCGGCGGCCGCCGTGCTCGCGGCGACGATGGCGACGCGGACGGCTGTCCTGCCAGCACCTCTGCCGCGGTTGGCGCCGCTGGAGCGAGGCGCGACGGCGGCGGGTGCCGCGTTGCCGACGGCGCCGGGCGCGGCGCCGGTGGGGTGATGCGCGGCGGTGGTCGTGCGGAGTACACGGGTGGTCGCCAAGTGAGCACCCGGCGCGGTGGCGGGGTGGCGGGCAGCGGTCAGAGGCAAGTGGGGCACGAAGGTCCTCAAGGTGAGCACTGTCGGACCCGTGCCTGCTCAGGGGGAGCGATGGCAGCAAGCGGGCCGCGAGTGCCGTGCGACCGCTCAGCGGGGCCGGTCGCACCACGTCCCGCCCGTCCGGACGGCGAGCCCGACGCCCGCCACCCCGGTTGGGCATACGGTTCGTCAGGCCGTCCGGAACATTACGAACCAATTTCCGACATTCCCAATGACGCACGTCTCACTGACCCCGATTAACCGGTGAGCGTACTCACTCGACTACTCCAATCGGTCCACAGTGGCATGACCATGTAGCTGATCAGCGGCGATGCGTGAGTAGTTATCGCACCGTAATAAGCCAGACGGGTGAAACAGCTTCCGATGCGGAAATATCCCGAATCGCCTACCACAATTTTTGCACCCGGGAAGGATTCGGTCAGCGTTGGATCCCCTCAGCGTTGGATACCCCTCAGCGTTGGATCCCTCAGCGTTGGATCCCCTCAGCGCTCGCGCTCACCGCGGATGAACGCCTCCACCGCGTCGCGCGCGACGTCGTCGCCGTACTGCTCCGGCGGGCTCTTCATGAAATAGCTCGACGCGGAGAGGATCGGGCCGCCGATACCCCGGTCCAGCGCGAGCTTCGCGGCCCGCACGGCGTCGATGATGATCCCGGCCGAGTTGGGCGAGTCCCAGACCTCGAGCTTGTACTCGAGATTCAGCGGCACGTCGCCGAACGCGCGCCCCTCGAGCCGGACGTAGGCCCACTTGCGGTCGTCGAGCCACGGTACGTAGTCCGACGGGCCGATGTGCACGTTGTCGCGGCCCATGTCGCGATCGACCTGTGACGTGACCGACTGGGTCTTGGAGACCTTCTTCGACTCCAGCCGCTCCAGCTCCTTCATGTTCAGGAAGTCCATGTTCCCGCCCACGTTGAGCTGCATCGTGCGGTCCAGCTGAACTCCGCGGTCCTCGAAGAGCTTGGCCAGCACGCGGTGCGTGATCGTGGCGCCGACCTGGCTCTTGATGTCGTCGCCGACGATCGGAACGCCCGCCGAGCGGAACTTCTCCGCCCACACCGGGTCGGACGCGATGAACACCGGCAGCGCGTTGACGAACGCAACGTGCGCGTCGATGGCGGCCTGGGCGTAGAACCGGTCGGCCGCCTCGCTGCCGACGGGGAGGTAGGACACGAGCACGTCGGCACGCGTGTCCTGGAGCACCTGCGCGATGTCCACCGGCTCCTCGTCGGACTCGGTGATCGTTTCCCGGTAGAAGCGGCCCAGCCCGTCGAAGGTGTGACCGCGCAGCACCGGCACGTCGAGCGGCGGCACGTCGGCGATCTTGATGGTGTTGTTCTCGCTGGCGAGGATCGCCTCGGACAGGTCACGGCCGACTTTCTTGGCGTCGACGTCGAACGCGGCGACGAACCGGATGTCACGGACGTGGTAGCCGCCGAAGTCGACGTGCATCAGACCCGGCACCCGCATGGTCGGGTCGGCGTCGGCGTAGTAGTGGACGCCCTGCACCAACGATGCAGCGCAGTTCCCGACTCCGACGACGGCCACCCTGACCTCGTTGGCCCTGACCTCGTTGCTGGCCTCACTCACTCTCGGCTCCCTTCGGGGCCTGCTCGGCCCGCTCGTTCTCGATCAGTTCGTTGAGCCACCGCACCTCGCGCTCGCAGGCGTCGAGCCCGAGCTGCTGCAGCTGTCGCGTGTAGCGGTCGATCTGTGCGTTGGCCTTGGCCAGCGCGGAGCGCATGCCTTCCCGCCGTTCCTCCACCGCGCGCCTGCGCCCCTCGAGAATCCGCATGCGGGTCTCGGTGGGGGTGCGCGAGAAGAACGCCAGGTGGACGCCGAACCCCTCGTCGTCCCACGCGTGCGGGCCCGACTCGGCGAGCAGCTCGTCGAGCCGCTCCTTGCCCTCCGCGGTGATCCGGTACACCCGACGGGCCCGCTTGGACCGCAACGTGTCGACCGGGCCCGGCTCCTCGACGATGAGGCCTGCGCGTGTGAGTCGCCGCAGGGCTGGGTACAGCGATCCGTAGGAGTAAGCCCGTAGCCCCCCGAGCCGCAGTACGAGCTGTTTGCGCAGCTCGTAGCCGTGGACAGGAGACTCTCGGAGCAGGCCGAGCAACGCGAGCTCCAGCAAGACCGACCCCCTGATGACGGCGCAATGTACCCCGTCACTATATCGGAGCGATACATCTACGCAGGTCGACGTTCGTCGCGTCACCCCGGTGGCGATCGCTTCCGGTCGCCCGCCGCGTACCCTTGCCGGGTGCGCAGCCAGCGGCAGATGGTCGACTACGCCTTGCAGCGGAGGGCGCTGCTCGCTGACGTGCACTCCGGCCGGGTCGGCGTCGCTCAGGTCTGCGACGCCAGCCCCTATCTGCTTCAGGCCGCCCGCTTCCACGGCGAGCCGAGTGACGTCGCGTGTCCGGTCTGCCGCAAGGAGCGGTTGACGCTCGTCTCATGGGTCTTCGGCGAGAGCCTCGGTAACGCCGCGGGCTCGGCGCGCGCTGCACAAGAGATCGAGCATCTGGCGAACCTGCACGCGGATTTCTCCGTGTATGTGGTGGAGGTTTGTCGTACCTGCAGTTGGAACCATCTGGTGCTGTCCTACGTCATGGGCACGGGCGACGCGCCTGCCGGGCGCCGCCGCCGTACCGCGGCCGAGTGACCCCGCCTGTCGGCTCCCCACCAACATGACAGGCTGCACCCACGCACAACCGCCAGGAGGAGCGCGATGACCGTCGGGCGAGTTTCCCGGGAGGTCGATCGCCGAGGCGCAGCAGACCGTCAGGCTCTGCGCCCCGGCCCGCCCCCTGCCCGCAGTCAGTGGGCCGGTGCGCCGACCGTTCGCCGACCGATGCCTGGTGCCCCTGCTGGTCCCCCGCCACCACCGCCCAGCGCTGCCCCACCGCCGCCGCAGCCACCTCACGGCGATGGCGCCCCGGTCGCCTCCCGGCCGCAGCCCCCGAAGAAGCCACGGCGTCGACACCGGGTCCGCAGCTGCGTCTTGGCCGTGCTCGTCACCCTCGTCGTCCTGCCGCTGTTGGCGTTCGTCGTCGGCTGGATGCTCTTCAAGGTGCCTGCTCTCGGCGACGACGGGATCGTGCAGACCGCCACCTACACGTTCGCGGGTGGCGAGCCGATCGCGGTCGTGCGGCCCAAGGACGGCAACGACAACAACATCAACCGCAACATCGTGACGCTCGACAAGGTGCCCGAGAACGTGCGGCAAGCGGTGCTGGCCGCCGAGGACCGCACCTTCTACTCCAACCCAGGCTTCGACGCGCTCGGCATCGCGCGTGCGGTCTACAACCAGCTCACCGGCGGCACCGGCGGAGGTTCGACGATCACGCAGCAGTACGTGAAGGTGTCGACCGGCCAGGACCAGGCTTCGCTCTGGCGCAAGTACAAGGAGATCATCCTCTCGATCAAGATCTCCAAGGAGCAGACGAAGGACCAGATCCTCGAGAACTACCTCAACACCGTCTACTTCGGCCGCGGCGCGTACGGCATCCAGGCCGCGTCGCAGGCGTACTTCGGCGAGAACGTCGAACAGCTTTCGATCCCCCAAGGCGCGATGCTCGCCGGGATGATCCAGTCGCCCTCCGCCTTGGACCCGGACAAGAACCTTGAGGGCGCCAAGATCCGCTGGAACTACACGCTTGACCAGATGCAGGCGGCGAACTTCATCACTCCGGCGGAGCGGGCTCAGCAGGTGTTCCCCGCCGTCATCAAGCAGCAGACCTCGCTCGCGGGCGGTGTGCCCAACGACGACAAATACCACATCTTCGAGCGCGCAGAAGCCGAGATGAAGCAGTACAACATCACCCAGGACGAGATCGACACCGGCGGGCTCACAGTCACGACGACGATCGACATCAACCGGCAGAACGCCGCGGTGGACGCGGTCAACAAGGTGATGAAGGGCCAGCCCGCCAACCTGCGCACCGCCCTGGTCTCGGTCGACCCGCGCACGGGCGCCATCCAGGCGTACTACGGCGGCTCCAACGGGCCGGGCATCGACTACGCGGGCGACGCCGTCACCCGGCCGCCGGGTTCGACGTTTAAGCCCTTTGTGGTGGCCTCTGCCCTGCAGAAGGTCCCCAACTTCGGCCTGGGCACCCAGTACACGGGCACGTCGCCGATGGTCATCGCGGGCACCAAGGTCGCCAACTCCGACGGCGACAGCTGCGACCAGTGCAGCGTCATGGCCGCCATGACCAAGTCGACGAACACGGTCTTCTACCAGATCGCCGTGCAGGTCGGGGCCACGCAGGTCGCACAGACGGCGCACGAAGCAGGCATCCCCGCGGACCTGCTGCCTGACCCGACCGGCGGCATCTCGCTGGGTGACAAACCCGTGCACGTCATCGACATGGCGGCGGCCTACGGCACGTTCGCCGCCGATGGCCAGCAGTTCACACCGCACATCGTGCAGAAGGTCACGGCGGCCGACGGACGTGTTCTGCTCGACCGCAGCACCGAGCCCGTCGCGGTGCAGTCGCCGTTCAACCAGCAGCTGGCCCGCAACGTGACCGAGTCGATGCTCGACGTGGCGACCTCGTCGGGCTTCGCGCTCTCGGGCGGCCGGCTCGCCGCGGCCAAGACCGGCACCAACCAGCTCGGCGACACCCGTGACAACCGCGACGCCTGGACGGTCGGCTACACCCCCTCGCTCTCCACGGCGGTCTGGGTCGGCACCGACAAGAGCGATCCGATCCGCACCAAATCCGGCGCGGTCGTGTACGGCCGCACGCTTCCCGGTCCCATCTGGCAGCAGTTCATGAACACCGCGCTCAAGGGGACCGACAAGGACCAGTTCTCGGCCTACGAGCCGTTGGGCGCGGTTGCCTACGCCAACAACGACAGTTCCGGCTACGCCAACACCTACGCGTCGGCCACGCCGACGGCCTCGTCTGACGCCAACGGGGACAACAACAACGGCGACAACAACAACGACGGCAACAACAACAACAACGGCGACAACAACAACGGCGACAACAACAACGGCGAAGCAGCAACAACAACGGCAGCAACAACAACGGCGGTGATCACAACCGCGGTGATCACAACCGCGGCAACGGTGACACCGGTCCGAACGCGGCCCTCGTCATCCCGCAGCAGCCCGGCACTGGCCACACAGGGAACAAGCAGCATCGTTCCCTCGTCGGGTGAGCAGGACAGGTCCGCGGGGCGATCCCGCCGCCGAGCGCGTGGTCGCGACATGGACCGAGCCGCTCGCTGCGTCCGCCAGCCGCATCGTCGGGGGTCCGCTCGGCCGTCACGCGCTGGTCGGGCGCAGCATCTTCTGGACGCCGCTGCGCGTGCTCCTGCTGCTCGCCGTGGTCACGCTCGCGGGGGGCTGGCTGGGCAAGGCCGCCTGCCTGCAGTCGTACCCGACGGCGGGCGGACCGGCGCTCGACTGGCGCGACAACCGCCAGTACGTCGCGATGTGCTACTCGGACACGGTCCCGCTGTATGGCATCGAAGGCCTCGCCGCGGGCAACGTCCCGTACCGCGATCCGTGGTATGAGAACCAAGGCACGCCGCAGCAGAAGGTCCGCTACATGGAGTACCCGGTGCTCACCGGGTACTTCCAGTTCTTCAACGCCCGGCTCACCGACGCCTACGAGTGGTTCGCCCTGCGGCTGCCGCTGCCCAATGCGTTGCCGGTGATCGTCTACTTCGACATCACCGCGGGCTTCCTGGCGATCGCCTGGCTGGTGGTCGTCCGCTGCGTGCGTGGGCTGCGCAGGGTGCGGCCGTGGGACACCGCGCTCGTGGCGCTGTCCCCGCTGGTGATCGTGCACGTCTTCACCAACTTCGACGCGCTCGCCGTCGCCTGCGCCACCGGGGCGATGCTCGCGCTGGCCCGCCGCAGGCCTTGGCTGGCCGGGATGCTGCTGGGCCTCGGCGGGGCGTTCAAGTTCTACCCACTGATGCTGTTGTTGCCCATCGTGGTCGTCGGGCTGCGGCGGCGACAGATCGGGCCCGCCGCGCGCGCCACCACGGGGGCCCTGCTCACCTGGCTGGTCGTGAACCTGCCCGTCGCGTTGTTGTGGCCTGCGGGCTGGGCGGAGTTCTTCCGCCTCAACCAGACGCGGCCCGCGGATCCCGATTCGCTCTACTTCGTCGTCAGCTACTTCACCGGGTGGTCGGGCTTCGACGGCCCCCTCGCCGACGGGCAGACCCCCGTCGTGCTGAACGCCGTGGTGGCCGCGCTGGTCGTGCTGACGTGCGCAGGCATCGCCGCGCTCGGGTTCTTCGCCCCCCGCCCACCCCGCCTCGCGTCGTTGGCCTTCCTGATGGTGGCAGCGTTCCTGCTGGTCAACAAGGTGTGGAGCCCGCAGTACTCGCTGTGGCTCGTGCCGCTGGCCGTGCTGGCGCTGCCGAGATGGCGGCTGTTGCTGGCCTGGATGACGATCGACGCGCTCGTCTGGGTGCCGCGCATGTACTACTACCTCACGCCTGCCAACAAGGGGCTGCCGCCGGACTGGTTCCTCGGCGCGGTCGTGGTGCGCGACGCGACCGTCGCCCTGCTCGCCTTTCTCGTCGTCCGGACGATTTTGCATCCCGAGACGGACACGGTGCGCGAGCTGGACGTCGAGGATGATCCGGACTGGCCCGTCGTCACCCCGGAACCGGTCAGGTACCGCGCAAACGCCGCACAATCTTGAGGCCCGACCAGGTCGCGTCGATGGCGCAGACCTTGACGTCGACCCAGCCCAGCGGCAGGACATGCGCGCGCACGCCGTCTTCTGTGAGGTCGGTCGGCACACCTGAGCTCCGCTTGGGCCAGGCTACCCAGATCGCTCCGCGTTCGGTGCTGCGGTCGACCGCGCCGAGCCATCGGCGTCGCAGGGTCGCCGTGTCGGGGCAGAACAGCAGCTGCACCTCGTAGCCGGGGCGCCCCGCGCGCACGTGGTGGGGCACGCCGAGCACGAAGTCGGGCGGCGCGCCGACCACGAGCGTGCGGCCGGTCGGGGCGATCCCGAGCTTGCGCGGCAGCGGCGTCCCCGAGTACCCAGAGGTCATGACTGCGACGGTAGAGCAGCAGGCCGTGGCGGCTGCGCTGCGGCGGTTCCCGCGGCAGGCCCTCGTCCGGCCGGGCCTGAAGCGCTCCGCCGTCGCGATCACGCTCACCGTCGAGGACGCGGGCGCGGCGTTCCTGCTCACCCGCCGCGCGCCGGGGCTGCGGGGGCACGCGGGGCAGTGGGCGCTGCCCGGCGGCCGGACCGACGGCGGCGAGACGCCGGGTGAGACGGCGCGCCGCGAGCTCTCCGAGGAGCTGGGCCTGAGGTTGGGGCCCGAAGCCGAGCTGGGTCTGCTCGACGACTACGCCACCCGCTCCGGGTACGTGATCACCCCGGTGGTGCTGTGGGGCGGGGAGGTGCCCGCGCTCAGGCCCAACCCGGCCGAAGTCGGCGAGCTGCACCGGGTGCCGGTGGTCACCCTCGACGTGGAGCCCCGGTTCCTGACGATCCCCGAGTCGGACGCGCCGGTGATCCAGCTGCCGCTGTTCGACCGGTTCGTGCACGCGCCGACGGGGGCGATCCTGCATCAGTTCCGCGAAGTGGTGCTGCAGGGCCGCGCGACCAGGGTGGCGCACCTGGAGCAACCGGTGTTCGCGTGGCGGTGAGGCGGGCGGGGGGTCGCAGCAGGGTGGCCCTGCTCGCACTCAGTCGCAGCAGGGTGGCCCTGCTCCAATCACCGCTGCTCCAATCACCGCTGCTCCAATCACCGCTGCTCCGTCACCGTTCACGGGCCCAGGTCGCGCCACACCAGTACGCCCCGCACCGACTCGGGGACGTCGCCGATCAGCGCTTCGGCCTGTGCGCGCAGGGCGTCGCTGTGCGGGGACGGCCCGAGCACCGCCGCGCAGGCCTGCCAGCGCCGCACGTCGCTTGCGAACCGGGCGCGCATCTCCGGCGTCACGGGGCGCACCAGCCCGTCGGCCGCCACCGCCCGCAGGAGTGCCCCGGTGCTGCTGGGCTGCCCGCCGACATAGGCGTGACCGTTGTCGGCTGGGCCGATGAAGTAGCCGCCCGGCATCGCGAACGCCATGTCCGACGCCGCCTGCCACCGCAGGGTCTGAGTGGTGTCCGGAGCCGGGAACGGCAGCACCAGCACGCTGCCCCCCGGACACAGCCGCGCATCGGGAGAGGTGAAGAACGCCGGAACGGCTGGAGCGTCGACGCCGGGCAGCCGGGCGGGTGTGAGCGGGAGCACCGCAACCACCGCGACCGTGGTCGCCATGGCCCGCGTCGACCAGGGCGTCTCCCGAAGGGACGTCAGCGCGAACGCGAGCCCCGCGCCCACCAGTCCGGCGGTGAACAGCGCCAGCCTGCTCGGGATGACGTGCTCAAAGCCCGGCAGCTGCGCGAGCCAGGTCCAGGGCAGGGTGATCCCGATGCGCTGACCGTCGACCCGAAGCTGCTCGCCCATCGCCAAGACCGCGACCATCACCGCCACCATCAGCGGCACCCGGACCCGCTCGCGGCGGCCGAGCAGCACCAGGGCGGTGGCCGCCACCACAACCAGCGGCCAGCCGAGGAACCCGCCCCGTTCCTCCTCGCCGCCGGTGAACCGCTCCGACCGGGCCACAGCGGCGTCGGGGGTGAAGAGCTGCAGCGAGGTGGGGACGACGTGGTTGGCGAGGTCGATGCCGAAGTAGGCCACGGTGAACGGACTGCCCATCTGGGGCAGCGGCCCGAACAGCTGGAACGCCATCAGCGGGCCGCCGAGCACCGCGAAGACCCCGAGCGCGGCCCCCGCCAGCGCGAGGAAACGGGGCGCCCGCCGCACCGCCTCGCGGGGATGTGACACCACCAGCACCAGAAGGATCAGGCCGATGACGACGCTGGTGTCGAACAGCACCTCCTCGCCGATGAGCAGCTGCGCTGCCGCGGTGAGGCCGAGGAGCACCGCAACGCGCCAGCGTGGCCGCTCCGTGGTGGCGAGGCGCACCGCGAGCAGCACCAGCAGCGGCGCCAGCACGTCGAAGACGAGGTCAGGATGGCCGAGCGCCTGTCCGACGATCGCGGGCGAGAACCCGAACACTCCGCCCCCGAGCGCGGCGGGCAACACCCCGGCGCCGAACGCCCGAAGTGCGCCGAACGCCATGGTGGCCGAGCCCGCCAGCCCGACCGCGGTGATCACCGTGACCGTCGCCAAGCCGCCGAGCGCGGCCGTGACCGGCGCGAACAGCAGCGCGGGCAGCGCCATCCCGTTGTTCCATAGCAGGTTGATGCCGGTCGCCGCGTTCAGCGCGGGAGCGTAGAGCGGCACCTGGTGGGTGCTCAGCGCATGCGGGGTCCAGGTGAGCAGCCAGGAGAACAGCAGGGCGTCAGGTTGGTTCACGCCGGTGAGCCGCGCGCCCAACGGCGTCCACCACGACGACGTAACCCATAACGCCAGGCCGACGTACACCGCGACGACGACGGCGGTGCCCCAGTGACGTCTCACGGAACGGACACGGCCTCCGATGGGACCAGGCTCGGCGCTCCCTGAGCGGCCAGCCGATCGCGGCCGGTCAGCACCACCACGAACAGCACCGCGAGCATGGCCGCCCGCCCCCATACGCCGAGCGCCACGAGTTGGCCCGCGAACCCGGCCGCGACGTCCCCGCCGACGCCGGTCTTCATCGCGTAGAACCAGCGGAACACGCCGACGTCCATGCAGATGTCGACCACCATGTAGGCCAGCACCCACCGCCATGGCACCGCGAGCAACACGAAGAACGGCACCAGCCACAGCGTGTATTGCGGGGAGTGCACCTTGTGGAGCAGCAGGAAACCGCACAGCATCGCGGCACTGACGGCGATCCACGGATAGACGCCGTCGCGGTGGTAGCGCCACCAGCCGACGGCCAGCGCGAGGACGAACGAGGTGATCACGAGGGTGGGCGACAGCCAGCTCACCCAATGCTGGAAGGCCTCGTTCGTCGGCTCGGAGTCCGGCCGGAAGCCCCAGAACCAGATCGAGTTGGTGGTGAGGTCGACCTTGCGCAGCTCCTGGAATGTGAACGACGCACGCCAGCCCGTATAGCCGACGATCGCGAACGGGAGGTTGACCAGCACCGCCGTGACCGTGGCCGCCACCGCGACCCGTGCGGCGCCCCACCAGTCCAACCTGCCCGGCCGGGACGCCGTGAGCACGTACAGCATCAGCGGCGCGACGAACGCCCCCGGGTAGAGCTTGAACGCGAAGCCGAGCCCGAGCAGCACCGCCGCGAGCGTGGCCCGTTGGCGCAGCGGACGGCCTGTGCGCCAGCCGTGCATCACGAACACCGCCGCCACCGCGCACGCCACGACGGGCAGGTCCCAGTTGTGGAAGGCGTAGAGGAACAGCGGGGGCCCGAGCGCCCATACGAGCGCTCGCCACCGCGACAGCCGCCCCAACATCCAGGCGGTGAGCAGGCCGAACGGGGCCATCAGCAGTGCTGAGTAGAGCAGGAACTCCCCGTCGTTGTGGGCGAAGAGCGCCCCCGCCCACATCAGCATGCCGGTGAGCACCGGGTACTCGACCGCGCCTCCGCTGAGCGTGCTGTCGGGCGGCGGGGTGATCGCGCCGTGGACGTAGGGGAAGACGTGCTTGTCGATGTCGCGGCCCAGCCAGAGGTACTGGATGTCGGAGTAGCACAGGTCGCGGTCGATGCGGATGTCGTAGTCGGGCGTCGTGCGGCCCTGCGCGTCGAAGTCCGGCCCGACGCAGCGGGCCTTTCCCGCGTAGGCCAGCACGAGCATGGCGCCCGTGAGCAGCACGATCACGGCGACCATCAACCGGGCCCGCGCGCGGCGCCTTCCCCGGCCCGCGGATGGGGTGTCGGTATCCGCCCCGTGCCGGCCGCCGTCGAAGTCGTCATCGGCTGCCGGGCGGAGGCTGCTCGGCGGCTGCTCCTCCACGATGACGTCCGCATCGGCCCGACTGGACGCGGCGCCATCGGGTGTGGTGGCTGGTGGGGCGGCGCCGGTGGCAGCGGTGGCAGCGGTGGCTGGTGGGGCGGCGCCGGTGGCAGCGGTGGCTGGTGGGGCGGCGCCGGTGGCAGCGGTGGCCGGTGGGGCAGCGCCGGTGGCAACGGTGGCTGGTGGGGCAGCGCCTGAGGCTGGTGTGGCGGCCCCGGATGCGGCGCTGTCCGATGCGGCGCTGTCCGATGTGGCAGCGCCTGCTGGGGTGGCGCCTGATGCACGAGCGGCTTGCGCGGCGGGACGGGACGCGGCGTCGTCAAGGGTGGCCTCGTTGCCTGCTCGACCGGTGCGGCTCACGTCGCTACGGGTCACGGCGGGGTCCGGGCGGTGAGCCCTTGCCTGAGGCGACCGCGCCGCCCGACAGCCGCTCACGGAGGAAGGCGATGTCGGCGGCCTGCCCCTCGGCCGGGGTCTCGACGACGACTGGCGCCGCGGCCGCCGCGCACACGGCCGCCAACTGATCCGGATCGATCGTGCCGTCGTCGATGTTGGCGTGCCGGTCGCGTGCCGAGTCGAACTCGTCGCGTGAGTTGTTGAGGTGCACAAGGTCGATCCGGCCGGTGATCGCGCGGGCCCGCTCCACCACGTCGGCGAGGTCCTCCCCCGCGGAGAACGCGTGGCACGTGTCGAGACAGAAGCCCACCTCGAACTCGCCCACCGCGTCCCACAGCCGGGCCAACGCGTCGAACTTGCGGGCCATCGCGTTGTCGCCGCCCGCGGTGTTCTCGATGAGGATCGGCACGGGGAAGCCGCCCTCGTCCGCCTGTCGGGCGAGGAACTTGCGCCAGTTGTCGACGCCCTGAGCGGCGTCCTCGCCCTGCGTGACGTGCCCGCCGTGCACGACAAGGCCGATCGCCCCGACCTGCGCGGCACCCTCTGCGTGCTGAGTGACGATCTTGCGGGACGGGATGCGGATGCGGTTGTTGAGCGAGGCGAGGTTCACGACGTACGGGGAGTGCACAACGACCGCGAGCTCGCCTGTGCGCAACGCCTCGGCCTGAGGATGCACCGGCGGTTTCTTCCAGCCCTGCGGATCGGCCAGGAACATCTGCACGATCTCGGCGCCGCGCTCGGCGGCGGAGACGATGGGGTCGTCCTCGCGCACGTGGGCACCGATGAGCATGTGTGCAGCGTAGTGGCGACCCCTGACAGAATCGTGGGGACCGTCGTCGACCACCGCGCAGTGCGGGCCTTCCCCGCCGTAACGCGCCGTCGACGCGCGGCGAATCACGCTTCGTGCTCGACGACCGACAATTCGGATCCGCGCCGCCAGGACCCCAGAAGGTCCCGGCATGACGCGAAGCGGTCTATCGGAGGGTGGGACGGTCGGGCCGTACCTGCTCGAGAAGCTGATCGGGCGCGGCGCCTCCGGCGAGGTCTATCGCGCGACGCGCGAGGGCAACGATCGCCCGATCGCGCTCAAGCTCGTGTCGGCCGACTACGGCACCAAGGACGAGCTCACCGCTCGCTTCGTCCGCGAGTCCGAGACGATGCGTGCGCTCAGCCATCCGGGCATCGTCGGGGTGCTCGCGTCCGGGGCGGCCGATGGTCATCTCTACCTCGCGATGCCACTGCTCGGCGGCGGCACCAGCTTGCGGATGCTGCTGGCGGGGACCGAGCTCGAGCCCGGGCAGGCGCTCACTCTCCTGCGCGGGATCGGCGAGGCGCTGGACTACGCGCACAGCCAGGGCGTCGTCCATCGCGACGTGAAGCCCGGCAACATCCTCATGGACGCCGACGGCCATCCGGTACTGGCCGATTTCGGCCTGGCCAAGGTCCTGGACGACACCACCCTCAGCAAGACCATGGACAGTCCTCGCGGTACGCCCACCTACATCCCTCCAGAGCAGGTCGCAGGCGGGAAGGTCGACCATCGGGCGGACCTCTACTCGTTGGCTTGTATCGCCTTCGAGATGCTCACCGGCAGCCCGCCCTACCGCGAGCAGGACTCGTATGCGCTGCTCATGGCGCACGCCACCAAGCCTGTGCCCCGCGCCACTGAGCGCGCCCCGCACCTGCCCGCCGCGGTGAATGCGGTGTTCGTCCGCGCGCTCGCGAAGGAGCCCGCAGAGCGTTACCCGTCCTCCTCAGCGTTCGTCGACGGGCTGGCTACCGCGCTCGACGGCCCGGCCATACCGCGCCGACGAGGGCGCCTGATGGCGGCGAGCGGGGCGGCTGTGGGGGTGGTCGCGGTTGTCGTCGCATTGCTCACGCTGCATCCCTTCGGATCACCCGCCCCGCCGACGGACATCCCGCCACATGCCGCAACGTCCGCCACCGTCCCGAGGGGACAAGTGCTCTACCGCGCCCAGATGGACGGAACGTCGAACAGTTTCGTCGATCTCGTCAACCGCGGTGGCAACACCGGGCAACAGGCGGTGCGCTATACGCCCGGTGCGCTCGAGCTCGCGGTGCTGGGACCGGACGGCGACGCGGGCATCGAGCCGAAGATCCCGAGCGCGGTCACCGATTACGTCGCCGACATGGACCTCGCTGTCCAGCCCGGCACCAACGTCGAATTCGCCATGGGCCTTCGCTGGGCCATCCCGCACAAGCTCGCCTATCAGCTCGAGATCGCCACGGCCGCCGACTTCGCCCAGTTCGTGGTCTACAACGGCGAGCAGAACGTGCCGATCACACCTCGGCTGGACCTGCCCGGCTTTTCCGAAGGGCGTGTGGTCGCCCTCACCGTCGTAGTCCGCGACACGCACCTGACCCTGCTGGTCAACGGCAAGGTCGCTGCGGACGTCGAGGACCATCAGGTGCCGCCCGCGCGGACTTTCCCCGGCCTCGACGCCTACGGCACGGGTGGGACGTCGAAGGGCGTCGTCGACGTCCGTTCGCTGGATCTCTACGCGTTGGCCTGACCGACGACCACGGCGCGGTCGAGCACCCGCGCCCACTGCCGCATCGGGACACCCGTGACCGCCAGGACCTCTTCGATGCTGCCGACCAGCAGGTCGTCAGCAAACGGCGCCGCGACCCGCGATGCCACGTCGACCTCGATGTGACACACCGCGGCGATGACCTCGGCGGGTGCGGTGGTGAGGTCGACGAGGCCGCCGTCGTCGTAGCTGTGTGGCAGATCCGGGCGCCCGACGCGTAGCTCATGGGCCAGCACCGGGTCGTGGGCAACCAGCTTCCGCGCCAGGAGGCGCCTCCTCCGGGCGGCCAGAGCAGCGGCCAGGGCGGGGTCGGTGTCGGCGTGGGTCGCGGCATTACGCGATCGCGACATGAGCCGGGCCAGCGTCAGACCGAGCGCCATCCCGAGGACCAACGCGCCTGCCGTCGCCGCGAGAAGCGACGACGGCAGGTTCTCGCGAAACATCGTCCCGCGTTCCCCGTCACTACGAGCTCGTGTCCTCGTAGCCGTTGGTCCCGAGGTAGTAGTCGCTGTTGCTCGAGTAGATGGTGCCGTCGCTGCCCTGCAACGGGTCGGTGACGTCGAAGCTCCCGCCCCAGCCGTCGTCGAAGGTGACGGTGCCGCCCTCAGAGGAGTCGTAGCCGCCGCTCGAGTCGTAGCTGTAGGGGTTGTCGGTGTAGTCGGCGAGCTGGATGCCCTGCTGGGTCACCGACGGCGTGACGGTCTGGGCATTGCCTGTCATCGGGCTGAACCCGAGAATGCCGACGGTGAGCGCGGTCGCCAGAGCGGCCTTCGTCACCACGTGGGCGAGTGGCTTGTAAGTCATGGCTGGTCTCCCTCTGTCAATCCCCCGATGCGATTGCCACAGAGAATTCTTCGGTCCGCGCGTCTGGCGTTCCAGAAGACCGACCACGGCTTTTCCCCAGCTGTATGTGGGGTCGACCTGAGGTCTATCTCAGGGTGATGCCCGCTAGTGCGGTGTCCAGGAACGTTGCCGGGGTGATCGCGGGATCCAGGCGGCGCCTCGCAAGGCGCCGCCCGAAGCTCATACCGGGCGTCTTCGCGAGGGCGGCAACGCCGCGAGGCGTCGTCTGGGCCCGCGAGGACCCGGTGAACGTTTCTGGACACCGCACTAGCTAGGGCGGTAGTCCGTCACCGTCACGGCGCCGATGTCGACGGCGGCGCTCGCAAGCACTTCTCGGCGTTCGTGGCCCATCGGGGGGATCTCGAACTTGTCGTAGAGCTGACCCAGGAGGTACGTCACGCCGCTCTGGCTGATCGACAGCTCCTCTGCAATGGTCCGCAGGGTCGCGGGCACGCGCACCGGCGTGCCTGCGAACAGCGGGCGGCAGAGGGCGACCAGCACCTCGCGCTCGCGCGGCGTGAGCGCTGGCGGCCCGGGCCTGAGCAGCGTCTCGCTCCGGTCCATGTTAGCGGGGTCGTGGAAGACGAATTTCGTCTGGCCGATCACGACGTCGTCACGGTGGTCGAGCGCACGGCTGCCGTAGAGGCGCTCGCCGCGCACGAACGTGCCGTTGCGGCTGGTCAGGTCGCGAATTTCCCAACCCGTGCCGAGCGCTTCTACCACCGCGTGGCGGGAGGAGGCCATCTTGTCGTCCGGTAAGGCGATGTCGTTGCTGGTTGAGCGCCCGATGGTGTAGCTCGGGGAGCTCAGCACGATGAGTTCTACGCCTGTTGGCCGCCACAGCTCGAGTTGCGCGCTCAACGCTTCCACCCGTCCGTCCCTCCCCTGTGCACGAGCAGTATGCCCGTGGCGATCTCGGATCGAGCCGCTGGTAACGTCGTAGGTCGCACTCCCGCACCGCGGTCCCCTGATCGTCGGTTTTTGTCGGGGTGCGGTGAGAACCTCCTGTCACGGATCGTCCGTGACCGTTCCAGTCCATAGGAGGTGAGTGGTTCTCATGCGTCATTACGAGCTGATGGTCATCCTCGACCCCAGTCTTGACGAGCGCACTGTGACGCCGTCGCTGGAGGCTTTCCTCAACGTCGTACGCACCGACGGAGGCAGCGTCGAGAAGATCGAGGTGTGGGGCAAGCGCCGCCTCGCATTCGAGATCAAGAAGCACACGGAGGGCATCTACGCGGTCCTCGAGGTCGCGTGCGAACCCGCGACGGTCGCCGAGCTCGACCGGCAGCTGGGGCTCAACGAGTCGGTGCTGCGCACCAAGGTGCTGCGGCGCGAGCCGAAGCGCGCCGCCGCGTCGGCCGCCGCGAGCTGAGGTCGTCATGGCAGGCGAGACGCTCATCACCGTCGTCGGCAACCTCACCGCCGATCCCGAGCTGCGGTTCACCCCGTCGGGTGCCGCGGTCGCCAACTTCACCGTCGCTTCGACGCCGCGCAACTTCGACCGCCAGTCCGGCGAGTGGAAGGACGGCGAGGCGCTGTTCATGCGCTGCAACGTGTGGCGGCAGGCGGCGGAGAACGTCGCTGAGACGCTCACCCGCGGCATGCGGGTGATGGTGTCCGGCAGGCTCAAGCAGCGGTCCTACGAGACACGCGAAGGCGAGAAGCGCACGGTCGTCGAGCTCGAGGTCGACGAGATCGGACCATCGTTGAAGTACGCCACCGCCAAGGTCAACCGCGTCAGCCGGGGCTCCGGCGAAGGTGGCTTCGGTGGCGGTGGCGGTGGCGGCGGGGGTGGCTACAGCGGCGGCTCAGGCGGCGGTGGCGGCTCCAGCGCGCCGTCGGACGACCCATGGGGCTCCGCCCCGGCCGCCGGTAGCGGCCCAGCCGCCGACGACGAGCCCCCCTTCTGATCTTCCGTACTCGGACCGGGCGCATCAGCCCACCGTTCTTTGGGCCCACCCGCCCAACCGTTGAGGAGCACCACCATGGCAAAGCCCGTCCTGCGCAAACCCAAGAAGAAGGTGTGCGCGTTCTGCAAGGACAAGGCCCAAGAGATCGACTACAAGGACACCGGCCTGCTGCGGAAGTTCATCTCCGACCGCGGCAAGATCCGTGCACGTCGGGTCACCGGCAACTGCCGCCAGCACCAGCGCGATGTCGCGATCGCGGTCAAGAACTCCCGCGAGGTCGCGCTGCTGCCCTACACCTCGACCGCTCGATAGGAGGAGGGTCATGAAGATCATCCTCACGGCCGATGTCGCCAACCTCGGCGCGCCCGGCGACGTCGTCGAGGTCAAGGACGGCTACGGCCGCAACTACCTGCTGCCCCGCAAGCTGGCCATCGTGGCCACGCGCGGTGCCGAGAAGCAGGTCGAGACCATCAAGCGCGCCCAGCGCGCCCGTCAGATCCGCGACCTCGGCCACGCCAAGGAGGTCGCGGACGATCTCGGCAAGCTCACCGTCACGGTCAAGGCCAAGGCGGCAGGCGACTCCGGGCGGCTCTTCGGCTCGGTCACCGCGGCCGACGTCGTCGAGGCCGTCCGCGCCGCGGGCGGCCCCGCGCTCGACAGGCGGGCCGTCGAGGTGTCGGGCCAGATCAAGACGGTCGGCACCCACCCCGTCACGGTCCGCCTGCACCCCGAAGTCACCGCTCAGGTGTCGGTCGCGGTCGTCGCGAGCTGAGCCACGTCACACCGCCGACGGGCGGGTCACCGGTACGCCGGTGACCCGCCCGTTTGCCGTCGGAGTGTCTGGCAGGGCCACTTCGGCCGCTGCGGGCCGACTTCGCAGACCCTGTGTTGTCGTCGCAGAGGTTAGACCGCAAATTCGGCTACTTCCGTAGGACTTCCGGCAGCTGATGGATGCCCGGACAGACTGCACCAGAACTGTGATGGTCGATGACTGAAGGGTGCGCAGGCGAAGTGCGCCCAGTGAGCGGCCCGCAAGGACCGCACGCTCGACCCGGTCGCCATGGTGATCGCCGCATGTGGTGCCCAGAGTGCGGCGGTTGCGCCGTCGACACCATTCTCGACGATCATGGCCCGGTTGCGGGCCTGCTGCGGGCCTCCCTGGGGGCGGTGATCGCCAAGATTGGGACATGAGGGCCATATGTGGCCTTCATGTCCCAGAACCGGCGATCAACGCTTGGCAGCAGGCCAGTAGGGCTCGCGGGCGGCGGCGACCGGACCTGGATCCTTGCCGATCATGAGTTGCCGGTCGCCTCAGTAAGACGATCACCGAGGTCCAGGACCGCCGCAGCGGTCTCCGTCTGCAGGTCCTCCGTCACGGGGTCGGCAGCCACCGCAAGAAGCGCAGCCGCCACCGACAAACCCCGCGACGACCGGCCCGAGATCAAGGCCATCAGACGCGCCGTTCCTGCCCAGCAACCGGCAGAGGTTCGACCGTCTGTGAGGTCGCCCAAAGCTCTGCGAGGTCCGCGTGCGGGGGCCGCCCCCACACCGCTCTTTGAAGTCTCGGTCGCACTTGCCCGCCTCGATGGCCGCCACCGCTGCGGGCGTGTGCCCGCCGCGCGGGCGTGTGCCCGCCGCCGGGCCGACCTCGCAGACCCTGCGGCGTCGTCGCAGAGGTTCGACCGTTTGCGAAGTCGCCCCAAGCTCGGCGAAGCCGCCCGAAGCCGCCCGAAGCCGCCCGAAGCCGCCCGAGGCCCGAAGTCGAAGGCGTCGCCGTCGCCGTCGCCGTCGCGGGCGGGGTCTGTGCGGGGAGCCGCCCTACGCTCCCTTGTGGGCAAGCGGCGGCCGTGACTACCCAGAGTGATCAACGTCCGACTCGGCGCGGTTGCTCCGCTCGTGTGCCGTAAGAGCGGGGTTCACTCCGTGGAGGGTTACCTCCTGCCGGTCGACGAGCGCCGAGCGACCGGCAGGACGCGCCGGGCGGGCCGGGTCGTGAGGGCGGCGCGACACGCCGGGAATCGGTCGGACCGGCGTGTCGCTCCCCAACTTTGTCCACAGGCGACGCACCCTTGTTGAGCAGCAGAGATGGATTTTGAAGCAAGGTTGTGCACACGTCTTCCACAGGTCCGTCCCGTATGCCTGACCGATCCTCCCCAGGCCGTACACAGGACTTTGCACAGGGGCGTTGGACAGCGTCCGCAGCGATCCCTAACGTCCCGCGCGTAGTGGCGCAACGGCCGTCCGGGGTTCATCGGTGCGCCACCCGGGGCATGGGGCGCCTCACGAGCGAATCGAACCGATGTTCGATACACTGGGAGCGGGGGGTGACGCAGCGTATGGCACAGCCTGATCTCCGCGGGGCGGAGGCGGGGCGGCCGCGACCCATCCGTCCCGCGGATAGCGGGGGTGAGTCGGGCGGCGCGTTCGATCGGCAGCCGCCCCAGGACCTCACCGCCGAGCAGTCGGTCCTCGGCGGCATGCTGCTGAGCAAAGATGCCATCGCCGACGTCGTCGAGGTTCTGCGGCCCGACGACTTCTACCGGCCCGCCCACCAGACTGTCTACGACTGCATCCTCGATCTGTACGGCCGCGGCGAGCCCGCCGACGCGGTCACGGTCTCCGCGGAGCTGCAGCGCCGCGGTGACCTTATCCGTCTCGGTGGCGCGCCATACCTCCACACGCTGATCGCCACGGTGCCCACCGCAGCCAACGCGGCCTACTACGCCGAGATCGTCGCGGAGAAGGCGATCCTGCGCAGGCTCGTCGAAGCGGGCACGCGCATCGTGCAGCTGGGCTACCACGGCGACCAGGGCGCCGAGATCAACGACGTCGTCGATCGCGCGCAGGCCGCCATCTACGACGTCACCGAGCGCTCCACCAGCGAGGACTACGTCGCGCTCGAGGAGCTCCTGCAGCCCACCATGGACGAGATCGACGCCATCGCCTCGCGCGGCGGCGTGGCGCTTGGCGTCCCCACCGGGTTCGCGGATCTCGACGCCGCCACCAACGGTCTGCACCCCGGACAGATGATCGTTGTGGCCGCGCGCCCCGGTCTCGGGAAGGCCCTCGCGCTCGATACTCCCCTGCCCACCCCCGCCGGGTGGACCACGATGGGCCAGGTCGCGGTCGGCGATTCACTCTTCGACGCCGAGGGTCGGCCGACCACCGTGGTCATGGCCACCGACGTGCTGGTCGGCCGTCCTTGCTACGAGGTCGAGTTCTCCGACGGATCCGTGATCGTCGCCGACGCCGAGCACCAGTGGCTCACCGAGACGCGGGCCTCCCGGCGGGCCCACCAGGAGGCGCTGGCGCTTGGTGGCTCGCCGACGGTCGGGCCAGCCGTGCGCACCACCGCCGAGCTCGCGGCCACCCTCCGCTGTGCCACCGCGGAGAGGCGGCTCAACCACTCGGTCGACCCTGGATCGGCTTTGCAGCTGCCCCCGGCCGATCTGCTCGTGCAGCCCTACACACTCGGTGTCTGGCTCGGCGACGGCGTGAGCGCCACGGCCGCCTTCACCTCTGCCGACCCCGAGATGGTGGAGTACATCGAGGCCGAGGGCTATCGGGTGATGCGGCTGTCGAACCGGCGATACGGGATCGGGCTGTCGGAGGAGACCGCCACGGCTTCGGCCCCTACGTGCCCCGACTGCGGCCGGACCTCGCCTCGCCTCCGCCGCTACGCCGCCTGCGATGCTGAGCACGGAACCGTCCAGACCCTGCTGCGCACCCTGGGTGTCCTGGGACGCAAGCACATCCCGATCGCCTACCAGCGGGGGTCCGAGGAACAGCGACGTGCACTACTGGCTGGCCTGCTCGACGCGGGCGGCAGCGTGACCAGCGCAGGCAACGTCCAGTTCTGCGTCACGAGCCGCCTGCTCGCCGCCGATGTCCGCGAGCTCGTGGCCGGGCTGGGCTACCGCTGCTCGATGACCACGAAGCCGGTCCAGGGCAGGCGTTCCGAGTCGTCTATCGCCTACACCCTCAGCTTCGAAACCGAGGATGTCGTCTTCCGGCTGGACCGCAAGCGGATGACGCATAAGGAGCGGAGCGCCGAGCACGCGCACCGTCGCCGTCGCCACTACATCACCGACGTTCGTGCGGTGCCCAGCGTGCCGGTTCGCTGCGTGCAGGTCGACAACGACGACCACCTGTACCTGGCGGGCCGGTCGATGATCCCCACCCACAACTCAACGCTCGGCCTCGACTTCGCCCGCTCCTGCTCGGTCAAGCACGGCCTCACCAGCGCGGTGTTCTCACTGGAGATGAGCAAGTCCGAGATCGTCATGCGACTGCTGTCCGCTGAGGCGCGCATCCGCCTGGCCGACATGCGTGCGGGCCGCATGAGCGACGACGACTGGACGCGCATGGCTCGGCGGATGAGCGAGATCAGCGAGGCGCCGCTGTTCATCGACGATTCGCCCAACCTCACACTGATGGAGATCCGGGCCAAGGCCCGGCGGCTCAAGCAGCGCCACGATCTCAAGCTCGTGATCCTTGACTACCTGCAGCTCATGACCTCCGGCCGCAAGGTCGAGTCGCGCCAGCAGGAGGTGTCGGAGTTCTCCCGGCAGATCAAGCTGCTGGCCAAGGAGCTCGAGGTGCCGGTGGTGGCGATCAGCCAGCTGAACCGCGGCCCCGAGCAGCGCACGGACAAGCGGCCGATGCTGTCGGATCTGCGTGAGTCGGGCTGCCTCACTGCGAGCACGCGGCTACTGCGGGCCGACACCGGGGCCGAGGTGACGTTCGGCGAGCTGCTGGAGTCCGGCGAGAGCGGCGTCGAGCTGTGGTCGCTCGACGAGCGGATGCGCATGGTGCCCCGGCCGATGACGGCTGTGTTCCCCAGCGGTGTCCGTGGGGTGTTCCGGCTTCGGCTGGCCTCTGGACGCGAGGTGGAGGCCACCGCCAACCACTCCTTCCTCACCGTCGACGGGTGGTGCGCCTTGGGTGATCTCGGCGTCGGCGACCGCCTGGCCACACCCCGGCGCGTTCCCGCGCCGTTGCGGCCTATCGCCATGTCCGAAGATCAGATCGTCCTGCTCGCGCACATGATCGGCGACGGGTCTTTCGTCAGGCGTCAGCCCATCCGGTACGCCAGCGTCGATGAGGCGAACCTGGAGGCCGTCGGCGCGGCGGCCCGCTCGTTCGGGATCACAGCGGTCCGCGACGACTACGCCCCAATCGGAGATGGCGTCGCGCGGTGCGTCACGCTCCGCCTCCCTGCCCCATTCCGGTTGACCCATGGCAAGCGCAACCCCATCGCGGCGTGGCTCGACGAGCTCGGCCTCTTCGGGCTGCGCAGCCACGAGAAGTTCGTCCCGACACCGGTCTTCGGCCTGCCCGATGAGCAGGTTGCGCTGTTCCTCCGCCATTTGTGGGCCACCGACGGCTCCGTGAGCTGGGACGAGCGCAACCAGATCGGCCGCATCTATTACGCATCCCCGAGCAGGCGGCTGGTTGACGACGTGTCCCGGCTGCTGCTGCGCTTCGGCATCCTGAGCAGGCTTAAGCGAACGCGCAAGGAGGGGTACCGCGACAACTGGCACCTGCACGTCACCGGGTCCGAGCACCAGCGGGTTTTCGTCCAGCTGATCGGCGTGCACGGGGCCCGCGGCGAGCAGGCCCGGCTGGTGGGCGAGCGGCTCTGCGACATCTCATCCAACACCAACCTTGACACGGTTCCGCGCGCGGTCTGGGACGATGTGCGGGTCCTGCTGTCCGAACGGAACATGACGCATCGCAGCTTCGCCGCCGCTATGGGCTCGCGCTTCTGCGGGTCAACGATGTGGAAGCACGCGCCTAGCCGATCCCGCCTGGCCCGCGCCGACGCGGTGCTGCGCGACGCCGACCTGGACATGCTGGCCACCAACGATGTGTTCTGGGACGAGATAGTCGAGGTCACGAGCCTCGGGGAACAGGAGGTGTTCGACGCGACGGTGCCCGGCACCCACAACTTCATCGCCTGCGGGATCGCTGCCCACAACTCGATCGAACAGGACGCGGACATGGTCATCCTGCTCCACCGCCCCGACGCGTTCGAGCGCGACGATCCCCGCGCGGGTGAAGCCGACCTGATCCTCGCCAAGCACCGCAACGGCCCGACCAGCACGATCACCGTGGCCCACCAGCTGCACTACAGCCGGTTCGCCGACCTGGCCCACTCATGAGCGTCGGGCTGCGCGATCCCTCCCGAGCCGCTAGTGCGGTGTCCAGAAACGTTCACCGGGTCCTCGCGGGCCCAGACGACGCCTCGCGGCGTTGCCGCCCTCGCGAAGACGCCCGGTATGAGCTTCGGGCGGCGCCTTGCGAGACGCCGCCTGGATCCCGCGATCACCCCGGCAACGTTCCTGGACACCGCACTAGCTGGAGAGCTGAGCCTTCCGCCGCCGCACGATCACTGATACGACAGGCCCCATGACGGACGCGCAGCAGCTCGCCGAGGATCTTGCCGCCCAGGGCGTCGCGGGCGTGACCATCCACTGGGTCGACAACAACGGGATCCCACGCTCGCGAACGGTGCCGGTGGCGGCGCTGCCGCGGGTCGCGGAGATCGGCGTCGGGATCACGACGCTGTTCGCGGTCTTCGACAGCCACGATGGGATCACCTTCGCCCACGGACCGCTGTCCACGCCGTCCGGGGACGTGCGGCTGATCCCCGTGCTGGAGGCGCTCACCCCGCTGGCCGGGCAGCCCGCGCTGGCGTGGGTGCCGGGAAGGCAGGTGTCGGCCAACGGCGACCCCTGGCCATACGACCAGCGCGGCGTGCTGGAACGACAGGTCGCGGCGCTCGCCGAGCAGGGGCTCACCGCGCGCGTCGGGTACGAGATGGAGTTCACGGTGACCACCGGGGACTTCGAGCCCGCCCACCCCGGGCCCGCCTACAGCCCGCAGGCGCTGGTCCCCATCGACGGCTTCATCGCCGACGTCCTGCGCGACTGCGCCGCCAACGGGCTCCCGATCGGTCAGCTGCACGCCGAGTACGGGCCCGCGCAGGTGGAGCTGTCGATCGAGGCCGCCGACCCGGTCACCGCTGCCGACCGTCAGCTGCTGGCGCGCCAGACGCTGCGTGCGGCGGCCAACCACCATGGTCTCCAGGTCAGCTTCGCGCCCCTGCCCGCGTTGACGGTCGCGGGCAACGGCTGGCACATGCACTCCTCGATCTGGCGGGACGGGGTGAACCTGCTTGCAGGCACGGCCGAGGGCCCCGGGGTCGAGGGCGCCGCGTACATCGCGGGGATCCTGCGCGACCTGCCTGCCGTCGCGGCCGTCACCGCGCCCAGCCTCGGCTCGCTCATGCGGTTGCGGCCGGGCTACTTCGCGGGCGCGTTCGCGTTCTGGGGCGTGGAGAACCGCGAGGCCCCGCTGCGCTACATCCCCGGCTCGTCGCTGCTGGGAGCTGATCACGCGAACGTCGAGCTGAAGACGTCGGACGCGTCGGCGAACCCCTATCTCGCCGTGGCCGCCGTCCTCGCTGCGGGCGCGGCCGGGGTGGCGGAGAAGCTGGAGCCGCCCGCGGCGGTGCAGTCCGACCCCGGGACGTGGACCGACGACGAGCGCGCCGAGCACGGTATCGCCGCGCTGCCCACGACGCAGGCCGATCAGGAGGCGGCGCTGACCGGCTCACGGGTGGGCGATGCGCTCGGTCCGGAACTGCTCGGCGCCTTCCTCGCGGTGCGCCGGTCAGATGCCACGGGCGCGGCGGGCATGGAGATCGACGACGTGCTCACCGGGCTGCGCTTCCGCTACTGACGTGAGGGTCACGGCGGTGGCAGACAGTGCCCGTCCACCACCGCCGTGTGGGATTCCCCTCCCGCTGGCAACCCAACCAGGATCGGTGCGGCGGCGACACCCGGCGACTGAACCTGCGCGAAATCCGATCATGCCAAGATCGCCTCCGTCACGCTGTCGAGCGGCCCAGGACGTGACCGTCGACGACACGGCCGTACCAGAACTTGCCCGGAGGCGGCGGTGCGGGCCACGATCGTGTGATGGACGCCTCGGGTGTGCGGGTTCTGATCGCCTCACAACTCGGCGGACTGGTCGCGCCCGCGTTCCGACAGGCCTTCGGCCCCGGCCTCGTGACCGTGGCGGTAAACGAGGAACAGGTGCGCTCGGCGATCGCCGACAACCTCCGCTACGACGTGGTGCTGACGGACCTGACCTGGCAGGACGTACGTCTGGAGTACGCCTTCGACGGTCTGGACGTGCTCGACATCGTCCAACGGCTGGGTAGGCCCGCCCCGGTGCTCTTCGCCTTGCAGGGCCACAACGCCGAGCGGGACCATCTCGACGAGGCCGTGGTCCGCGACGGAGTCGCCGGGATCGTGCCGAAAGCGGGGGGTGTCGAGGCGTTGGCAACGGCGATGCGCGAGGTCGCGGCGGGCCGAGCACTCGAGGGTGCCCCGCCGTCGGTGCAGCCCACGATCCACCACTGGTTCGAGGCCGGACGGCGAGGGGAGACGGCGGCGCGGATGGCGGGGGCGATCGCGGCGGGTCGCGCGTCCAACCACGACACGCTGGCGACGGCCGCCCATTGCTCGCGCAACACCGCGGTCAAGGTCGCCGAGAAATACCTCGGCCCGTTGATCCGGGAGCGCGGCGAACACCCCGACAACGTCCCGCTCACCACGCAGTCGGTGTATCGATGGTGCGGTGAGCACGGTCGGTACCTGATCAGCTGGTGCCGTCGGAACGGGCATGCCGACGTACTCGGGGGGTGATGCGCGCGCGGGTCCCGCCCCGCGGGCACGATGTGTGCTGTGTCCCGCCTCGTCCGACTGCGTTGGCTCCTCCTGAGTTCGCTCCTCGTGGGCGCCGTCGTGTTCCTGTCCGGGGCGGGCGTGGCCGCGGCCGATCCGCCGTTCCGGCTGGCCGACCGCGTCACCGACCGAGCCGGGGTGCTCGACCCGGCCGCCACCACCCGTGTCACGCAGGCGATCGACCAACTGCGGACCGACAAGGGCTACGACCTGTTCGTCGTCTACGTCCGCTCGTTCGACGGCGCGCAGACCGGCGATTGGGCTGATCAGACGGCCACGCTCTCCCAGCTGGGCCGCACCGACGTGCTGCTCGCCGTCGCCGTCGACGACCGGGCTTACCACGTCTCCTACGACTCGGCCTTCCCGCTCGGGCAACAGGTCACCGACGCGATCGCGGCCAAGGACGTCGAACCGCGGCTAGCCGCGAACGACTGGGCAGGTGCCGCGGTCGGGTTGGCCGACGGGCTGCGCTCGGGCGGCAGCTCCGGGGGTGGCGGGCTCGCGATCGCGGGAGTGGCTGGCCTCGTGGTGGTGGGCGGCGGAGCGTACTTGCTGGTCCGGCGCAGGCGCTCGCGCGCGACACCGACCGCCGCGCCGCAGGCCCCGCAGCAGCCCGCGCCCGACGAGTTCGCGGGCGTCAGCACCGACGACCTGGCCTACCGCGGCAGCCAGGCGCTGCTCGACGTCGACGAGGCGGTCCGGACGTCGGAGCAGGAGCTCGCCGCGGCGAGGGCGCATTTCGGGGACGCCGCGGTCAAGGACTTCGCCACGGCGCTGGAGGCGTCGCGTGCCGAGATGCTGCGCGGGTTCACGCTGCGCCAGCAGCTCGACGACGACATCCCCGAGGACGAGCCGACGAAGCGGAGCATGCTCGCGGAGATCATAACGGTCTGCCGGTCCGCGGACGAGCGGCTGGACGCGCAGGTCGCGGCGTTCGACAAGCTCCGCAACCTGGAGGCAACCGCGCCGGACTACATCGCCGGTCTGGCCGCCCGGCTCGCCGCCGCCCAGGCCCGACTGCCGGAGGCCGAGGCCGCGTGGGCCGACTTGCGGGCGCGCTACGCCGCAGGCTCGTGGGAGCCCGCGGCAGGCAACCTCGACCAGGCGCGCGAGCTCCTCAGCGGCGCGGCCACGGAGATCGCCGCGGCCCGCGCGTCGTTGGCGGGCGACCTCCCGGCAGGCCCGGCCCCCGTTGCGAACGGTCCGCGGGACGGGGGCGGCGAAGCGGCAACCTCAGGTGTCGGCGCCGACGGGTCAGCGTCGGCGCAGGTGCCCGGCGGCTCGGTGGCCGGGGGTTCGACGGGTGGGTTGGTGTCCGGGAGTTCGGCGGCCGGGGTTTCGGCGGGTGGGCCGGTGTCCGGGGGTTCGGCTGGCGCTGGTCCGGCGGCCGGGGGCGCACCGGATGACCCCGGCGCCGTTGCGCGGGCCTCGGCAGGCGGTGGCGCGGCGGGTCGCAGCGCTGCCGTCGTCTCCGGGCGCGCCGCGGAGGACGCGATCACCCAGGCGGGCACGCTGCTCGACGGGTTGACCCGGCTCGGCGCCGACCTCGCCGCGGCAGGCGAGCGGATCGCCGCCTCCCGCGCGGAGACCGAGCAGGACATCGCCGAGGCGCATGCGCTCCTGGCGGAGGGCGACCCCGCCGATCTGGCCGCGCTGGTCGCTCGCGCCGAGGCGGCACTGGCCTCGGCGACCGAGGCGCAGAACGCCACACCGCCCGATCCCATGGCGGCGCTGCGTCTGATCGACGAGGCCGACGGCGCCCTCGACCGCGGCCTCGTCACCGCCCGCGACGCGCAGAGCGTCGCCAAACGCGCCGCCGCCGCGTTGGACCAGGCGCTGCTCACTGCTCGTCCGGCGGTCGCGGCCGCCGAGGACTTCATCGGCACGCGGCGGGGTGCCGTCGGCGCGGAGGCGCGCACCCGGCTGGCCGAGGCGCAGCGTCACCTCGCGCAGGCCCAGGCCCAAGGCGTTGCTCCGGCCTCTGCGCTCGCTGAGGCACAAGCAGCCGACGCGTTGGCGCGCCAGGCCCTTGACCTGGCCCGATCCGACGTGTCGCACTGGCAGGGCGGCGGCATGGGGGGTGGTGGCCTCGGCGGGGCGCTCGGCAGCGGGCTCGGCGCCGAGCTGGGCAGCCTGGTGCTGGGCGGCATCCTCTCTGGAGGCTTTTCCGGCGGCGGTCGCTCCCGTGGCTACGGCGGTGGTGGCTACGGCGGTGGGGGTTACGGAGGCGGTCGGTCGCCGGGCAGCTTCGGCGGGTCAGGCACGCGGGGCAGGCGGGGCGGCGGCGGCCGGTTCTGACCCCTGAGGCCCGCCCCGGCTCCGCCCCGGCCCCGGCTCCGCCCCGGCCCGGCTCCGCCCCGGCTCCGGCTCCGGCCCGGCCCCGGCTCCGCCCGGCCCCGCCCCGGCTCCGGCTCCGCCCCGGCTCCGGCTCCGCCCCGGCTCCGGCTCCGGCCTCGGCTCCGGCCCCGGCCTCGGCTCCGGCTCGGCCTGCCCCGGCTCCGGCTCGGCCCGGCTCCGGCTCGGCCCGGCTCCGGCCCGGCCCGGCTCCGGCCCGGCTCCGGCTCCGGCTCCGCCCGGCCCCGCCCCGGCCCCGGCTCCGCCCGGCCCCGCCCCGGCTCCGGCTCCCGGCCCCGGCCCCGGCCGACCAGCGGTGATCGGCAGAAGTGGTGCCACGGGTTCAGATCCGCACGGCTGACACCACTATTGGTGATCATGGCGTCGGGGCAGCGCGCGTGTATCCGTGCTCGGCGGCGGTGATCGGCAGAAGTGGTGTCAGGGGCGCAGTTGTGCGCGGCTGGCACCACTCTTGGTGCTCATGGCCGGGACGGCGGTCAGGGCTGTCCGCGGGTGCCGTTCTCCAGGTACCAGACCTCCCCCGCGGCGCGGGCGGCCAGGGCGGCCGCCACCCGGCGGGTCAGGTCCGGCGCCAGCATGACGAACAGCTCGTCCTCCGGCATGGACGCCCACGACTCCAGCTCGTGGGGTGACAGTTCGATGGCGTCGAGCTGGTCGTCGCCGAGCGCCCCGCCGTCGAACACGAAGAACACGCGCTCCTCGGCGACGAGGGGTGTCCAGTCGATCGCCAACAGCCTGGCGGGCGGCAGCTCCAGCCCGATCGACTCCCGCACCGTCCGTGCGCACGCCGCACGCGGAGACTCGCCCTTCTCGATGGCGCCGCCGGGAATCTCCCATCGGGCATCGTGCAACGGCTCGACGATCAGGACGTGTCCATCGCCGTCCAGAAGCAGCACGCCGACTGCGGCGAGCGGTCGGGCGCGGGCGTCGACTTCCACGCGTTGCAGTATGCCCGACCCAAGCATATAATTGCTATTAGGCAAGCAAGTAGGAGTGATCGTGACCGAGCTCGACCCCGAGGATGTGACGCGGCTGCGCGTTGGGCTCGCCCGCATCGCCAAGGGGCTCGACCGGCAGACGCGCGGGCACGCGCTGACTCCCACCCAGGCGTCCGTCCTGGGAACGGCCGCCCGGCTGGGCCCGGTGCGGATCACCGAGCTGGCCGAGATCGAGGGCGTCAACCCGACGATGCTGTCCCGGATCGTCGCGAAGCTGGAGGACGCGGGCCTGCTGCACCGGCAGGCCGATCCCGACGACCGGCGCGCCGCGCTCGTCGAGCCCACCGCCGAGGGGCGGGCGCTGCAGCACCGGCTGCGGGAGGAGCGCACCCGGTTGCTGGTCGAGCACCTCACCAGGCTGCCCGACGCTCACGCCGCCCAGTTGCTCGCCGCGCTCCCCGCCATCGAGGCGCTCGCCGACGCCCTGGCCACCGCGCCACTGTCGGTATGACCGCCCATTCGGCAACGGTGAGTCGCCCATCTGACCCCGCCGAGTCCGCCGTCTCACCGCCCCGGCCGCTCCGCGACATCGAGATCCAACCGCGCTGCTCGCGTCTGCCGCACCCGAAGGACACCGTTTGACCACACTCGCCACCGTCGGCCGCCAGACGTTCTCGTCGCTGGCCAACCCCAACTACCGTCGCTACACCGCGGGCCAGGCCGTCTCGCTCGCGGGCACCTGGATGCAGTCGATCGCGCAGTCCTGGCTGGTGCTGGAGCTGACGGGGTCGGCGACCGCGCTCGGCACCGTCATCGCGATCCAGACCCTGCCGACCCTGGTGCTCGGCCCCTACGCGGGCGTCGTTGCCGATCGCATCGACAAGCGCCGCCTGATGATCGGCCTGCAGGCGATGATGGGCGTGCTGGCGCTGGCGCTCGGCCTCCTGACGATCACCGGGGTCGTCGCCCTCTGGCAGGTCTACGTCTTGGCGCTGCTGTTGGGTCTGAACAACTGCTTCGAGAACCCGGCGCGGCAGTCGTTCGTGCTGGAGATGGTCGGGCCCGACGACCTGCGCAACGCCGTCAGCCTCAACTCCGTCATGGTCAACGTCGCGCGCGTCGTGGGTCCGGCGATCGCAGGCATCGTGATCAGCCTCGGCGGCATCGGCCTGTGCTTCCTGCTCAACGCGGCGAGCTTCGTCGCGGTGGTCGTCTCGTTGAGCCGCCTGGACACCGCCGCACTGCAGCCGTCGATCCCGACGCACCGCGGGCCTGGGCAGCTGCGCGAGGGTCTGACCTACGTCCGGCGCACCCCGGCGCTGGCGGTGCCCCTGCTGATGATGGCGCTGGTCGGCTGCCTGGCCTACGAGTTCCAGGTGGTGCTGCCGGTGCTCGCGCAGCAGACGTTCGCGGGCGACGCGCGCACCTACGGGTTCCTCACCGCGGCGATGGGGGTCGGCGCGGTGGTCGGTGGCCTGTACGTGGCCACGTGGGGCCGCACGGGGATGCGCGCGCTGGTCGCGGCCGGGGCACTGTTCGGCCTCGCGATGCTGGGCACCGCGGTGGCGCCCAACCTCGCGCTCGCGCTGGTCGGCATGGCGTTGATCGGGGCGTTCAGCGTGGCGTTCCTCTCGACGGGCAACAGCACCCTGCAGCTCGCGTCCGACCCGCAGATGCGCGGTCGGGTGATGGCGCTGTGGGCGGTCGCGTTCCTCGGCTCGACACCAATCGGCGGGCCGATCGCGGGCGTCGTCGTCGAGTACTTCGGCGGACGGGCCGGGCTGGTGCTGGGCGCGGTGGCGTGCCTGGTGGCGGCCGCGGCAGGCGCGGTCGTCGCCCGCCGCTCGACCTCAGTCGTGCGGGGCGCCGAAGTCGTCGGGTGAGACCTCGTCGAGGAAGCTGCGGAAGTTCTCGAGCTGCCGCTCGGGCGGGGCGTCGGTGCCGTCGGGGAACAGCTCCTTGATCGGTTGTCCCACCTCGTCGAGGATCTCGTCGGCCACGCCGATCGGGAGGTGTTCGCGCACCGCGATGGCCAGGGCGTCGCTCGGCAGCACCGCCACGCGCTTGCCGCCGTCGAAGACGAGATCGGCGGCAAACACGCCTTCGGTCAGAGCCGTGATCTCGGCGCCGTCGAGCCGGTGGCCGAGACCCCGCAGGACGGGGATCAACACGTCCTGCGGGAGTAGGGGGTCGTCCTTGCCGCGCGCGCCGACGGAGATCACGTCGGCTTGCGCCTGGCGCAGGAAGACCGGCAGGCAACGGTCGCCGTCTGCCTCGCCGAGCACCAGCACCGGCTGCCGGGTCTTGGCGTGCACGACGAGCCGGATCACCCGCATCGTGAGCATCTCCTGAGTGTGCCGCCGGATCGCCGCACCGGCCGTCTCAGAAGGAGACCCGTAGCCTGCCTCGGTGGACGTCGCACTCGCCTGCAAGCTCTATGACGCGTTCGCCGACGACCTGCGCGCCGTGATCGACCAGCAGCGCGCCTTCCTGGCCGCCAACCGGGGGCGGGTGACGCCGCAGCTCGACGACGTCGAGGCCGAGCTGACCTACCTCGCGCTGCGTGAGTACCGGCCGAGCAGGGTGATGGAGCTCGGCACCTTCCACGGCTGGTCGACGACCTGGATCCTCTCGGCCCTTCGGGACAACGGCTTCGGACACCTGCATTCGTTCGACCGGATCGACAACGTGCTGCAGACGGTGCCCGCCGCGCTCGCCGCCGACCGCTGGACGTTCGTGCACGGCGACATCGCGACAACGCTCGGCGCGGTGCCCGACGACGTCGGCTACCTGTTCGTGGACGCCGACCACGGCCGTCGCTTCGGCCGCTGGTACCTCGCGCACCTGTTTCCCCTCATCGCGGCGCACACCCCGGTGAGCGTGCACGACGTGTTCCACGGGCGTCGCGCGCGTGCGTGGTCGGAGGGCGCGGAGGTGGTGCGCTGGCTCGACGAGCGCGGGGTGGCGTGGTTCACCGCGGCCCGTCGCCATGCTCGTGCCAACCTCGCCGAGCTGAACGCCGTGCGCGCCGAGCTGGGCCTCACCGGCGCGCGGGGCACGACGGTGAACCCGATGATTTTTTTCAGGCTGCCAGCGTGAGCGGGAGCCCGAACATCGGGAACAGCGCCTCGACGTCGAGGAACGCGTTGAGCCGCACGATCTTGTCGCCGCGGATCTCCGGGGCCTGGATCGCCCAGGCGGTGTAGCCCCCGCCCTCGGACGGCTTGTACTGGGCGAAGCCGGGCACCCCGTTGACGGTGAGCGGCACCATCTTGGAATCACGGCAGGGAGCACCGGGGCCCACGTGCCAGGCGACGATGTCGTCGGTGCCGCGCAGCCACAGCGCGTACGGCGGCATGGACATCACGGCGTCGTCGTGGAGCAGGCTGACCAGCGCCGTCATGTCGTAGCGTTCGAACGCATCGGCGTAGCGATCCAGCAGCGCCTGCTGCTCGGCGCCGATCTCCCCCGTCGAGTCGATCTCGCGCTCGCCCAACGTGGCGCGGGCCCGCTGCAGCGCGCTGTTGACCGAGGCCACCGTGGTGTCGAGCAGCTCGGCGGTCTCCGCGGCGCTCCACTGCAGGACCTCGCGCAGGATGAGCACGGCGCGCTGCCGGGCAGGCAGGTGTTGCAGCGCCGCGACGAACGCGAGCCGGATCGTCTCCCTGGCCACGGCCACGTCGGCCGGATCCCCGTCGACCGGGACGACCATCGCGTCGGGCACCGGCTGCAGCCACGTGTCCTCGCCAGAGGGATCGCCGAGTGAGGAGGGCTCCGGGGTGCTCGCCGACCCGAAGTCCATCGGACGGGCCCGGCGGCCGCGGCTCTCGAGCATGGTGAGGCACACGTTGGTGGCGATGCGGTAGAGCCACGAGCGCAGCGAGGAGCGGCCCTCGAACTTGTCAATGCTGCGCCAGGCCCGCACCATCGTTTCCTGGACCGCGTCCTCCGCGTCGTGGCTGGAGCCGAGCATGCGGTAGCTGTAGCCCGTGAGCTCGACGCGATAACGCTCCATCTGCGGCGCGAGCGCGTTCTCGGTGACGGTCATGTCATCCCCCTGTCGAGCCCTGTCGTTGTGGCGTGGTTCCAGAGTAGAGAAGGCCACCGACAAAACCGGGCCGGGTCTCAGCCGCGGCCGATGAACGGCATCGTCGTGGCGGTGATGGTCAGGAACTGGATATTGACCTCCAGCGGAAGACCCGCCATGTAGACCACGGTCGAGGCGACGTGTGCGGCGTCGAACGTCGGCTCGGCGCGTATCGAGCCGTCGGCCTGCCGAGCGCCGGTGGCGATGCCCGCGGTCATCTCGGTGGCGGCGTTGCCGATGTCGATCTGCGAGCACGCGATGCCATAGGGGCGCCCGTCGAGCGACAGTGACTTGGTCAGGCCCGTAATCGCGTGCTTGGTGGAGGTGTAGGCGGCGCTGCCCGGACGGGGTGTGTGGGCGGAGATGGACCCGTTGTTGATGATCCGGCCACCGGACGGGCGTTGCGCCCGCATCGCGGTGAAGGCTCCGCGGGCACACAGGAAGGAGCCGGTGAGGTTCACCGCGACCGTGTCGACGAAGCCCTGCACGTCGATCTCGTCGACCGAGCCGGACGGTCCGAACATCCCGGCGTTGTTGAACAGCACGTCGACCCGGCCGAAGCGTTCGGTGACCGCCGCGAACAGCGCCTCCACGGCCGCGGGGTCGGTGACGTCGGTGGGCACGGCCAGTGCGTCTGGATGCCCGTCCGCCGTGGTGTCGAGCGCTTCGGCCCGCCGACCCGCGAGGGCCACGCCGTAACCGGCGTCGAGCAGGGCGCGCGCCACCACCCGACCCAATCCCGTGCCCGCCCCGGTCACCACCGCCACGCGATTTGCCACGGGCCCAGTCTTCCCCACGGGAATCGGGGCGGTCATCGAGGTCGCAGCAGGGTGACACCGCTGCTGCGTGATCGGCGGTTGTGGTGGCCGGGGTGTGCGGGTGCGCTCCTGGCACCACTTGTGGTGATCACGGCGGGTGGGGGTGGTCGTGCCCTCGGTGGTGATCAGCGGTTGTGGTGGGTCGCAGCAGGGTGACACTGCTGAGACTGGGTCGCAGCAGGGTGACACTGCTGCAATGGCTCAGCCGTCGGGAGCGGGGACGGTGACGGGAGCCGGGACGGGCACGCCGAACAGCAGCGCGGCCACGTCGCTGACGGCGTGCACCCCGTCGGCGAGGGAGCCGGACGGCCCCACCTGGTACATGATCGCGACGGTGTAGCGCTCGTCGGGACCCGCGAAGCCGACGGTGTCGGTCACCCAGTGCTTGCCGTAGGTGTCGGACTCGAAGGACCAGCCGTCCTTGTTGCCGGGTTGCTGACCGGGACCCGCGGCCCACACCCCCCACTGCTGGTTGGGCGCGACACCGCGCATCGCGGAGACGAGGTAGGCGCGGTCCGCGGGGTTGGTGCTGGTCAGGACGTAGTGCATGAGGGCGGCGAGGTCGTCGGCCGTGCACTTGACGAACCCCCAGTACGTGGTGGCGGTGAATCCGGGGATGAAGTGCAGGCCTGCCATGCCGAAGTCGGAGCGGAGACGGGCGAGCATGGCGTCGCCGCCGTAGGCCTTCCACAGCCGGTCCGACGCCGCCTCGTCGGAGAAGTTGAGCATTGTGGTCATGTCGTGGCGGTCGGCGGTGCTCAACGCGATCTGGCCCGCCCGCTGGGAGCGCAGGAGATCGGTGGCGACGGCCAGCTTGATCGTGGACGCGGTCCAGCCCGGGTGGGTCGTGTCGCCGGTGCGCCAGCTCGCGCCCGACACCCGGTCGGTGAACACGGCCGACAGGTAGCCGTGCGCACCGACGGCGCGGCGGGTGTAGGCCGCGGCCGAAGCGAACCGTGCCTGCTGGACGCAGCTCCACGTGCCGTCGACGCACGCCGCCGCGACGTTCGGCGAGGCGGACGGCGATGGGCTCGCCGACGGGGCGAGCGGAGCCGGGGCGGTGGCCGACGGGGTGAGGGCCGTCGGGAGGGTCGGCTGCGGGGACCCCGACACCGCGGGTCCCGCGCCACAGGCGGTGAGCGCGAGACTCGTCATGAGCGCGACAGCCGCCCGACGGACTGGCGGCAGTGGTGTGGCGACGGGGGCGATGCGTCGACGGTAGCGCTGGCCCTCGGTGGTGATCCCCGGGGTTGGGACATGACAGCAATAGCTATCTGGCACCCATGTCCCGACCTCGGCGATCATCCCGGCTCGGCTGGCGCCTCTCACCCCCACGTCAACGTCTGCGATCATGGGGGCGCGATGCCGCGCCGTACTGTCACGCACAGCTACTAGTATCACCCGGTGTGCCCGGTAGTTAACCGATCGTACACACTGGACCTCCCGGACGTTCCCTCTCCGACGGTGTCGAGGTCCCGACCGGACCTGTCGACCACCCTGAGACGAGGAACCGGCGTGAACACCGTCACCTGCCCTGATTGCCGACGAGCAGCGGTCGTGCTCGGCCGCTTCCATCTCCTGTCAACCGGCGGCCCCGTGGAGTATCTGCGTATCCGCTGCGCGGGTTCGTTGTCACTGATCGTAGCCGCGGCTGAGGTCACTGCGGCGGGGTCGCCGCACCATGACCGGGTGCGCGGCGCCGCGAACTGACCGAAAAGGGGTATCAGAGCAAGCACCTCACCACTCGGCGTTACAGTGACCAATACCGAGGGGTGCGGAGGAACTTTGCTCGCCCAGATCCTGACCGCGCGACAGCCATTCGGCCCGCGCGATTCCGAGGCTCTTGTGCGCGCCGATCCGTCCGGATCCGACCAACTGTTCGACCGCAACAACCTCATTTACGCCCAGACCTCCGCCGCGGCCAGGCCGACATACATCATCGGGCGCAAAGGCGCGGGCAAGACCGCCTTCCTGCGCGGTGCCACACTCAGTGACGCGGCGCTCCCGCAGCAGGTATTGAGCACCGCGTCGGTGTACGCGGAGATGGTTGCGCTGCTCCGGCAGTACCGCGAGGCGCGCGGACCGCTGTTCGTGCCCCAGACCGCCGACATCTGGCTCGCGCTGTTCGATCACGTCGCGTTGTTCCACGCCTGCGACACGACTACCATCGACGATCCGCCGCACGAGCTGCAGATCGTCTGGGACTACCTCGCCGCCGAACCGTCGTGCGAGGACGATCCGACGGCAGTCGCCGAGCGTTTCCTGGCCGAGCTGCAGAAGCGGATCGACGACCGCGGCGTGCGGGGGCTGCGCGAGCTCGTCGAAGGGCTCACCCGCGGCGGCGTTGCGTTCGGCACAGCGCGGAAGGCGCTGCGGAAGGTGCTCGACGCCCGTCCGGTGATGATCGTGATGGACAACCTCGAGGACCTGCACGCCCGGATCTTCGAGCTGGAGGACGTGCTGGCGGGGCTGTTCCACGCGGTGGGGCTGGCGGCGGCGCGCAATGTGGAGGGCAGGCCCTTCGGCCTGCAGCTGTGCCTGCCCTCGGAGCTGTGGGACGAGATCCACCGCATCTCGGCCAACCCGGAGAAGGACTTCGGCGGCAACTACCTCACGATCTACTGGACCGCCCGCGAGCTGCTGCATCTGGCGGCGCGGCGCTACCGGATGTTCATGGAGACCCACCATCCGCGGCCGTTGGAGGAACTGGACCGCCGCGTCGTCGTGGGCGTCGAGCACCGCGACGTCGCCCTGCTGCGCGCGGCGTTGCCTCAGACGATCCGTGGTGGCCTCGGCGTCGACGAGGACCCGCTGGCCTACGTGCTGCGCCACACCCAGCTCCTGCCGCGGCACCTGATCGAGATCCTCAACAACGTCTTCACCGCGCCGGTTCCGGGCTCCCCGCCGTGGGCGGTCACACCGGATGCGGTGCGGATCGGCACCCAGATCGGCGAGCGGATGATCGTCGAGGGGATCTTCGCGGCGCACCGGGCGTCCTACCCGCGTGCCCCGGAGGCGGTGAAACGCCTGGCCAACCGGCTCACGATCTGCTTCCCCGCCCGCCAGCTCCGCACCGTGTTCAACCGCGAGGGGATCAACTCGGTCACCGGAAACGACTTCGACGACTTCCGCGAGATGCTGATCACGCTCGGCGTGCTCGGCGTCAAGGTGGACTCCACCACGCGCTACAACAAGGCCCGTTTCCAGTACACGTTCGGCTCGTCGCTCAACGCCCACGAGGACCTCGACGATCTGTGCTTCCACCCGCTGTTCACCCGCTACCTGTTCGAGCACGCGCTCGAGGACCTGCGCGACAAGCAGGAGCTCCCGACCTACCCGTACGGCTGCGACCCCGACGAGGGCGACTACCGGGTGCAGCTGGGCTACGCCGAGCGGGGCAGGCGATGAGGTCCGGCGGATGGCACTACTAGCCATGGCACTGCGGCCCCGCGAGTCCCATCCCGTGCCCGGCTACGACGAGGAGTACTGCGCCGACCCGCCGCGCGGCCGCCGCATCGGCATCTCGCTGTCCGGTGGGGGCATCCGCTCGGCCGCGTTCAACCTGGGCGCGCTGCAGGCGTTGCAGGAGGAACGGGTGCTGGGCAGCGCCGAGTACGTCGCCGCGGTGTCGGGCGGCAACTACATCGCGAGCGCGTTGACGATCTCGCACGCCTACGCTGAGCCCGGCGCGGAGGACGGCCACCCGCTGTGGGCGCACGGCTCGCCGGAGGAGCGCCTGCTGCGCCGCAACACGAACTACCTGGCGCCCGGGTTCGCGGGCCGCATCTGGTTCGTGATGAACGTCCTGCACGGCTTCGTCCTCAACCTGCTGCCGTTCCTGCTGTGCGGCTTCGTCGCCGGACGGGTGGTGGGCTGGCTGGCGTACTCGGCGGCGATCCGGCTGACCGACCCGCCCCGGTGGACGGTCCTCGTGCCGCTGGCCATCGTGGTGGCGTTTGTGCTCGGGGCGGTGAGCGTGGTGGCGGTGGCCCGCTCCCGCGACGGGCGCCACGGTGTCCGCGAGTACGGCGAGAGCCACCTCGAGAGGTGGGCCGCGCGGTGCATCCAACTCGCGGGGCTGGTCCTCGTCCTCCTGGCGCTGCCGTGGCTCGCGGGGCTCTACGGGCTGGCCTCGCGCGCGGTGCTCACCGGTCTCGTCGGGCCCACCACGTTCGACCGACCAGTCGAGCGGTTCGCCGCGCTGGCCTGCTGGCTGCTCGGCGGGCTCGTGCTCGGCGGGATCGCGGTGCCGCTCGCCCGGCGGCCGCGGCTGCGGTGGCTGATGCTCGTGCTGTCGGTGTTCGCGAGCGGAGCGCTGCTGCTCGTCCCGCTGCTGTCGTCGTTGGAGTACGCGGCGCGCCATGGCATCGCCTCGCCTGCCGACGTGCTCTGGGTGGTGGGTGCGCTCGCGGTCGTGCTGCTGATGGCCCTGAAGGTGCACAACCGCCGCTACTCGATGCACCTGTTCTACCGCGAGCGCCTGAACAGCGCGTTCGCCGTCAAGCGTCGACGTGACGAGAAAGGGCGGCCGGTCGCCGAGCCGGTGCCGTACACCCAGCGCCTGCCGTTCTCGGAGGTCGGCGAACAGCTCCGCGACCGGGGCGCGCACATCCCGAAGCTGATCGTCTGCTGCGCGGTGAACGTGACGTCCAGCGAGGTGCCCGTCGGTCGGTTCGCCGAGTCGTTCACCTTCACCCACGACCGCTGCGGCGGCCCCCGGTTCACCTACCAGGACACCACGCGGTTCGAGGAGGCCCGCGGGCCGAAGGGCACCGACCTGACCCTGCCGTCGATCATGGCGGTGTCCGGTGCCGCGCTCTCCCCGCTGATGGGCCGGTTCACCCACCCGCCGTTCCGGCTGCTGATGGCGTTGACGAACGTGCGCCTCGGCGTGTGGGTGCGCAACCCGCGCCACGAGAGCTGGAACGCCTGCTCCCCGGCGCCGGTCAGGCGGCTGGGCAGGCTGTGGGCGTCGATCGTCGAGGGGTGGCGGGAGCCGGGCGCGCTGTACGTGCTTCGCGAGGCGTTCGGCGGCCTCACCTTGAAGCACCGCTACATCTACCTCACCGACGGCGGCCACTGGGAGAACCTCGGCCTGGTCGAGCTGCTGCGCCGACGCTGCACCGACGTCCTGTGCTTCGACGCCAGCACCGACGCCGGTGGCGCGGCGGGCGACATCGGCAGAGCGATCGCCTTGGCCCGCAGCGAGCTTGGTGCCGACATCACGCTCGACCCCGCCCCGACCCGCCCGCTGGGCGGCACCACCAGCGCCGATCTCGCGGTGCGCGGCGCCGTCCACTATCCCGACGGCGGAGAGGCCCGGCTCGTGTACGCCAAGGCGACGCTCACCGAGGCGCTGAGCTGGGACCTGCGCTCGTTCCAGCACCGCGACGGGCGGTTCCCGCATCACTCCTACGCCCGGCAGATCTTCACCGACGAGCAGTTCGAGGCTTACCGCAGCCTCGGGCACGCGGCGGGGCGGCGGGCGGTGGAGCTGCTCAACCTCCCGACGTCGCAGCTGCGCTCACCGACGTCGTCCAACGGGCGTGCGCCGATGAAGGTGTCAGACTCCCTCCGGTGAGCGCGCCCGACCCCGTGCGTGGAAAACGTGGCCACGACGACGTTATCCGCGCACGACCTGCGCCCGACCCCGTGCGGGGAAAACGTGTTATCCGCGCACGACCTGCGGCGGTGAACGAGCAGAAGCGCCGCAGCATGTCCCGCCAGCGCTCCCGCGACACCGGCCCTGAGCTGGCCATCCGCACGCGCCTGCACGCCATGGGCTACCGCTACCGGGTGGACCACCGCCCGCTGCCGACCGTGCGCACCCGGGGCGACATCGTCTTCACCCGCGCCCGGCTGGTGGTCTTCGTCGACGGCTGCTTCTGGCACCAGTGCCCGCGCCACCGCACGTCGCCGCGGCACAACGGGTCCTGGTGGGAGGCCAAGCTCGCGGCCAACATCGAGCGCGACCGCACCACCGACCGCCGTCTGGCCGACGGCGGCTGGCGCGTCGTGCGGATCTGGGAGCACGAGTCGCCCGACGACGCCGTGGCGACGATCGTGCGGGCGTTGAGTGGGTCCTGAACGACTCTGGCCGGAGCGCGTAGCAGGCCCGAGTCGTTCAGGCGCGCTCCTCAAGAACGTCCGGCAGTTGACGGTGGCTCGAGCTTCTGCGCGTCGGGCAGCCCCGCCCGAGGTGAACACGAGCGGGCTGTGAACGTTGCAGAACCCGCCCCTGTTCACCTCGAGACCTCGTCGTCCACGCCCCTTCCGGCAGCCCACGTCCACCTCGAGTGGCAGGCCCCCTCACGCCCTCCCCGGTCGCGCCTCGCCACCCAGATCCCGCTTCGCAGACCGCGCACGCACGTCGCAGGGTCCACGGACCCTGCGAAGAGACAGCGGGCTCTGCGAAGTGGACCGCGGCGAGTGGACCGCGGCGAGTGGACCGCGGCGAGTGGACCGCGGCGAGTGGACCGGGGTGTGGTGGGCGCGGGGTCCAGCTCGACTGCAGAGCGCGGCGCATGAGCGGCCGAGGTGAACGTGACCGGGGTTCTGGGCGGATTCCCGCTGGTGACGCGCTCGGGCGTCCGTGCGCAGCTGGCCGCTAGTGCGGTGTCCAGGAACGTTGCCGGGGTGATCGCGGGATCCAGGCGGCGCCTCGCAAGGCGCCGTCCGAAGCTCATACCGGGCGTCTTCGCGAGGGCGGCAACGCCGCGAGGCGTCGTCTGGGCCCGCGAGGACCCGGTGAACGTTTCTGGACACCGCACTAGAGCTCGGCCGGTCCCTCCTGCACCAGCGCACCCAGCTGGCGCACCACCTCACCCATGACGTCCTGCACCGCGACGGTGTCGGCGAGCGACATCACGTCGCTCTGCGTCTTTCCCGCCGCGACGCAGTCGGTGACCTCGATCAGCTCGTGCGCGTACCCGCCGCCGGTGTGCGGCGCGACGATCGTCTCCGGCTCAGCGCCCAAGCGATGGAGCACGATCGTCTCCGGGTGGTGGAAGCGCGGCAGGATGTCGATCCAGCCGTCAGTGCCGAAGATCCGCATCTGGCCGGGCGACGCGCAGCGGATCGAGCAGAACAGCGACGCCGTCCGTCCACCCGGGAAGCCCAGCAGCATCGTCTCCTCCAGGTCGACGCCGGTCTTGGCCAGCACACCGTGGGCGTGGACGGCGTCGGGTGTGCCGAGCACCATCTGCGCGAACGAGATCGGGTAGACCGACAGGTCGAACACCGCGCCGCCGCCGATCGCCGGGTTGAGGAAGCGGTCGTCGGGGTCCATCGGGGCTTGCACGCACAGCTCGCCCTGCACCGACCTGACCTCGCCGATCGCCCCGTCGGCGATCAGCTCGCGCGCCCTGACGACCGCGGGCTGGAACCGCGTCCACATCGCCTCCATGGCGAACGTGCTGGTCGACGTGGCCAGGTCGACGATCTCCCTGGTCGCCTCCGGGGTCACCGTGAACGCCTTCTCCACCATGATCGCCTTGCCGGCGCGCAACGCCGCGAGCGCGATGGCGCGGTGCTGCGGATGGGTGGTGGCGATGTAGAGGACGTCGACCCCGTCGTCGTCGAGGATGGCCTGGTAGGAGTCGTGCACGCGGGGGATGCCGTGCTTCGCGGCGAACGCCTCGGCGCGCTCGGCCGAGCGTGACGCCACGGCCACGAACTGCGCTCCCGGCACGTGTGGCGCGTCGCCGACCACGTTCGACGCGATCCGGCCCGGCCCGACGACACCCCAACGAACGGTCATGTCGTCCATCTTGGTCGGTCAGCGCGCGGTGTCGAAATCACAGGCCTCGCATATGCCGACCACGAAGCTCGGGCGTCCGCTCCCGACAACCTCGTGATCACCGGCCGCACCCGAGCGCAGGGGAAGCGAAAGGAAGTTGATCCTCGACCGCGCACCGAGGTGCTGGCCTTTCGGCGGTCAGGCCAGCACCTCGTCCAGCCACGCCAGGCAGGTGTCGGCGACTTCGCGCCAGCCGTTGTCCACCACCAGCGAGTGCCCGCGGTCGGGGAACTGCCGCAGCTCCGTCACCGCCGACGAGTGGCGGTACTGCTTGAAGGTCGACCGCGTCACCGCGTCAGGCACGGTGTGGTCCTTGCCGCCGGAGATGAGCAGCAGTGGACCGCGGCGCGCGTTGCGCGTGTCCACGGCGGCGGGCGAGTGGGACACCAGGTTCGCCGTCGACGCCTCGAACAGCGGCCGGGCGGGCGACGGGATGGTCCAGCGGTCGAAGAGCAGGTCCGACTCGTCCCGGCTGACAGCGTTGCCGAAGCCATAGCGGAACCGGCCTGGGGTCAGGCTCACCGCCTTCTTGATGTTCGCCGGGTTGCCCAGCACCGCCGCGGCCGAGCGGAGCTGGGCTGGCGGCAGCACCAGCACCCCCCTGATCTGGGCGGGGTCGATCGCCACGGCGGCGGCGCCCAGGTTGCGCCCGAGGAGCTTCTGGGCGATCAGGCCGCCGAACGAGTGCCCGATGATCACGGGCGGCTCCGGCAGCCCGTCGATGATGCCCGCGTAGTGGTCGGCGACCTCCTCGATGCCCAACCCGGCGACGGCGTCGGGCTGCTGCCGGGCCTCGGCCACGGTCGGTGGCTCGTGCGGCCAACCGGGCGCAATGGGGTCGTAGCCACGCTCGGCGAACAGGTCCAACCAGGGCTGCCAACTGGAGGCATGCAACCAGAGACCATGAACGAACACAGCGGGACGGGCCATAGGTCCTCCTCGTGCGGGGTGCCGACGGTGATCACCGTGCCGCAAACGCGGCGCCCGGTCGACTACGGCCTGACAGGCCCGACCAGGTGGAGCAACAGCGTTGGGCTGCACGGCTCAACGGTGCGGTGAAGGTCACCACTCGGCGTCGACGGGCCACCGCTCCGCGATCGGACCGTTGCCTGCCAGGGCGGGACCTTCGTACCGTCGCTGGGCACTCCCGTTCCGGCTCGCTGCCGCGGGCTCCGCTCCCCCCTCTGGGTACCCGCCCGGATGGCGGGCCCGTCGGCACGGCGCCCAGGAGAACCGTGCAGTCCGTTCGCCATGCTCTCAGCGCGGCGGCGGTGGCTGCCGTTGCGCTCGGCGGCCTCACCGCCTGCAACGGACTCGACATCGCTGTACTGCAGGCCGGTGCCCGAACGACCGGAACCTCCCCGGCCACGCCGAGCACGACGGCGGCAGCGGCGCCAGGCCCACCGAGCGCGTCGCCGACGGTGACGCCGACCAGCCTGCTGCCGACGAGCAGCGCCGCGCCGACCACCAGCCAGAGGGCGGCCATAGACAGCACACCTGCGGACACGTCCGTTGCCGGGCAGATCGTCAAACTGGTCAACAGCCAGCGGAGCAAGGCGGGCTGCAAGAAGGTCACCCTCGACAGCAAGCTGACTGCGGCGGCGGCCGGGCACGCAAGAGACATGGCGGCCAACAACTTCTTCAGCCACACCGGCACGGACGGCAGCACGTTCGCCGCCCGGATCAAGGCCGCCGGTTACGCCGCGCCGAAGTCGGAGAACATCGCCGCGGGACAGTCGAGCGGGTCGGCCGTGATGAGCGCTTGGATGAAGAGCGCCGACCACCGCGCCAACATCCTCGACTGCTCGGCCACCCAGATGGGCGCGGCCAGCGCCAAGGGCGGCACCTACGGCACCTACTGGGTCCAGGACTTCGGCCGGGGCTGAGGCAGGCGCACCCGCAGGGTCCTGCGCCACCCAGGCCGGGCGGACCCGTGGAGCGGGTGTTACCGGCGGTCCACACCCCGTTGGCGGCGGAGCTGAGCGTCGATGTCGGGCGCTCCCTCCCGGTTGTCGACGATCAGATGGGGCACCGGCGGCGGATCGCCAGGTCGCATCCGGGCGATGAAGGCGTCGAACGAAGCGAGCTTGCCCGTGTCGCGCGGTGATCGGCGGGCCAGAATCCGGGCGTGCAACGTGGCCGGGTCGGTGTGCACCCAGACCAGCCGCACGGGCGGCCCGCCCAGTTGCGCGACCCACTCCGCCCACTGCCGCGCGTCGTGGATGGCGCCGGTGAAGGGGCCGGTGAGCAGCACCGGACAGCCGTGAGCGCGGATCTCGCGGGCCATGGCGGTGAGGCCCGCGTACTCGTGCGCCTTGACGTGCTCGTCGTACCACGGCCCTTCGCGCTCGCCGGGCGGCCGTCCCGCCGCGGCCAGCGTGGCGGCGACGAACGGGCCGTACGCCGTGTCCTTGTCCAGCAGCGCGGGGACCGGGTCCAACTGGGCGAGCAACCGCTCGGCCACCGTCGACTTGCCCGAACCCGGCGGACCCGCCACCACCCAGACGTCCGCGCCCGCCACGCCACGACACTAGCGGCGGGGGGACACCGGCGTCGGCCGGACGTGCAACGCCGCCGACGTGGTGCACTTCCGGCGCGCGGCGGGGAGACCCGAGCCGTACCTCAGGCGCCCGCAGACCCGCCGTGGTGCTCGACCAAGACGTGGTCTCCCGTTGGCTAGTGGGCATTCGAGGTGTCGATCTCAGCCAAGGACGACCCTCGCCGCGGTGGCGAGCCCGCGGTACACCCCGCCGCGGGCGGTGTTGCGCAGCGCGCGCATCCGCGCCCGCCCCGTTGCGCCCGCGCCGTGCCACCCCAGCATCGACAGACCCCACGTGTCGCTGCGGAACGCGCCGTGGCTCGCGGCCAGCGCCTCAGTGGCCCACCTGTCGCCGAAGTCGTCGTGCCCGTCGCGGTAGGCGAATACCGCGGGCCGCACGTAGGCGAGGCCGGGGTAGCTGTGCCGCATCAAGGGCGCGTACTCGGTGAGGATCTGGTCCAGTGCGCGGTAGCGGGCGGTGCGGTCGAGGCTGATCGAGCCGGTGCGCGTGGGGTCGCCGGGACTCGCGCGCCGTCTGCGCACCCCGCCCGTGTCTGCGCACCCCGCGTGGCGACCTCGCACGCGGCCGCCACCGCCCGTCCCCACTCCGTACTTCCCGTGGCGGCTTCGCACCCCAGTGGCGACCTCGCACACCTGCCCCAACGCCACTCAGCTTGTGTTGATCAAGGTGCTGGCACGGGGTGTGGCGGTGGAGATCGGCCGGGGCCGGGGCCGACCCGCGCCGGGCCAATCACCGCCGAAATTGCGACCAACGGGATTCCACACGACCAGAACCCCGCTCACCGTCATCTCGACGCAGCCACCACACTCCGCAGCACCCCAACACCGTCTGAGCCACGACCAACGGCCCGCGGACACACCCCACCTTGAGCCCGTCGCCCGGCGCCCAGCGGAGATCGCGACCCGCCGCACACCACGCCGGTGCGCACCACCACCAGGCACGGCTCGCCGCGATCACCAGGGTCGGCGTCCGGTCCTGAACGGTGTTCTGCGCGTCGAGGTCGACACCAGCCGGATCTCGCCGCGACGCCACCCCCACCCCCGCCACGTCGACCTCGACCGTCACCGGCGGCTCACGACTACCATCGCGGGCCACGACAAGCCGCCGCGCCGCAGCAATGACTCGGCTACTGCTGCCCCGCCCGCTCACCACCGGCAGTGCGACCAGCCTGACAGCACCAACCACGCTCCCCCAACCAAGATCACAGCGTGTTCAGTCCGCCTCCGGGGTGTTCAGTCGGGTCTGCGGAGGGCGGTCGAGCTGGTAGAGGTAGTGGTCGCGGTTGTCGATCGGGTTGTCCGGGGTCAGCTCGCCCGCAGCAACGCGTCGGAACCCGGCGCGCTCCACCGCCCGCCAGGACGCCTGGTTGGTGGCGTGCATCGCCACGACGACGGCGCTCGCGTGCGGGTAGGCCGCCCAGCTCTCCGCGACGAAAGCGGCGATCATCGCCGCGCCGAGGCCGCGCCCGCGTTGGTCGGGCTCGCCGATGAGGTAGTCGATGCTCAGCGCGCCCGGCGGCTGCCTGCAGATCGCGGACAGCTCCTCGACGTACTCCGGATACGCCTCGATCGCGTACCGCTGGATGAGCCCGAACGGTCTGCCGTCGGTCCAGGCGAGGAAGACCTGCGTCGGCTCGGTCTCGTCGATCCCGGCGCCGAAGTCGCGCTCCAACGCCTCCGGTGAGGTCTCGTGATCCCACCAGCGCGCGACCACCGGTTCGGTCAGCCAGGTCGCCAACAGGGGAAAGTCGGCTCGCCGCAATCGGACAAAGGTGATCGACCCCACGCCGTCGAGCCTACGAGGGCGGGCGAGCGCAATTCGGCGGGTGCGGGCCTCGGCGGGGTCACGCGGGCTCGAAGGCCTCGCCGTCCGGGCTGGCGACGACCACGGTGTAGCCGTCCAGGTCGGTGATCCAGAGCTCGCGGTGCCCTGGCCCGTTGCCTCCACCGGCGGGCGGGTTGCGGTGCGGCGGCTGGATCACGGGGGCGCCGAGCTCCTCGGCGCGCGCTACGACGTCGTCGAAGTCGGCCACGTCGCCGAACCACAGCAGCACCCCGTTGCCGGAGGGGGCGTCCGGGTCGCCGATCCGGCCGTGGTGGTGCTCGACGTCGAGGTGGTGCAGCTGGAGCACGAGCTCCCCGCCCGACAGCAGCCGTTCGTAGTCCGGCCCGCCGTGGTCGCTGCGCAGGCCGAGGAGCTGCTGGTACCAGCGGCTGGACGCCTCGACGTCGCGGACCGCGATCAGGGTCTGCGACCGGGCCGAGCCGACGTGCACCACCACCCCGATCCGGTTGCCAGCGGGATCGTCGATCTCGGCGAGCCAGCGCTCGCCGCCGTCGAGCTGCGGGCGGCCGCGCACCCGCCCGCCCGCGTCGGCGACGGTCTGCAACGTCGGGTAGAGGTTGTCGGCCCGGATCCAGAGGAGCGGGCCGTCCGCGGCGACCGGTGCGCGCTCGGTCGTCCACTGGCCGATCATCCCCGGCGCCTCGAAGCTGGCGTAGGAGAGCTCGACCTTCCAGCCGAAGACCTTCTCGTAGAACGCAGCGGACTGCGCGATGTCCAGCGCAGGGAGCTGCAGGTAGTCGATCTGGCCGTGGCTCATGTCGGGTTCCTCTCGGTCGGGTCGGGGACGAGCAGTCGACGGGCCGCGCGCGCGAACCAGCGGGCGTAGTCCTCGGCGGTGAGGCCGCGGTGGCGGACGAGTCGGTCGAACAGCGCGGGCTCCATCAGCACCCACAGCTCGTCGACGGCTTCCGCCCGGGCCAGGTCGGGCCGCAGCGGGGCGACGCGGGCCATGGCCTCGACGAGCCACCGCGCGGTCCCGGCGCGCTGTCGGGTCAGCTGTGCTGCCAGGTCGGCGAGGTCCGGGTCGGTTCGGGCGCCCTCGAACACGGCGAGCACCAGGCCTGCGGAGCGGGTCTGGGCGGCCGCGACCACTTTGGCGACGACGGCGAGGAACCCCTCGACCGTCTCGGCGTCCTGCGCCACGTCGGTCCATCCGCGGTCGAGGACCGGCACGGCCTCGTGGTCCCCGGCGATCGCGACGTCGATCGCGGCCTTGAGCAGCCGGGCCTTGGTGCCGAACCCGAGCTCGACCGTCGGCACCGACACCCCGGCCGCGGCCGCGATCGCGCGCATGGTCGCTCCCGCATAGCCGCGCTCCAGGAACAGCGCCGTGGCGGCGTCGATGATCCGCAGCCTTGTGCGACGGGCTTGCTCCTCCCGGCGGCTCGACCGGTAGACGCGCATCTCGACCGCCCTCACGGCGGCTCACCTTTCACTATGGTGATCCCATAGTCAATGGTCGCTACGCTGTAAACATGCCTTCGTTGTACGAGCACGCCGGTGGTGAAGAAGCGCTCCACCGGCTGGAGGAGTACTTCTATGACAGCGTGCTGGTCGACCCTCTGCTGCAACCGCTCTTCGGCGCCGGACGGCCCGAGCACGTCGATCACTTGACGGCGTTCACCGCCGAGTCGTTCGGCGGCCCGGACCGCTTCACCCGCGAGCTGGGGTTCGCCCACCTCATCGACGTCCACCGGGGCCTGCACATCAAGGAAGAGCAGCGGCAGCGGTTCGTCGAGCTGTATCTGAAGGCGCTCGACGCCACCGGCATGCCCGACGATCCCGAGTTCCGCGAGGCGGTGCGCGAGCACGTCGAGTTCGGCAGCCACGTGGCGATGCAGAACTCGAACGCCGAGACCGACGACCAGCTGAACCCCCTCCGTGAGGTGCCGCACTGGACGTGGAAGGGCGGGGCGTAGCCCGTGCGCGGAAAATGCGGCTATGGCAACCTCCTCCGCGCACAGCCCCGTTCGCCTCCCGTCGCGCTCGTGGCCGCTGCTGCTGGCAGGCGCGGTCGCGGGCCCGCTGTTCGTGGCCGCCTTCCTCGCCGAGGGCGCGACGCGACCCGGCTACGACCCACTGCGGCACCCCGTCAGCTCCCTGTCGCTCGGGCCTCGCGGATGTCGCCAGACCGCCAACTTCACCCTGACCGGAGCGCTCTACCTCGCGGGGGCGGTCGGCCTGTGGCGGACGCGCGACCGCGCTGCGATCGAGCCGGTCCTCATCGGAGCCGCCGGTGTCGGACTACTGGGGGCGGCGGCGTTTCGCACCGATCCCATCAGCGGTTACCCGCCTGAGACGCCCGCCCTCACCGACCCGCGGACGTCGACTGGCATCGCCCACGACCTGTCGGCCATCCCGGTGTTCCTCGGGATTCCCGTCGCCGCCTTCGTCGAGGCCGTGCGCGCCCGGCGCGCGGGGCGTCTGCGCTGGGCGCTCGCATCCACGGGCAGCGGGGCGGGCATGCTCGCGTTCCTCGTCCTCTCCAGCGCGGGCTTCGGGCAACAGCCGTCGCTCGTGCGCCTCGGCGGCCTCTTCCAACGGGCCTCGATCGTGGCCGGGCTCGGGTGGATCACCGCGTTGATGCTCCGCGCGCTGCGGCGTTGACCGCGGTCAGACGTGGTGGACGTCAAGGCGCATCCGACAGCAGCGTGGCGCGGTCGCCGACGTTCCACAGGGACGCCGCGCGGAAGATCTCGCGCACAGCGTCGAGGTCACTGAGCCCGGCCCACCGGATGCACACCGGCGGACGGTAGCGCCGTCGGCAATTCCGCCCAACGCCGCAGCTCGCTCCGGTCCGCCGAACCGGTCTTGGCCAACAGCCGAGCGACGTGCGTCTCCACTGTCCGACGGGAGAGGAACAGCCGTTCGGCGGTCTCCGCGTTCGTGAGCCCGGCGGCGACGAGCGCGAGCACCTCGGCTTCTCTGGCGGTGACGCCGCGGGCGCGCAGCGCGGGGGCGACCACGGGGCCTGCCCGGCGCCGGGTCGGCGCGCCTGCCATCCGTAGCAGGTCACGGCAGGTGCGGGCCAGCTGGTCTGTGCCCGCCGCCTCGTGGGCGGCGAGGTCGGCGCGCAGCGCGGGCACCGGGTCGCCCCAGCCGTCGACGACCGCCGCCTCCAACGCGAGCAGCCGGAGCAGGCGGTTCCACCACGGCAGGTGCGCGATCGTCGCGTCGGCTTCGGTGAACAGGGCCGCGGCCGCTTCGGTGCGCCCGGCCCGTCCAGCGGCGATGGCGTCGGCGTAACCGAGCGCGGCGTGGATGCCCAGCGCCGTCAGCCGTCGGTGACGGCGAAGGATCTCGCGGGCGGCCCCGTCCCGGTCGCCGACCGCGGTGCGCAGCAGCGCCCACAGTCCGATGTGGTCGATGGGGATGGCGGAGCCGTGCGCCAACAACGCGGGCACCGCGTCGTCGAGCAGGGTGGACGCGCGCGGCAGATCATGGCGCATGAGATGCGGCATCGCCCTGACCATCGGGCCGAGCGTGGTTACCTCGGTCGGCGCGTCGGGTCGGGAGACCGCGCTCGCCAACCATCCCGCCATCGCCTGCTCGTCGTCGGACAGGCCGGCATCGGCCGCCGCGAACAGCTCAGCCATCGCCTGCAGACCGGTGAGCCGCAGCCGCCGGGCGCGTTCGGCGGTGTCGCGCAGCAACGGCAGCGCGGCGACCGGCCCGTCGACGAGCAGCACGCCGTTGGCCCGCAACAGGTCGGCCTGCACGACATAGACCAGCAGGCCCGCCTCCAGCGCCAGCGCGCGCGCCGCGGCCAGCGACGGTGGAGCCGGATCCCCCGCCGTGTGCTCCCGGCTGCCGAGCCCGAACAACGCCTGCACCCGCCACGGCACGAGCCCGTGCTCGGCGGAGACCTGCGCGACCCGGCGCAACGCGGCGTCCGACCGCGCCGGATCGGTGCCGTACGTGCAGCGGCCCAGTACGGACAGCGCCTCGCAGAGCAGCTCCGGGTCGCTCTCCCCGACCGTGTCGACGGCGGCCCGGCTCAGCCGCTCGGCCTGCGCGACGTCGCCCGCCCCGTAGGCGGCGTCGGCGACGAGCGTCAGCGAGCGGGGATCGTCGGGTCGCCCGGCGCGCTCGACGAAGCGGTGCGCGTCCGCCCAGCGTCCCGCGACGATCGCGGCGCGCGCGAGCAGCAGGCACAGCTCGGCGTGCTCGGCGCCGCGCAAGCGATCGAGTGCGGGCTCGCCAACCTCGAGGGCCTCGGCGGCCCGCCCGAGCAGGGTGGACACGAGCACCCGATCGGCTGGCGCCGCATGCTCGCCCGCCTCCGCCAGCAGGGCCGCCGCGCTCCGCAAGGCACCCCGGCCCACGTCGGCGCGGGCCAGCTCGACCAGGATCTGGGCACCCCGCGCGGTGTGCCCGGCTTCGGTGTACAGCCGCGCGGCGAGGGCCCGGTCCCCTCGTTCGTCGAGCACTGCGGCCGCCCGCGCGGCCACGGCGGCGCGCTCGGGGGGCAGCAGCGTGGCGAGGACGGCGTCGCGGGTCAGCGCGTGCCGCCAGCGCAGCCGTCCGTCCGCGACGACGAGCAGCCCGACGTCAGCGGCGGCGCGCAGCGCGGTGAGTGCCGCGGTCTCGGCGTCGGTCGGCTCGTCGGGGTGGCGCAGATCGGCGTGGCGCAGATCGGTGTCGGGCAGATCAAGGTCACGCCCGGTGGTGTCCGGCCCGGCGGTGTCCGGCCGTTCGGTGTCGTGTCGGTCGGTGTCCGGCCCGGCGGTGTCGCGTCGTGCCGGGTTGCGCTGGTCGGCGTCCCGCCTGCGAGGGTCGGTCATCGCGGCGACCAGTCGCCAGTCCGGGTCTCCGCCCGCCACAGCGGCGGCGACGACCAGTGGCCGCGACGTCGACGGAAGGGCCGCCAGCCGGTCCGCGACCAGCGCTGCCAACGACGGCGGCAGCTGCCGCGGGCGGGCGCCGAGCAGCTCCTCGACCAGGAACGGCAAGCCGTCCGAGCGCACGACCAGCTCATGAAGCTGCCGCTCCGTGAACGTCTCCCCCTGGCGGCACGCCGCGGCCAGCGCGGCGACCCCGGCCGGGTCCAACCGCCGCAGCGCGAGGGTCGTCAGCTCCGCGGCGAGCCGGTGGACGCCGGGCTGTGCGACGTCGTCGCGCGCGGTCACCGTGAGCAGCACCGGCACGTCGGACACGGCGCCCGCGAGGTAGCGCACGAGGTCGACGGTGTCGGGGTCCGCCCAGTGCAGGTCCTCTAGCACGAGGAGGCAGCCGCGCCCGGCGAGCAGGGCGAGGACGGCCTCGCCGAGCATGACGGTGGGGTCGGGCGAGCGCGGGAGCGGCTCTGCCGCGGGGCCGCCCGGCAGCAGTCTGCGCAGTGCCGCGCGGTGGGGCGCCAACTCGGGGGCGGTGAGCAGCGGGTCGTGGCGCACCAGCCGGGCGACGGCTTCGCTCACGGCGCGGTAGGTGCCGCCGCCGTCGACGGAGCGCCCGACGAGCACGGTCATCCCGGTCGTGGACGCCCGCGCCCGCATCTCCTCGACCAGCCGGGACTTGCCGACGCCCGCCTCCCCGGTGATCAGCAGCGCGCCGCCGTGACCGCGGGCGGCGGCGTCGACGAGCCCCAGCGCGGTGGTCAGCTCGGCGCGCCGTCCGACCAGCACCGGGCTGCGGGAGGCAGGCACGTGCCTAGGTTGGCGCCCGCGGCGCGGCAACGCCAGCCCGCCGTGCTGGGGGCCGACGGTGGTGGGTGTGGTGGCGGCGACGGTCCGCGGCGTCGCAGCAGGGGGGCACTGCTGCGGTTGAGTCGCAGCGGTGTCACCCTGCTGCAGTCCGGGCCCGACCGCCGCCACCGCCGTTCCCCCGTCCTGCGCGCGGTGGCGCGCCGCGCGTGGCCGTCGGGGCCCGCCGATCGCCGCGACCACGTCAGCTCGCCACCGCCTCTTGTCCCAGCGCCTCTTGTCCCAGCGCTGTCGGTCCCAGCGCTGTCGGTCCCAGCGCTGTCGGTCCCAGCGCTGTCGGTCCCGCCGCTGTCCAGCCCAGCGCCGTCCGCACCGCGGCAGTCAAAGCGGCGGCCGCCGCGGCGGGGCGGCCCAGGCCGTCATGGCGCCAGGCGACAACCCCGTCGGGCCGCACGAGCACCGCCGACCCGTGTGCAAGCCGGTAGGCGCGCTGGATCGCCCCGCGGGGATCGGGCAGGTCGTGCCCCACCCGAAGCAGCGTGATCGGCACGTCGCGCGGCAGGTCACAGCCGCCGCGCGGCCCGGCGAGGACGGTCAGCCTGCCGTCGAAGAGGTCGAGCGTCGAGCGCCGAACCCCGCCGTCGCGGAACCACACGTGCGGAGCGCGCTCGCCCGGCCGTGCGGTGCGATGGTGGCCCACCGCGGCCGGGCCGCCGTCGTCGACGATCACCGGGGAACGGTAGGTCGAGCCGAGGTCGCGGGGCAGACCGTCGCCCGGATGGCGCTCGGTGCTCAGGCTGCGCACCGCGTTCGCCCGCCCCACCGGCTCGCGCTCGGCGGCGTAGCTGTCCAGCAGCGCGTCTCCGGTGAGGCCGCGCGCCGCCCACGCCAGGCGCCAACCGAGCTCGTGGCCGTCGTGGATGGCCGTGTTCAGCCCGACGCCGCCGTAGGGCGTCATGCGGTGCGCGGCGTCGCCGACGAGGAAGCCGGGGCCCGCCCGGTAGGTGCTCGCGACGTCGGCGGCCATCGTGAACCGGGACCTCCCGATGATCTCCGGCACGAGGTCGGGGAAACCTGTGGCGGCGCGCAGCAGCGCCGTCCACGGCCGTGGCGCCGCGTCGGACGAGCGCACATAGCCCCACCGGCCCGTGCCCATCGGCAGCAGCACCCCCTCGGCGTCGGGATGCTTGACGAAGACCAGCGCGCTCGTGTGTCGTGGCAGCAGGGTGGACCGGAACAGCACGAGCTCGAAGTCGCCGACCGTGCCCAGCCGCTCCCATCCGATCCCCAACGCGGGGCGCACGGTGCTGCGCGGCCCGTCGGCGCCCACCACGAACCGGGCCCGCACCGGCCGCGTGCCGACGACCGCCCGCACTCCGTCGGCCGTTGTGCCCAGCGCGGCGAGCTCGGCACCGAAGCGAACCTCCCCGCCGAGCCTGCGCACCTCGTCGACCAACACCGGCTCGAGGTGATCCTGTGGGCACAGCAGCGGAAACGCCGGGCTCGCCGTGAGCGTCTCGCGCACCGTCGGTCGGGCAAGCGGCTCGACCTCCAGTGGCTCGTCGACGAGGCTGCGGGTGACGGTGACCGTGGGGTCGCAGTCGATGGCGCCCGCCCGCACCGCGTCCGCGAGCCCCCAGATACCGAACAGCTCCATCGTGTGGATGCTGACGCCGGTCGCCCGCGGAACGGGCGAGGGTCCTGGGCTGCGTTCGACGACGAGCACACGAGCGCCGTGGCGCAGGGCGGAGACGGCGGTGGCGAGGCCGGATGGGCCCGCCCCGACGACGAGGACATCAATGGTGAACATGTCCGCAACGGTGGCCGCCCCAGAGCCCGCGCACGTCCGTACTGACTACGGATCTAGTCCGCTGACGATCAGCCCACCTTGCAGATTGTGTGGCGCCCTCGAAGATGGCCCACCTTCTGCGACGACACTAGAGGTCTGCGAGGTCGGGTCGGGGCGCCCGTACAGCCAGTGAGTCGCTCGCCCCTCGGGTGGTCGGGCGCCCCTCGGGTGAGTCGGGCGCCCCTCGGGTGAGTCGGGCATCCGGCCACGGTGAGTCGGCCGGTCCGCCATGGCGAGTTCGCCATTTCGGCATGGGACGCGGCCTTGATCGCCGCGGGTGGTGCCGGCGGTGCGTTGGTGTACGTGTGGCACCACTCCTGCCGATCACCCCACGGGGGAGGCGGGCCGTCGTGTGTGCTGCCGCCGCCCGGCCCGTGATCGCCGCGGGTGGTGGTGGGGGTGCGTTGGTGTATGTGTGGCGCCACTCCTGCCGATCACCCGACGGGGGGCGGGCCGTCGTGTGCGCTGGCGCCACCCGGCCCGTGATCGCCGCGGGTGGTGGTGGGGGTGCGTTGGTGTATGTGTGGCGCCACTCCTGCCGATCACCCCACGGGGGGCAGGCCGTCGTGTGCGCTGGCGCTACCCGGCCCGTGATCGCCGCGGGTGGTGGTGGGGGTGCGCTGGTGTATGTGTGGCACCACTCCTGCCGATCACCCCACGGGGGAGGCGGGCCGTCGTGTGCGCTGCCGCTACCCGGCCCGTGATCGCCGCGGGTGGTGGTGGGGGTGCGCTGGTGTACGTGTGGCACCACTCCTGCCGATCACCCCACGGGAGGAGGCGGGCCGTCGTGTCGCTGCCGCCACCCGGCCCGTGATCGCCGCGGGTGGTGGTGGGGGTGCGCTGGTGCACGTGTGGCACCACTCCTGCCGATTGTTCGGTCGCCTCAGTCCGCCGGACGACCCTCGGTGCTGATCAGGACGACGGTCGCGGAAGGCCCGACGCCGAGGGCGGCGCGCCGGTCGGGATCGCCCAGCGCGACCCGCGTCCCGGCCAGCGCCGCGGCCCCACACGGCCCGGCGTCGACGCCCTGGAACCGGAGGTCCGCGACGGCGGCCGCCGCGTCGTCGTCCGAGACGGCGATCCCGGCGTCGAGTCCCGCCGCGACGAGTGGCCAAGCGGCGGCCGAGACCGTGCCGCAGTTGAGTCCCGCCATGATCGTGGGCGTCGACGTGTCGACGGTGACCGGCCTGCCCGCGGCCAGCGACCGGGTGACGCACGCGGCGCTGACGGGCTCGACGGCCAGCACGGTAGGGCGCGCTTCCCGGTCCGGCGCCCGGTAGTGCTGCAGCGCCGACTGCAACAGCGAGCCGACCCCGGTCGGCACCACCACCATGTCCGGCCGCACTTGGTCGTCGACCTCGGCGAACAGCGTGTCGTACCCGTCGACGACCCACTGCGGGATCTGCTCGTAACCCGGCCACGCCGTGTCCTGGACGAGGACATCGGCGGGGCGTCCCTGCGTGGACGCCGCGGCATGGCAGACGGCGGCGTCGTAGTCGAGCCCGGTCGACACCACCTCGGCGCCCTCGGCGGCGATGACCGCCAGCGTGGTGGCCGCCAGTCCCCGCGGCACGTGGATGCGGGCGTCGACGCCGAGCAGGGCGGCCATGCGGGCGACCGCGCGCCCGTGGTTGCCGTCGGTGGCGGTCACCAGCACGCACGGCCCGTCGATCGATGCCCGGAGCCGGTCGAGATCTCCGGCGGGCGCCGCCGCGCCCGCGCGAGCCCGCAGGGCCCTGGCGACCGCCCACGAGGCGCCCAGAATCTTGAACGCGGGCAGGCCGAGCCGGTCGGACTCGTCCTTGACCAGCACCTGTCCGACCCGAAGCTCAAGGGCAAGATCAGGCAACGCGACGAGCGGCGTCGGTCGGAAACCCGGCAGGGTCTGGTGGAAGGCGGCGGCCGACGTCGGGTCGATCGCAGGGCCGATCCAGTTGCGCGCGCCGCCGCGGTGCGCCCAAACGGTCATGCCCGACCCTGGCACGCGGCGCTCTTAACTGCTGGTGACGGGTTCGCCCTCCGTCTTACCGTGTGGACCGTGCGGGTGACGTTTCGGAAGTTGGCGCTGGGCCAGTGCTACTGGGAGGCGGTACGGGCCAAGCGCGTCCGCGTGCCCGGCTGCCAGATGGGCGGCTACGTGCGCGAGGGCGCACTGCCGCACGATCTGGCCCAGTTCGTGGTGGAGGCGGGCCTCGGCCTGCGCTACGGCTTTTGGGGTCTGGTAGCCGACGGCGCCACGTTCCAGAGCATGGATCGGCGGCGCACGCGGGAGGGTCGGGCGGTCATCGCGGCGCACCGCAACGAGCTCAACGCCGCCGAGGCGCTGGTCAACGCCGAGGTCGAGGTGCTCAAGGCGGGCGGGCACAGCGCGGTGCGGGCGGAGTTCGAGCGGATCGCGGCGCTGTGGGCGGCGCTGCCCGAAGGCGGCACGGTCGAGCTGGCCTGGCCGTTTCCCACCCGGCCGCTAGCGTCCGGTGGGGCAGGCAGGACGCACATCCGGAGCTGACCGCTCAGGCCCGCTACTACCAAATCAGGGGATGGCGCAGCACCACTCTCGTGCCGCCGACGCCGCGGTCGATGGACACTGATCCCACCATCTGGTGCATGATCAGGATCCCGCGGCCGCGGTACTCCGCGTTCGGGTTCGCCACTCGCCAGCACCCGTGGTCGGCCACCTCCACAAACAGGTGGTGATGCTGGGTCCAGAAGCCCAGTTTCACCACGTCATCAGGCCCCGGCGTGGTGTACGCGTGCTCGATGGAGTTGGCGGCCGCCTCGTTGACCGCGAGGATGATGTCGTCCCTGGCGGCAGGGTCGAGCGCCAGCGGTGCGAGCCAACTGCGCGTCTGGGCCCGGATGTGCGGGAGGTGGACCGGACTGGCTGCCCATACGCTGTGTGCTTCGACAGCAACGTGCATCGCGTGTCTCCGGTGCTCGGTGTGCCTGATCTGTGGGCACCACCGGCCGCCAGGGACTTGGGCGGGCGTGGCTACGTCATTGTCCACCATTTCCCCGACAATGGCTTGGTTGAGCCACCCGACCCTGGCGGGCAGCCTGGGGTAGACGGGGTAGCGTTCATCCATCGGTGGTGGTTTTCCGGCCGCCGACTGTCTGCGTCGCACGGGTTGCGGAGGCCCCCGGATGGTTCCCGATCATGGTCTGATGTCGCTTGCTGGCGGCGGTGGGCCCACTGGTCGCTGAGCTGGGGATGGTGACGCGAGCGTTGCTCGAAACGGCCAACGCGGGGGCGGATGACCGGGCGCTCGCGCAAGGGATGTGTGAGGCCTGTGTGGCCGATCTCGACGTCGACGGCGCCGCGGTCTCGATCCTCACCATGACAGAGGCGCGGCAGACGCTGTTCGCCACTGACGCGACGGCGATGGTCTTGGAGGAGCTTCAGTTCACGTTGAACGAAGGGGTGTGCCTGCAGGCCGCGACGTCCGGATTCGCGGTTCTCGTCCCCGACCTGCGCGAGACGGCCGCCACCGCGCGTTGGCCCGCATTCGCCGACGCCGTCGCCGAACGGACCTCGGTCGGAGCGCTCTTCGCGCTCCCATTGCAATGGGGCATGATCAACGTCGGTGTACTGGACCTGTACCGGCGACTGCCGGGCGCACTGCCCCCGGAGCAGTGGCGCGATGTCCAGGTCGCAACCGACACCGCGGCCGTGATGATGCTCGCGCTCCAGACCGATCCCGACGTCGTCGCGGACGACTCGCATCGTCGGCCTGCCGGGTGGTCGGAGATCTCACTCGTCGGACGGGCAGAGGTGCACCAGGCCACCGGAATGGTGCTGGCGCAGATGGATATCAGTGCCCGGGACGCGTTGGCGCGAATTCGGGCCCACGCGTTCCTCACGGGGCGCCTGCTGATCGACGTGGCCGACGACATCGTCCAACGGCGGCTGTCGTTCGCCGCCGACGGAGAGCCCCGTGCGCGCTCTTCAAGTTCTGATCCCGGGTCGGTGTAAAGGTAAGTGATGAACGCGCGCGCGAGACGTGGCAGGGAGGTTGCGACCGTGAATGCCGCAAGCACGGAGGAGTACGACGCAGGACGGGAGATTCAGGTCGCCGAGGCGTTCGTCGCGTTGGCCGACACGTTGGTCGACGAGTACGACATGCTCGATCTCCTCGATCGGCTGGTCGCCGTGAGCGTGGGCCTGCTCGCCGCCGACGCGGCCGGGATCGTCCTCGCCGACGCGCGGGAGCACTTCACGGTGGTGGCCGCGTCCAACGACGCGGCGGAGCTGCTGGAGATGCTGCAGCTGCAGAACGACCAGGGTCCGTGTCTTGACGCGTACCGCAGCGGGGCCGCCGTCTCGGTGCCCGATCTTCGCGCAGGCTCTGCCCGGTGGCCGCGGTTCACCGCCGCGGTGACCGCGCTGAGCGAGTTCTCCTCGGTACACGCGCTGCCCATGCGTCTGCGCGGGCAGTCGATCGGGGCGCTGAACCTGTTCCACCACGCGCCGGGTCGCATGCCTGACGCCGATCTGGCGCTGGCTCAGGCGCTGGCCGACGTCGCCACGATCGGCATCCTGCAGGAGCGTGCGATCCGCCAGGCCGAGGTCGTCGCGGAGCAGCTGCAGACCGCCCTCACCAGCCGGGTGATCATCGAGCAGGCCAAGGGAGTGCTGGCCCACCACGGCGGAGTGAGCATGGACGTCGCGTTCGACCGACTGCGCAGCTACGCCCGCGGCCGCCACTTCCGGCTCACCGAGGTGGCCCGGTGGCTGGTTGAGCACAAACTGCGACCTGGCGAGGTCGTCTCCGACGATGCGGGCGCCTGATGCGCTGCGGATCCGCGCCGCCGCCAGTCGCGGGGCGGATCCGCAGCTCGCAGGGGGCCGTAGCCCCGTGCTGTTGACCGCCTACCGCACCTTCTCCGGGATGTGGTCAAGGGCGTAGAGGGCGTGAGCGGCCAGTTCGAGCGCGGTTTCCTCGCTGAGTTTCGAGTTCTGCTTCAGTGCGTCGGCCACGAGCCGCACGCGCTGGTCGTGGAGAGAAACGTAAGTACTCGTGCCTGCCATGGCTGATTCCGTTCAGAAGTTGGGCATGCTCCACGCCCGGGCGGGCGTGGTCGTCGCGCGGGTGTCTAACTCGTGTGGGCGGGTTCGCTCTGCGCCTCGGGGTGCAGCATCGCCTCGACGCTGTTGGTGTTCCCGACCTGACCAGCGGCGCTCAGCACGTCATGAGCGGTCTGCTCGTCGGTCTCCGGGGGAACGACCAGCAGAGTGAGCCTGCGCCGTGGGCCGATCATGTCGACGGTGTCGAAGTCCTGGGAATGAAAGCCGCCCATCCGGACCGTCGCGCCGTTGATCCTGATCTTGCGAGGGGTGGCTTCCCAGGCGTCGAGGTTGAAGGCAACCCGCTCGACCGCGCCCAGTCGCGTCGCTACCTCGTCCACAATGGTGGGTAGTTGACCGGCGAGGTCGCGGGACTCCGGCCACCACGCTCCGTCGACGAAGCTGGACTCGGATCCGTCCGGCTTCAGGTTCAGCCGGTGTCGGTCAGTGGCGGTTGCGGATGTGCTGATTTCCGACGGCACGCCAGCCTCCGGTCTTCGGACGGAGACCCGCCCGACCTGGGAATTCGTCGGGGACGACGCGGGCTCGGACGCCCAGGTGCAACATGTGCCCGACGCCTCCATCTTACACCCTGCATCGATGATCGACATCGCCCATGCCGGAGCCGGGCGTGATCGTTCCGAGTGCGCCGTTTCCGGGGTCTGACCACCAAGTTCGGCGGTCTTGTCGTGATCGGCGCTACTCCGGCGCACTCTGGGAAGATCAGCGGATGTGGTGCCACGGGTGCAGAGGTGGACCCCTGACACCACACCTGGCGATCACCAGTCGAGGACGGCAACATCCAGGAGCTCTTCTACCGGCCCACCCTGCACGTCAGCCGCGGCTGAGCTGGCTCGCCAACGTGGAGCCGGAGGTCGGGATTGAACCGACGACCTACCGCTTACAAGGCGGTTGCTCTACCACTGAGCTACACCGGCGGACAAAGCAACGCTAGCAGAGCATTGTGGCGCTCCGGCGCGCAGCAGGCCGCACACGGGTGAGGTGAACCCCACGGGGGTTTCGCCGCGGTGCGACCCCCGCCGTGTTCATCTCGGGCGTGTGGCGCCGTCTGATTCAGCCCAAATGTGAGAGAGAGAGTCGGTAGCGGCGGCCGTTTCCCCGTAAGGTCTTGCCCAATGGCGAACTTCGTGGTGGTGGCCAATCGGCTGCCGGTGGACCTGGAAACGCTCCCGGACGGCACAACGGAGTGGCGGGCGAGCCCCGGCGGTCTCGTCACCGCGCTCGCCCCGATGCTGCGGGCGCGCGGTGGGGCGTGGGTGGGGTGGCCCGGCGTGCCCGACGCGGCGCCTGAGCCGTTCGTCGAGAACGAGCTGGCGCTGCACCCGGTCGAGCTGTCGGCCCAGGACGTCGAGTACTACTACGAGGGCTTCTCCAACGGCACCCTGTGGCCGCTCTACCACGACGTCGTCGCGCCACCGGAGTTCCACCGTCACTGGTGGCAGGCCTACGTTCGGATCAACGAACGGTTCGCCGACGCCGTGGCCGACGTCGCAGCCGAGGGCGCCACCGTCTGGGTGCAGGACTACCAGCTCCAGCTGCTCCCGGCCGCGCTCCGCGAGCGCAGGCCCGATCTGCGCATCGGGTTCTTCCTCCACATCCCGTTCCCACCGGTTGAGCTGTTCATGCAGCTGCCGTGGCGCAAACGGATCATCGAGGGGCTGCTCGGCGCCGACCTCGTCGGCTTCCACACTGCGGGCGGCGCCCGCAACTTCCGTGCGCTCGCCACCCGCTTCACCGACGCCACGAACGAGCACGGCGCGCTGCGCTACGGCCGTCGGACGGTCCAGTACGGCGCGTTCCCGATCTCCATCGACTCGAAGTCGCTTGACGCGCTCGCCCGCACCCCCGAGGTCCAGGACCGGGCCAAGGCGATCCGGGCCGAGCTCGGCGATCCCGAGCATCTGATCCTCGGGGTGGACCGGCTGGACTACACCAAGGGAATCCAGGTCCGCCTGCGCGCCTTCGAGGAGCTGCTCGCGGAGGGCCGCGCCGAGGACACCGTGATGCTCCAGATCGCGACGCCGAGCCGGGAGCGCGTCGACCACTACAAGCGTCTCCGCGCGTCGGTCGAGCAGGCGGTCGGACGCATCAACGGCGATTACTCCAGCGTCGGGCACTCAGTGCTGGGCTACCTGCACCAGTCGCTGCCCCGGGACGAGCTCGTGGCCTTCTTCGTCGCCGCCGACGTCATGTTGGTGACGCCGCTGCGCGACGGCATGAACCTGGTCGCGAAGGAGTACGTCGCGAGCCGGGCCGATCTCGGCGGGGTGCTGGTGCTGTCGGAGTTCACCGGGGCGGCCGTCGAGCTGAAGGACGCGCTGCTCGTCAACCCGCACGACATCGACGGGCTCAAGAACGCCATCCGCGCCGCGTTCGACATGCCGCGCAGCGAGAGCAGCAGGCGGATGCGGACGCTGCGCCGCCAAGTGCTGACCCACGACGTCGACCGCTGGGCCCGTTCCTTCCTCGACGCGCTTGGCCTTCCCGATGAAGGCCGTCCCGATGAGGGCCTGCCCGAATGACGGGCCTGCCGCGAATGATCGACCTCACCGCGCTGGCAGCCGCACCCCGGCTGCTGGTCGCGCTGGACTTCGACGGCACGCTCGCCCCGATCGCGGTTCGTCGGCAGCCACGGCTTCGAGCCCGACGACGGCACCGTTGACCTCGACGACGACCAGCGCGCGCGTCTCGACCAGCTGACCGCGGAGGTCGAGGCGCTCGTCGACGGCACTGCGGGCGGAGCCCGATCGCAGCAGGGTGACCCTGCTCCGACTGGGTCGCTGCAGTGTCACCCCGCTGCAAACCCGGGCCGCGACAACCTCCGCAACACCTACCGCGCACAACCTCCGCGTCACCAACCGGAGAAGAACCGCTGGTCCTCGCGAGGCGCCGCGCTCGTGGCCCCCACGATCAGCTCGGTCGGCAGGGTCACCCGGCGCGGACGGCTGCGTTCGCCACGCTGCAGCAGCAGCTGGCCCGCGACCCGCCCCTTCTCCAGCACGGGCTGCCGGACGGTCGTCAGCCCGGCCCGCTCGGCCTCCGGAACGCCGTCGAACCCAGTGATCGTCATGTCGTCGGGGACGGAGAGGCCCTTCTCGGCGGCATGGCGCAGCGCGCCGAGCGCGAGCACGTCGGACGTGCACACCACGGCGGTGATCTCCGGGTGGGTCGTGAGCAGCTCGGCCGTTGCGTGCTGCCCGGCGTCGACGCTGTGGTCGAACCGTTCGATGACGGGCACCTTGCTCCAGTCCACGCCGACCTCGCTGAGCCCGTCGCGCAGGCCCGCGAGTCGGTCGCGCTGCACGGGATAGGTGGCACCGTTCTGCCGCTCGAGATTCGCGGGGCCGTCCCAGTGGCCCGTGCCGAGGCGCATGCACAGCACGCCGATGCGGCGGTGGCCCAGCCCGGTGAGGTGGCGGGCCAGCGCGAGCATGCCCGCCCGGTCGTCGACGCCGACCCGGTCGACGCCCTCGACCCCATGCGGCTGGTCGCACACGACGATCGGCAGCGGCCGCTCCAGCACCGCGAGAAAATGCGGGTCGTCCTCCCGAACGGAGTAGACGACGAACCCGTCGACGCCCGCTTGGTGCACCGCGGTGACGTCGGCCTGCTCTGGGCTCACCGGCACGAGCAACAGGCCCTGGCCTGCTTCTTCGCAGGCCAGCGCCAGCCCTTCGAGGAATCCGGTGGCCGCGGGGTCGCGGAACGCGTAGGACAGCGCCTCGGTCAGCAGCAGCCCGACCGCTCCGGCTTTGCGGGTGCGCAATGAGCGCGCAACGGGATCCGGGCCGGGGTAGCCCATTCTGCGCGCTGCCTCGAGCACCCGGGCCCGCAGCGGCGCCGAGAGCTGGTCAGGGCGGTTGTAGGCGTTGGATACCGTGGTGCGCGAGACGCCCAGCTCGGCGGCCAGCGAAGCGAGCGTCGCGGGACGGCGCGTGTTTGGGATCCCGGACATCTGCGAACCGTAACGGTTCAGACACCATAGGGGGAAGGTCGGTCAGGTCACGCCCGGGTTTGCAGCCGGGTGACACTGCTGCGACCCAGTCGGAGCAGGGTCACCCCGCTGCGATCGGGCCCACGCCATGGCGGCCGGCAGCTCCTGCAGAACCGCGGTCAGCTACTGTGAATCGACAATCGTTTTCGTTATCATCTGGAGTCATGATGTGCTTCGCAGGCCCCACGCCCGACGAGGGGGCCACACGTCGCGGCCTGCCGCGCCTCGCCGGGGTCCTCGCCGCGGCCGGGGCGGTCGGTGTGCTGGCGGCCTGCGGGTCCGCTCCCGCGCCGCAGGGGCTCTCGGTGGTCGCGTCGACCGACGTCTACGGGGCCGTCGCGGGTGTCGTCGGCGGGAACGACGTACACGTGACGTCGATCATCCACTCCGCCGACGCCGACCCGCACGAGTACGAGCCCACGCCGAGCGACGCGCTGGCCGTCAGCAAGGCCGCCGTGGTCGTCTACAACGGCGCGGGCTACGACGACTTCGCCACCAAGCTGTTGGCGGCGGGGAGCAGCAAGCCTGCCGCGATCGACGTCACGGCGCTCTCCGGCTTCGACACCGCGGCGCCGGGCTTCAACGAGCACGTCTGGTACAGCCTCCCGTCGGTCAAACGGCTCGCCGACTCCCTCGCGACCGACCTCGCCACAGCCGATCCCGCGCACGCCGCGACCTTCACGGCCAACGCGAAGGCGTTCGACACCCAGGTCGACGGCATCGCCGTGAAGGTCGAAGCGATCAAGGCCCGACGCGCCGGGACGAGGGTCGCGATCACCGAGCCGGTGCCCGGCTACCTCCTGCAGGCCGCCGGGCTCGTCGTCGCGACCCCTCCGGCGTTCTCGGCCGCCGTCGAAGAGGGCACCGACCCGCCCGCCGCCGTCGTGACGGCTAACCTGGCCACGTTCACCGGCCCCGGCAAGGTCGCGGCGTTGATCGAGAACGCCCAGACAGAGGGGCCGACCACCACCCAGGCCGAGCAGGCCGCGGCGGCGAACGGCGTGCCGGTCGTCAAGGTCACCGAGACCCTGCCGTCCGGCGTCACCGACTACGTCACCTGGATGAGCAGCCAGGTCGACGCGCTGGGCGCGGCGCTGGACCCGGCATGACGGAGGTCAGGGACACGGAGGCCCGGGACACGGAGGCGGGGGACGTGACCATGGCGCCCCGCGCGCTGAAGGGCGCAGAGCGGGACACCGTGTCCGCGGTGTCGCTGCGGGGCGCCGCGCTGCGCTTCGGCGAGCGCACGCTGTGGGACGGGCTGGATCTCGACGTCGTGCCCGGCGAGTTCGTCGCCGTACTCGGCCCCAACGGTTCGGGCAAGACCACGCTGCTGCGCGTGCTGCTCGGCCTGCAGTCCCTGCACGCCGGACAGGTGTTCGTCGAGGGGCATCCGCCCGCGCGCGGCAGCCAGGCCATCGGCTACATCCCGCAGCAGAAGGCGTTGGCTGAGGACCTTCCGCTGCGCGCGCGCGATCTCGTCGGCCTCGGCCTCGACGGGCATCGCCTCGGTTTGGGGCTGCGGGGCCGGTCGGCGCGTCGCGAGCGGGTGGCCGCCGCGTTGGCGTCGGTGGGCGCGCAGCGCTACGCCGACGCCCCGGTCGGACGCCTCTCTGGCGGCGAACAGCAGCGGCTGCGGGTGGCGCAGGCGCTGGTCGGGAACCCGTCGGTGCTGCTGTGCGACGAGCCGCTGCTCTCGCTCGACTTGGCCCACCAGCAGGTCGTCGCGTCCCTGATCGACCGGCGGCGGCGCGCGGCGAACACCGCCGTCGTGTTCGTCACGCACGAGATCAACCCGGTGCTGCCGCTCGTCGACCGCGTGCTCTACCTCGTGGACGGCCGCTTCCGCGTCGGCACCCCCGATGAGGTGATGACCTCGGAGACGCTGTCTGAGCTGTACCGCACCGACATCGACGTGCTGCGGGTGCGCGGACGGCTGGTGGTCGTAGGCGCCGATGGGCCCACCCACGGATACTGCCATCCGGGGGAGGAGAGGTGATCTTCGAGCGGTTGTTCTCCTTCGCCGGGACCGGTGAGCTGCTCGGCCAGGGCTTCGTGCAGAGCGCGCTGTTGACCGCCGCGGTGCTCGGGGTGGTCGCGGGCGTGCTCGCGCCGCTCATCGTCGCCCGCGGCATGGCGTTCGCCGTGCACGGCACCGCGGAGATCGCCTTCACCGGCGGGGCGGCCGCGCTGCTCGCCGGGATCAGCGTGAGCGTCGGTGCGGTGCTCGGCGCGGTCGTCGCCGGGGTCGTCTTCGGGCTGCTCGGGCTGCGGCAGCGTGAGCGCGACTCGGTGATCGGCGTAGTGCTCGCGTTCGGCCTCGGCCTCGGCGTGTTGATGATCTCGCTGTACCCCGGACGGGCGGCGAACAAGTTCGGGCTGCTCACGGGGTCGATCGTGTCGGTGGACTCGACGAACCTCGGTGTGCTGGCCACGGTCACCGTCGTGGTGCTCGGGGTGCTCGCCGTGGTCTACCGGCCCTTGCTGTTCGCGAGCACCGACCCGGACGTCGCTGTGGCGCGGGGGGTGCCGGTGCGGGTGCTGTCGCCGTTGTTCGCCGTGCTCATCGCGTTGACCACGGCGCTCGCGGTGCCGATCGTCGGAGCGGTGATCGTTCTCGCGGTCACGGTGATTCCCGGCGCCGCCGCGGCGCGCGTCACGTCGAGTCCGCTCGTCGCGACGCTGCTGGCCGTGGCGTTCGCGGAGCTCGCGCTCGTCGGCGGCACGGTGGCCTCACTCGCCCCGGGCCTGCCGATCAGCGGCTATGTCGCAACGATCGCCTTCCTCTGCTACGTCGCCTGCCGCGTGGTCGGCGCTGTGCGCGGTTGACGCTGTGCGCTAGGCACCTCAGCCCGGTGAGTCCGGCGTCTCACCACGCCGAGTTGTCCGTTTCGCCACACCGGCCGACGTCATCGCTGCTGTTGATCGCCGGGTGTGGCGGTTTCCGTGCGCCTGCACACGGAAACCGCCAGTTCCGGCGATCATGAAGTTCTCAGCCCATACGGCGCTGGCGGGCCACCTCGGCCAACACCACACCGGCGGCCACGGAGGCGTTGAGCGACTCCACCGGCCCGCTCATGGGGATCGAGACGGTGACGTCGCACGTCTCCTTCACCAGCCGCGAGAGGCCCTTGCCCTCCGAGCCGACGACGATCACCAGCGGGTCGCGCGCGAGGTCGAACTCGTCGAGCGTGACCGATCCCTCCGTGTCCAGCCCGGCGATCATGTACCCGGCGGTGGCGAACTCGCGCAGGGTGCGGGTGAGGTTCGTCGCGCGGGCGACCGGCAGCCGCGCGGCCACACCCGCCGACGTGCGCCACGCCACGGCCGTCATGCCTGCCGCCCGCCGCTGCGGGATCACCACACCGTGCCCGCCGAACGCCCCGGCCGAACGGACGACCGCGCCGAGGTTGCGCGGGTCGGTCACCCCGTCCAGCGCGACGATCAGGCCCGGCGCACGCGCATCAGCCGCGATCTCCAGCAGCTCGTCGGGATGGGCGTAGGCATACGGCGGGACGGTCAGCGCGACACCCTGGTGCAGGGCACCGCCCGCGATCCGGTCCAGCTCGCCGCGGGGCACCTCGAGAATCGCGATACCCACCTCGGCTGCGAGGTGCACCGCCTCGGCGACGCGCTCGTCGGAGGTGGCGCCGACCGAGACGGTGAGCGACAGCGCGGGCACTCCCGCCCGCAGACATTCGACGACGGGGTTGCGGCCGAGGACGGTCTCCGGGGTCTCGCCGTCGCCGGGCTTGCGCCGGTTGCCCGCCACCTTGGCCCGGCCGGACGTCGTCGCGGCCCGTCGCTCGGCCGCCCGCGCCTTGGCATGACCGGGGCGGCGCTCGGCAGGCGGAGTGGGTCCCTTGCCCTCCAACCCGCGACGCCGTTGGCCGCCGGAGCCGACGACCATTCCCTTCTTCGTGCCTTCCTTGCGCACCGCGCCGCGGCGTTTGGAGTTGCCTGCCATCTCTTTCGTCTCTTCTCGAAGTGTCTTGCGGACGAGCCTGGAGCCCCGTCAGGCGTCCTTGAGCGACCAGATCGGGCCGTCCGGGCTGTCCTCGACGACGATCCCGGCTGCGGTGAGCCGACCACGCACCTCGTCGGCGGCCGCGAAGTCGCGGCGTGCGCGCGCCTCCTGGCGTTGGGCGAGCATGTCGCTCACCAGTGTGGACAGTGCCGCGGTCGTCGTGTCGCCTGCCTCGGCGCGCACCCACTTCGGGTCGAGCGGGTCGAGCCCCAGAATCGCGGTCATGGCCCGCACGGAGGCCGCAGCTTCGGCAGCGGCCGCGTGTTCACCCGCGTCGAGGGCGACGTTGCCCTCGCGCACCTTGTTGTGGACGGTGGCGAGCGCACCAGGGGTGCCAAGGTCGTCGTCCATCGCGGTGACGAACTGCTCGCACAGCTCGCCCGGCTCCGGCGCGCCGACGCGCTCGCGCACCCGGTGCACGAACGACTCGATCCGTCGGAAGGCGGTGACCGACTCCTGCAGCGCCGCGTCGGAGAACTCGATCGAGGACCGGTAGTGCGGACCGACCAGGTAGTACCGCAGCTCGACGCCACGCACCCTGCGCAGCAACGCGTCGATCGAGAGCGTGTTGCCCAGCGACTTGGACATCTTCTCGCCGCCCATGGTGACCCACGCGTTGTGCAGCCAGAAGCGCGCGAACGGGTCGCCCGCCGCGTGCGACTGGGCCTGCTCGTTCTCGTGGTGGGGGAAGACCAGGTCGATGCCGCCGCCGTGGATGTCGAACTCGCGTCCGAGGTACATCGTCGCCATGGCCGAGCATTCCAGGTGCCAGCCGGGCCTCCCCGGTCCCCACGGCGTGGGCCATGTCGGCTCGCCGGGCTTGGCCGCCTTCCACAGCGCGAAGTCGCGCTGGTCGCGTTTGGTGTCCGAGTCGGGTTCACCCTGCACGACGTCGTCGATCTTCTGCCCGGAGAGCGTTCCGTACTCGGGGAAGCTGCGAATGGCGAAGTAGACGTCGCCGCCTGCGGCGTAGGCGTGGCCCGCGTCGATCAGCCTGCGCATCAGCTCGATCATCTGCGGCACGTGCCCGCTGGCGCGCGGCTCGATCGACGCTGGCAGGCAGCCGAGGGCCTCGTAAGCGGCCTGGAACGCGCGCTCGTAGGTGGCCGCCCACTCCCACCAAGGGCGGCGCGCGGCCGCGGACTTGGCGAGGACCTTGTCCTCGATGTCGGTGACGTTGCGCACCAGCAGCACGTCCAGACCCGCATGGGTGAGCCAGCGGCGCAGGACGTCGTAGTTGAGGCCGGAGCGGACGTGCCCGATGTGCGGCAGGCCCTGCACCGTGGCGCCACACACGTAGATCGACGCAGCCCCGGGCCGCACCGGGACGAAGTCCCGCTGCTCTCTCGTGGCGGTGTCATGCAGGCGCAGGCTCACACGTTCAGGGTACGGAGTTCCGCTTTGTCCATGACGACCGGCCGCGCGGGCGGGGAGGTGTTGCCTTGCGGCGCGAGGGGTCGGGGGCGCGCGGGGATTGGAGCAGGGTCACCCTGCTGCGACCTCGCCGACCTCGCCGACCTCGCCGACCTCGCCGACCTCGCCGACCTCGCCGACCTCGCCGACCGGCAGGAGGAGCGCCGTCGCGATCGCCGCGATCCCCTCGGCGCGCCCGGTGAGGCCGAGGCCGTCGGTCGTTGTGCCCGACACCGCGACGGGCCCGCCCACCGCGTCGGAGAGGAGGCGTTGCGCCTCGGCCCGGCGAGTCCCGATGCGGGGGGCGTTGCCGATCACCTGGACGGCGGCGTTGGCGACCGCCCAGCCCTCCGCGGCGACGCGCCTGCGCACCTCGGAGAGCAACGTCACACCGCTCGCTCCTGACCACTCCGGACGGTCGGTGCCGAACACCGCGCCGACGTCGCCGAGCCCGGCGGCCGAGAGCAGGGCGTCACACAAGGCGTGGACGGCGACGTCGCCGTCGGAGTGCCCGGCGCACCCGTCAACGCCCGGCCAGAGCAGTCCAGCGATCCAGCAGGGGCGCCCGCGCTCGATCGGGTGCACATCTGATCCGATGCCGACCCTCACAGCAACAGCTCCGCCAACTCCAGATCCCACTCCGTGCGCACGGCGAACGCGCGCGGATCCCCCGGCACCAGGTGCGCGACGGCCGTCTCGGCCCGCCACGCCCTCGGCGACTGGACAACGCGCAACCCGTCGCGGTTCGGGGTGCCGCGCACGAGACCGTCGCTGTCGACGAGCTTGACGGTGTCAGTGAGCGGCACCGCGGGTACGGCGGCGTCGTGTCCGTCGAGCACGGCGTCGACGACGGCGGCGACCAGCGCCGATGGCGTCAGCGGGCGACGGGCGTCGTGCACGAGCTGGAGTGAACCATCCGTCGCTCCCGTTCGTTTACCCGTGTATGCCTCTACCGCCTGCCGAAGCTCCACGGGCAGGCCCGCGCACACGCGGAGAACCTCGGCGGGAGGCGCGCACACGTCAAGCACGACATGCGTCGTCACCCCCGCGTCGAGGACACAGCGCACCGCGCGCACCAACATCGGCACTCCGCCTACCGCGCGGAGCACCGAAACACCGCGATCGTCGGCCGCGACCGTGGCCGCGACGCGCACGGGACTTAGAGGGGCGCTCTTAGGCGTTGGCGGTGGCCAGGACCTCGTCAAGCAGCAGCTCGGCGCGGCCCTCGTCGGTGCCCTCGGCCAGCGCCAGCTCGCTCACGAGGATCTGGCGGGCCTTGGCGAGCATCCGCTTCTCGCCCGCGGACAACCCGCGGTCCTTCTCGCGGCGCCACAGGTCGCGCACGACCTCGGCCACCTTGTTGACGTCACCGGAGGCCAGCTTCTCGAGGTTGGCCTTGTACCGGCGCGACCAGTTGGTGGGCTCCTCGGTGTGCGGGGCGCGAAGCACCTCGAACACGCGATCAAGACCCTCCTGGCCGACGACATCGCGGACCCCGACGACTTCGGCGTTCTCAGCGGGCACCTTGACGGTGAGATCGCCCTGGGCAACCTTCAGCACCAGGTACTCGCGTGCCTGGCCCTTGATCGTCCGGGTTTCGATCGCCTCGATGAGAGCGGCACCGTGGTGCGGGTAGACAACGGTCTCTCCGACCTTGAAAACCATGTGTCCCTAGCCCCTTTCGCTATAACTAGGTTAACACGCCTCGCCGACTCCCACGTCGCCGGTCCGCCCCGTCGTTGCAGGTCAGGGGCTTGACAACCGGCGGGAAACGTGCCTGCGACGGCCGTGTCGCCAGAAGGGGATCAGCGGGACGAGGCCGTGTCCCGCCGATCACGGCCGATGCTTCGTGAACCAGCCAGGGGACGTCTGGGCGCGAAGACCGCGGTCGCTGATCTGCAGGGCATGGCCTAGGCTCACGCGTCGTGAGCCGCAGCGTCTCCCCGACACGAGTCATCATAGCCGTCGCTGCCCTGGCAGGCGTGCTCGCGCTGGCGGGCTGCGGCGCAGGTCAGATCACCCAGACCAGCAGCCAGGTGTCCGGTGTGGATGCCGGCAGCGCCAACGTCGGGCAGATCGCGGTGCGTGGCGCGGAGTTCGCGTTCGCGGGCAACGGCGACTCTGCGGTGATCTACCCGGCGGGCGGCACCGCGCCGCTCACCATGACCGTGGTCAACACCGGTGCGCAGCCCGATCGCCTGACGGCGGTCGCCAGCTCGGTCGCCGGGACCGTCAGGATCCTCGGCGACACCACCATCTCGGGCGGCTACAGGCTGCTGATCGAGGGCCAGCCCGCGGCTCCGGCCCCTGCCTCCGCGCCTGCAGGCCCGACGCCCAGCGCGGGGGCCGCGCCCAGTGCAGGGGCCACCCCCACCCCCACCGTGTCGGCCGCCGCGCCCACGAGCGGGGCCGCGCCCACGAGCGGGGCCGCGTCCCCGAGTGGGGTCGTGCCGACGAGCGAGGCGGCCGCGGCCAACAACACCGGACCCTCTGCGAACGGCACGACGACCGCGCAGGTCGTCCTCTCCGGGCTCAAGCAAGACCTGCAGGTGGGCCTCACCTACCCGGTTGTGCTGACCTTCCAGCGCGCCGGTGACGTCACCGTGCAGGTGCCGGTCGGCAACCCGGGCGAGGGCTCGCCCAGCTAGACACTTGTGACCACCCGCGCCCGTACGGGCTACCGCTGCTCGAGCTGCGAGTACCGGACGGCCCAGTGGGCGGGGCGCTGCCCGTCGTGCCAGACGTGGGGCACGCTCGTCGAGACCGCCGCACCGAGCCCGACGCGGGCCAAGGTCGCCGCGGGGGCGCCCGCCACGCCGGCGCGGCGCATCGCCGACATCGAGCTGGACAGCGCCCGCGCCCGTCCCACCGGCGTATCCGAACTGGACCGGGTGCTCGGCGGTGGCCTCGTGCCCGGCGCGGTCGTGCTGCTGGCCGGCGAGCCGGGGGTCGGGAAGTCGACGCTGCTGCTGGAGGTCGCGGCCAAGGCGGCCACACGGGTGTTGTACGTCACGGGCGAGGAGTCGGCCGGGCAGGTGCGGCTGCGGGCCGAGCGGACCGGCGCGCTGCGCGACGAGCTCTACCTCGCGGCCGAGTCCGACCTCGGCGCGATCGTCGGCCACCTCGACGAGCTGCGCCCCGACCTGCTCATCGTCGACTCGATCCAGACGATGACCACACCCGACGCCGACGGCGCACCGGGCGGGGTGACGCAGACGCGCGCCGTCACCGTCGGGCTCACCGGCCTCGCCAAGGAACGCGGCCTTCCCGTGCTGCTCGTCGGGCACGTGACCAAGGACGGCGGCATCGCTGGGCCGCGGGTGCTCGAGCACCTCGTCGACGTCGTGCTGTCGTTCGAAGGCGACAAGCACTCGACGCTGCGCATGGTCCGCGGGGTGAAGAACCGGTTCGGGCCCGCCGACGAGGTGGGCTGCTTCGAACTGCGCGACGCGGGCATCGTCGGGATGCCCGACCCGTCGGGCCTGTTCCTCGCGCGCTTCGGCGGCCCGCCGGTGCCGGGAACGGCCGTCACCGTCGTGATGGACGGTCGCCGACCCCTGCCCGCCGAGGTGCAGGCGCTGGTGACCGGCAAGGACATCCCGAGCCCGCGACGGGCCGTGAGCGGATTGGACAACGCCCGCGTCGCGATGCTTCTCGCGGTGCTGGAGAAGCGCGCGGGCATCCGGCTGCACGACGCCGAGGTCTACGCGGCGACGGTCGGCGGGATGCGCGTGGTCGAGCCCGCGGCCGACCTCGCGCTGGCCATGGCGATCACGTCGGCGCGCAACGACGTGGCGCTACCGACCGACGTCGTTGTGCTGGGTGAGATCGGCCTGGCAGGCGAGATCCGGCGGGTGGCGGGGCTGGACCGGCGGCTCGCCGAGGCGGCGCGCCTCGGCTTCACCCAGGCGCTCGTGCCTGCGGACAGCGGGCGGGGTCCGGCGGGCATGGAGGTCACCGAGGTGCGCGACATCGCGGCGGTCGTGCGCAAGTTCCGCTGACCGGGGCCCGGGCGGCTTGCCCATCACTTCACACGGCGGATGCGGACCTCGCATGTGGTCTGCGCCGTGCGGGGTCGCGGTTGTGGGTGCGACGTCTACGGCGTGCGCGGATAACGTGGCCGGGGCGACGTTATCCGCGCGCGCGCCCTGACCTTAGGAGATGGCAGGATCGGCGATCGTGTCGTCGCTTCCCGATCGCGTCCACGACTGGTTCGTCGCCGAGGCCCGTGACCTGCCGTGGCGCCGCGCGAGCACCACGCCGTGGGGCGTGATGGTCAGCGAGTTCATGCTCCAGCAGACGCCGGTGGCGCGGGTCGAGCCCGTCTGGACGGCATGGATGACGACCTGGCCCACTCCCGCCGCGCTGGCCGCCGCCAGCCGGGCCGACGTCCTGCGCGCCTGGGGCAAGCTCGGCTACCCCCGTCGCGCGCTGCGCCTCCACGCGGCAGCCGAGGCGATCCGCGACGTACACGGCGGCCAAGTTCCATCTGATGTGGACGCCCTCGAGGCGCTGCCGGGCGTCGGCTCCTACACCGCACGGGCGGTCGCCGCGTTCGGGTACGGGCGGCGCTGCCCCGTCGTCGACACGAACGTCCGGCGGGTCGTCGCCCGCGCCGTCCACGGGGCGGGCGACGCCGGACCAGCCCGCGTCGCGGCGGATCTCGCCGACGTCGACGTGCTCCTGCCCGCCGACGACCGCCGCGCCGCGGTGATCTCGGCGGGCCTGATGGAGCTGGGGGCCGTCGTCTGCACGGCGCGGGGCCCCCGCTGCGGCGTCTGCCCCGTCCACGACCTGTGCGCCTGGTTGGGCGCCGGACAGCCGGACTACACCGGGCCGCGCAAGGCCGTGCAGACCTACGCGGGCACCGACCGTCAGGTCCGCGGGCGCCTCCTGGATGTCCTGCGCGCCGCCGAGACGCCCGTCGAGCGGGCCGCGCTCGACGAGGTGTGGTCCGACGCCGCCCAGCGCGACCGCTGCCTGTTCTCCCTGCTGGAGGACGGCCTCACCGAGCAGCTCCCCGACGGCCGCTTCGCCCTACCCGCCTGATCGCCTCGACCCGCACCGGACGGTCGCGCCGACCGCCGTCGTGTGCGGCTCGTGGCGATCACCCGCCTCGCTCTCCCGCCTGATCGCGTCGACCCGCACCACGCGGCTGCGCCGACCGCCGTGATGTGCGGCTCGCGCCGATCACCCCGGTTGCCCGCGAGGATCACCCCCGGCCGGCCGTCGTCGAGCGCGGCTCGCGACGATCACCCCGTGGCCCAGACCGTCCGCTTCACCCTCGACCCCGCCGCGCGCGCGGCCCTGAACAGCCTCCGCGCCCGGGTGGCGGCGGCCGGGATACCGGTGCCGTCCGACGAGCCCGGCGTGACGGTCGCGGCGGCGGCCGCGCTGCCTCCCCCCGCCCGCGAGGCGGTCGCCGCCGAGCTGCGCCTGCTCGCCATCCCGTCGATTTGGCTTGCCACGCTCGGCACCGTCGCCGGTCGGCCGGACGAGCTGGTGCTCGCCGCCGTCGTCGACGTCGAACTGCTCGCCGTCCACGCCGCCGTGCACGACGCTCTCGCGGGGCGGGTGCGCGGTCCGGTCGCTGCCTACCTGCCCGGGACCTGGCTGCCCCACTGTGTGCTCGCGACCGCCCGCCCAGCCGAGGCGTTCACGGCGCTGCATCCGGTCGAGCCGATCCGCGCGCGCGTCACCGGCGTCGCGTACTGACCCCACCGGGCCCGACGACCGCCTCCACCAGCTCGCGGTAGGCGACGGGCGCGCTGTCCCCGGCCGCCCAGCTCGACCACCCGCAGCTCGACTCCGTCTGACGTCCGCACGCCGGTAGGTTAGAGGGGTGGCTGTAGTGAAGATCAACGCGATCGAGGTTCCCGAGGGCGCTGGGCCCGAGCTGGAGAAGCGGTTCGCCCACCGGCTGCACGCCGTGGACGGCCAGCCCGGCTTCCTGTCGTTCGAGCTGCTGCGCCCCGTGTCGGGTGACAGCCGCTACTTCGTCGTCACCCACTGGGCCGACGACGAGTCCTTCCAGGCGTGGCTGAAAGGCCCGGCGATGGAGGCGCACTCCGGAGAGCGGGCGAGGCCGGTGGCGTCGGGCTCGGCGCTGCTGGAGTTCGAGGTGGTGCAGCACTCGGAGGCGGGATCCTGAGCGACCTGGAGCGCTTCGTCACGGCGCAGGCCACGCACATTGACACCGCGATGGCCGAGCTGCGCGCAGGCGCGAAGCGGAGCCACTGGATCTGGTTCGTGTTCCCGCAGATCAAGGGCCTGGGGCAGAGTGCGACGTCGGTGCGCTACTCGATCACCTCGCTCGATGAGGCGCGGGCCTACCTGGCCCATCCCGTGTTGGGCCCGCGACTGCTCGAGTGTGTGCAGATCCTGCTCGACGTCCCTGGGCGCAGCGCCGCCCAGGTCCTCGGTGCCGACGATGTGAAGCTGCGCTCGTCGTTGACGCTGTTCGCCGCGGCCGATCCCGACGAGCCGCTGTTCGCCGCGGCGTTGGACCGGTTCTTCGACGGCGAGCGCGACCCGCGCACGCTCGCGCTCCTGGCCGCAGGGCCGTAACCCGGTCGTGCGCGGACATGGTCGCTATAGCGACCATGTCCGCGCACAGGGGGTCACTTCAGCGCCAGGTACTCCTCGTCGGTGAACAGCCGGGACCGGATGAGGAACCGCACCCCTTCCGGCGCCTCGACCGAGAACCCGCTGCCTCGGCCCTTGACCACGTCCACCGTCAGGTGGGTGTGCTTCCAGTACGCGAACTGCGACTCCGACATGTGGAACCCGATCGGCTTCTCAACGCCCGGCACGGTCAGGTCACCCAGATGGATGTCCGACCCGCCCAGCTTGAAGTCACCGTCCGGGAAACACATCGGCGCACTGCCGTCGCAGCACCCTCCTGACTGATGGAACATCAGCGGCCCGTGGATCTCGGTCAGCTTCGCGAGGAGGTCCGCCGCCGCGGGCGTGAGCGCCACCCGCGCGGTGCCGGACTCCGGCACTTCAGCGACCGGTGCCTCCGGCTGCGCCGACACCTGCGCCTGGACAGACGATTCGCTCGCGAGCTCGGTCATCTCAGAAGTATCCCATGTCAGAAGAAGCCCTGGGCGTTCTGCGAATAGCTGACCAGGAGGTTCTTCGTGTTCTGGTAGTGGTCCAGCATCATCTTGTGGTTCTCGCGACCCACGCCGGACTGCTTGTAGCCACCGAACGCCGCGTGCGCGGGGTAGGAGTGGTAGTTGTTCACCCACACCCGGCCCGCCTGGATGTCGCGTCCCGCGCGGTAGGCGGTGTTGCCGTCACGCGACCACACTGCGGCACCCAGCCCGTACAAGGTGTCGTTGGCGATCTTGATGGCGTCGTCGTAGTCGGAGAAACGCGAGACCGAGACGACCGGGCCGAAGATCTCCTCCTGGAAGACCCGCATCGAGTTGTTGCCCTCGAAGACCGTCGGCTGGACGTAGTAGCCACCCGACAGTTCGCCGCCGAGGTCGGACTTGTCGCCACCGGTGAGGACCTTCGCGCCCTCCTTGCGGCCGATGTCGATGTAGCTGAGGATCTTCTCGAACTGGTCGTTCGAGGCCTGGGCGCCGATCATCGTGTCGGTGTCGAGCGGGTTGCCCTGCTTGATCTGCTCGGTGCGCTTGACGGCCTGCTCCAGGAAGTCGGAGTACATGCCGCCCTGGATGAGCGCGCGCGACGGGCAGGTGCACACCTCGCCCTGGTTGAGGGCGAACATCGCGAAGCCCTCCAGCGCCTTGTCGTAGAACGCGTCGTTGGCGCTGGCCACGTCGTCGAAGAAGACGTTGGGGCTCTTGCCGCCCAGCTCCAACGTGACCGGGATGAGGTTCTCCGACGCGTACTGCATGATCAGGCGGCCGGTCGTCGTCTCACCCGTGAAGGCGATCTTGCGGATGCGCTTGTTCGACGCCAGCGGCTTGCCCGCCTCCACACCGAAGCCGTTGACGATGTTCAGCACGCCTGGCGGCAGCAGGTCGGCGACCAGCTCGTTGAGCACGTGGATCGACGCCGGGGTCTGCTCGGCGGGCTTGAGCACAACGGCGTTGCCCGCGGCGATCGCGGGGGCCAGCTTCCAGATCGCCATGAGGATCGGGAAGTTCCACGGGATGATCTGCCCGACGACGCCGAGCGGCTCGTGGAAGTGGTAGGCGACCGTGTCCTCATCGATCTGCGACAGGCTGCCTTCCTGCGCGCGGATCGCGCCTGCGAAGTAGCGCAGGTGGTCGATCGCGAGCGGGATGTCAGCGGCCAGGGTCTCGCGGCACGCCTTGCCGTTCTCCCAGCTCTCGGCGATCGCGACCGCCTCCAGGTTCGCTTCGATGCGGTCGGCCATCTTGTTGAGGATGTTCGCCCGTTCGGTGACTGACGTCTTGCCCCACGCCGGTGCCGCGGCCCACGCGGCGTCGAGGGCGAGCTCGACGTCCTCCGCGGTGCTGCGCGAGACCTCGGTGAACGTCTCACCCGTGATCGGCGTCGGGTTCTCGAAGTACTGCCCCTTGACCGGAGCGACGTATTCGCCTCCGATGAAGTTCTCGTAGCGGGGCTTGAAGCTGACAACGCTGCCGTCCGTACCCGGAGCCGCGTACTTGGCCATCTCGTGGGTCCTTCCACCTCGTTGAGGATAGATGTCGTCAATGTTAAGCGGCTGGGGGTTGCATGAAGGTTGCACGCGCGTGCGGAGTGAATGACGTGACCGTTCCGCTAGTGCGGGGTTGCCCGGATTGCGGGCCGCAACGGATTCTGGGCGCGCGGGCGTCGTCGACCGGACGCAGGTGGCTCGTGCCCAGGACGCTGTTCTGAATGGCGACGAGCCCGCGACGGTGCCGCGGGGCGTCGTGTCGGCCACATGGCGCCGCTCGCTCGCCGCCCGCGCCGAGCGCGTCGGGCACGGCTGCTCTCCCGCAACCTGCCGCACCTCATCGGCCTGCGAGACGCGCCGGGCGCACTGCTGTCGCCCATCGGGGGGTGCTGGCCGCGCAGCCGCTCGGCTGGCTTCCGCCGCGGATCGAGCTGCCGGCCGCGGGCGATCGGGTGCCGCTGGCCGAAGGCGACGAGGGGCTGCTGGCCGAAGGCGACGAGGGGCTGCTGGAGCCCCTGGCCGAAGGCCCGCTGCTGCGCCTTCCGTGCCGCCGCGTCCGCCACGCACTCGGTGCTGGCGATGGCGTTCCTCGGCGCCACCCCGCCGTAAGGCCTACTCGGGGCATCCGTGATCGCCGGGGGTGGTGTCGGCCGTTCATCGCTGCACCTCTGGCACCACTTCTGGTGATCACCGCCGCGATCGGGCCGTGTGCTCCGCCCGGTCACGCGCTGATCCACCCGCCATTCGCCGTGTCGGATCGTCCGACTCACCGTGTTGAGAATGCCTGACTCGCCGTGTCGGATCGTCTCGACTCACCGTGTTGAAATGCCCGACTCGCCGTGTCGGATCGCCCGACTCACCCTGGACGGCGAACGGCCCCGCCCGAAGTGTCCGAGCGGGGCCGTTCTGCGTTCTGGGCGGGAGGGTTACTCCTCGCCGGACTTCGCCATGTCGACCGGCGGAGCGTCGGGGACGAGGCTCGGCTTCGGCTCACCGCGGAAGGTGAACTTGGCCTTTTCGTCGGCGGCGCGTGAGCCCTCGGTGGCGTTCGGGTCGAGGCCCTCGACATCCACGAGGACGATCTGGCCCGGCTCGATCTCGCCGAAGAGGATCTTCTCCGACAGCTGGTCCTCGATCTCGCGCTGGATCGTGCGGCGCAGCGGCCGCGCGCCCAGCACCGGGTCGAACCCGCGGCGGGCCAGCAGGCCCTTCGCGGCCGGGGTGAGCTCGATGGCCATGTCCTTGTTGGCCAGCGCCCCCTCGACCCGGGTGATCATGAGGTCGACCATCATGATGATCTGGCCCTCGGTGAGCTGGTGGAACACCACGATGTCGTCGATGCGGTTGAGGAACTCCGGGCGGAAGTGCTTCTTCAGCTCGTCGTTGACCTTGTTCTTCATCCGCTCGTAGTCCGAGGCCGCGTCGTTGCTCTGGGCGAAACCGAGCCCGACCGCCTTGGAGATGTCCTGGGTGCCCAGGTTCGAGGTGAAGATGATGACGGTGTTCTTGAAGTCGACCGTGCGGCCCTGGCCGTCGGTCAGGCGACCGTCCTCCAGCACCTGCAGGAGGGTGTTGTAGACCTCCTGGTGCGCCTTCTCGATCTCGTCGAACAGCACCACTGAGAACGGCTTGCGGCGCACCTTCTCGGTGAGTTGGCCGCCCTCCTCGTACCCGACGTACCCGGGAGGGGCACCGAAGAGGCGCGAGGCGGTGTAGCGGTCGTGGAACTCGCCCATGTCGATCTGGATGAGCGCGTCGTCCTCGCCGAACAGGAAGTTGGCCAGCGCCTTCGAAAGCTCCGTCTTACCCACGCCGGACGGGCCTGCGAAGATGAACGAGCCCGACGGGCGCTTCGGGTCCTTCAGGCCCGCCCGCGTGCGGCGGATCGCCTGCGACACCGACTTGACGGCCTCCTCCTGGCCGATGATCCGCTTGTGCAGCTCCTCCTCCATGCGGAGCAGACGGGTGGTCTCCTCCTCGGTGAGCTTGAAGACGGGGATCCCGGTCCAGTTGGCGAGCACCTCGGCGATCTGCTCGTCGTCGACCTCGGCGACGACGTCCAGATCACCGGACTTCCACTGCTTCTCCCGCTCGCCCTTCTGCGCGAGCAGCTGCTTCTCCGAGTCGCGCAGGTGCGCGGCGCGCTCGAAGTCCTGCGCGTCGATCGCCGACTCCTTGTCGCGCCGGACGTTGGCGATCTTCTCGTCGAACTCGCGCAGGTCCGGCGGCGCGGTCATGCGGCGGATGCGCATGCGCGCGCCCGCCTCGTCGATGAGGTCGATGGCCTTGTCGGGCAGGAACCGGTCGGAGATGTAGCGGTCGGCCAGTGTGGCCGCCGCGACCAGCGCCGGATCGGTGATCGTGACGCGGTGGTGCGCCTCGTACCGGTCGCGCAGGCCCTTGAGGATCTCGATCGTGTGCGTGACGGATGGCTCGCCCACCTGGATGGGCTGGAAGCGCCGCTCCAGCGCCGGGTCCTTCTCGACGTACTTGCGGTACTCGTCGAGCGTGGTGGCGCCGATCGTCTGCAGCTCGCCGCGGGCCAGCATCGGCTTGAGGATCGACGCCGCGTCGATCGCGCCCTCGGCTGCGCCCGCGCCGACGAGCGTGTGCAGCTCGTCGATGAACAGGATGATGTCTCCGCGCGTGCGGATCTCCTTGAGGACCTTCTTGAGGCGCTCCTCGAAGTCACCGCGGTAGCGGGAGCCCGCGACCAATGAGCCCAGGTCCAGCGTGTAGAGCTGCTTGTCCTTGAGCGTCTCGGGCACCTCGCCCTTGACGATGCCTTGGGCCAGCCCCTCGACGACGGCGGTCTTGCCGACGCCGGGCTCGCCGATCAGAACGGGGTTGTTCTTGGTCCTCCGCGACAGGACCTGCATGACCCGCTCGATCTCCTTCTCGCGGCCGATCACCGGGTCGAGCTTGCCCTCGCGGGCGGACTGGGTGAGGTTGCGGCCGAACTGGTCGAGCACCAGCGACGACGACGGCGTGCCTTCGCCACGGCCACCCGAGGATCCCTCTGCGGGCTCCTTGCCCTGGTAGCCCGACAGCAGCTGCAGCACCTGCTGGCGGACGCGGTTGAGGTCGGCTCCCAGCTTGACCAGGACCTGCGCCGCGACGCCCTCGCCCTCGCGGATGAGACCGAGCAGGATGTGCTCGGTGCCGATGTAGTTGTGGCCGAGCTGCAGCGCTTCGCGCAGGGACAGCTCCAGCACCTTCTTGGCCCGTGGCGTGAACGGGATGTGCCCGCTCGGCGCCTGCTGGCCCTGGCCGATGATCTCTTCGACCTGCTGGCGGACGCCCTCCAGAGCGATCCCGAGGGACTCCAGGGCCTTCGCGGCCACGCCCTCGCCCTCGTGGATGAGGCCGAGGAGGATGTGCTCGGTGCCGATGTAGTTGTGGTTGAGCATCCTGGCTTCTTCTTGCGCCAGGACGACAACCCGCCTCGCTCGGTCGGTGAACCTCTCGAACATTCGATCTCCTCGCCTACTGCGCATGAACGCACGGCAACGCCTGACGCCGCTGCGCCGCGTACGCCTCACACCACTGTATCGGCTGTTGGGGGGTCTACGCCTCTGGCGCATGCGGTGAACCGGCGCTCACCGCCGTCTCCGCTGCCCACGCGGCGGACCGCCGCCGTGCTCATCGCCGGGTGGAACGGCGTCCCCACAGCAAGAAGGGCCCGCGCGCCCCGCGCGGGCCCCTTCGCTCAGGGCGAACTAGTTCGCCTGGTGATAGGCCTCCAGCACCTCGCTGGGGATGCGTCCACGATCGGACACCTTCATCTTGTGGGTGCGCGCCCATTCCCTGATCGCCTGGTTCTGCTCCCGGTCGACCGAGGCCCGGCGAACCGGTGCAGCAGCCACCGCGCGCTTTGCCCGCCCACCTGCCCGGCGGGCCGAACCGACGAACTCCGCGAGCGCATCGCGCAACTTGCTCGCATTCGCCGTTGACAGATCGATCTCGTAACTCTTGCCGTCGATACCGAACTCGACTGTCTCGTCGGCCACCTGGCCGTCGAGATCGTCGATCAGCCGGATCTCCTGGATCTGCGCCACCGCCGCAGCCCTCCAACTTTCGTGCGATTTACCTGAGGGGACGGGGTTGACGATATCTCCATTGATGAACCGTTGTCGAGCCGCCACTACTCGTTTCGCACAAGAGGGTACAGAATCGTTTCCCGGATCCCCAGCCCGGTGAGCGACATGAGGAGCCGATCGACCCCCATTCCGATCCCACCCGAGGGGGGCATCCCGTACTCCATGGCCCTGATGAAGTCCTCGTCGAGCTGCATCGCCTCGGGATCACCGGCCGCGGCCCGCAACGACTGTTCGGTGAGCCGTTCACGCTGGATGACCGGATCGACCAGCTCAGAGTAGCCGGTAGCCAACTCTGTGCCGAAGATGACGAGATCCCACGCTTCGGCGAGTCGCGGATCGCTGCGGTGTTGGCGGGTGAGCGGGCGCACCTCGACCGGGTAGTCACGGACGAACGTCGGCGCCGAGAGCGTGCGCTCGACAAGCTTCTCAAAAAGGTCGAGCACGATCTCGCCCGCGGTCGGAGAATCCCCCAGCTCGACGTCATGGGCGTCGGCAAGCTTGCGCAGTTCCTCGACGCTTGTCTCAGGTGTCACTTCGGTATCCACCGCTTCCGACACGGCGTCATGCAACGTGATCGATCGCCACTCCCCGCCTAGGTCATGTGACGTTCCGTCCGCATGCTCGACGATCGTGGAACCGAAGACCGCGCGCGCGGACTCCTGGACGAGCGTGCGCGTCAGCTCCGCCATGTCATCGTAGGTCGCGTAGGCCTGATAGGCCTCCAACATCGCGAACTCGGGCGAGTGAGAGGAGTCGATGCCCTCGTTACGGAAGTTGCGGTTGATCTCGAAGACCCGTTCCACACCGCCGACCACCGTGCGCTTGAGAAATAGCTCCGGGGCGATGCGCAGGTACAGATCCTGGTCCAGCGCGTTGGCGTGGGTGACGAAGGGTCGCGCGGTCGCGCCGCCGTGCAGCAACTGCAGCATCGGCGTCTCGACCTCGACGAAGTCGCGCCCGTGCAGCACGTCGCGCAGCGTGCGCACGACCGTGGCTCGGCGGCGCACCATCTCCCTGGCCTGCGGGCGCACGATGAGATCGACATAGCGCTGGCGGACCCGGGTCTCCTCGGACAGCTCGCTGTGCACGTTCGGCAGCGGCCGGACGGCCTTCGCGGCCATCGCCCACGCATCGGCCATCACGGAGAGCTCGCCACGGCGGGAGGTGATCACCTCGCCGTGGACGAAGACGTGGTCGCCGAGGTCGACGCTGGCCTTCCATCGCGCCAGCTCGTCCTCGCCGACCGATGCGAGCGAGAGCATCGCCTGCAGCTCGGTGCCGTCGCCTTCACGGAGGGTGGCGAAGCAGAGCTTGCCGGTGTTGCGCAGAAACATCACCCGGCCGGTGATCCCGACCTGCTCGCCGGTGGCGGTGTCGGGCGGCAGGTCGGGGTGGGCGGCGCGGATCTGCGCGAGGCTGTGGGTGCGCTCGACGGCGACGGGGTAGGCCTCGCGCCCCGCGGCGAGCATGTCCGCCCGCTTGGCCCGGCGCACCCGCATCTGCTCGGGCAGGCCGGGGGCAGGAGGTTGGTTGCTCACACGCACCAACGCTAGCGTGCATGCACGTCATCGCCGCGACGGGCCGGGGAGTCGCCAGGATCCCGACGCCCCAGGTTGGGCCACATCGCCGCGCACACATCGCCCGAGCGCGACAGGAGCGGGGCTCGGCCGCGGTGAAACCCCGCTCAGGTTCATCCGGACGTGCCGATCCTCGTCTGCGGCGGGGCCGGGGGGACGGCGGGGCCGGGCCGGGCCGACCTAGGCTCGCGGGTATGGCAGAGCGCGCCCGGTCCTTCGGCGCGGTGGCCGCCGAGTACGCCCGTCACCGCCCCGGCTACCCCGCCGCCGCGCTCGACTGGGCGTTGGCGCAGGCGCCGGGAGGCGACGTGCTGGACCTCGGCGCGGGCACCGGCAAGCTCACCGACCCGCTGCTGCGACGGCCCGGCGTACGGGTGACGGCCGTCGACCCCGACCCGGCGATGCTGGCCCAGTTCCGGGCCGACCACCCGGGCGTCGACGCTCGCGACGGCAGCGCGGAGCGGATCCCGCTGGCCGACGCCGCCGTCGACGCGGTGGTGGTCGGGACGGCGTGGCACTGGTTCGACCGCGTCCGCACCGAGCCGGAGATCGCGCGGGTGCTGCGGCCGGGCGGCGTGCTCGCGGTGCTGTGGAACGGCGACGACGACTCCGTCGAGTGGGTGCGCGGCTACCAGCGCGCGCTCCACCCGGAGGAGCAGCCCAGGGTCGGCTCGACTCGGGAGGACGCCTTTCCCCGCAACGCCGCGTTCGGACCGCCCGAGGCCCACCGGTTCCCCAACCCGATGCCCACCACGATCGACGGGCTGGTCGCCGCGATCGCCACCCACTCCTGGGCGCTCGTCGCCGATCCCGCCAAGCGCGAGGCGGGCCTCGCGCGGCTGCGTACCTACCTCGCCGAGCGGCCGGAGACGTCGGGGGGCGCGTTCACGCTACCCATGGTGACCGAGGTCGTGCGCACGTTGCGCAGGTAAGTCAGGCGCAGTCCCAACAGCGTCAGGTCCGGCACGAACTCGGTGATCGTCTCCGACTCGCCTGCCATCAGCGGCGCAAGTCCGCCCGTGCCCAGCACGGTGACCGGGCCCTCGGCGGGCCCCAGCTCGTCGAGGATGCGGTGCACCAGCCCGTCCACCTGCCCGGCGAAGCCGTAGAGCACCCCCGCCTGGAGGCACTCGACCGTGTTCTTGCCGATGACCGACCGCGGCCGCACCAGCTCCACTGTGCGCAGCGCCGCGGCCCGCGTGGCCAGCGCCTCCATCGAGATCTCGATGCCGGGCGCCAGCGCGCCGCCGAGGAACTCGCCTTTGCGGGAGACGACGTCGATGTTGGTGGACGTTCCGAAGTCGACAACCACGCACGCCGTGTCGAACAGCCGGTGGGCGGCGAGGGTGTTCACGACGCGGTCGGCGCCGACCTCACGCGGGTTGTCCACGAGCAGCGGCACGCCGGTGCGGACGCCCGGCCCGACCACGATCGAGGGCTCGTCGCGGCGCTCGACGAGCAGGCGCAGCTCCCGCAGCAGGGTGGGCACGGTCGACAGCGCCGCCACACCCGTGACCTCCTCGGCGAAGCGGCGGCCGAGCATGCCCCCGATCGCCACCTGCAGCTCGTCGACGGTCATCCGCGGGTCGGTGCGCATCCGCCAATCGCGCACGAGCGGCGGGCGCGCGTCGTCCTCGTTGCCTTCGGCATAGAGGCCGAGTGCGATCTGGGTGTTGCCGATGTCGATGCAGAGCAGCATCTACAGCCGTACCGCGACGTTGTCGATCAGCCGCGTGGTGCCGACCTTGGCGGCGACCAGCAGCCGGGCCTGCCCGGATGCGGGGGCCGGGCCGAGGTCCGGGGCGCGCAGCTCGAGGTAGTCGACCGCCACGGCGGGCTCCTCGGCCAGCACGGCCCTGGCGGATTCCAGCACGGCGTCTGGGCCGTGGGCGGAGACGCTCGCGCCCGTCCGCAGGGCCCGTTGGAGCACCAGGGCGCGCGCGCGGTCGTCCGGGGTCAGGTAGACGTTGCGCGAGGAAAGCGCCAGGCCGTCCGGTTCGCGCACGATGGGGACGCCGACGATCGAAACGAAGAAGTCGAGATCGCGCACCATCTTTTGGATAAGGACGAGCTGCTGGTAGTCCTTCTCGCCGAAGTACGCGACATCGGGCGCAATGATGTGGAACAGCTTGGACACGATGGTGAGCACGCCCGCGAAGTGCCCTGGTCGCACCGCCCCCTCCAGCTCGGTGGCCAGTGGACCAGGGGCGACGGTGGTGTCGGCACCCGCGGGGTACATGTCCTCGACGCCCGGGGTGAACACCAGCTCGACGCCTTCTGCTCGGCAGGCGTCGAGGTCGGCCTCCAGCGGGCGGGGGTAGCGGTCGAGGTCCTCCCCCGCGCCGAACTGGAGGGGGTTCACGAAGATCGAGACCGCGATCACGGTGGAGCCGGGCGCCCGTCTCGCGTGCCGGATCAGCTCACGGTGGCCGTCATGCAACGCCCCCATCGTGGGGACGAGCAGCACCCGGCGTCCCGCGACCCGCAGCGCGCGAGACACCGCGGCGATGCCCTCCGGTGTGCGGTGCACGGTGAGCTCGCCTGTGGAGTAGCCCCTGGCCGTGCGAGGAGCGGTCATGCCGAGTGCTCCTTGATCGGGATCGGTGCGGTGGGGGTGTGCTGCTGCGCCGGTGGCGCGGCTGGGGTGGGGGGCCGTGGTGTTGATCGCGCGGTCATGCCGTGTCTTCCAACGTGGCCAGCACGTCCTTGGCCGCGTGCTCGGGCAGCAGCCCCGCTGCCGAAGCCCGGTGCGCAGCGCGCAGGGCCATGGCCCGGTAGGCGGCGGCGATGTCGGGGTCGGCCTCGGTGAGCACGCGCAGATGGGTGCGGACGGTGCCGGCGTCGCCACGCGCAACGGGGCCGGTGAGCGCACGGTCGCCGTGGCGCAGCGCGTTGTCCAGCGCGGCCGAGAGCAGGGGCGCGACGAGCCGCTCCGGGTATTGGACGCCCGCGGCATCGAGGATGTCGACGCAGTCGCGCACGAGCGTCACGAGATGGTTGGCCCCGTGCGCCAGCGCCGCGTGGTACAGCGGCCGCACCGCCTCCTGGATGCGCACCGGATCGGCGCCCATCTCCACAACGAGCGCCTCGCCGACACTCCACCCCGCCTCGTCGTCGGACGTGGCCGTGACGCCGACGCTCGCGCCACGGAGCCGGGTGACGTCCTCCGCCCGGCCGGTGAACGTCATCACCGGATGCAGGGCCAGCGGGAGCACGCCGCGCTCGGCGGCCGGGGCGAGGACCGCGACGCCGTGGGCGCCGGAGGTGTGCACCACGATCTGGCCCGCGCGGAAGCTCCCGGCGGCGACGAGGCCGCGGACGAGCCCGGGCAGTACGTCGTCGGGCACGGCGAGCAGGACGAGATCGACCTGGGCCGCCACCTCGTCGGGGGGAAGCAGGGGGACACCGGGCAGCAGGGCCTCGGCCCGCCGCACCGACTCCCGGGAGACGCCGGACGTGGCGACGATGTGATGCCCGGCTGCGGCCCATGCGGCACCGACGACGGATCCGACGCGTCCCGCGGACACCACGCCGACGGCCAGCCGCGCGGGCCGTGTTGCACCCATGACCACTCCCTCCGCCGCCCTGTGGGGGCGCACCTCGGCGGCCGGGCACAGGCTAGCCCGCGCCCCCGACATGCCCAACACAGCGGTGACGGGCCTCACCTGCGGTTCGCTCGTCGCGACGTCTGCGAGGTGGGCGGGCATGGGCGGGGCGGGGCGGGGCAGCGCCGGGCCGGGGCGGGCGGGGCGGGGCGGGGCAGCGCCGGGCCGGGGCGGGGCCGGGTGGGCGCTGGGCCGGATTGCGGTTCGCCTGCGACATCGCAGACCTTGTGGTGTCGTCACAGGGGTTCGGGCCACCTGTGAGGACACCACGCGGTCTGTGAGGTGGGCGGGCTGAGCGCGGGGCGGGGCCGGGTGGGCGCTGGGCCGGATTGCGGTTCGCCTGCGAGGTGGGCGGGCAGGGGGGCGGGGCCGGGTGGGCGATGCCGGGTGGTCCCTGGCCGGGCGGGGGTTGGGTCGGGCCGCGTCGGCGTCGGGTGTCGCTGGGCCGGTTGCGGCTCGCCCGTCCCGACGTCGCAGACCTTCTGGCGTCCTCGCAGACGTTCGGCCACAATGCCGGTTACTTCAGGGCAGGAGCGGCGCGTCAGATGGTCTTGATCTCGGGTCGGTCGTAGCGGGGTTGTCGGTGGCGGCTGCGCTTCTGACGGTCCGCCGGTGGCCCGCGATCGCCTAGTTGGCCTGCTGCCGAGCACTTGATCGCCGGTTGTGTGACATGAGGGCCACATATGGCCGTTATGTCACAATTTTGGCGATCACCGTCCACCGGGAGGCCCGCAGCCGGGCCATGATCGTCGAGAGTGGTGTCGGTGGCGCACCGCCGCACTCTTGGCACCACTCACGGCGATCACCGTGGCGACCGGGTCGAGCGTGCGGTTCTTGCGGGGCCCCGCTGACTGTGCGCACTTCGCCGGTGTGCACCCCTTCAGTCAGCGATCATCACAGCTTGGGTGCCGTCTGGTCCAGGCAACGATCAGCTGCCGGACGTCCCACCCTCAGTAACCGGCGTTGGGTTCGGCCACCTGCGAAGTCACCACACGGTCTGCGAGGTGGGCAGGCGCTGGCGGGTTGGGGCTCGCTCGTCCCCAACGTCGCAGATCTTCTGGCGTCGTCGCAGAGGCCCGGCCACCTGCGAAGTCACCGCACGGTCTGCGAGGTGCCGAAACGGGCGGGCGGGTCAGCCGCGGGGGGCGGCCGGGCTCTCGATGACCGGGGCATCGCGGCGAGGGGCGACGACATCGCCGTCGATGATGGTGGCGCCGGATCGGATGCGGGCAGTGCGCAGCTCCGGGAGCCGCGCCTCCGCCACGCGCACGAGACGGTTGCGGACAACGTGGCGCACAGGCGGAAGCAGGAGCAGGAGGCCCGCGAGGTCGGTGACCAGACCCGGTACGAACAGCAGTACGCCGCCTGCGGCCACGAGCATCCCGTCGGTGACCTCGGCGTGGGCGAGCCGTCGCTGCGTGACGGCCTCGGCGATGGCGTGCGCGGCGCGCACACCTTCACGGCGGGCGAGCCACATTCCCAGGATCGCGCTGACGAGCAACACAAGCAGCGTCCATCCGAGCCCGATCGCGGACCCGAGCGCGACGAGCGCGACGATCTCGACCACGAGGTACAGGAGCACGAACTGCATGCCTCTACAACGTCGGAGTGACCGCCGAAGTTTCCGAGCTGGCCACCTGGCTGACCGTCTGCGACGCGCACAGGCTGGTGCCCGCTGTTGTCACAAGCAGCCGGAGATCACGTCGAGGGCGAGGTTATCGGGGTTGGATCACCGGGAACGTCGCACTCTGCGCCATCACGGTCAGCGGATGGGCGCTCAGAAGGTCAAGGCCCGCCCCGGGTCTTCCAGCAACGCGCCGACGTCGGCGAGGAATCGGCTGCCTTGCTCGCCGTCGACCAGCCGATGGTCGAACGACAGCGAGAGCTGGCACACCGTGCGCACGGCCAGTGCGCCCTCGACCACCCACGGCGCCTGCTTGATCGAGCCGACGGCCAAGATCGCCGCCTCGCCGGGGTTGAGGATCGGTGTGCCGGTGTCGACGCCGAACACGCCCACGTTGGTGATCGTGATCGTGCCGCCGACGAGATCGGCAGGCTGTGTCTTCCCCGCCCGCGCGGTCGCCGTCAGCTCACCGAGCGCGGCGGCGAGCTCGTGGAAGGTGAGCGTGTCGGCGTCGCGGATCTTCGGCACGATCAGCCCGCGTGGTGTGGCGGCGGCGATGCCGAGCTGGACGCGGTCGTAGAAGACGATCTCGGCTGCCGCCTCGTCCCAGCGTGAGTTCACCTCCGGGGTGCGCCGGGCCGCAAGGCACATCGCCTTCGCGACGAACGCCATCGGGGTGAGCTTCACGTCTGCGAACTCTCGGGCGTTGCGGAGGCGTTCGCGCAGCGCCATCGTCTCCGTGACGTCCACGGTGAGGAACTCGGTGACGTGTGGCGCCGTGAACGCGCTCGCCACCATCGCCGCGGCGGTGGCCTTGCGGACCCCCCGGATCGGCTCGCGCCGCAGTCCGGGGCCGACCTGGGCCTGCGACGCCACGGGAGTCTGTGCCCGCACGCTACCGCGCGCGTGCGCCTGCACGTCGTCGCGGGTGATGACGCCATCCGCGCGGAACGGCATGACCTCGTGCAGGTCGACGCCCAGATCACGCGCCAGCTTGCGCACCGGAGGCTTGGCCAGCGGCACCGTGCGCGCCGTTGCCGAGGGCGCGGTGGTGGCGGGCAGGGCAGGGTTGGCGGTGACCGGGGTGGACGGCGGGGTTGGAGCGGTGTCACCCGGCTGCGGCTGGGTAGTAGCGGTGTCACCCTGCTGCGGCTGGGTAGCAGCGGTGTCACCCTGCTGCGATCCGGGGCGCGGTCCAGCCCCAGCGCCCTCCCCCACCCGGGGACCGCCGGGCGCCGCGCGGCGGGGTCTGCGGGTAACGGAGCCGGGGCGGGGGCCGTAGCCCACGAGCGTGGCGATCCGGCCGTCCGCCCCGGCCTCCCCGATCTTCGCCCCGCGCTGGTCAGCCTGATCGGCGCGGCCCGCTGCGCCCGCCGCCGCCGCGCGGCCCGCTGCGGACACCACCGCCGCGCGGCCCGCTGCGGGCGCCGCCGCCCCGCCGCCCGCGCCCGTCCCGGCCGGGCCTGCCTGCGCCGCCGCGTGCCGACCCACGCCCGCCCCTCCAGCGCCGACAACCCCTCCAGCCCCGCCCGGCGCGGCCTCGGCCGTCTCGATCACGATGATCGGGGTGCCCACCGCGATCGCCTCGCCCGGCTTGGCCAGCAGCTCGCCCACCGTCCCCGCGAACGGGGACGGGAGCTCCACCGCCGCCTTGGCCGTCTCGATCTCGCACAGGATCTGGTTGACCGTGACGGTGTCGCCGACGGCCACGTTCCACGTGACGACCTCGGCCTCGGTCAGCCCCTCGCCCACGTCGGGCATGGCGAACTCGCGTCTCATCCCCGCGCCCCTCCACCCGCGCCCAGCCCACGAAGAAGCACGTCCCTCACCACGCCATCGAGCGGTCGACGGCGTCGAGTACGCGGTCGAGGTCGGGGAGGTAGTCGTCCTCGCACTTCGACGGCGGGTAGGGCGTGTCGAAGCCGGTCACCCGCAGCACCGGCGCCTCCAGGGAGTGGAAGCACCGCTCCTGCACCTGCGCAGCCACCTCGGCGGCCACCGACACCTCAGACGGCGCCTCCGCGACGACCACGAGCCGCCCCGTCCGACGGACCGACGCGACAACGGGGCCGAGGTCCAGCGGCGACAGCGTGCGCAGGTCGATCACCTCGAGGTCGTGGCCCTCCTCTGCCGCCGCAGTGGCCGCGTCGAGGCACGTCTTGACCACCGGCCCGTACCCGACGAGCGTGAGCGTGGACCCCGGCCGGACCACCCGCGAGACGTGCAGCGGGGGCGGCGTCGCGGACGGGTCGACCTCCGCCTTCTCCCAGTACCGCCGTTTCGGCTCGAAGAAGATCACCGGATCGTCGCTCGCGATCGCCTGCTGGATCATCCAGTATGCGTCGACCGGGTTGGAGCACGCCACCACCTTGAGCCCGGCGACGTGCGCGAACAGCGCCTCCGGCGACTCGCTGTGGTGCTCGACCGCGCCGATTCCACCGCCGAAGGGGATCCGTACGACGACCGGCATGGCCACCCTGCCCTGCGACCGGAAGTGCAGCTTCGCCAGCTGCGAGACGATCTGGTCGTAGCCGGGGAACACGAACCCGTCGAACTGGATCTCGCACACCGGCCGGAACCCGCGGATCGCGAGGCCGATGGCCGTGCCGATGATTCCCGACTCGGCCAGTGGGGTGTCGAGCACGCGCTGCTCGCCGAAGTCCTTCTGCAGGCCGTCGGTGACGCGGAAGACGCCGCCGAGCTTGCCGACGTCCTCCCCCATCACGATCACCTTCGGGTCGCGCTCCATCGCGGCGCGCATCCCGTCGCCCAACGCCTTGGCCAAGGTCAACGTCGGCATGTCACGCACCGCCCGCGCTCGGGCCCGCGAGCGACCCCTCGGCCTCGAAGGAGGCGCGGTAGGCCAGGTACTCCTCCCGCTGGGCCGCCACCAGCGGCGACTCCTCCGCGTAGACCTCGGAGAACATCCGGTCCGCCGCAGGCGGGGGCATGTCGATGCAGAACCGGCGGAACCTCGCGGCCAGCTCGTCGGACTCGGTTTGCACCCCGTCGAAGAACTCCTGGTCGACGCCGAGCGACCGGACGAGGTGCACGCGCACGCGCTCGATCGGGTCCTTCAGCTTCCACAGCTCCAGCTCGCCCGCCAGGCGGTAGCGCGTGGGGTCGTCGGAGGTGGTGTGCGCGTCCATCCGGTAGGTGAACGCCTCGATGAGGACCGGACCGTTGCCAGTGCGGCACTCCTCCAGCGCCCAGCGGGTGACGGCGAGGCAGGCGAGCACGTCGTTGCCGTCGACCCGGATGCCGGGGAAGCCGTAGCCCTGCGCCCGCTTGTACAGCGGGATGCGGGTCTGCCGCTCGGTGGGCTCGGAGATCGCCCACTGGTTGTTCTGGCAGTAGAAGACGACGGGCGCGTCGTAGACCGCGGCCCACACGAAGCCTTCGTGGACGTCGCCCTGGCTGGTGGCGCCGTCGCCGAAGAAGCAGATCGTGGCCTCCGCGTCCGGACCCTCGCCCACCTTCGACTCGAACTTCTGCCCCATCGCGTAGCCGGTGGCGTTCAGGCACTGGTTGCCGATGACGATCGTGTAGAGGTGGAAGCGGGTGGCTTTCGGGTCCCAGCTGCCGTGGTCGGTGCCGCGGAAGATCCCCAACAGCTCGGTGGGGTCGATCCCCCGACACCACGCCACGCCGTGCTCCCGGTAGGACGGGAACGCCATGTCCTGCGGCTCGAGCGCCCGCCCCGCGCCGATCTGCGCGGCCTCCTGGCCCAGGAGCGGCACCCAGATGCCGAGCTGGCCCTGGCGTTGCAGGGCGTTGGCCTCGCGGTCGAAGCGCCGCACCAACACCATGTCGCGGTAGAGCGCCTGCAGCTCTTCCGCGCCGATGTCACCGGCGTAGGAGTCGAAGCGCTCGTCGGCCACGCGCTCGCCTTCCGGCGTCAGCAGCTGGACGAGATCCGCTCCGCCCTCGTCGGTCGCCTTGAGCCCGGCCACGACCTGCTCAGGGGTGGGGACCGACGCGGGCGAAAAGGGGGGTTGGGGTACGGACACTGCGGACCTCCTCGCGCTCGACGGACGTGCGCCCGGCTGGTGGCCCGGCGTCTGCCCGATTCCCGGCTGTACGCGGCCGCCCGGTCGGGGCGACCGCGCATCGCCGTCGACACGCATCCTGGCACGGACCCCGCAGGGAGGTTCCGGGTCAGGTCGTCACATGCCCGTTACCTGCGGGGCCTGCCTCCGGGCGCTGGATGCCCGCCACGGACTTTGCCTTCTGCGCCGCGCCGGTGATCTGGCCGGAGTAGCGGCCCTTGGTCTGCTTGTCGACGAACTGGGCGGCCTGGTCGACGAACTTGGCCGCCTGCTCCGGGTTCTTCTTGGCGTAGCGACGAGCTGCCTCCGCGGCGCCCGCGAGGACGGCCAGATTCCTGATCAGAGCCATGGGAACCTCCAGGTGGTGTGGTCCGGTCGGGCCCACCGTATCCCGGGATCTCACTCTGGGTGATGTCACACAACAGTGATCGGCAGGTGGCGTCGAAGGTGACAACATCGCCCGATAAGCCTGTTGCGTCACCATAGGAGGTCGCTCGTGCCCGTCCGTTCATCGTCAGTGCCCTGCCTCGCCGCTACGGTGCTGCTCTCCGTCGTCCTCGCTGGTTGCGGCGCAGGCGGCAACGGCAGTGGGGCGACGCCGACAAGCGCCACACCGTCGGCGCAGGCCATCCCGGCCGTGCAGAAGGACGCCGCGTTGGCCGCGCTGGTCCCGGCCGACATCGCCGCCGACGGCAAGATCGTCGTCGGCTCGGACGCCTCCTACGCCCCCAACGAGTTCGTCGACGCCGACGGCACCACGATCATCGGGATGGACGTCGACCTCGGCAAAGCCGTCGGGCAGAAGCTGGGCCTCGAACGTCGAGTTCCAGAACAGCGCGTTCGACGGGATCCTGCCCGGCATCGGGGCCAAGAAGTACGAGCTGGGCATGTCCTCCTTCACCGACAACGCCGACCGGGAGAAGGAGGTCGACATGGTCACCTATTTCTCCGCAGGCACCAAGATGGCCACTCTCGCGGGCAACCCCGAGGGGCTGGCCATCGACAACCTGTGCGGCAAGACCATCGCGGCGCAGCGCGGCACCGTCCAGGTCGACGACCTGACCGCGCGCAGCGACACCTGTACGAAGGCGGGTAAGCCTGCCATCACCATCTCGCAGTTCCAGGCCCAGACCGACGTCACGCTGGCGTTGACCGCCAAGCGCGCGCAGGCGATGCTCGCCGACTCCCCGGTGGTCGATTACGCGGTGGCCCAGACCGGTGGACAGCTGGCGGCCGTCGGCGACTCCTACGACACCGCGCCGTACGGCATCGCCGTGCCCAAGGGCGACGGCAGCTACGCCAAGGCCGTCCAGGGCGCGGTGCAGGCGCTGATCACGGACGGCACCTACAAGGCCATCCTCGACAAGTGGGCCGTCGCAGGCGGCGCCGTGCCCGAGTCGAAGATCAACGCGGCAGGCTGAGATGGTCGCCGACCAGCAGGAGGCCGGACCGGCACGTCCCGTCCAGGCCGTGCCGGTCCGGCATCCGGGCCGCTGGGTCGCGATCGCGGTGATCGCGGTGGTGGTCGCGATGCTGGTCCACTCGTTCCTGACCAACCCGAACTTCCACTGGGACGTCGTCGGCCAGTACCTGTTCTCCGACCCGGTGTTGCGGGGCCTGCGCAACACGCTGATCCTGACGGTGCTGGCGATGGCGATCGGCATCATCGGCGGGGTGCTGCTGGCGGTGATGCGCCTGTCGCCCAACCCCGTGCTCGCCGGGTCGGCAGGCGTCTACATCTGGCTCTTCCGCGGCACCCCGCTCATCACGCAGCTGATCTTCTGGAACTTCCTCGCGTCGCTCTATCCGCGCCTGGGCCTCGGCATCCCGTTCGGGCCCACGTTCGTCTCTTTCGACACGAACGCGGTGGTCTCGGTGTTCACGGCGGCGCTGCTGGGGCTCGGGCTCAACGAGGCCGCCTACATGGCCGAGATCGTGCGCGGCGGCATCCTGTCGGTCGACCGCGGGCAAAGCGAGGCGGCGGGCGCGCTGGGCCTGTCGCGGGCGCAGACGCTGCGGCGGATCGTGCTGCCTCAGGCGATGCGGGTGATCGTGCCGCCGACAGGCAACGAGACCATCTCGATGCTCAAGACGACCTCACTCGTGGTCGTGATCGCCTACTTCGAGCTGACCGTGGCGGTGCAGACGATCTACTCGCGGACGTTCCAGACCATCCCGCTGCTCATCGTGGCCGCGCTGTGGTACCTGGCGTTGACCTCGGCGCTCTCCATCGGGCAGATGTTCATCGAGCGCCGGTTTGGGCGTGGATTCGCCGTGGGAGGCAGCTGATGGCGCCGATGGTGGTGGCGCAAGGTGTCCACAAGAGCTTCGGCTCGGTTCCCGTGCTGCGGGGTATCGACATGGTCGTGCAGCCCGGCGAGGTCGCCTGCGTGATCGGGCCCTCCGGGTCGGGCAAGTCGACCTTTCTGCGGTGCGTGAACCACCTCGAGCGGATCGACGCGGGCACCATGCGCGTCGACGGCGAGCTGATCGGCTACCGGGAAGCGGGCGGGAAGCTGCACGAGCTGCGTGAGTCGGAGATCGCCCGCCAGCGCCGCGGCATCGGCATGGTGTTCCAGGGGTTCCACCTGTTCCCGCACATGACGGCCGCACAGAACGTGATGGAGGGTCCCCGCACGGTGCTCGGCACGCCGCGGGCCGCGTGCCGTGCCCAGGCCTCGGCTCTGCTCGAGCGGGTGGGGCTGGGCGACAAGCAGGGCACCTATCCCGTGCAGCTGTCGGGCGGCCAGCAACAGCGCGTGGCGATCGCCCGCGCGCTGGCGATGGAGCCGCGGCTCATGCTGTTCGACGAGCCCACCTCCGCGCTGGACCCCGAGCTCGTCGGCGAGGTGCTCGACGTGATGCGTGGGCTCGCGCGCGACGGGATGACCATGATCGTGGTGACGCACGAGATGGGGTTCGCCCGAGAGGTTGGCGACACGCTGGTCTTCATGGACGGCGGCCGGATCGTCGAGTCCGGGCATCCGCGCGAGGTGCTGGGCAGCCCGCGGGAGGAGCGCACGAAGATCTTCCTGTCGAAGGTGCTGTGAGCCGGGTGGGTCAGGCGCTCAGGCAGGTGCAGAGGTCGGCCGCGCTCACCGCGCCACCGGAGTGCGCGCACATCCGCGCACCCGAGAGCAGGAGCTCCAGACGGCGGGCGAGCGCGTCGATGCCGAAGTGGGCGCGGGCGACGGCCTCGTTGTGGTCGAGGAGTGCGGTATCAGGATCGGCGAGGAACGCCCGCAACGGGTCGGGCTCGGCGGCGTCGAACCACCGGAAGCCGAACCTCGCGAGCTCGCGGGCCACCGGGAACGTCCCGACCGCAACCGGCCGCCGGTGCAGCGCGGCCTCGATGAGCGGCAGCCCGAACCCCTCCCACGACGACGGCATCGCCACCACGTCGCACGCGGCGTAGGCCCCGGCCATCTGCACGCCGAACGGCAGCCGACGCCGGTAGGCCACGGCGCCGCCGGACAGCAGAGCGTCGAGATCGGCCTGGTAGCCGTCCTCGGCCGGGCCGGTGAGCCAGTAGGTGCCGCCAACCGCGGCGGTGAGGGCGAGCCCGACGTCGATGCCCTTGCGTGCGATGGCCCTGGTCGGCTGCAGGACGAGCGGGCCGTCGTCCACGCGGATCCGGCGCCGGACGGCGGCGCGCTGCTCGGGGCACGGCCGTTCGGCGAAGCCGTGGTAGATCGTGGTGGCCGTGATCCCTCGGCGGACGGCGAGCGAGTGGCGCGCCATCTCGTTGATCGTCACGTGCCACCACGCCGGGTCGTCGGGCGGCCAGCGGTTGAGGTGGGCGTACTGCTCGCGCTCCCACGGCAGGTCGTGGTGGCGCAGCACCGCGGGCCGTCCCCGCAGATAGTCGGCCAGCGCCTCGCCGACGGCGCGGTTCATCGGCAGCGAGCAGATGTTGTCGGCCACGATGAGGTCGACGTCGTCGAGCACGGCTGCCAGCTCGCGCCGCGTCGGCGCCCGCCGCGATCCGAGCGCGAGACAGCGAACCAGGACGTCGGGCCGTCCGTCGCCCGCGACCGTCCGAACGCGCATGCCCAACCGCCGCAGCGCGCGCGCCCACTGCGTCGCAGTGACCGACACCCCGTCCGCCATCCCGAGGCGGTAGGAGACGATCGCCGCCTGCCGTCCGAACAGGTTCGACATGCCCGAATAGTCGCCGCGTCAGGTTACGCGCAGATGGCGCGGGCGTTGCGGCCGCAACTCCGTCCACAATTGTGACGATCGGGTGGCGTGCCGTGAAACAGAGGCTGACCGGCGACCGACTGACGTGCGTGATACGCCGACGTCGACCGCCGGGGCGGCCGCCCGCAACGTCAGCGGGCCTGGCGGCCCATCAGGAAGAACTCCGGGTTGGGCACCAAGGCGGTCAGGTGCGCCAGCCGGTTGGACATCGCGAACAGCGCGGTGATCGCGCCGATGTCCCAGATCTCCTCGTCGGACAGGCCCGCGGCGCGGGCGTCGTCGAGCTCGGCCTCGGTGAGCGACGCCGACTCGGTGGCGATCAGCAGGGCCAGGTCGACGATCGCGCGCTCCCGCGGGGAGAGCTCGACACCGTAGGGGTTGACGCCCACGCGGTCGGCGATCTCCGGGTCCTTGGTGCGCACCCGCAGGATCGCGCCGTGCGCGACCACGCAGTAGGTGCAGTGGTTCGCCCCGGACGTCGCGACGACGATGAGCTCGCGCTCGGCCTTCGACAGGCCGTCGGACGAGTCCATCAGCGCGTCGTGGTAGTCCAGGAACGCCCGCAGCTCGCGGGGGCGCCTGCCCAGCGCGCGGAAGAGGTTCGGCACGAAGCCCGACTTCTCGGCGATCGCCCCGATCCGTTCCCGCAGGTCGTCGGGCATGTCCGCGAGCTCGACGTGTCCGAACCGGCTTACCTCGTGCGCTGCCATGGGCTCAGCCTATGTCGCGACGACCGTCGTCGGGCCGGATCGCTCTGCTGCCTTGGCCACCCCGGGCGACGGCGTGGACCGGGAGCCGATCGGGACGACGTTGCGTCCGGTCACGGCCCGGCCGCGGATCACAGGGACGGCGGCGCGTTGCAGCACGCTGAGCGCGGTCGGCGACTCCTCCGGGGTCTCGTCGGGCGGGACGACCGCGATGAGCCGCGGTGCCGCGGCCGTCAGCAGCAGCCGCTCGACGCCCAAGCGGTGCGCGCCGAGCACCATCACGACGTCGGCGCTGTCGGTCTCGGGCACCGCGGACAGCAGCGCGTCGATCGGGCGGAGGCAGACGAAAGCGAGCCCGGCCGGGTCGTGCGGGGCCAGTTCGGCCCATGTGCTCGCGAGGCGCGGGGCCATGACGAGCAGGCGGTCCATCAGCGCGATCTGGCGCCGCTCTTCCTGCGCCTCGCGCCGGGCGGCGCTCAGCGCGTCGACGGCGGCGGCGTACGCCGTGGCGTTGTGCGCCCGCAGCGCGTTGACGGCGGCGTCGTGCTCGGGAGCAGGCACCAGCGCGGAGCACGCGGCGGCGAGGTCGACGGCCATGCGATCCAGCTTGCCTGCCGCGTCGGTGTACGCCCCGTGCTCGGCGTAGTCGAGGATCGCGGCGGCCACCTGCTCGGCGGAGTCGATGTCGGGCACGGCGAGCGGCGAGTCGTCGGCGAGGAAGAGCACGTCGTGACGCAGCGCTCCCACCGATCGCGCCGCCGCGGCCACCTTGACCAGCCCGTCGGCCAGCTCGACCAGGTCGCGCTCGTCCCGCGGAGCCGGAATGCCCACGGACCGGCAGCCCTGGTCGATGCGGGCCAGGCGCTCGCCGAGCTCGAGGTGCTCGACCCCGCGGCGGACGTCGTCGGCGGTCTCCGGCGGCCGTCCGTCCACCCGCAGCAGGCGCAGCACGGGGATCGCGTCCCGGCGTTCGGTGGGCGTGCGCAGGTAGGGCCGCGTGCGCCCACCGCCGAAGAGGTACTCGCCATAGCGGCGCAGTATCTCCAACGCGCCGGACGGCAGCGGCGCGACGACCGCGACGGGCGGCAGCTGCCGGGCCCGATCGAGCGCGCACACGGCTTGGGCGGTGTCTTCGAGGAGCTGGTCGAACGCGGCCCGGTGTCTGCAGTAGATCAGCTCGCCGAGCAGGTTCCACGCCCATGGCCGATCGCTGCGCGGATACATCGCCTGGAGTGACCGGTGGACGTAGCGGGCCACCGACGTGACAGCCTCCCGCCGAGTGTGGTCGATCCCGGCGAGCAGCGAGGGCACCATCGAGGCCGCCGGGCTGGGTGGCACTGCGTGCTCGAACCGCTCGCAGAGCACCGCGACCTCGTCGGGATGGGGCACCCTGGCAGCGGCGGGCAGTTGCTGGCCCGCCCGTGCCCGCCGGTGCGGTGCGGCGGTGACCAACAGCCTGCGCAGCTCGCGCAGCTCCGCGGGGGTCAGGCTGGGCAGCGCGTCGAGCGCGCGGTCGGCGACATCAGGCCGCAACGCCCCGGCGACAGCGGCCAGTTCGGCCGACGTCGCGGCCGTCACGAGCACGCGGCGGCCGTCGCCGACCAGGGTGGCTATGGCACTGGCGATGGCGGCGTCGTCGAAGTCCTGCAGGATCAACAGCGGCGTCACCCGCATGGCCGCGACCACTGTGGACGCATCCTCGCTCGGTCGTCGCGGAGTGGGCGCCTTCTCCAGAAGCGACGCCGCGAGCGCCTCGGCGAGACGGCGCACGCCAGGCGGCGCCGCGCCGTCCGCGATCACCTTCTGGATCTGGAGGCGCGCCTGTTCTGTCGCCTCGTCGGATCCGGCCGCCGCGAGGCGGTCGACGAACACGGCGAGCTCGGCGTCTTCTTCCACACCGAGCTGGTCGATTGTCGATCCGACGTGCAACACCCGGTCACCTCCGCTGGCGCCACCGAAGCGGCTACGGTCACCGTTCGTATCGCGGCTATCAACAGAATGTTGCACCCCCATTGGGGTACACGGCAACAATGCGACGCCAAGATGGTCACGGTCGGCGGTGTCCGGCCACTCCGTCGAGTGAGCGGCCGGTCACACAGCGGCAAAAGAGCTACGAGTGGCCACTGATCGGCCGAGCGGTACTCGGCTGCCGACCAGCGGTGGTCTCCGCAGCTCAGAGCGTCTAATCAGGACTCTCCCGCCACGGCGGCGGTTACCCGGCGCAACCGGTGCGAGCCCTCGTCGGCGTGGTAATCGGCAGGATGGGTGGCATCGGCACCCTCGGCGACGTGACCAGCCCGTAGGGCCAGGGTGACGAGCACCGCGACGAGGAGGTTGACCACCAGAGCGACGAAGCCGACGTAGATCTGGACCGGCGACCCGGCGAACGGGTGCCAGCCCAGCAGGGTCAGCTTGTCGAGGGTGAGCGCGGAGCCGCCGAAGTGCAGCCTGCCGTTGGCCGGGTTCGGAATGAGCCAGAGCAGGTAGAGCCCGTACCCCATGCCGATCACCCAGCCCGCCACCAGCGCCCAGCGGTGCAGCCAGCGCGTGTAGAGCGCGATGGCGACCGCAGGCAGCGTCTGCAGGATGATCACGCCGCCGATGAGCTGCAGGTCGATGGAGAACTGTGGGTCGATCGCCAGCACGAACAGCACGGCGCCGAACTTGACGACCAGCGACGCGAGCTTGGCCTGCCGCGCCTCCTGCTCTGGCGTGGCGTCGCGCTTGAGGTACTCCTTGTAGATGTTGCGCGTCCACAGGTTGGCCGCAGCGATCGACATGATCGCGGCGGGCACCAGCGCGCCGATGCCGATCGCCGCGAACGCGACGCCCGCGAACAGCGAGCCGAACTGGGAGTCGAAGAGCACCGGGACGATCGTGTTCGTGTCGGGGCGCCCCGTCGCGTTGTTGACGATCGGTTTGACGCCCGCGGCGATCGCCACGTAACCCAGCAGGGCGAGCAGGCCGAGCAGCAGCGAGTAGGCGGGCAACGCCACCATGTTGCGTTTGATCACGTTGCGGCCCCGGCTGGCCAGGATGCCCGTGATCGAGTGCGGGTAGAGGAACAGCGCGAGCGCGGAGCCCAATGCCAGCGTCACGTACTGGAGCTGGTTGTTGGCCGTCAGCAGGACGGAACCGGTCGGCGCTCCGGTGGCCGGGTTGACCACCGCCAGCTTCTTGGCCGCCGCGCCGAAGATCGCGTCCCAGCCGCCGAGCGTCGCGGGCAGGTAGATCACCGCGACCAGGATCACCAGGTAGATCAGGATGTCCTTGACGAATGCGATGAGCGCGGGCGCGCGCAACCCTGACTGGTAGGTGTAGACGGCCAGGATCACGAACGCGACCAGCAGCGGAAGGTGGCCGAGGAAGCCGCTCGCGTTGAGCCCGATCGTGCGGAGCACCGCCTCGAGGCCGACCAGCTGCAGCGCGATGTAGGGCATGGTCGCGACGAGCCCCGTGATCGCGACGATCAACGCCAGGATCGGGCTGTCGTAGCGGCCGCGCACGAAGTCGGCGGGCGTGACGTAACCGTGCACCCGCGCCACCGACCACATCCGCACCACGGGCAGGAAGACCAGCGGGTAGAGGACGACCGTGTAGGGCAGCGCGTAGAAGCCGACCGCGCCCGCGCCGAACAGCAGAGCGGGTACGGCGACGAACGTGTACGCGGTGTAGAGGTCACCGCCGACGAGGAACCAGGTGATCCACGAGCCGAACCGGCGGCCGCCGAGCCCCCACTCGTCGAGGTGGTTGAGGTCGCTCCCGGTGCGCTGCCAGCGTGCGGCCATGAACCCCATGACCGTCACGGCGAGGAAGAGGACGGCGAAGACAACGAGCTCGGTCCACTTCATCGCCGCGTCCCCTCGTCGAGCTCGTCGACGTCGTAGCCCTCGCCGGACGCCTCCGGGTTGACCTCGTCCCGCGTGCGCAGGTAGACGAGGCCGACGGCGACGACGCCGACCACCACCCACCCGAACTGCACCCAGTAGAAGAACGGCATGCCGAACAGACGCGGGTCGGTGAAGTTGAACCACGGCGTGACGAGCATGAGGAACGGCAGGAGGAGCAGCAGGTTCCACGGCGAGAACCGCAGTCCCTCACGCTCGTCAGATGGCGGTGTCGTCGTTGACATAGGTGACCCTCCCGCGGGGTCGAGTGCGGCGCGGACACGCGGGATAATAAGGCCGATCGGGACGTCGGGCGGGGATTGACGACGAGGGTCCGGCGAATGAGAGCGCCCGGCAATTGACGGTTGGCCGCGCATGATCGGCGACAGTGGTGCCGCAGGGGCACTGGTGGACCTCTGGCAGGCGATCACCGGCTCAACAGACGTGACGAGCTCCCGCGGTCACGCCACGACCCGTCCCCCGGCCACGTCGGCCACGTCGGGTCGCTGTCAGCCCACTGCGCACCCCGCAACGGCACCCCGCACGCCGCGCGCGGGGCGCGGGGCGCGAGGTCACCGCGCGGGGTGCGCAGTCGGTGTCCACGGGGTCACCGCGCGGGGTGCGCAGTCGGTGTCCACGGGGTCACCGCGCGGGGTGCGCAGTCGATGTCCACGGGGTGCGACCGCACCCCGCGGGGCGGGACCTGACCCTCACCCCCGCCTGCCCGGGCTGATCGCCGCCAACCAGGGCCACTTCGCAGACCGCGCATGCACATCGCAGGGTCCGCAGACCCTGCGATGTGCAAGCGGACCCTGCGAAGACCCTGTCCCGCCACGTCACGTGCCTCATGGGTCCGGCGAATAAGGGTCCCGACGGGACCCTTATTCGCCGGGCGCTCTACATCCCGAGACGCAGTTTCAACGCTTCCAGCTCGTCGCGCATCGAGGTGGGCAGCTTCTCCCCGATCTTGTCGAACCACTCCTCGATGAGCGGGATCTCCGCTCTCCACTCCTCGGGGTCGACGGCCAGTGCGGCGGCCACGTCGTCCGCATCGACATCGAGGCCGTCGAGATCCATCTGGTCGGGCGTCGGCACCTGCCCGACAGCGGTCTCCGTGGCCGCCGCCGTGCCCTCGATGCGCTCGATGCACCACTTGAGGACCCGGCTGTTCTCCCCGAACCCGGGCCAGAGGAACCGTCCGTCGTCGCCGCGGCGGAACCAGTTGACGTAGAAGACCTTCGGTAGCTGGTTGGCGTCGGCGCTCTTGCCGACGTTCACCCAGTGCTGGAAGTAGTCGCCCACGTTGTAGCCGAGGAACGGCAGCATCGCCATCGGGTCGCGGCGCACCTGGCCGAGCCCGCCGGAGGCGGCGGCGGTCTTCTCGCTCGACATCGTGGCGCCCATGAACGTGCCGTGCTGCCAGTCGCGCGCCTGGATGACCAGCGGCACGGTGGTCTTACGCCTGCCGCCGAACAGGATCGCCGAGATCGGCACGCCGTGCGGGTCCTCCCACTCCGGCGCGACGACCGGACACTGGCCGATCGGCATCGTGTAGCGCGAGTTCGGGTGGGCGGCGGGCCCGTCGGACTCCGGGGTCCAGTCGTCGCCGGTCCACGACGTCAGGTGCTGCGGCTCGCCCTCCATGCCCTCCCACCAGACGTCGCCGTCGTCGGTGAGCGCGGTGTTGGTGAAGATCGAGTTGCCCACCGCCATCGTCCGCATCGCGTTGGGGTTGGTCTTCCAGTTGGTGCCGGGTGCGACGCCGAAGAAGCCGAACTCGGGGTTGACGGCGTAGAGCCGGCCGTCCTCGCCGAAGCGCATCCAGGCGATGTCGTCGCCGATGGTCTCGGCCCGCCAGCCGGGCACGGTGGGCTGCAGCATCGCCAGGTTCGTCTTGCCGCAAGCGGACGGGAACGCCGCCGCCACGTAGTACGCCTTGTCCTTCGGCGAGATCAGCTTGAGGATCAGCATGTGCTCGGCGAGCCAGCCCTCGTCGTGCGCGATGGCGGAGGCGATGCGCAGCGCGTAGCACTTCTTGCCCAGCAGGGCGTTGCCGCCGTAGCCCGAGCCGTAGCTCCAGACCTCGCGGGTCTCCGGGAAATGGGAGATGTACTTCGTGCTGTTGCACGGCCACGCCACGTCGGCCTCGTCCTCAGCCAGCGGCACGCCGACCGAGTGCAGGCACTTCACGAAGTCGTCCCCGCGCCCGTCAAACAGCGGCAGGATCGACGCGCCCATGCGCGTCATGATCTTCATCGACACGACGACGTACTCGGAGTCGGTGATCTCGACGCCCAGCATCGGGGGCTCGGCCTCGGCGGCCCCCATGCAGAACGGGATGACGTACATCGTGCGTCCGCGCATGCAGCCGCGGTACAGCTCGGTCATCGTCGACTTCATCTCGGCCGGGGCAACCCAGTTGTTGGTCGGGCCCGCGCCGACCTCATCGGCCGTGCAGATAAACGTCCGCTCTTCGACGCGCGCGACGTCGTCGGGGTCGGAGGCGGCCCAAAATGAGTTGGGCCGCTTTTCCGCATTCAACTTGACGAAGGTGCCCGCTTCGACGAGCCGCGTCGTCAGGCGGTCCCATTCCGCGTCAGAACCGTCGCACCAGACAACCCTGTCGGGCATGGTCAGGTCCGCGACCACGCGTACCCAGGCGAGCAGTCGATCATTGTCGGTCGGCTTCGCATCGATCCCTGGCACGGTCGCTACTGTCATGTCGCCCTCAGCCTTTCGCCGGAAATGGCCAAACTCACCCGCCCAGAGCCGGTGCGGGTGTCGTTAGGTGGAAATTGGTGTTCCTTACGGTACCGTCGGCCACCCACGATCCCCACGTCCAAGCCCTGTCGACTCACTCACAATACCGATCAGGTAATCGATTCAGTAGGGCCGGAAGCGCTTTCTCGCCAGGCATTCCCGGTTCGGGCCGCGCGCAGGAGCCTGACCAGCGGGTTGCCGGACCCGAGGGTAGCCGCGGACGAGAGTGGGTACCCGTGCCCGTCACGTCGACTGCGCGTGTCGGGTACGCCCGGTTGCGCGTAGCGTCACCATCAAGTAGAGGACGCCGGGAGGCCATCATGAGCGAGACCGCCCAGTACATCGCCCTGCTCGCAGTATCGGTGGTCCTGACGTTCCTGGTCGGTCGGCTTCTCGTCACCGCGGGCGAACCCTTCCTCAACGACGTGTTCCACGACACGGCGGTCACCCGCTCGGTGAACATGCTGCTGTCGGTGCTGTTCCACCTCATCACGCTGGGCGTGCTGGCGATCATCTCGATCGTCAACGTCGGCAACCTCCAGGACCAGCCTCTGCAGCGGTTCGTGGTGCGCCTCGGCATCGTCCTGCTGGTCCTCGGCATTGCCTACGGCGTCTCCATGCTCGTGCTCATCCGCGTGCGCGAGCGACGCAAGGCCGACGCCATCAGCGACCACGTCACGGAGAAGCTGGCGGAGCGAAGCGTCGACCCCCGCCCGGACCCCCCGGAGTAACAGGGTGAGTCGCCCACCCCACCCCGGCGAGTCGCCCGTCTCGACACGGTGAGTCGGCCGTCTCGACACGGTGAGTCACCCACTTCGACACGGTGAGTCGCCCACTTCGACACGGTGAGTCGCCCACCCCACTCCGGTGAGTCGGCCGCCTCGACACGGTGAGTCGCCCACCCCACTCCGGTGAGTCGGCCGTCTCGACACGGTGAGTCAGCCGATTGACACCGTCGCCGCGGCGGCACGATGGTGTGGCGGTCGGCGGTGCGCCAGGCTGCGCGGCGTGACGTTGCTGCTGCCGTCCCCATGCCTCATCGTGTTGGCCGGTCCCCCGGCCGCGGGGAAGTCGATGTGGGCCGCGACACATTTCCCCGCGGCGGCTGTCGTCTCCGCCGACGCGCTGCGTGGGGTCGTCGGTGCAGGCGAGGACGACATCGCCGCCAGCGCTGACGCGTTCGCCCTGCTGGAGGAGATCGTCACGCGTCGGGTGGTCCGCAAGCTGACTACGGTGATCGACACGACAGGGATGGACGGCGAGCGCCGCGCGCGGTGGCGAGCGCTAGCCCGCGAACACGGTATGGCGTGCGTCGCGGTGGCCGTCGATGCGTCCGCGAACACCTGCCGGTCGCGCAACCGCGCCCGTCCACATCCTGTGCCCACCGCGGCGTTGACCGCTCAACTGCGCGCGTGGCCAGCTGTGCGCGACGCGCTGTCAGGCGAAGGCTTCGACCGCGTGCTCGCGCCCGAGCCGCTGCGGGTCGTGCCGGAGGCGTTCGCTTCGGCAGATGTCGCCGAGCAACGCCAGCGGGACGAGCCGGTCGGGCTGCGGTTCGCGCTGCACCTCTCGGCGTTTCCCGGCGGCGCCGCAACGCTCGCGCCCCGGCTGCGCGAGATTGCCGTGGCGGCCGAGGCGGCTGGGTTCGACGCGATCTACACGATGGACCACTTCCGGCAGATCCCTCAGGTGGGCCGGGCGTGGGACGACTTCCTCGAGAGCTTCACGACGCTGGCGTGGCTGGCCGCGTGCACGTCGAGGGTGCGACTGGGGGCGTTGGTCGCCGGGGTGACGTACCGCAACGTCGGGCACCTCGCCAAGATCGTCGCCACGCTGGATGTGCTGTCGGGCGGCCGCGCCGTCTGCGGACTGGGGCTGAGCTGGTTCGCCGCGGAGCACCGCGCATACGGGTGGCCCTTCCCGGCGGTCCGCGAGCGGTACGCGTTGTTGGAGGACGCGCTCGCGGCACTCCCGTTGCTCTGGGGGCCGGGCGGCAAGCCGTTCCACGGGCAGGTGCTGGATCTGCCCGACACCGCAGGCTATCCGCGTCCGCTGCAGGAACACGTGCCGATCGTGCTCGGCGGCGGTGGAGAGCGGCGCACTCTGGCGTTGGCCGCGCGCTACGCCGACGTCGCGAACGTGCTCGGCGACCTGCCTACGGTCGCCCGCAAGGCTGCGGTGCTGCGTGCGCACTGTGCCACGGCGGGGCGTGCGGTGGCGCTGTCGCATCTGACCACCGCGGTGGTCGCTCGGGATCCCGCTGAGCTCGAGGCGCTGGTGGCGCGGCACCGCCCGCGCGGGGCGGACCCGGCCCAGTGGGCGGCCACGGTGCACGCGGGCACGGTCGCTGACCAGGTTGGCCGCTTCCGTGACCTCGCCGATGCGGGTGTTACGGAGATCGCGGTGCGGTTGGTCGGCCTTATCGACCCCGAGCCGCTCGCCCGGATGGCGCCGGTGATCGCCGCATTCCGTTGAAGCCGCGCGACCGGCAGGCACGCCGTGGTGAAACGGCCAACTCGCCGGGGTGGGGTGGGCGACTCACCGTGCGGGGACGGCCAACTCGCCGGGGTGGGGTGGGCGACTCACCGTGCGGGGACGGGCGACTCGCCGGGGTGGGGTGGGCGACTCACCCTGGTGGTGGTCCAGGTGTGCCGGTCGGTGATGAGGATGCGTTTGCCGAACAGGCGTTCTTCCAGGGCGGTGCGGGCCTGGTCGTCGACGTGCCAGGTCAGCCGAAAGGTGGACGGGCGGTCGCCGGTGACGGTGGTGGTGAGCAGGTCGCGGACCCACCGCTTGTGGGTAATCCTGCCGATGGCGGTGGCGAGTTGTTCGTGGGTGCGCCGGCCCCGGCCGGAAGCCAGTACTTGGCTGATCTTGTCGAGCTCGCGTTCGGCCTTGGCCAGTGTCTGGTCGAGGCCGCGGGCCTGCCCGGCGTGTAGCTCGGCGGAGTGGGTCAGCACGCCGCGGTGGCTGCGGCCCAGCGCATCGATGGTGCCGACCTCGACCGCGTGCAGCCCGTCGAAGGCGTCGATGCGCTGGTAGTCACTGATCGGGATGGCCAGCAGTTCGTCACGGTCGGACGGGGGCAGTGACCCGACATAGCCCAGCCCGGCTTCGGTCAGGTGCTCGAAGTTTGGTTCGGAGTTCTGCCCGGCGTCGAACACCACGGTCAACTCGGCAGGCCCGGACAGCCCCGCAGGCCCCGACGGCTCGGCCGGCCCGGACGGGTCGGCCCGGGACAGGTCGCGGTGCCGGGCGGCCAACTCGTCGATCATGCCGGCGAACTGGGTGACGTCGGGCCGGTCACCGGGATAGGCGTGCGAGAGCAGTGGGACGCCACCGTCGCGGGTCAGCACCAGCCCGAGTCCCACCAGTCGCAGGTCTGATCGCTTCTGCTTGGCCTTGCCGCGCTGCGCGATCGGCGCCCGGCCGTTGGTGGAGTCGATGTAGGTGGCGAAGTTGGTCATGTCCAACGCCATCGACGAAGTGTCCAGCCCGAACACCGTGATGGCCCGGGCGGCGATCCGCCGCTCGATCTCGGCCAGCGCGTCGATGTGAACCGCGTGCATGGCGTCCCAGAACCGGCGGTGGTCCAACGCCGCCGCGGCCACCGGGATCAGGCGATCGCCAGCCGTGCCCGCCCACCAGTCAGCGAAGGCCAGCTTGGAGCAGGGAGCCACCACCCGGTTCATCGCCGCCAACGCGAGGTAGGCGCCCACCGAAGCGCCAGCGTCGGCCCGGCGGCCACCGCTCACCCGATCAATGATGCCGACCACTTCCAGCTTCTCGATCACCGCCCAGGTCGCGGCCAGATCCCCGAACGCCAGGTGCCGGGTCCGCGACGGCATGCTCACCGCCCCGTCCATCGCCGCCTCGATGTCCGCGGCGGTGCCCAGGTACTTCTGGTTCACGATCCGCGGCTTGCCGTCCACCCGCGCCGAGGTCGCCAGGTAGTAATACGTCTTCCCACCGACCCGCTTACTGATCACCGACGCCACAAATTTAGGTAATACCGATCTGGAGGGATGGTCAAGCACCCTCGCGGCGTGTTACCCCAGCTCAGCGGACAGACGTCCCAGACCGCCGAGCACCAAGATCGACTTATCCCGGAAACTCAGGCTAGCGGACCGCCGCGGGGGGGCGAGCGATCACGGGGAGCGGGACGGGCAGGCGGTGCACCGTCAGATTCCAGTAGCGGTTTTCGGGGTCGGCCGCACGCCAGGCGTTGGCCAGGCGGGTGGCCGCGTCGCCGTCCATCTTGCGGCGCGGACGGGGACGCATCCAGCAACGGCTGCGGACCTCCTTGTCCAAGGCCCGCCAGGCCTCGTCAGCCGTGCTGTGCACACTGACATTGGGCGGGCCGCCACCATCACCGACGAGCAGTGTGTAAGCACTCACCACGTCAAACGACACGGTCGGGCTCCTTCTCTGGGTGAGATCCGCGCGTCGTTGCGCACCTGCAGTCAACGCCATAGGCGCCCTCGGGTAGGCACCGCCACGCCGTGATGCGACGGACGGTGGCTCAGCGACCGCCGAACGTCATATTTAAGATCGGCCGAGTGGATCAGTGCGTGGCAGGATTCGCTGAGCGGGGGTCGGTCAGCGGCCTAGCGACACCGAGGACATAAAGAACTCCGGGACGCGCACCGTCGGCATCGCCGCCCGGGTGAACCAGTCCTTCCACTCCCGCGGCAGCGTGCGTTCGGTGGCGCCGACCTGTGTGGCCCTGCGCAACACGTCGAGCGGGGAGAAGTTGAACCGGAAGTTGTGGTCGACTTCAGCGACGACCTCGCCGTGCTCGACCAGGTAGACGCCGTCCCGGGTGAGCCCGGTGAGCAGCAGTGTTGTGGGGTCGACCAGGCGAATGTACCAGAGGCACGTGAGCAGCAGGGCCCGCTCCGTGCCCGCGACGAGATCATCCACCGACCCGCCGTTGCCGCCGCTGAGCAGCAGGTTGTCGCCGGGTGGCGTGAAGGATGCGCCGAACTCGGCTGCCTCGGCCCGCGAGTAGGCCAGCTCTGTGATGACGCCCTCGTGTACCCAGTCGACGCGCCGGGTGGGCACACCGTTGTCGAAGACGCTCACGCCGTCATCGGAGTGGGTGGTGGCGAGGAACGGCACGTACTCGAGCCCCGGCGCGTCCGGGTCGCAGGCCAGGGTGAGCGGAAGGGACGTGAGCCGCTCGCCGATGCGCAGCCCGTCTGGCCCGGACAGCGCACTGCGCCCCTCCTGCGCCGCCCTGCCCTCCATCGACCACGCCAGGTAGATCATGAGATCGGCCACGGCCGACGGTGGCAGCACCGTTTCGTAGCGGCCTGCCGGCAGCGTGACCCGGCGGGCGCCCCATTCGAGCCTGCGGGCGGCGGCTGTGGCGAGGGCGGCGGCGTCGACGTCGGCGAAGTCGGCCGTCGAGACGCCCGTCCACGCCGACGAGGCCAGGTCGGGCGACTTGACGTTCAGCTCGACCGAGCCGGTGGGCTGCACCCAGCGTCGGCGCACGCCCGTGGAGGTGCCCAGCCACAGCGTCGCGATCTCGTGGCTGGCGAAGCCGTAGTGCCGTGCGGGGGCATCGAACACACCCGCGAGGTCGCCCGCGAGCCGTTCGAACACGCCGATCGACGTCTCCTGCGCCACGTCGTCCCAGAGCGCGTCCGCGTCGCTCGGCTCGGCCAACGGCGCTGCGTCCTGGGCGGGCCCGGCATCGCGGGCGGCGGCTTCAGCGGCCGCGACAAGGTCGACGAGCTGCGCTGGACCGGTGACCGTGACCGCGGACCCGACGACGCCCGCCGCAACCCCGCCCTCGACCGCGACGAACGCCATCACCGTGACCCGGCCGGACGTGCTGTGCCCGTTGGTGGTCATCGTCGAGTTGGCCCAGCGCAGGACGGCCTCGCTGTTCTGGCGGACGAGCACCGCGCACCCGTGCAGGTGCCCCGCGGCGGCGAGGGCCCGTTCGACGATCTCCTGCGGCTTCATCGGCCCTCCTGCCGCGTGTTGAGCACATTGACGCCGCGGAAGCGGGCCGAGGGGCAGCCGTGGCTGACTGCCGCGACCTGTCCCGGCTGGGCCTTGCCGCAGTTCATCGCGCCGCCGAGCTGCCACGTTGACGGGCCGCCGAGGCCGTCGAGCGAGCCCCAGAAGTCAGTGGTGGTGGCCTGGTAGGCGACGTCGCGCAGCTGCCCGGCCAGCGCGCCGTTCTCGATCCGGAAGAACCGCTGGCCGGTGAACTGGAAGTTGTAGCGCTGCATGTCGATCGACCAGGACTTGTCGCCGACGACGTAGATGCCGCGTTCGACGCCCGCGATGAGCTCGTCGGTGGTGGTGTCGCGCTCCGGATCGGGCTGCAGCGAGACGTTGGCCATGCGCTGAATGGGCACATGGTGGGGCGAATCGGCGAACGCGCAGCCGTTGGAGCGGGCGAGCCCGAGGCGGGGAGCGAACGTGCGATCGAGCTGGTAGCCGACGAGCACGCCGTCGCGCACGAGGTCCCACTCGGTGGTGGCGACACCGTCGTCGTCGAAGCCGATGGTGGCCAGGCCGTGCGGGATCGTGCGATCCCCCGTGACGTGCATCAGCCCAGAGCCGTAGCGCAGGGTGCCGAGCTTGTCCGGTGTGGCGAAGCTGGTGCCCGCGTAGGCCGCCTCGTAGCCGATGGCCCGGTCGTACTCGGTGGCGTGCCCGACGGACTCGTGGATCGTGAGCCAGAGGTTGGTGGGGTCGATGACCAGGTCGTTCGGCCCCGCGACGACGCTCGGCGCCTTGACCTTCTCCGCGAGCAGCTCGGGGAGCGTGGCCAGCTCCGCCTCGAAGTTCCAGCCTTCGCCGGTGAGGTACTCCCAGCCGCGCCCCGCGGGCGGAGCCAGGGTGTCCATCGTCTCGAATCCGCCCGACGCCCGGTCGACGGCGGTGGCGGTGAGGGACGGGGAGATCCGGACGCGCTGCTGAATGGTGGAGGTGCCCGCGAGATCGGCATAGAACTTGCACTCGCGGACCTGCGCGACGCCGGTCTGGACGTGGTCGACGCCGTCTGAGGCCAGCAGCCGCTGTGACCATTCGGTGAGCAGGGCGACCTTCTCCCGGGTCGGCACCTCGAACGGGTCCAGCCTGTACTCCGAGACCCACCGCGCATCGGCGTGGATCGGCTCCTTGGCCCGCTCCACCCGCTCCCTGGCGACGGGCGTGAGCGTGCGCGCCACCTGCACGGCCCGCTCCGCGGTGGCCGCGGCCCGCTCCGGCGTGAGCTCGTCGTGCGAGGCGAAGCCCCACACACCCTCGACGAGCACCCGGACGGCCAGCCCCACGACGATCTCGTCGACAACACCGGTGACGGTGCCGTCGCGCAGCGAGATCGTCTGGGTGAGGATCCGCTCGACCCGCACGTCGGCATGCTGGGCCCCCCACGCGCGGGCCCGGTCGAGCGCGGCGTCGGCGAGCGCGGACAGCGGCAGCGCACGGAACAGCGGATCCACGCGGTCGACCATGGCTTCCAACCTAGAGTGCGGGATGTTTCGCGGCTGGCTCGACCGACAACCCCCAGCGGCGATGATCAACCGCAGTCTGGTGCGATGGCGCGCCGGTGTCGACCAGGGTCCGCCCGAGACGAACGCCAGCGGGGCTTCGCCGTCGGTGGACCCCGGACCTGTCCACCTCGAGCGCCCTCGCCGCTGAGCGCCGTCCGCCAGCGCAGTGGTGCCCCGACGCGCTCCCCTGGTCCTGGCGCGCGCTCCCTGTCTGGCGCGCTCCCCGTCCGGCGCGCGTGCCCGCTCGGCGCGCGTGGCCGCCTGGCGCGCTCCCCGTCCGGCGCGCATGCCCGCCCGGCGCGCGCCCCCGACCTGGGCCACGTCGCAGACCGCGCACGCACTTCGCAGAGTCCACGGACCCTGCGAAGCGACAGCGGACTCTGCGAGGACACACCAGACCCCCGCACCTGTGATGAGCCTCGCCCCGCGAGGCAACGGGGGGTCGGCCGAGCCGATGATCACTGTCGCCGCATGATCGGCGAAAGTGGCTCCAGACGGGCCCTGGTGCACTTCTGGCACCACTGCTGGCGATCACCGGCTCAGCAAACGGTGACAAGCCTCCCGGTGGACACGCCGAGGCCGTTGCTGGGCCGCGTCCGCATCGCAGCAGGGTGACACTGCTCCGACCCAGTCGCAGCAGTGTCACCCTGCTGCAAACCCGGGCCGCTGCTCCCCGTAGCCCGCGGCCCACGCCAGGAGCGCCGGACCGACTGCGCATACCTTCTGGCGCCGTCTTCTGGCGCCATCACCGACGACAACAGCCACTTCGCACCCCCCAACAGCCCACTTCGCACCCCGCAACGGCACCTCACAAGCCGCGCGCGGGGTGCGAGACACACCGCGGCGTGCGCAGTCGGCCGCAGTCGGTCTCCGCCGGGTGCGAGGTCACGCCGCGGGCGCTGACCTCCACCCGGCTGCCCGGGCTGATCGGCGCCATCCGCACACCAGCGGCCTGCTCAGGGCAGCCAACGGAACAGGTCGGCACCGCTGCACCTCGTCGAGCGCGAGCAGGTCCATGGGTCACCCAGACTCCCCGGTGGGGTCGCGGGGACAACCGGCTGTCCGGTGATCTCGGGCACCTCAGAGCAGGTGCTCGACGACCTCCACCCGGACCGTGGCATCGGGGCCGATGCGCAGGATCTCGTCGATGACGCCGTCGCCGTCGAGATCGGTGCCCAGGATGAGGTCGACGCCGTCGTCGCCGACGCTGGTGTCCAGGCGCCCGTCGCCATCGGTGTCGAGCACGAACCGCGCAGGCGCCAGGTCCGGCACGTCGCCGGGACTGCGCAACTCAGACACGGGTCACCTCCCTTGGGCCTGCGAGCGCGTGCAGTTCCCCCTCGACGGCGGCGCGCCGACGCTCGACGGCCGCATCGAGCTCGGCCGCCGCGGCGCGCTCCAGCTCGAGCAGCATCCGCTCGATGTCGACGCGCAGCGTGGAGCGGCCGTGGGCGAGCATGGTGTCGACCTGCCTTTGCAGCACCAGCCGCTCTACGCCGATGCGCCGGGACCGCACCGCGACGGCCACAGCGGCGGCGCCGATGCCCACCGCGACGGGTGCGAGCGCTGAGCCGCCCCACACCGGCAGCCCGACGAGCGGCATCGCGGCCAGCACTACGAGCGCCACCCGCCAGACGGCCAGCCCTTCCGCCGCGCCGGCGAGGCGCGGTGCCCGGACCGGGCCGGGCGGCGCCCCCTCGAGCAGCGGCAGCCGCGGCGGGGGCAGGGCAGGCCACTGCGGGCCGAGATCGAGGCGCCGCGTGCAGGCGATCCGCCGCAGCGCCGGAGCCAGCGCGGCGAGAGCGGTGGCGTGGACCTGCACCGCGACGGCGTCGAGCGCGGAAGGCAGCCGAGCGGGCAACGACCGGCGGACCCCACGTTCGGGATGCCCGGTGTGGGACCGCGCCTCACGCGCGAGGTCGGCTAGCGCGGCGGTGGCCGCGTCCGTGGCGCGGATCCTGGCCAACGCCAGCTCGGCGCGCAGCTCCGCCCGGTGGGTGCCTGCGAGCGGACCCTGTTCGGCGCGCAGCTCGACCCGGCGGGCTCGGACGGCGTCGCCGTAGCGGTCGGGCATGGGACCGACTGTGCCGGCCCCGGGGTTCGCCCGGGGCCTGCGCAGCACAACGGTTTGCGGGTGTGAACGCCGATCACTCGGACGGCGGCGCCTTCTGCGCCTCCGCGACCAACCGGGCGTAGCGCGTGCCAGCTGCCATCAGGACGAGCCCGGCGCCGAGGAACGCCCCGACCCGCGCGAGGCCGTCGAGCGTGACCAGGTCGAACAGCACCAGCTTAGCGACGGCGGCGGTCACGAGCACCAGCCCGGTGACCCGCAGCGCAGGCCTGCGCAGGCCGCGGGCCAGCAGGAACAGGACGCCGACCGTCCACGACACCGTGACGACGGCGTGGCCAGCCGTGAATCCGGACGGCGTTGGCGAGATCAGCAGCGCCGCGTTGATCACCACGCTCGCCGCTCCGTAGAGCCCGACCAGCCCGATCGGCACCCAGACCGCGGCCCGGTCGGCGTCCGGCCGGACCCAGCCCAGTCTGCCGCCCGCCACCAACAGCGCCGCGGAGAGCGCGAGCAGCAGGGCGGAGACCGCGATGGCGGTGACGAGGTCAGACACCGCGGGGGCGGAGTAGTCGATCCGCAGCAGCGTCGAGAGCGGGGCGTCGCGCCCGCTGGCGTACAGCCCGCCCAACGCGCCGAGGACCAGCGCCGTGATCATCGCGAACCGGCTGCGCATGCCGACGGCGAGCAGTGCCGCGATCAGTGCCTCGCCGAGGATCGCGATGTCGATGGCGGCCCCGTCGAGGCCGACGACGGTCGCGGCGAGCAGAGCGACGGCGGCCGCCGTCCCTGCGGCGACCCGGACGCCGCGCACGGTCGTCGGGAGCAAGGCGAGCACGGCGAGCAGCACCGACGCGCCGCCCGCGACGAGCGCGCCCCGCCAGTCGTCGAGCACCAGGGCAGCTCCGAGCGCAGGCAGCACCGACGCCGCGACGACGGCCGCGACCGACCCGGTCCACAGCCGCGCACCGGCGGTCCGATCGGCCGTGCCCGCGGTCCGATCCGCCGTGCCCCCTGCGCCCGCAGTGAGATCCTGCCGTGCCTGCCGTGCCTGCCGTGCCTGCCGTGCCTGCCGTGCCCGCCTGCCGTGCCTGCCGTGCCTGCCGTGCCCGCTCGTGCCCGCCGTGCCCGCCGTGCCCGCCGGTCCGCATCCGCCGTGCCCCCTGCGCCCGCAGTGAGATCCGCCGTGCCTGCCGTGCCTGCCGTGCCCGCTGTGCCCGTCGTGCCCGTCGTGCCCGCTGTGCCCGTCGTGCCCGCCGTGCCCACTGCGCCCGCAGTCCGATCCGCTGCGGCCCCCTCGACCGATTCCGCTGCTGTGCCGGACTCCGGCTCGGCGGCTGCCCCGCCCGCCCCGTTCGTCCGCATCCGGATCGCCAGTGCCGCCGTCGCGACGGCGATCACCAGCACCGCCGCAGCCACCCCGACGACGACGAGCACGTCGGGCGCTCCGTTGTCCTCGTCGAGCACCGTGGACACGCCGTAGAGCACCGGACCAGCCGCGGCCAGCAGCATGAGCACGGCCCAGCACCTGCGCAGCACCACGGGCAGGGCCGCGAGCTGGAGCGCGAGGGCGAGCGCGGTGAGCAGCCAGCCGTCGGCCAGCGCGGGTGCGAGCAGCGCGGCGCCCACAACGACCCCGCCCGCGAGCAGCTCGGTGCGCCACCGGTCCGCGAGACCCAGCCCGGCCCCGGCGACGACGAGCGCGAGCAGCAGGGCCGGGACGGCCGGGAGGTAGTCGTAGACCGCTGTGGCCGCGGCGTCGACGAGGTAGAGGGTGGCGAAGCCGGTGGCGACGAGCGCGAGCGCGCCCGCCCGCGCGGTCTCCCTGCGGTGCAGCCAAACCCCGAGCCCGACCAGACAGGCCCCGAGCACCGCGCCGAAGGCGATGCGCGCGGGCGGGGTGAACCAGCCGCGCGACGCCGCGAGCGCGAGCAGCAGGACGACGCCGAGCAGCGTCACGGCCCCACCCGTCCACGCCAGCAGCCGCGCGCCGGTCAGCAGGGAGCGCCTCGGCCGGGCCGTCGGGGTCGACGCCTGCCGGGCCGTCGGGGTCGGCGCCGGGGGACCGCTCTGCTGGGCGCCCCAGCTCGGATACCGCGGTAGGTCCACCGGGTGCTCGGGCTGCGCAGGCCTGCCCGTAGGCGTCCAGCCCGGCGGGTACTGCGCGCCAGGCGCGATCTGACCGGGCCGGGCGGGCGGCATCGGAAAGTGACCGGCCTGCGGCATCGGGCCACGGCCGCCGCGAGGACCGAAGGGCGGGGCCTGGGGCGTCGGACCGGCCGTCATCGCAGGCGAGACGAACCCGCCCGTCGAGGTCGCGGATCGGTCGGATGCCGACGGGGCCGAGGGCGGCGTGCTAGCGGAAGGGATCGAAGGCCCGGACTCACGCAAAGCAAGCAGTTCGACGCCCATCCCGTCGAGCCTGCGCCCGATGCGCCCCAGCTCGGCGGCCAGCGCGGAGAGCGGATCGGACGTCGGAGTGGTCATGAGACGATCCTGTCGATGACCAGGCCCGCAGGTCATGCGTATCACTACCCGCTCGATGTAACGGTCCGATAACGTCCGCTGATCGTCGTATCGCGGCGAGCGGGCAACCCTTTCGCTCCCTGGGCGTCTTCCTAGGTGTGGCCAGAGCTGGCCACAAAGGTTGCGTGTGCGACCCGAGTCACCCGTATCTCGCTGGCGATAGCGTCGTTGTTCCGAGGGTGACGGATCCATCTGGAGGAAGTGTGAGCGCCCTTTCACCCGCCCGCCCGGCCGTCCCTGCGGCCCCGGCGCAGTTCGCGCCGGTCTTCGGGACGGGCACGCTGTGCGAGCCCCGTCCGCAGCTGCTGGGCGCCCGCACACCATTCCCGCTGGTCAGTGTGATCGTCCCGACGCGCAACGAAGCCAAGAACCTCGAGATCGTGCTCCCCGCGATCGCCGCGGTGCGCCCGGCCGTTCACGAGATCATCGTGGTCGACGGCAACTCCAGCGACGGATCGATCGACGTCGCGCGCCGCGTACTGCCCTCGGTCAAGGCGATCACCCAGACGCGCAAGGGCAAGGGCAACGCCATGGCCTGCGGGTTCGCCGCGGCGACCGGCGACATCATCGTGATGTTCGACGCGGATGGCTCGGCCGATCCCGCCGAGATCCCCGCCTTCGTCGACACGCTCGTCTCTGGCGCCGACTTCGCGAAGGGCAGTCGCTTCGCCGCGGGCGGGGGCAGCGACGACATCACGCTGCTGCGCCGGTTGGGCAATGCGGGGCTCAACGGCATCGCGAACGCGCTGTTCGGCACGGAGTACTCGGACCTCTGCTACGGCTACAACGCCTTCTGGGCTGATCTCCTCCCGACACTCGAACTGCCTCCCGTCGAAGCGACAGCCCCGCCGGAGGGCATGCTGTGGGGCGACGGGTTCGAGATCGAGACCGTGCTGAACTGCCGGATAGCCGCGGCAGGCCTGAAGATCACGGAGGTGCCGTCCGTCGAGCGGCTGCGCATGTTCGGCGAGACGAACCTGCGGACGTTCGCCGACGGAGCGCGCGTCCTCCGTACCCTGATTGCGGAGCATCGCCGAAAGAACGCCCGCAGTCGCTGAACCCGGAGGGTCCGTGACCACCGCCACCGTTGTCATCTGCGTCTACACCGAGAAGCGGTGGGACGACATCGTGGAGGCGGTGGGGTCGGTCGCCGCGCAGGACGTGGCGCAGGTGGAGACGCTCGTCGTCGTCGACCACAACCCTGACCTGCTGGCGCGCGCGCAGACGGAGCTGTCCGGAGCGCGGGTGCTGCCCAACGCGCACGCCCAGGGCCTGTCCGGGGCGCGGAACACGGCCATCGCGGCCGCAGCAGGCGAGGTCGTGGCGTTCCTCGACGACGACGCGTGCGCCCGTCCCGGCTGGCTCGCGGCCCTGCTGGAGCCCTACGACGACGTGACGGTCAAGGCGGTCGGCGGCGTGGCGCACCCGCGCTGGCCCAACGACGGCCGCAGGCCCGGACTGCTGCCCGCGGCCGCCCCTGACGACGGCGACGCCACCGGCGAGCTCGACTGGATCATCGGCTGCACCTACACCGGGCAGCCCGCCGCGCAGGCCGAGGTGCGCAACCTCATGGGCTGCAACATGTCGTTCCGCCGCGAGGTGTTCGAGCGCGTCGGCGGGTTCGCCGAGGACATCGGCCGGATCGGGCGCAACCCGCTCGGCTGCGAGGAGACCGAGCTCTGCATCCGCGCCCGGCAGTCCTACACGCGCGGGGGAGAGAAGATCCGGATCGTGTTCGAGCCCCGCGCGGCCGTCGACCACCGCGTGAGCCACGACCGCGTGGAATGGGCCTACCTGCGGCGGCGCAGCTGGGCGGAGGGGCTGTCGAAGGCCGCGGTGTCCCGGCTCGTAGGCAGCGACGACGCGCTGGCCACCGAGCGCGACTACGTCGCCAAGGTGCTCCCCGCCGCGGTCCTGCGCGAGCTCAAGCGGCGCAAGGTCGCCTCCGCCGCGGCCGTCGTCACCGCGTTGGCGTTCACCAGCGCCGGGTACGTCCGCGGCAGGCTGCCCGGTGCGACGGCCGCGGTGCGGCTCCCCGCCGCCGGGTCCGGTGGCTGAGCCGCCGCCGCTGCATCGGCAGGTCACGAGCTACGTCCACCATCGCGCCCGCCTGACCGAAGGCCAGCAGGCGGCGTGGCGACGGTGGTGGCCCACGCGCGGACGCGACGTCGCCGACCTCCTGGGTGGCGCCGAGCCCTACGACCCGCCCGCGTGGTTCGGCCGCGACGCGCCGCTCGTCGTCGAGATCGGGTCCGGCATGGGCGAGTCGACGGCAGCGCTCGCGGCCGCTGCGCCGGACGTCGACCACCTCGCCGTCGAGGTCTTCGAGCCCGGCATCGCGAGCCTGCTCATGCGCCTCGAGCAGGAGGGGCTGAGCAATCTCCACGTGCTGCGTGGGGACGCCGTCGCGCTGCTGCGGGAATGCGTGCCGGAGGCGTCGCTCGCCGGTATCCGGATCTTCTTCCCGGACCCGTGGCCCAAGCGCCGCCACCGCAAACGCAGGCTGGTCCAGCCGGAGTTCGTGGCTCTCGCCGCGTCCCGGCTGCGTCCCGGCGGCACCCTGCACATGGCCACGGACTGGGACGACTACGCCGTCCAGATGCGCGCCGTGGCCGACGCCGAGCCTCGGCTGGAGAACACCGCGCCGGACCAACCCGGGGGTTGGGCTCCTCGTCCGGCATGGCGGCCGGTGACCAAGTTCGAGGCACGGGCTCGGGTCGAGGGCCGCGACGTCCACGACCTGATTTATCGCCGTCGTTGCTTGGGGCCACTGAGCGATCACATTCCGTAGCAGTGTAGGAAGGTCGGGGGCCCCGGTGGGAGGGCCTTGACGCACGATGGGTGGAGGTTCCGTGGTGGTCGAGCACGGGGAGTCGTCCGGCATCTCGTGCGTGGAGGCCTTGGAGCGGACGTGCGTGAGGTCACTCGCCGACCGGGGAACCGTCTTTCCCACGCCTCGCCGTCCGTTCTCCGACGTCCTCAAGCCGCTCGTCGACGTCGACGACGCCGCTGAGTTCCTCGAGCAGTTCCACATTGAGAACGTGCCCGCGATGCCGCTGCGGCGCAGGCTGGGGCAGGTCAAGAACGAGATCCTGCGGACCGGCACCTACGTGCAGACCGAAGCGGAGATCGTCTTCGGGGCCCGGGTGGCGTGGCGGAACGCGGCCCGCTGCGTCGGACGGCTGTACTGGAGCGGCCTGCGCGTCCGGGACCGGCGCGGGGTGAGCACGCCGTCCGAGGTGGCCGCGGAATGTGTCGCGCACCTGCGCGAGGCCACCCGAGGCGGGGGGATCCGGTCCACGATCACGATCTTCGCCCCGGACCGTCCGCAGACGCCCGGGCCACGCATCCACAACGACCAGCTGATCCGTTATGCCGGGCACCGCATGCCGGGCGGCGCGATCCGCGGCGACGCGGGCCAGGCGGCCTTCACAGACCGGGTCGTCGAGCTGGGCTGGACGCCGCCAAAGCCGCTCGGCCGCTTCGACATACTGCCGCTGATGATCTCGTCGGAGGGGGCGGAGTCGGAGCTGTTCGCGGTGCCGCAGGACGCCGCGCTGGAGGTGCCGCTGTCGCATCCCGACCTCGACTGGTTCGCTGAGCTGCGGCTGCGCTGGCACGCGGTGCCCGCGATCAGCAACATGCCGCTGGAGATCGGCGGCATCACCTACCCGGCCGCGCCGTTCAACGGGTGGTACATGGGCACCGAGATCGGCGCCCGCGACCTCGCCGACGCCGACCGGTACGACCTGCTGCCCGTCATCGGGGAGCGGATGGGGTTGGACATGAGCTCGGAGCGGACGCTGTGGCGCGACCGGGCCACCGTCGAGCTCGTGCGTGCGGTCCAGCACTCGTTCGACGCCGCGGGTGTCAGGATGTCCGACCACCACGCCGAGTCGGACCGCTTCCTCAAGCACGTGTCGCGGGAGGAGCGGGCGGGGCGGCGGTGCCCCGCCGACTGGAGCTGGATCGTCCCACCCGTCTCCGGCGGCCTCACCCAGGTCTACCACCGCTACTACGACGAGCCGGACCCCACAACCCGCCCCGCCTACCTTCCGCACCGCCCGCTCGACCCCGCGCAGGTGAGTCGGGGGAATGACCACGGTGAGTCGGGCGTTCAACCGCGGTGAGTCGGCCGATGGGCCACGGTGAGTCGGGCGTTCAACCGCGGTGAGTCGGCCGATGGGCCACGGTGAGTCGGGCGTTCAACCGCGGTGAGTCGGCCGATCCACCACGGTGAGTCGGGCGATCCACCACGGCGATACCGCCGGTGCGGCTTCCTTCTCGGCGTGGCGAGGCGGCCGACTCACCCTCGTTTTGGGGCGTCCCAGGTGCGGATGCCCGGCCGCGATCCACCGACTGGCGGGCAAGCTCGGAAGGATAGGGTCGCCAACATGACCTCCCCCACCGGCCCCGAGCCGCGAGTGCTCCTGGTGTGGGACGCACCGAACATGGACATGAGCCTCGGTTCGCTGCTGGGCGCCCGGCCGACTGCGGCTTTCAGGCCTCGCTTCGACGCAGTGGGCCGCTGGCTGCTCGATCTTGCAGGCGCCGACGCCGTCGCCGAGGCCTGCGTGTTCACCAACGTGGTGCCGGGCAGCACCGAGGTGGTCCGGCCCTGGGTGGAGGCGTTGCGCAACGTCGGGTTCGCGGTCTTCGCGAAGCCAAAGGTCACCGAAGACTCCGACATCGACGACGACATGCTCGGCCACATCAAGCTGCGCGCCGACGAGGGCGCGCTGGAGCACGTCGTCGTCGCGTCGGGGGACGGGCGCGCGTTCCGCGAGCCGCTCGAGGACCTGCGGACCCGCGGCACCTACGTCACGGTGATCGGGTTCCGTGAGCACGCGAGCTTCGCGTTGACGTCCGAAGTGATCGAGTTCGTTGATCTCGAGGACATCGAGGGCGTCTTCCGTGAGCCGCTTCCCCGCATCTCGCTCGACTCCCTCCCCGACACCGGCGCGTGGCTGCCGCCGTTCCGGTCGCTGCGATCCCTGCTGGAGGCGCGACGGTGACGGTACGCCTCACCGCACCCGTCGTCCTGCCCTGCGACGCCGACTGCTCGGTTCTGCGCGACGCCGTCATCGACGTCGACGCGGACGGGCGCATCGCCTGGGTCGGGACGCGCGGCGAGGCGCCGCCGTCGGATGCGCCGGTGCGCGCACTGGCAGGCATCCTGCTGCCCGGGCTGATCAACACGCATGCGCACACACCGATGATCACGCTGCGCGGCCTGGGTGGCGACCTGCCGTTGATGCGCTGGCTGCAGGAAGTGATGTGGCCTGCGGAGAGCAGGCTGCGGGCCGACGACGTGCGTGCGGGCATGACCGCGGGATGCGTCGAACTGCTCCGCACGGGGTGCACCACGAGCGTCGAGATGTACTTCTTCACCGACGCGGTGATCGACGCCGTGACGACTGTCGGTTCCCGGGTCGTGCTCACCCCCGGGATCCTGGCGGTGCCCGGCTGGGACCGGCTCGGCCCGTGGGAGCAGATGCGGGACGAGATCTCCGAGCGGATCGACGCGGTCGGTTTGCGCTCTGGGCCGGGCGAGCGGATCGAGCTGGGCTACGGCCCCCACGCGGCGTACACGCTGCCTCCTGACGCGCTGGTCTCGGTGGGTGAGCACGCCAGGGCACGGGGCGCGCTCGTGCACATCCACGTCGCCGAGGCCGCGGAAGAGGACCTGGCGCAGCGCGCGTCGCACGGATCGGTGCCTGCGCTGCTCGATGCCGTCGGGATGCTCGGTGGACGGGTCCTCGCGGCGCACGGCGTCCAACTGTCCGACGCCGACATCGTCCTGCTGGCCCAGCGCGGTACGGCGGTCGCGCACTGTCCCGGCTCGAACGCGAAGCTCGCCGCGGGGATCGCCAGGGTGGCGGCCCTGCGCCGGGCTGGTGTGCGTGTCGGGCTCGGCACCGACGGGCCTGCGTCCGGCGACGACCTCGACATGTGGGCGCAAGCCAGGCTGGCGGGTTTCCTGGCCCGGTTGAGCAGCGGCGACGCTGCCGCGCTCACGGCCGCTGAGCTGCTGCTGATGGCGACGCGCGACGGAGCGGCCGCGATCGGTCGCCCCGACCTCGGCGCTCTCGAGCCCGGCCGCTGGGCCGACCTGGTGCACGTCGACCTCGACGACGCCGTGTTCACCGACCCGTCCGACGATGCGCAGCTGCTGTCCAACCTCGTGTGGGCAGGCGGGTCGCGGCTGGTCAAGGACGTCTGGGTGGCGGGGGAGCAGGTGTTGGCCGCGGGCGAGCCGACGCGGGTCGACCGGGCCGCCACGACGGCCGGACTCCGCGACGTTGCGGCGCGCATCCGCCGCTGAGGGTCTTCTCGCCGCCGCTGTGTCACGTGGCAAACCGGACGTGGATGGGGGACCCGCCGTGGTGAGACGGTCAACTCGCCGTGGTGGCGCGGCCGGCTCGCCGTGGCGAAGTGGGCGACTCACCGGCGCCCGCCGTGGTGAGACGGTCAACTCACCGTGGTGGCGCGGCTGGCTCGCCGTGGCGAAGTGGGCGACTCACGGGCGCCGCGCTGCAACCAGCCCCAGATCCGGCTCGCCGGCCCGGCCTCGGAGTAGCGGCGGACCTGGCGGGCCATCAGCACGCGCTCGGCCCGGTCTTCGTGTCCCGCCCGGCGGTAGGCGGCGGCGAGCTGCTCGTAGGGTCCCGGGGCGTAGTCGTGGGTCGCCCGCTCGATGAGCGCCAATCGCTGCCGGGTGTCATCGCCTCGTGTCTCGACGATCAGCTGGTAGTCGAACCCGTCGATCGCCACCCCACCCTCAGCCGCCCACAGGCGAGTCGGTGAACGAGCCACCCGCGCGGACGCCAGCCGCACGCCCCCCGCAGGCGCCAGGGCGGGCAGGATGGCGAGGTCGGTCGTCGTCAGGCCGTACGCGTTGAGGGAGTAGCGGGTGAGCTCGACCGATGTGCCCAGCGTGGCGTCGACGAACTGGGCGGACTTGTGCATGTCGGCCACCCGCACCCGCACACCCCCGGCCGCGACGAACCCGTCGACGCAGAGGAGGTCCTTGCCGATCGTGGCGGCGCGCAGGTCGATCGAGGGCCGCAGCGTGGCGTCCGGCCGCAGCCGGGGCCGGGTGAACACGGCGCCCGTGCAGTCCAGCGTCGCGCCGACGTCCAGGTTCTGCATCCGCAGCGTGAGCGTGTCAGCCAGCTCCGCCGCGAGGTCGTCCACGACCGGGGATCATGCCCGGGCGAGTCGTGCGCGGAAAAAGTGGTCGGAACAACGTCATCCGCGCACGGTCAGGCGGCGGCGTCCAGCTTCCCCACCGAGTCCAGGTCGAGCTGCAGTGTGGCGGCGCGGAGGTTTTCCTCGAGGTGCGCGACGCTGGACGTGCCGGGGATCGGCAGCATCACCGACGAGCGTTGCAGCAGCCAGGCCAGCGCCACCTCCGGCGCGCTGACGCCGAGCTGCTGCGCCGCCTCCGCCACGGGACCGCCGGGCTCGGCGAGGCGCCCGGAGGCGATCGGGAACCACGGCATGAAGCCGATTCCCTGCTCGGTGCAGTAGCGCAGCACGTCGTCGCTGGCCCGGTCGACGAGGTTGTAGCGGTTCTGCACGGTCGCGACGTCGACGATCGCGCGCGCCTGCTCGATCTGCTCGACGCTCACCTCGGACAGCCCGACCGCCGCGACCTTGCCTTCGGCCTGCAGCGTCGCGAGGAGCCCGAACTGCTCGTCGGCGGGGACCGTCGGGTCCACGCGGTGCAGCTGGAACAGGTCGATCCGCTCAACGCCGAGGCGCCGCAGCGACATCTCGCATTCCTGTCGCAGGTACTCCGGACGACCACAGGGCACCCACGCGCTGGGGCCCGTGCGCAGGAAGCCCGCCTTGGTGGCGATCGTCAGGCCGTCGTAGGGGTGCAGCGCCTCGCGCAGCAGCTCCTCGGCGACGTAGGGGCCATAGGAATCGGCGGTGTCGAACAGGTCGACGCCCAGCTCAGCGGCCCGCCGCAGCACCGAGACCGCGCCCGCGGGATCGGCGGGCGGACCCCACACACCGGGGCCGGTGAGCTGCATGGTGCCGAAGCCGAGCCGATGGACCTGATGCTCGCCGATGGCGAACCGGTTGCTGAGTTCTACAGAAGCCACGCGCATCAGACTGGCACCCGACGCCGCGATCCGCCTGCGAAGGTGACCCCTTCCACTTCGGATGTCCGGCCTGCGGCCTGCGGCCTTTGGTGCGGCGAAGGGCGCGAGATGGTGCGCCGCGACCGCACACAGCCACCGACCAGCGCCGCACGGCCGATTGCCGCGCCTGCCGGTGGCCACTAGCTTTCGCAGGTGTGACGAAGATCGTGCCGTTGGCGGAGGCGGTGGCGGGCATGGTCCGCGACGGAGACACCGTCGCGCTCGAAGGCTTCACCCACCTCATCCCGTTTGCCGCGGGCCACGAGATCATCCGGCAGGGGGTTCGCGACCTGACGCTCGTCCGGATGACCCCGGACCTGATCTACGACCAGCTCATCGGCGCGGGCTGCGCGGCGAAGCTGGTGTTCTCCTGGGGCGGCAACCCCGGCGTCGGCTCGCTGCATCGCATGCGTGACGCGCTGGCCACCGGCTGGCCCGTCCCGCTGGAGATCGAGGAGCACAGCCACGCGGGGATGGCCAACCGCTACGTCGCTGGGGCTTCGGGGCTGCCGTTCGCCGTGCTGCGCGGCTACGCGGGCACCGACCTGCCCCAGCACACGACCACGATCTCCAGTGTGATCTGCCCGTTCACCGGCGAGGAGCTGGCGGCGGTGTCGGCGTTGACGCCGGACGTCGGGATCGTGCACGCGCAGCGCGCCGACCGGGTGGGCAACGTTCAGATGTGGGGGATCGTCGGTGTGCAGAAGGAGGTCGTGCTGGCCTCGCAGCGGGCGCTCGTCACCGTCGAGGAGGTCGTGGACGAGCTGACGCCCCTGCCCGGCGCCGTGGTGCTACCCCACTGGGTCATCGACTCCATCGCGGTCGTCCCCGGTGGTGCGGCGCCGTCGTACGCCGACGGCTACTACGACCGCGACAACATCGCCTACCGCGCCTGGGACGCGATCAGCCGCGACCGCGGGGCGTTCGGCCGGTGGCTGAACGAGCTGAAGACGGTGGCGGCATGAGTACCCGCCGACGTGCTTACTTCCGCGGAGGCGGCGTGAACACCGCCGACGTGCTCTTTCCCGCGGAGGCGGCGTGAACACCGCCGACGTGCTCTTTCCCGCGGAGGCGGCATGAACACCGCCGACGTGCTCTTTCCCGCGGAGGCGGCATGAACACCGCCGACGTGCTCTCTCCCGCGGAGGCGCCATGAGTCCCGTGACGGCCGACGAGATGATGTGCATCGCCGCGGCCCGCACGCTGCGGGACGGCCAGGTGTGCTTCGTCGGGATCGGGCTGCCCTCGAAGGCGGCGAACCTCGCCCGCCGCCTGCACGCGCCGAACCTCGCGCTGATCTACGAGTCCGGCACGCTGGACACACGGCCGGAGCAGCTGCCGCTGTCGATCGGCGACGGGGTGCTTGCCGCGTCGGCGCTCACCGTGATCGGCGTGCCCGAGGTTTTCAACTACTGGCTGCAGCCCGGGCGGATCGACGTGGGCTTCCTGTCCGGCGCCCAGCTCGACCGTCTCGGCAACATCAACACCACCGTGATCGGCGAGTACGACGAGCCCGCGGTGCGGTTGCCCGGATCGGGTGGCGCGCCGGAGATCGCGGCGTCCTGCCGCGAAGTGATCATCATCATGCGGCATCGGGCGCGGGCGTTCGTCGAACAGGTCGACTTCGTCACCTCGGTCGGTTACGGCACCGGCCCCGACGACCGCAAGGTGCTGGGCCTGCGCGGCAACGGCCCGTCGCGGGTGATCACCGACCTTGGAGTGCTGGAGCCCGACCCCGACTCCGCCGAGCTCGTGCTCACCGGGCTTCACCAGGGCGTCTCCGTTGAGCAGGTGCGGGCCGAGACGGGGTGGGAGCTGCAGGTCTCGGTCGACCTGAAGATCACCGTACCGCCGACGGAGCGGGAGCTGGCCACGTTGCGGGCGATGACGACGGTGGGGACGACGGTGGGCTCGTGAGGCTCCACCACGTCGACGAAGGGCCCCGCGACGCGCCGGTGCTCCTGCTCGCCGGGTCGCTGGGGTCCACGCTCGAGATGTGGCGGCCGCAGCTCTCGCTCACGGAGCGCTTCCGGGTGATCCGGATCGACCACCGCGGCCACGGCGGCTCGCCGATGCCGCCCGGCCCGTACGCAATGGCCGACCTCGCGCGCGACGTGCTGGAGCTGCTCGACGCGCTCGCCCTGGACCGGGTGGCGTGGTGCGGGCTGTCGCTGGGCGGCATGGTGGGGATGTACCTCGGCTCGGAGCATCCCGACCGGCTCACCAGCCTGACGCTCTGCTGCACCACCGCGTGTTTCCCCGACCGCACGCCGTGGCACGAGCGGATCGCCGCGGTCGAGGCGGGCGGCACGGCCGCGGTCGCCGACCCGGTGGCCGCCCGCTGGTTCACCCCGGAATGGGGAGCGGAGCACGCCGACGTCGTCACCGAGTGCCGCGACATGATCGCCGCCACGCCAGACGTGGGCTACCTCGGCTGTTGTCGGGCGATCGCCGCGTGGGACCACCGGGACCGGCTGTCGGCCGTCGCCGTGCCGACGTTGGTCATCGGCGGCGCCGACGACATGTCCACCCCGGTCGATCCGCACTCCCGAACGCTGGTCGATGCGATCCCCGGCGCGCGGCTGGAGGTGCTCCCCGGCGCGCATTTGGCGACGATCGAGAGCGCCGAGGCCGCGACCGCGCTGATCGGGGACCACGCTTCAGGTCACAAGTTCGTAACGACCCCGGATTAGGGTCCGACCACACGGGCAATACCCTCTTCAGGGTATGGAGGTGGCCGACCGTGCTGAGTGACCGCGAACGCCGTGTGCTGGACCGCATCGAGCAGGAGCTGCGAAGGTCGGATCCCGATCTCGTGCGCAAGTTCACCAGGATGCGCACCCGGCGGATGAGCCGGCCCGCGGTGCTGCTCACCATCGGCCTGGTCGTGATGGTGTTGGGATCGGCGATCGTGTCGGTGCCGGTCGCGGTGCTGGGCATCGCCATCGCCGCCATCGCGCTCGTGGCCGCCTACCGCCCCCTCGGATTCGGGTTGCCCGGCCGCGCCTGACCCCGCACGGGTTACGGTCTCGTCCATGCTGGTGGAGCGGATGCGGGCGTACACGTCGACGATCTTCGCCGAGATGTCGGCACTGGCCGTCCGCACCGGCGCGATCAACCTCGGGCAGGGCTTCCCCGACACCGACGGGCCGCCCTCGCTGCTCGCCGACGCGGCCGCGAACATCACCAATGGCGTCAACCAGTACCCGCCGGGGCTGGGCGTGCCTGCGCTGCGGATCGCCGTCGCCGAGCACCAGCGCCGCTTCCACGGCCTGGACGTCGACCCCGACGACGTGCTCGTCACCACCGGAGCTACCGAGGCGATCGCGTCGGCCGTGCTGGGGCTGTGCGAGGCGGGCGACGAGGTCGTGACGTTCGAGCCGTTCTACGACTCCTACGCCGCGACCGTCGCGCTGGCAGACGCGGTGCTGCGGCCGGTCCCGCTGCGGCCGCCGACCTTCGCCTTCGACCCCGACGAGCTGCGCGCCGCGTTCTCGCCCAAGACCCGGCTCGTGCTGGTCAACACCCCGCACAACCCGACGGGCGCGGTGCTCACCGCCGAGCAGCTCACGATGATCGGCGAGCTCGCAGCCGAGTTCGGCGCCGTGATCGTCACTGACGAGGTCTACGAGCACATGCTCTACGACGGCCGCCCGCACGTGCCGATGGCGAGCCTGCCGGGGATGGCGCCGCGCACCCTGACGATCTCCTCGGCGGGCAAGACGTTCTCCGTCACCGGGTGGAAGGTCGGCTGGATGCACGGGCCTGCCGAGCTGGTGGGGGCGGCGCGCGCCGCGAAGCAGTTCTTGACGTATGTCTCCGGCGCGCCGTTCCAGCCCGCGATCGCCACCGCGCTCGGCCTACCCGACGCGTTCTACACCGACATCGCGGCCAACCTGCAGCGCAAACGCGACCTGCTGTCGGACGGGCTGCGCGCGGCCGGGTTCACGGTCTTCCCGACGGCAGGCACCTACTTCGTCGTCACCGACGTCGCGCCGTTGGGTGTGACCGACGGCGCCGAGTTCTGTTGGCGGCTTCCCGAGCTGGTCGGTGTGGCCGCGGTTCCGGTGTCGGTGTTCTGCGTCGACCCCGACCTCGGCCGCACCCTGGTGCGCTTCGCGTTCTGCAAGCGCGACGAGGTGCTGACGGAGGCGGTCTCGCGGCTCGCCGGGCTCAAGGCCGTGGTATGACCCGCGACGCGGAGGCGGCGATATGACCGCCGACGTGCTCTTTCCCGCGGAGGCGGCGATATGACCGCCGACGTGCTCTTTCCCGCGGAGGCGGCGATATGAGGGCGTACGGGTTCCAGGCGATCGGTGGGCCGGAGCGCGAGGAGTTCCTGGATGTGCCCGAGCCCGTGCCCGGCGAGGGCGAGCTGCTCGTCCGGGTGCGGGTCGCGGGGGTCAACCCCGGCGATTGGCGGATGCGCGAAGGTTCGTACGGCGATGTGGCGCCAGCGGTGCTGGGGCGGGAGGTTGCGGGCACGGTCGCGGCGGTCGGGCCGGGCGTCGACGGCTTCGCGGTCGGCGACGAGGTGTTCGGCGGCTGCCCCAACATGACGGGCGGGTTCGCCCCGCTGGCGATCGTGACGGCCGGGTTCGCGGCCCCGCGCCCGTCGACGGTGACGCCGGAAGACGCCGCTGTGCTGCCGGTGGCGGCGGGTACCGCGCACGACGCGCTGGTCGCGCTCGACCTCCCGGAGGGCGCGACACTGCTCGTCAACGGCGCGGGCGGTGGCGTCGGCGTGGCCATCGTGCAGCTGGCGCGGGCGCGCGGGCTGCGCGTGGTCGGCACGGCGAGCCCCGCCAAGCACATGCTGCTCACCCGCTGGGGAGCCACACCGGTGGCCTACGGCGAGGGTGTGGTGGAGCGGGTGCGTGCCGCCGCTCCCGACGGCGTCGACGGGCTGTTCGACCTGGTCGGCGGGGATGCGTTGCGCGCTGTAGCGGAGCTGGTCGACCCGAAGCGGCTCCGCTCGGTGGCGGACAAGCCGCTGGTCAAGGCGCTCGGCGGCGACGAGGTGCCGCGGGAGCGCACCACGGCCGTGCTCGCCGCGCTGGCCCGACAGGTGGCGAGAAGGACGCTGGACCCACACGTCACCGACGTCCGCCCGTTCGCCGAGGCCCCGGCCGCCATGCGCGCCGTGGAGGGCGGGCACGCGCTGGGCAAGGTGGCGCTGACCCTCCCGTGACGGATCAGGCCGCTACGTCGACCGTCGCCCAATGCGTGGTCGGCTGCGGAACGTGCTCGCCTGCTTCGCGCATGCCTTCGATGTGGAAGGCGATCGCTGCGGCCATCTCCGCCGTGCACTCCTCGATCGTCTTGCCGGTGGCAGCGACCCCTGGTAGATCGGGGCAGTAGGCGGAGTAGTTGGAGGTTCCGTCGCCTTCGATGATGATCAGGTATCGGCTCATCGCCTACCTCCCTCCGGCCGAAGACCGGCTTGGCGGAGAGAACACTCGCCGCGGTCTTGGGGTGCAGCTCACCGCGCGGCTTTCCGGGCACCGTAACTGTGCCAGGCTTGGTCGGAGTCGGAACTGCCGGTGCGACCCGCGGGTGCGGCTGAGCACCCAGCCGTCGCCGCGCAAGAGGTCCAACACGTCGGAGACCTTCATCTGTCGGCACAGTAGGCATCGCCGAGGTTTCCGAAGCGTCTGGTAGCGCTCTTCGAAACGCGGCCTATCGTGGACGCCGTGATCGAGCTGAAGACGCCTGGCGAGGTCGACGCCATCGCCGCGGCGGGCCGTGTGGTGGCGCAGGTGCTGGCGGTGCTGCGGGACAAGGCCGCACCCGGGATCACGCCCCGACAGCTCGACGAGATCGCGTCCGACATGATCGCCGACGCCGGTGCCGTGTCGAGCTTCCGCGGCTACCACCCAGGCTGGGCTCCAGGCCCCTACCCGGCCGTCACCTGCATCAGCGTCAACGACGCCGTGGTCCACGGCATCCCCGGCAAGCGGCCGCTCAAGCCGCGCGACCTGCTGTCGGTCGACTTCGCGGTGCACCTCGACGGGTGGTGCGCCGATGCGGCCTTCAGCGTCGTCGTCGGCGATCGGCCCGACCCCCGCGACCTCGCCCTCATCGACGCCACCGAGCGGGCGCTCGCCGCCGGGATCGCCGCGGCCCGGCCCGGGGCGCGGCTGGGTGACGTCGCGAACGCGATCGGCACGGTGGCGCGTGGCGCCAAGTTCGGCATGCTGGCAGGCCACGGCGGCCACGGCGTCGGCCGGTCGATGCACGAGGCGCCGCACGTGCCCAACGAGGGCAAGCCGCGCCGCGGTCTCAAGCTCCAGCCGGGGTTGGTGATCGCGATCGAGCCCATGCTCATCGCGGGCCGCACCGACGGCTACCGCCACGACGCCGACGGCTGGACCATCCGCACCGCCGACGGCAGCCGCGCCGCCCATGCGGAGCACACCATCGCCGTCGGCGACGAGGGCGTCCGCGTCCTGACCGAGATGACTTAAGGGACTGCCGACAACCAAGAGCGCCCGGCACATGAGGCACGTGGCGTGGCGGGACAGGGTCTTCGCAGGGTCCGCTGTCGCTTCGCAGGGTCTGTGGACCCTGCGACGTGCATGCGCGGTCTGCGAAGTGGCCCTGGTGGGCGGCGATCAGCCCGGGCAGGCGGGGGGTGGGGGTCAGGTCCGCCGGGTGCAGTCGCACCCCGCGGGGTGACCCCGTGCGCACCCCGCGGGGTGACCCGTGCGCAGCCGCGCACGGGGTGACCCCGTGCGCGGCGTGCGGGGTGCCGTTGCGGGGGGCGCAGTAGGCTGACAGCGACCCGTGGCGGACGTGGCCGGGGGGACGGTCGTGGCGTGATCGCGGGAGGCTCGTCGCGTCTGTGGAGCCGGTGATCGCCTGCAGTGGTGCCGGAGGTGCACCAGTGCCCTTGCGGCACCACTTTCGCCGATCATGCGCGGCCAACCGTCAATTGCCGGGCGCTCTAACACTAACACTAACGCGTCGTTTTCGGGGGCCCGCTGTTGTGATAGGGCGGCAGACGTGGATGTTGACACCCCACCCCGGTGAGCCCGCGTCCCACATCACCGGGTCCCGCGCTTCACCACACAGCACCGGGGTGATCCAGCCGGTGATCCCCGCGGCGGTATGCGCAGGGGTGATCGCTGGTAGTGGTGTCGGCCGTGCACCTTTGCACGTGTGGCACCACTTCCGCCGATCGTGCCCGGTGCGGGCAAGGGGGTGATCGCTGGTTGTGGTGTCAGCGGTACGGATCCGCACGGGTGGCACCACTTCCGCCGATCTTGTCCAGCCGGGTCCGCAGCGGGGTGGTGTCCCGGCTGCATGTTGAGAACCGGCGCATCCTGAGCGGTGTCCGCGCCCGACTACCTATCTGTCGCAGCGATCACTCCCTCACGTGTGCCACGTCCGGCATCGCCGCGCGGTTGTGCAGCGGCGCCCGCCCCTCCGGTCGTGCGCGGATGTGACGGCCCCGGCGACCGTTTCCGCGCACGGGCGAGCTTTGGCCGGACGCGCAACCAGGCGCCGAGGGTCAGGCGCCGGGGCGGTCCGCGACGATGCCCGCCAGCAGCCAGCGCAGTGAACGGGTGAAGTCGGCGCGGGCCACGGCGGACGACACCGGGCCGTCGGCGCCCGCGAAGGCCGCCCCGCCGATCGCGTGGACGATCAGTGCTCGCCGCGCGGGCGGCACCGCCTCTGCGGGCAGGCCGAGGCGACCGAGCAGCGCGTCCATCGTGATTCCGAGGCGCACGGCGTTCGGCCCGCGCGAGCCCTGGCGAGCGAGGTAGAGCGGCACGAGGTCAGGGCGGGTGAGCAGCACCTCGTAGGTCGAGGTCATGACCGCGGCCAGCGCGGCGACCGGGTTCGGCGCGTCCGCCTTCGGTTCTTCAACGAGCGAGAGCCGGTCGTCCAACAGCGCGTCGACGAGCTCGGTCTTGCCGGGCACGTGGCTGTAGAGCGTGTTCGGCGCCACGTCGAGCCGCCGGGCGAGCGCGCGCATCGTCAGCGCGTCCAGACCCCGCTCGGCCAGCAGGGTGTGGGCGGCGGTGAGCACGACGGCTCGGCTCAGCCCGGCGCGTTGCCCTGGTCCCCGCGACATTGCTCTACTGTACATCGTCCAGTACATTGGACGGCGTGCAATTCACAGACCTCGCTGCCGGAGTCCCCTTCGTCGCGGTCCCGCCGACCCACGAGCGACCGGACGCGCCCGTCGTCGTCGCCTGGCACCTCATGGATCCGCCGAGCACCGAGACGGCGATGGCCGCCGCCCTCCCGCTGACCGGGCTGGACGCCTGGCGGATCTACCTCGGGCTGCCCGAGACCGGTGCCCGCGGCCCTGGCGCCGAAGAGTCGATGCGGCGTGGCTACGAGGACGCGGTGGTCAACATGTTCGGTCCGATCTCCGACCGGGCGGCCGCCGAGTTCCCCGCCGCCTACGACGCCCTCCGGGCGCGGTTCGGCCTCGACGGGCCGCTCGCCGTGGTCGGGGGCTCGCTGGGGTCGGCCGTCGCGCAGCACGTGGCTATCGAACGGGCCGACGTCGTCGCCATGGCGCTGGTCAGCCCGGTCGCTGCGCTGCGCGCGATCGTCGCGGTGAACGAGCGCCGCTTCGGCGTCACCTACGCATGGCACCCGGCGGCCGAGCGGATCGCCGATCGGCTGGACTTCATCGCCCGCGCCGAGGAGACGGCGCGCCACGCGCCCGCCGTCGCGATCATCGTCGGCGGCCGCGACGACGAGGCCATCCGCAGCTCCGCCGCCGACCTGCGCGACGCGTTGGCCAAGCAGTACGCCGACCCGTCCCGCGTCGAACTGGTCACCGTGGCGGACATGCCCCATGCGCTGGCCGAGGGTCCCGACGAGACGCCGACGTCGCACGCGGCCGAAGTGGATCGGCTGATGGTCGACTGGTTGCGTCGGCATCTACCGTGAGCGCATGCCGTTCAGCGCCGACACCGCCGCCGCCGTCGCGCGGGCCCGCCAGCACTCGGTGGGCGACCTCCTCCGCCGCACCGCCCTGCGCCACCCGGACAAGCTCGCCGTCGTCTTCGGCGATCAGCGCTTCACCTACGCGGAGTTCGACGCCGCGGTGAACCGCGCCGCGGGCGCGCTGGCCGCCCGCGGGCTGCGCAAGGGCGACCGGCTCGCCCTCCTCGGCCGCAACTCCTGGTCCTTCGCGGTGCTCGTGTTCGCGACCGCGAAGCTCGGCGTCGTCCTCGTGCCGGTCAACTTCATGCTGAACGCCGACGAGATCGCGTTCATCCTCGGCCACTCCGGCGCGTCCGGGATGGTCGTCGACGACGCGCTGATCGACACCGCGGAGAAGGCGATCGCGACCGCGGGCGCAGCGCTCGGCGTGCGCGGCCGGATCGGTGACATCGGGGCGGGCAACGACGGCTGGGAGGACGTGCGCGACTGGTGGAGCGCGGGCCCGGCCGACGATCCCGAGGTGGTCGTGGCCGACGACGACCCGCTGCGGCTGATGTACACGTCGGGCACGGAGTCGCGGCCCAAAGGTGTGCTGCTGCCGTCCCGGTCGCTGATCAGCCAGTACGTGTCGTGCGTCATCGACGGCGAGATGAGCGCCGACGACATCGAGGTGCACTCCCTTCCGCTGTATCACTGCGCGCAGCTGGACTGCTTCCTGTCCGTCGACATCTATCTCGGCGCCACCAGCGTCATCCTTCCCGCCCCCGACCCGGCCGCCCTCCTCGCGACGATCGAGCGGGAGCAGGCGACGAAGCTGTTTGCCCCGCCCACGGTGTGGATCTCGCTGCTGCGTCACGCCGACTTCGAGACGCGCGACCTCTCCTCGCTGCGCAAGGGCTACTACGGGGCGTCGGCGATGCCCGTCGAGGTGCTGAAGGAGCTGTCGCGCCGCTTGCCGGACGTGCGGTTCTGGAACTTCTACGGCCAGACCGAGATGGCCCCCCTCGCCACGATCCTGCGCCCGGACGAGCAGTTGCCGCACGCCGGATCGGCGGGCCGCCCGTCGATCAACGTCGAGACGATGCTCGTCGACGACGACAACATGCCCGTGCCCGCCGGAACGGTCGGCGAGATCGTGCACCGCTCCCCGCACTCCGCGCTGGGCTACTACGAGAACGAGGAGAAGACGGCCGAGGCGTTCCGTGGCGGCTGGTTCCACTCCGGCGACCTGGGGATCATGTCCGAGGACGGCTACCTCTCGGTCGTCGACCGCAAGAAGGACATGATCAAGACGGGTGGGGAGAACGTCGCGTCGCGCGAGGTGGAGGAGGCCATCTACGAGCTCGACGGGGTGGCCGAGGTCGCGGTGTTCGGGATCAGCCATCCCACGTGGATCGAGGCGGTGACGGCGGTGGTCGTGCCCAAGCCGGGTGTGGCGCTCACCGAGGACGCCGTGCACGCCCACGCCCGCGAGCGCCTGGCGGGGTTCAAGCGACCGAAGTTCGTCGTCCTCACCGAAGCGCTCCCCAAGAACCCGAGCGGCAAGATCCTGAAGCGCGAGCTGCGCAAGGAGCATGCGCGCCTGGCGAACTGAGGCCCGGCTGCGACGAGCAGCTCCAGGGGTTGTTGCGGGGGTTGTTGCAGCAGGGTGACACCGCTGTGACCCAGTCGCAGCGGGGCGGCCCTGCTCCAATGCGCCCCGCCGCCCCTCGCCCCGTCCCCCGGCCCTCGCCCCGCCCCCCCTCGCCCCGCCCCCCGGCCCTCGCCCCGCCCCTCGGCCCTCGCCCCGCCCCTCGGCCCCGCCCCGCCCCGCCCCGCTCGGCTCGGCTCGGCCCGCCCGGCCCCGCCCCGCCCCTCGGCTCGGCCTGCCCGGCCCCGCGCCGCCCGGCCCGCCCCTCGCCCCGCCCCTCGGCCCCGCCCGGCCCCGCCCGGCCCCGCCCGGCCCCGCCCGGCTCGGCCCCACCCCGCCACCCGGTCCCCGGGCTGACCCTCAGATCCGGTACGCGGAGTCCAACACGTCGGTGATCAACATGTGGCCGGGCGCGTGCGTGATCGCGAACGGCGGGCGCGACTCCATCACCGCCTCCTGCGGCGTCACCCCGCACGCCCAGAACATCGGCACGTCGCCAGGTTCACAGCGCACGGGGTCGCCGTGGTCAGGCGCGTCGAGGTCGGCGATGCCCAGCTCGCGCGGGTCGCCGACGTGGACAGGCGCGCCGTGCACGGCCGGGAAGCGCGCGGTCACCGCGGACGCCATGGCGACCAGCGCGGCGGGCACCGGCCGCATCGACACCACCATCGGGCCGGACATCGCGCCCGCGTCGCGACAGCGCAGCGTCGTCCGGTACATCGGCACGTTGACGCCCTGCTCGACGTGCCGCACCGGCACCCCCGCCGCGGCGAGCGCGCTCTCGAACGTGAAGCTGCAGCCGATGAGGAAGCTGACGAGGTCGTCGCGCCAGACGTCGCGGACGTCGGTCGGTTCAGCGGCGAGCTCCCCGTCGACCCACACGCGGTAGCGCGGCACGTCCGTGCGGATGTCGCCGGTCGCGAGCGGGCCCGCCACCGAGCCGACCTCCAACACGTCGAGCACCGGGCATGGGCGGGGGTTCCGCTGGGCGAACAGCAGGAAGTCCCAGGCCAAGTCGCGCGGCACGGAGAGCAGGTTGGCCTGGGTGTAGCCGTCGCACCAGCCCGCGGTCGGGGTGACCAGGCCCGTGCGGAAGCGGGCGCGGGCGTCGCTCGGGATCACAGGGGACTCCTTTCGCTTCACGAAGCCGGCACGAGCCGGATGCGGACCACCTGGCCGGGGCGCGCCTGGGCGGCCCGGTCGACGTCGGCGTCGAGGAGCACGGCCACGACCGGGTAGCCGCCGGTCAGGGGGTGGTCGGCGAGGAACATGACAGGCTCACCTCCCGGCGGCACTTGGATCGCCCCGCGGACCATGCCCTCGCTGGGCAGCTCGCGCCGGTGGACGCGGCGCAGCGGTTCGCCGGAGAGGCGCATGCCGACGCGGTCGCTGCGGCTCGACACCGTCCACGGGGTGCCTGCGAGTGCGGAGATGTCCTCGACCCAGTCCGCGCGCGGGCCGGGGACGGCGCGGACTGTCACCGTCGCGCCGGTCGGCGGAGCGACGGGGGCCATGTCCAGCAGCCACGGCAGGCGCGGCTCTGGGCCGACGCCCAGCAGGTCGCCCGCGGCGAGCGGCGGTGGTCCGAGGCCGGACAGGGTGTCGGAGCTGGACGATCCGAGCGTGCCTTCGACGTGCAAGCCGCCGCGCACCGCGAGGTAGGTGCGCAGGCCGGTGGGCGGGGGGCCCAGGGTGAGGGTCTGACCCTCCCGCAGGGTGAGGACGCAGTGGTGTCCGACCGGGGTGCCGTCGATGTCGGCGGGAGCGGGGGCGCCCGCCAGCGCGACGGTACGCAGCCCGTGCGCGCGGACGGCGAGGCCGCCCAACAGCACCTCGATCCCGGCCGCGCCCTCGCCGTCGTTGGCGACCAGACGGTTGGCCAGGCGCAGCGCCGCGCGGTCCGCCGCGCCCGAGCGGGGCACCCCGACCGCGGCGTGGCCGGGGCGGCCGAGGTCCTGCACGAGCGCGAGCACGCCGACGCGCAGGACCTCCAACGCCCGCTGGGGAGTTGGAGGAGTGTCACCCTGCTGCGACTGGGTGGCAGCGGTGTCACCCTGCTGCGGTGGGGCCGGGTGCGGGCCGTCACGTGCTGGTTGGCCGGGGTGGTCGGGCGCGCTGGGGTCGGGCGCGCTGGGGTCGGGCGCATTGCCCTGCTGTGGGATTGGAGCGGTGTCACCCTGCTGCGACTCGCCCCGACCTCCCACGACGAACCGCACCTGCGCACCCGGCGACAACAGCGCGGGCGGTGTGCGCTCGGGGTCCCACAGCTCCGCGTCCGTCCGGCCGATCAGCTGCCAACCTCCGGGTGAGCTGCGCGGGTAGACCCCGCTGAACTCCCCCGCGATACCGACCGACCCGGCCGGGACGCTTGTGCGCGGCTCCCCCCGCCGCGCGACGTGCAGCCGGGGATCACCGCCGGTCAGGTACGCGAAGCCGGGTGCGAACCCGCCGAACCCGACTCGCCATGGCGTCTCGGTGTGCGCCGCGACCACCCCGTCGACGCCGAGGCCGGTCAGCTCGCCGACCTCGGCGAGATCGGGCCCGTCGTACACCACCGGCATGTCGACGACCGTGCCGTCCTGCGCCGCGACCGGATCGGCCTCGAGCCCGAGCACGGACCCTCGGACCTCGGTGAGGTCGGTGCCCGGCAGGATCGTGATCACGACCGTCGACGCGCCCGGCATCACGTCGACCACGCACGGCCACTCCGCCTGCCGGATCGCGGCGGCGAGCGCCAGCACGGCGTCGAGGTCGACGACCTCCACGAGCAGCGCCGCGTCCCCCATCGGCAAGACCCGCCGTCCGCCGTCGGCCTCTCGCCGCGCCCCCGACTGATCCGGCGCCGCGTGGCCGTCCCGCTCCGTCCCGCGCCGATCCGCGTCCCCCGCAGCTGAGTCCTCGCCTGTGGTGCGCCGATCCGCTTCCCCCGTCGTCGCCCGGTCGGTCCCGGGACGGGGCGCGTCCCCCTCCGCTACCCCCGCCTCCCAGCCGGTGCCCTTCTCAGGCGAAGGCATGCAGGCGCACTCCCGCCGCGCGCAGACCGTCGCGGACCGCGGCCGCCATCGCCACCGCACCGGGCGAGTCCCCGTGTACGCACGCCGACTCAGCGCGCACCCGCATGTCCGTGCCGTCGACCGCGGTCACCACGCCGTCGGTGACCATCCGCACCACCCGAGCCCTCACCTCCGCCGGATCGGGCAGCAGCGCCCCGGGCCGGGTGCGGGGGACCAGCGCGCCGTCGGCTGTGTAGCCGCGGTCGACGAAGAACTCCGGCACCGCACGCAGCCCCGCCGCCTCCGCCGCCGCCAGCAGCTGCGAGCCCGGCAGCCCCAGCACGGGCAGCGTCGCGTCGTAGGCCCGGACGGCGTCGACCACCGCCTGCGCCTGCCCCTCGTGGTGCACGGTCGCGTTGTAGAGCGCGCCGTGCGGCTTGACGTAGCGCACCCGCGTCCCGGCGACGCGGCAGAGGCCTTCCAGCGCGCCGATCTGGTAGAGCACGTCGTCGGCCAGCTCAGCGAGGTCCATCTCGATGAAGCGGCGCCCGAACCCCGCGAGGTCGCGGTAGCCCACCTGCGCCCCCACGACCACGTCCCGTTTCGCGGCCTCCGCGCAGGTGCGCCGTAGCGTCGACGGATCCCCGGCGTGGAACCCGCACGCGACGTTCGCCGAGGTCACGAGGCCGAGTATCGCCTCGTCGTCGCCGAGCACCCAGCGGCCGAACGACTCGCCGAGGTCGGAGTTCAGATCGAGCATGGGCTAAGCCTATGGATTGTTCAACAATTCAGCAAGAGAGCTTTCCGCTACCGTGTCGCCATGACGGTCGCCGACCCGCTCCTCTCGCTGGCGCGCGCGAGGGCGAAAGTCCTGCGCACGAGCACGGCCGACCGGGTGGCCGACGCGGTGCGCGAGGAGGTCGTCGAGGGGCGCCTGCGGCCCGGCGGCCGCCTGCCGGAACAGGCTCTCTGCGACGCGCTGGGCGTCTCCCGCAACACCGTGCGCGAGGCGCTGTCGCAGCTGGTCACCGAGCGGGTGCTGATGCGCGAGCCCAACCGGGGGGTGTTCGTAGCCCAGCCCGATGCAGGCGCGGTGCGCGACCTCTACCGGGTCCGGCGGCTCATCGAGACGGCCGCGGTGCGCGACGGCGAGGCCTGCGGGCCGGTGACGGTGGCCGCGATCCGTGAGGCGGTCGACGAGGGCCGGGCCGCTGCGGCGAAGGCCGACTGGGACGGCGTCGCGACGGCGAACCAGCACTTCCACGGCGCGCTCGTCGCGCTGGGCGGGAGCGCCCGGCTGGACCAGCAGATGAAGCTCCTGCTGGCCGAGATGCGGCTGGTGTTCCACCGGATGAGTGAGGTCAGGGCGTTCCACGAACCTTTCCTCGACCGCAACGACGCCATCTGCGCGCTCCTGGAAGCAGGCGACCGTGCGGGTGCCGCCGATGAGGTCCGCCGCTACCTGCGGGACGCGGAAACCCAGATCCTGGACGCCTACGCCCAGCTCTGACCGGGCGTGGCAGCTCGCAGAGCGCCCTGTCCCCTCGCAGGATCCACGGACTCTGCGACGCGCAGGTCCGGTCTGCGAGGCCGCTGCCTGCCCGGCCGCCGCAGAAGTGAGGCCGCCGCTGCCCGCCCAGCCGCCGCTGCCCGCCCAGCCGCCGCTGCCCGCCCAGCCGCCGCTGCCCGCCCGCCGCAGAATTGAGGGCGCCGCTGCCCGCCCGGCCTGACTTCGCAGGACTTGTGGTGTGTTCGCAGCGGGCCCAACCCAATGCCGGTCACTTGGAGTGGTGGCGCGCCCGATGATCTTCACGTAGTGGGGGCCGGCGCGCCGTGCGCACCTCCGGGCGTAGCACGCACCCCGCAGGGGGACGTCACATGGCGCCGGCGGGGTGTCGTGACGCCGTTGGGTGTGAGGTGGTCTGGTCGGGGGCTGTCGCGCGCATCTGTTGGTGTCGGTGGAGCGCGCTGTCGGTCGAGCGCGACATGTGCGGGGTCGAGCCAAGATCGGAGCCCGCTGCTGTGCCTCTCGGGCGTGGATCGAGGCGGGCGCGCGCTCCGACAGGGTGTGCCAGAGGTGGGCCGCTGGGCCCGGGGGCGGCATCGTAGATCTTGTTGCGCTTCGGGGGGCAGAGCGACCGAAACGCAACAAGATCGTTGCTGTGCAGGATCTGATGTCACGGAGGAACGGGCTGCCAAAGTAGCTGGCATTGGGGCCCAACCTCTGCGAGCACGCCGCAGGGTCTGTGAGGTCGTGCCCGCTGCCCGCCCACCGCTGCCCGCGCGGCCTGACTTCCCCGCCCACCGCCCACCGCTGCCGGCGCGGCCTGACTTCGCAGGACTTGTGGCGTCCTCGCAGAGAGCCCAACCCCATGCCGGTTACTTAAGGTAGGACGTCCGGCAGCTGATGGTCGCCCGGACCAGACAGCACCCGAGCTGTGATGATCGCTGACTGAAGGCTGCGTCGGCGAAGCGCGCACAGTGAGCGGGCCCCGCAAGAACCGCACGCTCGACCCGGTCGCCACGGTGATCGCCGCAGGTGGTGCCCAGAGTGCGCCGCTGCGCCACCGACACCACTCTCGACGATCATGGCCCGGCTGCGGCCCGGCCCGCGCGCCGCTCGCCGCCGCCGCTCGCCGCCGCCGCTCGCCGCCGCCGCTCGCCGCCGCCGCTCGCCGCCGCCGCTCGCCGACACCGCCGCTCGCCGCCGCCGGTCGCCGACGCCGCGTCGCCGACGCCGCGGCGCCGCCGCCGCTCGCCGACGCCGGCCGCCGCCGCCGCTCGCCGCCGCCGCTCGCCGACGCCGCGCGCTCGCCGCCGCGCGCCGCGCCGCGTCGCCGACGCCGCCCGCCCCGGCCGCCCGAGCAAGGCCGCCCCGCCGCTCAGCCCGTGTTGCGCAGGCCCGCCGCAATCCCGTTGATCGTCAGCAGGAGGGCGCGCTGCAGGTCGGGATCACCGCCACCCTTGCGCCGCTGGGCCAGGAGCTCCACCTGCAGGTGGTGCAGCGGCTCAAGGTAGGTGTTGCGCACCGACAGCGTGGTGCGCAGCACGGGGTGGTGCTCGAGCAGCCGCTCCGACCCCGTCAGCCGCAGCACCTCGGCCTTCGTCAACGCGTACTCCGCGACGATCATGTCGAAGAGCGGGTGCAGCACCGGGTCCACGAGCGCGGAGACGTAGTGGCCCGCGATCCGCAGGTCGGTCTTGGCCAGCGTCATCTCGACGTTGCCGAGCAGGTTGGTGAAGAACGCCCACTCACGCATCTCGTCGAGCTGCTCGGAAAGGCCTGCCTCCCTGGCCGCCCGCAGCCCGCTGCCCAGCCCGAACCAGCCCGGCACGACCATGCGCGTCTGCGTCCAGCCGAAGACCCACGGGATGGCGCGCAGGTCATCGAGCGTGGGCGCGCCCTTGCCGGGCCGCCGCGACGGCCGGGAGCCGACGTTCAGCTCGCCCAGCTCGTCGACGGGCGTGGCCGTGGAGAAGAACTGCGGCAGCCCGGGGTGCCCGACCAGCTCCCGGTACGCCGTGCGCGCCGCCTCGCTGACGACGTTCATCGCGGCGTCCCAGCGGTCCAGCGTGGCCCCGTCCCAGCGCGACGACTGGTGCAGCAGCGACGCCTCCAGCACGGCCGCGAGCAGGATCTCCAGGTTGTCGTGGGCGAGCGCGGGCAGCGAGTACTTGTCGGAGACGACCTCGCCCTGCTCCGTGAGCTTCAACGTGGCGTCCACCGTGCCGAACGGCGCCGACATCACGGCCTCGGCCGCGGGCCCGCCGCCGCGCCCCACCGTGCCGCCGCGCCCGTGGAACAACCGCAGCCGCACGCCGTGCTTCGCCCCGACGTCGCGCAGCTGCCGCTGCGCCCGGTGGATCTCCCACTGCGATGTGGTGATGCCCGCGAGCTTGTTGGAGTCGGAGTAGCCGAGCATGATCTCTTGCAGGTCGCCCCGGTTGCGTACCTGCTGCCGGTACGCGGGCACCGAGAGCAGCTCGTCCAGCAGCACGCCCGCCTGCGACAGCTCCTCCACCGTCTCGAACAGCGGCACGAGATCGATCGAGCTGCGCGGGTCGATGTTCAGCTCCACCATGAACGCCTCGCGCGCGAGCACGGTCACGGCGAGCAGGTCGTCGACCCCCTGGCACATCGAGACGATGTAGGTCTGCGCCACCTCGCGGCCGAACTCGTGCTGCACCTCGTGCAGCAGGTCGAACGTGGCCAGCACGTCGCGCGCCCCCTCCGGCAGGCCGTAGTGCCGCCGGATCAGCGGGCGCCCGCCTGCCAGCTCTTGAGCTAGCAACGCCGTCCGCTCGGGCCTGGTGAGCTCGGCGTATGGCTTGTCCAGCTCGCCGAGCGCGTCGTAGACGGCGGCGAGCGCGGCGTGGTGGCGTCCGCTGTGCTCGCGGATGTCCAGCTCGGCCAGGTGCAGGCCCAACGCGCGGGCCGTGCGCAGCGTGCGGGCCAGCGTGCCGTCGGCGATGCGGCCGCCGAGGTGGGCGCGCAGCGAGCGGTCGAGGATGAGCAGGTCGTCGACGTAGCCGTTGGGCCCCAGGTAGTCATGCCCGGGCTGGTGCGGCGCGCCGGTCGCGATGCGCGTGCGGGTGTTCGCCAACCGCGCTTGCATGTAGGAGAGCTTGAGCCGGTAGGGCTCGTGGGCGTTGACCCTGCTGAGCCGTTCGTAGATGTGCGGCAACAGCCGCCGGTCGTGGGCGAGCGAGCTCCGCAGCTCCTCCGAGACGCCGACCACGCGCGTCGAGATCGACAGCTCCGAGAGCAGCTCCTCCAGGAGGCTCTCGTGGATCCGCAGCGCGCGGTCGGTGTAGAGCTCCAGCACCTCGCGGGTGACGGCCGGGGTGACGTTGGGGTTGCCGTCGCGGTCGCCGCCGACCCAACAGCCCAGCACGAGCGGCCGCGCGTCCGTCGGCAGCGTGAAGCCCGCGTCGCGCACCTCGCGGTCGAGCTCGCCGAGCAGGTCGGGCACGGCACCGCGGCCCAGCTGCTCCATGTACCAGCCCATCGCGCGCGCCTCGTCGGCCACGGTCGGCTTGTCGGGGCGCAGCTCGTCGGTCTGCCACAGCTGGTCGACCAACGCGCCGAGCCGGTCGTCCCCACCGTGACGATTTTCCTGGCCGACGTCGAGCGTGACGGCCACCCGCCGCAGGATCCCCAGCACCGACTGCCGCGACGACTCGGTCGGGTGCGCGGTGAACACCGGGCGCAGCTCCAGCCGGGCGAGGACCGCGTTCACCTCGTCCGGGTCGGACTCCCGCAGGCGCGCCATTACGCGGTGCAGCGGCGCCCTGCCCGCCAGCTCACGGGCGCGGTGGCGCTGCTCCGCGATGTTGGCCAGCTGGAAGAACTGCGAGAATGCCCTGGCCAGCGTCACGGCGGTGCCCGTGTCCATACCGGAAAGGACCGCGGTGATCGCGGTGTCGTCGCCGGTCTCGATGGCCGACCGCGAGACGTGGCGCACCTGCTCGACCAGCTCCAGCATCTCGGGCCCGCGATGCTGGGCGATGGTCTGTCCCAGCAAAGTGGATAGCCGTCGGATGTCGGCGCGCAACGCGTGGTGGCCGTGCTCGGAAAGTGAATCGGGAACGGTCAACGGGGGCTCCTCGTCTCCCAAGGCCGCTCGCTGCGATGGGAACGACGGGTCAGTTTTATCTTCGCACCCTCAGCCTCGTTGCACCCTCAGCATGGTTTGCACCCTCACCCCGCCAGGTCCAACAGGGCGGTGATCGCCATCCGGCGCAGCAGCGTGACTGCCTCCGGCCCCCGTCCGGTGTGGGGCGTGGAGTTGAGCAGCCCGAACACGCCGTGCGACGCGACCCGTGCCGCCTCCTCGGAGAGCGCCGGATGCAAGGTGCGCAGCGCGTCGACCCAGATCTCGACGTACCGGCGCTGCAGCTGGCGCACCTGGTGGCGCGACTCGGGCGGGAGGTTGTCCAGGTCCCGGTCCTGGACGACGATCAGCTCCGGCTCCCGCAGCGCGAAATCAGAGTGGAACTCGACGAGCGCGGCGAGCACCTCGCGGGGTGCACCCGTCGCGCGCTCCCGCCCGCCCGCGAGGAGGTGTTCACTGATCCCGACGAGCATCTCCGCGAGCAGCGCCTCCTTGCCGGGAAAGTGCCGGTACAGCGCGGGTCCGCTGACCCCGACGGCCGCGCCGAGGTCGGCGATGCTCACCCCGTGGAAGCCGTGCTTGGCGAAAAGCTGCGCGGCCACCGCGAGGATCTGCGCGCGTCGGCCCGTGCCGGGCTGAACCGCTGCCGTCCCCATCGGCTCAGAGTATTCGCCGATCACAGCTCCGTCACAGCGCGACGCCGATACGCTGGTCGGCATGGCACTGGCCCCGCGGTGGCTGCGCGCCCGCACCGGCGTGCGCGTGGCGTCCGCGCTGTCGGCCGTCGCGGTCGTCACGGTCGCGCTGGTGCTCGCCGGTTTGGCGCTGATCCTGCTGGTCGGCCACTCGTTGAGCCAGTCGGTGCAGGACGATGCCCGCCAGCAGGCGCAGGCCATCGCGGTGCGCATGCACGGCAACTACGGCAAGCGCACGGTCGACGGGTTCACGCCGAAGGAGAACGCGGTCGAGGCGATCGACACGCTCATCGGCGCGGGCGACCCGGCGGTCGCCCAGATCATGGTGGACTACTCCGACGACCAGAAAGGCGACGGCTGGGCGCTGCAGAACGGATCGGACAGCGCGCCCCCCGTGCCGATCACCGACCTGGCGCCCGACATCGGCCAGACGAGCATGGTGCGCTCCTCCACGGTCGTCCTGGGCGATGGCAGCACGATGCACGCCGTCGTCGTCGCGGTCGGCGGGCTCACGACCACTGACGACCCGATGCACTTCGTGGTGCTCTACGCGGCCCCGCTGGCAGCGGTCGACGCCGCGCAGGACACCGTCCTGTACTACTTGCTCTTCGGCGTGCCGATCTTGATCCTCGTCGTCGGGGCGGCCACCTACGTGTTCGCCGGTCGCGCGCTGCGGCCGGTCGAGGCGATCCGCGCGCGGGTGGCGTCGATGAGCCCGAAAGACCTGGCCCAGCGGGTGCCGGTGCCGATCGCCCGCGACGAGGTCGGCCGCCTCGCCGAGACCATGAACGCGATGATCGCCCGGGTGGAGAACGCGCAGGACGTGCAGCGCCGGTTCGTCGCCGACGCCAGCCACGAGCTGCGCAGCCCGCTCGCCACCATCGGGGCTGGCCTCGAGCTGCTGCGCGACGGCAGCGGTGATCCCGGCACGGTCGTCACGGCGCTGAGCGGGGAGACCGCCCGCCTCGGGCGCCTTGTGGACGATCTCCTGCTGCTGGCCCGCGCCGACGAGCGCGGCATCCAGCCGCGGCGCGACGAGGTGGACCTCGACGAGATCGCCGAGGGCGAGCGCATCCGCCCGTCCGACGGCGACGTGCGCGTCGAGGTCCGGGCCGAGCACGTCCGGGTGATCGGCGACCGCGGCCAGCTCGTGCGCGTGCTCCGCAACCTCGTCGACAACGCCTACCGCCACGCTCGCTCGAAAGTGCTGGTCACGCTGGTGCGCGAAGGCGACGTCGCGGCCCTCGACGTCGCCGACGACGGGCCGGGGGTGCCGTCGGCCGACCGGACCAGGGTGTTCGAGCGGTTCGTCCGGCTCGACGACGCCCGTGCGCGCGCCGACGGCGGATCAGGGCTGGGGCTGGCGATCGTCGCCGAGGTCGTGGCCGCACACGGGGGGCGGGTCTGGGTCGACGCCATGCCGGACGGGGGCGCGCTCTTCCGCGTGCGACTTCCCGCCGCCGCGCTGCCCGCCGACGAGGAGGACGGCGAATCGGTTCCCGAGCTCGCGATCTCACCGCCGGTGTTCCCCGAATGGGTGCCACCCCCACTGGCCGTCGCCGCCTACGACAACTGGGAGTCCGCCGATCCCGACGACCCCTTCCCGGGGTGGGTTCCGCCCCAGCCGCCGGAGCCAGTCGTGGCGGGTGCGAATGAACCGTCCGGGCGCGCCGTGGGCGATGCCGAACCGAGCCGCCCTCAGCCCGCGGACGCGGACCGAACCCGGCCCGGGCCCCGCCGCGTCTCCGCGACGCTCCTGCGGCGGTGGGGGCGCCATCACCTGCACGAGGACGAGCCTCGTCCGCCCGAGGGCGACCCGCGCCGCGATCGCGAGCCCGCCGTCCCGGATGCCGAGGTCCCGGCGCTCGCGGATCAGCCGGGCTCGACCATCCGGTAGCCCACGCCGCGCAGCGTCTCGATGCTCCGGACGCCGAACGGCGCGTCGATCTTGCGGCGCAGGTAGCCGACGTAGACCTCCACGACGTTCACCTCGCCCTCGTAGTGCGCATCCCACACGGCACGCAGGATATCGATCTTCGTAACGACCTCGCCAGCGTGGCGCATCAGGTGCTCGAGCACCCCGAACTCCCGAGGGGTCAGGGTGATCTCCGTGCCGTGGCGGTGGACGCGGTGGCGCGCGGGGTCGAGCGTCAGGTCGCCGACGGTCAGCACGGTGGGCCGCACTTCCCCCGCCCGCCGCATCAACGCCCGCAGCCTGGCCAGCAGCACCACGAAGGAGAACGGTTTGACCAGGTAGTCGTCGGCCCCGAGGTCGAAGGCGTCGGCCTCGTCGTACTCGCCGTCCTTGGCCGTGAGCATCAGCACCGGCGTCCAGACCTGCGCGGCGCGGAGCCGCTCCAGGATCCGGTAGCCAGACAGGCCGGGCAGCATGATGTCGAGCACCACCACGTCGTGCCTGGCCATGCTCGCGGCCTCGAGCCCCTTGATCCCGTCGTGCACGACCTCGACCGAGTGCCCGTCGGCGACCAGCCCGCGCCGGACCATCTCCGCCAACGGCACCTCGTCCTCGACCAGCAGCACCCGCACTCCTCAACGCTATCGGCCTCGCGACGCGGGCACCGCCGAGACGGCCGACAACTGCCACCCCCAACCCGGTGAGTCGACCGGCGCACCCCGCCGAGTTGGCCGATCCCCCACACCCCAACCCGGTGAGTCGACCGGCGCACCCCGCCGAGTTGGCCGATCCCCCACACCCCAACCCGTTGCGGGCGATGTTAACAACCATTAACATCATTCGCATGGTCACCGCCGCCCCGCCCGCGACCGCGCCGGTCGCCGCCGCCGACGTGCACCGCGCGCTGGTCGCGGACCTGCGCAAGAAGCTCGCAACGGCGGCGCTCGGCGGCTCGGAGCGGGCGCGCACCCGCCACGTCGAGCGCGGCAAGCTGTTGCCCCGGGAGCGGGTGGACCTGCTCGTCGACCCGTCGTCGCCGTTCCTCGAGCTCTCCCCGCTGGCCGCGCACGACCTCTACGGCGGCGGCGCGCCCGGCGCGGGAATGATCACCGGGGTCGGCCGGGTGTCCGGGCGGGAATGCGTGATCGTCGCCAACGACGCCACCGTCAAGGGTGGCACCTACTACCCGATGACGGTCAAGAAGCACCTGCGCGCGCAGGAGGTGGCGCTGCACAACCGGCTGCCGTGCATCTATCTCGTCGACTCCGGCGGCGCCTACCTGCCCGCGCAGGATGAGGTGTTCCCCGACCGCGAGCACTTCGGGCGCATCTTCTACAACCAGGCCACGATGTCGGGCCTGGGCATCCCGCAGATCGCCGCCGTGCTCGGCTCGTGCACCGCGGGCGGTGCGTACGTGCCCGCGATGAGCGACGAGGCGGTGATCGTCCGCAACCAGGGCACGATCTTCCTGGGTGGGCCGCCCCTCGTGGCGGCGGCCACCGGCGAGATCGTCACAGCCGAGGAGCTGGGCGGCGGCGACCTGCACTCGCGCGTCTCCGGCGTGACCGACCACCTGGCCAACGACGACGCGCACGCCCTGCACATCGTCCGCGACATCGTCGCGACCCTGGGACCGCGTGCACCCCGGCCGTGGGAGGTCCGCCCGACCGAGGAGCCGCTCGCCGACCCCGACGAGCTCTACGACGTTGTGCCGGTCGACTCACGCACCCCCTACGACGTGCGCGAGGTGATCACCCGGATCGTCGACGGTTCGCGCGTGCACGAGTTCAAGGCCGAGTACGGAACCACGCTCGTCACCGTGTTCGCCCACATCCACGGCCACCCGGTCGGGATCGTGGCGAACAACGGGATCTTGTTCTCCGAGTCGGCGCTCAAGGGCACGCACTTCATCGAGCTCTGCGACCAGCGCGGCATCCCGCTGGTGTTCCTGCAGAACATCTCGGGGTTCATGGTCGGACGGGAGTACGAGGCGGGCGGGATCGCGAAGAACGGCGCCAAGATGGTGACGGCCGTGGCGTCCACCAGGGTCCCGAAGCTCACGGTGATCATCGGCGGGTCCTTCGGCGCAGGCAACTACTCGATGTGCGGGCGGGCGTACTCGCCGCGGTTCCTGTTCATGTGGCCCAACGCCCGGATCTCGGTGATGGGCGGGGAGCAGGCGGCGACCGTGCTGGGCGCCGTCGGCTCCGGGGCGGGCGGGGACAACGGCGCCGCGATCCGGGCGCAGTACGAGCACCAGGGCCACCCGTACTACTCGACCGCCCGGCTGTGGGACGACGGCGTGATCGACCCGAAGGACACGCGCACCGTCCTCGGCCTCGCCCTGTCCGCCGCGGCCAACGCCCCGCTGGGCGACCCGGCCTTCGGCGTCTTCCGGATGTGACGGCGATGCCCACCTACCCCCGCCTTGATCGACGGTTATGTGACACGGCGGCCATATCTGGCCCTCATGTCACACGTCCGGCGATCACTACCGAAGGGGACGCTCGTGTTTGACACCGTGCTCGTCGCCAACCGGGGCGAGATCGCCTGCCGGGTGATCCGCACCTTGCGCCGCTTGGGCATCCGCTCGGTCGCCGTGTTCTCCGACGCGGACGCCGAGGCGCCGCACGTCCGCGCCGCCGACCTCGCCGTCCGGATCGGGCCCGCGGCCGCCGCCCAGAGCTACTTGTCGATCCCGGCCGTGATCGCTGCGGCGCGCGCGACCGGCGCGCAGGCCATCCACCCCGGCTACGGCTTCCTCTCGGAGAACACCGCGTTCGCCGCGGCCTGCGAGGAGGCGGGCATCGCGTTCGTCGGGCCGCCCTCGTCGGCGATCGAGGCGATGGGCGACAAGATTCGCGCCAAGCAGACCGTCGCCAAGGCGGGTGTGCCCGTCGTGCCCGGCTCCGATGGGGCAGGCCTCGACGACGCGGCGCTGGCGCTGGCCGTCGAGCAGGTCGGCTACCCCGTGCTGCTCAAGCCGAGCGCGGGCGGCGGCGGCAAGGGCATGCGCGAGGTGTACCGCGCGGAGGACCTCGCCGACGCCATCGCGTCCGCCCGCCGGGAGGCGCGCGGCTCCTTCGGCGACGAAACGCTGCTCGTCGAGCGCCTGGTCACGAACCCGCGGCACATCGAGATCCAGGTGATGGCCGACGCGCACGGCAACGTGATCCACCTCGGCGAACGCGAGTGCTCCCTGCAACGCCGCCACCAGAAGATCATCGAGGAGGCGCCGTCGCCGCTGCTCACCGCCGAGCAGCGGGGAGCGATGGGCGCCGCGGCGGTGGAGGCGGCGCGGGCGGTCGGCTACACCGGCGCGGGGACGGTCGAGTTCATCGTCGGCGCCGATAGGCCTGACGAGTTCTTCTTCATGGAGATGAACACGCGGTTGCAGGTGGAGCACCCGGTCACCGAGGAGATCTACTCCGCCGACCTGGTCGAGATGCAGCTGCGGGTGGCGGCGGGCGAGCGGGAGCCGTGGCCAGCGCTGACGCCGCGTGGCCACGCGATCGAGGCGCGGATCTACGCCGAAGATCCTGCGGTGGGCTTCCTGCCGACCGGAGGCCGCATCCACGCGCTGCGCCTGCCAGAGGGCGTGCGTGTCGACTCCGGCGTCGCCGAGGGCGGCCTCGTCGGCAGTGACTACGACCCGATGCTCGCGAAGGTGATCGTCTGGGCGCCGGACCGCGAACAGGCGCTGCGCGCCCTCGACGCGGCGTTGCGCGACACCGTTCTGCTCGGCGTCGGCACCAACATCGGATTCCTGCGGGCGCTGCTCGCCGATCCAGACGTCCAGGCCGGGCGCCTGGACACCGGGCTGGTCGGCCGCCGGATCGGCGCCCTGGTCGCCGCCGAGATCCCGCCCGACGTGCTCCCCGCGGTCGCCGTCCACGCGCTGGCCGAGCTGGAGCCGACCGGAGATGTGGTCGACCCGTTCGACATCCCGGGCGGCTGGCGGGTCGGCACACCCGCCTGGACGACCTGGCGGATGGTGGCGGCGGGCCACGACGCTGTCGAGGTCCGGGCGCGGGGACGGGCCGCCGCTGCGGTCATCGAGGTGCTGGCGCCGGTCGGGGTCGGGGCCGGGGCCGGGGGGTCGCAGCAGGGTGGCACTGCTGCAGCCCAGTCGCAGCAGGGTGGCACTGCTGCAATCCCCGGCCCACTCCACGCCTCCGGTTGGACCACCCGAGACCGGCTGTTCGTCACCCTCGACGGCATCTCGCGCACCTACACCGTCGCCAAGGACGGGGACACGCTGTGGCTGGGCCGCGACGGCCTCGCCTGGGCGGTGCGCGAGCAGGGCCCCGTCGACGCTGTCGCGGCCGCCGTGACCGGCGCGGGCGGTCCCGTGCGCTCGCCGATGCCCGGCACGGTGACCGTCGTCGAGGTCGCCGACGGCCAGGCCGTGACCGCGGGCGACCGCCTCGTCGTCGTCGAGGCCATGAAGATGGAGCACGTGCTCACCGCGCCCGTCGACGGCGTGGTGCGCGACCTGCGCGCCCGGGCGGGCGCGACCGTCGCCAAGGACGCCGTGCTCCTGACCGTCGAAGCAGACACAGAGTCGATTTAGACATGGAGAGCAGAGAGCACTGATGGACCTGACGCTGTCGCACGAGCAGGAGGCGCTGCGCGCCACGGTCGAGGAGTTCGCGCGCAAGGAGGTCGCGCCCGTCATCGGCGAGCTGTACGACCGCGGCGAGTTCCCCTACGAGATCGTCAAGAAGATGGGGGCGATGGGCCTGTTCGGTCTGCCCATTGCCGAGGAGTACGGCGGCATGGGCGGCGACTACTTCGCTCTGTGCCTCGCGCTCGAAGAGCTCGCACGCGTCGACTCGTCGGTCGCGATCACCGTGGAGGCAGGCGTCTCGCTGGGCGCGATGCCGATCTACCGCTTCGGCACGCCTGCGCAGAAGCGGGAGTGGCTGCCCGCGCTGGCCGCGGGTGAGCGGCTGGGCGCTTTCGGGCTGACCGAAGCAGGCGGCGGCTCCGACGCGGGCGCCACCCGCACCACCGCGCGGCTCGACGGCGACGAGTGGGTGATCAACGGCTCGAAGGCGTTCATCACGAACGCGGGCACCGACATCACCTCGGTCGTCACGGTCACCGCCATCACCGGCGACCGCGGCCCCGACGGGCGCCGGGAGATCTCGGCGATCATGGTGCCCGCCGGTACGCCAGGGTTCCGGGTGTCGCAGAAGTACTCCAAGGTCGGCTGGTGCGCCTCGGACACCCGCGAGCTGTTCTTCGACGACGTGCGTGTGCCCGCGGCCAACCTCGTCGGCGAGCGCGGGCGGGGCTACGCGCAGTTCCTCTCGATCCTCGACGAGGGCCGCGTCGCGATCGCGGCGCTGGCCACCGGGCTCGCGCAGGGCTGCGTCGACGAGTCGGTGCGCTACGCCCACGACCGCCAGGCCTTCGGCCACCCGATCGGGTCGTACCAGTCGATCCAGTTCATGATCGCCGACATGGAGGTGCGCGCGCACACCGCGCGGCTGGCCTACTACGCCGCGGCGGCCAAGATGCTGCGCGGCGAGCCGTTCAAGAAGGAGGCGGCCATCGCGAAGCTCGTGGCGTCCAACTCGGCGATGGACAACGCCCGCGCGGCCACGCAGGTGTTCGGCGGCTACGGCTTCATGAACGAGTACGCCGTGGGTCGCTTCTACCGCGACGCGAAGGTCCTGGAGATCGGCGAGGGCACCAGCGAGGTGCAGCGCATGCTCATCGCCCGCCAGCTCGGCCTCTAGCTGGGAGCGCCCCTCCTGGGGCGCTGTAGGGTCCGCCCGACGACTCCGACGATCAGGGGAGATGCCGACGTGGCCAGCTGGGACGAGCTCGTCTCCTACGTGCGGGTCCGCTACGAGATCATGCGGCAGGAAGACGGGGAGCTGTGGTTCGACCTGCCGACCACGGGCGAGCGCCACCAGCGGGTGGCGGTCCGGCTGGTCACCGGCGAGGACGGGCACCCGTGGGCGCAGATCCGCTCGGCGGTCGGCCACGTCGAGCAGATCGACCTGGTCCGGCTGCTCGAGCTCGCGGCCGCGGCGGTGACCGGCGGCGTGGTGTCCGAGGACGGGCTCATCCTGTTCCGGCACTCGATCCCGCTCGGTGACACGGCGCTCGACGGCTTCGAGCGGCCCTTCCGCCTGGTCGTGGGCGTGGCCGACCGGCTGGAGGAAGAGCTCACCGGCCTCGACATGTACTGACCCGGGCCAGGCGGGGTCGGTCGACACGTTCGCAGCAGGGTGGCCCTCCTCCGACTGGGTCGCAGCAGTGTCACCCTGCTGCAGTCCGCGCGTTCCCGTCGCGGCCGTCGGTCACATCAGTGTTCCGGCCACCGCCAGGATGCCGGGCTGGGCGGCCACCGACGTCAGCCGCGTCAGGGTAGGGTGGCCCGCCGCGAGCAGCGCGACGTCGGACTCGGGGTCGGGCGCGTGGGTGAGCGACTCGGCGGTGGCGCGAAGAACGGCGGCCTCGGCCTCCTCGTGGTGGCTCACGTTGATCGTCGCGATGCCGAACTCCGACAGCCGGGCCTCCCGCAGCTCACCGAGCGCGTCGACGGGCTGGTCGGGCACGTTGAGCGTGAGCACCGTGCCGTCGTCGGTGGACAGCAGCAGGTCCAGCACCCGCGGCAGCACGTGCGCGACGGCCTCCCAGTGCGGGTGCTCGGGCACTTCGGCTCCGGAGTCGAGCGAGACGGCCAGCGCGCGCCAGCCGTGCAGGCCCGCGGTGAGGGCCGCGCCGACCGTGCCCGAGTGCAGCACCGCACGGCCCAGGTTGGCGCCGAAGTTCACCCCGGAGAGCACGACGTCGGGCTCCGGATCCAGCCAGCCCCGTCCGGCGGCGTGCACGATGAACGCCGGGTGGGCCTCCACCGCGTACGACTCGATGCCGGGCAGGCTCGCGATCTCCCGCCGGTGCAGCCGGACCCCGCCGTCGGTCCGGATGGCCTTGACCGAGGCTCCTGCCCCGCTCGCGTCCTCGTGCGGTGCGGCCACCACCACGTCGAACCCGGAGTCGCGCGCCAGCGCGGCGAGCGTGTGCAGCCCGGGTGAGTCGATGCCGTCGTCGTTGGTGATCAGGGCGCGGAGTCGTCGAGAGGAGGCCACAGCTTCACGGTAGGCGAGCCAGGTGGACGCTGAGGGTCGTCGCGAGGACGATCACACCCCGACCCGGCCTGTGCGCGGGAATCGTGGCCAGAGCGACGATTTCCGCGCACGAGCCCCCAGTGTCCTAGGCTGCGGCCCGTGCTTCCCACCGGCGAGCAGTTCGAGATCGTTGCGGGCGATGTCCGCGCTGTCGTCACCGAGGTGGGCGCGGGCCTGCGGGCGCTGACCCGGGGCGGGCGCCACCTCATCGAGACCTACGAGGCCGACGTCGTGCCGCCGCGCGGCATGGGTGCGGTGCTCGTGCCGTGGCCCAACCGCACCGCGCACGGCCGCTGGAGCTGGAACGGCGCCGAGCACCAGCTCGCGCTCACCGAGCCCACGGCGGGCAACGCGATCCATGGCCTGCTGCGCCACGTCCTCTACCGGGTCGGCGAAACCACCGCCGACGCGATCACGCTGCATGCCGTCGTCCCGCAGCAGCCCGGATGGCCGGTGCCGCTCGCCACAGCGGTCCGTTTCGCCGTCGACGGGGAAGGGCTCACAGTCACCCACACCGTGCACAACGTCGGCACCGAGCCGGTGCCGTTCGGGGTCGGCGCGCACCCCTACCTGCGGGCGGGTGACACCCCCGCCGACGACTGTGTGCTCACCGTCGCCACCGCCACCGTCATCCCCCTCGACGGCGGCTTGCCCACAGGGCAGGCCCGGCCGGTCGACGCCGAGCTGGACCTGCGCGGCGGCCGCCCGGTCAAGGAGCTCCAGCTCGACCACGCCTTCGGTGGCGTGACGCCCGCCGCTGGCGACACCCTCGTGCGCCACCGCCTCGCTGCGCCGGACGGCGCGACCGAGCTGTGGGCCGATCCCGTGTTCGCCTACGTGCAGGTGTTCACCCCGCCGGACCTGGTCGGACGGGGGCGCGCCGTGGCCGTCGAGCCGATGACCTGCCCGCCGGACGCGCTCAACTCAGGCGACGGGCTGATCACGCTGGCGCCGGACGAGACGTGGACGGCGAGCTGGGGGATCCACTGACTTCTCGTGCGCGGAAGGTTGCCGGAGCGACCGTTTCCGCGCACGGCCAGCGGGGTGGTAGACAGCCTCTATGGCCTCGTTCACGTGCAACCAGGTCCGCCTCGCGGGCAGGCCCACCGGGCTGCCGACGCCCGACGTGTGGGAGCACACCGAGGAGACCCTCGCCGACCCCGCGCCCGGCCGGTTCGTCGTGCGCGTCCACTACCTCTCGATCGACCCGGCGATGCGCGGCTGGATGAACTCGGCGCGCTCCTACGTCGCGCCCGTGGGCATCGGGGAGGTCATGCGCGCGGGCGGCGCGGGCACGGTCGTCGCCTCCGCACACGACGGCTTCGCGGTCGGTGACCACGTGACGGGCTTCTTCGGCGTCCAGGAGTACGCGGAGTCCGACGGCCAGGGCGTGCGACGCGTCGACACCGCCATCGCGTCGCTGCCCACCTACCTCGGCGCGCTGGGCATGACCGGCCTGACGGCTTACTTCGGCCTGTTCGACGTCGGCGCCATGCGTGAAGGCGAGACGGTGGTCGTCTCCGGCGCGGCGGGCGCGGTCGGCAACGTCGTCGGGCAGCTGGCCAAGATCAAGGGCGGCCGGGCTGTCGGCATCGCGGGCGGCCCGGAGAAGTGCGCGTGGCTCACCGACGAGCTGGGCTTCGACGCCGCGATCGACTACCGGTCATGCGATGTCGGCGAGGCGTTGCGCTCGGCCGTCCCGAACGGGATCGACGTCTACTTCGACAACGTCGGCGGCGACATCCTCGACGCCGCGCTGGCCCACCTCCGCCGCGGCGCGCGGGTGGCGATCTGCGGCGCGATCAGCCAGTACAACGCGGAAGGTCGCCGGGTCGGGCCTGCCAACTACATGAGCCTCCTGGTCAACCGCGCACGCATGCAGGGCTTCCTCGTCTTCGACTACGCCGACCGCTACGCCGAGGCCGCCGTCGAGATGGCGGGCTGGCTGCGCGAGGGCAGGCTGCAGAGCCGCGAGCACATCGTCAAAGGATCGGTCGCCGACTTCCCCGCGACCCTTCTCATGCTGTTCGCGGGCGAGAACACCGGCAAGCTGGTGCTGCAGATCAACGACGAGGAGTAGCTCATGCGAATCTTCAACGGGGTGGACGAGCTGCGGGACGCGGCAGGCACCCAAGTGGGCTCCAGTGACTGGGTGACGATCGACCAGTCGCAGATCGACACGTTCGCCGACGCCACCGGCGACCGCCAGTGGATCCACGTCGACGAGGAGCTGGCCAAAGCAGGCCCGTTCGGCACGACCATCGCGCACGGGTTCCTCACGCTGTCGCTGCTGTCGTCGCTGATCCACCAGGTCTACAAGATCGAGAACGTCAGGATGGGCGTCAACTACGGGCTCAACAAGGTCCGCTTCACCTCCCCCGTGCCCGTCGGGAGCAAGGTCCGCGGCACGATCGACCTGGTCGACGTCAGTGACGTGGGCAGCGGAACCGTCCAGATCGTCAACAGGGTCGTGGTCGAGATCGAGGGCTCGGAACGCCCCGCGCTGGTCGCGGAGTGGCTCACCCGGCAGTACACCTGAGGTCGGCGACCAGGCCAGCGCTTGGTGAGCCGGGAGATGCCCATGCGTGACGCTGTCATCTGCGAACCCCTGCGCACTCCGGTCGGCGGCTTCGGGGGGTCGCTGCGCGACGTGCCCGCCAACGAGCTGGCCGCCACCGTCATCCGCGCGCTGGTCGAGCGCACCGGGATGCCGCCGGACGCCGTCGACGACATCCTGCTCGGACACTGCTACCCGACGATGGAGGCGCCCGCGATCGGCCGGGTGGTCGCGCTCGACGCGGGCCTGTCGGTGACGGCCACCGGGCTGCAGATCGACCGGCGCTGCGGCTCGGGGCTGAAGGCGGGGCTCTACGCGGCGATGCAGGTGCAGTCGGGCGTGTCGGACGTTGTGCTCGCGGGTGGCGCCGAGTCGATGTCCAACGCGCCGTTCTACTCGACGGCGATGCGCTGGGGCGTGCGCGGCGGGCCCGGCGTGCTGCTGAACGACGCGCTGGCCCGCGGCCGGGTCACGGCGGGCGGGGTGAACTTCCCCGTGCCCGGCGGGATGATCGAGACCGCCGAGAACCTGCGCCGCGACTACGGCATCTCCCGGGCCGAGCAGGACGAGTTCGCGGTGCGCAGCCACCACAAGGCCGCCGCCGCGCGGGACGAGGGCCGGTTCGCCGACGAGATCGTCCCGGTCGCCGTGAAGCGGGGGGTCGTCGACACCGACGAGCACATCCGCCCCGATTCCACCGTCGAGGTCCTCGCGGGCCTGCGCCCGATCATGGGCCGCAGCGACCCGGAGGCGACGGTCACTGCGGGCAACGCGTCCGGCCAGAACGACGGGGCGGCGGTCTGCGTCGTCACCCACCCGGAGCGGGCCGCCGAGCTGGGTCTGCGCCCCGTGGCCCGGCTGGTCGCGTGGGGAGTCGGCGGCGTGCCGCCCAAGACCATGGGCATCGGCCCGGTGCCCGCCACCGCGAAGGCGCTCGCCGCGGCCGACCTCACCCTGGCCGACATCGACCTCATCGAGCTGAACGAGGCCTTCGCCGCGCAGGTGCTGGCCTGCGTGCGGGAGTGGAAGCTCACCGACGACGACCTGGAGCGGGTCAACGTCAACGGCTCCGGCATCTCGCTCGGGCACCCCGTCGGCGCCACCGGCGGACGGATCCTGGCCACCCTCACCCGCGAGATGGAGCGCCGCGGCGTGCGGCACGGCCTGGAGACGATGTGCATCGGCGGCGGTCAAGGGTTGGCGGCGGTGTTCGAGCGCGCGAGCTGACACCTCGCTCGGTGTGAGCCTCACCGGAGGACACTGGTAGTCGTTGCCGCTCACCCGCCAGAGCTCGAGGAGTGACCGTGCCGTCCGAGGAGGAGCTGGCCACCGCCGATGCGGTGTCCACCGAGCTGATCCGCCTTGTCCGGCTGCTCGAGCGGGGCCGCGCGCAGTACCAGGCCGAGCATCCCGACGCGCTCGAGCGCGCGACCTACCTCCTGCTCGTCCACCTCGTGAAAGGCGGCCCCCGTCGGGCGGGCGCGCTGGCCGAGGCCGTGCACTCCGACCCGTCGACGATCAGCAGGCAGATCGGGCACCTGGTGAAGCTGGGCTTCGTCGAGCGCACCGCCGACCCCGTCGACGGCCGGGCCACGCTGCTGGCCGCCACGACAGAGGGCAAGCGCGTGTTCGAGGAGAACCGGCGGCTGCGCAACGAGAGGTTCGCGCAGATCCTCGCGGGCTGGTCAACCACCGACCGCACCGCCCTCGCCGCGATGCTCGCCCGCCTCACGAGCGCCATCGAGGCCGTCGCCGACGATCTCAGCCCAGGGCCCGCACCGTCGCTGCCCGATCCTCCTGTGCCCGATCCTCCTGTGCCCGATCCTCCTGTGCCCAGTCCTTCTGTGCCCAATCCTTCTGGGGACAGCGTGCTCAGTGCTCCCCGGCCGCATCCTTAGCGCGCCGCCACGACGCCTTGATCTCACGCTCCGCGTCGGCCCGGCCGACCCACGTGGCCCCTTCCACGCTCTTGCCGGGCTCCAGGGTCTTGTAGATCTCGAAGAAGTGCTGGATCTCGGCCCGGTCGAACTCAGGCAGGTGGTGGATGTCGCGCAGGTGCTCCTGGCGCGGGTCGTCGCTCGGGACGCACAGGACCTTGTCGTCGCCGCCCTTCTCGTCCTTCATGCGGAACATCCCGATCGCCCGCGCGCGGATGAGGCAGCCGGGGAACGTAGGCTCCTGCACGAGGACGAGCGCGTCGAGCGGGTCGCCGTCCTCGCCGAGGCTGTCCTCGACGAACCCGTAGTCGGCCGGGTACTGCGTGGCCGTGAACAGGGTGCGGTCCAGACGGATGCGACCGCTGGCGTGGTCGACCTCGTACTTGTTCCGGCCGCCCTTGGGGATCTCGATAGTGACGTCGAAGTCCACGTCTTTCCCTTCTGCTGGGGGGTCGAGACCGGTCGGGCGACCGGCTTCGGCGCCTCCCTCTAGTCTGATACACCGCGTCGGTTCGAGGAGGCCACGGGGTGGGATTTGGTCACCGGATCGGGCACACAGTGCGGGTGCCAGGGCGCGGTTCCCGCCGTGTCGTCACCATTCTGGTCGTACTCATGACGGCGGCGGCCACCGGAGGCGCGGTCGCGCTGACCGCGCCGTCGCTGCTCACCGCGCTGCACCCGTCGTCGAACGCGGTCGTAACGCCTGCACTGCCCACGCTCAAGCTCGGCCCACTGCCCTCCGCCGCGCCCCTGCCCACCAGCAGCGGGCTCGCGGCCGCGCTGGCCGCGTCGACCACCACGTTTCCCGGAACGTTCACCGGCGTCGTGCTGGACCCGGCGTCGGGCAAGGTCCTGTGGCAGCGCACGCCGGACACGCCTCTGGTGCCGGGCTCCACGGCCAAGCTGCTCACGACCTCGGCCGCGCTGCTGACGCTCAACCCGACGAGCAGTCTCAGCACGCGGGTTGTGGCGGGCACCGAGCCCGGCTCGGTCGTCCTCGTCGGCGGGGGTGACCCGACGCTCACGGCGCTCCCGCCCGACAAGACCGGCGTCTACCCCGACCCGGCTCGCCTCACCGACCTGGCCAACCAGGTCAAGACGGCCACGGGCAACCGGGTCACCAAGGTCGTGATCGACACGAGCCGCTACCGGGGCCCGACGCTCGCGCCGAGCTGGGATCCCGGTGACGTCGCGGCAGGCAACATCGCCCCGATCACACCGCTCATGCTCGACGGCGGCCGCGTCGACCCCACCCAGCAGGACGGCGCACGCGTCACCGATCCCGCCCAGCAGGCCGGTGTGGCGTTCGCGAAGCTGCTGGGCCTGGGGTCGAGCGCGGTGGTCGACGGCATCGCGCCACCCAACGGCAAGGTCCTCGGGTCGGTCGTCTCCGCGCCGATCTCCGCGCTCGTCGAGCACCTCCTGCAGACCTCGGACAACGTCCTGGCCGAGGTGCTCGGCCGGGAGACCACGATCGCCCGCGGGGGCGAGCCGTCATTCGACGGGGCGGTGGAGTCGACGATGGCCGCGCTGGCGCAGGCGGGCATCCCCACCACGGGAGCGGCGATGGTGGACAGCAGCGGGCTGTCGGGCCAGGACAAGGTGCCCGCGCAGCTGCTGGGGGCGCTGCTGGCCGCCGCCGCCACACCGGCCCAGGGCCCGGACGACACGGAGTTCCTCCGGCCGGTGCTCACCGGGCTGCCCGTCGCAGGCGGCGATGGCACGCTGGAGGACCGGTTCGCGCCGGGCGCCGACTCCTCGGCAGGCCGCGGGGTCGTCCGCGCGAAGACGGGCACGCTCACCACGGCGAGCAGCCTGGCGGGCGTCGTCATCGACGCCGACCAGCGGCTTCTCGTGTTCGCGTTCATGTCGAACGGGGCCCTGCCCGCGCGTGTGCGGCCCCGACTGGACGATCTTGCGGCAGGTCTGTCCCGGTGTGGCTGCCGCTGACCGCGGCAGTGCGTAGCGTGGGGGCCGTGCCTCGCCCTTCCCAGGACACCCCGACCGCCGCGACCATGGGTCTCCCCGTCGACTGGGAGCTGGCCCGGCGCACGGCGGAGCGGCTCGTGGCTGCTGGACCCGCCGTCTCTCTCGACGACGCCATAGGGCTGGTCACGCGCCTCCGAGCGGACGCGGCGATCGCCGAAGGACACGTCCGCACCGTCACCGGCCTCGGCAAGGGCCTGCCGCTGCTGCCCGCCGATGTCGTCGACCGGCCCGCGTGGGCGAGCGCCGCGCTGCACGGCATGGCGGCGTTGACCGCCGGGGCGCAGCTGCCCGACGTCGGCAGGGCGGCCCGCGCCGTCACCTCGCGCACGGCCGGGGTGCAGCTCGGCGGGGTCGTCGCCTATCTCGGCGCGCGGGTGCTCGGCCAGTACGACCCGTTCGGCGGCCCCGACGGCGAGGGGCGGCTGCTGCTCGTCGCGCCGAACGTGCACGCCGCGCAGCAGGCCCTCGACGTGCCCTCGGCCGATTTCGGCCTGTGGGTGTGCCTGCACGAGGCCACCCACCGGCTTCAGTTCACCGCGGTGCCGTGGCTGCGGTCGTACTTCGCCGAGGAGGTGTCGCGGCTGCTGTCGCTCACCGGGGACACCCGCCCCAACCTCGACCGGCTGCCCGAGCTCTTCCGCACCCTGAGGGAGTCCAAGGGCGACTCCCTGGCCGTCATCGAGATCCTGCAGGGCCCCGAGCAGCGGGCGGTGCTGGACAAACTCCTGGCCCTCACCACGCTGCTGGAGGGCCACGCCGACCACGTGATGGACGCGGTGGGGCCCGAGGTCGTGCCGAGCGTGGAAGCGATCAGGGCGCGGTTCACGATCCGCCGTCGCGGAGGCGGCCTGATCGACCGCATCCTGCGCAAGCTGCTGGGGGTGGAGGCCAAGGTGCGCCAATACGCCGTGGGCTCGGCGTTCACCAAGCACGTGGTGCTCGCCGCCGGGATGGACGGGTTCAACAAGGTCTGGGAGAGCCCGGAGACGGTCCCCACCCGCGCGGAGCTGAGCGACCCCGGCGCCTGGTTGCGCCGGGTCCACAACTTCGCCTGAGTCGCCCGGCTCGGCACGGTGAGTCGCCCGGTTCGGCACGGTGAGTCGCCCGGTTCGGCACGGTGAGTCGCCCGGTTCGGCACGGTGAGTCGCCCGGTTCGGCACGGTGAGTCGCCCGGTTCGGCACGGTGAGTCGCCCGGCTCGGCACGGTGAGTCGCCCGTTTCGCCACAGTGGGTCGGCGCGGAGCGGACGGCTGGGCGGTGGCGTGCGACGGTGTACCCGTGACCGTTGACCACGACCGCCACGACCGCGACATGACGTGCGCAGGCGCATCCCATGTCCCTGGTCCGGCGATCAACGAGGTGCAGCGGGCGGTGCGGGCCGCGCTCGACGCCCTGCCCGCCGCGGCCCGCCGCGTTCCGTTGTTGGTCGGCTGCTCGGGCGGCGCGGACTCGCTCGCCCTCACCCTCGCCGCGGCCGCGGTCCGTGGGGCGGACGGCGTCAGGGCCGCGGTCGTCGACCACCGCCTGCAGGACGGCTCGGCCGAGCGGGCCGCGGCCACCGTCGCACTCCTGGCTGAGCGCGGCATCTCCGCCCGGGTCGAGGCGGTCGATGTCACCGGGAGCGGCGGCATCGAGGCCGCCGCCCGCCGTGCCCGCCGCGGCGCGCTACGCGCCGCCCGACCCCACCACGACAGTGCGGTCCTGCTCGGCCACACCCTCGACGACCAGGCCGAGACCGTGCTGCTCGGCCTCGGCCGCGGCTCCGGAGCGCGGTCGCTCGCGGGCATGCGCACCTGGGACGCGCCGTGGCTGCGCCCGCTGCTGTCGGTCCGCCGCCACCTCACGCGCGCGGCCTGCGTCGAGCTCGGCCTGCCCGCCTGGGACGACCCGCACAACGCCGACCCGCGGTTCACCCGCGTCCGTCTGCGCCACGAGGTGTTGCCGCTGCTGGAGGACGTGCTGTCAGGCGGGGTGGCCGAGGCGCTGGCGCGCACCGCGGCCCAGCTGCGCGAGGACGGTGACGCGCTCGACGCCGTCGCCGCCCGCCTGCTCGCCGCCGCCCTCCGCCCGCCCCCCGCACACACCGCGGCGGGTCCGCACACACCGTGGGACGTGTGTGCCGACCCCACCCGGTGCTTGTCAGCGGACGGGGGGACCCGCGCGACCGAGCTGGACCTCGCTGCCCTCACCGAGACGCCGCCCGCCCTGCGCCGCCGCGTGTTGCGCGCGTGGCTCGCCGCCCTCGGTGTGACCGGCCTCACCGACGCCCATCTGCGCGCCGCCGACGTCCTCGCAGGTCGCGGGCCCGACCGGGCAGGAGTCGCCGTGCCGGGCGGGTTGGAGCTGATCCGCGCGCATGGCAGGCTCGGCATCCGCCCGGTCCGGTGGTCATCGGCCCGATGAGCGCTTCGAGGGGAGCACGCCCACCGTGTACGACGGGGACATCGCCGCCACACTGGTGACCGAGGAGGCGATCCGCGCCAAGACCGCGGAGCTCGCGCTGACGATCGCGGGCGACCACCCCGCGGACGGCGGCTCGGACCTCCTGCTCGTCGGCGTGCTCAAAGGCGCTGTCATGTTCATGACCGACCTCGCCCGCGCGCTGCCCGTTCCGGTGCAGCTCGAGTTCATGGCCGTGAGCTCGTACGGCTCGGCCACGACCTCGTCGGGCGTCGTGCGCATCCTCATGGACCTCGACCGCGACATCGCAGGCCGCGACGTCCTGATCGTCGAGGACATCATCGACTCGGGGCTGACGCTGTCGTGGCTGCTGGGCAACCTCCGCTCGCGCCATCCGGCCTCGCTCGAGGTCTGCACGCTGCTGCGGAAGCCCGACGCGGTCAGGGTCGACGTCCCGGTGCGCTACGTCGGGTTCGACATCCCCAACGAGTTCGTCGTCGGCTACGGCCTCGACTACGCGGAGCGCTACCGCGACCTGCCGTTCATCGGGACGCTCGACCCGAAGGTCTACGCCTGACCCACCGCGGACACACCTGAGATGCTGGCCCCGGGCCAGGCGGGCGGGGAACACCGGGTGTGATCCGGTCGTTGGCCAGACAAGCGCCAACGGAGGGTCGCCGGTTTGGTCCGCTATCCTGGAGGACTCAGGCCGTCAGCGCCGCGCCGCGCACGTGGATCTCGTTTGGGAAGGTGAAGGCCGCCAGGCCGAAGCTGCATGGACCGCAAGCGCCTGCTCCGCAACCCTCTGATCTGGATCCTCGCTGCGGTCCTGGTCTTCTTCGCCTTCAGCGTGCTGTTCGACGACACGCGCGGCTACACCCAGGTCGACACGTCGGTGGCGCTCGCCCAGATCCAGAACGGCAACGTCAAGAGCGCCCTGGTCGAAGACCGTGAGCAGCGGCTACGGCTCACTCTGACCAACGAGGTCGAGGGCAGCAACCAGATCATCACGCAGTACCCGGCGGACACCAGCGGCACGATCGTCTCCGCGCTGGAGACGGCAAGCAACAAGCCCACGTTCAACACCGTGGTGCACCAGGACTCGTTCCTCACCCAGATGTTGATCTTCATTGTCCCGCTGGGCATCGTCCTGCTCATCCTGTTCTGGATGATGAACAACGCCCAGGGCGGCGGCAACCGGGTGATGAGCTTCGGCAAGTCCAAGGCGAAACAGCTGAGCAAGGATCATCCGAAGACGACCTTCGGCGATGTCGCGGGCGCCGACGAGGCCGTCGAAGAGCTCTACGAGATCAAGGACTTCCTGCAGAACCCCGGCCGCTACCAGGCGCTTGGCGCGAAGATCCCCAAGGGTGTGCTGCTCTACGGGCCGCCCGGCACCGGCAAGACCCTGCTGGCGCGCGCGGTCGCGGGCGAGGCGGGCGTGCCGTTCTACACGATCTCCGGATCGGACTTCGTCGAGATGTTCGTCGGCGTCGGTGCCTCCCGCGTGCGCGACCTGTTCGAGCAGGCCAAGCAGAACTCACCGTGCATCATCTTCGTCGACGAGATCGACGCCGTTGGCCGCCAGCGCGGCGCGGGGCTGGGTGGCGGCCACGACGAGCGCGAGCAGACGCTCAACCAGCTGCTCGTCGAGATGGACGGCTTCGACGCGCGCGGCGGCATCATCTTGATCGCCGCCACCAACCGGCCCGACATCCTCGACCCCGCCCTGCTGCGCCCCGGCCGTTTCGACCGCCAGATCCCCGTCGGCGCGCCTGACCTCGCAGGGCGGCGCGCGGTGCTTGCGGTGCACGCCAAGGGCAAGCCGTTCGGCCCAGACGTCTCGTTCGAAGGCCTGGCCAAGCGCACTGTTGGCATGTCCGGCGCCGATCTCGCGAACGTCATCAACGAGGCCGCGCTGCTCACCGCCCGCGAGAACGGCACCCTGATCACGGAGGCCGCGCTCGAGGAGTCGGTCGACCGGGTCGTCGGCGGCCCGCGGCGCAAGGGCAAGATCATCTCCGAGCAGGAGAAGAAGATCACCGCCTACCACGAAGGCGGGCACGCGCTCGCCGCGTGGGCCATGCCCGACCTGGAGCCGGTGTACAAGCTCACGATCCTCCCGCGCGGACGCACCGGGGGCCACGCGCTCGTCGTCCCCGAGGACGACAAGGGCCTCATGACCCGCTCGGAGATGATCGGCCGCCTCGTGTTCGCGATGGGCGGACGCAGCGCCGAGGAGCTGGTCTTCCACGAGCCCACCACCGGGGCGTCCTCCGACATCGACCAGGCCACCAAGATCGCCCGCGCCATGGTCACCGAGTACGGCATGAGCGCGCGGCTGGGTGCGGTGCGCTACGGCCGCGAGCAGGGCGACCCGTTCCTCGGCCGCTCCATGGGCAACCAGCCCGACTACTCGCTCGAGGTCGCCCATGAGATCGACGAGGAGGTGCGCAAGCTCATCGAGGCCGCGCACACCGAGGCGTGGGAGATCCTCAACACCTACCGCGACGTCCTCGACGACCTCGTGCGCGAGCTGCTGGAGAAGGAGACGCTCACCCGCAAGGACCTCGAGCGCATCTTCGACCGCGTCGAGAAGCGGCCGCGCATCACGGCGTTCAATGACTTCGGCGGCCGCACCCCTTCGGACAAGCCGCCGATCAGCACCCCCGCCGAGCTAGCCAAGGAGCGCGGCGAGCCGTGGCCGCCGATCAGCGACCGCGAGCCGACGCCGGTCGGCTCGTACCCTGGCGGCGCCAACGGCGCGCAGCCGCCCTACGGCGGGGGCTACCCGTCCCAACCCCAACAAGCGTGGGCGCCCGCACCGTCGCCGTTGCAGCCAAACGCCGTGCCGCACAACTACGGCGCGCCGCCCGGATGGCGCCCGGCCACCACCCCCGCCGGGCAGACCTGGCCGCCGCCCGAGCACCAGCAGCAGCCGTGGGGCGTGCCTGTCCCGCAGGACGGCAGCTCCAACGGCAACGGCGGCAAAGAGGCCCACGACGTCGGCCACAACGAGGACGGCTCACGCTGAGCGCTACCACCAACGGGGTCCGGCCGCAGGGGGTCGACCAGCCCCGCGCCGAGGCGGCCATCCGTGAGCTGCTCATCGCCGTGGGCGAAGACCCCGACCGCGAAGGCCTGCGCGACACCCCCGCGCGGGTCGCCAGGGCCTATGCGGAGATTTTCGCGGGCCTCTACATCGATCCCGACTCCGTGCTGGACAAGACGTTCGACGAGCAGCACCGGGAGCTCGTCCTGGTCAAAGACATCCCGATCTTCTCCAGCTGCGAGCACCACCTGGTGCCCTTCCACGGCCTCGCGCACGTCGGCTACATCCCCGGCGAGACCGGACGGGTGACGGGCCTGTCCAAGCTGGCGCGCGTCGTCGATCTCTACGCCCGGCGCCCCCAGGTCCAGGAACGCCTCACCGCCCAGGTCGCCGACGCGATCGTGCGCAAGCTCGACCCGCGCGGGGTGATCGTCGTGATCGAGGCCGAGCACCTGTGCATGGGGATGCGCGGGGTCCGCAAGCCGGGCTCGCGCACCACCACCTCTGCGGTCCGCGGCATGTTCCAGACCTCGCCCAGCTCGCGCGCGGAGGCGCTTTCGCTGATCCGAGGCCGGTGATAGTGCCCCTGCCCCGACTAGGGCGCTGCGCGGTGCTCGGCGTCCTCAACGTCACCCCCGATTCGTTCTCCGACGGTGGCCAGTTCCTTGATCGCGACGACGCCGTGCGCCACGGCATCGCGCTGCGCGCGGCGGGCGCTGATCTCGTCGACGTCGGTGGGGAGTCCACGCGGCCAGGGGCGAGCCGGGTCGATGCCGACACCGAGAGCGCCCGGGTGCTGCCCGTGATCGCCGACCTCGTGGCGCACGGCGTGCCGGTCAGCGTCGACACCACGCGCGCCGCGGTGGCCTCCGCGGCCATCGAAGCGGGGGCGGTGCTGGTGAACGACGTGTCGGGCGGCCTGGCCGACCCCGACATGGCGGCGGTCGTCGCCACGGCGCGCCTGCCGTGGGTGCTGATGCACTGGCGTGGTGGGGCAGACGCGCCGGTCGGCTACGAGGACGTCATCGGCGAGGTCCGCGCCGAGCTCGTGGCCCGCGTCGACGCCGCTGTGCTGGCAGGCGTGGACCCGTCGCTGATCGTGCTCGACCCCGGGCTGGGCTTCGCGAAGATGCCGTCGCACAACTGGACGCTGCTCCGACGGCTCGACGTGCTCGTCGCGCTCGGGTTCCCGGTGTTGGTCGGGGCGTCGCGCAAACGGTTCCTCGGGCACCTGCTCGCCGACGCCGACGGGAATCTCCGGCCGCCTGCCGGACGCGACATCGCCACCGCGGTGATCACCGGGCTGGCCGCGGACCGCGGCGCCTGGGGAGTGCGGGTGCACGACGTCGCCTCCTCGATGGACGCCGTCGCCGTCGCCACCGCGCTCAACCTGGGTGCCTCCCGCGCCCGCGCGGCCGGGGAGAGCGCGCCGTGAGCCGGGATGATCCGCGCGAGCCGTACCCTACGGTTCCGGCGAGAGCCGTGGTGTGCGGCCCGCGGCGATCTTCAGCGCGGAGGCGGGCGTGACTGACCGGATCGAGCTGCGTGGGCTCAAGGTGCGCGGCCACCACGGCGTGTTCGAGCACGAGCGCCGCGACGGGCAGGACTTCCTCGTCGACGTCACGGTCTGGATAGATCTCGCTCCGGCCGCGGCGTCGGACGACCTCGCCGACACCCTGCACTACGGCGAGCTCGCCGAGGGGGCCGCGGCGATCGTGGCCGGTGAGCCGTGCAACCTGATCGAGACGGTGTCGGCGCGCATCGCGGACATGGTGATGGCCGACTCGCGCGCCGTCGCCGTCGAGGTCACGCTGCACAAACCGCAGGCGCCCATCCCGCTGGAGTTCGCCGACATCGCGGTCGTCGCCCGCCGCTCCCGCCGGGAGAGCCGCTGATGAGGACCGTCAAGATCGGGTTCGCGCGCCTGGCGCTTGTGCCGCCACCGCGGCGCTTGTGCCGCCACCGGGGCCTCGCCGCGGGGGAGCCGTGACCGCGGCGGTGCTCTCGCTCGGGTCGAACCTGGGCGACCGGTTCGCCCACCTGCGGGCCGCGGTTGCCGGGTTCGCCGACGTCCTGGTCGCCGCGTCGCCCGTCTACGAGACCGCCCCGTGGGGCGGGGTCGAGCAGGACGACTTCCTCAACGCCGTCTTGCTCGTCGCCGCCCCCGACGTCGACGCCTGGGGGTGGCTGCGCCGCGGGCAGACCCTCGAGGACGCCTCCGGGCGTGTGCGGGAGGTCCATTGGGGGCCGCGGACACTCGACGTCGACGTCGTGACCGTCGACGAGGTCCTCAGCGCCGATCCCGAACTGCTGCTGCCCCACCCCGGCACCGCTGAGCGTGCGACCGTCCTGCGGCCGTGGCTGGACGTCGACCCCGACGCCGTGCTGCCCGGGCGCGGCTCCGTCGCGGCGCTGCTCGCGGCGCTGGGTCCCGACGCCGAGCAGGGCATGCGCCGCCGCGACGACCTGGCGCTGCTGCCATGACCACCGCGCCTGCCCTCCGACGACCCGGACCTGCGGCCCGGCGGCCCAGCCCCACCCCCGCCGAACCAAGGCACAGGGGAGGCTGGGCGTGACCGCCACCCGGCCTCGCGACCTCCTCGCGATCGCGCTCGTCGTCGCTGTGCTGGCGAACCTCGTCGTCCGGCTGACCTACGCGTCGCTGCCCGGCTTTCCGCTGCTCGGCGGCGTGACGCTGGCGGTGCTCGGCGCGGCGGAGGCGATCGGCGGCCGCGGGCTGCGGGCCCGCATCCGCCGCGAGCCGGGCACCACACCTGTCCAGCCGCTGGTCGCCGCGCGGGCGGTGCTGCTGGCGAAGGCGTCCTCGGTCGCGGGCGCGGTCGTCGCGGGCGCGTGGATCGGCCTGCTCGTCTACACGGCGCCGGAAAGCGGGGCGATCACCTCCGCCGCGTCCGACACGGCAGCGGCGGCCGTCGGTCTCGTTTGCGCGCTCGTGCTCGTGGGCGGGGCGCTGTGGCTGGAGCGCTGTTGTCGCACGCCAGACGATCCGGAACCGCACGACTGATCTCGTCCCCCGTAGGCTGTAGCGCCATGACGCAGGCCACGGGCACCTGGATGACCGGCGGCCCCACCGCGGCACTGCCCACCAAACAGCGACAGCGCCGCGGCGTGCTCGCTCCGGTGATCGGTCTGGTCGCGCTCGGGGTCTGCGGTCTGGTCGTGCTCGGGCTGGTCGGCACGAGCGTCGGCGCGGGCGGCGTCGTCGTCGGCGCGCTGTGCGCGCTGCTTCCCGTCGGACCGGTCGTCGCGACATTCCTGTGGATCGACCGCTGGGAGCCCGAGCCGCCGCGGCTGCTGCTCATCGCGTTCCTGTGGGGCGCCTGTTTCGCCGCGCTGTCCGCGCTGCTGATCAACTCCAGCGCGGCGTTCGTCGTCGACGAGATCCTGGGCAGGGGCAGCGGCGACGTCGTCGGTTCCATACTGATCGCACCGCTGGTCGAGGAAGGGCTCAAAGGCTCGTTCCTCGTCGGATTGTTGATCTTTCGCCGCCGCGAGTTCGACGGCATCATCGACGGCATCGTCTACGCCGGACTGACCGCGGCGGGCTTCGCGTTCACCGAGAACATCCTCTACTTCGGCCGGGCGTTCGCCGAAGAGTCCTCGATGGGCGGCGGCGTGCTGTCCGTGCTGGTCCTGCGCGGCGTGCTCTCGCCCTTCGCGCATCCGCTGTTCACCGCCATAACCGGCATCGGCGCGGGCCTCGCCGCCAACAGCCGCAACGCCGCGGCACGCCCGTTCTACGTGCTGGGCGGCTACGCGCTCGCGGTGGTCCTGCACGCGATCTGGAACAGCTCGGCGTCGCTGTTCGACGGCGGCGCCTTCCTGATCGTGTACGGCTTCATCATGGTGCCCCTGTTCGTCGCGATGGCCACGATCGTGATCTGGCAGCGCAAACGGGAACAGGCGGTGATCGCCGAGCAGCTGCCGGGCTTCGCCAGGGCGGGTTGGATCGCGCCGAGCGAGATCGCACTGTTGTCGAGCCTCGCCGGTCGTCGCGGCTGGCGGGCTGCCGTGCGGCGACGGTCGGGCCGCGAGGTCGAGAAGGCCGTCACCCGCTACCAGGAGGCCGTCACCGACCTGGCGTTCCTGCGCGCCCGCATCGCCAGGGGCGCGATCGGGCCGATGGCGCGGCAGTGGCACGACGAAGCGCTGGCCGAGGTGATCCGCAGCCGACGCAAGGCCGTCGGTCATCCCGAGGCGCTCACGGTGGCGCTGCGCCACCACGGCGGACAGGCCGCATGGACCCCACCGCCACCCGGTCCGCCACCCAGTCCCCATCAGCCGTTCCCCCCCAACCTGCCGCCGCAGAGCTGGCCCTTCCGATAAATCGTGCTCTCTACGGCTGTCTAGGCTCACGCCGAGAGTCCGGAATACTCGCCGATCGACGACACGCGATCGCGTTTCCTAGCCGCTTCTACGGTTCAGGCAAGATTCCCCGATACGGTCCGATCGTGGACCCCGTGCGCAATCCCTTCGCCCCCGGCGCAGGCCAGCGCCCTCCCGAACTGGCAGGCCGCGACCGCGAGCTCGACGCCTTCGAGATCGTGCTGGAGCGCGTCGCCCGCGGTCGCCCCGAGCGCAGCCTCGTGCTCACCGGCCTGCGCGGCGTCGGCAAGACGGTGTTGTTGGGCGAGCTGCGGTCGATGGCGGTCCGCGCGGGCTGGGGGGCGGGCAAGATCGAGGCGCGGCCCGATGCTGACCTGCGGCGGCCGCTGTCGGCCGCGCTGCACCGCGCCATCCGCGACCTCTCGGTCCACCATCCCGATCTCGACCGGGTCGACGAGGTGCTGGGCGTGCTCAAGGCGTTCGCCCTGCGCTCGGCTCCGGAAGGCGCCAAGCTGCGCGAGCGCTGGCAGCCCGGTATCGACGTACCCGTCCGCGCGGGCCGGGCCGACTCCGGAGACATCGAGATCGACCTCGTCGAACTCTTCACCGAGGTCGCGGCCTTGGCGTCGGACGTGAAGAGCGGCGTCGCCATCCTCATCGACGAGATGCAGGACCTGCGCCCCGACGACGTGTCGGCGCTCTGCGCGTCCTGCCACGAGCTCTCGCAGTCGCGCGCGCCGCTGGTGGTCGTCGGGGCCGGGCTGCCGCACCTGCCCGCCGTGCTCTCGGCGTCGAAGTCCTACTCCGAGCGGCTGTTCACCTACATCCGCATCGGCCAGCTCGACCGGCCCGACGCCGACTTCGCCCTGCTGGCTCCGGCCGAGCGGGAAGACGCCTCCTTCGACGTCGACGCCCTCGACGCGCTCTATGCGGCATCTGGCGGCTATCCCTACTTCGTCCAGGCGTATGGGAAGGCGAGCTGGGACGCCGCCGTGCGCTCCCCGATCACCGCGGCCGACGTGAAGATGGCCGCCCCGGAGGCGGAGGGGGAGCTCGCCGTCGGCTTCTTCGGCTCCCGGTTCGAGCGGGCCACCCCGGCCGAGCGCGAGTACCTGAGGGCGATGGCCGAACTCGCCGACGGCCGTGACGAGCCGGTCGGGACGGCGGGCATCGCGGACCATCTGGAGCGGCGGGTGTCGTCGCTGTCCCCGGCGCGCGACAGCCTCATGAAGAAGGGCCTGGTCTTCTCGGCCCAGCGCGGGCAGATCGCGTTTACCGTCCCGCATTTCGGCCGCTATCTCCTCGGGCAGGCGTGAAACGCGCCAGCGGCGTACGGGTCACCCCGCGGCACCCTGACCTCCGCCCACCTGCCCGGACTGATCGAGGGATGATCGGCGCCATCCGCACACCATCGGCCTGCTCAGCGCACTCCAGTGCGCTCGTAGCGATGTCGGCGCCGCGGCCCGCAACCTCCACCTGGAAACCACGGCGTCACCTCCGCCGAATGTCAATTGCCGCACCCCCATAAGCCATTCGAGTGAATTGGGTTGGGATGGCGTGGCGCCGTAACGCGGCGCCCCGTCCGACCGAATCCCACTACAGCCCCGCGGTGCTGTCGGACCCCCGACCTGCCAGCCCCGCGGGGCCTTCTTGTGCCCCGGGTCCGTGTGAGGCGATGCATCGCCATTAGCATCAGAGCGGTGCAGGACACCAAGCTCCAGATCCAGATGCTGCACGACCGGGTGATGATCAAAGCCGACGCCTCCGGGGAGCGCCGCAGCGGAGCGGGCATCGTCATCCCGGCCACGGCCGAGGTCGGGAGACGACTCGTCTGGGGCGAGGTGTTCGGTGTGGGGCAGCACGTCCGCATCGTGAAAACCGGCGACCGGGTGCTGTTCGCCCGCGACGACCAGTACGAGGTCGAGGTGCACGGTCAGACCTACCTGGTGCTGCGTGAGCGCGAGCTGCACGCCGTCGCCTCGGAACGCGCCGAGCACGGCACCGGCCTGTACCTGTGACGCCCCGGGTCCTCCAGACCCGTCGACGAAGTGTGTGAGGGGAACCGACGGATGCCCGAGCGGCAGTCGACGCCCGGCAGAGCGACCGCGGAGCAGGACGCCGAGGCTCGGCCCGGCAACGAGCCGACGTCTGCACCGGAACCGGCCGTGGCCGGTTCCGTGGCCGCACCCACCCGCGACATGCCGATCAGGGTCGACGGCGAGCGCGTGGCCGGACCAGACGACGGCAGGCCCGACGACGCCCCTACCGTCGTCACCGAGTCGCCGTCCCTCCTAGCCCGTTCCCGGACGCCCGACCCGGACGCCGCGGCCACGCGAGTGATGTCCAGCTCCCCGGCGACCTCCCCGACGACCTCCGGGGGGGCCGACGCGCCGACGGTCAACATCGCGGTTGCCCGTCCCGACGTTCCCCCGCCCGGCACGCCCCCTCCGGCCGTTGCACGCAGGCTTCGCAAGCGCGCGCTGCTGATCGCCGGTGGCGTGGTCGCCGCGTTCGCGCTGCTCTACGGTGGCGACCTCCTGCTGTCGTCCGGCTCCGTCCCGCGGGGCGTGACCGTCGAGGGGGTGCCCGTCGGTGGCCGCGCCCTCGCCGATGCGGAGCAGACCGTGCGCGCGCGGATCGAGCCGCGGACGACGCAGCCGCTGCCCGTCACCGTCGGCGACGCCAAGACCGCGATCGACCCGCGCACCGCGGGCCTGTCGGTCGACTGGCCCGCGACAATCGCCCGCGCGGGCGCGCAGCCGCTGAACCCGATCACGCGGATCACGTCGCTGTTCTCCTCGCGGGAGACCGGTGTGGTCACCCGCTCGGACCCGGCCGCGTTGCAGGCGGCGCTCACGGAGCTGAAGCCCACGGTCGACAAGCCTGTCGTCGAGGGCAACATCCGCTTCGACGGCGTCACCCCGCAGCCCGTGCAACCCGCTTCCGGGCAGCAGCTCGACGTTCCGGCCGCGGCCGACGTGCTGGAACGCGACTGGGCGTCCGGGGCGACGATCGCGCTGCCCATGATGCGCGTCGACCCGATCAGCACGGCCGACGACGTCGCCGGCGCGCTTGAGAAGGTCGCCAAGCCCGCCGTCTCCGCGCCGGTCACGATCACCGGCGAGAACAACACCCAGGCCACGCTGACGCCGTCGAACATCGCTGCCGCGCTGTCGTTCCGCGCCGACCCGGCGGCGGGCCTCGTGCCCGAGCTCAACCAGGACGCGCTCAGCGCGGTGCTCAAGCCGCAGCTCGCGGACTCCGAGACCCCCGGCCGCGACGCCACCCTCGACTTCACCGGGCCCACCCCGGTCGTGGTCCCCTCGCAGGACGGTCGCGGCGTCGACTACCCCGCCACCGTCGCGGCCCTTCTGCCCGTGCTGAGCGGCACCGGTCCGCGGCAGCTCGCCGCCGTGTACGCCCCGCAGCCCGCCAAGCTGACCACCGAAGAGCTGGCGAAGCTGGGCATCGCGGGGATCATCGGGGAGTTCACGACGCACGGCTTCGCGGCCGACTCCGGCTTGAACATCAAGCGCGCCGCCGACCAGATCAACGGCGCGATCGTGCTGCCGGGCGCCACCTTCAGCCTCAACGCGGCCACGAATCCCCGCGACGCGGCGCACGGCTACGTCGAGGCCGGGATCATCGAGGACGGACACCCGGCGCGAGGCATCGGCGGCGGGGTGTCACAGGTGGCGACCACCCTGTACAACGCGTCCTACTTCGCGGGCATGACGAACGTCGAGCACCGGGAGCACAGCTTCTACATCAGCCGCTACCCGGCGGGCCGCGAGGCCACGGTGTTCGACAACGTGATCGACGTCAAGTTCCGCAACGACAACCCCGGCGCGGTCATGATCCAGACGGTCTGGGCGCCGGGCTCGATCACCGTGCGGATCTACGGCACGAAGCGCTACGACGTCACCTCGACGGCGGGGCCGCGCACCAACCCGACCGAGCCGGGGACGGTGACCCTCCCCGCGGACCAGCCGGGCCAGCCGTGCACACCGAGCAAGGGCGCTCCGGGCTTCATCATCACCGACACGCGCACGCTGCGCGAGATCAGCACGGGTCAGGTGCGCACGGAAACGCGTACAGTGCACTACAACCCGTCACCGATCATCGTCTGCGGCGACCCGGATCAGTAGTTCGGGGCTTTCGCGACGCAGGTAACACTTCGTACTCTCGCAGCAGTCAACGGCGATGAGAACGGGGCCAGGACCATGCGAATCACGGATGTGCTGCGCGGCAAGGGCTCGTCGGTGGCAACGGTGGAGCCGACGGAGTCAGTCGCGGAACTTGTGGCCCATCTCGCTCAGTACAATGTCGGCGCGCTCCCGGTGATCGAGGGTGGACGGCTGATCGGGATCGTGTCCGAACGCGACGTCGTGCGGCGCCTGCACCTCGGCGGCGCGGGCCTGTTGCAGCTGCGTGTCTCCGACATCATGACCAGTGGGGTCACCACTTGCGAGCCCGGCGACAAGGTCGAGGACCTCGCCCGCATCATGACCGAGCGCCGCTTCCGGCACATGCCCGTTGTGCGGGACGGCTCGCTCGTCGGCATCGTGAGCATCGGCGACCTGGTGAAGGCGCGCATCGACCAGCTGGAGACAGAGCGCGAGCAGCTGCAGACCTACATCGCAGGCTGAGACCTTCCGCGCACGACAGGTCAGAAGGCGGCTTCCGGCACGTCCATCAGGCTGTTGTCGGCGTGCTCGACGATCGTGCGCTGGGCCGTGAGCAGCGGGAGCTGGGTGCGGGCGAAGAAGCGGGCCACCGCGACCTTGCCCTCGTAGAACGGCTGGTCGCGGCCGGTGTCCCCGGCGAGCGCGCCGAGCGCGACCTGGGCCTGGCGCAACAGCAGCCACCCGACGAGCAGGTCGCCCACTGCCATCAGCAGCCGCACGGCGTGCTGGCCGACCTTGTAGACCGAGCTCGGGTTCTCGACCGAGGCCATGAGGAAGCCGGTGAGCGCGGCGAGCATGCCCTGGACGTCGGCCAGTGCCGTCGATAGCAGCGCTCGCTCCTCCTTGAGCCGCCCGTTGCCCGCCTCGGCCGCGATGAGCTCCTGGATCTCGCTCGCGACGACGCCGAGCGCCGCCCCGTTGTCGCGCACGATCTTGCGGAAGAGGAAGTCCATCGACTGGATGGCCGTGGTGCCCTCGTACAGGGAGTCGATCTTCGAGTCGCGGATGTACTGCTCGATGGGGTAGTCCTGCAAGTAGCCCGATCCGCCGAGCGTCTGCAACGACTGGACGAGCTGCTCGCTCGCCCGCTCGGAGCCCACGCCCTTGACGATCGGCAGCAGCAGATCGTTGACCTGCACCGCGACACCGGCGTGCACACCCGCTGCCTCAGCCGCGCGGATCCGGTCCTGCCACGTGGCTGTGTAGGTGTACACCGCACGCAGTCCCTCGGCGTACGCCTTCTGCAGCATCAGGCTGCGGCGCACGTCGGGGTGGTGGGTGATCGTGACACGGGGTGCGGACTTGTCGAGCATCCGCGGGAGATCGGCGCCCTGCACCCGCTGCTTGGCGAACTCCAGCGCGGCGAGATAGCCCGCCGACGCGGTGCCGATCGCCTTCGTGCCGACCATCATGCGGGCGTACTCGATCACCTGGAACATCTGCGCGATGCCGTCGTGGACCTCGCCGAGCAGCCATCCGACGGCCGGAACGCCGTGCTGGCCGAAGGTCAGCTCGCAGGTGGCAGAACCCTTCAGCCCCATCTTGTGCTCGAGGTTGGTGACGAAGGCGCCGTTGCGCTCGCCGGGCGCGCCGGTTTCGGGATCGAAGTGGAACTTGGGCACGAGGAACAGCGACAGCCCCTTGGTGCCGAGCCGCGACGCCAGCCCCGGCCCCTCGGGGCGGGCGAGCACCAAGTGCATGATGTTCTCGGTGACGTCCTGGTCGGCTGAGGTGATGAACCGCTTGACGCCGTCGAGATGCCAGGTGCCGTCCTCCTGGAGCACGGCCTTGGTGCGGCCCGCCCCGACGTCGGAGCCCGCGTCGGGCTCGGTGAGCACCATCGTGGCGCCCCACCCGCGGTTGATCATGATCTTGGCCCAGCGCTGCTGCCGCGGCGTGCCGTTGCGGTGGATGACGGCGGCGAAGCTGGGGCCCGCGAGGTACATGAACGCGGCGGGGTTGGCGCCGAGGATCAGTTCGGCCGCCGCCCACTGGACGCTCGGTGGGATGCCGTAGCCGCCCAGCTCGACCGGCAGGCCCAAGCGCCACCACTCGCCGTCCCACAGGAGCTTGTAGGCGTCCTTGAGCGACTGCGGCAGCGTGACAGCATGGCGGGCGGGATCGAAGACGGGCGGGTTGCGGTCGGCGTCGGCGAAGGATGCGGCGAGCGGGCCGGTGGCGACGTTGTTGAGCTCGCGGAGGGTGTGTCGCGCGGTGTCGAGATCGACGCCGTCGAAAGGCGCCTGGCCCAGCCGTTCCTGCACGCGGAAGACCTCGAACAGGTTGAACTCGATGTCGCGCAGGTTGCTCCTGAAATGGCCCATGGCCCGTACCCCTTGTCGAGTCTACCCGTCGGTAACAAGAGGCTATTACTGGTCGGTAACTTCGGCAACCGCCCACCCCGGGTGAGTCGCCCGCCCCACCCCGCCGAGTTGGCCGATCCACCGCAGCCGCTCCGCCGATCCACCACGGTGAGTCCACCATTCGACACGGTGAATCCCGAGTCCGACGACGCAGGCGCCAGGCGGTGCGCCCCGGTCAGCACCGGTTCCGCGGGGAACCGCACCCCGGTGGAGCGGACCGGACACGGGCTCCGGTGGGAGCAGCGTGTCGACCGGGCCCAGAGCGGCGTCGCCCATGGTGTCGGTCTGGGCATCAATCGGCTGACACAGCGGGCCCCGGCCTGAGCAACGTCGCCGGAACGGGCATGCTGGACGAGTGCTGATCGGGCTGCTCATCGCGCTAGTCGCGATGGCGCTCAACAGCGCGGGGGCGTTGCTGCAGGCTTCCGGCGCGCAGCGGGCCACCCGCAGCAGGCCCGCCGCCGTGCAGCCGCGCTACCTCGGCGGGATCTTCGTCGACCTCCTGGCGTGGCTCTGTGCCGTCGTCGCGCTGCGCGTGCTGCCCGTGTTCGCGGTCCAGGCGATCATCGGCGGGTCGATAGCGGTGACGGCCGTGGTGGGCTCGCGGATCAACAACACCGTGCTCGACCGCACGACGCGCATCGCGGTCGGCATCTGCCTCGCGGGCCTCGTACTGGTGGCGGCGAGCGCGGGCGAGGGGCATCCGCCGGTCACGTCGACGCTGGTCAACTACGTCCTCATCGGCACGCTGCTGGTGCTCGGTGTGCTCGTGCTCGTGCTGCGGCAGTACCGGCGCGCGTGGCCGTTGGCGATCGTCGCGGGCATGGGCTTCGGCGGCACATCGCTCGCTGTGCGCGCCGCGCACATCGAGATCGGCCAGGGTTTCTCGTTCGTGGCGCTGTTGGCCCAACCCGCCATCTACCTCATCGCGGGGTACTGGGTGGTCGGCATGATCGGCTACTCGGCCGCCCTGTCGAGGGGCGAGGTCGGGCTCGTCACCGCGGTGTTCGTCGTCACCGAGGTGGTGCTGCCCGGACTCATCGGCATCGTGCTGCTGGGCGACCCGGTCCGCGAGGGTTGGGCATGGGCTTTCGTGATCGGGCTCGTGGTGTCGGTCGTCGGGGTGGTCGTGTTGACCCGGCGTCCACCTCCCCGACGGCGGCGGGTGCGCTGACCGTCCGATCAGCGCACCATGGGCTCCATGCCGACCTGGGACGACGTCGTGGAGATCGCCGGGGCGCTGCCGGAGGTTTCGGTGTCGACCTCCCACGGCACACCCGCGCTGAAGGTGAAGGGCAAGGGGTTCGCCCGGCTGCGGACCGAGGCCGAGGGTGGCCTGATGCTGCGGTGCTCGATGCCGGAGAAGGAGGCCCTGCTGGCGTCCGGCGATCCCGCGTTCTTCACGACGCCGCACTACGACGACTATCCGTCCATACTCGTCGATCTGACGAAAATCGACGGTGAGCACCTCGCCGAACTGGTGGAGGAGGCGTGGTGGCTGCGCGCGCCGGTCACGGTCCGGCGTATGCGGCCCCGCGACGCCTCGAACTGACCGGCGCCGTCAGTCCGTGGTCAGCTGCCCGGCCGGCGTCCATCTCATCAGGACGAAGGTGCAGCGGGGCGCCCCCGCCGCGGCGGCGTCGATGGAGGTCGAGAGCTTTGGCCCGCCGCGTGAGGGTGAGGCGGTGGCGAGGCGCGGCGACGGTTCGGCGGTAGAGCCTGCGCAGCACCCCCGCAGGCGCCGCCGCGACCGGCCCGGTCACGATGACCACCAATGGGCAAAGCGCCGCAGCGCCGCCCGAGGGGAACACCAGTAGGATTTCGCCCGGAAAGCCCGCCCTTGTCCACCTCGGGCGCCCGTACCGGGGCCGCGCCCATCCGCCTCCGGCGCGTCTGCCCGACTGGGGCCACTTCGCAGACCGGGTCCGGCAGTTGACGGTTGGCTCGCATGATCGGCGAGAGTGGTGCCACAGGGGCGCTGGTGTACCAGTGGCACCACTGCTGGCGATCACGGGCTCAACCCATGTGGTGACCAGCCTCGCCTCCGTCACGACGCCGTGGCCGGGCCACGTCCGCATCGCAGCAGGGTGACACTGCTCCGACCCAGTCGCAGCAGGGTCACCCTGCTGCACACTCGGGCCGCTGCCCTGCGGGCGACGCTGCGCCCGCCGGGCCGACAGCGCCAACCTGCTGGCGGCCTCACCGACCATCCCGGCCCACGTCACACCCCGCAACAGCACCTCGCAGGCCGCGCGCGGGGTGCGAGTCACCCCGCCCCGTGCGCAGTCGGGTCGGGGTGCGACGTCACCCCGCGGCGTGCGCAGTCGGGTCGGGGTGCGACGTCACCCCGCGGCGGGCGCAGTCGGGCGCAGTCGGCGGGGCCGGGCGCCGGACGGGGTCTCGTCCGGGCGCGACCTCACCCCCGGGAGAGCTGACCTCGCCCCCGCCTGATCGGCCTGATCGGCGCCATCCGCACACCGCCACCCTGCCCAGCCCACCCCAGCGCGGCGCGATCTCGGCGCGGGGCTGCGACCACCACCGCCCGAAAACGTCAGCTCCACCCCACCCGAGCCACTTCGCAGACCGCACACGCACGTCGCAGGGTCCACAGACCCTGCGAAGCGACAGCGGACCCTGCGAGGACCCTGTCACGCCACGCCACGTGCCTCATGTGCCGGGCGCTCTTGGACGTCAGGACCGGGCCACGGAGCCTCCGCAATTCTGTTGGCGGACCACAGCGACAACTGCTAGCTTTCCGGACGCCGTGCGAGAGAACGAGGAGGTGGTACCCGTGAACGCTGTATCGACATGGGTGCTCCCCTCCGGGGTCACGGTCGGGCGATAGGTCGTCCGGGAGCGCCGTCCAAGAGCACTCCCGAAAGGCACGACCATGCGATTCACTTCTGAACAGCGCCTCGACGACGGCGTTCTCGAACGCGAGTTCACCCTCGGCGAGATCCCCGGCGTCCTGTGGACGCCTGGATCCGCACCGGCCGCGCTGATCCTGAGCGGCCACAACGGCGGCTTGCACAAGCGGGAACCCCGGCTGGTGGCCCGGGCCCGGCATTCCGCGGCGCAGTACGGCTTCGCGGTGGCCGCCATCGACGCCCCTGGGCACGGTGACCGGCCCCGTTCCGCCGTCGACGAGCAGCACCGCGCCGACCTCCGCTGGGCGATGGAGGCAGGCGAGCCGGTCGACGAGATCGTCGACGCCTTCATCGTCCCGCTGGTCGAAAGGGCGGTCCCGGAATGGCGGACCACCCTGGACGCCCTCCTTTCGCTGCCTGAGATCGCCTGCCCGGTCGGGTACGCGGGGATGACCGCCATCGGCATTCGGCTGGCCGTGGTCGAGCCGCGCATCTCGGCCACCGGTTTCTTCGCCGGGGGTTTCGTGCCTGGCGCCCTGCGTGAGGAGGCCCGGCAAGTCATCATTCCGCTGCTGTTCCTGCTGCAGTGGGACGACGAAGGGAACGACCGGCAGCTGGCCCTGGACCTGTTCGACGCCTTCGGCAGCAGGGAGAAGACGCTGCACGCCAATCTGGGCGGGCACGCCGGCACCCCGTGGTTCGAGGTGGACGACGGGGCCCGGTTCTTCGCCCGGCACCTGAAGTATCGACACCCATGACCGCGTCCGCAGCTACGATCGTGCTCGTCCCTGCCGCGATAGCGGCGGCAGCCCTGCTGGCCTCGTGGCTCGGCAGGGTCGTGCGCGTTCCGTTGGTCGTGTTCGAGATCGCCTTCGGCATCCTCCCGGGCTCCGGTTCGACCTGCAGGCCCTCACCAGCAACCCCACGGCGCTCATGCTCCTCGCCGGGTTCGCCCTGCTCCTGCTGCTCATCCGCGGCATGAGCGGGCAGTTCACCGCCCCACCCGGCGCCTCCGCACAGGACCGCCGGGCCATCGTGCTGCTGGCCGCCACCGGACTCCCGATCATCGTGGCCGTCACCGACATCGGCACGACATCCGGCGACCTGCCTGCCGCCATGGCCAGCGCACTCGTCGGAGCGGGCATGCTCTCCGTCCTGCTGTTCCCGCTCGTCGCCCTCGCTCAACGCCGCACCAGCAGACCTCAAGACGAAGAGATCGCCCTCGACGACGATGTCTCTGACGAAGCATGACTCGGCCCCGTCACAGTGATCAGCGGACGCCAGCGGCAGTCGTGACCGAGAGCGACCGCCCGGGCGCAGCCGGCACAACACGCCCATGGAGCCCGGTCTGGGCAATTCGCGTGCCACCGTGCCAAGCTCGGCCAGTGACCGGCGCTGGGCCCACCTCCGAGAAGAAGACCGGGCGACCGTCGGTATGAGCGGCCCCGACGCCGCAGGCGAGCAACCACATCCCGCCCCTCATCAGGAAGCCGCCGAACGGCAGAGAGCAGATCCGATCGACGACGCGCCTCGGCAGGCCGACGCGAACAGGGTTCGCACATTGGCGCTGGTCGCCGGATTCGGCGCGGTGGTCGGCCTGTCTGCCGCGGCACTCGCGGCCGTCTTCCTGGAGCTTGTCCACACTATCGAGGGCTGGTTGTGGCATGACCTGCCCACCGCTCTCGGCGCGTCGTCGCCGTGGTAGCTGGTACTGGGGCTACCCGTAGTCGGCGACGCGATCGTCATCATCGCCCGGAAGTTCCTGCCCGGACGGCGGCCATCCACCGACGGGTGGCCTCAGCCTGGAGCCGATGCCCCTGCGGCACATACCGGGTACCGCGCTGGCCGCCCTGGGCTCGCTCCCGTTCGGTGCGGTGCTCGGCCCCGAGGGTCCCCTGATCGCGCTCGGCGGCGCCGCGGGCACGGCGGTCGCGCGGCTGGCCCGCAGGGGGCGACGCGAGACCACACTGCTATCGACCGCCGGGGCGTTCTCCGCGATCTCCGCACTGTTCGGCGGACCGCTCGTCGCAAGCTTCATGCTCATTGAGGCGGGCGCGAGCATGGCCGCGGCGCTCATCCCCACCCTGCTGCCCGGCCTGGTCGCAGCCACGATCGGCTACCTCATCTTCGTCGGCGTGGGCGACAGGGGCGGAGTGCAAGCCAGCTCGCTGGCAGTACCGGGCCTGCCCACCTACCAAGGCACCAGCGTGCGAGATCTCGCGATCGCCATCGGCGTCGGCATCGTGGCCGCCGCCGTGGTCGCCGCCGCCGCACGGCTCGGGTCGGCGATCGAAGTGCAGGCGCGGGGAGTCGGCATCACCGGCCCCCCTGCTCATCGGCGGATTGTGCCTCGGGGCGCTCGCGCTCCTCGTCCACGGGCTCGGCGGCGATGCGGAAGACGTGCTGTTCTCCGGTCAGGCCGCACTACCCGCGCTCGCCGCCGATACCGCAATCGCTGTACTCGTGATGCTGACCATCGCCAAGTGCTCGGCTACGCCATCAGCCTGGGCTGCGGCTTCCGCGGAGGAGCTGTCTTCCCCGCGATCTTCATCGGGACCGCCGTGGCCATGATCCCCGCCGTCCTGCTCCAGCAGTCACCGACCATCGCGGTGGCTGTCGGCGCTGCGGCGGGCATGGGCGCGAGTTCCCGGCTGCTGTTCTCGTCCGTGCTGTTCCGGCCCTGCTCATCGGAGCTGGTAGCCACGACGCGGTCCCCGCTGCCGTACTCGGATCGGTCGCAGGCTGGCTGACATCGATGGCCATCAGCCGCGTAGATCGGCGATCGACGGAATCACCCGCCGGGGCCTTCGACCGCCACCGCACCCACCGGACTGGCGACAGTCCCGATGACATGGGGCGGCAGACGCGGTGGTTTCCACTCGGTAGTTGATGAGCTGTTGCGATGCAGCCGACACGCCCGGACGCGTTCGGCGTCCAACACCAGTGGATCATGCCGTTGAGCTGCGGAAACAGGGGTGGAGCGGATGACGGGAATCGAACCCGCGTATTCAGCTTGGGAAGCTGATGTTCTACCATTGAACTACATCCGCAGTGAGCTGCAAACCAGCCTAGCAGCTCACTCAGAGCTGCCGTGCGCCCTGGTTGTGTACCCCAAACGAGTGTTCCTGGCCGTTCTGGTGGACGAAGGCTCGACGCGCGACCTCTTGGCGGTTCACACTTCTGTGGCCCTGTAAGGCCAGCTCCCCCAGCTGTAAGGACCTCCGAGCATGATGGAGTACGACCCGGACCCGGGGTCGCTCCCTGATCAGGACCACGATCACGACGTACTCCTGATTGCAGGTAGTCGACCTGAAGTCGCTCGTCTCGCGCCTGTCGCGACGGCGTTCAACGACGCCGACCGCATCCGCGCGGTGACCATCGCGACCGGCCCTGACCCCATGGCCGTCCACGAAGCCTTCGAGGCGCTCGGCGTGCCCGCGGACGTCACTCAGCTTCCGCGTCAGTCCTTCGACCCCCACAACCCGGCCGCGGTCGGGTCGATGCTCATGACGCGGTTCGACGAGCTGCTCGTCGATCTCGACCCGTCGGCCGTCATGGTCTACGGGGGCGGGATGACTGCGGTGATCGCAGCACAGGTGGCGTTCTGGCGGCAGATCCCGATCGTCCACCTGCAGGCGGGTGTGGCCAGCGACGACCTGCTCTGCCCGTTCCCCCAGGAGGCCAACCGGCGGGTCATCGGTCAGCTCGCGTCGATGTTCCTCACCACGGGCGGCACGGCGCTGGGCAGCCCGATCGGCCCGAACGCCATCCCCGTCGGCGACACGATGGCCGCCAACCCCCAGCCCGCCGACCTGCGCTTTGTGCGCCTGCTCCGCCGGATCAAGGACGAGGGTCCGCGGATCGTGCTCGTCGCGTTGGATCGGCTCGACTCCCTCGGTGTCCTTGCTGGCCTGCCCGAACTGCTCGACAGCGAGCAGGACGTCGAGGTCGTGCTGTTCGGTGAGCTGGGCACCCATGGCGCCGCCGCGCCGATCGCCGATCATCCGCGCGGCACGGTGGTCCGCAACGTCCCGCTGGCCGATCTGGTGGGCCTGCTCCCGGTGAGCGCCGTCCTGGTGTCGGACAACTCTGAGCTGGTCGCTGACGCGCCCGGCTTCGGCACGCCCGCCGTGCTCGTCGACGGGCCGTACATCGCGGAGCCTGGCGACTCCATCCGCAGCATCCTCAGCCCGCGGGTGATGGCCGCGGTCCGGCAGGTGCTGGCGGTCCACCAGCCGTCGCCGATCGAGCCGTCGGACGGGCTCGAGGCGGCCAGGGTCGAGCAGGCCGTGGCCTGGATGTTCGGGCTGACGACCTCGCCGCTGCTCACGCTCCCGCAGCCGCGGCTGGCCCAGGACGACACGGCCACGGCGCCCGACTCGGCTCATCGGGAGCCCTGACACCGTAGGGTGATCTCGTGCTCCTTTCGGATGGCGACCTGAACAAGGAGCTTGCGAACGGCAGGCTGGTGCTCACCCCGTGGGATCCCGCGATGCTGCAACCCTCGAGCATCGACGTCCGGCTCGACCGTTTTTTCCGGGTGTTCCAGAACTCTCGCTACACCCACATCGATCCAAGGCAGCAGCAGGACGAGCTCACGACGCCCGTCGAGCCCGAGGGCGACGAGCCGTTCGTCCTGCATCCGGGCGAGTTCGTGCTGGGCTCGACGTTCGAGTCCATCTCGCTGCCCGACGACTTGGCGGGCAGGCTCGAGGGCAAGAGCTCACTCGGCCGCCTGGGGCTTCTGACGCACTCCACGGCAGGCTTCATCGATCCCGGGTTCAGCGGCCACATCACGTTGGAGCTGTCCAACGTCGCCAACCTGCCGATCACGCTGTGGCCCGGCATGAAGATCGGCCAGCTCTGCCTGTTCCGGCTGTCGAGCCCGGCCGAGCACCCGTACGGCAGCGAGGGCGTCGGATCCCGCTACCAGGGTCAACGAGGGCCGACACCCTCCCGGGCGCACCTGGCCTTCCACCAGGTCGACACGCGGCGCTGATTGCCGTCCGGTGTGTACACCAGAAGTTGGCGCCCGCGACGGCGTGAACCGGTAGCCTCCTGCGACGATGGAACCGCGCCCTGACCCCCCACCATGGCTCCCGGTCGCGCGGACGCCCGCGCGACCGGCCGTCCCCAACCCACCTCCGGCGGCGGAATCGCCGCCTGCAGCGCCCCCGAAACGTTCGGCGCGCAACTGGCAGCGCCTCACCCGCTCGCGCCGCGGCGCCGCAGGCCTGGCCATTGCCTCCGCCGCGTTACTGCTCTGGCCGTTCTCCGGGTGGTCGTGGATCCCGTGGCTGATCGCGATCGGTGTGCTCGTCCTCCTGCGGCTGCTGCGCCTGGACGGGCTGCTGCGGGGCTGGGTGCTGCACCTCGGCGGCGTCGTCGCGGTGGTCGGGCTGATGTACAGCACGAGCCCGTGGGCGTGGGCTTTGGCGGCCAGCATCGGAGTGCTGCTGGCGGGCCTCCTGCAGCTCCCGTGGTGGCACCTCGCCGCTGTCGGGGCGCTGCTGTGCGTCGTGTCCGGCGTGGGGTTCGGCTTCTCGACCTACACGACGCAGCAGGCGGTCCAGGCCCAGCAGGCGGCCGAGAACGCGCAGTCCTACAGCCTCGAGGGCGAACGCACGCCAGAGCGCGTCGTCGGAGCGCTTCTGGAGGACATCGCGCAGAACGACGTGCCCGCGTTCTGCGGGCTGCTCGACGACCAACCGCGAGCCGACGTCCAGCGCGTGACCGGCGCTGCGGACTGTCCGGGCGCGCTCGCGACGCTTCTCGCGCGCTCGTCCGTGCCGCAGTACCAGAAACTCGACGCACCGACCGTGCAGAACGGTGACGTCTGGATGACCGACGCTTGCCGCACAGCTTGGGCCACACCGTCCCTCGGCGGACCGGCGCTCGGACGCATCGAGGTGCGGAAGTCGCCACCTCCCGGCGGCACCTACTTCATCAGCCGGTTCCTGCCCTGCTGATCAGCCGTGGGCGTCTTCCTGCGGAGCCGGGCTGGATGTGTCGGACGGGGGCGGGTCCGCGCGTTTGACGGCGGTGAGCAGCATCTGTGACACGTCCTGGATCTGCACGTTCTCGCCCGCGCCCTCGCCCTGTTTCTGGGTGAGCCCGTCGGTCAGCATCGTGCGGCAGAACGGGCAGCCCACCGCGATCGTGCCCGCTGCCGCCCCGTCACCCCCCGCGACCTCGGCGAGGGTGTCGAGCGCCTCGGTGGTGCGGTTGACGTTCACCCGTTGCCCGATCCGCTCCTCCATCCACATCCGCGCCCCGCCCGCGCCGCAGCACATCGACCGGTCGGCGTGGCGCGGCATCTCCGTCAGGTGCGCCCCGGCCGCCCCGACCAACGCCCGCGGCTCCTCGTACACCTCGTTGTGCCGCCCCAGGTAGCAGGGGTCGTGGTAGGTCACCGGCGAGTGCGGGTCGGCCGCCGCGACCGGGACGAGCTTGCCCTCCCGCACTAGCTTGTTCAGCAGCTGCGTGTGGTGCACCACCTCGTACCGCCCGTCCAGCTGCGGGTACTCCCGGCCCAACGTGTTCAGACAATGCGGACAGGTCGTGACGATCTTGCGGGCGCCCGGCTCCCGTCCCTCGAACACACTGTTGAGCACCTCGACGTTCTGCTGGGCGAGCATCTGGAACAGGAACTCGTTGCCCGACCGCCGGGCGGGGTCGCCGGTGCAGGTCTCCTCCGGCCCGAGCACCACGTAGTTCACCCCGGCCCGGTGCAGCAGCTCCGCCGTGGCCTGCACCGTCTTCTTCGCGCCGTCGTCGAACGCGCCCGCGCAGCCGATCCAGAACAGGTACTCCACCTCTGGGGCGAGCTCGCCGTCAAACACGTTGACCTCGAAGCCCAGTTTCTTGGTCCAGTCAAGGCGGTCGCGGGCGTTCTGGCCCCACGGGTTGCCCTTGTTCTCCAGGTTGCGGAACAGCACCCCCAGCTCGGAGGGGAACTCCGACTCGATCAGCACCTGATGACGGCGCATGTCGACAATGTGGTCGACGTGCTCGATGTCCACCGGGCACTGCTCCACACACGCCCCACAGGTGGTGCACGACCACAGCACGTCCGGATCGATCACCCCGCCCTGCTCGGCGGTGCCGACCAGCGGACGCGCGGCCTGCTCCGGTCCGGAGCCGCGGACGCGTTCGTAGCCGGACTCGGGTACCCCGTGCCGCTGGTGGCCGTTCGCGGTGGCGGCGGCGAAGTCGATCGCGCCTTCCTCGGGCGCGGTCTGGTTGCCGATGATGTAGGGGGCCTTGGCGAGCAGGTGATCGCGCAGGTCCATGATCAAGAGCTTGGGTGAGAGCGGCTTGCCGGTGTTCCACGCCGGGCACTGGCTCTGGCATCGCCCGCACTCGGTGCAGGTGGCCATGTCCAGCATGCCCTTCCAGGTGAAGTCCTCGATCTTGCCGCGACCGAAGACGTCGTCCTCGCCGGGATCCTCGAAGTCGATCGGCTTGCCACCCGAGGTCATCACCGGCAACGGGCCCAGCGCCTTCGGGAGGCGCTTGGCCGAGACGTTGATCGGCGCAACGAAGATGTGCAGGTGCTTGCTGTAGGCGATAATGATCAAGAACGCGAGCATCACGCCGATGTGCAGCAGCAGGCCGATGCTCTCCACCACCTCAAGCGCTGCGAGGGGCAGCCCGGAGAACAGGTGTCCGAGCCCGATCGACGCCCACGCGCCCGAGGTGTAGGGGAAGGTGCCCAGCGCCGAGGACGCGGCGCGGAAGAAGAACAGCGTCCACAGCACGTTGAAGATCATGAGCAGGATCAGCCACGCCCCGCCGGTGTGGCTTCCGTAGAACCGGCTGGCCCGTGCCTTACGCTCGGGTGTGTTGCGGATGCGGATCACCGCGAACACACCAAGTGAAATCAGGCACAGCACCGCAATGGTGTCCTGAAGGAACCCGAGAACCGCCCAATGCCCGACCCAGGGGATCGCGAACTGCGGATTGAACAGCGCGCCGTAGGCCTCCAGATAGACGGTGGCCAGGATGACGAACGCCCAGAACGTGAAGAAATGTGCCAGCCCGGGCACCGACCACTTCAGCAGCCGCCTCTGGCCGAAGACCTCCACGAGCTGGGTGCGCGCCCTGCGGCCCAGATCCTGCGAGCGTTCGTGGTCGGGCTGCCCGCTGCGGATCAGTTTCGCGATCGTCGCGCCCCGGCGGCCTGCGACCGCCAACGCGGCGACCGTCATCAGCAGTCCGATGACCAGTCTTACAACCACGAGATTCCTCCCCAGGCGCAGCACCGCGGCGGTGTCGGCAGAGTAGTCCGTGGCCACAGGAGGTACTCGTCGGTAACCGCGGAATGTTGCTGTGACCCTAACCCGTCAGATCCGCCCGGGTGCGGAGCGGCAGATCGGACACTCGTCACCTCGATCGATACAGAGCCCGCGAGCGTGACACGCCGCAACGTCGCCAGAACGGGCGTTGCGCCGATCGAATTGAGATCGTTTGCACGTGCAAAGCGCTGGGCCCCACATGTACCGGCGGCGACGATGCCCCTCTACTCTGCGATCGGAAACACCGTCACCGCGGAGTGAGCACGGACGTGCACGGAGCGTGCTCAGGTCCCGTGGGGCGAGATCCGCGACGAGGAGGTTGGCATGATCACACCGGATCTCCTTGAGGTCTACGCCCAGGGGGTCTCGACGGGTGGTCTGCAGAAGTGGATCCAGGACAACGTCGTGCCGCTGGTGCTGCTCGGCATCGCGGTGATCATCCTGTGGATCGGTGGGCGGGGCGACAACGCGGGCGTCGCACGCCGCAGTGTCGGACTCCTGGTCGGCCTCGTCGCGCTCGGCATCGCGGTGTCGGGGAAGGGTCCCGATGTCGGCAGCTTCCTCGCCCGCCTGATCACCGGGTGACGTAGTGCTCGTTCGAACCGACGACGAGGTGTACCGCGTCGACTCCGTCTGGCTCGGGCCGCCGCGCGCCACGTTCCCTTGGCGGGCTCGCTATGTGAGCTACGGAGTAGGTCTTCTGGTAATGATTTTTGCCATGTTCGTGCAGCGCCGTATCGGGATCGGGCTCGATTTCTTCTCTGTCGCGTGGTCGCTCATCATCACCGTGCTCATCACGCGGTTCCTCGGCAAGCGCATCAACTACGAGCGCCCGCTCGGCCAGGTCGTCGCGTTGTTCCGGCACGAACTGACCGGGCCGCGCCGACGCACGGCCGTCGCAGGCGGATCGGTGCGCTCCGAGCACGTCGCGGTACGGCCCGCGCGGTCGCGCCCGGCCGCCAAACGAGGGCGTCGCCGGAAACAGCCGAAGGGGCGCACCCGTGTCCCGGCGTGACACGTCCCGGCGTGCCGCCAAGGCCGAGGCGGCACAGAAGAAGGACCGCGGGCGACGCGCGCTCGCGGGCGAAGCAGGGCTCCCCAAGTACGTCCCGAACATCGCGTTGCGGTCGATCGACGGGCACCTCACGCGCACCTCGACCCAGGTCATGGCCTGGTACCGGCTCGCGGCCCAGGCGTGGAGCTTCCGCAGCGACTCCCAGCGCGAGGTGCTGATCCGCCAGATCGCCGCGCAGCTGGGTGAGCTGCAGGGCCGTTGGGTGCATCTGCGGGTCACCACCCGCCCTTATCCGGTGCACATGTGGGCGGAGTCGTTCGACAACAACGCGCTCGGTCGGCTGCCCGACGTCGCGGGCTCGCTGGGCTGGGACGGGTTCCTGGAAGGCGAACAGCGCCACCTGATGGGGCTGTCGATGTCGGACAAGGAGGTCTTCCTCGGCATCGAGGTGTCCGGGCGCAGCATGCTCGACCGTTGGGTGGACGCGGCCTCGCCCGTGCTCGGCAAGCTCGCGCCCGCCGCCGTGCGCGCGGAGTTGGCCGCGTTGACCTCCGAGGTGCGCCATCTCGACACGCTGGTCGCGGGCAGCGGGCTGGACGCCATGCCCGCGTCCGCCGAAGACGTCGCGTGGCTGATGCACCGCTCGTGCGCGCTCGGGCTGCCCGCGCCCCGGTCGCTGACCGTCGTGCCGGGGTCGGTCAACCGCTGGGAGACCGAGGATCTCGCGGCGTTCACCGACGGCGTCGACATGTACCAGGAGCCCTACGGGCCCACGGTGCGAGTGGTGGGCAGGCTGCGGTCGCAGGTGGTCTCGCGCAACGTCGCGGTCCTGTCCCTCGGGTTGATGGACGGTTTGCGGATCCCCGAGGTCGACGACCCGTGGATGCAGCATTCCGACCGCCTTCCGTTCCCGGTCGAGTGGTCGGCCCGCATGTACATCCGGCGCCCGGAGGAGGTCGCGGGCGAGCTGCAGCGGCAGATGGGCAAGGTCCGCTCGCAGATCCGCCACTACACCCACGACCATGACCTCGACCCGCCGATGTCGCTGGCCCGCCAGGCCGACCGCGTCCTGGAGATCGAGGACGAGCTGACTAGCGGGCTCACCCAGCTGAACTCGCGTCTGTACGGGTGGTGGCGCATCGCGGTGGCGGGCAAGGACGAGGCCGAGGCGATCAGCCGGGCGCAGCAGGTCCTCGACACCTACAGCCCGAAGGTCCAGGTCGAGCACCCCGAGGCGCAGTACCGCTACGCGCGGGAGTTCATCCCCGGAGAGCCGTTGGCGTCCACCGCCTACCGCCGCCGCGGATCGGTTACCTGGGCGGCGTCGGCGGTGCCCGCGGCCACCGCGAGTGTCGGCGACCGACGCGGGATCATGATCGGCGAGACGTGCACGGCCACCCGCCGTCCGGTGGCCTGGGACCCGTGGCTCGCGCAGGAGGTGCGACGGGCGTCCGGTCTCACCGCGATCGTCGGCGGCCTGGGTTCGGGCAAGTCGTTCCTCACCGGCCTCATCGTCTACAAGACGCTGCGGATGGGTGCGCGGTGGACCGTGCTCGACCCTTCCGGGCCGCTGGCCGAGCTCGCGCGGCTGCCCGAGCTCGCACCGTTCTCCCGCCACATCAACCTTCTGCGTGCCGACCCCGGAATTCTCAACCCCTACCGCGTGGTCGCCGAACCGCGGCCCGAGCACTTCACCGACGAAGAGGACCCCGAGCGAGCGTGGCGGCGCGAGCGGAGCCTGGCCGCTGCCACCCGCAGGCGTCTCGTGATGGATGTCCTGACCGGACTGCTCCCCTATGACGTCGCGCGCATGCCGCACACCCGAATCGTCCTGCTGCGGGCCGTGCGCGAGGTCGGCGGGTCGGCAGACCGGCACCCCGGCCTGGTCATCGACGTGCTGCGGCGCCACCAGCGCGACGGCGAGGAGCACGCCGGGATCGTCGCGGACTTCCTGGAGGAGCGCCGCGAGCTGCCGCAGGCCGCGCTGCTGTTCCCGGACGCCTCCCGTGACGACCCCTGGCGGGCCGAGCGGGACTTCCGGCTCACCGTCCTGACCATGCAGGGCATGACCCTGCCGCGGCCGGGAAGCCCGCGGGAGGAATGGACCGACGGCGAGTCGCTGGCCGTCGAGCTGCTCAACCTCGCTTCCTGGCTCACCCAACGCACGATCTACGAGAGCGACCGCAACCTGCGCAAGGGCGTCGCGCTGGACGAGACGCACTTCCTGTCGCAGGTGCCGACGGGCAAGGTGCTGATCGACCGGCTGGCCCGCGACTCCCGCAAGTTCAATGTCCGCGCGCTGTTCGCGTCGCAGCTGGCAGGCGACCTGCTGCGGGTGTCGGGCTTCGCGTCGCTGGTCAACGCGGTGTTCGTCGGGCGAACCGACGACAACGAGGCTCAGGCCGACGCGCTGCGGCTGCTCAAGGTGCCCACCGGCGTCGGGTACGAACAGATGCTGGGCACGCTCTCGCCTCGCCCCCGCCACGACGACCGGCCTGACGACACACCCCGCCAGTTCGTGTTCGCCGACGGCCACGGCGGCGTCGAGAAGATCCGCATCGACCTGGAGGGCCCGCACCTGGAGCACGTCCGGGACGCCCTGGACACCAACCCGGACGCGAACCGCATCTCGGTGCGCGGGGTGCCTGCGCCCGCCCCGTCGCCCGCCGTGCTGGCGCCCGACGAGCCGCCGCCGCCCCGTCTCACCTTCTCCAAGGAGCACCGAGGCCGCGCGATCGTCGAACTGATGGACGAGGAACCACTCGGCGACGACCTCGACCCGACCTTCGAGGAGCTCGACGATCCCGACGGCCTGCTGCGCAACGGCATCGTCAACGGCCACCGCACTGAGCTCCTCGACGACGAGGCGTTGGACCTGCTCGGCGACGTCGACGACGGGCCGCTCGACGCGGTCCACGACGACCGGGCGGGCACGGCAGGGCGGATCTTTCGGTGAGCCCGGCCGCCGCGTCCGCGGGGGCCGGGTGGCTGCCGGTCGGCATCGTCGTCGGGCTCGCGGTGCTGGCCGCCGCCCGGCGCCAGCGCCGCGCCCGCTCGTCGGAGTCTGAGCGCGAGCGTCCCCGGCGAGGCTTTGCGCTGTTGGTCGTGATCGGGCTCGTGGGCAGCTCGGTGCTGCTCGGCACCCCCGCCATGGCCCAGCCGCTGAACTGCAAGGAGTCGCCGGAGCCGGATCGGCCGGGCACCGGGTTGGTCGGGTCCCTCGATCCGCCGACCTTGAGTGCAGGCGGGCCGGGAAGCGTCTACAACGAGAGTGGGGTACGCCGGGCTCGTCTGGTACACCTACGACCTCGGCTGCGCAGGCACCGGCATATTCAACCCGGCCACCTCCACGGACACGTGGTTGGGCAACCAGACGCTGAACGTCGCGAAGTTCGCCGTCGGCGGCGTCAACTGGTCGCACTACCTGATCGCCGACGGCGGCAAGGTGCTCGATCCGCTCAACGATCTCATCGCCAAAGGTACCCGAGGCATGTACGACGCCGTGTTCACCACTTGGATCGGCCCGGCCCTTCTGGTGCTCGCCGTCGTGTTGATCGTGCTGGCGATGCGGGGTGACCTGGCCCGTCAGGCGCAGCGCGCCGCCTTCGCGGTCATTGCGCTCACCGTCGGGTCCGCGGCGTACCTCGCTCCGATCGACTGGGCGAAAGCGGCCGACTCCTTGCTGCTCGACGGCGTCACAAACATGCAGGAAGGTTTCCTCGGCCAGGTCGGAATCGGTGATCGGGACACGCTGCCGACCGTTCTCGTCGACCAGGTGATCTACCAGAACTGGCTCCGCGGCGAGTTCGGCGCGCCCGACGTTCCCCAGGCCCAGCAGTACGGGCGCAACCTCTTGCGCGCGCAGACGTTCACGGCAAGGCCGAGGTCGCGGCGGGCCGGGCAACGCACCGACCTCGCGCAGCAGAAGAAAAACGACTTCGCCACCATCGCGGGCGAGGTCGGCGACCGTTATCCCTACCTGCAGGGAAAGTCGGGGAGTCGGATCGGGGCGGGGGTGCTCTCGGCCGTCGAAGCCGCCTGCATCGCGCTCTTCCAGCTCCTGTCGAAGGTCCTCGTGCTGGTCGCGATGCTGATGATCCGGCTGCTGGTCATGACCGCGCCCGCCGTCGCGGTGGTTGCGGTGGTCAAACCGGACATCCTGCCCGCGCTGATGCGGGTCGCCGGCGCGGCGATCGTCAACACGCTGGTGGTCGGAGCGTTGGCGGGCCTGCACTCGCTGCTGGTGGTCTCGCTGTTCCGCCCGGGCTCTGGCATCGACTTGTGGCTCGCGTTGCTGGTCACCGGCGTTGTCACGGTTGTGCTGTGGGCGGTGGCGCGCCCGTTCCGGAGGTTGGTGTCGATGGTCTCGCTCACCAGGGAACAGTTCGGCGGCATCGTGCCGGGCGCGGGAACCGGACCGATGTCGCGGGTCTGGCAACGGCTCCGCGGGGGCGAGACCGAGGACCGCCAGGCCCGCTGGTGGGACGAGCGCCGCGGAGCCGCGGCCGGTTCTGACTACTCCGGCGGTGCCCGGCCGGAGAACGAGACCCACGTCCGCGTCACCGCCTACGCCGCCCGGGTGCCCCGACCGCGCACGGAGATGAACACACCGCAGCAGCCCACGCTCGTGCCCGCGGCGCGGCGCCCGGCCCTGCCCGCGGGCGCAGCGGGAACGTCGACGGGGGGGCGCCGCCTCCCGCCGTGGAACGAGCCCGACGCCATCGACGACCGCACGATCTACCGTCGTCCTGACGCCGTGCCGCTGCGTCCCGGCGGGGCTCGGCCGGTCCAGCCCGAGATCGTCGAAGGCGTGCCGGTCTACCGCATATACCGGCCGCGCCCGGCGCGGACCGGTCTAGGCTGATGCCGATCCGCACCCCGCGGGGCCGGGCCACCGCCTACCGGGCGGTGTGGCAGTGGCCGCTGCGCTCCCCCGGGCGGCTCGCCTTCACCGGAATCGCCGTTCTGGCCGTGGTCGTGGCGGTCAGCTTCGGGATCGGCCTGACTGTGGGGCCCGTGCGTTCGGTCGGCGGGGCGTCGGGGGCGACGCCGACACCGAGCGTCGTCGTTTCGCCGGGCGGCGACCAGACACCGGTCCCCACCGCTCTGCCTCCGGTGGTGGAGCTCGAGCCCACCACGCTGCCGTTGTCCGCGGCGCCCGCCGTTGCGCTGCAGGTCGCCTCGAGGTGGGCGAAGGCGTGGGTGCGCCCGTCCAACGGCACCTCCGCGGCCCGTTGGCTCGACGGCCTGCGCCCCACCACCACCGACGAGTACCTCGGTGTCCTCTCCGGCGTCGATCCCACCAACATCCCCGCCACGAGGGTGACCGGCGCCCCCAAGGCGGTTGTCGTCTCGCCGCGATCGCTGCAGGTGAAGGTGCCGACGGACGCCGTCACGCTCGTGATCACCGTGGTCGACACCGACGACGGCTGGCGTGTCTCCGGGTACGACCGGACGTGACCCCATGTCGATGCTGCGCCCTCTCAGGATCCTGCTGCCGTTCATCGCAGTCGCGGTGGCGCTGGTGGTGTTCATCAGCCTCGCGTTCGTGGCGTTCAGCGTCGGCGGCGGCACGGGCGGCGGCGTTCCCGCGCTCGGGCCCTGCGACGCCACGCTGAGCGGAGGCCCGGCAGGCCTCTCCGCCGCCAACCTCACCGACGAGCAGCGGCGCAACGCAGCCACGATCGTCGCCACCGCTCGCGACCTCGGCGCCCCGCCGCGCGCCGGGATCGTCGCGCTCGCGACGGCGATGCAGGAGTCGACGCTGCGCAACCTCGACTACGGCGACCGCGACTCGCTCGGGCTCTTCCAACAGCGGCCGTCGCAAGGCTGGGGATCGCCGAGCCAGGTGACCGATCCCGTCTACGCGACGACCCAGTTCATCAACCATCTGCTCGCGGTGCCCGGTTGGGCGTCGCTGCCGGTCACGGTGGCCGCGCAGACGGTCCAACGCTCGGCATTCCCCCAGGCGTACGCGAAGTGGGAGGGGTTGGCGGCCCAGCTGGCCGGTCAGCTCGCCGGTGTGGCCAGCCCGACGGCAGGCTGCAGCCCCGCGGTGCTCGCGAAGGGGGTCGCTGCGGCCGCCATCGCTTTCGCGGTGCACGAGATCGGCAAGCCGTATGTCTGGGGGGCCACCGGGCCCAGCTCCTACGACTGCTCGGGTCTCATGCTCAGGGCGTTCAACGCCGCTGGCATCACCCTGCCCCGGGTGTCGTGGCAGCAGTACCAGGCCGGAGGCCACCTCCCGGTCCACCAGGCCCAGGCGGGCGACCTTCTCTTCTATGCGACGGACCCGACAGATCCGAGCACCATCCACCACGTGATGCTGTATCTGGGCAACGGCGAGATGATCGAGGCGCCGTACACGGGCCAGCCCGTGCGCGTCCGGCCGGTGGCGTGGGATTATCGCGAACTCGTTCCGCTGGCCACCCGCCCCGGCACCACGCCCAACCCCGCGCCCAACCCCGCGCCTGAACCGAATTGACGTTGACCAGGAGCTGCACGTGCCCCCCGAATCCCCGGCGCCAGCGTCGACGACGCCGGTGCAGGACTACCTCAACCGGGCTGTTCCCGGCGCCTCCGCGGACTATCTCGTGATCCCCCGCTCGTTGGCCCAGTCGATGCCGCTGCGTTGGCAGCAGGTGTTCGTCGGACTGCTGGCCGACCTGCACGACGCGTACGGCCACCTCCCCTGGCCCGAGTACCGCGTCGTCCCGAGCCGCTGGGAGATCGTGGCCGACCTCGACGAGGGCCAACTCGCGGTGGCGGGCTTCCATGCCGATCTCGGCCCGGATGGCGCTTTGGAGTACCGCGACGCCGAGGAGCGCCTCATCACCGATCCCGAGCGCCATCGGGTGTTGGCGCCCGTCGAGGACTCGGTGCCGACCACGGCGGCGGGTCACGTCGAGCCGCGCGCGGCCAAGCCGCTGTAGCGATCCGGTGCCGCCGCTGCCGGGATCTGATCATCGGAAACGTGGGTCTCGCGGTGATCACCGTCGCGTGCGCGGGAGCAGGTCGTCGAGATCGTCCGCGAGACGCGCGGGTGTGGCCGGTTCGAGTGCGATGGTGGACCGGTCGACGCGGACGCTGCGATAGTCGCCCGCGGCGGTGCGGTGGAACCCGATCACCCGGGGCATCCTGCGCATCCGCAGGCCGTCGTGCGTGGCGACGGACGCGCCGAGCTGACCGAACATCCGCACGTCGCGGCAGGCGGCCACCACAGGTGGTGGGGCCGCGTGGGCGGTGGTGACCAGCATCGGGTGCCCCGGCCCGGGACGCACCGGGCCGAGCAGGCTCAGCACCGCCGCCGCGGCGTTCTGCGGGGCAACCCAGGCCAGAGCGATGTCCTCGCCGCGGCGGACGGCCAGCACACCTTCTGCCGCACGGCAGGACGCCAACCCGGCGACCAGGCCGTCGGACCGGAGCCGGACGTCGAGCGACCAGGCCGGGCGGGCGAGCACCGGCAACTGGCGGATGAGATCGTGTCCGACGCCCTGCTGCTGCGCCAGCGCGTCCGCGACGAATGCCTTCCGCGCGGCGGCTGTCGACCCCGCCCGCGGCGGCTCGAGCTGCCATGGCGTCTCGCCGAGCCGCAGGACCTCCCACCAGGCTTGGAAGACCGCCGCGGGGAGCACGATCGCCCGCGACCAGTCGACGATCATTCGTCGCTGCCCTGGAGCAGGCCGTCCCCATGCGGTGGCAGCGGCACGTCGAACGGCTCTGACGAGCGGACCCAGTACGCATGGCGATGCTCGGTCGCCCGGGCACCCGCCCCGGCTCCCATTCCGCCGAGGAACGGCATACCTGAGCCCGCGGTGCCGCCCCGGGCTGCCGCGGGAGGGGTCTCCGGAGAGCCCGACGGAAGGCGCGCCGCGAACTCCGTGCCCGAGGCGGGACCACGGGAGAGGGCGCCGGGTTCGGACGGCCCGCGCCCTCCACCGGAGGCTTCGCTGCCGAGCGGCGGCGCGACCGTCCAGCGTCCCGCAGGATCGCCACCCCGCGGCTCGCTCGGCAGGCCCGGCAGGGAGGCCCGGTCTGCGCTGCCTCCCCGTAAGCTCGTGCGCGCACCGGGGGCCTCGTCGCCGGGGCTCGGCACGTTCGGGATGGCCGTGCTTCGAGACGGAGTGCCCGCGCCGCCGCCCGGTGCGCCCTGCCTGCCCAGGCCCCCCTGCCCGATCTGGCTACCCAGCCCGCCCTGCCCGCCGGGTCGCGCCACCCCCGCTTCCGCCGCCCCGCCTTCTGCGCCTACACCCCCTGCACCAGCCCCGCCCCCCACGGTGCCGGGCGGGATCCTGGCGCCCGCGCCGCCTCGACCGCCCGCGCCGGGACTCCCGGGAGGCGCGGTTGTGGGGCCCGCGTTGCCGATCGGGCCAGCGGCTGCGCCCGCGGTTCCGGCGATCGGACCGATCGGCGCGCCGCCCCCGCCGCCGCCCGCCGTGCCACTGCCGCCCGCGCCCGTGCCGCCGCCAGTGGGCTCCGCCGAACGTGCGGCGGCGCCCGCTGCCGCCCCTACGCCTGCGGCAACTCCGCCGCCGACCGCGCCGAGCACTGCCCCGGTGCCGATCCCGCCGCCACCCGCCGTCGCGACCGGTGTCGGAGCGACCGGTGCTGGGCCCAGGCCCTCCCGGACACGCGGCCCGCCCGTGTCCGCGGAGGATGGGTCGATCCCGGCGGGGGCGATGGCGGGAAAGGACCCGACAGCGGCACGTGTCTGCTGTTCATGGGCGCGGAGCGCGGCGACCGCCACCGCGTCGTTGGTGCGGTTCTGCTGGGCCGTCGTGAAGTAGTCAGTGGTCAGGTTGGCCAGGAACGGGGCGGGACTGAGGGTGACCGCCGACGCGGCGGCGCTGGCGGTGTCGTTCCAACCCCACGCCCACGGGTCGTCCCAGTGGACCTGGCCGCGCACGGACTCGAAGGACTGCCCATACCCCTCCACGGTCTGGCCGCCCGCGGCGTGGCCCGCCCCGGCACCCTGGCTCCAGTCGGCCGCGCGCTGCAGGGTGGTGCCCGCGTTGGTGGCGGCCTCGCCCGCCCAATCGGCGCCCAGGCTGCGCATAGTCGTCCGGACCTGGTTGTCGGATTCGGTGTACAACGCCGCGGCCCCGGCCATGAACTGGCGCGCGGGCTCGACAGCAGACAACCCCGGCGCGTTCCGGAACCAGGCGAGCTTCTCCTCGAGCGGGGTGCTCAGGTAGGCGTCGTCGTGGTTGCCGATCTGGGTCATGCCGGCAGGCTAGGACGAGGGCATGATCGCTCGTGGCCGTTTGGGAGAACTCGTGCCGCTACGTGCGCCCGGCCAGCGATGATCTAGTCGGCCGCGCTTTCCGGGCCGGGCGACGGAGCTGGTCCGGGCGGAGCAAGTGGTTCCCCGAGTCGGGCCCTGCCGCCGTCCACCACTTGTGGCGCTCATGGCGGCCTCGCGGCGAGGGACGAGCGCGCGGCCGGGATGAGGCTCAGGAGCCGCTGCGTTCACCACCCGCTGGTGCCAGCCCCCGCCCACCGGAGTGGTGGTCGCCAGAAGTGGTGCGACAAGCGCGCCGGCGCAGGCCTGACACCACTTTTGGCGATCATGGCGGCCAGCCCCCGCTCGCAGGCCTAGTGATCACCAGATTTCGTGCCAAGGTGCACCGGCAGCGGCGGCGTGGTCGTGCACTCGAAAACAACCAGAGCGGGGTTTCGCGACGGCGAAACCCCGCTGCTGCCACTGTCGGCCGTCTCCGCGGCGCGACCTCACACCGCGGCCGCACATAATCACTAGAGGTGGCACCGAACGAGACGTGGGCGCTTCCCTGGTGCAGCCTTGACACCGGATCCGGTGATCATCCGCCAACCTTCGCCAAGATCGTCTGCATCGCCAACTCAGCCGCGTTGCGCGCCTTCTGGCACGCGAGCTCGTGGGTCATGGGGACGGTGGAGCCGTTGTAGAAGTAGCCGACCTGCACGGCCTGGCCGGCGCGACGTCGACGTTCACGAAGCAGTCGTGACTGCCTGAGCTGTAGACAGTCCAGGGGTCTCGACTGCTCCAAAGCCCGCAACGGTGATGACGTCAAGCTGCGGCTGCCCAAAAGCCAACTCGACTCCGCCACGTGTGTTGACGTCTACCGTGTAGCTCTCGACGGGTTCGGTACGGCGAGTGGATCCAGTCGCAACCAGGTCCGCGTTTGCCATGCGGCGCATCAGCTGCGTAAAACTGGACGTCGAGTGAGGCCAGTTGGGCCGAGTTCAGCGTGCTGCATGGGTCCAGCCCATCAATGTTCAGCTCACGCGGTCGCGGCGGCAGTTTGGTGCGGCTGCGTCGGTCGACGGCGCGCCGCTGACGGGGCTTGAGCACGAAGCGCACAGTGCGACAACCGGCAAAGCGGCCAGCCAGCGTCGGATCATGAACTTGAACGGAAGGATGCAGCGATTTCGTCATCGGTGTATCCGTAGGCGCGGGCCGTGGCGTCCAGTGCGGCCGCCGAGCCGCGGAGATCACGGTTATAGGCTCGGCAGCTCGTGACAAGGAGCGCCTCGATGCGTTCATTGAAGGCGCTGGGCGGCTTCGGGCGATACGGGATCGCGACCGCACAAGCCAACTCCCGTGAATGAGTCGCGTGTCCCTGCCACCAAGCTCGCGGTCGAGCCGCTCGGCTTCGGCGAGCAGGGCCGCACGCGCCTGGAGGACCGTGTCCCTCTTGACCTGTAGGGCCAAAGCTCGGACGGCGGCGTCGAGTTGGGTGCGGTGTCCTCCGATCTCCGGTGCGGTCACGCCGTCGAGGGTAGGGGGTGCGTGGCTGTCGTGGGGGCGTTCGGCGAAACCCGGGGCGGCCGGGAACAGGATCGTCGCGCCGTGCGTTAGGCCAGACGAACAAGTTGAGCGGACCCGGCTCAATACGAGAATCCGGTCCGTGGCAGACTTGAGCCAGACGTACTCAAGCAACTCCCCGGAGGAACACACCATGGCTCGTGCGGTCGGCATCGACCTCGGGACCACCAACTCAGTCGTCGCCGTGCTCGAAGGCGGCGAGCCGACGGTCATCGCCAACTCAGAAGGCTCACGCACCACACCCTCGGTCGTCGCGTTCGCGCGCAACGGCGAGGTGCTCGTCGGCCAGTCGGCGAAGAACCAGGCCGTCACCAACGTGGACCGGACCATCCGTTCGGTCAAGCGCCACATCGGCACCAACTGGTCCACCGCGGACATCGACGGCAAGAAGTACTCGGCGCAGGAGATCAGCGCCCGCGTGCTGCAGAAGCTGAAGCGTGACGCGGAGGCCTATCTTGGCGAGGAGATCACCGACGCGGTGATCACCGTCCCGGCCTACTTCGAGGACGCCCAGCGCCAGGCCACCAAGGAGGCCGGGCAGATCGCGGGCCTCAACGTCCTGCGCATCGTGAACGAGCCCACCGCGGCCGCGCTGGCCTACGGACTGGACAAGGGCCAGAAGGAGCAGACGATCCTGGTCTTCGACCTCGGTGGTGGCACGTTCGACGTGTCGCTGCTGGAGATCGGCGAGGGCGTCGTCGAGGTCAAGGCGACCAACGGCGACAACCACCTCGGTGGCGACGACTGGGACGAGCGGATCATCACCTGGCTCGTCGACAAGTTCAAGAGCTCCCAGGGCATCGACCTCACCCGCGACAAGATGGCCATGCAGCGCCTGCGTGAGGCCGCGGAAAAGGCCAAGATCGAGCTGTCCAGCCAGAACACGGCCACGATCAACCTGCCCTACATCACGGTCGACGCGGACAAGAACCCGCTCTTCCTGGATGAGACGCTCTCCCGCGCGGAGTTCCAGCGGATCACGAGCGACCTGCTCGACCGCACGCGCGCCCCGTTCAACCAGGTCATCAAGGACGCCAGCATCTCCGTGGGCCAGATCGACCACGTGGTGCTCGTCGGCGGCTCCACCCGGATGCCCGCCGTCACCGAGCTGGTGAAGGAGCTCACCGGCGGCAAGGAGCCCAACAAGGGCGTCAACCCGGACGAGGTCGTCGCCGTCGGCGCGGCGCTGCAGGCCGGTGTGCTGCGCGGTGAGGTCAAGGACGTGCTGCTGCTGGACGTCACCCCGCTCTCCCTCGGCATCGAGACCAAGGGCGGCGTGATGACCAAGCTCATCGAGCGCAACACCACGATCCCCACCAAGCGGTCGGAGATCTTCACGACGGCCGACGACAACCAGCCGTCCGTGCAGATCCAGGTGTTCCAGGGTGAGCGCGAGATCGCGGCCTACAACAAGAAGCTCGGCATGTTCGAGCTCACCGGCCTGCCGCCCGCACCGCGCGGCGTCCCGCAGATCGAGGTGTCCTTCGACATCGACGCCAACGGCATCGTCAACGTGTCGGCCAAGGACATGGGCACCGGCAAGAGCCAGGCCATGACGATCACCGGCGGCTCGGCGCTCGGCAAGGACGAGATCGACCGGATGATGCGCGAGGCGGAGCTGCACGCCGAGGAGGACCGCAAGCGCCGCGAGGAGGCCGAGGTCCGCAATCAGGCGGAGTCGCTGGTCTACCAGACGGAGAAGTTCGTCAAGGAGAACGACGACAAGCTGCCCACCGACGTCAAGGACAGCGTCAACGCCGCGCTCGGCGAGGCTCAGGAGGCGCTGAAGGGCACCAACTCCGACGCCATCAAGGCGGCGATGGAGAAGCTGGCCACCGAGTCGCAGAAGATGGGCTCGGCTCTCTACCAGCAGCAGCCGACGGCCGATGGTGCGCCGACGGCCGACGCGGGCCAGCCTGGGGCCGACGACGTCGTCGACGCCGAGATCGTGGACGAGGAGAAGGACCAGAAGTGATCCCCGACGCAATCCTTCCCGCGGAGGTGGCGTCATGAACGAGCACGACCGCTCGTCCCGCGAGGACCAAGAGCCGATCGTGGTTCGAGACCGGCGCCGCATCGACCCGGTCACGGGCGAGGTGCGGGTTGCTGACGGCGAGGCGCCTGCCGCCCCGGCGGAGGAGCCCGCACCCGTCGACCACGCCGCCGCCCTTGCCAACGCCGAGTTGGCCGCTCAGGTGGCCGAGCGCACCGCCGACCTGCAACGGATCACCGCGGAGTACGCCAACTACCGGCGCCGCGTCGACCGCGACCGCGAGGCCGTGCTCGTCACCGCCCGCACCCAGTTCGTCGGCGAGCTGCTGACCGTGCTCGACGACATCGACCGCGCCGAGGTCCACGGCGATCTCACCGGCCCGTTCAAGGCGGTCGGTGACAAGATCACCTCAGTGGTCCAGAAGCTCGGCCTCGAGTCGTTCGGGCTGGTCGGCGAGCCGTTCGACCCGTCGGTGCACGAGGCTGTCCAGCACGACACCGCAGAGGGCGAAGGTCCGACGGTGCCGGTGCTGGCGGCCGTGCTCCGGCGCGGCTACCGCATGGCCGATCGGGTCCTGCGGCCCGCGATGGTCACGGTCGTCGACCGGGTGGACGACGGCACCACCGGCGAGCCGACGGCACAGCCGCGATGAAACATCCCACGATGAAAAGGCCGTGAGCAGAAGGGAGGCGGAATGACCCAGCGCGACTGGATCGAGAAGGACTTCTACCGTGAGCTGGGCGTCGCCTCCGGCGCGTCCACTGACGAGATCAAGAAGGCGTATCGGAAGCTCGCCCGCGAGCTACACCCGGACGCCAACCCCGGCGACCCCAAGGCCGAGGCCCGCTTCAAGACGGTCTCGGAGGCCTACGGGGTGCTCTCGGACGACAAGAAGCGCAAGGAGTACGACGAGACCCGCGCACTCTTCGCAGGCGGCGGAAGCGGTCTCGGCGGCGCCGGGTTCCCCGGCGGGTTCGGCACCGGAGCGTCCGGGCAGAACTTCGACCTCGGCGACATCTTCGGCCGTGCGGGCGCAGGCCAGGGCACGGGCGCGGGCGGGCTGGGCGACCTGTTCGGGGGACTGTTCGGCGCCGGTGGACGTGGCACCACCACGGCCACTCCGCGCAGCAGGCGAGGCGCCGATGTCGAGTCCGAGCTGACGATCGATTTCGTCGACGCCGTTCGCGGCGCCGAGGTGCCGATCCGGCTTTCGTCGCCCGGCCGCTGTGAGGTCTGCGGCGGCTCGGGTGCGCGGCCGGGCACGAGCCCGCACGTCTGCCCGACGTGCGCGGGTTCGGGGTTCGTCAGCAGCAGCCAGGGTGCATTCGCGTTCTCTGAGCCGTGCCGTGACTGCCGTGGTACGGGCCGCATCATCGACGACCCGTGCCCCGAGTGCGGCGGCGATGGCGTGAGCACACGCACCCGGTCGCTCACTGTCCGCGTTCCCGCGGGCGTTGCGGACGGCAACAAGGTGCGGCTCAAGGCGCAGGGGCAGCCCGGCATGGGCGGCGCGCCCGCCGGTGACCTGTACGTCACCGTGCATGTCACACCGCACCGGCTGTTCGGACGGTCGTCGTCCAACCCCGACGACTTGACGCTGACCGTGCCGGTCACGTTCCCCGAGCTGGCGCTGGGCTCCACGCTGACCGTGCCCACGCTCGACGCGGGCACCGTGTCGCTGCGGATCCCGCCGGGCACCCGGAGCGGTCGCACGCTGCGGGTGCGCGGGCGCGGTGTGCAGAAGCGGCACTCGGCGGGCGACCTGCTCGTCACCGTGGAGGTTGCGGTCCCCGCGAAGCTCTCCGACGCCGCCGCGACGGCGCTGCTGTCCTACGCCGAGGCCACGAAAGGTGATGATCCACGGGCCGACCTGTTCGGCGGCAGGCGATGACCGGACCGTCGCTGCCGCCGGGCGCGGGCATGGACAGCCCGATATTCGTGATCTCGGTGGCGGCCGAGCTGGCGGGCCTGCATGCGCAGACCCTGCGCAGCTACGACCGACTGGGGCTCGTCCGCCCCGGCCGGTCGGCAGGCGGCGGTAGGCGTTACTCCGCCCGCGACATCGCCCTGCTCCGTGAGGTGCAGCGGCTCTCGCAGGAGGAGGGCGTCAACCTCGCGGGCATCAAGCGGATCATCGAGTTGGAGCAGATGGTCGACGAGCTGCGCGCCCGGTTGGAGGAGATGGCGCAGGAGCTGCTCTCCGCCCACGCCGCCGCCGAACAAGCCGCCGCATCCGTGCACGCGTCCTACCGGCGTGATCTCGTGCCGGTCGACCGCAGCCAGGCCATCGTCGTCTGGCGGCCGAAGAAGCGTGGCTAGGGCGTGTCTGTCGATCTTGGTGCCTCGGTCCTATGCATGTCCTAGGCATCTTGCCCGCGCACGATCGACATGACCTGAGCGACGCCGATGGGCTCGGTCGGAGCTGCTGCTGCCGGATCGGATGCCCGCGGCGCGGCGACTGCGGGCATCACCACGCCGCGGGCCCTCGCCACGCTCCACCCTGAGACATCTCGGCCGATCCGGCGAGACCTCGGCCACGCGCGCACCGACACGGTGATCGGTGCGAGACGGACAGCTGCGGGGTCTGAGCACTGTGAACGTCGCACTCGTGGCAATCACCACAACCCGCCGGGCGAACGTGCGAGGCAGTGAGCGCGGCCGCTGGTGAGATCAACAGGGCAGGGCGCGGCCGAGGTGAACTTGAATCCGCCCTCGGTCAAACCCCGCTTGTGTTCACCTCGACCGTCCATGTTCGGCCGTGCACACGGGAGACGCGGTCTCGCCGCTGAGTCAGCTCCGAAATTTCCTTCGCCAGCTTCTGTTCAAGATCGTGGATCGACGAGTACTTGAGACTGTGCGTATTTGAGCACCACCACATCGACTTCGCGAGCAAGTGCGTCGGTGTTCTCGATCTCGACCGTCACGGGAAATATCACGAGCTCGCCTCTGGGCAGTCCGATGTTGTGAGGGTCTGGTCCCGGTCAGTCCATCGTGAACGGGTCGTAGCGGATCTGGTCCAGCGGCGTGCCCGCCACCAGCATGCGGCTGACGGTGGCCCGGATCATCGCGGGCGACCCGCACACCAGAACGTCGTGGTCGGCCCACGCCCCGTACCGGGTGACGACGTCGGCCAGCGTGCCCCGCTCGGCGCCCCCGCGGTCGTCTTCGCGCTCGACGACGGGCACCACGTTGAGCCAGTCGTTGTCGTAGGACAGCTTGCGCAGCGCGTCGAAGTCGTAGAGGTCGTCCCAGGTGCGTCCGCCGAGGAAGAGCTGGGTGCGGGGCGCACGGGGGCGCTGCGCGAAGTCTTCGAGCAACGACTTGATCGGGGCCATGCCGGTGCCGCCCGCCACCATCAGCATCGACCGTTTCGCTTCCGGATCGACGCTCATCCGGCCCATCGGCGGCCCGATCCGCCAGGTGTCACCGACCCGCGAATGCGCGACGAGCGCCCGGCTCACCCATCCGTTGCCCACCGCGCGGACGTGGAACTCCAGAGTGCCGTCGCTGCGGGGCGCGTTCGCGGGCGAGAGGTAGCGCCACAGGCGGGGTCGCTGGGGGGTCTCGATGCTGACGTACTGGCCCGCGCGGAACGGGATGGCCTCGCTGGTCTGCACCGTGATGCGGGCGAGGTCCCAGCCCAGCCGCTGGTGTTCCACCACGCGGCCCAGCCAGGATGCGGGCCCCCGTTCGGCGGCGGCGGCCGTGCGCATCGCATCCGCGACGACGCCGTAAGCGTCCGTCCATGCCGTCTTGACCTCAGGGGTGAACGCGTCGCCCGCGAAGTGCCCGATGGTGCTCACCAGCGCGGCGCCCACCGCGTCGTAGTGCTCGGCGAGGACGCCGAACTTGCGGTGGTCGCGGCCGAGCTGCTCCAGGAACGGTACGAGCTCGTCGGGACGGTCCACCATCTGCACGACGTGCACGAGCGCCCGCAGCAGCCTGCTGCGCTGCACCTCCATGTTCACCGGGAACAGGTCGCGCGTCTCGGGGGCGGCGCTGAACAGCACGGCGTAGAAGTGTCGGCCCAGCGCCTCGGCTTCGGGCGCGACCCGTTCGAAGCTCGCCCGGATGATCTCGACCATACCCGGTTCGCTGCGTTCGCCGCGGTCGGTGACGTCGACGGCGAGCAACTGTTCAGCGGTCATCGGGGGCGGATCTCTCTGGTCGTCGAGCTGAGGGAGCGCGGTTCACACAATCGGGCGGCCACGTTTACCGGCGGTTCAGAGTAGCGCGCAGGAGGGATGCTGTGTATGAGCGTGGTGAAAGCGCCACCCACGGTGACGGTTGGGCCCGTCCGTGCCGCTCGATCGGTGTGTTGGACGATGGCCGAGGTCGCAGATCCCGACCGGCTTGAGCGGAACAGACTCAACTTATCTGACGTTGTGCACGGATGAGAACGAAACTTCAGTAGAAGGACGTGAGGGATGGATTCCTTCAACCCCACCACCAAGGCTCAGCAGGCCATCTCGGCGGCTGTGCAGGCCGCGGCGCTCGCGGGCAACCCCGATGTCGGGCCTACGCATCTGCTCGGCGCGCTGTTGGCCCAGGGCGACGGCATTGCCTCGCCGCTGCTGGCTGCGGTCGGCGCCGACGTGTCCGCGGTCCGCGGCGAGCTGACGCAGCTGGGAGGCCGGTTGCCGTCGGCGTCGGGTTCGACGGTCAGCGCGCCGCAGCTGTCGCGCGAGGCGCTGGCCGCAGTCACCGCTGCCCAGCAGTTGGCCACCGAGATGGGCGACGACTACGTCTCCACCGAGCACCTGCTCGTCGGACTGGCGTCCGCGGGCGGTCCGGTGGCTCAGCTGCTTCGCCGCCACGGTGCAACCCCGGAGGCGCTGCGCGAGGCGTTCGCGAAGGTTCGCGGCTCTACGCGGATCACCAGCCCCGATCCGGAGGGCACCTACCAGGCGCTGGAGAAGTACGGCGTCGACCTCACCGAGCGTGCCCGCAAGGGTGAGCTCGACCCCGTGATCGGGCGCGACACCGAGATCCGCCGCGTTGTGCAGGTGCTGTCGCGGCGCACGAAGAACAACCCCGTGCTGATCGGCGAGCCCGGCGTCGGCAAGACCGCGATCGTCGAGGGCCTCGCCCAGCGCATCATTGCCGGTGACGTGCCGGAGTCGCTGCGTGGCAAGCGCGTGATCGCGCTCGACCTCGGCTCGATGGTCGCGGGCGCCAAGTACCGCGGTGAGTTCGAGGAGCGGCTCAAGGCCGTCCTCAAGGAGATCACCGACTCGGCGGGCGAGATCATCACGTTCATCGACGAGCTGCACACGATCGTCGGCGCGGGCAACGCCGAGGGCGCGATGGACGCTGGCAACATGATCAAGCCGATGCTGGCCCGCGGCGAGCTGCGCCTGGTCGGCGCCACCACGCTCGACGAGTACCGCCAGCGCATCGAGAAGGACCCCGCCCTCGAGCGGCGCTTCCAGCAGGTGCTGGTGGGCGAGCCGTCGGTGCAGGACACGGTCGGCATCCTGCGCGGGCTCAAGGAGCGCTACGAGGTCCACCACGGCGTGCGGATCACCGATGCCGCGCTCGTCGCCGCGGCCGCGCTCTCGGACCGCTACATCACCGCGCGTTTCCTGCCCGACAAGGCCATCGACCTGGTCGACGAGGCCGCCTCCCGGTTGCGCATGGAGATCGACTCCCGACCCGTCGAGATCGACACCGTCGAGCGCGCCGTGCGTCGGCTGGAGATCGAGGAGATGGCGCTGGCGAAGGAGTCCGACGCCCCGTCCGTCGAACGGCTTGCCGCATTGCGGGCCGAACTGGCCGAGAAGCGCGAAGAGCTGTCCGCGCTCACCGCGCGGTGGCAGAACGAGCGCGGCGCGATCGAGAGCGTGCGCGAGCTGAAGGAGCAGCTCGAGTCGCTGCGGGGGGAGTCCGAGCGGGCCGAGCGCGACGGCGATCTGGGCAAGGCCGCCGAGCTGCGCTACGGCCGCATCCCGGCGATCGAGAAGAAGCTCGCCGACGCGACCGCCGTCACCGCGCCGGGCGCCGACCTCATGCTCAAGGAGGAGGTCGGGCCCGACGACGTCGCCGATGTCGTGTCCGCGTGGACCGGCATCCCCGCCGGGCGCATGCTCGAGGGCGAGACGGCGAAGCTCCTGCGCATGGAGGACGAGCTCGGCAAGCGTGTGGTCGGGCAGACCGAGGCGGTGCGCGCCGTGTCCGACGCGGTGCGGCGTGCCCGTTCAGGCATCGCCGACGAGAACCGGCCCACCGGCTCGTTCCTGTTCCTCGGCCCCACCGGCGTCGGCAAGACCGAGCTGGCCAAGGCGCTCGCGGAGTTCCTGTTCGACGACGAGCGGGCGATGGTCCGCATCGACATGAGCGAGTACTCCGAGAAGCACTCCGTCGCGCGGCTGGTCGGCGCACCGCCCGGCTACGTCGGCTACGACCAGGGCGGGCAGCTCACCGAGGCCGTGCGGCGCCGCCCGTACACCGTGGTGCTGTTCGACGAGGTGGAGAAGGCCCACCAGGACGTGTTCGACATTCTGCTGCAGGTGCTCGACGACGGGCGGCTCACCGACGGGCAGGGCCGCACGGTGGACTTCCGCAACACGATCCTCGTGCTCACGTCGAACCTCGGCTCGACCAGCGGGCAGGTGCTCGACGACGCGGCGCGCCGCGAGGTCGTGCTGGCCGCGGTGCAGCGGCACTTCAAGCCGGAGTTCCTCAACCGGCTCGACGACGTCGTGGTCTTCCACGCGCTGACCACCGAGGAGCTCACGCACATCGTCGACATCCAGCTCGACGTCCTGCGCAGGCGGCTCGCCAAGCGCAGGCTCACCCTGGAGGTGTCCGAGGCCGGGCGGGAGTGGCTCGCGCTCAACGGGTTCGACCCGGTCTACGGTGCGCGGCCACTGCGGCGGCTGGTGCAGTCGGCCATCGGCGACCAGCTCGCCAAGCACCTGCTCGGCGGGGACGTCCGCGAGGGCGACACGGTCCGGGTCGACCTCGACCCCGCCGCGGGCGGCGGCACGGGCGGTCTGATCGTCGGCCGCGCCCTCCCCCTGACGAAGGTCTGAAGTGAGTCCGGCATCCCACCCCGGTGAGTCGACCGACCCACCCCGGTGAGTCGGGCATCTCGCCCCGTGAGTCCGCCATCTCGCCGCAGTGAGTCCGGGCATCTCGCCGCGGTGAGTCGACTTGCTCGCCGCGGTGAGTGCGCCATCTCGCTGCGGTGAGTCCGCCATCTCGCCGCGGTGAGTCGGCGGATTCGCCATGTGGAACGGCCGATTCGACGTGGTGGAACGACCAACTGGGCGTGGTGGAACGGCCGATTGACTTATGGTCCCAAATGGTCGGCGAGAGTGGTGCCAGAGGGGCCTTGGTGCGCCTCTGGCACCACTGCTGGTGATCACCAGCTCAGCCGGCGGTGACGAGCCTCATGGCGGCCGCGCCGCCGCCGTGCCCTGGGCCAGTCCAGACCCGGCTGCAGACCCGGGCCGCTGTCAGCCGCTGCTGCTGCCTTCCCGCTACCGGACGGGATCGCGGGGCCGCTGGCCTTTGCCTCGCGGCCCGCGCCACGAGCGCTAGCCGACTACGCACTCCTTCTGACGTCGGCACCGACGACGCCAGACCACTTCGCACCCCGCGTCGGGACCTCGTACGCCGCGCACGGTGTGCGAGACCCCGCGCCGTGCGCAGTCGGGGCGGGGTGCGACGTCCGCCCGCAGGACCTGACGTCTGCCCACCGAGCCTGCCTGATCGAGGGCTGATCGGCGCCATCCGCACACGAGCAGCCTGCTCAGCTCACCCCGGTGCGCCTCGCGGCGGGGTGAGCTCCGCGGCGCGCGACCTCCACCCGGCAACCGAAGGCGTCAGCTCCGCCGAGTGGCATTTGCCGTCGCTGTGGCTGGCGTGCTGGAACGGCCAACTCGGCGTGGCGGGACGCCCGACTCGGTGGGGTCGGATGCCGGACTCACCTGGGTGGGGATGCGCGGTGATCCGTACGGGCGCGTCGGCGGCACCTGTGGTCGGCGCGGGGCTACGCTCACCGGCCGTGGGACTCTCGTCGACGACGTGGTTCGTCATCGCTGTGATCGTCATCCTGCTCGGGGTGGCGCTACTGCTCACCGAGAGCAGGCGCAAGAACGCGGGCGGGAGCGTCAAGGACCGACGGCGGTGGGCCGCGATGCGTGGCTGGGAGTTCCTGGACAACGATCCTGTGCTGCCCAGCCGGTGGCGCTACGGCACCATTCACCAGGGCGGCCCTGGTGTGGCCCGCAACCTGATCAGCGGCGAGGTCCCCACCCCCGACGGCGCCCGCCAGGCGTACGTCTTCGACCACGAGCAGGCCGGGCGGGTCACCTCGGTGCTCGCCGCGATCCAGTCCCAGACCCAGCTCACCGCTGCCGTCGAGCTGCGTCTGCCCAGCGCGCCCGTGCCTGACGACGTGGCGTTGGAGTACCTCGAGCCGGTCGGCGAGCGCTACGCCTTCGTCTCCGACGCCGACGCCGTGCGGCCCTTGCTCACCCGCAGGCTCGCCCATGCGGCCGACGCGGTCGGCGACGACGTCGAACTGCTGTGGGCGGAGGAGTCCTGGGTGCTCGCCACGGCGCCGGTCGACTCCTCCGCCGACCGCCTTCAGGACCTCCTCGCCGACCTCGCCGAGGTCGCGGTCGCGCTCGAACAGGGGCAGAACGCCCACACCTGAGCGCGCCTCGCGTAGGAGGCGTCCGTAGGGTTTGAGTCGTGCCAACCGCATTGATCACCGGCGCCACCTCGGGTATCGGCGCCGCATTCGTGGCACGCCTTTCCGCCGACGGCCGCGATCTGGTGGTCGTCGCCCGAGACCAGGCGCGGCTGGAGATCGCGGCCACGGCAGCACGGGCGCAGGGAGCGACTGTCGAGGTGCTCCCCGCCGACCTTGCCGACGCCGACGGCCGCGACCGCGTCGCCGCCCGGCTCGCCGATCCGCAGGCCCCGCCCGTCGACCTGCTGATCAACAACGCGGGCTTCACGCTTCCCGGCGAGTTCCTCGATGCGGAGCAGCCCGATCTGCGGCGACAGCTCGATGTCAACGTCACCGCCGTAATGCAGCTCACCCGTGCCGCGCTCCCTGGCATGGTGGGACGGCGGCGGGGCAGCGTGGTCAACGTCTCCAGCGTCGCGGGCTTCCTGCCCGGCCGCGGCGGCACCTACGGCGCCGACAAGGCCTGGGTCACCTCGTTCACCGAGGGTGTCGCCGCCACGCTGACCGGCACGGGCGTGCGCATGATGGCGCTGTGTCCCGGATTCGTGCGCACCGAGTTCCACGAGCGCGCCGGGCTCGACATGGGCAAACGTTCCGGTCCTTTGTGGCTGAACGCTTCGCGGGTCGTCGACGAATGCCTTGCCGATCTGGCAAGAGGAAAGGTGGTGTCGGTGCCGAGCAGGCAATACAAGGCGATCGTCGCGCTGACGGACGTGCTTCCGCGGCCATGGGTCCGCAGCCTCGTCGCGCGCTTCGAGGGTCGCCGATGACCGGCGTGGAGGACGAGCGCCGGAGGCTTGCCAAGATGGTCCGCGAATTGGGCGTCGTGCGGGGGCACTTCACACTCTCGTCAGGTAAAGAAGCCGACTATTACGTCGATCTGCGGCGCGTCACCCTCGACCACCGCGCGGCTCCTCTGATCGGACGGCTCATGCGCGTGCTCACGGCCGACTGGACCTACTCGGCCGTCGGCGGACTGACGCTCGGTGCCGATCCCGTCGCTGACGCCGTGCTGCACGCCGCGGCAGGCGAGGTGGACGCCACGCCGGTCGACGCGTTCGTCGTGCGCAAGGCGGTCAAGGAGCACGGCATGCAACGCCTGATCGAGGGGCCGGACATCGCGGGGCGCAGCGTGCTGGTCGTCGAGGACACGTCGACCACGGGCGGCTCCGTGCTGACGGCGGTCGAGGCGGTCCGCGAGGCCGGGGCCACCGTCATCGGGGTGGCGACCGTGGTCGATCGGGCAACAGGCGCCCAGGAAGCCGTCGAGACCAAGGGGGTGCCTTATCGTGCGTTACTCGGATTGGCTGATCTCGAACTCAGCTGATCGTCCGATCGAGGCAACGCCAGCTCAGGCGACACGTGCTAGCAACCGATTCGGCTCAACCATGCTCCAGCGCGGTGGCGCATACTCAAGAGTCACGGGCGGATTACGGCGAGGAGAGCAGATGGCGGACGGGCGAAGGTCGTGGCGTCGCCGCGCGTCCATCTGGGGTGCCGTGCTGGCCGTCGTCGCGCTGCTGTCGGCGTGCGCCGGACCGCAGTACACCTACGTCACCAATTCGACCGACCACACCTACCTCAAGGTTCCGGTCACGTGGCGCCCGATCGACCAGAAGGCCATCGACGACGCGCTCGGCCTGGACACGACCGTCCAGGACTCCCAGCGCGGTCTCTGGCTCGCGGGTTATGACGCCGACAACAGCCCATCGCCCGATCATCTCTTCGGCGCGACGGCTACCGCCCCGGCCACGCTCATCGGTGTGCAGGACGTGCCGGAGACCGCACGAGGCTCCTACTCGCTGGACAAGCTCCGCGATCTCTTCTACCCCGTCTCGCCTGCGGGCCAGCAACAGGCCGCGGCTGACCCCACATCGGCGGTCAGCGACATCACCGTTATGAACGACGCTGTGCTCACGCCGGGCAATGGCGTGCGTGGCGTGCACACCGTGTTCCGCTATCGCGTTGCGGGCGGACCGCCGCAAGTGATGGACCAGACGCTCTACCTCAACGACGACGCGAGCAAGCTCTACCTGTTCTTCGTCAGGTGCTCCACGGAGTGCTACCAGCAGCGCCAGAAGGAGATCACCAGCGTGGTGTCATCGTTCACCGTCAGGGAGAAGCCATGACCGCGCCGGTCACCGACGCCCCTCCGCCCGAGTCGTCGCCTCCGCCGCCGGTGGACATGACGAAGAAGCCCAAGCGCGAGACGCGCAAGCGGATGACGCTGTGGGACCGCTCGCGGTTGCTGCTGCTGTTCGTCTTCGCGTGGCTGATCATCGTGTGGGCGTCGATGGCGGACAACCCGCTGCTGCCCTTCTCCGACGCGGCACTCATCCAGCTCGTCGACTCCCAGTGGCTGCTCTGGCTCGCGGGCCTCGAACTGCTTCGCCAGATCCACTTCTTGGTCGCTGAGCGCTCGCCGGGCTACTACCGCTTCTGGTCGAAGACCGTCTTCGGCGGCACCGACAGGGCGATCCGCCGCAAGTTCTCCGACTGGACTCGCTTCCGTTTGTCCCGGCTGATCAAGATCGTGCTGTTCCTGGTTGTGGCTGCCATCGTGGCAGGTCAGATCCTGCAGACCTCCCCGGTCCTGGCGATCTTCCAGGCCCCCGCGCTGCTCTACCAGGCGCTGCCGCTCATCCTGCAGCTGCTGTTCGCGTTCTTCTTCATCGCGTTCCAGTTCATCGGGCTGTTCTGGCTGCTCTCGCGCGGTGGCGTGGACACCTACTTCCCCGACGACATCACCACCCGCTTCTCCGACGTCTGGGGCCAGGACCACGTGGTCGAGCGGGTCAAGGAGAACATCGTCTTCCTGGAGAACCCGGACGCGATCGAGGAGAAGGGCGGCTACGTCCCCTCGGGCATGCTGCTGTGGGGGCCGCCCGGCACAGGCAAGACGCTGATGGCAGAGGCCGTCGCGGGCGAGACCGGCAGGCCCTACGTCTTCGTCGACCCCGGCGCCTTCAACAACATGTTCATGGGTGTCGGCATCCTCAAGGTCAAGTCGCTGTTCCGGAAGCTGCGGAGGCTCGCGCTCCGCTACGGCGGCGTGATCGTCTTCTTCGACGAGGCCGACGCGCTCGGCAGCCGCGGTGCGCTCGCGCAAGGCGGGCCGGGCGCCGGTCGCGCCGGGCAGCGCCCGGCGTTCCAGAACGCCGGCTGCCACGGCATGTCCTACCTGTCCGACGACACGCGCTGGATGCTGGCCCGCGAAGCGATGAACAGCACGCCGGAGCCGATGGCCACCCGCAGCCGTTTCGTGGCGGGCGGCATGAACGGCATGATGGGCGGCGGCGGCCAGGGCACGCTGCAGGCGCTGCTCACCGAGCTGTCGGGTCTGAAGAAGCCGCGCGGCCTGCTCAACCGGTGGGGCCGTCGCGCGCTGGGCATGCGGCCCAAGCCCCCGCCCAAGTACCGGATCCTGGTCATGATGGCCACGAACATGCCCGAGGCCCTCGACGAGGCCCTCCTGCGACCTGGCCGCATCGACCGCATCTACCGCGTGGGCTACCCCAGCAAGGCCGGACGTGTGCGCACCTACGAGGGCTACCTGTCGAAGGTCGCCCACGAGCTGACGGTCGTACAGATCGACAAGCTCGCCACGATCACCCCGTACGCCACGGGAGCCACGATCAAAGACCTCGTCAACGAGGCGCTGATCATCACGATCCGGGACGGGCGGGAGATCATCACGTGGAAGGACGTGATCCGGGCCAAGCAGCTCAAGGACCTGGGTCCGCCTGAGGACGTCGAGTACATCGAGCGCGAGCGGCATGCCGTCGCCGTGCACGAGGCCTGCCATGCGGTGGTCGCGTTCCGCACGCGGCAGCACATGGAGATCGACATCGCAACGATCGAGAAGGGCAGCGACTACCTCGGCATGGTCGCGAGCATCCCGCCGGAGGACCAGTTCACGCGGTGGCGCTCGGAGTACGAGGCCGACATCCTCGTCTCGCTGGCGTCGCTGGCAGGCGAGCGGATGTTCTTCGAAGGCGACTCCTCCTCGGGCGTCTCCGGCGACCTGGAGTCGGCTACCGCGGTGGCGTCGTTCATGGAGGGCTACTGGGGCATGGGCACCACCGTCTCGTCGTACTCCACGGCGCGGCGGCTGGAGGTCGGCAGCCCCGGCGGCGGCCGTGGCGGCCCGCCGAAGGGCGAGAACAGCGAGAAGGTGCTGCGGGCCGCACTGGCCGACCGCATCGAGGACCAGCTCGGCGAGCTGCTCGTCAAGGCCGAGGAGATCCTGCGGGACAACCGCGCAGGTGTGCTCGCGGTGGCCCACGCGCTGGAGACTCACAAGACCCTCTCCGGTGACGACATCGAGGCGGTGCTCGAGAACCGCGAAGGCATCACGGTGGACGGCACCGTGTACGGCGACGCCGAGTTCGCTGAGCAGTTGGAGGCCTACCACGCGGCAGCGGCCGGAGCGCACCGCGGGCACACACACGTGGATCTGTCGCTGCCCGCAGGTGGGTGGATGCCCGAGCCCGTGCCTGCCGTCGCCGCCGACACCCCGGCTCCGGAGCAGGCCTATGCGCCGGTGCCGGGATACGGCCAGCCCCAGCCCGGGCAGGCCAAGCCCGGCCAGGGTTACGCGCCCGGCCCGGCCTACGGCCAGGCTCAGCCCGGCCAGTGGTACGGGCCCGGCTACGGCGGGTACCCGCCGCCCCCGCACGGCAACGGCCAGGGCGCCCAGGGCGGCCAGCCCGGCCAGCCCGGCCAGCCCGGCCAGCCCGGCCAGCCCGGCCAGCCCGGCCAGTGGTACGGACCGGGCTACGGCCAGCCCGCGCCTGCCCCTGGCAACGGTCAGCCCGGACAAGCCAATCCCGGCCCGTGGTACCCGCCCGGGCAGGGGTACGAGCAGCCTCTGCCCGGCAATGGCAGCGGCAATGGCAGCGGCCCGCACGGCCAGCCTGGGCACGGCAGCGGCCAGGCCGCCGGGCCTCAGCAGGGCAGTGTTCCCGGGCAGAGCAGTGATCTTGGGAAGGGCAGTGTTCCCGAGCACGGCAGTGTTCCCGGGCACGGCAGCGATCCCCCGCAGAGCAGCGGTCAGGAGCAGGGCAGCGGTCAGGAGCAGCCGAGCCCGTGGTCCGAGGCAGGTTACGGCCACGCTCACGAGCAGGGTGACCGCCTGCCTGAGGCAGGTACCGCACATGAGGCCTCGTCCGATGACGAGGCGGGGACCAACGAGAAGAAGGAGCCGGGTCAGGGATAGAAACCTGACCGGACGGGGACGCTCAGCACTGCCACTCGGCGGGGCGACGTCGTCGGTCATCCGACGGTGTCGCCCCGCAGGCGTGTTGGGGTGCCGTGATGGCGGGGACCCTGATGTCCGGGGCCTATCGTGGCGATCGTGGCAGCGCGCGGCGGTGAGCCGGTCGGCGACGATCCCGGCGCGACCGAGTGGGCCGTGCCGGGGCAGGTCGGGGTCGGGCCGTGGCCGGGTGGACCTGCTGCATGGCCGAGCGACGACCGTCTCGATACCGCACTGCTTGCGAACGGCGATACGCGCAACGTCGTGGACGCCTACCGCTACTGGCGCCGCGACGCCGTGGCCGCCGACCTCGCCTGCCGGGCGCACCCCTTCCACGTCGCGATCGAGAACTTCGGCCACGACCACAACATCGGCACGGTGGTGCGCACGGCGAACGCGTTCGGCGCGGCAGGCGTGCACATCGTGGGACGCCGACGGTGGAATCGGCGCGGCGCCATGGTGACCGACCGCTACCTCGCCGTGCACCACCACGACAACGTGGCCACACTGGCGGACTTCGCCCACGACCACGGGCTCGCGGTGGTGGCCGTCGACAACACCCCCGGCGCCGAGCGGCTGGAGACCGCCCGGCTGCCCAGGGACTGTGTGCTGCTCTTCGGCGAGGAAGGGCCTGGCGTGACCGTCGCCGCCCGCGCCGCAGCTCGGATGACCGTGTCGATTGCCCAGTTCGGCTCCACCCGCTCGATCAACGCGGGCGTGGCGGCGGGGATCGCGATGCACGCGTGGATCCGCCAACATGCCGACCTGTCCCGGGCCTGGTGAGCGGCGCGACATCAGGAGGGGGAGCACAGCGGGCAGGGCATGTCCTCACCGGGAGCCTGCTCCAGCTCTCCTTCGGCGACGACGAGCAGCGCAGGCACCGGCGGCCCGCTGTAGCTGCGGTACAAGTCGTTGGCTGCGAACAGCCACCGCATCGAATCGGGGAACGACAGCAGGTGCACTGTTCCCGAGGTCAACGGCACGCACTCACCCGGCGCAAGCCGTCGACCCGCTCTGACCAGCTCGCCCAGCTCGTTCAGCACCGCGGCGGCGGTGGCCTGCGTAGTGGCGAACAGGATGAGCTCGGCGTGGCCGAAGCCCGCCAGCCCGACGGTGTAGACGAACGGCGGCGACTCCTCGTCGCCCAGGACGGCCTGCAGGGCCCAGCCATGGCGGCGGATCGTCTCGCGCTGCCACGCCTCGTACTGGTCGATCTGATGGGTGAAGCGTTCGGGGGTGTCCATGCCGGGCACGCTACGACGGGGCACCGACAAAACCCGGAGCCCGACAAACTCGCTGTCGCCCGAAGTTCGGGGTCCTAGAGTCGAGCCGTGGATCGTCAGACCCTCGTCTTCGACGCCGATGACACGCTATGGGAGAACAACGTGCTCTTCGAGCGCGTTGTGCACGACTACCTCGGCTGGCTCGCCCACCCGACACTCGACCGCGCCGCGCTGCGTGAGGTGCTCAACGACGTCGAGCGCGCCACGATCGCCGTCCACGGCTACGGCAGCGCGAGCTTCCTGCACAGCCTCCACGTCTGCTTCGAGCGCCTCATCGAGCGGCCTGCCACTGAGGCGGAGCGCGCCGAGATCACGGGGCTCGCGACCGCGCTCGTGGACCACGACGTCGAGCTGATGCCCGGCGTGGCCGACGCCCTCTCCGACCTCGCCACCCGCCACGACCTGCTGTTGCTCACGAAAGGGCAGGCAGCCGAACAGCAGCGCAAGATCGATGCCTCAGGGCTGGCCCGCCACTTCCGCAGCACCCACATCGTCGCGGAGAAGGCGCCCGACACCTACCGCGCGCTCGTCGCCGAACAGGACCTCGCGGCCGAGGTGACCTGGATGATCGGCAACTCGCCGCGCTCGGACATCGTGGCCGCGAGGGCGGCGGGGCTGCGCGCCGTCTTCATCCCGCACCGGCACACCTGGTCGCTCGAGGAGCAGGAGATCGACCCGAGCGACCGCGGAGTGCTGCAGCTTGCGCGGTTCCCGGAGCTGCTCGACCACTTCTGACGGCCGTCGACGCCGGCAGAATGTCAGAGTGCTGGACGGGGGCGTGGACTGGGCGGGGCGCGCTGCCGTCGCCGAACGCGCCATCGTGCGCAGGCACCTGCGCCCCATCGCCGGGGTGCTGCCGGGCACCCGCATCGGCAGGGTGGCATGGCCACGGCGGCTGCCGGTGGCGCCGGTGCACTGGCACTACTGGTGGCAGGCGCACCTGCTGGACTGTCTCGTCGACGCCCAGCTGCGCGACCCGCGGCCACGCCGGGCGTCGACGATCGCCGCGCTCACCCGCAGCGTCCAGCTGCGCAACGGCGGCCGGTGGACCAACCCGTTCTACGACGACGTCGCGTGGCTCGGCCTGGCCGTGCAGCGGGCGGGCACCCTCGCTCGCAGCACCCACGGCCCGGTGCTGCGAGCGGTCACGCGCCAGCTGTATCGCGGCTGGACAGAGGACGGGGGCGGCGGCATCTGGTGGCGGCGCGGGGGTGGCGCCGATGGGCTGGTGAAGAATGCGCCCGCCAACGGCCCCGCCGCGATACTGCTGGCCCGCGAGGGGCAGATCGAGTTCGCCGCGGCGATCAGCGACTGGATGGCCGAGACCCTCGTCGACCCCGACACCGGCCTGGTGTGCGATGGCGTGCGACTGGGCCACGACGGATCGGTCAACGAGGTCGACAAGCGCATCTTCACCTACTGCCAAGGCGTCCACCTCGGCGCGTGCGTGGAGCTGGCCGCCCGCGACGGACACGTGCGCTGGGGTGACCGGGCGGTGGCGCTCGTCGACGCGGTGACCCACCGCCTCGCCCGCCCCGACGGCGTGCTGCCGGGCTGCGGCGGCGGCGATGGTGGGCTCTTCGCAGGCATTCTGGCGCGCTACCTCGTCGTCGCTGCGCTGCGCCGTCCCGAACTCACCGACGCCGCGGCGCGGATCGTGCTGGCCAGCGCGGACGCCGCGTGGCGCGGCAGGCTGCAGGCGCGCTGTGGGCCGGTGTTCTCCGCGGAGTGGAGTCGACCGGCGATGATGCCGCGCCGCGGGGTGGCCGAGGCGGACCTGTCGGTGCAGCTGTCGGGCTGGATGGTGCTGGAGGCGGCGGCGCGGCTGCCCCGATGAAGATGCGATCAGGCGGCGTGGGCGCCCGTGCCGCCGCGGCGCGCCCGCATCAGCTCGACGAGGATCGGGATGACCGACACGAGCACCACGAGGATCAGGATCAGCTCGATGTTGTTCTTGACGAAGGCGAACTGTCCGAGCACCGCGCCGAGTAGGGTGACCCCCGCCGCCCACCCGACGCCGCCGATCAGTGAGTACGTCAGGTAGCGCTTAGCGGGCATCTGCCCGACGCCCGCCATGACCGTGATGAACGTGCGCACGATCGGCACGAACCGGCCCATCACGATCGCCCGGTTGCCGTACTTGTCGAAGAACCCCTGCGTGCGGGCGACGTGCTTGGGCTTGAACAGGCGCGACTCCGGCTTGTCGAAGATCGCCGGGCCGGCGGCGCGCCCGATCCAGTACCCACAGGCGTTGCCCGCGAATGCGGCGACGATGAGCACCACACACACCAGCCACAGCGGTGCGCCGATACCCGTCTCCGATACGGCGAACAGGCCCGCGGTGAACAGGAGCGAGTCGCCGGGCAGGAAGAAGCCCAGCAGCAGACCACACTCCGCGAAGATGATCAACGCGATGCCGACAAGGGCCCACGGGCCGAGCGCCGAGACGAGTCCGGAGATGAGCGTGTCGGGCTGTAGCCATGCGGGTCCGAGCGCCGCCAGGGTGGTCACGATAGTTGAGGGTACCGGCCGTCGGCGTGGGCTCGATAAGCGTCAGGCCGTGCCGGGCAGCACGCCGGGGATCAGCAGCGAGACGAGCGCGAGCGCTGTGCCCAGCAAAGCACCCGCGACCAGCGCGATGAGCAGTGCGGTCGGCACCCCGAGGCCCGCGGGCTCCGCGTCGATGTAGCGCCCGGCGGACTGCTGCTGTCCCGCCCCGGACGCCCGCGCCTGCAGGGCCTCGGCCAGGCGGTGCTCTGGTTCGACCATTAGATCACTAGGTCCCGGCCCGGGGGTTCATCACCCGGCCGACGGCATCCAGCGCGCGGCTTGCCGTCGACTTGACGGTGCCCCGGGTGATCCCGGTGGCCTCGGCGATCTCGGCTTCCGAGAGGCCGCCGTAGTAGCGCAGCACCAGCACCTCGCGCTGCCGCGGTGGCAGTGCGGCCAACGCGTCGACGACGGCCTGGTGCTCGGCCGACAGCATCACCAATGACTCGGCCGATCGGGCGTTCACCTGGTGCGGGGGAATGTAGTCGCGTGCGGTGCGGCGGCGGCGCAACACCGATCGGGACCCGTTGACGACTGCTGTGCGCAGGTAGCCGATGGCGGCGGCCTCGTCGCGCAGCTCGCTCCAATGCCGGTGCAGCCCGGTGAACGCCTCCTGCACAACGTCCTCCGCCGTGTTGGGGTCGTCCACCAGTAACACCGCGAGGCGGACCATGCGCGTACGGTGTTCACGGTAGAGATCGGCCAACGTGCGGGGCCCCCCGCCCGGTTCCGGCGCAGGGGTTGGATACGCGTCGAGCGCGCGCAACCTGCTCAGCGTGTGCTCGACGGCGTTCCCAGCCGAGGCGCCGTCCATGGATCGCAATGATAGTGGTGGGGAATAGTGACCCACGACGAACCTGCCGATCGGAAGGTCAGACAGTGCTCATCGCCACACGTGGCCAGCACGGAGACGCTGAACGAAAGCGACGGCATCGTCCAGATATCGACGGGCGGGGCGGAGTTCCTGTCGGTGCACCAAGGTCAAGGACATGGTGACGGGCGCCGTCGGGCTCGCCGAGTTCGCCCAGGTCGGTGAGCGCGCTCGGTGCGGGCGACAAGGGCCGGTACCTGCCGGCAGCGACGTTCGGCAACGGCCACGGCGTCTCCGGTCGACGGGCACGTCGGTGGGCCGCTGACGCTGTGCGTGGTTATGGCCGCCAGGGCGACCATAACCACGCACGACCCCGGGTCAGGTGATGGACGCCGCGTAGATCTCCGCGATGGAGGCCTCGAGCGTCGCGTGGAACTCGGCGTCGGACTGGTCAGCGTGCAGCCCCTCGGCAAGCGCGCGGGAGAAGCTGGCGATCACCCCGTGCTGCCGGGCGAGGAGCTTGTCCGCCTCCTCCCGGCTGTACCCGCCGGAGAGCGCGACGACCCGCAGCACCCGCGGGTGCGCCACGAGGTCGGCGTAGAAGTCGTCCACGTTGGGCAGGCTGAGCTTGAGCATCACCTGCCGGTCGGCGGGCAGCGCGTCCAAGTGCATGGTGATCGCCGCGTGCAGCAGCTTCTCGGCGTCGGCCTTCTGCGGGCTGGTGATGTCGACCTCGGGCTCCAGGATCGGCACGAGCCCGGCGTCGGCGATCGTGGCGCCGATGGCGAACTGCTGCTCGACGATCGCGTTGATGCCCTTCTCGTCCGCGAGCTTGATCACCGAGCGCATCTTGGTGCCGAAGATCCCCTTCTCGGTGGCGCGGGCGAGCAGCGCGTCGAGGCCGTCGATGGGCTTCATCATCTGTACGCCGTCGGCCTCGGCCGCCAGGCCCTTGTCGACCTTGAGGATGGGCACCACGCCCTTGACGTCCCACAGGTAGGACGGGGTGTCGCGGCCCTCGATCTGCCGCTCCATCGTGTCCTCGAACAGGATCGCAGCGAGGACACGATCGCCGGTGAACGCGGGGTCGGTGATGATGCGGGTACGCATTGCGTGAACGGCGTCGAACATGGCCGTGGTACCCGAGTAGGAGTCCTCGGAAACGCCGTAGTGCGCGAGTGCCTTCGGGGTGCTACCCCCGCTCTGGTCGAGCGCTGCGACGAACCCGCGGCCAGCGCGGAGCTTCTCGGACTGGGCGGAAGTCATAGGTGCAGGATGGGCGACATGACGCCGCATGGCAACCTGTTAGGACCCGAACCCACCCTGTTGCCGGAGGAACCGGTGGGTGCGCTCCTCGACGGCGGGGTAGACCCGGCCGACGCAGCTGCCGCGCATCCGACGTCGAGCCTCGCGTGGGCCGTGCTCGCCGAACGCGCTCTCGGCGACGGACACACCATCACCGGCTACGCCTACGCCCGCACCGGCTACCACCGCGGTCTCGACCAGCTGCGCCGCAATGGCTGGAAGGGTTTCGGCCCCGTGCCGTGGGCGCACACGCCCAACCAGGGCTTCCTGCGTGCGCTCGCGGCGCTGCACCGCGCGGCCGTCGCGATCGGTGAGGACGACGAGGCCCAGCGCACCGCGGACTTGCTCGCCGACTCCGACCCTGCAGCCCCCGCTGCACTCGGCCTCTGAGCCGGTTGCGGCGAGCCTGTGCTCGGCCCCCGCTGCCCCGAACTGCTCGCGGTCGATGACGACGCTTGACGCTTGTCGGTTAACTGACCGCTGGCGTCGGGTTAGGGCATTCGGGTGCTCGCCGTATCGCAGCAGGGTGACACTGCTGCGATCGAAGTCGCCGCAGCGTCACCCTGTTGCCATACCCCCGGTTGCGCCCGGCGGCCTGACCCGTCACGTGCGACCGGTGACCAGCAGCCAATCGGCGGTGTGGCGGTACCAGGCCCACCGGGTGACGGGGCGCGGATGCGGCACGCCGTCCAGTACCGGAGTGAAGGCGGCGGCGCCGCCCAGCTGGACCGCCCGACCCACGGCCGAGCCGCGCCCCGACGGCGCACGGGGAGCGACCGCTCGGGTCCGCCCGTCCGGTGGCCTGCCCGTGCGGCTCGCGCGCACCGCGATGCCGCCGGGCGCGGGCCGGACCAGCAGTCGATGCCCCAGTCCGCGCAGCACGAGCGTCTCGTCGCAGTAGCATTCTCCACGCAGACGGCGCACGCTCGCCTCACCCACCAGCACGCCACCGGCGTCGTCGCGGACCAGCGGGACGGGCGTCGCGGCGCCGCCGAGCGCCACGTCGACCCCGTCTCGCGGCAGCCCCCACACCCGCGCGGCGACCGAGCGGTCGCGGGGCAGGTAGGCCACCTCCACGTCGAGCCGTTCGCAGCGCAGGAGCCGCACGAGAACGGCCGCGAGGTCGGCGTCGGTGCCGGAGACGATCACGCGGCGGGGTTCGAGCTCGCGCAGGACCGGGTCGACGTCGGCGCGCGTGGGGCGCGAGGGCAGGGCCACATTGGGAAGTGTCGAGAGCGCGCGACTACCGTGGTGCCGGCCCGGGTCGCCGCACGTCAGCAGCACCGGCTTGGTCTCTAGCCTCCACGACGCGTCCATCAGGGGGAGTCTCACATGCCTGCGATCGTGCTGATCGGCGCCCAATGGGGTGACGAAGGCAAGGGCAAGGCCACCGACATCCTCGGCGGCCAGGCCCAGTGGGTCGTGCGCTACCAGGGCGGAAACAACGCGGGACACACCGTTGTGCTGCCCGACGGCCAGGACTTCGCGCTGCACCTCATCCCGTCCGGCATCCTCACCCCCGGGGTCACCAACGTGATCGGCAACGGCGTGGTGGTGGACCCCGGTGTGCTCCTGGAGGAACTGGCGGGGTTGCAACGCCGCGGCGTGGACACCCGCGGCCTCCTCATCAGCGCCGACGCGCATTTGATCATGCCGTACCACGTGGCCATGGACAAGGTGACCGAGCGCTTCCTGGGCAAGGCCAAGATCGGCACGACCGGGCGGGGGATCGGCCCGGCGTACCAGGACAAGGTCTCGCGTGTCGGGGTGCGGGTGGCTGACCTGCTGGACGAGAAGATCCTGCACCAGAAAGTGGAGGCCGCCCTGCACCTGAAGAACCAGATCCTGGTCAAGGTCTACAACCGGCGGGCGTTGGAGGTGGATGAGGTCGTGGACTCCGTCCTGGCGCACGGGCGACGCTTCGCCGACCGGATCGCCGACACTCGCCTGCTGCTCAACCAGGCGTTGGAGCGCGGCGAGACGATCCTCCTGGAGGGTTCGCAGGGCACCCTCCTGGACGTGGACCATGGCACCTACCCGTTCGTGACCAGCTCGAACCCGACGGCGGGCGGTGCGGCGGTCGGATCGGGCATCGGGCCGAACAAGATCGACAGGGTGATCGGGATCCTCAAGGCGTACACCACTCGCGTGGGTTCGGGCCCGTTCCCCACGGAGCTGTTCGACGCGATGGGTGAGCACCTGCGGAAGGTCGGTGGCGAGGTCGGGGTGACGACGGGCAGGCCCCGCCGCTGCGGCTGGTTCGATGCCGTGATCGGGCGCTACGCCGTGCGGGTCAACGGCATCACCGACTTCTTCCTCACCAAGCTGGACGTGCTTTCGGGGTTGGAGAACGTCCCGATCTGCGTGGGCTACGAGATCGGCGGGCGGCGCGTCGACGACATGCCGATGACCCAGAGCGACGTGCACCACGCCGTCCCCGTGTACGAAGAGATGCCAGGGTGGTTCGAGGACCTCGCGCCGTATCGGGCGTTCTCCGAGCTGCCCGCCGCGGCGCGCGACTACGTCCACCGCATCGAGGAGCTGACCGGAGCGCCGGTGAGCGCGATCGGGGTCGGTCCAGGACGCAACGAGACGATCACCCGCTCCTAGGAGAGGCCGCTACTCGGCGCAGGTGCCCGTCGCGACGGCCGCGGTGCGGTCCGGCGCGGCCTGCACCGCGGCGGAGATCTGGGGCACCGTCAGGGCAAAGCCGGTCTCCGGGTCGTCGAGCGCCGCACCGAACACGACGCCCGTGACCTGGCCGGAAGTGTCGATCATCGGTCCGCCGGAGTTGCCGGACTGGACGACGGCCCGGATGGTGTAGACGCCGCGGGTGACCTCACCGCTGTCGTAGATGTCCGGGCCCTTCAGATTGATCTCCTGCCGGATCCGGGCAGGCGTGACCAGGAACGGGCCGTCGAGCGGGTAGCCCAGCACGATCGCGTCGTTGCCCGGCTTCTCCGCGCCAGGCGACAACGACAGCGGCTTGGCCGTCAGCCCCGCCACGCGCAACACCGCGACGTCCACCTCGGGGTCGTAGTAGATGACGCGCGCGGGCAGGTCGGAGATCCGGCCCCGCTTTCCTGGGCCCTCGACGGTGGTGGTGCTGGTGCCCGCCACGACGTGCGCGTTGGTCATCACCAACTCGGGCCCGAACACGAAGCCCGACCCCTCCAGCTGTCGTTGGCACGCCGGGGCCTTGCCCCGGATCTTCAGCACGCTCGGCCTCACCAGCGCCACGGCCGGGCTGCTGGCCAGCGAGGTGTCCGGTGGCCCCGTGGCGATCACTGGGGTCTGGGCGAAGGGGCTCAGCACCTCGGGGAAGCCGGAGTTGCCAAGCAGCTGCCGCAGCTGGGCAGGCAGCTGCTTGGCGACTGCAGGCATCGCGGAGTCGACAGCGCGCAGCACCTGCGAACCCCGCACCCCGGCGGCGATGGCGGGCAGGCCCGCCGAGGCGAGCGGCAGCGCTACCAGCCACGCCGCCGCAACGACCGCGATCGCCTGGAGGATGGCGCCGAGCGTCGAGTCGATGGCCAACGTGCGCTCTGCGGTGATGCGGTCGCGCACCCGGCGGCCAAGGAACACCCCGGTGGTCTCGCCGAGCACAACGATCAGCACCACGACGGCCACGCTCACGACCACCCGGGTGCTGGTGCTGCTGATGCCCTCGACCAGCAGCGGGGCGACGCGCACACCGATGATCGCTCCGAGGAGCACGCCGACGAACGACAGCAGCGCCACTGCGATGCCGTGGCGCCACCCGGAGACCGCAGCGATCAGCGCGAGGACGACGACGACGACATCGACCCAGCTCACGCCGCCCCTGCTCTCATGACCCCGCGACCTCCTGCCGCCCCGCTCGAGCCACGGTCCATGCGTGCTCGAGGTCAAGGATTCGCGCGGTGTCCCAAGGGCGCGCCCACCCGCCCCGATCCAACAACGCTGACAATAAGCCCCCGGTGAACCCCCATACGAGCAATCCCGACACGATGAAAGCCGAACCGGTGACCCCCGAGTGATGGCGGACGCGTAGCCGGTTGGCGGGGTCGGCCAACTGCGCGAGGGGGACGCGCACGACGGTGGCTGTCTCTCCGGCATCGACGGCGTGCACCGCGCTCGGCCGTGCCCAATGCGCGAGCACCGGTGTGACGACGAAGCCCGACGGCGGGACGTAGAGCTCGGGCAACACGGCGAGCGGGACGACCCCGGCAGGATCTAGCCCGGTCTCCTCTTCGGCTTCGCGCAGGGCGGTGGCGACGGCGCCGGTGTCGCCGACCTCGTGGCCGCCGCCAGGGAACGCGACCTGCCCCGCGTGGGTGCGCAATGTGCTGGCCCGCTCGGCGAGCAGCACGTCAGGCCCGTGGGGGGCCTGCTCGCCGAAGAGCATGAGGACCGCGGCACGCCGCGCGTCGGGCGGCGGGTCCATGCGGTGGCGCAGCATCTCGTCGTGGTCGAGATCGCCGAGCCCATCGAGCAGCGGGCACAGCCAGGTGGGCGCTGCGGCCGGGTCGAGTGCCCTCACGCGGCCGCCATAGTCGTAGGTGCGTGGTTCGTCGGGTGGGGGGTCACGACAGGCGGCCCACGGCCGCGGCGACGTCCTCCGGCGAGGTGAAGGGGACCGGAGGGTCGACCATCGCCACCCTCCCGTCGGCGCGGACCACGTAGGACAGCGGCAACCCCGGTGGCGGCCGCAGCGCACTGTTGACCGCGCTGTTCGCGTCGCTGACGACCGGCAGGTGGACGCCGAGATCGGCGAGCATCGTGAGCGCGGCACCGGGATCGTCGGCGGAGTCGACGCCCAGTACTGACACGGCGCCGGGCGTGCTCGCGTACCGCGCGAGAACCGGCAGCTCCGTGCGACAGGGGGCGCACCACGACGCCCAGATGTTGACGAGCGTGACGTGCCCGGCCAGCGCCTTGCCGACGTCGACGGTGCCCGGGGTGCCGAGGCACGCCAGGGTGACCCCGGTGAGTGGCCCCGCGGCCGCCGTGCCTGTTGGCGAAGGGCAGGGACTCAGCGCTGCCGCGGCACGCGGCCCGGCGAGCTGCGCATCCGACAGCGCTCCCGTCGACAGCGCGCCGTCGACGGGAGCCGCCGACGCAACGACCGCCCCTCCCGCGGTGCCCGCTGCGGTGGTCACCTGGCGCGGCCAGAGCGCATAGACCCCGGCGGCGACGAGCAGCACAACTACCAGCGTGGAGACCACGGCCGCGCGACGCTCGGTGATCATCTCGTCGACACCGTCACGGCGCGTCCCGGTCCTCGCCGCCCACCGGGGCGGGAGCGTCCTCGACCGACAGCCCCACGATGGCGAGCAGGTGGCCCCGCGAAGGGCCCTTCACCAGCGCGGCGGCCTGCTGGAGATCGGTGGGGCCGGTGCCGTAGGCCGGGCACTCGGCGGCCAGGGTGCAGGCGCCGCAGGCGGGCTTGCGAGCGTGGCAGACCCGCCGCCCGTGGAAGATCACCTGGTGCGACACGATCGTCCAGTCGCGCTTGGGCACCAGCGCGCCTACAGCGTGCTCGACCTTCACAGGGTCCTCCTCGGCCGTCCAGCCCCAGCGGCGCACGAGCCTGCCGAAATGGGTGTCGACCGTGAGCCCGGGGATGTCGAACGCGTTGCCGAGGATGACGTTGGCGGTCTTGCGTCCGATGCCCGGAAGCTTCACCAACTCCTCGAGCGTGTGCGGCAGCTCGCCGCCATGGCGTTCGACCACGGCGGCGCCCAGCCCGATCAGCGAGTTGGCCTTGTTCCGGAAGAAGCCGGTGGAGTGGATCATCTCCTCCAGCTCGGCGCGATCGGCCTTGGCGTAGTCCAGCGCTGTGGGGTAGCGGGCGAAGAGCCCGGGCGTGACCGTGTTGACCAGCTTGTCGGTGCTCTGCGCGGACAGCACGGTGGCCACGGCGAGCTCGAGCGGCGTGCGGAAATCCAGCTCGCAGTGGGCGTCGGGATGCGTGGCAGCGAGCACCCGCAGCATCCGCCCGACGCGCCGGGCCCGCCCGAGCGGTGGCTCGCCTGCGCTGATGCGTGCGGCAAGGCGGGCGGCGGCGCGCGATCTGCTGTCGCGGGGAGCGCTGACGCGGGGTGCCGTGGTCACGAACAAGAGCCTACGACGCAGCACCGACAGTGCCGCCGCGCCGCTTCCACCCAGACGCTTCCACACCGAGCGGTCAGGTCACGATCAGATACCGGAGAGATGGACGCATGCCCCCCGACAAGACCTCCGCCGGGCGGGTGCGAGACGATGCGCGTCGACATGACTGCATGGTTGTCCGTCCTCGTGCCGCTGCTGGTGATGTTCTTCGCGCTCGGTATGGAACGCGTGGAGTCTCGCCTGCGGGAGTCCACCGTGCGTCCTGAGGAGCTGGAGGAGCTGCTCGAGCGGCCCCGTCCAGACGAGGTACGGGCGCTGTTCCGGCAGGGCACCGGGCGTGCGCTGGAGCTGTTCCGCCTGCGGAGCAAGGCGCCTCGGCGAGCCCGTCCCACCCGAGGCAGGCGGGCCGCCTAACGCCCTCGGCGCTACGATCGCTCATCTGGGTCTGGATAGTTAGTTGAGCATTGCGACGTCACGGACGGTGCGCTGACCCCTAGACTGACGCGCCAGTGATCCGCCGCGCCGAGGGGCGGCGGCCGGGGGGAACGAGGAGCGGTGGAGTGGACGAAGTTCTGATCCGCGCGGGCATCTTCCAAGGAGTGGAGCCGTACGCGGCCGAGGCTCTCGCGCAGGCTTTGGAGATTGCCGAGTTCCCGCGGGGCGCGCCAATCTTCTCCGAGGGGGAGCCCGGCGACCGTTTGTACATCGTCGTCTCCGGCAAGGTCAAGATCGGCCGCAAGTCGCCGGACGGCCGGGAGAACCTGCTGATGGTGGCGGGCCCCTCGGACATGTTCGGCGAGCTGTCGATCTTCGACCCGGGGCCGCGCACGTCGTCGGCCGCGGCGGTCACCGAGGTCCGGGCTTACACGATGGACCGTGCTGCGCTGCGCGAGTGGATCGGCAAGCGGCCCGAGATCGCCGAACAGCTCCTACGGGTGCTCGCGCGCAGGCTGCGGCGCACCAACAACATGCTCGCGGACCTGATCTTCACCGACGTCCCCGGCCGGGTGGCCAAGTCGCTGCTGCAGCTCGCGCGGCAGTTCGGGTCCCAGGAGTCGGGCCTGCTGCGCGTCACCCACGACCTCACGCAGGAGGAGATCGCCCAGCTCGTCGGGGCGAGCCGAGAGACCGTGAACAAGGCACTCGCCGATTTCGCCCACCGCGGCTGGCTTCGTCTCGAAGGCAAGAGCGTGCTGATCCTCGAGCCCGAACGTCTGGCCCGCCGCGCCAGGTAGGCAGACACGTGGATCGGCTCTGAGGTTTCCTTCATATTAACTGGTACGGGCGTACCAGATTGTGCGAAGCTGGGCTGCATGTCCAGCTCGTCCTCGTTCGCCGACTACCGCGCCGCCCTGGGCGCTCCGGGGGCGGGGCTGCCCGCGTTGGCCTCCGCGGTCGCCAGGCTGCCGATGGCGATGATCGGGCTGGCCACACTTCTGTACGTGCAGAAGACGACGGGCTCGTTCGCCATGGCCGGGCTGGTGTCGTCCGGGCTGCTGATCGGGGTCTCGTGCGGCTCGGTGATCCAAGGCCGGGTCATCGACCGGGTCGGGCCCACACGTCCGCTCCTGGCCGCGGCAGGCGCCCAGGCCGCCGCCGGGACCACACTGATCGTCGCCATCGAGTCGCGGGCGGACCTTGCGACGCTGGTGGCCTGCGCCGTCGTCGTCGGCCTCACCCAACCCGCGATGCCGGGCTCGTCGCGGGCCTTGTGGACGCGGCTGGTGCCCGCGGGCAGGCTCCGGGACGCCGGGTTCAGCTACGAGGCGATCAGCCTGGAGGTGTTCTTCATCCTCGGGCCGTCGACGGCCGCGCTGCTGGTGACGATGCCGTGGCCGGGCACCGGCACCGCGGTGGCGCTCGCGGGCATGGTGGTCGGCACGGTCGGGTTCGCGCTGACCCGCGCGGTACGGACGCATCGCCCGACCCGGGCCGACCACAAGGCCGGGGCGTTCGGCACGCTCGCCGCGCCCGGTCTGCGCACGGTGGTGCTCGCGTCGCTGGGGTTCGGTCTGGTGATCGGCACCGTCGAGGTCGGCGTGCCCGCCGTCACCGCGGCGGCGGGCTCAGCGGCGCTGGGTGGGGTGCTGCTGTCGGCGTGGTCGGTCGCGTCGGTGCTGGCCGGGATCGCGTACTCGATGCGGCCGTGGCCCCGTCCCCTGCACCTGCGCCTGCCGGTCCTGCTGCTGGCGTTCGCGGTGTGCGTGGCGGGTATGGCGGTGGCGGGCCCACTGCCCGCGCTCGTCGTCGCGATGCTGCTCGCCGGGGCGACGATCACCCCTCAGGTCACGGCCCACTCGCTCGGGGTGGAGGCCACCGCGCCCGCAGGGACGGCGACCGAGGCGTTCGGCTGGGTCGTCACGGCCGCCACGCTGGGCCTGTCGACGGGGCAGTCCGCCGCGGGCGTTGTCGTCGAGGCGGCCGGACCCCGCGCGGCGTTCCTCGTCGGGGCGGCCGCGGGCGTCGTCGTGGCCTGCCTGCTGTGGCTGCGGCGCGCGAGCCTGGCACCAGCGCCCCGGCTACCCGCGCAGGTAGTCCAGCTGGGCGCGCACCGATAGCTCCGCCGCGGGCCACACCGAGCGGTCGACGTCGGCGTACACGGTCTCGACGACCTGCCACGGCGTCGCGTGCGGGCCGAGCTGGTCCAGCGCGGCCCGCACCTGGTCGAGGCGCTCCTGGCGATGGGTTAGATAGGCGCTCGCGGTGGCGGCGATGTCGGTCAGCTCGGGGCCGTGGCCGGTGAGCACAGCCGTGCCCGGCGCGAGGTCGGCGAGCTTGCGCAGCGACTCGAGGTAGGGCGCCAGCGTGCCGTCCGGATGGGCGATCACGGTGGTGCCCCTGCCGAGCACGGTGTCGCCGGTGAGCACCGCCTGGTCCGCGTCCAGCAGGAACGACAGCGAGTCCGACGTGTGCCCCGGCGTCGCCACCACCCGGAGCTCGAGGCCCGCGGCCGCGACCACATCGCCGTCACCCAACGCCTCGGAGCCGAGCACCAGCGAACGGTCGAGCGCCCGTACCGGTGCCCCCGTCAGCTCGGCGAACCGGCGCGCGCCGCCCGCGTGATCGTGATGGCGGTGGGTGATCAGCACCAGTGCGACGGGGCCGTGCTCGGCGACCGCGCGCAGGTGCTCCTCGTCGTCCTCGCCCGGATCCACGACCACGCACGCCGCGGCGTCGGGCGCACGCAGCACCCAGGTGTTGGTGCCATCGAGGGTCATCGGGGACGGATTGCGCGCCAGCAGGACCGACGCGTGCGACGTGACGGGCCGCAGCTCTTCGTATCTCACGCGCCCGCCGCCGTCTGGAAGCCGGGGTCACCGGGCAGCAGGACGTCGACGCGGTCGCTGGTCCGGCGCAGCTGGGGCCGCACCGGTCGGATCTCGCGGCGGTCGGCGGCGGCGAGCACCGCGGCGCAGTCGCGATGCTCGTCGATCTCGCGCAAGGTCGTGAACGTCGGGGCCATCAGCTCGATCTCACCTGCCTGCCAGCGCTCCAGCGCCTCCGCTGGGTGCCACCAGCGCGCCTCGACGGCCTCGGTGGTGTGGGCGTCGGCGACCTGACCCACGGGGACCTGGGCGACCAGGAACGCCGTGTCGTAGCGCTTCGGGGCCACGGCGGGGGTGATCCACCGCGACCACGCGCGCAGGAGGTCGGCGCGCAGCGCGCGCCCGTCGAGCACGTCGGCGAGGGTGCGTCGGCGCGCCACGAGGTCGGCGCGCACGCCGTCGGGCAGTATCACCGGGCCCTGGGTCATCGGGCCGTGGCCCGCGAGCAGCACCCCGCACTCCTCGAACGTCTCCCGCACCGCGGCCTTCACCAGCGCACCCGCCAGCTCCGGTTCGTACCCGAGCCGCTGTCCCCACTCGGTGGGCGTCGGGCCGACCCAGCCAGGGACGTCAGCGTGGTCGGAGGGGTCGACGCCGCCGCCGGGAAAGACCGTCATCCCGCTCGCGAACGCCATGCCCGCGACCCTGCGCTGCAGAAACACCTGCAGTGGAGTACGGCCGGGCGGGGGTCGGGGGTCGTCGCGGACGAGCACCACGGTGGCAGCGGGTCGGGGGACGACGGGCTCGCGCGTCACCCTCGGACCATAACCCGCGTGGGCGACGGGGGATCACGGCGAGCCGCACATCACGGTCGTGTTCGCGGCCTGGTGTGCGTCTCGCGGCGATCACTCATGCTCTCTCAGCACGTGCGCTCCGGAGCCGTTCGCGACCTGGGATGGCGCCTGCGCGGGCCGTGTCCGACCGGCGACGAGCTCGGCTTGCAACCGGGCCAGCAGCTCGCGGTCGGCGTCGCTGAGCCGGGCGAGCGACTCGGGCTTGAGCAGCGCCGGATCCACGTCCGCTGTGGCCGGTCGCGGGGCGCTCCGGGGTGTCGGGGCAGCGGGCGCGGGGTAGGCCTCTACCGCCGGTGCGGGAGCGGAGGCCACGGGCTCTATCGGGACGTCGGGGACGTCCGAAGCGACCGTCGGGATCCCGGAGAGCGGGGTGTCCTCGTCGCCCCCCGCGTCGGAGGGTCCGCTGACCGTCCACTCCCCCGAGGCCCATTCGCTGGCCCACCCGCTCTCGTCGGACGCGGCTTGCGGCTGCGAGGTCGGGTCGAGCAACGGGCTGCTCAGCGGATCGGGGTCGGACTCCGTCGACGGCCCGCCGTTCCCCTCGTCTCCGGCCTGTGGAACGGCTGCCGGACGGTTGCGCCGGGCCAGCGGCACAGGGTTGGGCAGCGGGGCGCGGACGATGGTAATCACGGACTGCTCGTCCTCGTCGTTGCCTTCCGCGGGGTCGACGTAGGAGCGTCGCCGCCGTCCGCCCGGCCAGGTGCGCATCGGGACGGGCCGTGGCGCGGGTTCGTCGGCGGCGAACAGGTCGATCGGCGGCTCGTCAACGGCCTCCGGACGCGGCGCAGGCGCGGCGACCAGCCCTGCGGAGCGGTGGTCGGCCGTCACCTCCTCGATGACCTCGGCCGTGACCGACTCGAGCACCTCGGGCGACGACCGCGCGCCGCGCGGGGAAAGGGTAGGGGCTTCGTCGTCCAGCGGCGCGGAGTCGCGCAGCGCGGCCGCGTGGTAGGCGGGCATCGCCTTGCCCGAGGTGAGCACCTCGACCGCGGCGTGCACGCCCGCCCGCGTGAGCGCCGCCGCGATCTGGTAGGCGAGCACCTCGCCGGACCGTCCGCCCTCCGGGGTCTCGACGAGCAGCACCGGATGCGGCAGCGGGCCCGACGCAGGCCCGGCAGGCGTCAGACGCCAGGTCAGCCGCAGCCGCAGCCCGTCGCGCAGCCTGCCTGGCAGCTCCCGCACCGCGGCGATGACGGGCACGTCGCCCATCGCCTGCGCGGTGAACCGGTGTCCGGTGGTTTCCGCCGCGGCCGGGGCGAGCGCGGCGTCGACGTCGAGATCGATCCTCGCCGCTCTGGCCGCGGCCACCAGCTCGGCGCGCGCCGAGGCAGGCAGCGGTGTGCGATCCGCGGCGAGCGCCGCTGTCACCAGCTCCAGCGCATGCCCGTCCTCCCCGACCGCGACGAGCTCGCGCGCGTCGGCCAACAGGTCGTCGTCGACGCGGCCCGCGAGGCGCAGCAGCAGGTCGTGGGGCGACCCGGGGGTGGTCGTTTCGTCCATCCGGCCCTCCTCGTCGTGCGGGTCAGGACGCGGCCGTGGCAGGCGCGGCGGAACGCCACAGCGCCGCCGACCCGCTGACGGCCGCGCGGTGGTAAGCACTCGCGTTCCCCTGCGCAGGCAGGGCCTCGACGCAGGGGATGCGGTCCCCGTGGGCGCGCAGGATGCGCTGGAGCATGCCCGTGAGCACCCAGGACGCCTCGCCGCCGACGACCACGAGGACGCGCTGGCCGCCGCGTCGAGCTTGCCGCAGCTCCGCGATGCCGCGGTAGCCACGGACGACGCCGAGTGCGCTCAGCGCGGCGGCATCGACGTCGGGATCGGGCGTGAACCCCGCGGCTGTGCCGTCCCCATCGGGCACGGGCAGCACGGCGTCCATCAGCCGGGGGAGCGCCCCCCACGCGCCCGCGGACTCGACCAGCAGCTCGCGCTCCTCGTCGGTGAGCCCGATCCGACGCCGCAGCAGCTCACGGGGCAGGACGGCGGCGATCGACGCGTGTCCGCCCGCGGCCAACCAGTCGCGCAGCCGCCACAGAAGCGTGTCCGGCAGCCGACCGGCGAGCCGCAGGAGCAGGTCGTGGCACAGCTCTTCGCGCTGGGGCGGTGCCGGGCTCGTCGGCTCATTCACGAGGCGACCTCGACGATCAGCTCCACCTCGACCGGCGCGTCCATCGGCAGCTCAGCGACCCCGACCGCCGAGCGGGCGTGCCTGCCTGCCTCCCCGAAGATCCGGAAGAGCAGCTCGGACGCGCCGTTCGCCACCCCGGGCTGCCCGCCGAAGCCGGGTGCCGACGCGACGAACACGACGGCCTTGACCACCCCGACGACCGCGTCGATCCCGACGAGCGCGTCGATCGCGGCCAGCGCGTTGAGCACGCAGATCCCCGCGATCGCCTTGGCCTCTTCGGCGCTGACCTGCGCACCGACCTTGCCCGTCGCCGCGAGCTTCCCGTCGACGAACGGCACCTGGCCCGCGGTGAACACCAGCGGTCCGGAGCGGCGCGCGGGCACGTAGGCGCCCGCCGGTGCGGCGACGGGGGGCAGCGCGATGCCCAGCTTGTCGAGCCGCGTGCTCGGGGTAGCCATGCCCTCAGCCGCGCTTGGGGCGTTTGAACCAGGCCACGAGCTGCTCGCCGCTCGTCCCGGTGGTGACCGTGACCAGCTCCCAGCCGTCGCGGCCGAAGTTGTTGAGGATGGCCTGCGTGTTGTGGATCAGCACGGGAGCGGTGAGGTATTCCCATGTCGTGCCAGGTGGGGCAGGGGAGCTCATGGCAGGCACTGTAGCCAGCGCCTCATCGGTTCGGGGAGCCGGTGCGGCCTTACGCTCGTAACCTGGGCGGGTGGAGACATCCGGGTGGCCTGCCGCGCTGTCGAAGGCGCGGCTGCACGTGGTGACGGGCAAGGGCGGCACGGGGAAGACGACCGTCGCCGCTGCTCTCGCCCTCGCGCTGGCAGCAGGCGGGCGGCGCACGCTGCTGATCGAGGTCGAGGGCCGCCAGGGGATCGCGCAGCTTTTCGACACGCCGCCGCTGCCCTACGAGGAGCGCCGGATCGCGGTGGCGCCCGGCGGAGGTGAGGTGCGGGCGCTCGCGGTGGACGTCGAGGCCGCGCTGCTGGAGTACTTGGAGATGTTCTACCGCCTCGGTATGGCCGGGCGGACACTGCGCCGGATGGGGGCCATCGAGTTCGCCACCACCCTCGCGCCGGGGCTGCGCGACGTGCTGCTCACCGGCAAGGCCAAGGAGACGGTGAACCGCACGAACGCGCAGGGGCGTCCGGCCTACGACGCGGTGGTGCTCGACGCCCCGCCTACGGGCCGCGTGGTTCGGTTTCTCGACGTCACCAAGGCGATGGCCGAGCTCGCCCGCAGCGGTCCGATCCACAGCCAGGCCCAGGGCGTCGTGCAGGTGCTGCACTCGGAGCTGACCGCGGTGCACGTCGTGACCCTGCTGGAGGACCTGCCGGTGACCGAGACCCTCGATGTGCTCGACGAGCTGCGCGCCGCCGGGCTGCGGCCGGGAGCGGTGATCGCCAACCAGGTGCGGCCGCAATGGCTGCCCGACCGTTCGGTGGCCGCGGCCGCGGGCGGGCGGGTCGACGCCGAGCGGGTGCGCGTGGGGCTCGCCGCCGCGGGCCTCGACCTCCCGGCCGACGTGATCGACGGGCTGGTGGCCGAGACGGTGGAGCACGCCCAGCAGGTGCACAGCGAGTCGCTCGCGCTGGCGCGGCTCGCCGACGCCCCCGGCCCGCCGCCCCGGCTCGAGCTCCCCCGGCTGATCGACGGGGTCGACCTCGGCTCCCTTTACGAGCTGGCCGACGCTTTGCGCGCACAGGGCGTCGGACTGCCGCAGACGATCGGAGCGGCCCGATGAGGATGTTGACGCACCGCGTAGCGAGTGCATGGTGAGTCCCCCCACGCTCGACGTCGACCGCCTGCTCGACGACCCGACGACCCGCGTGATCGTCTGCTGCGGCTCCGGCGGGGTCGGCAAGACCACGATCTCGGCGGCGCTGGCCATCCGGGCGGCCGAACGCGGTCGCCAGACCGTCGTGCTCACGATCGACCCGGCCAAGCGCCTGGCCCAGGCCCTCGGGCTGAAGATCCTCGGCAACGAGCCCGACCCGGTCGCGGGCGTCGGTTCCGGCACCGAGCTACACGCGATGATGCTGGACATGCGCCGCACCTTCGACGAGATGGTGGAGGCGCACTCCGAGCCAGGGCGCGCGGAGAAGATCCTGGCCAACCCCTTCTACCAGACGATCTCCTCGTCGTTCTCGGGAACGCAGGAGTACATGGCGATGGAGAAGCTCGGCCAGCTGGCGGCGACGGGAAAGTGGGACCTGATCGTCGTCGACACACCGCCCTCGCGCTCCGCGCTGGACTTCCTCGACTCCCCCCAGCGGATGTCCACCTTCCTCGACGGCCGCATGATCCGCCTGCTGTCCTCGCCCGCGCGCGCAGGCGGCCGCGGGTTGCGCAAGATCGTGGGGGCCGGGTTCTCGCTGTTCGCCAAAGCGGTGTCGACGATCCTGGGCGGCCAGATGCTCGCCGACGCCTCGGCGTTCGTGCAGGCGTTCGACACGATGTTCGGCGGCTTCCGGGAGCGCGCCACGGCCACCTACGAGCTTCTGCGCTCGCCGGGCACCGCGTTCGTCGTGGTGGCCGCGCCCGAGCCGGACGCGCTGCGCGAGGCCGCCTACTTCGTCGAGCGGCTCTCCACCGAGGAGATGCCGCTGGCCGGGCTCGTGCTCAACCGGACCCATCCGGTGCTGGCGGACCTCTCGGCAGGCCAGGCGAGGGCCGCGGCCGACGGGCTGCGCGGCGCGCCGCTGGCCGCCGCGGTGCTGCGCCTGCACGCCGACCGCGTCGACCTCGCCGCCCGTGAGGCGCGGCTGCTCGCCCGTTTCACCAGCGCGCACGGTGCGGTGCCGGTCATCAGGGTGCCGGTGGTGTCCGACGTGGCAGACCTGGCGGGCCTGCGCGAGATCGGCCGCCACCTCGCCTCCGGCGGACCCTCGCCCGCGCCGCGTGTGGACCGGTCCAGCACGGCGAGCTGACGGGCCGGGGCGGCGGATGAGCTGCGCGCGTTGCGGCGACCGGCGGCTCATGCTGTGTGGTGCAGCTGTGGCGCGGCCACGTCGGTGAGCGAGGCCAGCGCGTCGACGGCCGCCAGCGACGCCTCGTGCTCGGCGCGGGCGTCGGCCAGGAGATCGGCCCACGACGTGACGTCGGGGCGCTGGCGCAGCAGCGCGCGGCGCTCCCGTTCGGTCATCCCGCCCCAGACCCCGAACTCGATCCCGTGGTCGAGCGCGTGCGCGAGACATTCGGTGCGGACGGGGCAGATCCGACAGAACTGCCTCGCCTCCCGTTGCTTGCGTCCGGTGACGAAGAGGTCCTCTGCGTCGGATGTACGGCAACGCGCCGCGGTTCGCCAGTTCCCCCGTGAGGCCATGGCCCGCTCCTGGTTTTGATGAAGTGCTCCCGACCAGCACAGACGAATTCTGGAGCGGCTCGGTTCACTCGAGAGCCAAGAAAATTACTCATCATGGACCGTTCGGACGTACGCTCCGGTGTCGTGAGGCCCCCTCTGCACTTGGTGCGCCCGATCGCACTCTTGTTCGGTTTGTGCCTGGTCGCCGGTGTCGTAGTCGCGGGGATGACGTTCCCCGGGGTCGCGGCCCTCGGCCTCGTGTCCAATGACGCGGGCGACAGCGTCACCACCGTCTCGACCGACGTCGTCGACGGGCCCCTGCCGCTGACCAGCGTCGTCACCGACAGCTCCGGCGCCCCCATCGCCCGGTTCTTCGAGCCGAACCAGAACCGCCAGGTCGTCACGTCCGACCAGATCGCGCCCGCGATGAAGGCCGCGATCGTCGCGATCGAGGACCGCCGCTTCTACCAGCACAACGGCGTCGACTGGCAGGGCACGATCCGCGCGCTCATCGCCAACTCCGCTTCCGGTGACGTGGTGCAGGGCGCTTCGACGCTCACCCAGCAGTACGTCAAGAACTACTTCCTTTACGTCACGGCCAAGACCGAGACCGAGCGGCTCAAGGCGACCGAGCAGACCTCCGCGCGCAAGCTCAAGGAGGCGCAGATCGCGCTGCAGATGGAGCGGACGCTGTCGAAGGAGGAGATCCTCACCCGCTATCTCACCATCATCTCGTTCGGCAACGGCGCGGCCGGGATCGCGTCGGCCGCCCGCACCTACTTCGACACGACGCCCGACAAGCTGACCGTGCCCCAGGCGGCCCTGCTGGCGGGCATGGTCCGCAACATCGCCGCGACCGATCCGGTCACCAAGCCGCAGGCCGCGCTGGATCGCCGCAACGTCGTCATCGAGCAGATGCGCGAGCAGCGGATGATCGACGACGGGCAGGCGAAGGCCGCGCTCGCCAGCCCGTTGGGCATCGCGAAACCGCTGGTCACCCAGCCCGCGGGCTGTATAGGGGCGGGTGACGCGGGCTTCTTCTGCAAGTACGCGCAGAAGTACCTGAGCGACGCCGGATTCACGATCGACCAGCTCAACCGCGGCGGATACACGATCAAGACGACGCTCGACCCGAACGTGCTGGCGAAGGTGAAGGCGTCGCTGAACTCGCAGGTGGCGCCGAACCAGCCCAACGTCGCGGACGTGATGTCAGTTGTGCAGCCTGGCGCCGACAAGCACCGCGTGCTCGCGATGGCGGCCAACCGCACGTTCGGGCTCGACGCGGCCAACCGGGAGACGAGCTACGGGCTGCCCTACGAGCCGGTCAACCTCGGCGCCGGATCCACTTACAAGATCTTCACGGCGGCTACGGCGCTGGAGAAGGGGTTAGGCATCAACTACGTGCTCACCGTGCCTCCGAGCGGCTACGTCTCGCCGATCTACGTCGATGGCGGCGGGCGCCCGATTCCCGTGCAGAACGCGGGCAAGTACGCCGACAAGATGTCGTTGCAGACCGCGCTCGAGACGTCGCCCAACACCGCGTTCGTGAAGCTGGAGGAGTTCACGGGTGTGCCCGACGTCGTCGACATGGCGGTGCGGCTTGGCATGAAGTCGCTGGCCACCACGCCGTTCGTCGACCCGCTGACGCGCAGGCGGACCGACCGCTCGATCGCCGAGGTCACGAAGGCCCAGAAGCTGGCCTCGTTCACGCTAGGGGTGAGCCCGACGAGCGTGCTGGAGCTGGCCAACGTCGGCGCCACGCTCGCCAGCGCGGGCAAATGGTGTCCGCCCAGCCCGATCGAGTCGATCACCGGCCAGGACGGCAAGCCCGTTCCGATCAAGGAGCCCGCGTGCGCGCAGGCGGTCGACCCTGGCCTGGCCAACACGCTCCTGACCGGACTGAGCCAGGACGCCATCGGCGGCACGGCTGCGGCTGCGGCCCGTCAGGCGGGATGGGACCGGCCGATGGCGGGCAAGACGGGCACGACCCAGCAGCACAAGTCCGCCGCGTTCGTCGGCGTCGTTCCGCAGATGGCAGGCGCGGTGATCACCTTCGACGACACCAGCTCACCCCGGCCGCTCTGTGATGGCGCCGGGTCGCCGTTCCCCTGCGGCAGCGGCAACATCTTTGGCGGCAAGACGCCCGCGCAGACGTGGTTCGGCGCGATGAAGCCGCTCCTGGAGGCCCAGCCGGTCCCCCCGCTGCCGCCTACCGATCCCCGCTATCTCGACGGCGCGCCGGTCGCGCAGATCTCTGACGTCGTCGGGAAGCCGGAGAACGAAGCTCGGGCCATCCTCCAGAAGGAGGGGCGGGCCGTCTCGGTCGAAACGACGGACAACGCCGCCGACCGCGGCACGGTGGTGGGGCAGAACCCGCAGGGCCAGGCGCTGCCCGGCGAGACGATCCTGCTGACGGTCAGCAGCGGCAACGCCCCCGACGCCCCGGCCGCTCCGGGCGACAACAATAACAATGGTGACTGAGCCCGCGGTGGCATCTCCTCGCACGGATGAACTCAGCGTGTGCGGTCGTCGGATGCGTGGCCGTCGTTCTAGCATCGAGGGTCGTGACGGAACGGCCGAACGACCCCGCGGCCGAGCTGACGAGCGCGCCCGCCCTTGCGAAGAACGCCACTGGCCGCATCGATGGCAAGGCCGCGCATCCTGACGTAGCTGCCTTCATCGCCGCCCGTGCTGCTGCCATGGCGACACCGGAACGTCCGGACGACAAGGGCTCAGGCGACCACGCTGATCGGTCCCCGCTTCTCGACCCGGCACCGCACCCAGAGCCTCACGCCCCCGCACCCCCGCCCCGGCCCGAGGCGCGCCCCCGCATCGTCGAGGATCCGGTGATCCTCGGGCTGACCCGGGTTTCCCGCAGCAAGCTGGGCTCCCGACTCTTCGTGTTGTTCTTCGTGTTCGTCTACGCGGTGATCCTCGTGCAGCTCGTCGTGTCGCTTCTCCAGACCTGAGCGCCGGTTTTGTCGGTGGCTACGCCTACCCTGGCCAGCAAGCACCGAGGGAGGTGACCGCCATCAGCACGCCTGTGCCGCCGCCATCCGCGCCCACCGCCCATCGCGTGCGGGCGGTCCTTGCCATCCCGGCGTTCCGTCGTCTGTGGTTGGTCACGTCGATCGCGGGCGTGTGCGACTGGATGAGCCTGCTCGCCCTCTCCGCTCTCGCCACGCAGCTCACCAGCGGACACCAGGCGCAGAGCTTCGCGCTCGGCGGTGTCGTCGCCACGAAGCTGCTGCCGCCTCTGCTGCTCGGGCCCCTCGCGGGCGCGCTGGCCGACAAGTTCGACCGGCGTCGGGTCATGGTCATCTGTGATCTTCTGCGCTGTGCCCTGTTCGTGTCGATCCCGCTCGTCGGCACGATCTGGTGGCTGCTCGCGGCCACGTTGCTGATCGAGATGTGCGCGCTGTTCTGGATACCGGCCAAGGACGCGGCGGTGCCCAACCTGCTGCGCAGGCCCGATCAGGTCGAGACGGCCAACCAGCTCGCCCTCGTGATGACCTACGGCGTCTCGGTGATCAGCGCGTCGGGCCTGTTCGCGCTGCTGTCGCGCGGCGGCGCGCTCCTCGGGGCGTCGGCGCTCGACACGGTCTACGTCGCCGTACTGCTCTCCGGCGCGGCCTACCTGGTCACCGCGCTCACCGTGCTGGTGCGCATACCGGAGATCTCCGGGCGATCCGACGGGTATCGCGCCGCAGCGCCAGGGGTGCTCGCGCTGATCAGGGACGGCGCCGCGTTCGTCGCGCGCACGCCGCTCGTGCGCGGCCTGGTCGTCGGCATCATCGGCGCCTTCGCCGCAGGCGGAATCGTCATCGGCTCCGCCACGCTCTACGCGCAGAGCCTCGGCGGCGGCAACGCGGCCTATGGCGTTCTGTTCGCCTCGGTCTTCATCGGCTTGGCGGCCGGGATGGGCGCCGCGCCGCGGCTGGCCAGGCGCATCCCGCACAACCGGCTGTTCGGCGCGGGCATCGTGGCGGCCGGTCTCGCACTGGTGCTGGTGTCGCTCGCACCGCACCTGTTCCTCGCGATCGCCGCGGTGATGCTGGTCGGCGCGTTCGCGGGTATCGCGTTCCTCACCGGGCTCACGATCATCGGCACGCAGGTGGCTGACGAGATCCGCGGAAGGATCAACGCCTTCATCCAGACCATCGTGCGGCTCACACTGCTGGGTTCGCTCTCGGTCGTGCCGGTGATCGTCGGGCTGGTGGCCACCCGCACCGTCGGTTCGTTCATCATCGACGGCACGCGGGTCGTGATGTTCGCCGGTGGGTTGGTCGCGGCGGCGATCGGCTCGGCCGCCTACCGGCTGATGGACGATCGTCGCATCGCGCCGATGCTGCCCGATCTGCTCGCCGCGCTGCGCCGAGGTGAGCCGCGGGAAGGCACCGGCGTGCTGGTCGCGGTCGAGGGCGTGGAGGCCGAACAGGCGGTCGACCAGGCAGGCCGCCTGGCGGCCCGGCTGCGCGCCGCGGGCCACACCGTCGTCGAGCTCGAAGGTGGGGCGGCCGATCGTGAGCGGTGGGCAGCCGCTCTGCGGGAGGCGTCGTTGTCCGGTGCACGCGCCCGCGCGCTGGCCGCGGCGGCGATCCTGGCCGACCAGGTGGAGCGGGTGGTCAGGCCGTCGCTCGCGGCAGGCGCGCTCGTCGTCGCCGATCGCTTCCTCGCCCTCCCACTGGCCCAGTTCGGTGTGGCCACCGATGGGCTGGATCCCGCCGAGCTCGAACATCTCGCGGTGTGGGCCACCGGACGGCTGCGGCCGGATGTGTCGGTCCTCCTGGACCGCGCCCCGGAGGGTGGCGCCGTGCGCGTGTCGGAGCTGCCAGGCGAGGAGCATGTGCGCGTCCGGCGGCTGCTCACGCACATGGCCGCCGCTGAGCCGCACCGCTACGTCGTCGTCGATGCCGATGGATCTCCTGACGACGTGGCCGAGCGGATCGCCGCCGGGCTCGGCTCGCTCCTGCCGCCCCGCCCCCAGGGGCAGAGCACGCCGATCGGCGTCGGTGCGCCGGGCACGTGGGCAGAGCCGGTGGCAGTCGACGAGCGTCGCGCCGAGTCCGGCAGCACAGTCGGGGACAGGCCGGAGGCCCTGCCGTGACCGCGGGCGGAGCGGGGTCGTTGTGAGCGTCTGGGACGAGGTGGTCGGCCAGCCCGCGGCCGTCGAGGAGCTGCGGCGCGCGGCGGAACACCCTGCGGCGATGACGCACGCGTGGCTGTTCACCGGGCCGCCGGGCTCGGGTCGGTCGGTCGCTGCGCGGGCGTTCGCGGCGGCGCTGCAGTGCCCCCGCCACGGCTGCGGCGCGTGCGTGGCGTGCCACACTGTGATGGCGGGCACTCACGCCGACGTGCGCGAGATCGTTCCGGAGGGCCTGTCGATCTCGGTGAAGTCGATGCGCACACTCGTGCAATCGGCCGTGCGCCGTCCGGCAATGGGCCAGTACCAGGTACTCGTTGTCACCGATGCCGATCGGCTCACCGAGAACGCCGCCAACGCGCTGCTCAAGTTCATCGAAGAGCCACCGAAGCAGACGATCTTCCTGCTGTGCGCGCCGTCCGATCATCCCGACGACGTCGCCGTCACCATCCGCTCGCGGTGCAGACCCGTGCGCCTGCGCGCGCCGACCGCCGACGCCATCGCCGACGTGCTGGTGCGCCGCGACGGTGTGGATCCCGCGCAGGCGGCGTGGGCCGCGTCGGTGTCGGGCGGCCACGTCGGGCGCGCGCGGCGGCTGGCCCGCGATGCCGAGGCTCGCGGGCACCGCGACATCGTTCTGGGCCTGCCCTTGCGTCTGCGCGGCATCGGCGACGCGTTCGCCTACGCGGGGGATCTGGTGCGGTCCGCGCGCGAGGAGGCGACCGAGCTGTCGGAGGGGCGCGACGCCGCCGAGCGTGAGGAACTGTCCATCGCCATGGGCGCAGGCGGGGTCGGCAAGGGTGTCGCGGCGGCGGCGCGCGGGGCGAAGGCGGCCGAGCGTGAGCTGGAGAGGCTGCAGCGCTCGCGCAACACCCGCACCCAGCGCGACGCGATCGACCGCGCCCTCGTCGATCTCGCGGGCTTCTACCGCGACGCGCTCGTCATCGGCGCGGGCGCCCATGTGCCCCTCACCCATCCCGACCGCGAGACCGACATCCGCCAGGCCGCAGGCGATTGGACGCCCGAGTCGGTGCTGCGCAGGCTCGAGGCCGTCCTGGCCTGCCGCGCGGCGATGGACCAGAACGTCAAGCCGGAGATTGCGGTGGAGGCGATGATGACGGTCCTCCATCGCGGCTGAGCCGCTGAGGGTGACCTCGGAGGCGACGCGAACCGGTCGCTACACTGGCGCCCGCACCACGCCGCCTTAGCTCAGTCGGTTAGAGCGACGCACTCGTAATGCGTAGGTCTGGGGTTCGACTCCCCAAGGCGGCTCCGCAGGTCAGAGCCACTTTTCGCGCCTCTTTGATCACCCCCCGAGCGGCCTCGTGGCCTCCTTCGTGGCCTCTAACGGGTCTATCGTCGCCGCCATGGCCTCCCCGCGGACGTCCCGCAGCCGCAAGCGCGGCACGATCGCGTGGCTGCCCAGCGGCTCCGCGCGCGTCAAGGTGTACGCCGGGATCGACCAGCTCACGGGCAAGAAGCTCTGGCTGCGCGAGACCGTCGCGGCGCGCGAGACGCAGCGCGAGACGGAGCGCGAGGCCGAGCGGGTCATCACGCGGCTGCTCAACCGGGTCGACGAGCGACGCAGCCCGCGCACGGGCGCGACGGTCAACGAGCTGCTCGACCGCTGGCTCGACGTGATCGACATCGAGCGAAGACCCGCGCCGGCTACGTCGTCGAAGATCGAGAAGCACATCCGGCCGACGATCGGCCGCCTCCCGGTCGGCCGGGTCAGGGCCGAGACGATCGAGAGCTCTACGCGCAGCTGCGCCGCTGCCGCGACCACTGCAAGGGCGAGAAGTTCGTCCAGCACCGCACGGCCGGCGAGCACGTCTGCGACGAGCACTCAGCGCGCGGCGGAAGTGCGCCAAGGAGGTCACGGGCGACCCGGAGGCGCCCTGCCGGTGGTGCGAGCGGGCGTGCCGGCCGCATCGGTGCGAGCCGCTGGCCGCGGGCAGCATCCGGGTCGTCCACGCGATCCTCAGCGGCTCGTTCACGCGCGCCGTTCGGTGGGGCTGGATCGCGCTGAGCCCGGTCGAGCAGACCGAGCCGCCGCCGACACCTCGGCCGAACCCGTCGCCGCCCACAGCGGCCGAGGCCGCCGCGATCCTGAACGAGGCGTGGAAGGACCCGGACTGGGGCACGTTGGTGCTGTTCACGATGACGACCGGCGCCCGCCGCGGTGAGGTCTGCGGGCTGCGCTGGTCGCAGCTCGACCTCGACGCCGGCGTGGTGGTCTTCCGGGCGAGCATCGGGCAGATTGCCGGTGAGCGGTGGGAGAAGGACACCAAGACCCACCAGCAGCGCCGCGTGACGCTCGACGCCGAGCTCGTCGAGGTCCTGCGCGCGCACCGCGCCCGCTGCGACGAACGCGCCGCGCTGGTCGACACGAAGGTCCGCCGCGACGGGTTCGTCTTCTCCCGCGCGCTGGACTGCTCGACGATGCTGCACCCGGACTCGGTGACCCAGCGGTACGGCCGCCTGGCCCGCCGGGTCGGCATCGACACGCACCTGCACTGCCTGCGCCACTACTCGGCCACCGAGCTCAAAGTGAGCGGAGTTGCAGCGGATGCATCATTCGACAAGATCAGTGAACGGCCTCCGCCTGCGACATCGCCGTTCGACGGTGATCATGGTCTCAGTGGTGCAAGCCCCGTCACGCCTCCTGACCAGGCGATAGACGCCGCGGGTTGCAACGAGCGAGACAAAGTTGCATCAGATTCTGTTGCTTTGTATGCGGGAGAGTTGCATCGAACGCAACAGCACAAACCGGCTGCCGCGTCGCTTCCGCTCCTCAGCGCGTTGCCGCGCTTGCGGTGCGGGTCGACTTGCCATTGATCCACTGGGGCCATTCGCATGGTTGGAACATTGCTCTCTACCAGTTTCGCCGCGGGCGTCGACATCCGGACGGTGGCGGGTCGCTTCGGCCATTCGGGCGGCGGCTCGACGACACTGCGGACCTACACGGCGTTCGTGCACGAAGCGGATCAGCGAGCAGCGACGGCGCTCGCGAGTCGGCGGTCCCAACTTCGGCCTTCGTCCTGAGCGACGAACGCTGATGCAGAGCAGCAGACGCGCATAGCGAGCTGCGCGGTTCGATTCTCCCTATCCTTGATCAAGGCGGCGCCCTCCGGGCGCCGCGCGGCGCTGTGTCCTATGCGGCCCCGCAAGCGAATCGCGCGAGGCGTGCGGCCTCCGGCCGATCCCCGCGCCACGCGGCCCGCCTACCAAGCCGCAGGCAGACGTCGCGCTCCGCCTTTGGGTGACTGCATCGTCATTGTCCGTCTGCGTTGCGAATGCTGCCTTCGTTCAGAAGATACAAGTGTTGACGCCGCCACGCTGGGAAGACATCGTGATGGTCCATTGCTATCGTGCTGTAGCGATTCCAGAGGTCATTGTCGGTGATCTGAATGTTCCCGCCACCAGATTCCAATGATCTGCGTATCCGATCGATATCTCCAGAGAACACCGCGAGGAATCCTTCAATATCAGGATCGTCCACGTGTCGCGCAACCGCCTGAAAGAACAGATCGAAGAGCCGCATCCTTCGTTGTGAACGCCGAACGCCCTTCATGATTGACATCGCCGCCCGCAAAGCTGATCGCTCACTCGGGTCGCGGACTTCGATCGCGGCGATACCAGCGAACATTGGTGCGAGTTCATTCACTTGACCAGCGGACAACCGGTACCAGATGGGGACCATGCGGATTCGCTTCGATACCATCAGCGAGTAGAGTGAGGCCCGCTCAGCGTCCGCCCAACCGGTCAGGTAGTGTTCACTTAGGATGACAATAGCATCGATCGAGCTACGAATCCCGTCCTCGATGCTGTTAAGAACAGAGTCGCCGGGGTGCATTCGATCACTATCTAGCCACACCTCTGCTTGGAGCGCCTCTAAGGCCGCCTTGAGCCTGTCCGCGAACCGCGCGCTATCACGGTGCTTGTAGGAAATGAAGAAGTCGTATACAGGCGGTGTATCCAATTGACCGGCCATCCACTTCCAATCTGGGTACGGCCCCCGATGAAACTGCATCGGACTGCCCAGTGCAGGCGTTCCGGACCAATGCTAGAAGTGGCGACCCACGTAGACAACGCGTTCATCACATTTTGGACAGTCGGTCGTGTCACCTGCCTCTGTACGCGATGTTATTGGCCACTTCTTGTGACAGCCGTCGCACCGTGCGAATCTTTGAGAACAACGTGCACACTTGTACATGTGCGCGGTCTCGTCCGCCACGAACATTCAAAGCACCTTTGCAGCACTCCAAGGGCTGCTGACCATCCGCGACATCTGCTTGGTCGTGCGGACCCAGTCGCCGACTGCCATCTCTTTGCAGCCACAGGCTGGACACTTCATCGCGCTCACTCAATCTGCAGGTGTACGTCGAGAACTCTTCTGCCGCTCTCATAGTTGAACCTGGTCGGCATTCTGTTACTCCGCACCCATTCGCTTCTCTGCCCGGATGCTGAATGTTGATGAGAGTACAGAGGTTGAAAGGCTGAGGTCTGTGTTGATCATGTCTGTCCGGGTTGGAGGGTGAGTCGGGTCTGTCCGAGGAACCCGTCGAGCAGGCCGGGGCGGTACTGCATCCGTCGGAGCCGGTTGTTCACCAGCGCGACGAGGTCGTCGATGCCGGTGACGGCATTGTTGGCGATGCTGCGTTTGAGGTGGGCCCACACGGACTCGACGGCGTTGAGTTCCGAGGCGTAGGCGGGTAGCCGCAACACGGTCAGCCAGTCGGCGTGTGCGTCGAGGAAGACCCGCATCCGGGCGCTGACATGCACGTTCAGGTTGTCCCAGATCACGATGATCGGCGCCTTCAACTGTTGGTGGCCGGCGGTGAGCACGGTGGCGTAGTCAGCTTCGGACAGGCTGCGCCGTTCCCCGCGACGTCCGCGGTGTACGACGTAGCGATAGTAGAGGTGCGGCCGCTTGCCGACGCGGTAGGCCAGCAGCCCGGCGATGGAGATCCGGTCCGAGCCCTTCCCCGGCACCCGCACCACCGCAGTGTGTCCACGACGTCCCCAGGTCCGGGCCCGCGGCGGGCGCAAGGTCTGTCCGGCTTCGTCTTCGAAGACGATCCACGCCCCCTGCTCGGCCGCTAGCCTCGTGCCTTCGCCCAGGTGCCGGCCCGCCAGGCCGCGATGGCGTCCTCGTCACCTTCGATCGCCCGCCGCTTCGGAACTTGCGGGCTCCAGCCGATGCGGTGCAGCAGGTAAGACACCCCGAGCGGGGTGTAGGACACCCGAAACAACCGCCCGATCAACACGGTGATCCGGTCCAGGGTCCAACGCTGATCGACCCAGCCGTGCGCGGCCGGACCATGATCGAGCTCGGCGACCAGCCGGTCGAGCTGGGCATCATCCAGCTTGCTCTGCGCCCCACCCGCGCCGCGAGACGCCAACGCCGCCCGGCCCCAGACGGTCCAGGCCCGCCGCCACGCGCGGACCGACTTCGGGGTCACCCGCAACCGGGCGGCGATCTCAGTCGAGGCCACGTCCCGCTCGAACATGTCCGCGGCCTGCCCACGTACCCGCTCCCGGACGGCGCGTTCCCGAGCGGTCAGGCCACCACCATCTGCGTACCTCATGCCCTCGGCGTAGACCTCGCCCCGTCCGCGATCACGCAGGCACGCCGGGTGTGATCAACAAGCCAAACCCCAGCACTTCAGTTTCTGTAGTTAATCTCCTTCGTGGCCTTACGTGTTCGTCGACGGCCCGGACGTCCTGACATGGTTCGACCTGCACGCCACGGTCGCCCGCCCGCACCGACCGCGAACTGGCTACACATCGAGGACGGGAAGATCACCCGCATCCGCGTGACGTTCGACCCGCTCGCGGTCACCGGCGGCTGACGGGTGCGATGGCTCGGCGCAGCCCGCCGGATGGTTCTGAGGGCCGCCGGAGTCCGGTGTGCACGCGACATGCACTGGGTGCGGCTCGAAGCCGAAATGCGCGCTTGCCCCGCATCGTGCCGCGTGGGACCATCCGCCCAGACCCGGACCAATGACGTCCACGGGAGGCCGCATGGCCCGCTACCTCGTCGTCGCGCACGAGACGGTCACCAGCCCGCTGCTGCTGGAGGCGGTACGCGGCGTCCGCGAACGGGATGCCGAGGCGGAGTTCGTCCTGCTCGTCCCCGCCACCCCGGTCCGGTACCTGCTGTTCCGCAAGGGCGACGAGCACGACGCGGAGGCCACCGCCCGCAAGCGCGGCGAGCGGGCCCGGGCGCTGTTCACGAAGCGGGGCCTGCCGCTGAGCGACGTGCACGTCGGCACGGCTGACCCGGCGGAGGCGATCGATCAAGAGGTCGCTGCGCACCCGGGCTACGCCGGGTTCATCATCTCCACCCTGCCGGCGGAGAAGTCCCGGTGGTTGCGGATGGACCTGCCCCGCACGGTCCGCGCGAAGCACAGGCTGCCGGTCCACCACGTCGTCGCGGCCAAGGAGTTCGGGCTCTCGGACGTGCCGTGACCGGCTGACGCGCTGACGAACGGGCCACCAGTCGGCTCCCGACCCGATCCACGGCCAGCTCAATGCGCTTCTGACGGACACCCGGATCGCCCTGGGCAACCGACCCCGCCTGCGTTGATCTCACCGGAATGCGGCTCGCCGCCGCCGGGGCGCGCAGAACCCCAGCTTGAACCGCTGCGCGACCTTACCCGGCTCCTGTCCGGTCGCCGCGGCGTACTGTCCCGCGAGCAACCGCCGCCGCTGGGCGACGACGGCCGCGATCAGGCCAGCGGCGGCGCGTTCCGGCCTGTCGGCCTATCCACACCCTCAGCCGGGAAGTCGGGGCGAGCCCGTCGACGCCGGGGACCGGCGCGTCCGGGTCTGCTGCAGCACGGCCCAGCATGACTCGGCCATCGGACCTACGGGGCGACGGAAAAGCCGCAGTTTCGGCGGCTGGATCTGACGCTACGATCTGGTCGCCACCGAACCGTCCCGCACTGAGGTGACGCTCACCTATGACTGGACCGCGGTACCGCCGTTCCCCGTGGACCAGCTCGCCAACTCGCTGCGCCACCTCGCCGAGCTGGTCCAACAGGCCGCAGCCAACGCATTTCTGCACGCGGTCGCGGAGCGCATGAGGAATCGCCGCCCGCTGGGGCATCCTTTGATGTCGCCACCCGCACCTGAAGGGAAGGAATCGCAATGAATATCCCGCCGATCGTGTCGCCGCAGGAGTGGGAGGCCGCCCGCCAGGAGCTGCTGGTGAAGGAGAAGGAGCTCACCCGGGCCCGTGACGCCATGGCGGCACAGCGCCGTCGGATGCCGTGGATGGCGGTCGAGAAGGACTACCGGTTCGAAGGGCCCAGCGGCCCGGCGAGCCTCGCCGACCTCTTCGCGGGCCGTCGCCAGTTGATCGTCTATCGCGCCTTCTACGCGCCGGACGTCACCACGTATCCGCAGGGCGGTGGCGCGTACCCGCAGCGGGCCTGCGTCGGCTGCTCCTTCCTGGCTGACCAGGTCGCGCACCCCGCGCACCTGAACGCGCGGGACACGACGCTGGTGTTCGTCTCGCGCGCCCCCCAGGCCGAAATCCACGGCCTGAAGCAGCGATGGGATGGCAAACATCCCCTGGTACACGCTCACCGACGACTTCGACGCCGACTTCGGGGTCGACGCATGGCACGGGACCAACGCTTTCATCCGTGACCGCGATCGGATCTTCCGCACCTACTTCATCCACGACCGCGGCGATGAGCACCTGGGCAGCACCTGGAGCTATCTCGACATCACCGCGCTCGGGCGCCAGGAGGAGTGGGAGGACTCGCCGGACGGATACCCGCAGACACCGCCGTACCAGTGGTGGAACTACCACGATGCGCACGGCACGGGAACGTGAGAGGGCTACCACACGCCGCCCCGCTGGCAGAGTGAGTGAGCGGGGCAAGCGGTGGGAGAGGGCTTCCCCTCCGGGAGAGGGCTTCCCCTCCGGCGGCCGCGCGGCCGCTCACTGAAGCTCCTATTTGGCGTGCTGCCGGGGTAGTGGCCGCGACTGCTCGTCGTCGGCCAGCTGCGGGAAGCGTGGCCGAATGGCGCCCACCCGAGTGGGGCAAGGCGCCTCGCGCGTCGGGCGATGTCCTCGCCGGGATCGCGGGCGCGCGACGGCGCACCGACGCTGAGTCCGACCACGCCCGCGCTCTCGTACAATCTCTTGCTGCCTCGGTCCCGCAGTGCCCGCCTGCGTCAGTTGATCTTCTCGGACTTGTCCTCAGATCGGTAAGCTCGTCTGTATTCCACCATCATTCAAAATTCCTCGTACCCCGCCCATTTCGACATATGGATCGCGTGGCTTCGGTCGACTCCGCCGCGCGGCGGCTCTAACAGACCGCAACTCTTCGCTCGCCGAGTACGTCCGACCTCTTCGCTCGCCGTGTGCTATGAAAAGCCCGGCGTCAACAATCTGCTGCAAGTCGCGCGTTGCCGTCCGTTCCTCGACCTCTGCAAGTCGCATGTAGCCTCGCTCTCCGTACGCGGAATCCTAGCGAACCGTCATAGAGAGCAGGAACGCACCGGTCTGGAAGACGCTTAGCTTCCCCTATCGTCTCAAGTTCTGACCACATGTAGCCAGCTTCGGACAGCCGTGCAACAACCGTCTGAGCCTGCATATGGTGGGCGCGAAGAATGAACTTGACCCAAGGTCTGGCACTATTTTGTGGGTTCCACGCTCCTTGTCTTATTTTGCCGAGGACTTCGTAGTAATCCGGAGTATTGTGGCCGAGGAATTCTTCGACGCTGCTGAACTCGGGGGTGACGATGCTGTCGCGGGCGAGAATAAGAGTCTGCAAGCATCTCGCCATTCTTCCGTTCCCGTCCCGGAATGGGTGGATCATAACTAGGTAGAGGTGCGCCATCGCTCCCGCACGTAGCTAGGCGTGGAGACGTCGTCGCCACCGTTCTCATAAACGAGTTCCTCGCAAAGACTTGGAACGTGTTGGAAGTCTGGAGCCTCGTATACGACCTCGTCGCGGCCCTCGTCGACGACAAAACCAAGTTGAGGCGGTACCGACCCGGACTCTTGCTGACATCGTGCGCGAGCATCGTAGTGCAGGCTGCGGATTAGACTCTGATCGAGCTTGAAGTGCGGATCATCGGTGAGCTGGAGGACGTAACTCATCGCGGACCGGTATCCTCGAATCTCGGCCCAGGTCGCGTCGTCCGCTGAAAGTCGACCTCCTCTTCTACTGCGGCGACAGCGTCCTCGTCGCTGACGTTGTAGCCTTCGATGCTGTTGCTGCCTTGGATGGCCTTCGCAGCAGGTTCGTTGGGCTGGCCGGTCCAGCGCTTGGGCTCCCTCAGGGCGAAGCGCATGTCCCGACGGAACCTGTCGATGTCCGCGATGGCCGACTCGTCCAGCTCGTCGAGGGCAGGCGTCGAGAACAGCATGCCAACCTCCTCCAGTGTCTCTATGTCTCATAATAAGAGACTTTTGACTGTATGTCATGGGCAAACTGCCGCGGGAGCGCACCCCCACAGGGAGGATCTGGCCATGCTGCTGGCGCAAGCATCCCAGGCAGGGGCCCTACACCTCCTGGGCTGGCGGCGGGCTTCGAGGCCGCACGACGACCGTCTTTTGCGACATGCGCGGCGGCGTCCCCGCCGTTGCCGCACCCACTCTTAACGACATGCCCTACCTGCGGGCAAGGCGATCGTCATCCTCTACTGCGCTCCCGAGTTACCCGGTATGCGGCACGACAGGGGCGCGGCTTGCTGAAGAAGTCGCCCACCAGGTACCGGAGACTGCAAAACCCCGACCGTCGTCGCAGACAGGGGTTCGGTGGTGATGCGGACCCACGTGACACGTCAACAGGCCGCCGTCGGGCAGGTCATCGTAGGACCCACATGCTGTCGGCGGCGCCGATGACAGCTATGGGCGATCCCAACGGTTGATCTTCACGTGGAGCACTTCGTGGAGCGAAATGCAGTCGCTTCTTGCCTGTGGAGCCAGTGGCATTGAACTGCAGCGTCGTGTAGCTGCTGGTCGGAGATTTATTCGTCGCCGCACTGGTCACTCGTAATGCGTAGGTCTGGGGTTCGACTCCCCAAGGCGGCTCCAGCGAACCGCAGGTCAGACTATGTCTCGATCTTCATTGGAGATCATCGGGAAGGCCGTCACAAAGCCCGGAGTCCCCGATCGGTCCCCCCGACTGGCGATCTTCGCGTCGTTCAGCCGGTTCGCCACCGTGTCCAGGTCGTCGGCAAACAGGTGGCTGTAGACGTCCAATGTGACGCTCGGGGAGCGTGCCCGAGCATCCGCTGCACCACGACCACCGTGGCCCCGGCCGCGATCGCGAGCGACGCCGCGGTGTGCCGCAACGCGTGCGGGGTGATCCCGGCCAGCCCGGCTCGCTCCGCCGCGGCATCGAACACGTTGCGCCGGAAGTTGCCGTTGCGCAGCACCGCGCCACCCGGTGAGGGGAACGCGAGGTCATCGGGTGCGCGCCGGGCGAGATGTGCGGCCAGGTCATCGATGACGAACGCGGGCAGCGGCACCGCGCGACGATCGTGGTCCTTGGGCTCGCCGAAGATCGCGCGACCGCCCACTTCGGCCATCGCGCGTTCCACGTGCACCCGCCGGCGCAGCAGGTCGACGTCACGCACCCGCAGGGCTGCCGCCTCACCCCAGCGCAGTCCGGTGTAGGCGAGCACGTAGATCAGCGTCGCGTAGTCGCCGCACTCGTCGGCCAGGCGTTCCACCTCGTCGTGCGTGAGGTGCCGCTTCGGTCGCGCCTTCGCGCGGGGCAGTTTCGCCCCGTCGGCGGGATTCCGGCCCCAGACGCCCGTCCTGGACCGCGAAGGCCAGCGCCATGCTCAGCACCCGGTGCGCGTAGCGCACGGACGCGGCCGAGAGCCGGAATCGGTGAGCCTGCCCAGCCACGCCGCAACGTCGGCAGGCGTGACCTGAGCCAGCCTCCGTCTTTCACAGGGTTGACGACACGCTGGGCGTGATCTCGATGCAGCGTCACGGGCATTGCCTCTGACCAAGCCAGAATGTCAATATCGAAGTCGGTAGACTGACCTGGGTAGGTGCGCCTCTTGCAGTCCAGAGATCAGTTCATGGGCCGACCGGCTGGAACTCGTCGGTGATGATGACCGCCTGGTCGGGTTCGCCGGGGCGCTGCCGCTGCGGCTGCTGGCCGAGCGGACCGGGCTACGCACGGGACTGTCGACGGCGATGACGCGCCGCGGGTTCACCCCGGTGTATCGCCGCGGCCAACTGCTGGTTGGACTCGCCGTAGCCCAACTGCTGGGCGGGGAGGCCATCAGCGACTTCCAGGCCCTGCGGCACCTGGCCCCGGTGATCGGGCCGGTCCCGTCGACCCCGACGGTGTGGCGGGCCATGGCGGAGGTCGGCGAGCTGCAACTGTCCCGGATCAACGCGGCGGTGACCGTGTTCCGGCGACACTGGTGGAGGCTGCTGGCCGCCCGCCCCGACGGGTTCCCCTGGCTGCGGGTGGCCGACCGGGAGCTGACCGGGATCACCGTGGTCGATCTGGACGCCTCAATCGTGTTCGCCGCGTCGGACAAGGAGAACGCCACCCCCACACCTACAAGGGCGGGATCGGGTTCTGCCCCAACCTGGCCACCTGCGACAACACCGACAACATATTCGTCATCGACCCCCCGTCCGGGTAACGCCACCTCC
>CAWGYF010000030.1:0-41040 GCA_963826705.1 uncultured Actinomycetota bacterium
GGTGGCTGGTGTCCAACGCCCCGACCGGGCCATACACGCGGTTTCTGCTCCACCGAAACACCTTCGGACTGTCGCGTTCGGGCCGCAGCGGCCAGTACAGCCGTAGTCGGTCGGCTGCGTTCCGTGTCGGCAGCGAAGGACACCAGCCACCTAGAGCAACGTGCTGACCAACCCCGCGGCGCGCTCGAGGCCCGCGAACGTGCGCGCGGACGCGTCCGGGTGCTGGGCGTGCAGCGCGAGCCGGTGCAGCACCGCGCGCAACATCATCTGCGGCCACTCGTCCAGATGGGCCCAGCGGTGCAACAGTCCGACGTCCGCTCCGCCCCACGCCAGCGCGTCGACGACGACGACGGCGGCGGCCCACTCCTTGGGCCGCCAGCACGGCACGAGGTCGACGATCGCGGGGATGCCGTCGGCGTCGAAGACGACGGAGCCGAACAGTTCGGGGTGCACGACCTGCGCGGTGAGGCGGACCGGGGTGCGGTAGGCGGCGAGCTGGGCGTACAGGTCGCCGCCCGCCTTCGGTTCGAGGTAGAGCTTGCGCTCGCCGAACGCGCCTGCGGCCGATCGGGTCAGCAGGTCGTCGCCGCCGTCGAGGACGCGGGGGCGCTCGAGGCCCGCGGTGGCGGCGTGCAGCGCCATAGCCGCGGCCAGCACCGCGTCGTAACGGGGCTCCAACGCCCCCACGACAGCCCTGCAGGCCGCCCAACCCGCGACGACCCACCGCCCGTCCGACGACCGGACGGGACGCGCCAGCCGCACACCGTCCACGTGCAACCCATCGAGCACGCCCGCCGACCAGGCCGCGACCGCGTTGTCAGACACCGGACGGATCAGCACGTCGCCGCACTTCCACGCCGGACGCCCCGCCCACAGCACCGGTCTGGGCTCCTTGTCCTTCGCACCGAAGGCGGTCCGGACGTGGGGCGGGAGCTGGACCGCTTGCGCGGTGGACGTGGCGGGCGGAAGCACGGGCACGCTGGTCACGCTACCTGCGCTCGACCTCGGATCGAGACAGCCACGCTGCAGCGGCCGATCCTGTCTCTAGTAGGTCGGCAGGCTCGGGTCCACCTGCTTGGCCCAGGCCAACACGCCGCCGCCGACGTGCACCGCGTCCTTGAACCCGGCCTTGTGCAACGCCGCGAGCGCGTCCGCCGAACGCACGCCCGACTTGCAGTGCAGCACAACCGGCTTGTCCTGCGGGATCTCCGACAGCGCCTCCCCGGACAGGATCCGGTCCTTCGGGATCAGGACGGCCCCCGGGATGCTGACGATCTCGTACTCGTGCGGCTCACGGACGTCGATGAGGGCGAAGTCCTTGCCCGCGTCCATCATCTCCTTGAGCTCGACCGGAGTGATCGTGTGCCCCGCCGCTGCGCGCTGCGCGTCGTCGGACACCACACCGCAGAACGCGTCGTAGTCGATCAGCTCGGTGATCGGCTTGGACTCGGGGTCCTTGCGGATGCGGATTGTGCGGTAGGACATCTCAAGTGCGTCGTAGACCATCAGCCGACCCAGCAGCGGCTCGCCGATGCCGGTGATCAGCTTGATCGCCTCGTTGACCATGATCGACCCGATCGACGCGCAGAGCACGCCCAGCACGCCACCCTCCGCGCACGAAGGCACCATGCCGGGAGGCGGCGGCTCGGGGTAGAGGTCGCGGTAGTTCAGGCCCTTGCCATTGGGCGCGTCCTCCCAGAACACTGAGGCCTGGCCCTCGAACCGGAAGATCGAACCCCAGACGTAGGGCTTGCCGAGCAGCACCGCGGCGTCGTTGACCAGGTAGCGGGTGGCAAAGTTGTCGGTGCCGTCGAGGATCAGGTCGTAATCGCGGAAGATGTCGAGGACGTTCGAGGCCTCCAGCCGCACGGGGTGCAGCACAACCTTGACGAACGGGTTGATCTCGGCGATCGAGTCGCGCGCCGACTCCCCCTTCGGCCGCCCGATGTCGGACTGGCCATGGATCACCTGACGGTGCAGGTTCGACTCGTCGACCTCGTCGAACTCGACGATGCCCAGCGTGCCGACGCCCGCCGCGGCCAGGTACAGCAGCGCGGGGCTGCCCAACCCGCCCGCGCCGACGACGAGCACCTTCGCGTTTTTCAGCCGCTTCTGCCCACTCATCCCCACATCGGGGATGATCAGGTGACGGCTGTAGCGGGCCACCTCGTCCTTGGTCAGCTCGGCCGCGGGCTCCACGAGCGGCGGTAACGCCATAATCTTCTGCTCCTTGCGATCGCGTCCGTGTCTGCCTTGACCAACGCTGGCCTCAGCCGTCATCTTCCCATCGGCCCGCGGGGATGGGGTCTTCGCACCGACGCTGCGCGAGGGCGTCCCACATACCCGCCACCGCCGCCGCGACGGCTTCGGGTGCCTCGATCTGCGCGACGTGTCCGACACCCGGAAGCATCAGCAGCCGCCCGCCGACCACCTCGGCGGTCCGCACCGCCAGCCGCGGGGCGACGAGCCGGTCGAGATCTCCCCAGACCACCAGCGTCGGCACCCGGATCCGCGCGGCCACCGCCCACAGCGACTCGCCGCGCCACCAGCTGCGCAGCATCGCCTTGGCCGTCCGCTCGAAGGCCTCGCCCGCCCACGGCTGCAGCCCGCGCGCGTCGAACTCGGCCACCTGCTCGGCCAGGCGCTGCTCGGTGGCCAGGCCCGGGTTGCCGAAGCACAGCCTGACGACGCTCTCCACCCGCTGCCGGTTGGTCACCGCCGCCATCTCGGCCCGAGCGCGGCGGCCCGCCGGGCCCGGCAGCATCGCGACGATCATCCGCGGATCCGACACGCGGCGCGGGTCGAGTCGGCGGTCGGGCATGGCGGGCGAGACGAGGGTGAGCGACCGCACGAGCTCCGGACGCCGGGCCGCGACCATGGCGGCGATCGCCCCGCCGAGGGAGTTGCCGAGCAGGTGCACAGGGCGGCCGCGGCCTGCGAGGAAGCACATCAGGGCGTCAGCGTGGCCGTCAGGGCTGTAGTCGGGCACAGGGAGCGGCCGGGTCAGCCCGAACCCCGGCAGGTCAACCGCGATGCCCGACGCTCTGGGGGCGAGCAGGGCGGCGAGGTCGGTCCAGTTGGTGGCCGAGCCAGACAGCCCGTGCACATAGACGGCCTCCACGGCCGACGCCCCCGGCGTCTCGCGGACGTGCAGCGTGACCCCGCCTGCGGTGATCTCCCGACCCGGCCACTGACGGGCGTTCGGATCGCGGGCCGGCAGTGTCGCGGGATCAACGAGCGGCGGAGCCGTCACTGCTGTCGATGCGGCTGTCGGCGCGCGGGGCCGGGAGCGCGTCATCACAGTGACGAGCGGGCGGACGGAGGCGCAGTCACCCGTCGAGCATGACCCGGACGGGCCGCTCCTCGCCACCGTCTGCGCGGAGAGTCCCGCGACCCCACCACGGATATACCCCAACAGCCGCTCGCCGCGTCCGGGCGCTCAGTCCGATCATCGCGGGTGCGACCATGGCGTTCAGCTCGGTCTTCGTCGTGGCCAACAGCCTGCGGCTGCGGCGGTTCCGCAGTGGATTCGGCGGCTCCGCAACGGGTCACATCGCCCCAAAGTAGCTACCGACGGGTACGGTGAGCCGGCAGCGAGGGCAGGAGGCGAGGGCGCGATCATGACTGAGACGACGGCGCAGCGCGGCAGGCTGTCGCGCAGCGCCCGCCGGGCACAGCTGCTGGTCGCGGCCCGCGACGTCTTCGCCGACCAGGGCTATCACGCCGCGGCCATGGATGACATCGCCGAGCGCGCCGGTGTCAGCAAACCCGTGCTCTACCAGCACTTCCCTGGGAAGCTGGAGCTTTACCAGGCACTGCTCACGACCTACGCCGACGAGCTGGTCGCGCAGGTCCGCTCGGCACTCTCGACCACGTCCGAAAACGAGGAGCGGGTGCAGGCGGCCGTCGCGGCGTACTTCGACTTCGTCGCGGGTGAGGGCAAGGCCTACCGCCTGGTCTTCGGTTCCGACCTGCGCGGCGAGGAGACCGGCGTCGTCGAGGGCGCGCTGAACCGCTGCATCGAGACCGTCGCCGAAGCCGTCACCACGGACGCCGGGCTCGACCCCTCCCGCGCGCGGCTGCTCGCCGTCGGGCTGGTCGGGCTGTCACAGGTCGCGGCGCAGTACTGGTTGGACTCCGAACAGAGCGTCTCGAGGGACGACGCCGTGGCGCTACTGGCGGGCCTCGCTTGGCGCGGTCTTGCTGGCTTCCCTCTGGTGCACTGATACCCGTGCGCGGAAGATGTCGCTCTGGCCACCTTTCCGCGCACGAGCACGGCGAGCTGCGCCGCCACGCCTGTCACCCGCCCCCACGAGGAGCATGTGCACCGGGAATCACCATGAGCTGCGCAGACGGGAGTCTCGACGGTCCGGCGCGCTGGCTGCGAGCAGTCGGGGGTTGCCCAATCGTCGGTGGGGGCGCACCACCGTGAGTCGCCCGACTGACCCCGACGACTTCCCCGCCACGGCGCGGTGAGTCGACTGCCCCGCCATACCGAGCTGGCTGTATCACCACGCCAGGCCACCCCGATCGCGAGCTTGATCAGCGAAAATGGGACATGAGCGCCATATGTGGCGCTCATGTCCCATTTCTGGCGATCATTGAGCAGAATGCGTCAGCCGATGGCGAAGCCCACCTTGCGGCCATCCTCGGGCCCGATCTCGACGTAGGAGATCTGGCCTGCGCGGACGATGAAGGTGCGACCCTTCTCATCGACGAGCCGCAGCAGGCTGTCGCTCCCGCCTGACAGCGCGGCGTCGACCAGGCCCGCGACCTCGTCTGCGGACTGGTCGCTTGACACCACGAGCTCCCGCGCGCTCTCCGCGATGCCGATCTTGACCTCCACGGGGGACCTCCTGGTCGTGACGAATGGACGAGCGAGGCCCAGGCTAGTCGAGCCCAGGTCGCCGAGCCGTGCCCGGGCGTCCGCCCTCGGCGAAAGTCCTCCGCCGTGCCCGCTGGCAGCCGGGCCGCTTGGCCGCAGCTCCGCCGTCTCACACCCGGTCCGCGCACGACGACGAACCGTCCGACTCACCGCGGTGAACCAGCGACTCGGGGTGGCGAAACCGCCGACTCACCGCGCGCGTGGGGCCTGGTAGGCACGGTCTACGCCTCGTCAGCCGGGCGGGGCGACTTCGCACCGCGCGGCCCGACCTCGCAGGCTGCCCGCGGAGTGCGACGTCGGGCTCCGGGGTGCGAGGTCGGCCTCCAGACGTCGTTCCTCAGCCTCGCAGGCCGGGCCCATGGCGGGGCGGGCGACTGACCGGGGCGGGGCGGGCGACTCGGCGTGGTGAAACCGGCGACTCACCGTGGCGGGGCGGGCGACTCACCGCGGCGGGGCGGGCGACTCACCGCGGCGCGGGCGGGCGACTCACCGCGGCGGGGCGGGCGACTCACCGTGGTGAAACGGCCGACTCGGCGAGGTGGGGTGGGCGACTCACCCGTGGGGGGCTCGGCTGGGGGTCAGTTCAGGCCCAGCTTCGCCATCCGCTTGCCGTGGTTGGACTGCACGCGGCGGAGCAGCGCGGCGATCCCGGCCAGGTCGCCGCTTCCGGAGATGATGAAGGCGGCGAGCTCGTCGCGTTCGGCGACGATCTGCTGGGCCTGGGTGACCGCCTCACCGAGCAGCCGCCGTCCCCAGAGCGCGAGCCGGTCGCGCATGCGGCGGTCGGTGTCGCAGGCTGCATGCACCTCCCGCTCGGCGAACGCGCTGTGCCCGGTGTCGGCCAGCACCCGCTGCACCAGCTCGCCGGTGGCTCCGGGCAGCCACCCGGAGATCTCGCGGTAGAAATCGCCCGCCAGCCCGTCGCCCAGATACACCTTGACGATCGACTCGAGCCAGCTCCGCGGGGCCGTCGACGCGTGGTAGGAGTTCCACGCGACGACGAAGGGCAGCATCGCGTCCTCGACGGCCACCCCCATGCCGCGAAGGTGCTCCTCGAGCAACACGAAGTGGCCCATCTCCGCGGCCGCGATCTTGGACAGCGTCGCACGGCCGGACAGCGTCGGGGCGGCACGCGCGTCCTCCGAGATCCGATCGAACGCCGAGAGCTCGCCGTAGGCCAGCACCCCGAGCAGGTCGACGGTGGCGCGCGCCGCGCCCGACTCGTCGATCCCGTCCGGCGTCGCGGCAGTCGTCATGAGCCCAGCTTAGTTGACCTGCAGGCTAGTTGACCTGCGACGGGGACGTGCGCCGCTTGGACGGCCACACTGCATGGGGGACGGCCGGAACGGCACTGTGACCCGACTCGCCTGCCGCGACCTGACACGTCGCCGCCCGGGCGGGTATGCTCTCTGTCAGCGCGTCGCTCATTTCGGGCGCGCGCCCTGCCGCGGCCCACCGGACAATCGCCGGAGCCGCACACGACCTGGTGCGTGCAGCGCTTCGTCGGCTCTCCTGCCCGCGCGGAAGTTCTGCAGCGGGCGGTCGAGGAGCTGGCCCCGGCTCCTGTGCGCGGAGAGAGGCGATCACCCTGTCCGTCCCCGTTGAAAGTTCCATCGACATCGAAAACTCCATTGACTCCCCCGAAGACGTCGAGGCGCACCCCCTTCAGGCGGGCGCCTCCGTCAGCGAAGACTCCCCCACCTTTGCCGAACTGGGCGTCCGCCCCGAGATCGTGCGGGCGCTGGGCGAAGCGGGCATCGTCCGCACGTTCGCCATCCAAGCTCTCACCCTCCCGCTCGCGCTGGCGGGCGAGGACGTCATCGGCCAGGCCCGCACCGGCATGGGCAAGACCCTCGGCTTCGGCGTCCCGATGCTGCAACGGCTGGTGCCCCCTGCTGAGCGACCCGCCGCCACGGCCGACGGCGAAGCCGCCGACCGCACCAAGGACGTTCCGCAAGCGCTGGTCGTGGTGCCGACGCGCGAGCTGTGCGTCCAGGTCGCCAAGGACATCGCCGACGCGGGCCGCCACCTGGGCATCCGCGTCGTCGCGATCTACGGCGGCCGCGCGTACGAGCCGCAGCTTGCCGCGCTGCGCAAGGGCGTCGACATCGTGGTCGGCACCCCTGGGCGGCTACTCGACCTCGCCGAGCAGCGTCACCTCGCCCTCGGCCGGGTCAGCGCGCTGGTGCTCGACGAGGCCGACGAGATGCTGGACCTCGGCTTCCTGCCCGACGTCGAGCGCATCATGCGGATGCTTCCCGAGCAGCGCCAGACCATGCTGTTCTCGGCCACGATGCCCGGCCCGATCATCGCCCTCTCCCGCGCGTTCCTGAACCGCCCGACGCACATTCGGGCGGAGGAGTCCACCCAGGGCTCGGTGCACGAGCGCACCCACCAGTTCGTCTACCGCGCGCACGCGATGGACAAGGTCGAGCTGCTCACCCGTGTCCTGCAAGCCGAGGGCCGCGGCCTCACCATGATCTTCGCTCGCACCAAGCGCACGGTGCAGCGCGTCGCCGACGACCTCGCGGAACGCGGGTTCGCCGCCGCCGCCGTGCACGGTGACCTCGGCCAGGGCGCGCGCGAGCAGGCCCTGCGCGCGTTCCGGTCCGGCAAAGTCGACGTGCTGGTGGCCACCGACGTCGCCGCCCGCGGCATCGACGTCATCGACGTCACGCACGTGGTCAACTACCAGTGCCCTGAGGACGACAAGACCTACGTACACCGGATCGGCCGCACCGGCCGGGCGGGCAAGGAGGGCGTCGCCGTCACGCTCGTCGACTGGGACGACATGCCCCGCTGGAAGATGATCAGCGACGAGCTCGGGCTGGGCATCGACGAGCCCGCCGAGACCTACTCCACGTCCGAGCACCTGTACACCGACCTTGCCATCTCGGCGTCTGCCACCGGGCGGCTGCCGCTGTCCCGGCGCACCAGGGCCGGGCTCGCGGCCGAGTACGTCGACAGCGAAGGCGACGTCGGCGGCCGCGGACGCAGGCGCACCCGCACGGGCGAGCGGGAGGAGCCCGCCACCCCGGTCCGCGTGCGCAGGCCCCGCACACGCACCCGAGGCTCCCGAGCACAGTCCGCGGACGGCAGCGTGTTGGCGACATCGGCTCCGGCAGAATCGGCTAGAGCGGAGTCCTCAGCAGGCGAGCCTCAGCGAGCCGCCACGGGCGACGCGCCCAACGAGGGTGGCGACACCGACCAGCCGCGCCGCCGTCGCCGCCGTGGAGGCGCTCGACGCCGCGGCCCGGGACAGTCGATGGGCGAGGTCGGCGCCGCGGCTTCGGACGCCGCCGCTAGCTGAGCGAGAAACCTGCACGGTGACGAGCGCCCCGCCCGAAACGCCGACGCCGCCGCAGCCGTCGATACCATCCAGGTGGCTCCACCTCAGGGGCCGCCTGATCGCCCCGGAACGGCGGCGGCGCAGTGACGTGTACGTGGCGGTGGCGCTCGTCGTGTTGATCGCCGTCGGAGTGGCCGTGCTGTGGGTACGCAGTCCTGAGGTCGCCACCGTCGACACCCCCGACGCCATACCCGTCGCGGCTCCGACGCCCGCAGGCGACGTGCCCGCGGCCTTCGCCGAAGTGTGGCGCGCGCCGAGCGGCGCCTCGGTGGCCCCCGTCATCGCCGGGCCCGCCGTCGTCACCGGCGACGGATCGACGGTGTCTGGCCGCGACGCCGAGACCGGCGACGTGGCCTGGAGCTACCAGCGCGACGTTCCGCTCTGCGCGGTCGCCGCGGCCTTCTCGGGAACCGACGACGGCAACGGCCACGCGCTCGCCCTCTATGAGAGCCGCAGCGGCTGGTGCAGCGAGCTCACCGCGCTGCATCCCCTGAGCGGACGGCGCGCCGGTGCCAGCAACCCGAACATGCAGCCCGGCGTCCAGATGCTGGCCGACGGGTCCTACGTCACGGCGACCGGCGCCAACTACCTCGAGGTGTGGCGCTCCGATCTCGTGCGCACCCTCGAGTACGGCAACGTGCCCACCCCTGTCCAGCCGGGTAGACAGCCGCGGCCGAACTGCTCCTACGGCTCCACGGCGGTCAGCAGCGACCGCATCGGCGTGATCGAACGCTGCCCGGAGGTGCCGGTCGACCGGCTCACCGTTCTCACTCCGGACGGCCCGAAGGGCGCCGACACCCCCGACGTGCCGTTCTCGATCGAGCTCCCGACAGCGGGCACAGTGCTCGTGGCACTGTCGGACGACCGGGTCGCCGTCGCGCTGCCCAACCCCGCCCGCCTCGCGATCTACGACAAGGCGGGCTTGGAGGTAACCGAGACTCCCCTCGCCGTTCCCCCCTCGGCGTTCGCGACGACACCTGCCGGTGCGCCCGCGACCGTCACCACCGACGGCTCCCACGTCTACTGGTGGGCGGGCGGCACGACGGTCGCCCTCGACGCCGCCCTGCTCACCCCGCTCTGGACCCTTCCCAACACCCTCGGGCCGCCCGCCGACTACGGCACCGGAGTACTGGCGCCAGTGCCCGACGGCCTCGCCGTTCTAGACCCCGTGGGGGGGAAGGTCCTGCGCACCCTTCCCGTCCGACGGGCCGATCCCGCCGCGCCCGTCCGCATCGCCGCGGCGGGTGAGATCCTGCTCGAGCAGCGCGGTGCCGAGCTGGTGGCGCTGCAGCCCGCTGTATGACCTGTCCGCCGCAGCGACCTGTGTGACGGCCCCTCAGGCGAGCCACTCGTAGGCCAGCACCGCCACCACGAGCACGACCGTGGCGAGCGCCGCCAGCATTCCGCGGACGCCGCGAGTGCGGTCGGCGTACATCTGCAGCGCCACGGCAAACGCCGCAGCGACAGCATGCACCGCCAGCACCGCCGCTCCGGGACCTGATGAACCCTGCTGCAGCGCGACCACCCAGGCCACCACCAGAGCAACGGCCAGCGCGACCATTCCCCCCGCGAGCACACCGGACAACCCACGCAGGAACCCGCCGTCACGCCGGGCCGCCCGATGCAGGCCACGGGCCGCCGGTCGGTTCACCGCCATCCGGCAGACCGGCCGTCGCTCGCAGGCTCGCTCAGCGCCAACAGATCGCTCGCAGGCCCGCTCAGCGCCCCTGGATCACTCGCAGGCTCGCTCAGCGCCCCTGGATCACTCGCAGGCTCGCTCAGCGCCCCGGATCACTCGCAGGCTCGCTCAGCGCCACAGATCACTCGCAGGCCCGCTCAGCGCCACAGATCGCTCGCAGGCCCGCTCAGCGCCACAGATCGCTCGCAGGCTCGCTCACGGAATCAGCTGGGCCCACGGCTGGGCCTCCGGCGCCGCGGCGCGCCCTGGCGGACAGTGGCGCCGCACGTCGCAGGATCCGCACCGCGGCGCCGGTGAAGCCGCGAACCGCGCGTCGGGCTCAGCTCCCGCGGCCAGGTCGTCGGCCGCGGCCGCGAGCTCGCCCGCCGAGCGCTGCGCCGCGTCGAGGTGCGCGGCCAGCGACGCGCGGTCATGTCGCCACGCCGCGACCTGCCCGCTCGGCAAATGGTGTAGCTCCACCTCCGTGCAGCGCCGCCGCAGCGTGCGCTCGGCGGCGACGGCGTAGAGCGCCAACGCCCGCGAGCCGCGAGCGTCGTCGACGCTCGGGGTGCGGCCGGTCTTGTAGTCGACGATGACCAGCTCCTCCCCCCGACGGTCGATGCGGTCGACCCGGCCTTCCACGACGATCCCGCCGACCGGCGCGGTCACCCACTGCTCCACCCCGACCGCGTCGACCTCGGCCGCCCCGCCTTCTGCGCAGTCGGTGGCGTAGTCGGCCAGCCAACCGCGGGCCCGCTCCCGGTAGCGGTGGGCCTGTTCGGCATCGCGGAAACCCTCGCTCGACCAATGCCGGTCCACGAGCCTGGCGGCCGCCTGCGGGGTCCGCTGGTCGGGCGGAAGCGCGAAGAGCGCCCGCAACGCCAGATGGACGACCGCGCCGAGCGTGCTCGCGCCGCGCGCACCGGTGCGGACGGGCGCGGGCCGGTCGAGATAGGTGAGCCGGTAGCGACGACGGCAGTCCTCCCAGGTGGAGAGCCGGGCCGGGGTGACGCGCACAAGGCGGGGGGCGTCGAAATCGAGCCCGAGCTGAGCGCCGGTCATACGCCCCACGGTAGCGGGGTCACCCGGTCAGCACCTCGATGCCCGACGTGCGCGCCACCAGCGCCTCGAGCTCGGTGTCGGCGGTGGTCTCCGCGGCGACCGGGGTGGACTTGTTCGTCCCGTGGTAGTCGCTCGACCCCGTGACGATGAGGTCGTGCTCCTTCGCGAGGTCGCGCAACAGTTCGCGGTCGGCAGGGTCGTGGTCGGGGTGATCCACCTCCACCCCGCCGAGGCCCACCCCGGCGAGATCGGCGATCACCGAGGGCTCCACCACCCGGCCGCGGCGGCGCGCCAGCGCATGCGCGAACACCGCGATGCCTCCAGCGGCCCGCACCATCGCGATCGCCCGCTCGACGGGCGTGTCGGCCTTCGCCACGTAGTAGCGGCTGCTGTTGTGCAGGAGCTTCGCGAACGCCTCGTTGACCGAGTCGACCACCCCGGCAGCGACGAGCGCGCGGGCCAGATGTGGCCGTCCGGCGCTCGTCCCGTCGGGCACCAGCGCGAACACCGACTCGACGTCCACCGGATAGCCGTCGTCTGCCATCCGCTGCGTGATCCGCGCCAACCGGGAGACGCGCTCCCCACGCAGCCGCGACTGCTCGGCCACGATCGCCTCGTGCGTCGGGTCGAACAGGTAACCGAGCAGGTGGACCGAGACGGGTCGCTCGTCACGGCCGGTCGGGCTCACACACGAGAACTCGGCGCCGCGCACCAGCCGCATGCCCGGCGGCAGCGACTCGGCGGCAGCGGCCCAGCCCCCGGTGGTGTCGTGATCGGTGATCGCGAGGACATCGACGTCGGCCGCGTGGGCAACGGCTACGAGCTCTGCGGGGCTGTCGGTCCCGTCGGACGCCGTTGAATGGGTGTGCAGATCGATCCGGGGGTGCGGCACCTATGGAGGCTAGCTGGCCATCTGTCGCTCCGCCGCAGGCCAGCCGATCAGCGCCAGCTCATCAGCGCCGATCCTCAGCGCCGATCCTTCAGCGCCGCCACCGTGGGCGCGCCAGGAGCCCGGTGGCGCGGGTCTTGCCCTTCTCGCCGAACACGAGCTCGGAGAGAGCTTCGTAGACCTCCTCCGGCCGCGGCATGTAGTCGATCCGGTTGAGCGCCTGGATCTGCCCGGCCGACTCGACGATCAGCGTGCCGTAGCCGAGCATGCGACCGCCGATGCTGCGCTCGAACGTGAGGTCCGTGACCTTGCTCAGCGGCATCATGCCGACCTTGTGCACGATGAAGCCCTCGGCGAGCATCACCCGCTTGTCTGTGATCACGATGCGCTCGATCCACCAGAGGATCGTGAGCACGGTGAAGCGGATGACGGCCACGAGCGCCAGGTAGAACGTGAGGTTGTCGATGAGCACGCTGCCCGGCAGGTAGCGCTGGATCACCACGAGCACGAGCAGGAACAACGCCGTCTGGATGACGTGAGCCCACATGAAGGCCCAGTGTTGGCGCACGCGGATGACCCGACGCTCGGTCGGGAGCAGGTACTCGTCGATCTCACGAGGCGCGAGCATCGGCTAGAGGAGCCTGTCGAAGAAGTGGACGATGTTGGTCGCCGCGGTCTTGAGGATGGCGGCGATGTTGCGCAGAATGCCAGCCGCGACGTCGGGCTGCGTGATGATCAGCCAGACGATCAACGCGAGAAAGAGGAAGCCGACGATCCTCCGGACGTTCACCAACGACCACCGTTCTGCCTCGGAGCTGAGCCCATGACACTTGATTTGTACCGCACTGAGCGTATCGCGGGTATCCGGCGCGCGGGTCCGAACGGCAGCGATCAATGACTGACTGTGATGCAGGAGTGGCCTGTGTGGGGGGCCTCGCCTACGACGAGGACGGCAAAATCCTTCTGATCAGGCGTCGCAACGACCCGGGGAGCGGGCTGTGGTCGGTGCCCGGAGGTCGCGTGGAGCCCGGCGAGACCGACACCCAGGCCATCGTCCGCGAGATGGCGGAGGAGACCGGGCTTGTCGTGGAGGCCGCCGAGCTGCTCGGACGAGTGCGGCGAGGCCCGTACGACATCGCGGACTACCGGTGCACGGTGCTCGGCGGCACCCTCCGCGCGGGCGACGACGCCACCGAGGCGCGCTGGTGCGACGCGGCGACACTGACCGACCTGGCGCTGGTGCCGAAGCTGCTCGACACCCTCCGTTCGTGGGATGCCCTGCCGCGCTGACGAGAGGGCGTTCTATCCCTGGGGGACCGGGCGGCCGGGCTGCTCGCCGCCGCGCGCCTCGCCGTAAGACCGCTTGGGCACCATCACCTTGCGCCGGAACGTGCACACGACGGTGCCGTCCTGCTTGTATCCGCGCGTCTCGACGTAGACGACGCCGCGGTCGTCCTTCGAGCGCGACTCGGTCTTGCCCAACACCTCGGTCTCGCCGTAGATGGTGTCGCCGTGGAAGGTCGGACGCGTGTGCTTGAGCGACTCCACCTCGAGGTTGGCGATCGCTTTGCCGGACACGTCGGGCACCGACATGCCCAGCAGCAGGGAGTAGATGTAGTTGCCGACGACCACGTTGCGCTTGAAGTCCGTCGTCTCTTCGGCGTAGTGGGCGTCCAGGTGCAACGGATGGTGGTTCATGGTCAGCAGGCAGAACAGGTGGTCGTCGTACTCGGTGACCGTCTTGCCCGGCCAGTGCTTGTAGACGGCGCCGACATCGAACTCCTCGTAGTACCGCCCGAACTGCAACGTCGTCGCCTCCATCGCCGATAGTCCTTGCTGGGAGGTAATCTATCCCGTGGGCCGCTTGTCCAAAGGTGGCCACTACCACAGAGCAGGAGGTGAGCGCGGTGCCGACGGCACCCGGATGCAGTAGTCGCCGCGCTCCGAGCCACGAGACCGGCTGACCGGCTCCCGAGGCCCAGGGCGCGTGATCATCAATCGTGCGAGCGCGCCCACACCCTCGGAGACCTCGATGCCCGCCCTGCCCAAGACGGCCCTGTCCAAGACGACCCGGCCCAACACGACCCAGCCAAAGACGGCCCAGCCAAAGACGGCCCAGCCCAGGACGGCACTGTCCTCGATCCCCCGCGGTCTTCTGACCTCCCGTCGGCCTGCCCCCACCTCGTTGCTGCCCAAGCTGCGCGTCCCGATGTCGGCCTACGTCGTCGACTGCGGGGTCTACGTCGACGGCAAGCGCCTCGACGGTCGCTTCACCCACGACCAGGCCATCGACGAGGTCCGCCGCCGCGGCGAGGGGTTCGTCTGGATCGGCCTGCACGAGCCGACCGACGCGCAGATCACCGCGATCGCCGAGACCTACGGCCTGCACGAGCTGGCCGTGGAGGACGCGGTCACCGCCAAGCAGCGGCCCAAGCTGGAGCGGTACGAGGACTCGCTGTTCATGGTCCTCAAGACGGTCACCTACGTCGAGCACGACGAGCCGACCACCGCCACGGAGCTGATCAAGACCGGTGAGGTCATGGCGTTCGTCGGGCCGGACTTCATCGTCACCGTCCGGCACGGCGACCACTGCGGCCTGCACGACGTGCGCGAGAAGCTTGAGGTCGACCCCGAGCAGCTCGCGCTGGGCCCCGCAGCGGTTCTGCACGCGATCGCCGACCACATCGTCGACCAGTACGTCGGCGTGACCGACGCCATCGAGAAGGACATCGACGAGATCGAGGCCGAGGTCTTCGAGCCGCGCTCGGCGATGGACTCCGAGCAGATCTACGTCATGAAGCGCGAGGTCATGGAGCTGCGTCGCTCGGTGGCCCCGCTGGTGGCGCCGCTGCGCAAGCTCACCGAGGGGTACTCGTCGCTGGTGCCGCACGAGGTGCGCTCCTACTTCCGCGACGTCGACGACCACCTCTCGACGGTCACCGAGCGCGTCACCGGCTTCGACGAGCTGCTCACCACACTCGTGGACGCCGTGCTCGCGAAGATCACCATGCGGCAGAACAACGACATGCGCAAGATCACTGCCTACGCCGGGCTGATCTCGGTGCCCACGATGGTCGCGGGCATCTACGGGATGAACTTCGACTTCATGCCCGAGCTGCACTGGCAGTTCGGCTACCCGTTGACGCTGATGATCACCGGCTTGCTGTGCCTGCTGCTCTACCGCAACTTCCGCCGCAACCGCTGGCTCTAGGAGCGCCCTCCTAGTGGCCCGCAAAGGGACGATCTTGTTGCGTTTTCGTGGTCACGACCCCGGGATCGCAACAAGATCTGCTGCGACGACAGGCCTCGTGGTCGGGCTCTCGCTAACCTGGGCGGGATGAACGACCGCAGGGTCAACCCGCTACGCCGTCTGCGCCGCCCCGCGTGGGCCGATCAGGAACCGAGCTGGGCCGACGCCAAGCCGGGGCTGATACGGGCCGCGCTCGACCGCGCGCTCGCCCGCCCGTCCGGCGGCTGGTTCGTGATGGCCGCGAGCCGCGAGGTGCGCCCGCAGCGGGCGTTCGGGCGAAGCGTCGCGGGCCGCGAGCTCGTGGCCTGGCGCGACGCGGACGGGGGGCTGGCCGTCGGTCCGGGCGCCTGCCCGCACCTGGGCGCCGCGCTCTGCGACGCGCCCGTGCACGAGGGCAGGCTGGTCTGCCGCTGGCACGGGCTCGCGCTCGGCCCCGCGGGACGCCCCGGCTGGCGCACGTTGCCCACCTTCGACGACGGCGTGCTGGCCTGGGTGCGCCTCGACGACCTCGCCGACGGGCCGGTCACCGACGCGCCCGTCCTCGGCCCGCGCCCGCCCGCCGGGCACAGCCTGGACGCGGTCGCCACGGTGATCGGCCACTGCGAGCCGCAGGACGTCATTGCCAACCGCCTCGACCCGTGGCACGGCGCGTGGCTGCACCCCTACTCGTTCGCGGCGCTGCGCGTGCTGTCCGCCCCGCCGATCGACTGCGCGCCCACGGAGGACCGCTTTCTCGTCGAGGTGACCTTCGCGGTCGGCAAGCGCCTCGGCGTGCCGGTGCACGCGGCGTTCAGCTGCCCCGACCCGCGCACGGTCACCATGGAGATCGTCGACGGCGAGGGCACCCGCTCGGTCGTCGAGACCCACGCCACCCCCCTGCGCGCCGACCCCGTGGGCCGACCGCGCACCGCCGTGATCGAGGCGGTGGTGGCGCACTCAGACCGTCCCGGCTTCGCCATGACCCGCCGGGTCGCGGGCGCGCTGCGACCCCTGATCGCCCGCACGGCCACCCGCCTGTGGCACGACGACATCGCCTACGCCGAGCGCCGCCACGCCGTCCGCAGTCAACGCTGACCCGCGCCGCGCACCTTGATCGTCAGAACAGGCGCTTTCTGTGCGCTGACGCACGGAAAGCGCCTCAAGCGGCGATCACTGAGTGGGGGTCACCCGGGTGGGGATCACTCCGGTGGGTTGATCTTGGACAAGTTCAGGCCGAGGGCCGGGGTGGTCGGCTCGGGCGCCCGGCGGCCGAGGAAGGTGTGGACGATGTGCTGCTGCCAGCCGGGGAAGGTCTGCACCTTGATGTCGACGAACCCAGTGGCGCGCATGCGGGTGGTGAGGGCCTCCACCCCGTCGAAGTCCAGCACGCTGCGCCAGAGGTAGCGGTAGAGATCGGCGGACCCGGCGCGCAGCTTGCCCATCGGGATGATCACACCCCAGCAGACGACGCTCCACACGACCTTGCTCCGCGTGGAGTCGGCGACGGAGTACTCGTGCACCGCGAGCGGCGCGCCCGGCTTGAGCAGGGCGTGGAAGGCGCGCAGGGCCGGGTTGGTGTCCTTCAGGTTGCGCAGCAGGTACGCGGCGAGAATGCCGTCGTAGAGCCCGGTGATCCCGGCCCGGTCCAGCTCCTCCGCGTTGCCGTGCACGAACCGCACCCCCGGCGGCCACGACTTGCGCTTGGCCTCCGCGAGCATCTCGGTCGACGCGTCGACCGCGGTGATCTGGGCATCCGGCGCGACGTCCAGCAACGCCTGGGTCGAGGCCCCGGTGCCGCAGCCGAGGTCGAGCAGCTTGAGCCCCGCGCCGCGGTCGCGCAGACCCATCCGCCGCGCCGTCATGCGCAGGTGCTCGTGATAGCTGCGGTTGGCGCCCACGAGCCGGTCATAGCTGCGGGCATGCTCGTCGAAAGCGCGCGTCACGTTCGAGGGCCCGATCCGGCCCGGCTCCGGCTTGGAGGGACTCACGCTGGGCATCCTCGCGCATTCTCCCGCCCGACGCCCGTAGGGTGGTTCCGGTGGTGACCGCCCTGGTCGTGAGCGACGAGGAGGACAGAGGCCTGCGCGCAGGCGCGCATCCCGACGGCATCGAGCTCATCGTCTCGGCCGGTGACCTCGCTTTCGACTACCTGTCCGAGCTGGCCGCCCGGCTCGGCTGCCCCGGCGTCCTCGTCCCCGGCAACCACGATCCCGACCTCACCGGGTTCCGGGAGCGACGCGGGCTGTGGCTGCGCGACGGGATCCCCGCCCCGTGGCCGGGCCCGGGTGGGTTCGACGACGCCGATGGCCGCGTCGTCGACGTCGCTGGCCTGCGTTTCGTCGGCCTGGGCGGCTGTGTGCGCTACCGGCGGGGGCCCAACCAGTGGTCCCAACGCGAGCAGGCCCGCCGCGCCAAGGCGGTCGTACGGGCGGCCCGCCGGAGTGCCCGACGGGACGGGCGCCGCGTCGACGTGGTGCTCACCCACGCCCCGCCGCGCGGCCTCGGCGACGGCGAGGACGCGCCCCACCACGGCTTCACCTGCCTGCACGACCTCGTCGCCGCACTCCGGCCGCGGCTGCTGCTGCACGGCCACATCCACCCTTACGGCCAGCCCACACCCGACCGCGTGATCGGTGACACGCGCGTGGTGAACGTCGTCGGTCGACGGACGATGGAGCTTTGAGCGACTGATGGCCGACACCGGATACCCCCACGTCGACGCGCAGACCGACTTCCAGCGCCAACGCCGCCGCCAGGTGCTCTCGCGGCTCGCCGCCCGGCTGCGCCGCGCGCCCGACGACGTCTCGGACGTGCTGCCCTTCGAGGAGGTCGTGAACGCGCTGGGACGCGCGGGCCAGCGCCCGCTTGGCCTGCGGGCCATCCCGCTGGAGTCGATCGTCGGCAGCGTCGACCGCGCGGCCGACTTCGACCGGTGGTTCCGCCCCAAGGCCCGCGTCTCCCGCGAGCGTTGGGAACGGCTGGACCGCGTGCTGCGGGAGGGCGAGGGGCTGCCGCCGATCGAGGTCTTCCGGGTCGGCGAGCTGCACTTCGTGCAGGACGGCCACCACCGCGTGTCGGTCGCGCACGCCTTGCGCCTGCGCACGATCGACGCGTACGTCACCGAGGTCACGACCAAGGTGGACGCCACCGGGATCGCGCACCGCGGCGACCTGATCGCCAAGGACCTGCGCCGGGTCTTCCTCGACCGCGTGCCGCTGCCGGGGCCTGCGCTGTGTGCGATCCAGGTGTGCTCACCATGGTCGTATGCGGTGCTGAGCGAGACCGTCGAGGCGTGGGGCTACCGGCTGATGCAGCAGGAGGGCCGCTACCTCGACCGGGCCACCGTCGCGCGCCGCTGGTACGCGGAGGAGTTCCAGCCTGTGGTGCGGCTGCTGGCCGCCGCCGACCTCATCGGCGACCGCAGCGAGGCCGAGGCCTACCTCGACCTCGCCTGCCAGCGCTACCAGCTCATGCGTACCCACCGCTGGGACGACGAAGTGGTGGACCGGCTGCGCTCCGCCCGCGACCACTCCGACCACTGATCGTTTCAGCCAGTGCTCGACGTCAGCTCGAGGTGCTCCCCCCGGTGCCCATCACCAGCTTGGCCAGCAGCTCGCGGGCCTTCTCCGCGCTGCGCGGCTGGCACAGCACGTCGTAGCGGCCCGCCACCATCTGGCTCTGCGACGTGAAGTCGCGCCTGCCGCGGGTGGCGCTGTAGCCGACAGCGGCGAACACCGCGAAGAAGACGATGCCGCACACCAGGCTGGTGACGATCGGGCCGATCGGGTTGGCGTTGCTGCTGGAGAAGAAGCTCAGCAACAGCCCGATGAACAGGCCGAACCATGCCCCGGATGCCGCGCCTGAGCCGATCACGCGCCCCCAGGTCAACCGCCCGATCACGCGCTCGACGAGCATGAGGTCGACGCCCACGATCGTCACGTCGCGGACCGTGAAGTCGGAGTCGGCCAGATAGTCGACGGCGCGCTGCGCCTCCTCATAGGTGGCGTAAGAGCCGACGGGCCATCCTGTGGGGGGCGTCGGAAGGTTGGGCAGGCCGGGCACGGAGCGTGCAGGGCCGCCGAACGGGGTGGTCACGGGGTCTCCTTACGCGAACTTCGCTCAATCGTCAACGCTGCCTCGTCAACGATCGCGGCCGGTACGAAGTGCCCAAGCGGCACGTGATCGGGCGACCCGGGCCCCTCGCCTCGCGTTCACCTCAGCGCAGCTTGTACTCCTTGAGCAGCCCCCGGCTGATGATCGTCTTCTGGATCTCGCTGGTGCCTTCGCCGATGAGCAGGAACGGGGCCTCGCGCATGAGCCGCTCGATCTCGTACTCCTTCGAGTAGCCGTAGCCGCCGTGGATGCGGAACGCCTCCTGCGTGATCTCGGCGCAGTACTCGCTGGCCAAGTACTTCGCCATGCCCGCCTCGACGTCGTTGCGCTCTCCGGAGTCCTTCAGCCGGGCGGCGTTGACCATCAGCAGGTGCGCGGCCTCGACCTTCGTCGCCATCTCCGCGAGCTTGAACGCGATCGCCTGGTGCTGCGCGATGGGCTTGCCGAACGTCGAGCGCTGCTGGGCGTAGTCGATGGCCAGCTCGAACGCGCGGATCGAGATCCCGCAGGCCCTGGCCGCGACGTTGACCCGCCCCACCTCGACCCCATCCATCATCTGCGCGAAGCCGCCACCACGGCGCCCGCCCAGGATGTTCGCCGCGGGCACCCGATGGCCCTTGAACACCATCTCGGTCGTGTCGACGCCCTTGTAGCCCATCTTGTCGATCTTGCCGGGGATGATCAGGCCCGGCGCGACCTCGCCGTAGCCCACGGGCTTCTCGACCAGGAAACACGTCAGGTTCTGATACGGCTGCTCCGCACCCTCGTCGGTGCGCACGAGCACCGCGGTGAGGTTCGACGTGCCGCCGTTGGTCAACCACATCTTCGCGCCGTCGATGACGAACTCGTCCCCGTCCGCAACGGCCTTGGTCTTGATCGCGGCGACGTCCGAGCCGAGATCGGGCTCGGACATGGAGAACGACCCCCGCGTCTCGCCCAGCGCCATCTGCGGCAGGTACTTCTGCTTCTGCTCGTCCGTGCCGTGCTGGGTGATCATGTGCGCGACGATGAAATGGGTGTTGATCACCCCGGAGACGCTCATCCACCCGCGCGCGATCTGCTCGACGACCAGCGCGTAGGTCAGCAGCGACTCCCCCAGGCCGCCGAACTCCTCCGGAATGGTGAGCCCGAACAGGCCCATCTCCTTCATGCCGTTGACGATGTCGGTCGGATAGGCGTCGGCATGCTCCAGCGCGGTGGCGTGCGGGAGGATCTCCTTGTCCACGAATGTCTTCACCGTCGCCAGGATCTCCTCCTGGATGTCGGTGAGACCGGCGGTCTGAGCGAGGCGGGCCATGGTGTCCTCCTGGCGAGCGTCCCGGGCCGCCGGTCGATGCTCGATCCCGGCGCTGGGTACTGGTCGGAAACTACCCCTTAGATGGCATATCTAGCTGTGAACGTCCTCACCGGCGCTCCGCGGGGCCCAGCGCGTTGCGTCGACGTCCGATGCAGTCGTCGGAGGCCCGGGCCGGGGCGCGCCCGGGCGGGGCTGGGGGCGGCCGGGTGGAGCGGGCCGGGTGGAGCGGGCTGGGCGGGCTGGGGCGGAGCGGGCTGGGGCGGAGCGGGCTGGGGCGGAGCGGGCTGGGGCGGAGCGGGCTGGGGCGGAGCGGGCTGGGGCGGGCGGGCTGAGGCGGAGCGGGCTGGGGCGGAGCGGGCTGGGGCGGAGCGGGCTGGGGCGGAGCGGGCTGGGGCGGAGCGGGGCTGGGCTGGGCTGGCAAGATCAGCACAAGTGGTGCCACGAATGCGGAGGTGTGCCCCGGACACCACAACCGGTGATCACCCCTGCGCAAAGCCGAGCAAGATCGCCAACAGTGGTGCTGCAGGTGCAGACGTGCACCCCTGCCACCACTCCTGCCGATCACCCACCGCACCAGCCGAACACGATCGGCGGAAGTGGCGCGCCGCCCTACCTGCCTCGACCGCCCATAGGTCAGGCGGAACCACCGTGGGCACTGCACAGTCTCAGGCGCCGGGGCCCGGCGCCTGAGACAACCGCCAGCGGGCTACAGCCCGACAGCGCAACCCCACCAGGTTCATCTCAGCGGTTGTGCCCGAGACGGGCGGGCTTTCAGGGCAGAAATCGGACATCAGCACCACCAGCCTCGCAGGCACCTGTTTCCGGCAGGCGCAGAAGTCACCGGCCGCAGCCGTCGAGAGGCAGGGATCCGCACCGCACGCGACAGATTGGTGACTCTGGCCGAACCCTGCCGAGTTTCGTCCTCCACCAGCGGCCCAACCAGGGCCACGAAGGTCTGCGAGGTGGGTCAGCCCGACTAGCTCTCGGGAGTCGACCAGCGGTGGGTGCGCGCCATCCCGGCGGCGCGGCCCTTGCCCGCGATCACCAATGCCATCTTGCGGCTCGCCTCGTCGATCATCTCGTCGCCGATCATCGCCGCGCCGCGCTTCCCGCCCGCCTCCGACGTGTAGTAGTCGTAGGCGTCGAGGATGTTCTCCGCCTGGTCGTAGTCGCTCTGCGTAGGTGAGAACGTCTCGTTGGCCACGTCGATCTGCCCGGGGTGCAGCACCCACTTGCCGTCGAAGCCCAGCGCGGCCGACCGCCCCGCCACCCTCCGGAACCCCTCCACGTCCTTGATCTGCAGGTAGGGCCCGTCGATGGCCTGCTTGTCGTACGCGCGGGCGGCCATCAGGATGCTCATCAGGATGTGGTGGTAGGCGTCCCCCACGTCGTAGCCAGGCGGTTGCTCGCCCACCACCAGCGACTTCATGTTGATCGACGCCATGAAGTCGGCCGGGCCGAAGATGATCGTCTCCACCCGGGGGGACGCGCTGGCGATCGCGTTGACGTGCGTCAGGCCCAGCGCGTTCTCGATCTGCGCCTCGATGCCGATCCGGCCGACCTCATAGCCCACGGCCTTCTCGATCTGGGTCAACAGCAGGTCCAGCGCCACGATCTGCTCCGGGGTCTGCACCTTGGGCAGCATGATCGCGTCGAGGTTGGCGCCCGCGCCTTCGACGACTTCGGTGACGTCGCGGTAGGTCCACTCGGTGGTCCAGTCGTTGACCCGCACCACCCGGATCCGCTCGCCCCAGCCGCCCTCGTTGAGCGCCGCGACGATCGTCTTCCGCGCTCCCGGCTTGGCCAGCGGCGCACAGGCGTCCTCGAGGTCGAGGAACACCTGGTCGGCATTCAGGCTGCGGGCCTTGTCTATGAACTTCTGGCTGGACCCCGGCACAGCGAGGCAGGAACGGCGGGCACGGGTGCGGGTCGTCATCGTCGAAGACTCCTCCGGATCGGCTGCCCCTGATGCTGGCACGGATAGTGGTGCTCGACGGCCTGAGGTGATTGGTTTCTCACCCATCCCCGGGTGATATCCGCATCGCAGCAGGGTGACACTGCTCCGACCCAGTCGCAGCAGTGTCACCCTGCTGCAACCCCGGGCCGCTGTCGCCCCCCAGCCCACGCCACGGATCACGGCCTAGGCTCCCGGCGTGAGCATGGATCGCGTCTTCGTCGCGCGGCTCGTCGGGCTTCCGGTCTACGGGCCAGACGGCGAGCGGATCGGGAAGATGCGCGATCTCGTGACGGGCCTGCGCGTCGATGCGAACCCGCCCCGCGTGCTGGGCATGGTCGTGGAGATGGTCAGCCGTCGACGGATCTTCGTGCCGATGCTGCGGGTGACCAGCATCGATGGAACTGCCGTCACGCTGTCCACGGGATCGGTGAGCCTGCGCAAGTTCCGTCAGCGGCCCCACGAGGTGCTCGTCGTCGGCCAGCTGATCGACGCCCCGGTGCGGCTGGTCGACACCGGCGTCGACGCCGTCGTCGTCGACGCCGGTGTCGAACGCACCCGCTCCCGGGACTGGGTCGTCGGCAGGCTGGCGGTGCGCGAGCGCCGCGGCAGGCTGGGGCGCCGCGGGCAGGCGCAGGTCGTGGCCTGGAGCGCGGTCACCGGGCTCGCGCTGACCGATCGGCAGGGCACGGCCGGGCTGCTGTCGGTGCTGGAGACGATGCGGCCCGCCGACGTTGCCGCCACCCTGGCCGGGCTGCCGGTGAAGCGCCGCTACGAGGTGGTCGACACCTTGGACGACGAGCGGCTGGCCGACGTCTTCGAGGAGATGTCGGAGGCCGAGCAACGCACCCTGGTGAAGCACCTCGGCGCCGACCGCGCGGCGGACGTGCTGGATGCGATGTCGCCCGACGACGCGGCCGACCTGCTGAAGGAGCTGCCCAGCGCCGACGCCGACCGCCTGCTCGCGCTCATGGAACCCGACGAGTCCGCCCCCGTGCGGCGGCTGATGCGCTACGCGTCGGACACGGCGGGCGGCCTGATGACGCCGGAGCCGGTCGTCCTGCGGCCCGACGCCACCGTCGCCGAGGCGCTGGCCCGCATCCGCAACCCCGACATCCCGCCCGCGCTGGCCAGCATGGTCTTCGTCTGCCGCCCGCCCAGCAGCACGCCGACCGGGCGCTACCTGGGCTGCGTCCACGCCCAACGGCTGCTGCGCGAGGCCCCGTTCGAGCTGGTGGCGGGTCTCACCGACACCGATCTGGCCACGCTGCACGCCGAGGCGACGATGCCGGAGCTCACCCGCTACTTCGCCGCCTACAACCTCGTGGCAGGCCCGGTCGTCGACGCCGGGGATCACCTGCTCGGCGCGGTCACCGTCGACGACCTGCTCGATCACTTGCTGCCCGCGGACTGGCGGGACCACATGAGCGGCAACGAGAACGGACGGGAGGCCGCGGATGCCTGAGATCACCACACGCAAGCGGCTGGACCAGCCGCTGGTGTCTCGGCGCAGGCCCGAATGGGATCCCGAGTTCTTCGCGCGCCTGTCCGAGCGGGTGGCGCGCTTCCTGGGCACCGGGCGCTACCTGACGATCCAGACCGTCCTCGTGATCGTGTGGATCGCGCTCAACGTCTTCGCCGTCGCCTGGCAGTGGGACCCCTACCCGTTCATCCTGCTCAACTTGGCGTTCTCGACGCAGGCCGCGTACGCCGCGCCGCTGATCCTGCTCGCCCAGAACCGCCAGGACGACCGCGACCGGGTGTCGCTGGACGAGGACCGCGCCCGCGCCGAACGCACCAAGGCCGACACCGAGTACCTCGCCCGCGAGCTGGCCGCGCTGCGGCTGGCGGTCGGCGAGATGGTGACCCGCGAGTACCTGCGCGGCGAGCTCGACAAGCTGTGCGACCGCCTCGTGGAGCGCGAGCGCGTCATCCGGCCAGTCGACGACTGATCCGCTCCAGCGCGATGCGGTCCTCGGCGTCGAGACGGGCGGCGAAGTGCCGCGCCACCCCGGCGAGGTGCGTTCGCGACGCCACCCGCAGCCTGTTGAGCCCGGCGTCGGTGAGCTGGGCCGCCACGCCGCGCCCGTCGTTCTCTACGGGGCAGCGCGACACCAGCCCGCCCCGTTCCAGACGGTCGACCAGGCGCGTGACGCCCGACCGGGACAGGAGCACCGCGTCGGCCAGCTCCGTCATCCGCAGCCGGTGCTCCGGGGCCTCCGCCAGCTGGACGAGCACGTCGTAGGCGGCGAGCGAAAGGTCCTGCTCGGCCAGCAGCTCGGTCTCGAGCACCCTGGTGAGTACGGCGTGCGCGCGCAGAAACGCCCGCCAGGCGGCCAGCTCGTCGCGGTTGGGCCGTGCTCTGGCGACGGTCGCGGTGTCGCTCGGCCCCCCGGCCGCGAGATCGCTCACCCAGAGATCCTAGTGCGAGGGCCGCGGTTGACGAGCGGCGCGGACGTAAGGTTGGGACATGAGCAGCAGCACCACTACCATCGAAGACGCCGTACACGCCGCGCTCGCGGGCGTCGACGACCCGGAGATCCACAAGCCGATCACCGAGCTCGGCATGGTGAAGGGCGTCACGGTGTCGCCGGACGGGATCGCGCATGTCGCCGTCTACCTGACGGTGGCGGGCTGCCCCATGCGGGAGACGATCACCTCCCGGGTCACGGCGGCCGTGGAGCAGGTCGAGGGCATCAGCGGCGTGCGCGTCGAGCTGGACGTGATGAGCGACGAGCAGCGCACCGCGCTGCGGCGCCACCTGCGCGGCGACGCCGCGGAGCCCGTCATCCCGTTCGCCCTGCCGGGGTCGCTCACGCGGGTGTATTGCGTGGCGTCGGGCAAGGGCGGTGTGGGCAAGTCATCGGTCACGGTCAACCTGGCGGCGGCGATGGCGGCGCGCGGCCTGTCGGTCGGCGTGGTGGACGCCGACATCTACGGCCACTCCGTGCCGCGCATGCTGGGCACCACCGACCGGCCCACCAAGGTCGAGGACATGATCATGCCGCCGCAGGCGCACGGCGTGAAGGTGATCTCGATCGGGATGTTCACACCGGGCAACGACGCCGTGGTCTGGCGCGGTCCGATGCTGCACCGCGCGCTGCAGCAGTTCCTCTCCGACGTCTATTGGGGCGATCTCGACATCCTGCTTCTGGACCTCCCGCCCGGCACCGGCGACATCGCGATCTCCACCGCGCAGCTCGTGCCGAACGCCGAGCTCCTGGTCGTGACCACGCCGCAGACCGCGGCGGCCGAGGTCGCCGAGCGGGCCGGGTCGATCGCGCTGCAGACCCGCCAGCGGCTGGCGGGCGTGGTGGAGAACATGTCCTGGATGGAGCTGCCCGACGGCTCCCGGATGGAGGTGTTCGGCTCCGGCGGCGGGGCGGCGGTGGCGGCGTCGCTCTCGACGACGCTCGGCGCGCCCGTCCCGCTCCTGGGTCAGGTGCCGCTGGAGACACGGGTGCGCGAATGCGGCGACAGCGGCATTCCGATCGTGCTCGCCGAACCCGACAGCCCCGCCGCGAGGGTGCTGCGCGGCATCGCCGACCGACTCGCCGTCCGCGCCCGCGGGCTGGCCGGGCGGAGCCTGAACATCTCGCCCGTCTGACCCCGGCCTGACCCGTGCGGGAAGGTGACACTTCGCCCAACTCAACCCCGTGCGCGGAAAGGGTGGCCAGGACCGTCTTTTCCGCGCACGACCCACCGGAGGTGCCGCGGTGGTTGACCCGGCCGACCTGAGCGCCGTCGAGTTGATGGCCGCCTATCGGATCCACGAGCTCTCCCCGGTCGAGGTGACGGGCGCCGTCTTGGCCCGGATCGTGCGGCTCGACCCGCAGGTCAACGCGTTCTGTCTGGTCGAACCGGAGGCCGCGGTCGAGGCCGCTCAGTCCGCCGAGCGGCGCTGGGCGCGCAACGAGCCGTGCGGGCTGCTCGACGGCGTACCGGTGTCGGTCAAGGACCTGCTGCTCACCCGCGGATGGCCGACGCTGCGCGGCTCGCACACCATCGACCCGGCAGGCCCGTGGGACCTCGACGCGCCCGCGGTCGCGCGGGTGCGGGAGCACGGCGGCGTGATCGTCGGCAAGACCACCACCCCCGAGCTGGGTTGGAAGGGCGTTACCGACTCCCCGCTGACCGGCGTCACCCGCAACCCGTGGAACCCCGCTCGCACCTCGGGCGGCTCGTCCGGCGGAAGCGCGGCGGCGGTCGCGCTGGGGATGGCGCCGCTGTCGCTGGGCACCGACGGCGGCGGCTCGGTGCGCATCCCAGCGGGCTTCTGCGGCGTCACGACGATCAAGCCGACGTGGGGAAGGGTGCCGCTGTATCCGGCGAGCCCGTTCGGGGTGCTGTCGCACGTCGGCCCGATCACGCGCACGGCAGCGGACGCCGCGCTGCTGCTGGACGTCGTCTCCGGAGCCGACGCCCGCGACCCGTGGACGCTGGCCCCCGCTCCCCCGACCGTCGCGGAGCTGGCCCGGCCGGTGTCCGGACTGCGGGTGGCGGTGAGCCCGACACTGGGCTACGTCGACGTCGACGCGGGGGTCGCCGCGGCGTTCGAGTCCGCCGTCGAGGTGATCGCGACGTTGGGGGTCAGGGTCGAGGAGGTCGACCCGGGCTTCGCCGACCCGATCGCCGAGTTCGAGACGCTGTGGTTCGCGGGAGCCGCGACGTCGCTGGCTCCGCTCGGGGACGCGGAGCGGGCGAAGATGGACCCCGGCCTCGTCGACATAGCGGAACAGGGCGCGCGCACGAGCGCCGTCGCCTACCTGCAGGCGCTGGCGCTGCGCAACGAGCTGGGCATCCGGATGGGCGAGTTCCACTCCCGCCACGACCTGCTGCTCACGCCGACCCTGCCCATCCCGGCGTTCACCGCAGGGGTGGAGGTGCCGGAGGCCATGGAGGCAGCGCACCGTCCACGGGAGCGCTGGACGTCGTGGACGCCGTTCACCTACCCGTTCAACATGACCCAGCAGCCCGCGGCGAGCGTGCCGTGCGGGTTCGCCTCCGGGCTGCCCGTGGGGCTGCAGATCGTGGGGCCCCGCCACGGCGACGCGCGGGTGCTCGCCTTGGCGCACGCGTTCCAGCAGGCCACGGACTGGCACACGCGCGCGCCCGGCCTGGCGGTCGCAGCAGGGTGACACTGCTGCGACCGCACGCCCACCTGGCGGTCGCAGCAGGGTGACACCGCTGCGACTCAATCGGAGCAGGGCCACCCTGCTGCAGTCCCGACCCCCCAACGACCCCCCCACGACCCCACCTCGGCGTCCGCCCGTCCCGCCGGGGTGGCTATGTGGCGTCGTCGTCGATCGGGGGGAGCTCGTTCTTGGCCAGCGACGGCCGCGGCGGCTTCGTGAGATCAGGCACCGCGCTGTTCGGAGCGGCGCCGTTCTGGCCGTTCGGACCGGGCGCGTAGCCGTTGGGCTTCACGGGCGGGTCGTCGTCGAACAGGGCGCGGGTGGCCGCCGCGCGGGGGTTGAAGTTGCGCAGGCCGCGCAGCTCCTCCAGCGGCTTGCGCAGCTCGTCGAACTCAGGGCCCAGCTCGTTGCGCAGCTGCTCGCGCGCGCCGGTTGCGTACTCCTTGACCTGGCGGATCGACCGGCCCACCCAGGCCGCGGCACCCGGGAGCCGCTCGGGACCGAGGATGAACAACCCGGCCACGACCAGGACCAGGATCTCCCCCCAGCCGACGCTGTCGAACACGCCGTCGACTCTACTCGGACCAGGTCAGTCAGCGGTGAGCGTGACCGAGACCGTCAGGGTGCGGCTGTCGCGCACGACCATCACCGGCACCACGTCGCCGGGCCGGTGCGCGCGCACGGCGACGACCAGCTCGTCGGCCCCGCCCACCGTCCGGTCACCGACCTTCACGACCACGTCGCCTTCGACGATGCCCGCCGCCGCGGCGGCTCCCCCCGCCTGCACGTTCTGCACCTGGGCGCCGTCGGTGGCCGAGTCGCTGACGGAGCGGGCGTTGATCCCGATCTCGGCGTGGGTGACGGTGCCGGTGTGGATCAGCTCGTCGGCGATCGCCCGCGCGGCCTCGATGGGGATGGCGAAGCCCAGCCCGATCGAGCCGCCCTCGCCCTGGTTCTGCCCGAGACTTCGGATGGCCGTGTTGATGCCGACGACGGCGCCGGTGGCGTCGACGAGCGCGCCGCCGGAGTTGCCGGGGTTGATCGCGGCGTCGGTCTGGATGGCGTCGATGACCGCGACGGCGTCGCCCGTGCCGTCCAGCCGCACCGGGCGGTGCAGCGCGCTGACGATGCCGGACGTGACGGTGCCCGCGAGGCCGAGCGGGGAGCCGATGGCGATCACGCCGTCGCCGACGGCCAGGCTCGTCGAAGAGCCGATGCTCGCGACGACCGGGTTCGCGACGTCCACCTTGAGAACGGCGAGATCGGTCTTGGGGTCGCGGCCGACGATGCGCGCCGCCACGCGGGTGCCGTCGTGGAAGACCGCATCGATGACCGCGCCCGGGGTGTCGGCCGCGGGCGCGACGACGTGGTTGTTGGTGATGACGTAGCCCGCGGGGTCGATGACGACACCCGAGCCGGTGCCGCCCTGGTCACCCACCTTGACCTCGACCGACACGACGGCGGGCACGGTGCGCTGGGCGATGTCGGCCACCGAGCCCGCAGGCCGCTCCTTCGCCGCCACCGCTTGGGTGATCGTCGGGTCCGGCGAGGTGAGCCGCGCCGCGTCCTCGGCGGTCAGCCTGCCGACGAGCCCACCGACGGCGCCGATCAGCAGTGCGACAACGGCGAGCACGGCCAACGCCCGAGGGTGCACGCGGCCGCCGAAGACCACCTCCCGCAGGCTGAGGCGGGTCCCCGGGATCAGGGCAGCCGGGCCCGGTGGGGTGACCGCGCAGGCAGGCGGGCCGAGGCCGACCGGGCTCTCGGGGTTGCGCCACGGGTCGGCGGCGGCGGTCGCGTCCCAGAAGGCGGTGTCGGCCTGCTCGTCTGCGGCCGTCGCGCGCGGCGGCCGTTGCAGCGATTCGGCGACGGCGTCCGGCCTGCCGTAGGCGGTGACCAGCGCGGCCTGCGGGATCGGCCCCGGGCGCAGCGGCGACCTGCCGTTGTGGCCAGAGCTGCCCGCCCCGTGCTGAAGGGAGCCGTTGGTTCCCGGCGAGAGCACCGAGAACCCGCCGTCGAGGCCGTCGGGGCGCCCGAAGAGCGCGGCGGTCTCCGGGTCGACCGCAGGGCGGTCGAGCGGGCGTGGGGTCAGCCGCGGCGGCTCAGGCCTGGCGGAAGCCGGAGTGGCCGCAGGGTCTGGCGACGGCGGGTCCGTCCCGCTCACGTCCGGCTCCGCCGCGGTGTGTTCGGTCATTGCGGCAGAACACTCCTGGGCGGGTGCGGGCGGACGTCGGTACTCAGCCTGCCGCAGGAGCGGTGAAGTGGGTGTATCCGGGATGCCTGATCAGGGGAGCTGGAGATGGGCCTCGACCACGACCGGTCCGGATCCAGGTCCCGGTGTAGCGGACGGAGGCGCGTCGCCCGCGATGATGGCGGCCCCGAGCGCGAGCACGCCCAGCGCGAGGCCCGAGATGGCGGCACCGGTGCCGAGCCTGCCGCGAAGCCCCTTGTTGTTCTGCTGCGGTGACTCGGCGAGCCCGGCAGGTGGCCCAAGAGACGTCCCAGAAGACGTGCCTGCCGTGCTCGACCGGTGCGGCTCGGGTGCGGGCGCCAGCATCGCGACCATCTGGCCGTCCGAGGTCATCGCCAGGCCGTTGGGCGCGGGGGGCACCTGCGCGGCCTGCGGGATCGACCGCAAGCTCTTCATCAGCGACGACGGGAGGCTGGGGCATCGCGCGGACTGCAGCGCGGCACTGGCCTGCCCCTGGGCGACGACCTGCGCGGCGCACTCGCCGCACGTCGCGAGATGGCGGGTGGCGCGGTCGTACGGACGGTCGTCGAGCTCGCCGTCGACATAGGCGGCGACGGCTTCGGCCGACAGGTGGTCCTGCCCCCAATCGGGGAGCTCGACCGAGAAGCGCCGCCCACTAGCAGTCACCCGACGACCTCCTGCAACTCCCGCTCTTGCGCGACCGCCGCGCGGCGACGCTCCAGCGAGCTGCGCAGCGCCGCACGTCCGCGGTGGATCCTGCTTCTCACCGTACCCAGCTTCACGCCGAGAGTCGCCCCGATCTCCTCGTAGGACAGACCTTCGACGTCACACAGGACAACTGCGGCGCGGAACTCGGGGGGCAGCTCGTCGAGCGCCTCCTGCAGCATCGGGTCCAGATGGGTGTCGGAGAACACCTGCTCCGGCTCGGGACCGCGCCCGGCAATGCGGTCGGAGTCCTCCGGCAGCGCCTCCATCCGGATGCGCGCGCGGCGGCGGACCATGTCGAGGAAGAGGTTCGTGGTGATGCGGTGCAGCCAACCCTCGAAGGTGCCGGGCTTGTAGGAGGACAGCGAGCGGAACACCCGCACGAACGTCTCCTGGGTGAGGTCCTCGGCATCGTGTTGGTTGCCGGTGAGCCGGTACGCCAGCCGGTAGACCCGGTCGGCGTGCTCCCGGACGACATCGTCCCAGCTCGGCGGCGTCCAGTCGACGCCGTCTCCGGGCAGCACCGTCTCTGCCGACAGATGAGTCGACGTGGCGGGGCTTTCGGTCATCGTGGGGTGGCACCTCCTGCGGCGGGTCGTACCGCTCCCGACAACGGCCGACCGGGCTTCCATGTTCCCGGACCCGCCACCGGCCTACGACCCCGACCGATGAGACCACGGTGCCTGATGCCGGTGAACGATGGGTGAGAAGCGTCTGAGAGAAGCCTGTGAAAGCGCGGGACCCCCGCCGCCAGTAACCTCAGCGACCATGTACGGCCAGGCTAATGCCGATCTTGTCGAGTCCTACGCGGTGGAAGACGACGTGATGCTCGACGCACGCTCCGCCGCGGGCGTCCTCGGGTGCGTCCCCGTGTCCCCCGGGGTGGGGACGGCGCTGTGCTTCCTCGCGTCCGCGATCCGGGCCAGGGCGGTCGTGGAGGTCGGCACCGGCACGGGGCTGTCGGGCCTGTGGCTGATGCGGGGCATGCGCCCGGACGGCGTGTTGACCTCCATCGACAGCGATCCCGAGCACCAGCGCATCGCCAGAGCCGCGTTCACGGCGTCCGGCAACGGGCCTTCCCGGATCCGGCTGATCAACGGCATGGGCCTCGAGGTGCTGCCCCGGCTCACCGACGGCGGCTACGACCTGGTGCTGGTCGACACGAGCCCCGCCGACCACCCCCGCTACCTCGACGAGGCCCTGCGGCTGCTGCGGCCCGGCGGCGTGGTCGCGCTGCACGGTGTGCTCACGGCAGGGGTGCTGGACCCGGAGGCGACCGACACCGCCACCGTCGCGCTGCGCGAGGTGACCAGCCGGGTGCGCGAGGACGACCGGCTCGCTCCCACCCTTCTGCCTCTCGGCGACGGCCTGCTCGCCGCGATCAAAGCGCGATGACGCCCTTGCCGAGCACCACGACGCCGCCCTGGCTGACGGTGTAGCGGGCACGGTCGGTGGCGAGGTCGACGCCCACGAGGGCGCCGTCGGGAATCTGCACGTTCTTGTCCAGGATGGCGCCCCGCACCACGGCCCCCCTGCCGACGTGCACGCCGGGCATCACGACCGAGTCGGACACCTCGGCGCCTGCCGCGATCCGCACGTTCGGGCTGATGACCGACCGGCGCACGATCGCTCCGGAGATGATCGTGCCCGCGCCGACGATCGAGTCCTGCGCGATCCCGCCCTCCACGAACTTGGCGGGCGGCAGCGGCGCCATCGCCGTGCGGATCGGCCAGCACTGGTTGTAGAGGTTGAAGATCGGATGTACGGACACGAGGTCGGTGTGCGCCTCGTAGTACGCGTCGATCGTCCCGACGTCGCGCCAGTAGCCCGCGTCGCGGTCGGTGGCGCCGGGCACGACGTTCTCGGCGAAGTCGTAGACGTGCGCGTCGCCCTGGTTGACCATGCGCGGGATGATGTCGCCGCCCATGTCGTGGTCGGAGTCGCCGTCCTCGGCGTCGGCTTTGAGGGCGTCGAGCATCGCTTCGGTGGTGAAGACGTAGTTGCCCATCGACGCGAAGGCCACCTCGGGGTCGTCGGGCACCGACGGCGGGTCGCTGGGCTTCTCCAGGAACTCGCTGATGCGCCCGGTCGCGTCGGTGTTGATGCAGCCGAAGGCCTTCGCCTCGGCGCGGGGCACCCGGATCCCGGCGACCGTCGCGCCCGCGCCGCTCGCGATGTGCGCGGCGAGCATTTGGCCCGGATCCATGCGGTAGACGTGGTCGGCGCCGAACACCGCGATGTAGTCGGGCATCTCGTCGTAGACGAGGTTGAGGCTCTGGAAGATCGCGTCGGCGCTTCCGGTGTACCAGCGGCGGCCGAGGCGCTGCTGCGCGGGCACCGTGGTGATGTACTGCCCGAGCACGCTCGAGAGCCGCCACGTCGTCGAGATGTGTCGGTCGAGGCTGTGCGACTTGTACTGGGTGAGCACGCAGATCCGGTGCAGTCCGGCGTTGACGAGGTTGGAGAGCACGAAGTCGATCAGCCGGTAGTTGCCGCCGAACGGAACGGCAGGCTTCGCCCGATCGGCGGTAAGCGGCCAGAGCCTTTTGCCCTCACCGCCAGCCAGGACGATGCCCAGGACGTTCGCGGTCAACCCGCGAGGAGAAGCGGGCGAAATGCGGACGCCGGTCACGCGCCCGACCATAGTGCTCTCAGTGCGTGGCTGACCACCACTGCTTGCCGCTGCGACGTGAACTTTGCCTCGTTGAGCGGCCGTAGAGGTACTACGGTGCTGCAGGTGCGCATCGGCCTGCTCACCCGCGAGTACCCCCCCGACGTCTACGGAGGGGCGGGTGTGCACGTCGAGCATCTTGTTCCTGCGCTACGCGCGCTCGTCGACGTCGACGTGCACTGCTTCGGCGAACCCCGCGAAGGAGCGCAGGCCCACGCGGTGCCGGAGGGGCTCGCGTCGGCCAACGCCGCGCTGCAGTACCTCGGCGTGGACCTGTCGATGGTCGCCGCGCTCGACGGGGTGGACCTCGCGCACTCCCACACCTGGTACGCCAACATGGCCGGGCACCTCACCAAGATCCTCTATGGGGTGCCGCACGTCGTCACGGCGCACTCGCTGGAGCCGAGGCGGCCGTGGAAGGCCGAGCAGCTCGGCGGCGGGTACCGGCTCTCCTCGTGGGTGGAGCGCACCGCGTACGAGGGCGCCGACGCCGTGATCGCGGTGAGCGAGGGCATGCGCACCGACGTGCTGGACTGCTACCCGGCGCTCGACCCCACGCGCGTGCACGTGGTGCACAACGGCATCGACACGGCCTTGTACCACCCCGATTCCGCTCGCGACGCCTTGCACGCCAACGGGATCGACCCGGACCGGCCCAGCGTCGTCTTCGTCGGGCGCATCACCCGGCAGAAGGGTGTCGGGCACCTCATCGCGGCCGCGCACCACATCGATCCGGGAGCCCAGATCGTGTTGTGCGCGGGGGCTCCCGACACCCCCGAGATCGCGGAGGAGACCGAGAAGGCGGTCGCGGAGCTGGCGACCGCGCGCCCGGGTGTCGTGTGGGTGCGCGGGATGCTCCCGACGACCTCGGTGCGGCAGGTGCTGTCCGCGTCGACCGTGTTCGTCTGCCCGTCGGTGTACGAACCGCTGGGGATCGTGAACCTGGAGGCGATGGCATGCGGCACGGCCGTCGTCGCGTCCGATGTTGGCGGCATCCCCGAGGTCGTCGACGACGGCCGCACCGGCCTGCTCGTGCACTTCGACGAGCGCGAGATCGAGGAGTTCCGCCTGGGCCTGGCCACGGCGGTCAACGAGCTGCTCGCCGACCCGCCGCGCGCGAAGGCGATGGGGGAGGCAGGCCGCGAGCGCGCCAAACGGGAGTTCGCGTGGGAGACGGCGGCCGCGCGCACCGTCGACATCTACCGTGCGCTGGTCTGACGCCTAGGCGCTCCTGTTCACAGAACGGCACCGGCCCCGACTATTCGGGAGACGGTGCCGTCCACGGAGTCTGAGTTCCTTCAGCCGGAAGCAGCCTTCAGCGCATCGCCCAGGTCGCTGGCCTCCTCGGCCGACATCTCCACCACAAGACGACCACCGCCCTCGAGCGGTACGCGCATCACGATGCCCCGACCCTCCTTGGTCACCTCCAGGGGACCGTCTCCGGTCCGGGGCTTCATCGCGGCCATCTCCTGCTCCCTCCGTCGTTCTCTTACCGGTTCCAGCCGTTGCGGGTGGAGTTCGGCTCTCCGCAGCGCGATGGGGAGCGCACGGCGGGATGCCTCACCGTCCATCTTTCCTCATCGATCCGACCAGCCGTTAATCGGAGCGATCAACCGGGCCTGCGCGTCACGTTCGGCTACCCGGTGGGCGCGGCCCGCCAACAGGTCCGAACGTGGTCGTCGACCAACCCGGCGGCCTGCATGAGCGCGTAGCAGGTCGTCGGCCCGACGAAGCGCAGCCCGCGCCGCTTGAGCTCCTTGGCCATCGCCGCCGACTCGGGGCTGACGGCCTGGACGTCGGAGAGCGTGGCGGGACGGACGTGGGCGGCGGGCGCGAACGACCAGATCAGCTCGTCGAGCGGAGTGTCGAGCTCGAGCACCGCGCGGGCGTTCGCCACGGTGGCCTCGATCTTCGACCGGTTGCGGATGATGCCCGCGTCGCCCAGCAGCCGCATGACATCGGCGTCGCCGAAGGCGGCGACGGCCGCGGGATCGAACCCGGCGAACGCGGACCGGAACGCAGGCCGTTTGCGCAGGATGATCAGCCAGGACAGGCCGGACTGGAAGCCTTCCAGCGTGAGCCGCTCGAACAGCGCGCTGACGCCGTGCAGCGGATAGCCCCACTCGTCGTCGTGGTAGGCCAGGTACTCGGGCGCGGACATCGCCCAGCCGCACCGGCCACGCTCGTCCTTCGCCTGCTCACCCACCGGCGTGGTGCTCCGCCTCGCATCGGCGCGCCATCGTCCGCAGCGAGCGCGCGATCCCCCACCGGACAGCGGGCGCCGCGACCCGCCAGCCCAGCACACCGAGGGCGCCGAACGGGAGGTCGACGAGCTCCGTCCAGACGAACCGCGTGAGCTCCGCACCCAGCGGGACGACCTCGAACACGCCGTCGCCGCGCACGACCTTCCCGGTGTGGCGGACGAGGCAGCGCAGTGGCGGATCCCACTCGACGATCTCCATCGTGTCGAGGAAACCGACCGGACCCACGCCGGTGAACGCCCGCAGCCGGGCACCGAGGTGACGGCCGTCGCCGCCGCCCTCGACCTCGACCCGCGTGCCGATGACCCAGTCGCCTTGGCCGGGCCAGTCGGTGACCGTGCGCCAGACCGCCTCGGCGGGGGCGCGCACGTCGACTGGCACGGTCAGCTCGACACGGCTCACTGCGAAACCTCCGGTGCTCGTGCGCGCGGTGCTCGTGCGCGGAAAGGCGGTCGTGCGCGGAAAAGGTGGTCGGGACAACGCTTATTCGCGCACGGCCTGTTTCAGCTCGTCGCGCTCGGCGGTGACGCGGTCGAGCTCCTCGGCAAGCCGGTCGAGCACCCAGTCCACCTCGGTCATCCGGTATCCCCGGACGGCCTGGGGGAAGCGGAGATCGCGGATGTCCTCGCCGCGGATGCCGTTCGACGGCAGCCGGGTGGGCGTGGCGTCGGGGGCGAGCGGCGCGAGCTCCTCACCCCGCCCGAACCCCCACGCGGCAACGCCGAAGAAGGCAGCCGCCACCGCGGCGACGACGATGAGGTAGACCAACGCGGTGCCCACCCGGCCATCCCACCACGGCCGCGGCTCAGCGCACGCGCAGCTCCCGCATGGGGGGCCGCTCGGCCACGGCCACCGGGGTGACCGACGGCAGCCATTCTCCGCCCACCTGCACAAACTGGGTCAACGCTCCACCGGATTCGGGAACCCCGCAGTGCGCGAGCGCGGCGGCGAGGATCTGGCGGGCCATCACGCCCAGCTGCAGCAGCGACCGGTTGCGGTGCTTGCGGACCCCGAGGTTCACCTGGGCGATCGCGTCGAGGCCGAGCTGGGCGTGTGCGTCGAGCAGCAGCCCGATCTCCACGCCGTACCCGGCGGCGAACGGGAGGGACTCCAGCAGCTCCCTGGTGCCCGCGTACTCCCCGCCCAGCGGCTGCACGACGCTCGCCAGCTCGGGCCGCAGCGCGGCGAGCAACGGCCGCACCAGCAGCTCGGTGACGCGGCCTCCGCCCGTGTCGACCTCGGAGGTCTCCAGCCGCAGCGGGCGCCGGTAGAACCCCTTCACCAGGTGTACGCCGTGCTCGACCAGCAGCGGGCCCAGCAGCGCGGGGACGAACGCGGGATCGAAGTCGACCAGGTCGGAGTCCAGGTAGCACAGCACGTCGCCGGTGGTGGCGGCGAGCGCCCGCCAGAGCACCTCGCCCTTGCCCGGCAGCGGTTCGAGCTCCGGGACGACGTCGCCGCGCCGCACCACCGTGGCACCCGCGGCGGTGGCGATCTCGATCGTGTGGTCGGTGGATCCGGAGTCCATCACGACCAGCTCGTCGACCAACGGGGCGGGGCCGCGGGTCAGCGGGACGACGGCGGCGACGATCGCGCCCACCGTGGCCTCCTCGTCCAGCGCGGGCAGTACGACCGACACGCGCCTGGTGCCCTTCGCGGCCACCAGCTCGGGAATGCTCCACGGCGGTTCCTGCCACGTGCGGCGGGCGAACCACTGCTCGACGATCTCGTCCACGGGCCTCTCCTCACAGCGGTGGGTGGGGAGCGGCGCCGTTGCCGCGAGGGCTGTAACCCTGAATGAACCCTGAATGCGCTCAGGTGCCTTGAACGCTGCTCACGCCAGCGCACGCACCGTGCGGGCCGGGGCCCGGGTGCCGACGATGGACGCGACCATCTCCACAGTACGGCGCGTGGCCGACACTTCGTGGACCCGAAACACCCTGGCCCCCGCGGCGGCGGCCAGCGCGGTGGCGGCGAGTGTGCCCTCCAACCGCTCGGTGACCTCGGTGACGCCGAGGGTCTCGCCGACGAAATCCTTGTTGGACAACGCCATCAGCACCGGCCAGCCCGTGGCGACGAGCCGGTCGCAGTGGCGCAGCAGGGCCAGCCCGTGGAAGGTGTTCTTGCCGAAGTCGTGGGTCGGGTCGACGAGGATCCCCTCGCGCGGCACACCGCGCGCGACCAGCCGCTCCGCCTGCCCGGCGACCTCGGCGATCACGTCGCCCACCACGTCGGCGTAGCGCACGCGGTGCGGTCTGCTGCGCGGCACCGCGCCCCCGGTGTGCGAGCAGACGATGCCGACGCCGAACTCCGCGGCCACCTCCCCGAGCGCCGGGTCCGCGCCCGCCCAGGTGTCGTTGAGCAGGTCGGCGCCCTCCGCCACTGCGGCCCTCCCCACCACGCCGCGCCACGTGTCGACGCTGATCACGACGTCGGGATGGCGCGCGCGGACCGCGGCGACGAACGGTACGACCCGACGGACCTCCTCCACGACACCGACCTCGGCACCGGGACCCGCCTTCACCCCGCCGATGTCGATGATGTCGGCGCCCTCGGCCACGGCGGCGTCGACCTTGGCCATCGCCGCGGCGTCGGTGAACGTGGCCCCGCGGTCGTAGAACGAGTCGGGTGTGCGGTTCACGATCGCCATGACGAGCGCTCGGTTCTGCGCGGGGACGCGGCTGCCGAATCGAAGCGGCCCGGCCCCGCTCCCGCCTCCGCCCCGCCCGCGATTGCAGCAGGGTGACACTGCTCCGACTGAGTCGCAGCTGTGCCACCCTGCTGCGACTCCCGACCCGGTCCGGTCATGCAGCCACCGGCGCCGCGCACGCGTCGAGCGCCGCGTCCACGTCTGTGGTGACGACGAGCCGCTCGATGGCATGTCGGTGCAGGAACCCCTGGCCGGACAGGCCCCGCACCCACTCGAGGAGACCGGTCCAGTGCCCGTCGGGATCGAGCAGCACCACGGGTTTGGCATGTATCCGCAGGTACCCTGCCGTCCAGATCTCGAAGAGCTCCTCGCAGGTGCCGAGCCCGCCGGGCAGCGCAAGGAACGCGTCTGCCCTGGCTTCCATCACCGCCTTGCGCTCGCGCATGGTGTCGACGATCAGCAGCTCGTCGGACTCGTGATCGGCCCACTCCAGGTCGACGAGGGAGCGCGGGATGACGCCGGTCGTGTGTGCGCCACCGGTGCGCGCCGCCGAGGCGACCGCACCCATCATCGAGCGCCGCCCGCCGCCGGAGACCAGCGACCAGCCACGTTCAGCGATCCGCCGTCCCACCTCAGCGGCCAACGCGATGTGGCGCTGTTCGATCCCGTCCGCGGAGGCGCAGTACACGCAGACGGCGGTCACCGGTGCGCTCCACCGAACCCGACGTGCATCAGTGCGCGTCCTCCCACGCCCGGTAGGCGTCGTGGACCGCGCGCACAGCGTCGTCCACATCGTCGGTGACGTGGAGCAGCGCCATGTCCTTCTGGCCGATCTTGCCTCCGTCGAGGACGGTCTTCTCGATCCAGTCGTAGAGCCCGCCCCAGTATTCGGTGCCCAGCAGAACGACGGGGAACTTGGTGACCTTCTTCGTCTGCACCAGCGTGAGCGCCTCGAACAGCTCGTCCAAGGTGCCGAAGCCGCCGGGAAGGCAGACAAACGCCTGCGAGTACTTCACGAACATCGTCTTGCGGGCGAAGAAATAGCGGAAGTTGATGCCGACGTCGACCCAGTCGTTGAGACCCTGCTCGAAGGGCAGTTCGATGCCCAGCCCGACCGAGTAGCCGCCCGCCTCCGAGCATCCCCGGTTGGCCGCCTCCATCACGCCGGGGCCGCCGCCGGTGATCACCGCATAGCCCGCTTCCGCCAATGCCGTGCCCAGTGCCCGTCCGGTGGCGTACTCGGGGTGGTCGCGTGGAGTGCGCGCCGACCCGAACACCGTGACCGCGCGCGGCAGCTCGGCCAGCGCCCCGAAGCCCTCTACGAACTCGGCCTGGATACGCAGCACCCGCCACGGATCTGTGTGCACCCAGTCGCTGTGCCCACGGGAATCCAGCAGTCGCTGATCAGTGGTGGTGGACTCGTTGCGGCGCTCCCGGCGCAACACGACTGCGCCGCGCTGCCTTTCCTCCGGATGCCGATCCGGCCCGTTCGTACTCATGCAAACCAGCGTAATGACGCCTACCGGCAGCCGACCGAGCCTGCCCTTCGGCGGGTCACGGGGGCGCGAGTCAGGCCAGGTACCGCCGCAGCACCTCGACGGCGTCGACGATGCGGCGCACGTCCACGTGCTCCTCGCGGGTGTGTGCCAGGTTCGGGTCCCCGGGGCCATAGTTGACAGCGGGGATGGCGAGTGCGGCGAAGCGCGCGACGTCGGTCCACCCGTACTTCGCCGTCGCCGCCGCGCCCGTCGCCGCCAGGAACTCCTGTGCGGCCGGGGCGTGCAGTCCGGGGAGCGCGCCTGGCGACCGGTCGGTGACGACCACGTCGAACCCTTCGAAGACGTCGCGGACGTGCTGCTCGGCTCCGGCCACGTCCCGGTCGGGCGCGAAGCGGAAGTTGACCGTCACCACGCACTCGTCCGGCACCACGTTGCCCGCGACACCGCCCGCGACGCGCACCGCCTGCAGGCCCTCCCGGTAGACGCAGCCGTCGATCGGCACGTCCCGCGGCGCGTAGGCCCGCAGCCGGTGCAGCACCTCCTCTGCCGCGTGGATTGCGTTGACGCCCAGCCACGACCGCGCCGAATGCGCTCGGCGGCCGCGGGTGGTGACCTCCGCCCGCAGCGTGCCCTGGCATCCGGCCTCGACGGCCCCGCTCGTCGGCTCACCCAGCACAGCCAGGTCGGCGTCCAGCCACTCCCGGTGGTCACGCTCGATCCTGCCCAGGCCGTTGCGGGGCGCTTCGACCTCCTCGCAGTCGTAGAAGACGACCGTCAAGTCGTGGCGGGGACTCACGAGCGTCGCCGCGAGGTGCGCGAAGACGGCGTCCCCCGCCTTCATGTCCGAGGTGCCGCAGCCGTAGAGCAGATCGCCGTCGCGGTGGCTGGGCAGGTTGTCGGCGACCGGGACGGTGTCGAGGTGACCGGCGAGCAGCACCCGCCGCTCCCGACCGAGATGGGTACGGGCGAGCACCGCGTCGCCGCTGCGCAACACCTCCAGGTGGGGCGCCTGCTTCTGAAACGCGGCCTCGACGAGATCCGCCAGCGCCGCCTCATCCCCCGACACGCTGCGCACGTTCACGAGGGCGGCGCACAGCTGGACCGGGTCCTCCGTCAGCTCGAGCACGACCACCAGCCAACCACAGCGAGAAAGCGGGGGCCGAGACCGCGCCGCCCGGCCCGACCTCGCAGACCTTCGGGGGTCCTCACGGAAGGTCGGCCACCGGCCGACACCACACGCTCTGACCGGAAAATAGGCGATCCGGCGGGCACACCAAACTTGCCGGTCCGCACAGACCCGCCCGGCGCCTATTTTCACGCCCGCGCGGCGTCCTCACAAGGACATGGGGACTGATCCGAAAATAAGGTGCCCGTGAGGCTGGTGGTGCTGATGTCCGATTTTCTGCCCTGAAAGCCCGCCCGTCTCGGGCACAACCGCTGAGATGTAGGTA
>CAWGYF010000031.1:0-608327 GCA_963826705.1 uncultured Actinomycetota bacterium
TAGGTCCGCAGGTGCGACAGCACCGCTTCTGCCGCCCTGCGCCCGCTGACCAGCGCGCCCTGCTGCGACGGTGTGTCGCGGTGGTCGCCTGCCACGAACAGGCCCTCCCCGAGGTCCACGGCGCTCGCCACCGGCCGCCCGGCCGGAAACGCCGGGAGTGCGCCGCGCACTTCGTCAGTGCGTAGGAGCTCCCAGTCCTCGGTCGAGGCGCCGTAGATCCGGGCCAGCTCGCGGCGGACGACGGGTTCGGGGATGGCCTCGCCGACAATCGTCGACGACACGAGCGTGCGCCCGGCCGGGGCGTAGGCGTCGGGCATGGCGACGGTGTTCGCGATCGGCCCGCCCGTCGCGTCGAGGTGCAGGATCGGCTCGTCCGCGGGGGGTGTCGGCGCCGCGTGATGGTAGGTCGTCAAGGTGTGCAGCGCGGGTACGCCGAGGCCGGGCAGCAGCTCGGCAGCGGCGCGCGGATCGGTGGCGACGACGACCGCGCGCGCCGACAGCGTCTCCCCGTCGACCGCCACGTGACCCGGCTCGACCCGCGTGACCCGCCTGCCCGTCCACAACGCCTTCTCCGGCAGCGCCCCGGCGAGCTGGGCCGGGAGCGCGCCCATGCCCGCGGCGGGCACGGCGATCGTCCCCAGCGCGAAGCAGCGCCACACCAGTCGCACGTAGGCCGCCGAGGTCACGAGTTCGCGCTCGCCGAGCACACCGGACAGGAACGGCCGCAGGAAGCGCTCGACGACCGGGCCGTCGAGGTGGGCGGCGGCCAGGTCGCGAGCTGCGGACCGGTCGATCCGCGCCGCCGCGCGCTGGGGTGGCGTCGCGAGCACCCGCATCGTCCAGGCAACGAGCCGGGCCTTGGCGATCGGGCCGAAGAGCCCGTCGACGGCGGTCGCCCACGCCAGCCCCGGGCGGCGAAGCGGGTTGCCGAAGGTGTGCAGCCCGCCGTCCTCGCCGCGGATCGCCGCGCCGGAGACGAACGGCCGCAGGTGCAGTGCGGCGAGGTCGGCCGTGGCGCGCAGCGCGGGGTAAAGCGTGTTGAGTACCTGAAAGCCGCAGTCGAGGCGGAAGCCGTCGACCAGGTCGGTGGCGACGCGCCCGCCCGGCCGATCCGCGGCGTCGAGCACCACGACATCGAGCCCTCGGCGCGCCAGCACGCTTGCGGCGCGGAGCCCGGCGAGTCCGGCGCCGACGACGACGACCTCGTGTCCGGTCACCGGTCCAGCGCCGCGGACAGCGCGTCACCGACGGTCAGGTGGCGGAACTCGTAGCCGGTGGCCTCCAGCTGCGCGGGCACCGCACGCTGTCCGAACAGCAGCAGCTCCTCGCCCATCGCGCCGAGCACACCCTTGATCGCGAAAGCGGGCACGGGGATCGACGTCGGTCGGTGCACGGCGCCCGCGAGCGCCGTCGTGAACTCGGCGTTGGTGACCGGCGTCGGCCCAGTGAGGTTGACGGGGCCGCTGAGGTCGGTGTTCTCCAGCACATGCCGGATGCCGCCGACCTCGTCGTCGAGCGAGATCCACGGCATGAACTGGGTGCCCGACCCGAGCCGACCGCCGAGGAACAGCTTGAAGAGCGGTTTGAGCGTGCCGAGCAGCCCGCCTGCCGGGGCGAGGACGAGACCGGTGCGCAGGTGCACCACGCGGGCTCCGGCGTCCTTGGCCTTCTGCGCGGACGCCTCCCATTCCCGGCACACCTCGGCGAGGAAACCGCCGCCCGAGGGCGACCTCTCGTCCACCGCGTGCTGGCCGGTGTCGCCGTAGTACCCGACGGCCGACGCCGAGAGGAACGCCGGTACCCCGTTCTCGGCCACCGCCGTGGCGAGCACCTCGGTGGGGACGTTGCGGCTGTCACGGATCAGCTGCTTGCGGGCGCCGCTCCATGGCCGGTCCCCGATCCCGACGCCGCCGAGGCCGACCACCCCGTCGACGCCGTCGAACGTCCCAGGGTCGATGCGGCCCGCAGGCGGGTCCCATCCGCGCTCGTCGGGTGCGGCGGGGGCGCGGCGCACCAGACGCAGGACGTCGTGGCCGACCTCACGGAGATGAGCTACGAGGGCGGTTCCGATCAGACCGGACGACCCGGCGATGACTACGCGCACGGGGAAGATCCTGTCCGAGACCGCCCAGCCGCGCGAGCCGAACGAGGTCGTGGGCGGAAAATGTGGCCCTCGCGACGCTTTCCGCGCACGGCCTTATACCTCGAACTCGCCTGCCTCCAACCGCGCTCGGATCGCCGAGATGAACCGGCCGGCGTCCGCCCCGTCGACGAGGCGGTGGTCGTAGGTGAGCGGGAGGAGGCATACCGAGCGGATGGCGATCACCGGCTCGCCGTCGGGCCCGTCGACCACCCGCGGCTTCCGGATGATCGCGCCGGTGCCCAGGACCGCGACCTGGGGCTGGTTGATGATCGGTGTGTCGAACAGCGCACCGACACTGCCGATGTTGGTGATCGTGAAGGTGCCGCCCGACAGCTCGTCCGGCCCGATCTTGCCGTCGCGGGTGCGCGCGGCGACGTCGGCGATCCTCTTGGCCAGCCCGGCGATGTTGAGATCCTCGGCGTTCTTGATCACCGGGACGAGCAGTCCGCGGGGGGTGTCCACGGCGATGGCGAGGTGGACGTTGCCGTGGTAGGTCACCTCCCTGGCCTCGTCGTTGATCGACGCGTTCACCGAGGGGAACTGCTTGAGCGCCTCCACCGTGGCCTTCGCGAAGAAGGGCAGGAAGGTGAGCTTGATGCCCTCACGGCGCTCGAACTCGTCCTTCACGCGGCTGCGCAGGCGGGCCACGCGGGTGAGGTCGACCTCCTGCACGGTCGTCAGCTGGGCCGACACGCGCAGCGACTCGGTCATCCGCTGGGCGATCACCTGCCGCAGCCGCGGCAGCTTGACGGTGGTGCCCGGCTGTGGTCCGCCCGCGGCCGGTCGGGCCGCCGTGGTCGGGGCGGCGGGAGCGGCCCGGGACGCCGGGGCCGTCGGCGCCCACTCCGCCGCGGGAGCCGGGGCGGCGGGCTCGGGCTCCGGTTCCGGCGCGGGCTTCGCGGCCTCGGCGGCGGCCAGCACGTCCTGCTTGCGGATGCGTCCGCCGACGCCGGACCCGGTGATCGTCGACAGGTCGACGGAGTGCTCCGCGGCCAACTTCCGCACAAGCGGCGTGACGTAGGGGGCCGCGCCGTTGCCCGTCGACGCGGGCTGCTCGGCCGCAGGCTCGGCGGGCGGCGCCTCGGCGGGCGGCGCCGCTGCGGGGGGCGCCGAATCGGTCGACGCCTCGGCAGGCGCTGCCGTGGGCTTCGGCGCGGGCTCGGGTTGGGGGTCGGGGGTCGGCTCCTCGGCGGGCGGGGCCTCCTCGGATACTGCGTCCGCGTCGCCGATCAGCGCCAGCTGGCCGCCGACGTCGACGGTCTCGTCCTCGGCCGCAGTGATCTCCAGGAGCGTGCCCGCGACGGGGGAGGGTATCTCGGTGTCGACCTTGTCGGTGGACACCTCCAGCAGCGGCTCGTCGACCTCGACCTGGTCGCCGACCTGCTTGAGCCAGCGCGTGACCGTGCCCTCGGAAACGCTCTCGCCCAGCTCCGGCATGGTCACCGCGTGGCCGGACCCGGTGGACTTGGCCGAGGCCCGCGGCGCGGGGGCGGGCTCCTCGGTCGCGCTGGGAACGGGGGCGGGCTCCTCGGGGGCAGCAGGCTTCTCGGCGGTGGCGGACGGCGCGGGTTCCTCGGCGGGAGCCGACGCCGACGCGGACCCGTCGCCGATCACCGCCAGCTCGCCGCCGACCTCGACGGTATCGTCCTCACCTGCGACGATCCGCTCCAACACGCCCGCGGCAGGCGACGGGATCTCGGTGTCGACCTTGTCGGTGGACACCTCCAGCAGCGGCTCGTCGACCTCGACCCGGTCGCCTTCTTGCTTGAGCCACCGGGTCACAGTGCCCTCGGTGACGCTCTCACCGAGGGCGGGCATCTGGACGGAGAAGGACATAGCTCCTCGATCTTGTCAGTTCACGTGAGGTCAGAGTGCGTGAGGTCAGGAGTGGCTGTGCAGGGGCTTGCCGGCCAGCGCCAGGTGCGCCTCGCCGAACGCCTCGTTCTGGGTGGGGTGGGCGTGGATCAACGCGGCGACGTCTTCGGCCTGGGCGTCCCAGTTGTAGACGAGCTGGGCCTCGCCGATCAGCTCGCCGACCCTGGCACCGACCATGTGGATGCCCACCACCGGGCCCGGTGTTCCCTCCGACCCCTGCTTGACGAGCTTGATCGCGCCCTGGGTCTGCAGGATCTGGCTCTTGCCGTTGCCTGCGAGGTCGTAGGTGAGCGTCTGGATCTCGCCGTACTGCTCGCGGGCCTGCGCCTCGGTGAGGCCGACGGAGGCGACCTCGGGCTCGCAGTAGGTGACCCGGGGGATGCCAGCCTCGTTGATCACGGGCGGGTTCAGGCCCGCGATGTCCTCGGCGAGGAAGATGCCCTGGGCGAAGCCCCGGTGGGCGAGCTGCAGGCCGGGGACGATGTCGCCGAGCGCGTAGACGTCGGGGAGGTTGGTGCGCAGCCGCTCGTCGGTGAGGACGAAGCCGCGCTCCATCCGGACGCCCGCTTCGCTGTAGCCTGCGTTGGCGGTGTTGGGGCCGCGGCCGACCGCGACGAGCAGCAGCTCGGCCTCGAGCTCCTCGCCCGACTCCAACGACACCGCCACGCTGCTGTCGCCCTGCTTGGCCCCGGTGAACTTCACACCCGTCTTGAAGGCGATCTTGCGCCTGCGGAACGCGCGTTCCAGGAGCTTGGAGGCGAACTCGTCCTCGTTGGGGACCAGTCGAGGCAGCGCTTCGACGACGGTGACCTCGGCGCCGAAGCTCTTGAAGACCGACGCGAACTCGACGCCGATCACGCCGCCGCCCAGGATCACGACGCTGCGCGGCACCTCCTCCAGCCGGAGTGCCTCGTTGCTCGTGATGATCCGGCCGCCGATCTCGAGGCCGGGAAGCGTCCGCGCGTAGCTGCCGGTGGCGAGGACGACCTTGCCACCGACGTAGCGCTCGCCGCCCACCGTGACCGCGTTCGGCGCCTCGAACCGGCCTTCACCCGCGACAAACTCGATCTTGCGGGACCTCACCAGACCCTGCAGGCCCTTGTAGAGCTTCGCGACGACGCCGTCCTTGTAGGAGTTGACGCCCGCCATGTCGATGCCCGCCAGCGAGCTCTTGACCCCGATCCGGTCGCCCTCGCGGGCGTTGTCGGCGACCTCGGCGGCGTGCAGCAGCGCCTTGGTCGGGATGCAGCCGTAGTGCAGGCAGGTGCCGCCCAGCTTGTCGCGCTCGACGAGCACGACCGACATCCCCAGCTCGGCCGCCCGCAGCGCGCAGGCGTAGCCGCCCGATCCGCCGCCGAGGATCACCAGGTCCGCGTTGTGCTCTGGCACGTCCTACTCCTCATCACAGGGTCTTGCTCGTGTCGGCATGTCACGCCGCCGTCATCTTGTCACCCGGCGCGCGCTCGCACACACTGCGCAGGGTCCGCACACACTGCGCGCACCGTGTACGGACCCTGCGCGGTGTGTGTCAGCCGTTGGCGGCGATGTCCTGCAAGACGGCGAAGAGCGTCCGCACCGGAACACCCGTGCCGCCTTTCACCGTGTAGCCGTAGGGGCCGCTGGTGTGGAAGCTGGGGCCTGCGATGTCGAGGTGGGCCCACTCCAGGCCGTCGGGCACGAACTCGCGCAGGAACGTGCCCGCCACCAGCATGCCGCCCCAGCGGGCCCCCGTGACGTTGGCGAGGTCGGCCACCCGGGAGTCCAGTTCGGCGCGGATGTGCTCGGGCAGCGGCATCGCCCAGCCGTCCTCGCCGCATTCCCTGGCCAGGGTGGCGACGCGGTCGCGGAACGCGTCGCTGCCCATGATCCCCATCGTGCGCAGGCCGAGCGCCACCTGCTGCGCACCGGTGAGGGTGGAGGTCTCGATCAGGTAGTCGGGGGAGTCCTCACCCGCGCGCACGATCGCGTCGGCCAGGATCAGGCGGCCCTCCGCGTCGGTGTTGAGCACCTCGACGGTCCGGCCGCCGTACATCCGCAGCACGTCGCCGGGCCGGTAGGCGGTGTCCGACGGCATGTTCTCGGCCATCGGCACCGTCGCGGTGACGGCGACGGGCAGCGCCAGCGTGGCCGCGAGCACCGTCGTGGCGATCACCGCAGCGGCGCCGCTCATGTCCGAGGTCATGTGGTCCATGTTGGCCGCAGGCTTGATCGAGATGCCGCCGGTGTCGAACGTGATCCCCTTGCCGACGAGCGCGACGCTCGCGCGCGGGGACGGCCCGCCCGACCACCGCAGCCGCACCAGCCGCGGCTTGCGGGACGAGCCCTGGCCGACGCCGAGCACACCGCCGAACCCGGCCGCGGCGAGCGCCGCGTCGTCGAGGACCTCGACCTCGAGGCCCGCGGCCTCCCCGAGCTCGGCGGCGCGGGCGGCGAACGTCTCGGGGTAGAGGTCGTTGGGCGGAGTGTTGATCAGATCGCGGGCGGTGCGCACCGCGTCGCCGACCGCGGTCGCCGTGCGCAGGACCTGCTCGGCGTCGGGGGCGTCGGTGGCCAGGCCCAGCCGCGCGAGCGGCGGCTTGCGGCCTCCGTTGGTGCGGTACGCGGTGAACGTGTAGGCGCCGAGCAGGCCGCCTTCGGCCGCGGCGGCGAGGTCGATCTTCCCGAGTGTGCTCAGGGCGTAGCCGGTGCCCGCGAGCGCCCGTGCTGCCGCGCCTGCCGCGCGGCGGACCTGCTCGGGGCGCACTCCGTCTCGTGCCTTGCCCAGGCCGACGGCGACCAGCAGCGGCGCCGTGATCGTGCCCCGCGTGGGCAGCTTGACGATCTCGTCGGCCTTGCCCGTCGCGCCCGCCACGGCGAGCAGGGCGGCCAGCTTGCCCTCGAAGGCCGCGTCGATCTCGGCGGCCCCGGGGGCGAGCCGCGGGGGCGTGCCGCCATCGGCCGGGCCGTCCTCGGCGATCAGGCCGACGATGACGGCGTCCGCATCGACGGTGGCGGCCGATTCGTCGACGGGGGAGAGCTCGGGGGACACGTGTGCGCCTTCCTCCTGATGTAGCGAGACCGCTTCGAGACCCTACTGACACCGGTGGGTGGCCGGTCCGGGCAGGTCCGGGTGCTTGGGTGGAAGGGTGTCCCCCGGTGTCGAACGCAGGCTCGGCACGGCCGACGCGGTCGTGCTGGGCCTCGCGTCGATGCTGGGCACGGGCGTCTTCGCCGTGTGGGCGCCCGCGGCAGCCGCGGCGGGTCGATGGATGGTGCTCGCCGTCGTGCTCGCCGGGATCGTCGCGGCCTGCAACGCCGCGTCGACCGCCGATCTCGCCGTCGCCCACCCGGAGAGCGGCGGAGGCTACGTCTACGGGTCCGCCCGGCTGTGCGCAGGCGCGGGCCGCCTGGCGGGTGTCGCGTTCCTCGTCGGCAAGTCGGCTTCCGCGGCCGCGGCGGCCGGGGTGTTCGGCAGCTACGTCCTGCCCTCGGCGCCGCTCCCGGCGGCCCTGCTCGCGGTCGTGGCGGTCACCGCGCTGAACATGTCGGGGGTGCGCTGGACGGCCCGAGGGGCCTACGCGCTGGTCGGGGGCACGCTTGCGGTGCTGCTCGTCGTCGTAGTGGTGGGGTTGTCGGTACACGGCGGCCCCGTCGACTCCGCGGCGCCCGCCGTCGCCCCGATCGTCGTCGACTCCGGGCCGCTGGGCGTGCTGACCGCGGCGGGCCTCGTGTTCTTCGCGTTCGCCGGATACGCGCGTATCGCCACCCTCGCCGAGGAGGTGCGTGACCCCCGCCGCACCATCCGGCTCGCCATCGCACTGGCGCTGGGGGCCACGCTGGTGATCTACCTGCTCGTGGCCTTCGCGCTGCTCAACGGTTTGGGGGCCGACCGGCTCGCCCACCAGATGTCGCCGCTGGCCACCCTCGTCGACACGCGCGGCGCGCCGGGCCTCGGTGTGCTCGTGCGGGTGGGGGCCGCGGTGGCGGCGGGTTCGGCGCTGCTGTCGGTGCTGGTGGGCGTCAGCCGCACCGCATTGGCCATGTCCCGCGGCAACGACCTGCCGCGCGGCCTTGCCCGGATCAGCCGACGGGGCACGCCGTGGCTCGCCGACCTCGCCGGTGGCGCGGTCGCCGCGGGCATCGCCGTGCTCGCGGGCCCGGCGGCGGCCATCGCGCTGTCGGCGTGCTCGGTGCTCGTCTACTACGGCGTGATCAACGTCGCGGCGCTGCGCCTGGTGCCGTCGGAGCGCACCTGGCCGCGGTGGACGGCGATACTGGGCGGGCTGCTGTGTGTTCTGCTCGCGGTGCTTCTGCCGCTGGCCCAGGTGCTGATCACCGCGGCGGCGTTGGCGGTGGTGTGGACAGCGTGCACGTTCCTGCCGCTTCGGAGATGAGGCCCGCGAGCTCGGTGAGGTCGGTGACCGGCAGATCGGCTTCCACGCCTTTCAGCCCGGCCACGCGGGCGCCCGCCGCCCGGCCCGCGGCGACCCCGGCAGGCGCGTCCTCCACCACGAGGCACCTCGCAGGCTCGACGCCCAGCAGCCGCGCGCCGAGCAGGTAGCCCTCCGGGTCGGGCTTGCCGCGGCTGATGTCCTCCACGGTGACGAGCACGGGAGCGGAGATGCCCGCCGCGTCGAGCCTGGCCCGTGCCAGCCGGACGTCGGCGCTCGTCACGACGGCCCAGGGGAGCCGGAGGCCCGTGAGCAGGTCGAGCGCGCCGGGTGTCGGCACCACGTCCACGAGGTCGTCGTACTGCAGGTCGAGCTGGTGTGCCGCGGCTGCCGCGACGCCCGCGTCGTCGAGGTCGGGGCGCAGCTCCCGCACGGTGGCGTCGGCGGGCCTGCCGTGCAGCGTGGAGGGGTCGACGTCAACGCCGTAGTCCCGCGCCCAGGTGCCCCAAGCGCGCTCGACGGCGGCATCGGAGTCGACGAGCGTGCCGTCCATGTCGAAGAGGACGGCGGCGATATCGGTCAGATCCACGGTTGCCGACGGTACGGTGCGGGGGTGGTCCAGACCGAGCGTGTCGTCAGCGTGGCGGCGAGTCCCGAGGTCGTCTGGTCGGTGGTGTCGGACGTCGAGCGCTGGCCGGAATGGCACCCGGCGTGCGACGAGGTGCGCCTGCTCGACAGCGGTCCGCTGCGCGTGGGCAGCCGGGCCGTGGTGCGCCAACCCAAGCTGCCCGTCATGACCTGGGAGGTGACGTGGCTGGACCCGGCGGCGGGGTTCGTCTGGGTGGCGCGGGCGCCGGGGGCGCTGACGATCGGCGGGCACTACGTCACACCGGCGGACGAGGGCACGACCCTGCGTCTCGCGCTTGACCAGCTCGGACCCCTTGGCTCGCTGGTCGGCATGGCGATGCGGGGCCTGACTGGCCGCTACGTGGCGATGGAGGCCGAGGGGATCAAGCAGCGCAGCGAGGCCAAGACGGAGACGGCGCGGTAGCGTCCCGCGCCGTGGACGACCTGCGCACCGGCCCCCTGCACGACCGCCATGCCGCCCTCGGCGCAACCCTCGGGGCGTTCGGGGGCTGGTCGATGCCGATCTCCTACCCCGACGGCACGATCGCCGAGCACACCGCGGTCCGCACCGACGTCGGCGTGTTCGACGTCAGTCACCTCGGCAAGCTGGCGGTCACCGGGCCGGGAGCTGCCGCGTTCGTGAACCGCTGCCTCACCGCCGACCTGGACAGGATCGGGCCGGGCCAGGCGCAGTACACGCTGTGCTGCAACGCAGGCGGCGGCGTGCTGGACGACGTGATCGTCTACCTCGTCGGGCCCGACGAGGTGCTGGCCGTGCCCAACGCGGCCAACGCGGCGCAGGTGGCGCAGCTGCTGCGCGCGGCGGCGCCGGAGGGGGTCGCGGTCGTCGACCGGCACACGGACCTGGCCGTGCTCGCCGTCCAGGGGCCGCGGTCGACCGAGCTGGTGCCCGCAGGCGCCGACCTTGACTACATGGCGTTCGTCGACACGCGGCTGACGCCGCCCGCACGAGTGTGCCGCACCGGATACACCGGCGAGCGGGGCTACGAGCTGCTCGTGCCGTGGGCGTCGGCGGGCGAGGTCTGGGACGGCCTCGTGGCGGCGGGCGCGCGTCCGTGCGGCCTCGGCGCCCGCGACACCCTGCGCACCGAGATGGGCTACCCCCTGCACGGCCAGGACCTCACCCCGGACATCTCGCCGGTGCAGGCGGGCAGCGGGTGGGCCGTCGGATGGGGAAAGCCGGAGTTCTGGGGCCGCGACGCGCTGCTGGCGGAGAAGGCGGCAGGGCCCGTTCGGCGGCTGCGCGGGCTGCGCTCGACCGGAAGGGGGATCCCGCGGCCGGGGATGGACGTCCTGGTCGACGGCGCACGCGTGGGGGTCACGACGTCGGGCACGTTCTCGCCGACGCTGAAGACGGGCATCGCACTGGCGCTGCTCGACGCGGGCGTGGCGCTCGAGACCGAGGTGGCGGTCGACGTCCGCGGGCGGACGCTGCCCTGCGTCGTCACCAGGCCGCCGTTCGTGCCCTCGCACGTGCGCCAGGAGCGTTCTGAACGGCTCCGGCCGTAAGCGCAGTAGGTCGAAGCCGTTCGGGCGCTACTTGGACGTCCGATCATCGGCAGCCCGCGGTACCGTCTGTCCCTATGAGTCCGCAGTTCACCCGCACTATGCACCCTGCGCCGACCTCCGAGGAGCGGCGCAGCGAGATCCTCACTGATCCCGGCTTCGGCCGGTACTTCACCGATCACATGGTGACGATCCGGTGGTCGGCGGCTGTGGGCTGGCACGACGCCGCGGTGGTGCCCTACGGACCGCTGTCGTTCGACCCGGCCACGATGGTGCTGCACTACGGCCAGGAGATCTTCGAGGGGCTCAAGGCCTACCGCCATCCTGACGGCTCGATCGCCTCCTTCCGGCCGGAGGCCAACGCGGCGCGCTTCCGCGGCTCGGCATCGCGGCTGGCCATGGCCGAGCTGCCCGACGAGCTGTTCCTGGCCTCGATCGCGGAGCTGCTGGCCGTCGACCATGAGTGGGCGCCTGCCGCGGCAGGCGAGGACGCGCTCTACCTGCGGCCCTTCATGCTGGCCACGGAGGTGGGCCTGGGTGTGCGGGCCTCCTCCGAGTACCTGTACGCCTTGATCGCCTCGCCGGTCGGGCCCTACTTCGCCGGTGGCGTGAAGCCCGTCGACGTGTGGATGTCGACGGAGTACACCCGTGCGGCACTCGGCGGCACGGGCACGGCCAAGTGCGGTGGCAACTACGCCGCCTCGCTGCTTCCTCAGATGCAGGCGGCACAGCATGGCTGCGCCCAGGTGGCGTACCTCGATGCCGAGGAGCGCACCTGGGTGGACGAGATGGGGTCGAACAACCTGTTCTTCGTCTACGGGTCGGGCCACCAGACCGAGATCGTCACCCCGTCGCTCACCGGCAGCATTCTCGCGGGCGTCACGCGCGACTCGGTGCTCGTGCTGGCCAAGGAGCTCGGTTGCCAGATCACCGAGCGGCGCGTCTCGGGCCAGGAGTGGCTGGACGGCGCGGCCGACGGCACCATCACCGAGGTCTTCGGCTGCGGCACCGCGGCGGTGATCACCCCGATCGGCGGAGTGAAGCACGTAGGTGGCCAGGTGCGGGTCGGCGACGGTGAGCCCGGCGTCGTCACCCTGCAGCTGCGCGCACTGCTCACGAGCATCCAGCGCGGCGCCGCCCCCGACACCCACAGCTGGATGCGCACGCTCTACTCGCCGAGCTGACCGTTCCCAACGCGGGCCGCCCGCTGCCGAGCCTTCGCGGCCCGACGAGGTGCGCAGACCGTCTTCGCACGCCGTGGTGGCACCCGCCTGCGGCAATGCCACTGAGGACGCGCCGGTCATCAACATGCAGGTTTGATGCCTGGAGCGAGGGGCCCAGCGCCGGGAACAACGCCGCCAACCCGGCCTGGGCCCACCGGCCGTGAAAACCCGCCGGGACACCACCCCGTTGCGGGCCCGGCTGGGCAAGATCGGCGGAAGTGGTGCCACCCGTGCGGATCCGCACCGCTGCCACCACTGCAGGCGATCACCCCCTGCCCACACCGGGCAAGATCGGCGGAAGTGGTGCCACACGTGCACAGGTGCACCGCCGACACCACTGCTGGCGATCACCCCTGCGCCACCGGGCAAGATCGGCGGAAGTGGTGCCCTGGATACCTACCCCGACCGGCGGCGTCCTCGCAGGGGTGTCGAACACGATGCGTCCTTACGTCGCTCTGGACGTGATCACCGACGCTGGATCGCCGGCTGGATCACGCCGGTGCTGCGTGGTGAAGCGCGGGACTCGGTGAGGTGGGACGCGGTACTCACGGGGGTGGGGTGCCAACATCCACATCTGCCGCTTGAGAGCGCCCGGCGCATGAGGCACATGGCGTGGCGTGAGAGGGTCCTCGCAGGGTCCGCTGTCGCTTCGCAGGGTCTGTGGACTCTGCGAGGTGCGTGCGCGGTCTGCGAAGTGGCTCGGGTGGGGTGGAGCTGACGTTTTCGGTTTCGGTGGGTGGCCGCGGTCCGCGCCGAGATCGCGTGCTGGGCAGGGTGGCGGTGTGCGGATGGCGCCGATCAGGCCGGGCAGGCGGGGGCCGAGGTCAGCTCCGGGGTGAGGTCGTGCCCCTGGGTCGCAGCAGGGTGGCCCTGCTGCGACTGGGTCGCAGCAGTGTCACCCTGCTGCGATGCGGACGTGGCCCGGCCACCGCGGCGTGACGGAGGCGAGGCTGGTCACCCCATCGGTTGCGCCCGCGATCGCCAGCAGTGGTGCCACTGGTACACCAGCACCCCTGTGGCACCACTCCCGCCGATCATGCGAGCCAACCGTCAACTGCCGGACCCTCTTGGTGAGTCAGTCCGTGGCGAAACGGCCAACTCGGCGTGGTCAGACGCCCGACTCACCGTGGGGGTGAGCGCGCTCTACCGGGTGGCGAGGACAACGAGCGCGGCCGTCGTCGCGAGTTCGCATGCTGCGCCCAGCACGTCGCCGGTCATCCCGCCGAAGCGGCGTGAGGTGTGCCGGGCCAGAAGCGCAACGACGGCGGCGCCGAGCCCGACCGCGAGTGCGCCGCGGGGTCCGGCGAGCGCGTAGCCGCAGGTGGCCAGCGCCGCCCACCAGAGCGGAGCGACCCAGCAGCGCTGCGACTCCGCGACGGTGGCGCCCAGCCCATCCGGCCGCGCGGCTGGCACCCCCCGCCGCGCGACCCACGGGAACGCCGCCCGCCCGGCCGCTGCGGCGAGCGCCGTCACCGCGACGACCCAGAGACCTCCGCCGCTTCCGGTGAAGGCCGCCGGGCCGCCGACCGCCGTGGCGAGTGTGGCGAGCGCTGCCGCCTGCGCACCGACCACAACGAGCAGCGTCACGACCGCGAAAGGCCCCGCGCCCCCGTCACGCATGACGGCCAACGCCCGCTCGGGTGGCCCGTAGCAACCCAGGCCGTCGGCTGTGTCGGCGAGGCCGTCCAGGTGCATGCCGCGCGTCACGAGACCGGCGACCCCGACGGCGAGCAGCCCGTCCACCATCGGGGGAACTCCCAGCAGGGCGAGCCCGACCAGCACTCCGCCGGTCGCCGCGCCGACCAGCGCACCGACGAGCGGAGCCCACCGCAGTGCCGCGGCCGCCGCCGCGGCATCCGGTTCATCGGTGTGGACGGGCAGCACCGTCAACACCGACAGCGCGAACGCCCAACCCCGCACCGGGCCCGACCTCACCCGACGGCGGCGGTCTCGCCGAGCAGCCGCGCCGACATCTGCAGCAGCGGGACGACAGCCGCGGCGCCTGTGCCGTCGCCGAGGTGGATGCCAAGGTCCACCAGCGGAGTGAGGTCCAGTCGGTCGAGCACGATCGCCATCGCGGGCTCGGGGGAGCGCTGGGCGACCAGCCACCACTGCCGCGCTCCGGGCGCCAGTTCCTCGGCGAGCAGGGCCGCCGCGCCGACGACGAGCCCGTCCAGCAGCACCGGGGTGCGCCGGATGGAGGCCTGCAGGCAGAGCCCGGTCAGCACGGCGAGATCGGCGCCGCCTGCCACCTGCAGGAGCGCGAGAGGGTCGCGGGCGTGCGGCTTGGCGCGCCGCAGGGCATCCCGGACGGCGGCGGCCTTGCGCATCCAGCCCGCGTCGTCGATGCCGCTGCCCCGACCGATGACGGCAACCGGTTCCGTGCCGGTCAGCGCGGCGACGATCGTGGAGGCAGGCGTGGTCGCCCCCACCCCGACCGACGCCGGAAGCAGCAGGTCGGCGCCTGAGTCGATCTCTTCGTCGGCCAGCGCCCGCCCCGCCTCGATGCCGCGCTCGGCTTCCTCATCGGTGAGGGCGTCCTCGCGGTCGATGCGGCCGCTGCTCTCGCGGATGTGGAAGCGGTCGTCGGAGGGCCCGTCGATCGCCACGTCGACCATGCGCACCGACGACTCCGACAGCGGCGCCAGCACCGCGACTGGCGCGACGTGCTCGCGGATGGCGTTCAGCTGGGCGCGTGTGGCCTCCGGCGGATCAGCGGAGACCCCGGCCGCGGCGATGCCGTGGTCGGCCGCGACGACGATGATGCGGGGCTGGGCGGGCGGCCGCGGCGGGCAGAGGCCCTGCGCTGCCGCGAGCCAGACACCCAGCTCGGCGAGCCTGCCGAGGGCGCCTGCGGGCACGGGGAGTGCGGAGTGGCGCGCGACGGCGGCGCGGCGGGCCTCCGCGTCCGGAGCAGGCACCTGAGGGAGATCCACGGGGCCATCCTGCCGGACCCGGTCGCGTGGGAGTCGGGGTAGGGAGAGCCCGAGCCCTACTTGAGCCGCAGGGGGAGACCCGCGACGAGCAGCACGACCTCGTCGCAGACCTGGGCCAGCGCGGCATTCAGGGCGCCCAGCTCGTCGCGGAACAGGCGGCCCGCCCGCGTGGCCGGGACGACCCCCAGCCCGACCTCCGCCGAGACGAGGACGACGCGGCCCGGCGCGCCGCGCAGGGCGTCGACCAGGTTCTCGAGCTCGGGGGAGATGTCGACGGGCCGGTCCCACGCCCCCGCGTCGTCCAGGACGCCGGTCAGCCAGGTCCCGACGTCGTCCACGAGCAGCGGGCCGCCGCCTGCCCGCACGAGCGAGGCGACGTCCGAGCGCTCGACCGTGATCCACGACTCGGGCCGCCGGGCGCGGTGGGCGTCGATCCGGGCGTCCCACTCCGCGTCGTCCGCGCGGCGTCGCGCCGTGGCGACGTAGCGGACGGGGCCCTCAGCCAGCAGGAGGTCTTCCGCGTAGCGGGACTTGCCGGAACGGGCGCCACCGAGGACGAGCGTGCGCAACGGTGGCCGTGCCGTCAGGGATTGGGCCGTCAGGGGTTGGCGCCGCGCGCGACGCGGGGCTTGGGCACCCGGAACTTGCGGATCTGGCTGGCGCGGGTGAAGGAGTACCAGCCGATGCTCAGCGCGTTGAGGGTCTCGCTGGGGAACTTCGTGCGGACCTTGCGCGTGGTCGACAGCGCCAGGAACACCCCCTCGATGACCATGGTGACGAGGCAGATCATGCTGAACAGGCTCAGGTACTGCTGCGCGGCCGGGAACGGCAGCACGACCGAGATCAGCACGACGACCGCGAGCGGCATGAACAGGCCCATGATGTGCGGCCGGGAGTCCACGACGTCGCGGATGTAGGCCTTGACCGGGCCGCGGTCGCGGGGCAGGAGGTAGCGGTCGTCGCCTGCCGCCATCCCCGCGCGCCGCGCGACAGAGGCCGCCCGCTGCTCGTCGCGGCTGGGCCGGTTCGCCTTGGCCATGCGAGACGCCTCACGCTGAGTGCGTGGCGGGGGTGGTGCCGGTCCGCGCCGCTTGGCCTCGGCGTCGCGGCGCTTGGGGGTGGGCCTGCCCTTGCCGCCGACCCGGACGGTGTCGGGCGGGTTCTGCGCAGGCGCTGGCTCGGGCTCGTCGGAACGGCGCAGAAACCTCACAGACCACAGCTTACGGGCGACAACACCACGAACGTGAGCGCGGTCGGTGGTCGATCCACGAGTGTGCGCGGCCCCGAGGCCGCGTCCCGCGGATCAGCGCCCGCGGTTGCGGCCTAGTGCGGTGTCCAGGAACGTTGCCGGGGTGATCGCGGGATCCAGGCGGCGTCTCGCAAGGCGCCGCCCGAAGCTCATACCGGGCGTCTTCGCGAGGGCGGCAACGCCGCGAGGCGTCGTCTGGGCCCGCGAGGACCCGGTGAACGTTTCTGGACACCGCACTAGCCTTCCGCCATGCGGGTCGTGATCATCGCGGGCGCCTTCGGTGCCGCGCTCGGGGCGACGGAGGCGGCGGAGGCGATCGCGACCGGCTGGCGCGAGGCCGCACCCGAGGACGAGCTGACGGTTCTGACTCCTGCGCTGCCTCCTCTTGGGCTGCCCCCTTCCGCAGCTGATCTCGCCGCAGTGCTGGACGACGCCGACCTCGCGCTCGCGGGCACAGCGGAGTTCAGCTGGCAGGCACTGCGCGAATCCCTGGTCACGACGGTCGCGGGCGCGGCGGTCGAGCGCGGCGTGCCGTGCGTGGTGCTCGCCGGGCGGGTCAGCGTCGGACGGCGCGAGGCCGCGGCCGTCGGGGTGGACGCCGCCTATGCCGTGGCCGACGCCACCTCCGACGCCGTCTCCACCACTGCACTCGCGACCCTGGCGAAACGTGTCGCGCATCGCTGGAGTCGTTAATGCGGACTGGGCGTAGGGTGGAATGCGAAATGACCGGTACGTGTTGGGAGAGCCATGACCGTCCAGAACACTGCTCCGGCCGCCGTCGAGACGCCCGCGGCCGAGGCACACGGCGTCGAGGTCACGGACGCCGCAGCGCTGAAGGCCCGCGCCCTGCTGGAGCAGGAGGGCCGCGATGACATGCACCTGCGGATCGAGGTGAAGCCCGGGGGTTGCGCTGGCCTGAAGTACAGCCTCTACTTCGACCACGAGACGCGCGATGGCGATCTGTTCAAGGATTACCATGGGCTCACACTGGGTGTCGACCGCTTCAGTGCTCCCTACCTGGACGGCGCGGTGATCGACTTCGTCGACACGATCCAGAAGCAGGGCTTCACGATCGACAACCCCAACGCAGGCGGGTCATGCGCCTGCGGCGACAGCTTCAACTAAAGCCTCCTGTTGACGCGAACCCCGGTCACCTGAGGTGGCCGGGGTGGCGCGCTGCGTGGCCGGGTAAGGTCGCCCGTCGTGCCCATAGCCGTCACCGGTTCCATTGCCACCGACCACCTCATGCACTTTCCGGGGAGGTTCGCCGACCAGCTCGTGGTCGACCAGCTCGACCGGCTCTCGCTGAGCTTCCTCGTCGACGATCTCGCCATCCGGCGCGGCGGCTCCGGCGCCAACATCGCCTTCGGGCTGGGTGTGCTGGGCCAGTCCCCGCTCCTCGTCGGCGCTGTAGGCGGCGACTTCGCGGAGTACCGCTCCTGGCTCGTGGCCCACGGGGTCGACTGCTCGGCGGTTCACGTCTTTCCTGACGTGCGCACCGCGCGTTTCGTCTGCACGACCGACGATGACATGCGCCAGATCGGCTCCTTCTACACCGGCGCCATGGCGCACTCCGGCGAGATCACGCTGACGCCGCTGCGCGACCGCATCGATCTCGCGCTGATCGGCGCCAGCGACCCGGCGTGGATGGTCACGACCACCCAGGAGTGCCGCGAGCTGGGGCTGCCGTTCGCCGCGGACGTGTCGCAGCAGGTCACGCGCATGGAGGGCCCGGAGATCCGGCAGCTCGTCGAGGGCGCCCGCTACCTGATGACCAACGACTACGAGCTCGACCTGCTGCTGCGCAAGACCGGCTGGACAGAGGCCGACGTCGCGAAGCGGGTCGATGTGCGGATCACGACGCTGGGGGAGCACGGCGTGCAGATCGTCGGTCGCGACACGGGCGAGCTCAAGGTCGGCGTGGTGCCGGAGACCGGGAAGGTCGATCCGACCGGGGTCGGCGACGCGTTCCGCGCAGGCTTCCTCGCGGGGACCACCAGCGGACTGTCGCTGGAGCGGTCGGCCCAGCTGGGCTGCATGACCGCCGTGCAGGTGCTGGAGACCGAGGGCGGGCAAGAGTGGATCTGGGACCGCGCGAAAGCGCTGGAGCGCCTGGGTGACGCCTACGGGCCCGACGCCGCGGACGAGATCGCGGCGGCCCTGCCCGTCTGAGAGCTCCCGTCAAGCGGCGGTGGCGTCGAGCGCGCCCCGCAGCCCGCGCAGCGCGTGGAACACGCGGCTCTTGACGGTGCCGACCGGCACACCGAGCTCAGCGGCGATGTCGGCGTAGCTGCGGTCGGCCAGCACGGCGCGCAGCACGATGGCGCGGTGGTCGGGGCTGACCCGCGCCAGTGCCTGCACGAGCACCTGCCGCATCACGACGCCGTCCGGGCCGGGCCGGTCGTCGACCGGCTCGATGCCGGGCGGCTGCTCGCGGACCAGGCGGGGGCGGACGGCCCGTGCCCGCTCGTGGTCGATCGCCACGTTGCGGGTGATCGTCGTCAGCCACGCGGCGAGCGGCGGTCCTGCCGCCGGATTGAACGACGAACACTTCGACCACGCCCGCAGGAAGGCGTCCTGCACAGCGTCCTCGGCGTGCTGGCGGTCGCCGACGACGGCCATCGCCTTGGCGATCAGACGCGGCCGGTGCTCGGCGTAGGCGTCGGCGAAGCCGGACTCGGTGCAGAGTCGGGCGCAGGGACGGGGGCAGGGGGTGCCGGTCATGCCGACCACGGTGCGCCCCTTTCGTCAGGTCCCCGATGCCGTCCTACCGGGTTGAACCGGTAGAAATACCCACTCCCGGGAGTCCTGACAAGACATGGGCCACGACCGGGGTGCGGCGGCCCTTGACGGCCAGCTCGCCGAGCGGCCTGCACGCCGCACCGGGGGGCAGCAACGCCCTGGTGGACTCGCCGATCACGACCTGGCCCGGGTGCGCCGAGGTCTCCAGCCGCGCGGCGACGTTCACCGCGTCACCCATCGCGTTGAAGTTGCGCAGCTCGGTGCTGCCGATGTTGCCGACGAGCGCGGGGCCCGTGTTGATCCCGATCCGGAACCGGGGCCAACCTGGCTCGGCCACCGCGTCGATCCCCGCCTGCATGCGCAATGCGGCGCGAGCCGCCCGCACGGCGTGGTCGGGCTGCCGGACGGGCGCGTTGAACAGCGCCATCAGCGCGTCGCCGACGAACTGCACGATCGTCCCGCCCTCGGCGAGGATGACCGTCGTCGCCACCTCGAAGTAGCGGTTGAGCATCGCGACGATCTGCTCGGGCGTCGAGACCTCGGAGAACGTCGTGAACCCCCGCAGGTCGGCGAACACGGCGGTGACCTCGACGACCGCCCCGCCGAGCGCGGCCTGCCGGGGATCGGCGATCAGTGCGGTGGCGACGTCGGGGGACATGTACTGCCGGAACAGTCCGTCGAGCTGTCGGTAGAGCCGGGCGTTCTCCAGACCCATGGACAGCTGGGCCGCCAGCGAGGCGACCAGCGCTCGGTCGCGTCCGGAGAACCCGCCCCGGCGGTGCGTGAGCAGCACCCCCGCCGGCCGGTCCTTGACGGTCAGCACGCACGCCACGAGCTCCGGCCCGACGTCGAACGGTGCGCGCTGCCCCAGCCCCGGCTCCAGGTGCGGCGGCACCGGCAGACGGGCATCCGAGGCCAGTTCCGGAGGGAACACGAGGCGTCCGCTGTCCAGCAGGCCCACCCGGGCGGCGTCGCACCCGAAGCCCGACACGACCCTGGCGACGGCCCGCGCGAGCAGGTCGCGCTCGCCCAGCAGCACCCGCGACTCGTGGCCGATGGCGACGAGCACGTCCAGCCGTCCGATCTGCTCCCGCTCTGCCCGCAGCGCGGCCGCGGCCCGGCCCAGCACGGCGGTCTGACCCTCGGTGAGGCCGAACCGCATGGCGAGCCCCGAGGTGATCAACGACATCTCGGCGGGCGTGAGCTCGCCCGCCTCCTGCCGCGCGACGGCGGCGACCAGCTGTTCGAGCGCCGACCCGTACTCGGCGCGGACCGCGCGGAGCGTGGCCTCCGTGCCGATCGCGTCGAAGAGCCCCCTCGTCGCCCCCTCGCGGCGGTAGGTCACGTACGAGCTGTAGCCGACGTAGCCGAACGCCAGCACCATCAGCACGTGCCAGAGCCACCAGGTGAGGTGCCAGTTCGCGCCCAGCGCCACCGCGACCATCGCCTCGGCCAGCAGCACGTCCGCGGTCAGCACCGACAGCAGGACGATCGAGCGGCGGCGGCGGTACAGCACAAAGCAGCGCAGCGCCGAGGCGAGATAGAGCGGCACCGCGACCACGACGAGCACAACGACCAGCACGCCCGCCCCCCTACCGAGGCCGGGGTCGGCGAGGGGGGGCAGGCCGGTGAGCGACACCACGCCCCAGACCGCGGCCACCCCGAAGAGCCCCCACCGCAGCGCGGATGCGCCCCGCAGCACCATCGCGCCGAGCGATCCGTCCACGTTCAGCGCGGCGGCGGCCCCGAACACCGCTGAGAGCGCCAGGCCCGCGGGCGTCGCGAGGCTGAACCCGCCGTTGGCGTGATCCAGCAGGACCCCAGGCGTGGCGAGGGCATGCAGCCCGAAGAACAGCGCCGCGGCCAGGAAGCCCAGTCCGACGAGCAGGAGCCGCGCGTCGCCGTGGCGGCGGGCGGCCCCGTCCACCGCGAGCGCGAGCCACGCGCTGAGCGCCGCCGCGGCGAACACCAGCCAGAAGTGCGTCGGATGGTGCTCCCAGATGACGTCGGCAGGCGGCACCGCGAGCAGCAGCCACAGGCCCGCGGCGGGCAGCGCGAGATGAAACAGCCAGATCACGAGGCGGGCCCGGCTCCCGCCGCGACCGATCGCGGGGCGGGCGGCGGGGCCGACGGCGGACGTCACAGCCTGCCCTGGCCCGCGCGGCGGCGGAGGCCGTCGAGGTCAAGCACGGTCATCGTCCGGCGGCCGGTGATGAGCTGACCACCCTCCCTGAGAGTGCGCAGGGCTTTGGCGACCGCCTCCCGCGACGCCCCGACCCAGCCCGCCAGCTCGTCCTGGGACAGCGCGACCGTGATCCGCGTGCCGTTCGCGTCGGGCTCGCCGAAGCGTTCGGCAAGCTCCAGGATCCGCTGGGCCACCCTCGCGGGCGTGTCGTAGGCGGTGAACTCGGCGCGCTTGCGATCGGCGTCGCGCAGCCGGTCGACCACGAGATGCAGCACCGCGACCGCGACCGCCGCGTGCGTCGTCAGGAACCCGCGGAACGTCTCGACGGACAAGACGTGCGCGACCACCGGTTCGAGCGCCGCGACGGACGCGTACCGGGGCCGCCTGTCGATCGCCGACAGCTCGCCGAGCACAGCACCCGGTCCCCGGACCGCGAGCACGATCTCCTCGCCCTCCTCGGTCAGTGAAAACACCTTGACCCGGCCCGACGCGATGACGAGGACGGTCGAGGACTGCTCGCCCTCCAGGAAGAGCGAAGCGCCCGCGGGCCAACGCCGTGTGCGGGCCCTGGCGATCAGCTCGTCGCGGTCGGCCGGACGCAGCCGCTCCATGAACTCGGTGCCGGTGAACTCGTCGCTCTCGGTCATGCCCCCCATCCCGAACGTCGAGGAGAAGCCTAGAGGACACAAGGGGGGCGGAATGTGCATTTCTCTGCGTTCCGGCACCTCCTCAAGACGACGACGCCACGAGCCGGGGGGCGCAGGCTCACCCGGCAAGGGGGACAGGACCATGGAGAGGGAGCCCGACCGATGGGAACCGACACAACACTCGAGCTGACCTGCCGCGACCGCGCGATCCTGCGCGCTGTCGCGGGCGGCGGAGCCGAGCTGCTGGGGGGCGCGGAGCCGGACCTGTTCCTGGACGGCCGCTGCTGTGCCGACCAGCTCGCCGTCCACCGGCTCGCCCGCGCGGGCCTCATCGCCGCAGCGGTGTCGGGCGCGCCGGGGAGTCGCGTCGCGGCAACGCTCACAGCGGTGGGACGAGGCCTGTGCGACCGCTACAGCCGCACGGGGTAGGCGGGCTCGGGGATCTCCGGCTTGATCCGCTGCTCCACGAAGATCCCGTGCCAGAGCAGGAACACGAGCAGCGTCCAGATGCGGCGGCTGTGGTCGGTCGGACCCTCGCGGTGGGCGTCGAGCATGCGGGTGATGGCAGCCAGGTCGAGCAGGTGGTCGGCCTGGCTGTCCCGGATGATCTCGCGCGCCCACTCGTACATCTCGTCGCGCAGCCAGTGCCGGATCGGCACCGGGAAGCCCAGCTTGCGGCGGTGCAGCACGTGCGGGGGGACGATGCCGGCCAGCGCCTTGCGGAGGGCGAGCTTCGTCGTCGACTCGCCCAGCTTCTCCGCGAGCGGCAGGCGCGACGCCACCGCGAACACCTCGGAGTCGAGGAACGGCACCCGCAGCTCCAGCGAGTTCGCCATGGTCATCTTGTCGGCCTTGACCAGGATGTCGCCGCGCAGCCAGGTGAACAGGTCCACGTGCTGCATGCGCGAGACCGGGTCCCAACCCGCCGACTCGGCGTAGTGCGCCGCGGTGAGGTCGGTCTGCGACCGTCGCGGGTCGTACGCGCGGAGGATGCCCGCGAGCTCGCCGTCGCGGAAGATGCGCGCGTTGCCGTAGTAGCGCTCTTCCAAGGGGATCGCGCCGCGGCGCAGCAGGTCCTTGCCACGGACGCCCTCCGGCAGCCGGGTGGAGGCCCGGCCGAGCAGACCGCGTAGAGCGCCGGGCATCCTCTCGAACGGCGCCAGCGACAGGGGCTCCCGGTAGATCGTGTAGCCGCCGAACAGCTCGTCGGCGCCTTCCCCTGACAGCACCACCTTGACGTGCTTGCGCGCCTCGCGGGCGATGAACCACAGGGGGACCAGCGCGGGGTCGGCGACCGGGTCGTCGAGGTACCAGACGATCAGGGGGAGCGCGTCCATCATCTCGTCGGCCTTGACGGTGCGGATGACGTGCCGCACCCCGATCGCCGCCGCGGACTCGGCCGCGACGTCAACCTCGGAGTAGCCCTCCCGGTCGAACCCCGTCGTGAAGGTGATCAGGTCGGGGTTGTGCTCCTTGGCGAGCGCGGCGATCGCCGTCGAGTCGATGCCGCCGGAGAGGAACGCGCCGACCGTGACGTCGGCGCGCATGTGCTTGGCCACCGAGTCGCGCAGGACGTCGGCGATCTGCTGGTGCACCGCCGGGCCGCCCGCGCCCGCCCGCAGGACCGGCGTGAAGTAGCGCTCGCCCTCCGGCTCGCCGCCCGGCCGGATCGTGACGTGCGTGCCGGACTCCACGCGGCGGACGACGCGGTGCAGCGTCGCGGGCTCCGGCACGTACTGCAGCAGGAGGTAGTGCTGCAGCGCGGCGGGATCCAGGTCGCCGTCGATGATGCCGAGGCCGAGCGCGGGCGCGAGCTCCAGCAGGCTCTTCTTCTCGCTGGCGAACGCCACGCCCGCCGGGCCTGCCGCGACGAACAGCGGCTTGATCCCGAAGGGGTCGCGTGCGACGAACAGCACCCGCTCCTTGGCGTCCCAGATCGCGAACGCGAACATCCCGCGCAGCCGCGAAACCGCGGCGGGCCCCCAGAGCTGGTAGGCGGCGACGATCGCTTCGGTGTCGCCGTCGGTCGCGAACCTCGCGCCCAGGGCCGACAGCTCGGCGCGCAGCTCGACGTAGTTGTAGATCTCGCCGTTGAAGACGATCGCATAACGATCATCCGCGTAGTGGAGCGGCTGGTGGGACCGGTCCACGTCGATGATCGACAACCGGTTGAAGCCGAAGACGACGTCGGCGTCGTGCCAGGTGCCGCTTTCGTCCGGTCCGCGGTGTCGGGCGCACCGCAACGCCCGCCCGACGGCCTCGGCGCGCGAGGCGGCGTCGGCGGAGGAGGTGAGCAGTCCCAACAGTCCGCACATGGCCCATCAGTATGCCGACGCGCCGAGCCCGTTCGCGGCGCACCCGACAGGCCAATCCCCGGTCCTACCCGCTAGTCTCTACGCGAGGTCGAAGGAGCGCGCGAGCTTGCTCGCGAGCCACGCTCGGCCGAGTCGACGTGGGCTGACGAGGTGGGAGGCGGCGAGCAGTGAGCCGAGCACAGCGCGGGGCGGATCTCCGTGGTTCTCGGGGTCGCGTGGTCAGGCTGGTCGCCCTCGCGGCGCTGGTCGTGCCGCTCACCGCCGGTTGTTCCGTCCAGGACGTGATCCGGTTCGGCTGGCCGGTCGGCGTCACCCCTCAGGCGTTGGAGATGCGCACCCTGTGGACGTGGGCGGCCATCGCGGCGCTGGTCGTCGGCGCGATCACCTGGGCCGCGATGTTCTGGGCGATGATCTTCCACCGCAAGCGCAAGGGCACCGACCCTGGCGTCGTCCCCCGCCAGACGCAGTACAACCTGCCGGTCGAGCTGGTGTTCACGGTCGTCCCTGCGGTGATCGTGGCGGTGCTGTTCGGCTTCACCGTCAGCGTGCAGAACTTCGTCGAGACCGACGCGCCCAACCCGGATCTCAAGGTCGACGTCACGGCGTTCCAGTGGCAGTGGAAGTTCGCCTACCCCGACCACATGGGCGCCGCTGGGCAGCCGGTCAGCACGCTGGGCACGAGCGACACGATCCCGCTGCTGGTGCTGCCCATGGGTGAGACCATCCAGTTCACCCAGCACTCCAACGACGTAATCCACAGCTTCTACGTCCCGGAGTTCCTGTTCAAGCGCGACGTCTTCCCCGACCCGCAGGTCAACGACCAGGACAACGTCTGGACGATCACCAACATCGACCGGGAGGGCGCGTTCGTCGGCCGCTGCGCCGAGTTGTGCGGCAGCTACCACTCGCAGATGAACTTCGAGGTCAGGGCGATCCCGAAGGATCTGTTCGACCGGTGGTTGGCCCTGCGGGCCCAGACGAACCCGGCCACGGGGGCGCCCTACACCGCGGGCGAGGCGCTCGCCTCGCTCAACTGCGGGCAGGTGTGCTCGCCGCAGGCCTACACCACCTACCCGTTCTCCACCAACCGCACACAGCGGTCGCCGTCCGAGCCGATCGCGGCAGCAGGGAACTGATCAGCGATGCATGTCGAAGCCCGGCTTTTCGAGTTCCTCACGGCGTTCTTCTTCGTCACGGCGATCGGGTACGTGATCCTCTCGCACGAGCCTGCGGGCAGCGCGGCGCTGTTCCTGACCGGCGGCCTCGCCCTGATCGTCAGTACGTACTTCCGGTTCGTCGCGCGGAGGCTGGAGGAGCGGCCGGAGGACAACCCCGATGCCGAGGTGTCCGACGGGGCAGGTGATGTCGGGTTCTTCTCGCCCGGCAGCTACTGGCCGATCACGCTGGCCGCGTCGGCCGCGCTCGTCGGCCTCTCGCTGGCGTTCTTCTACATCTGGATGCTGGTCATCTCGGGTGTGCTGCTGCTCGTGTCGATCGGCGGCCTGGTCTTCGAGTACCACCTGCGCCCGTCTGATCACTGAGCCACCACCGGGTCTCCCCCCACTCCACCCGATCACTTAGGGTGGCGGCCGGTACAGTGCCGGTTCTCAGGAGGAACCCTTCGTGGTCGAGATGCGGAAGTCAGACCAGGCCGGCCCGATAGGCGGCGCCTCGCGCGTCGAGGGCAACGGCATCAACGTCATCGACGACGCCGAGCGCAAGGGCCGCCCGTTCCAGCTGGTGTGGCCGTGGTTCGCCGCCAACGTCTCCGTGCTCGGCATCTCCTACGGCGCCTTCACGCTGGGCTTCTCGATCGCCTTCGGGCAAGCGGTCGTCGCCGGGCTGATCGGCATCATCTTCTCGTTCCTGCTCTGCGGGTTCATCGCGCTGGCGGGCAAACGCGGTTCGGCGCCGACGATGGTGCTCTCGCGCGCCGCGTTCGGGGTCCGCGGCAACAAGCTGCCCACGGTGATCTCCTGGCTGCTCACCGTCGGGTGGGAGACGGCGCTGGTCATCCTCGCGACCTTGGCCACGGCCACGGTGTTCGACCGGCTCGGACTCGGCGGCGACCCGGAACGAGTATCGACACCGGGACGAAGATCATCGCGCTGCTCGTGGTCGCGGCGCTGGTCGTCGCGGCGGGGGTGCTCGGCTTCGACGTGATCATGCGACTACAGACCGTCATCACCATCGTCACCGCGGTGCTCACCATCGTCTTCGTCGTGCTGGCCGCGCCCTCAGATCAACTGGGGCACGGTGTCCGCGCTGCCCGCGGGCTCGGTGGAGCAGGTGATCGGCGCGTTGGTGTTCCTCATGACGGGCTTCGGCCTCGGCTGGGTCAACGCCGCCGCCGACTACTCGCGCTACCTGCCGCGCAACGCCTCCTCGCGCGGCGTCGTCGCCTGGACGACGATCGGCTCGTCGATCGCGCCGCTCGTGTTGCTCGTGTTCGGGCTGCTGCTCGCGGGCTCGTCGCAGGACCTGTCCACCAAGATCGCGGCCGACCCGATCGGCGCGCTGACCGACCTGCTGCCCACCTGGTTCCTCGTTCCCTTCGCGCTGGTGGCGGTGCTGGGCCTGGTCGGCGGCGCGGTGCTGGACATCTACTCGTCCGGGCTCGCGCTGCTCACCCTCGGCCTTGCGCATCCCGCGCTGGTCGGCCGCGCTGGTCGACGGGACGATCATGGTGATCGGCACGATCTGGGTCGTGTTCTTCGCCGACGACTTCCTCGGCCCGTTCCAGGGCTTCCTCTACACGCTCGGGGTGCCGATCGCGGCGTGGGCGGGGATCATGCTGGCCGACATCGCGATGCGCCACCACGACTACGCCGAGGCCGAGCTGTATGACCCGCGCGGGCGCTACGGCGACGTGCGCTGGACGGCGGTCGCGCTGCTCGTCGGCGGCACCGTGCTGGGCTGGGGGCTGGTGACCAACACCACCGCCGACATCCTGAGCTGGCAGGGCTTCCTGCTCGGCCCGGTCGGGCTCGGTGGGCGCGACGGCGCGTGGGCCTACGCCAACCTCGGCGTCTTCGTCGCGCTGGCGGTCGGGTTCGTCGGCACCCTGATCCTCGACTGGTCGCGGGTGCGGGCGCAGGAGGCATGAGCGAGCGCCACCTGGTCGTCGTCGACATGCAACGGGTCTTCGCCGACGCGGACAGCCCGTGGGCCACGCCGGGCTTCGCGGACATCCTGCCGACCGTCGGGGAGCTCGCGGCGGCGTTCGGCGACGAGGTGACGTTCACCCGGTTCGTCGCGCCGCCGACGCCGGAGGGTGCCTGGCGGGCGTACTACGAGCAGTGGCCGTTCGCGCTGCAGCCCGTTGACGCCCCGTTGTGGGACCTTGTGCCCGAACTCGCGCCGAGCGGTCGCACCGTCGACGCCACGACGTTCTCCAAGTGGGGCGCGGCGTTGGCGGCTCGGGTGGGTGGGTCGACGATGGTGCTGTGCGGTGTGTCGACCGACTGCTGCGTGCTCTCCACGGCGGTCGCCGCAGCCGACGCCGGGGTGGCGGTGCGGGTCGTCGCCGACGCGTGCGCGGGGATCTCGGCGGAGAGCCACCGCGCCACGTTGGACGTGCTCGCCCTCTACGCGCCGTTGGTGGAGGTCGTGACCAGCGCAGACCTGCGATGACGCTCGCGAGGGCCCGCGGAGCGCTGCACGGTCTGGCGGTCGGGGATGCGCTGGGGATGCCGACCCAGTCGACGTCGCGGGCGCAGATCGTGGCGCGCTACGGCCTGCTCGTTGACCGCTTCCGCCCGGGGCCGCCCGACCACCCGATCGCCGCCGGGTTGCCCGCAGGCAGCGTCACCGACGACACGGAGCAGGCGGTGGTGCTCGGGCGCCTGCTCGTCGAGTCCCGCGGCCGGATCGACCCTGTCGAGCTGGGACGGCGGCTTGCGGCGTGGGAGGCGTCGATGCGCGAGCGCGGATCGCTGGACCTGCTCGGGCCGTCCACGCGCCGCGCCGTCGCCGCGCTCGCCGCGGGCGTGGATCCGGCCGAGGCCGGGCGGGACGGGACGACGAACGGGGCGGCGATGCGGATCGCGCCCGTGGGCATCGCCGTGCCCGTCGGGGAGATGCTCGTCGAGCGGGTGGTGGAGGCCTCCTTCGCGACACACGGCACCGGCGTCGCGCTCGCCGGGGCGGCTGCTGTGGCCGCCGCGGTCAGCGCCGGGATCGACGGGGCGTGCGTGCGGGAGACCTTCGGCGTCGCCGCGGACGCTGCCGCCGTGGCGGTCGAGAAGGGCCGGTGGGTCGCGGCGGCCGACGTCGCCGAGCGGATCCGGTGGGCGACGGGGCTCGTCCGCGGTCGGCGCGAGCCACTCGAGGTGATCTCCGCGCTCGTCGGCACCAGCTTGGCGACGCAGGAGTCGGTGCCCGCGGCCTTCGCTGTGCTCGCCGTGGCCGGGGACGACCCGTGGCTCGCGTGCAAGCTCGGGGCGTCCGTCGGCGGTGACTGCGACACGATCGCCGCCATCACCGGAGCCATCGCGGGCGCCTGTTGCGGGGTGGATGTGCTGCCGCTGCGCGCGCGGGTCGAGCACCTCGACCTGGACGGCCTGGCCGAAGGGCTCTGGGAGCTGCGGTGCAGCGGGCCCGACATGATCGCCGCGGGATGACCGGGCGGCTGGTCAGCGTCGGGAGCGTGGTCGTCGACGTGCTCGCCGCCGTGCCCTCGCTGCCCACGCGGGGCGGCGATGTGTGGGCGTCGCGGACGGCGCTGAGCGCGGGCGGCGGGTTCAACGCGATGGCCGCGGCCGCGCGCCAGGGCGCGCCGGTGCTGTATGCGGGGGCGCACGGCACCGGGCCCTTCGGCGACCTGGCCCGCTCGGCGTTGCGGGCCGAAGGGATCGCCGTCCGGCTGGCCCCGCGGATCGACGTCGACACCGGCCTGGTGATCGTGCTCGTCGACGACGGCGGTGAGCGCACGTTCGTCAGCGGGCGCGGGGCGGAGGCCACACTCGGCCCGGCTGACCTCGAGGACCTGCGCCCAGAGCCTGATGACGTTGTGCTGGTGTCGGGGTACGGCCTCGACGACGTCCTGGCCGACTGGGTGCTGTCCGTGCCTGACTCCGTGGTGCTGGCGCTCGACCCCGGTCCGCTCGCCCCGCCGGGGCCGCTCGCCCGCGTCCGTCCGAGGGTGGACTGGTGGAGCGCGAACGCGACCGAGGCCGCCGCGCTGACCGGGATGGCCGACCCGGTGGCCGCCGCCGCCGCGCTCGTCGGTCGCGCGGGTGCGGTGGTGCGGACCGGTGCGGGGGGCTGCGTGCTGGCCGTTGCGGGCGCCGACCCGCTGATGGTGCCCACCGTCGCGGTCGAGGCGGTCGACACGACGGGTGCAGGCGACACCCACACCGGCGTCTTCCTGGCCGCGCTACTGGGCGGGAGCACACCGGAGGCGGCGGCCCGCCACGCGAACCTGGCCGCGGCCGACTCGGTGACCCGGCGCGGCCCCGCCACCGCCCCCCGCGCGCAGCTTCCCGTCCCCGCCTGTGATCGCTGAGGCTGTCAGAGGTGCCTCGCAGCACTCTGGGCATCAGCCCAGCTGATCGCCCGGACCGGCAGTGGACGGTTGGCCCGCATGATCGGCGAGAGTGGTGCCACAAGGGCGCTGGTGTAGCAGTGGCACCACTGCTGACGATCACGGGCTCAACCGATGCCACGCCCACCTGCGATCTCGGCGCGGGCCAAGCGACCACCCACCGAAACCCGAACACGTCAGCTCCACCCCACCCGAGCCACTTCGCAGACCGCGCACGCACCTCGCAGGGTCCACAGACCCTGCGAAGCGACAGCGGACCCTGCGAGGACCCTGCCACGCCACGCCACGGTGGCATGCGGCGAGCGTTCTCACCGGGATGCCCACCAGTGATGCCGGGTGCTCCTACTCGACGTCCTCCGCGAGGACCTCCGCACCGTCCTCGTCGCGGTAGGAGGCGTGGATGCGGTCGCCGTCCAGGTCGAGCACGGCGAACCCGAAGCGGGCCCAGCGCTGGCCGTCGTGGTCGTCGGAAGCGCGGTACTCCCACTCGCCGGGCGCGGGGATCGGGGCACCGGGATCGTGGGCGATCACCGGGACCCCGCCGTTGCCGATGCAGCGGGGGAACGCCACTCCACCGGACGCCTTGAAGGTCATGCAGCGGTGCTCATGGCCCCACCACCACGCCCTGACCACGCCCGTGTCGAGCACCGGCCCCAGCTTCTGGCCCAGCTCGGGCCCGATGTCCTCGTGCTCGTAGGCGGTGACGTACTGGTGATGGCTGAGCAGCGCGATCTTGGCCCGGGGGAAGGCCGCGACCGATTTCACGTACGCGGCTTGCGGATCTGCCAGCACCCCGACGTTGCCCTGGGACAGGACCTTCTCGTCCCACGCCGTGTCCAGGCCGATGAACTCCCATTTCGGGGACGTCAGGTGAAACCAGCTGGTCGGGGCGGCTCCGCCGCGCTGCCGCACGAATCGGGGGTCGCCGAGCAGTGTGCCGAAGTAGCCGAACCCGCCGCTGTACATGTCGTGGTTGCCGTTCAACGACCATGACGTGACACCGGCGTTCTGCTGCGCTGCCGTGACGGGCCAGTAGGCCAGCACGTGGCGCTCGTACTCCGAAGGCAGCCCCGAGTAGTAGACGTCGCCGAGATGGATCACGTGCACGTCTCGGCCCTGGGCCAGACCCTCGGCGACCGCGTCGGCCATCGAGCTCGCGACAGCCTGGGCCTGCGTCAGCCCCGTGCCCCAGTCGCTGACCAGCACGAGACGGGCGCTCCCGCTGACCGTGTAGGTGGCGGGCTGCGGGTTGAACGCGTGGTTGCCCGCCGCGAGGTGGCCGAGCATCGACTCGCCGATCTTGATCACCCAGTTCGGGTCGTCGGGGGTGAACCGACCCGGGTGCAGCAGGGCGTCCACGAAGTCGACCGCCCGCTGTAGCAGCCGGGCGAAGGCCGAGCGCGGCGGTGCGTCGATCGGCTGGCCCGCGGCCTGCTCCTCGACGACGCTCTGGATCAGGCTCGTCGCGGGGTCGCGCGACAGGTAGGGGGCCGACGGGTCGGTAGACGACGCGGGAGCGGCCTGGGGGAGGGCCTCGTCAACGGAGGCGGCGGGTGTGGCCGCGGTGAGCCTGCCCTCGTCCACCGTCTCGCGGACTTTCTCGACGTACCGGTCGACAAGATCCCGGTCCGTAGCCTTTCCGATCATGGATGTTCCCTCGGGGTAGGACGTTTGCGGGGGGAGCGGTAGGGAAGTTCCTCAGGCGGCACGACCACTGTGTGGACGAAGTCGCGAACCCGGAGCACAGGATGGCGGCGAGGTCGGCGGCGTCCACGACCGGAGGTTAGCGTTGATGGCATGAGCGTCCTCTACACCGCGGCCGCCCTGTCCACTGGCGACGGCCGCAACGGCCACGTCCGTTCGTCCGACGGATTCGTCGACCTCGACCTCGCCACCCCGAAAGAGATGGGCGGCGCGGGCGGCGCCTCGAACCCCGAGGAGCTCTTCGCGGCGGGCTACGCCGCGTGTTTCCACTCCGCGCTGAAGGGCGTGGCGAAGCAGCAGAAGCTGACCATCACCGAGTCCGCTGTCGCGGCCGAGGTGGGCATCGGTCCCCGCGATGAGGGTGGCTACGGGCTCACCGTCGCGCTGCACGTCGAACTGGGTGGGGTGGACCAGGCGACCGCCGAGGAGCTCGTTGCCGCGGCCCACCAGGTCTGCCCGTACTCGAACGCGACGCGCGGCAACATCGAGGTGGCGCTCGACACGACGGTCGCCTGACCCTGCTCGCCTGATCCCGCTGGCCTGCGCACCGCTGGCCTGCGCACCGCTCGCCTGCGCACCGCTGGCCTGCGCACCGCTGGCCTGCGCACCGCTGGCCTGACCCCGCTCGTCTGCGCACCGCTGCCACCCCCGCGCGGCTCACACACACCGTGCGGAGCTCACGCACATTGCGGGTCGTGTGTGCGAGCCCCGTATGGTGTGTGCGAGCTAGCGGACGCGGGCCAGCAGGAAGCCGTCGTACTCCTTGCCACCCACCGTTTGGATCACCGTGGCGTCCACCTTCGGCTCGGAGGCGACCGTATCCGCCAGCCGCCACGTGCCGATCACGGCGGCGTCGGCGCTGCCCGTGTCCACGATCTTGCCCTGGCGCACGACGTTGTCGACGACGATCAGGCCCCCGGGCCGGACGAGGCGCACGCACTCGTGGAAGTACTCGGCCCCCGAAGCCTTGTCGGCGTCGACGAAAGCGAAGTCGAAGGGTCCTTCGAGGCTCGCGAGGGTGTCGCGGGCGGGGCCGACCCGGATGTCGACGATCTTGTCCACCTCGGCCCGCGCCAGGTTGGCCGCCGCGATGTCGGCGTGGTGCTGGTTGATCTCGCACGTCACCAGCTCGCCCTCGGCGGACAGCGCACGCGCCAGCCATATCGTCGAGTAGCCGCCGAGCGTGCCGATCTCCAGGATCCGGCGCGCGTTGACCGTGCGGGCCAGCAGCTGCAGCATCTTGCCCAACGCGGGGGTGACCGCGATCGGCGGAAGGCCTGCGGCGGCGCTGTCTGCGAGCGCCGCGTCGAGCGTGGTGTCGGGAACGTGCAGCTTGCCCGTCCAGTAGTCGTCGACGGCGGCCCACAGCGGATCGGTCACGCCGCCTAGTTTGACGCGTGGCGCCAGTTTGACGCGTGGCGGCCGGCGGATGTCAGCCGACCACCGCACTCTCCGCGACCCGGCCTGACGCCGCGCGCAGCAGCACCGCGACCCAGGTGCGGAACGGCCGCCACGCCTCTTCGATGCGCCGCAGATCCTCGACGGTGGCGGGGCCGGGAAGGCCGTAGGAGTGGCCGACGATCTCGGCGAGACGTGGTTCGTGCTCGACCGGCACGTCGCACACGCCGCTTGCCCTGAGCACGATGAGCGACGCCGAGAAGGGCCCGATGCCCGGGATGCGGCGCAGCTGGGCCATCGCCTCGTCGGGATCGGCCTTCCTGATCGCCTCCGCGTCGAGCAACCCCTCCTGTGCGGCCTTCGCCACGCCGTGCAACCGTTCGATCTTGACCGGTGGCACGCCCGCGAACGCGGTGACCGCGAGCAGCTGAGCGGGTGTGGGGAAGGCGGCCATCGACTCCCCGGCCACCTCGACGGTGTGCCCGTGGGCGCGCGCGAGCCGGTCCCGGACGGCCGCCGCCTGCCTGCCGCTCCACCGCAGCGACAGAACGCACCACGCGGCGGCTTCGTAGGGCGAGTGGAAGAGCGGGGGGCGCAGGCCCGGGGCGGTGGCCAGCACCCGTGCCACCACGGGATCCCGGGCCGCGACGGCCTCGTAGCCGTGTGCATCGATATCGAGCGAGAGCATCCTCGCGGTCTGGGCCGCAACCTCCTCGATCGGCGCGGCCCCGGCAGCGCTGCCGCTGCTGCCGACGATGTCGCCGTTCACGCCGCTCCCATCCTGTGTGACGGCCACACCGACCTGGTGGACGAGATCGTCGACGCAGAAGGCGAGGCGCATCGTGCCGTCGAACGCGGTGCTGTGGCGTTGGCCGAAACCGAACTCGGCACTCTCACGCAACGAGAAGGCGCCGCGGGGATGCAGGGTGAAGGTGGCAGGGCCGGTGGTCGTGCCGGAAGTGGTCATGGCCGCAGTGTCACACCGGGCACCGACAATTCCGGTGCCCGTGTGACACTGCTGCGACTGGGTCGGAGCAGGGTCACCTTGCTGCGATGCAGACGTGGCCCAGCCACGGCAGCGGCGCGGCCGCCGCCGAGAACCCGTCCTGACACCACCCCGCTGCCCGCCCGTCTGGACAAGATCGGCAGAAGTGGTGTCACCCGTGCAGAGGTACGCCCCGGACACCACAACCGGCGATCACCCCTGCGTATCCGGGACAAGACCGGCGGAGTGGTGCCACATGTGCAGAGGCGCACTCCGGCGTCCACGCGGAAGGTCGGCCATCTGCCACGACACCACATGGTCTGCGAGGTGGCGACACGGGCCATGAACGCCGTCGAACGTGCCGGGCTGGTCAGCGGCGCCCCGAAACTGTCGGTGCTCGAATGTATGTTCTCATCATGGCCAACAACGACGAGCGGAAGGCTCTGGCGGATACCCCGCCGGGGCCTGCGCTGTCGACGCTGCTGGCCCGGTTCGACCCCGCCCACCTCGCCGCCGACGAGGCGATCCCGATGTTGCGGGCTTGGTCGCGCCAACGCGCCCACGATCACGCCCGCCTGGCCGCGACCATGGCCAGGGTCGCGGCCCTGTCCCGGCACATCACCGACCCGGAGGACTGGGCGGGCGCCGAAATCGCCGCCGCGCTGACCTGGTCGGAGGCCAAGACCGGCCGCGAGCTGGAGTTCGCCGAGACCCTCGCCGGGCTGCCCCAGGTGGCGACGGCGTTCGACACCGGCCGGATCGATCACGGCAAGGCGTGGGTGTTTACCGACGTCCTGGGCGCCGCCAAGCTGAGCCCGGCCCAGACCGAGGCGGTGTGCACCCTGTACGTGCCCCTGGCCCCCGGGCTCACCGCGGGACAGCTGCGGCATCGGCTGTTGTGGGCGGTGTTGGCGGTCGACCCGGAGTGGGCCGGGCGCCGGTATCGCCGCGCGGTCGCCGGACGGCGGGTGTGTGGGTATCTGGGCGCGGACGGCACCGCGACCATCACCGCCTCCGGGCTCCCCGCGGGCGACGCGGCGGCCGCGTGCGCCCGGGTCGACACCCTGGCCGAGCAGCTGATCCGGGCCGGGTATCCGGGCACGCTGAACCAGATCCGCGCCGAAGTGTTCGTGCGGCTGCTGGATGGGCGGCTGACCGGGCTGAACACCCAACAGATCATCACCACCCTCCTCGCCGACACCACCTCGGCCCCGGCCGACCCCACCGGTGGTGGCCCCGCCGCTGCTGCCGACCCTGCTGGTGCCGAGCCTGCTGGTGCCGAGCCTGCTGGTGCCGACCTGCTGCTGCCGACCCTGCTGCTGCCGACCCTGCTGCTGCCGACCCTGCTGCTGCCGACACTGGCCAGCACGCGGTGGGTAGACCGGGCGCGGGCGATCCCGGCGCAGGCGTGGGCGTCGATTCCGAACCTGCCGGTGGTGGGGCACCGGCCGGGGTCGAGATCTGCGTCGGCCTCCCCACTCTGCTCGGGCTCGACCACCGCCCCGCCGATCTCCCCGGCTGGGGACCGGTGCTACCCGAGGTCGCCCGCGCCATCGTCGCCCGCCAACTCCACAGCCGGTGGCGCTTCGCCATCCTCGACGAGGGCGGCTACCTCCTGCTCGCTGGCACCGTCCGCCGCCGACCACACCCCGACGCCCAGCAGGCCACCCCCGTGCAGGCCGAGGGCGGCATCGTCGAGCTGCACCTCACCGCCACCGACCTCGCGCAGCTCGCCGCGGACCCCGACGCTCACTCCGCATGGGCACCGCTGATCGCCGAACTGGCGCAACGCTTCACCGACCGCCACCGCCTGCTCGCCGCCCTGGATGCCCACCCCGACACCCGCCTGGTCCGCGGCGCGCTGCTGCGCCACATCCAGATCCGCGACCGCCGCTGCGTCGCGCCCGGCTGCCGGCGCCCGGCCCGGCACTGTGACGCCGACCACACCACCGACCACGCCGCGGGCGGAACCACCACCGCCGCGAACACCGCACCGCTGTGTCCCCGCCACCACGCCCTCAAACACCACGGCGGTTGGCGACTCGAACAACCCCAACCCGGCCAGTTCCACTGGACCAGCCCACTGGGCCAGCACTACGACACCCGCGGCGAACCGATCAAGCCTCCACTCCCCGAGCCGCTGCCTCGCCCACCGATCCCCGAGCAGCCACCCCGCACCGGACCCCAAGACGTCGACCGACCCACCTTCGACCCCACCCCGACCGCCCGACCACCGTCGTCAAGCCCACCGCCGCCTCGACCGCCGCGCTGGCGCCCCAGCCACAGGACACCGGAAGACCCCGACGACCCCGCACCGTCCTGAACGCAGGATCGTCATAGGTGACCGGCAGCGCGGCCAGTCGCCACGTGGCCGGGTCGAGTCGGTTACTCAGCTGCTCGGCCTGAACGGCCAGCACCAGATCAGGCAGGCAGTCCAGCAGCACGCGCAGCCCGACCTCGGTCCGCACCCCCACACCAGCGCTCCTCTCCTCGACGGCGCGCGGCATCTGCTCGGGCTCGGCGCTGACCGTCGGCCGAGCGGGGCACGGCCTGGCCGCCACTTCTCCGGCTTGTGCGGGGGTGATCGGCGGGAGTGGTGTGCGGGGTGCACCTCTGGACGTGTGGCACCACTGTGTCGATCTTGTCCAGCCGGGGCGGGAGCGGGGCAGAGCGTCACACGGCGCTCAGGTCCAACACCAGCTGGTCGGCGGCGCCTTCGACCAACCGCACCGGGATACCCCAATGCTGCTGGTACCGGTGGCACGCGGAGAACACCCCGTCGCCCTCGTCGCAGGCCGCTGCGGCGGCGCTCACCGTCAGCACCCCTTCCGCGACGTCGCCAAACATCAGCTCCCGAGCCAACCCAGGGGCCGTGCCCGCGCCCACCGTCAGCAGCTCGGGCGGGGACGCGGTCACCGTGAGCTGTGTCGGGTCCCCGAAGCGCGCGTCGAGGTGCTGGCCTCCCGGTGGGACGAAGGCGACCCGCAGGTCAAGACGGCCGGGCGCGACGTCGGTCGGCGGCCTGCGCGGGAACGCGCCGCCCTCCACCAGCGTCGACGCCGGGAGCGGCACTCGCACGAGCCGGTGTGCCGCCGACTCGACGACGACGAGTGTTGTGCCGTCGACCAGCACGTCGCTCGGCTCGGCCAGGTCGCGGGCCAACGTGGAGACCGTGCGCTGCGCGGGGTCATACCGCCGGACGGCGCCGTTGTAGGTGTCGGCCACCGCCACCGAGCCGTCGGGCAGCACGGCGACGCCGAGCGGATGCTGCAGCAGCGCCTGATCGGCAGGCCCGTCGACGTGGCCGAAGTCGAACAGCCCCTGCCCCACCGCGGTGGCGACCAGCGGGGGGCGGACCTCGCGCAGCGCCGAGGTCTCGGCGTCGGCCACCCACAGCACGTCACCGTCGGCGGCGAGCCCGGAGGGTTGGGCGAAGAACGCTTCGGCAGGCGGTCCGTCGCGCAAGCCCTCGTCGGTGGTGCCCGCCAGCACCCGCGTGGCGCCGGTGTCGGGGTCGAACGACCAGAGCTGGTGGTTGCCCGCCATCGCGACGACCACACGGCCCTCCCACCAGGCGAGGTCCCACGGCGTCGACAGCTCGGGGGCCGTCTCGCCCGGCTCGACGCGGGTCCGCAGCTGAGCGCCGGTGCCCGCCACGGTCGTGACCACACCGTCGGCGAGCCGGACGCGTCGGAGGGCATGGTTGACCGAGTCGGCCACCAGCAGGTCCCCGTCCGCGAGCAGGAGCAGGCCCTGTGGCTCGGAGAACCGCGGCGACGGCCCGTCGACGAGGCCGCGGTCGCCGGTGCCGATCCGCCGCCGCTCGGTTACCAGGTCGGGCTCCAGCTCCACGAGCTGGTGGTGAGCGGTGTCGGACACCAGGAACGTGCCGCCGGGCAGCGCGATGACCTTCCCGGGGAACCGCAGCGCGGTTGCGGGCTCCGGCGGCGCGACGTACGGGCCGTCCCCGCGGCGCAGCGCGTCGGCGTTGGTCGCGATGAGCTCTTCGATCAGCATCTCGAGGCCGTGCGCGTGCCCCTCGCCCGACATCTGCGCGACGATGTAGCCCTTGGGGTCGATCACGACGAGCGTCGGCCACGCGCGCGCGGCGTAGGCGTCCCACGTGCGCAGCTGTGGGTCGTCGAGCACCGGATGGCCGACGGCGTAGCGCTCTACGGCGGCCGAGACGGCGTCCGGGTCGGCCTCGTGTGTGAACTTCGGCGCGTGCACGCCGACCGTCACCAGCACATCGGCGTAGCGCTCCTCCAGCTCGCGCAGCTCGTCGATCACGTGCAGGCAGTTGACGCAAGCGAACGTCCAGAAGTCGAGGAGGACGATCTTGCCGCGCAGCTCGGCCAGCGACAGTGAGCGGCCGCCGGTGTTCAGCCAGCGCCTGCCGTGCAGCTCGGGCGCGCGCACCCGAATCCGTTCCACGCCTCTGTCGAACCCGGCTCGGCGGGCAGGTGTTCCGGCGTGCGGCCACGATGGTCGGATGCCGGAGCTGCCCGAGGTGGAGAGCGCTCGTCGCGTGCTCGCGCGTGCCCTCGACCGCGAGATCACGAGCATCGACGACACCGATACGTGGGTGTGCCGCCCGCATGCGCCAGGGGAGATCGCCGCGGCACTCGTCGGCGGTCGGCTGACCGCCGCGCACCGCCAGGGCAAGACGATGTGGTGCGAGACGCTGGGCCGTCGGGGCGATCCGGGGCCACATCTGGGCGTCCACCTGGGGATGGGCGGCCGAATGATCGTCACCGACGGCGCGGGGCGACGGCTCGGTGGCGGGGATCCGCGGCCGGACCACAGCCCGCGCAAGGCCGAGTGGGACCGCTTCACGATGTCGTTCGCCGACGGCGGCGACCTGCGGCTGTTCGACAAGCGCAGGTTGGGCCGGGTCCGCCTGGATCCCGACCTCGACGCGCTGGGCCCCGATGCCGAGACGATCACCCGCGAGGAGTTCCGCGCCAGGGTGGGGCGTGGCCGGTCGGCGGTCAAGGCGCGGCTGCTCGACCAGTCCGTGCTCGCGGGTGTCGGAAACCTCCTGGCCGACGAGATGCTGTGGCAGGCCGCGCTGTCGCCGTCCGCCCCCGCGGACGAGTTGGACCAGCACACGCTCGACGTCCTCCACGACGCGTTGGAGCGGTCGTTGAAAGCCGCCATCGCAAACGGTGGTGTGCACACCGGGGAGGTGATCGAACACCGCACACCGGGTGGTCGCTGTCCGCGGTGCGGCGCCGCGATGGTGCACGGCAAGGTGGGCGGGCGGTCGACGTGGTGGTGCTCGGCCGAGCAGGTCTGACCCAGCGCCCTGAAAGACTCGGGTCTACTGCGCGACGCCCAGGCAGCCACCTCGCCGCGTTGTCGTCGGGCCCGATACGACAGCGGTATCGGCCCCTCCTCCGCCTTGCGATGCGGCTAGTGCGGTGTCCAGAAACGTTCACCGGGTCCTCGCGGGCCCAGACGACGCCTCGCGGCGTTGCCGCCCTCGCGAAGACGCCCGGTATGAGCTTCGGGCGGCGCCTTGCGAGGCGCCGCCTGGATCCCGCGATCACCCCGGCAACGTTCCTGGACACCGCACTAGCTGGCGCCGCTCGCTACGGCCGGAGTCTTTCAGGATCCTCCTAGCGTCCCGCGGGCTGCCGGGCCCGCCATCGAATCCAGACGGCCACGCACAGCGCGAGCCACGCCGCGCCGACAGCCCACCCCGCCAGCACGTCCGACAGCCAGTGGACGCCGAGGTAGACGCGCGTGGCGCCGACCGCGGCGACCCACAGGCCTGCGGCCGCCACCAACGCCGTCCGCTCGACGACAGTGCGCTCGGGCCAGGCCAGCACCACGATCGTGCCGAGGACGACGATCGACATCGTCGCGTGCCCGGACGGCAGCGACTCGTTGAGCGCAGGCACCAGTCGGTCGGTGAGCGGGGGACGGGAGCGCTCGAGCACCGCCTTGAGCACGCGGAACACCAGGCTGGCACCTGCCATCGCCCCGACCGCGAGCACCGCGTCGCCGCGGCGCTCGCGCCACCAGCACCACGCCCCGACCACGACGGCGAGCACGGCCATCGCCACGGTGCTGCCGAGGTTGGTGACCACAATGGCGACGGCCGTCAGGCCTCCCTGGCGGTCCTCGACCGACTCGGCCAGTGCCGCTCCGTCCAGCTTCGCCGGACCGACGCCGGTGAACGCCGCCCACAGCGCGGCGCAGGCGAGCAGCGCGAGTGCGACCGCGAGCCAGGCGATCCGGCTCGGCCGTGGCGCCACGGGCGTGGGGCCGTCCCGATCGTCGGGCATCCGCGGACGCCTCCTCAGCTTCTCAGCCTCGGCCGCGCCACATCTTGTAGCGCGCCACCAGCGCGGCGGTCGAGGCGTCAAGGCCCTCGGTGCTCGACTCGCCGGTGAGCGCCGGGCCGAGTTGCTTAGCCAACACCTTGCCCAGCTCGACGCCCCACTGGTCAAAGGAGTCGATACCCCAGATCGTCCCCTCGACAAACGTGACGTGCTCGTAGAACGCGATGAGCTGGCCCAGGACCGACGGCGTGAGCTTCTCGGCGAGGATCGTCGAGCTCGGCCGGTTTCCGGGCATCACCTTGTGCGGCACGACATCGGGCGCCGTGCCCTCCGCCGCGATCTCGTCCGCCGTCTTGCCGAACGCGAGCGCCGAGGTCTGGGCGAACAGGTTGGCCATGAACAGGTCGTGCATGTCGGTGTGCTCGTCGACGGGGATCACGTGGTTGGGCTGCGCGAACCCGATGAAGTCGCACGGGATCAGCCGGGTTCCTTGGTGGATGAGCTGGTAGAAGGCGTGCTGCCCGTTGGTGCCCGGCTCACCCCAGAAGATCTCCCCCGTGAGGGTGGTGACCGGCGTGCCGTCTCCGTGGACCGACTTGCCGTTGCTCTCCATCGTCAGCTGCTGGAGGTAGGCGGGCAGCCGGTGCAGGTACTGGCTGTAGGGCAGCACCGCGTGCGTCTGGGATCCGAAGAAGTTGACGTACCAGACGTTGATCAGTCCCGCGATCACCGGGAGGTTCTCCTCGAGCGGTGTGGTGCGGAAGTGCCGGTCCATCGTGTTCATGCCCGCCAGGAACTCGCCGAACTGCTCCCTGCCGATCGCGATCATGAGCGAGAGGCCGATGGCGGAGTCGACGGAGTAGCGCCCGCCCACCCAGTCCCAGAAGCCGAACATGTTCGCCTCGTCGATGCCGAACGCCCCGACCTCCTTGGCGTTGGTCGACACGGCCACGAAGTGCTTCGCGACCGCCTTCTCATCCCCGCCGAACCCGGTGAGCAGCCATTCGCGGGCGACGCGCGCGTTGGTCAGCGTCTCGAGGGTGGTGAAGGTCTTGGAGGAGATGACGAACAGCGTGGTGGCTGGGTCGAGGTCGCGCAGGGCTTCCGACACGTCGGTGGGGTCGATGTTGGAGACGAAGCGCATGGTGAGCGATCGGTCGGCGTAGGCCCGCAGTGCCTCGTAGGCCATGACCGGGCCGAGGTCCGATCCACCGATGCCGATGTTGACCACCGCTGCGATCCGTTCGCCGGTGTAGCCGGTCCACTCGCCGGAGCGGACGGCGTCGGTGAACTCGCCCATCCGGAACAGCACCTCGTGGACCTCGGTCGGGACGTCCTGCCCATCGACGGCGAGAGCCAGCGCTCTGGGCGCCCGGAGCGCGGTGTGCAGGACCGCGCGGTCCTCACTGGTGTTGATGTGCGCGCCCGCGAACATCGCTTCCGTCCGCTCGGGCAGCCCTGCGCGCCGCGCCAGCGCTGTGAGCAGCGGCAGGGTGTCGCGGGTGATGCGGTGTTTGGAGTAATCGAGCACGAGGTCCGCGCCGGACGCGGTGAGCGCGTCGGCCCGGCCGGGATCGTCGGCGAACAGGGTGCGTAGGTGAAGCTCGGCGGTCGCGCCGTAGTGCTCGGCAAGCGCCGACCACTCGTCGGTCGCGGTGATGTCAGTTATCCCGCCCGGCCACGGCGCGGGTGCTCCATTCGAGCGGGCGTCCGGTCGTGCGGGCGTTCCAGTCGGATACTCGGCCACGCGCGACATCCTGCCCGTGATCGACCTTCCGCGTCAGGTCCTGGACGGAAGTGGCGCTTCGGCGTGGCTGATTGCCGAGCCTTCGGTGCGTTCCCAGAGCGCGATCCCCCCGAGAAGCCCGGAGACGTTGGGCACCAGCGTGCGGTTCGGCCCGATCGTGTGCGGGTCGAGGCGCTTGGCGTTGCCGCCCCCGATGAAGATGTGGTCGGGCAGCACCATCTCCTCGAACGTGTCCAGCGCGTTGAGGACGCGCTTGCTCCAGGTTTCCTTGCCGACCTTGTGCCGCTCGTTGTCGCCGCAGGCCACCTCGATCGACATCCCGTCGCCGAACCGACCGTGGGATAGCTCCATGTGGGGCAGCAGTGTGCCGTCGAAGAATACGGCGCAGCCGATGCCCGTCCCGAGGGTGATGACGAGCTCCATGCCCCGGCCTTCGATGACGGCGCAGCCTTGGACGTCGGCGTCGTTGGCCACCCGGACCGGCTTGCCGAAGCGCTTCGCCAGCGCGCTCTGCAGGTCGTAGCCGATCCATTCCTTGATCAGCTTCGGGTCCTTCGGTTTGCCCGGAGCCGGCCGGACGAACGCGGTGACGTCGCGGACGATGCCGCGTCGGATCGCGCCCGGGTAGCCGACCGACACCCGGTCGTAGTGGGGCTGGGAGGACGCAAGCGTCTCCAGCTCGTCCAGCAGGACGGTTGGGGTGCAGGGGTACGGGGTGTGTCGGCGCTCCCGCTCGGAGAGCATCTCGCCCTTCGGTGAGAGGACGGTGGCCTTGAGCCCCGAGCCACCAACGTCGATCGCCAGTGTGAGCGGTCCGCCGTTCATCTTCGCCCCCTCGCTGCTGTGTCGGTGCGACGGGCGCGACGTTATCCCGCCGCGCGCCCGTGCGCACCAAGGGATGTTGACGAGCGCCGCGGGTGAGTCGACTGCCCCACCTCGGTGGGTCGACGGCGCCGCCACGGTGAGTTGACCGCCCCACCACGGTGAGTTGACCGCCCCACCACGGCGAGTTGACCGATCCGGGCCGATCCCGTGTGGCGGGCTGGGTGCCACTTCGGCGGACTTCGCACACCTTGGTGTGCGACTCGCCGCGAGCTTCCGGTGTGCGCGAGGGTCCGGGGGACGACTCGGCGGTGGCAGGACGGCGGATTCGCCGTGGTGGGACGGGCGACTCACCGGGAGTGGTGGGCGGCCCGCTGTGGCGAGATTGTGGTCTCGCCGTGGTGAGACGGCGGATTCGCCGTGGTGAGGCGGCGGATTCGCCGTGGTGGGACGGGCGACTCACCGGAGTGGGGTGGGGTTGAATACCCACATGAGCGCCGACGCCGTCCCCGCCGCCCCCCTGACCGAGTGGCTGCGCGCCGAGGTGCCGGAGGTCAAGGTGGGCGACGGGCCGGTCGAGGTCGCGCGCATCTCGGGCGGTCACTCGAACCTCACCTACCGCATCACCGACGCGGCGGGCGCTCAGTTCGCGCTGCGCCGCCCGCCCCTGGGCATGGTGCTGGCCACCGCCCATGACATGAGCCGGGAGTGGCGCTTCATCTCCGCTTTGGCACCGACGGGAGTCCCGGTCGCGCCGCCGATCGCCTACTGCGCTGCCACCGACGTCATCGGGGCGGAGTTCTACCTCATGGGCTTCGTCGACGGACAGGTCCTTGGCGACGCCGAGTCCGGCAACCGGCTGGCCGACGGTGAGCCACGCACGACGGCCGGGCTCGACACGGTCGACGTCCTCGCCGCACTGCACGCCGTCGACCCGGACGCGGTCGGGCTGGCCGACCTGCGCCGCGACGGCTCCTATCTGGAGCGACAGCTGCGCCGGTGGCACCGACAGGTGCACGCCTCGTCCGTGCCGGACCTGGAGATGGTCGACGCCGCGCATGACCGGCTCGTTGCCCGCGCGGCCACACTGCCCCCTTCCGACGTCCGGATCGCCCACGGCGACTACCGGCCGGGAAACCTCGCCTACGGAGCCGACGGACGGATCCGGGCGATCTTCGACTGGGAGCTGGCCACCCTCGGTGACCCGCTGGCCGACCTCGGCTGGCTGCTCGCCTCGTGGGGTCGTCCCGCCGACACCGCCCCACCGTCGATCGAAGGGCCCAACCAGGTCGGCGGCTACCCGGACGGGGACGCGCTGGTCAAGCGCTATGCCGAGCGGTCCGGACGCGACGTCGGCGACCTCGACTTCTACGTCGCGTTCGCGCGCTGGCGTGCCGCATGCATCCAGGCCGGGGTCCACAGCCGCTACGCAGGCGGAGCGTTGGGTGACGGCGAGATCGACGGCGGCGACTCCCGCCTCGCCGGGCTCTATGTGCAAGCCCAGGCCGCTTTCGACGCGCTGGCCTGATCCCGGCCTGCTACGCGTCCACGGTGGCGGTGAGCCGTACCGGCATCGCGTCGTATCCGCGCAGCACGCGCGTGGGACGGCGATGGGGAGAGCCCGCAAGCGCCAGGTCGGGGAAGCGGTCGAACAGCGCCCGCAGGCCCACCTCGCCCTCCATGCGGGCGAGCCCCGCGCCCAGGCAGTAGTGGATGCCGGAGGAGAACGCCACGTGTTCGCCCGCGTTGGCCCGGCCGAGGTCAAAGCGCTGCGGCTCGTCGAACACCTCGGGGTCCCGGTTGGCCCCGCCGAGCAGCGTCATGACCATGCGGCCTGCCCCGACCCGCTCGCCTGCCACCACCGTGTCGCGGTGGGCGACGCGACCGGTGCGCTGCACGGGGGAGTCGAACCGCAGGATCTCGTCCACCGCATTGGGCCACAGGCTCGGCTCGACGCGCAGCCGCTCCCGCTGCTCGGGATGGTTGACGAGCAGCGCTGTGCCGTTGCCGATGAGGTTCACGGTGGTCTCGAACCCGGCGGCGAGCAGCAGCATCGCGGTGGCCGACAGCTCGTCCTGGGTGAGCTTGCCCTCCGCGGCGTGGGCGTGCACGAGCGTCGACAGGATGTTGTCGCCGGGATGGGTGCGCAGGTAGGCGAAGTGGCCCTCCATCCAGGTCTGCAACGCCCGCAGCCCGCGCTCCGAGCGGCGGAACTCACGCAGCGAAAGGCCCGCGTCGAGCGACTTCCCCGCTTCCGCGCCCCATGCAAGGAACTGGCGGCTCATCTCGACGGGGGCGCCCAGCATCTCGGCGATGACCGTCGCGGGTAGCAGGCTCGCGTAGTCGCCGATCAGGTCGATGTCGCCGCGGCGGTTCGCGAGCCCGTCCAGAAGCCCGGTCGCGATCTCCTCGGTGCGGCTGCGCAACCCGGCAACGGCCTTTGCGGTGAACGCGCGGGAGACGAGCTTGCGGTAGCGGGTGTGGTCGGGGGCGTCGACAGTCAGCATGGACGGCGGCTCGACCGGCCCCAGCGGGCCGCGGCCGCCCGCGGCCTGGGCCAGTTGCAGGAGCCGCGGCACGTTTCCGCTGAACCCGCCGATGACGCCGAAGTCGGGGCTGCGCAGCACGGCCGTCGCGACCGGATGCGAGACGGTGTTGAGCACGAACCCGTTGTCGTAGAGCTTGCCCTTCGCGCGGATCGTCTCGTAGTGCGGGAACGGATTGTCCACAAAGGCCGGATAGGCCATGAGCGCGGCCGAGATGTCGCCCGCGCGGGCGCCCCGTGCCGTTGACCGACTGATCAGACCGTGCCGGATGCCCCACCGGATCACCTGTCGCATGAGGCCAACTTACTCCCGGTAACTCGCGCTGTGGTAGGTCTGGGCGGTGACCCTCCCGCGGTTGACGGCCGTCAGCGACCTGCACGTGCGCTATCCGGAGAACCGCGCGATCGTCGAGGGCCTTCGCCCGGGCTCGGCGGCCGACTGGCTGATCGTTGCCGGTGACGTCGCCGAGCAGCCCGACGATGTCGCATGGGCGCTCGGCCTCTTGCGCGACCGGTTCGCGCGGGTGATCTGGGTGCCCGGCAACCACGAGCTCTGGACGCGCGGCAAGGATCCGGTCGCGCTTAGGGGTGACGCGCGGTATCGCCATCTCGTCGACCTGTGCCGTGGCCTGGACGTGCTCACTCCGGAGGACCCGTTCCCGGTGTGGGAGGGGGCAGGCGGCCCGGCCGTCGTCGCCCCGCTGTTTCTGCTCTACGACTACACGTTCCTGCCTGACGGGGTGACCACGCCGGAGGACGGGTTGGCCGTCGCGTACGCGGCGCGGGTCGTCTGCACCGACGAGCACCTCCTGCATCCCGACCCGCACCCGACGCGGGCGGCATGGTGCGCGGAGCGGGTCGCCGAGAGCAGGCGCCGTCTCGACGCGCTGGACCCCGATCTGCCGACCGTGCTCGTCAACCACTGGCCGCTCACCCCGACGCCGACGCGTGTGCTGCGCCACCCCGAGTTCTCGATCTGGTGCGGCACGACCGCTAGCGCCGACTGGCATGTGCGCTACCGCGCCGCGGCCGTCGTCTACGGGCACCTGCACATCCCGCGGGTGATCGTCGAGGACGGGGTGCGGTTCGTCGAAGCGTCGCTGGGCTACCCGCGCGAGTGGAAGGCGCGCGAGACGCGGTTCGGCACGACCGTCAGCGCGCTCCTCCCGCGCCAGGTCCTCCCAGGGCCCGTCGGCTGACCGGCACGCGCCGCCCCGGCTTCCGGCCCGCCCTGGCCAAGCCGACGAGGATCCAGATCCCCGGCCCGCTGCCGAGCAGGATGGCGGTCGCCAGCCAGCCGTCGCGCCAGAGGATGCCGGAGACGACCCATCCGACCAGCCAGATCCCGAAGAGCACGAGCCGCATGCGCATGATCCGGCTGTGCACGACGTACAGGGGCTCGTGCAGGTCGGTGACGACGACCGGTGCGGGGCGTCGGAACACGTCCCTGACGCTACGCCCGATCCCTGGCCCCGGCGAGGGCTTGCGCGCCGGCCCCGTCCGTGTCGAAATGGCGGACTCACCGTGGCGGGGTGGCGGACTCACCGTGGCGGGGCGGTCGACTCACCGTGGCGGGGCGGTCGACTCACCGTGGCGGGGCGGTCGACTCACCGTGGCGGGGTGCCGACTCACCGTGGCGGGGTGCCGGACTCACCCGCAGCGTCAGGCGACCGGGGCCATCGCCAGCAGCTTGCGGGCCTCCGCCCACGAGCCCGCGGCCCGGTCGCGGGCGCTGACCATGGCTGGGGGCAGCGGCCACGCTATGGCGAGCTCCGGGTCGTCGAATGCCACGGCGAGGTCGGCGGAAGGGTCGTGTTCGGCGTCGATCCGGTAGCAGGTGTCGGCGGTCTCGGTGAGCGCCTGGAAGCCGTGCAGAAAGCCCCGCGGGATGTAGAGGGTGTGCATCGTCTCGTCGTCGAGCCGGAACGATGCGCTCTGTCCGAACGTCGGCGAACCAGGCCGAGCATCGACGATGACGTCGTGGATCGCGCCGTGGGCACAGCGGACGAGCTTGGCCTCGCCCGTGTCGCGGCGCCCGTGCATCCCGCGGATGACGCGGTGGGCGCTGCGCGACTGCGAGTCCTGCAGGAACGCGTTGGGATCCAGCCCGACATCGCGCGCGATCGCGGAGTCGAAGGTGCGGGAGAACCAGCCGCGCTCGTCGCGATGCGGCGTGGGCACGAACAGCAGCGCCCCAACGAGGCTCGTCGTCTTGACCTGCACGTGCTCTCCTCCATCGTGAATGTGACCGGCGCTCTTCCTGGTGACCCTACGGCCCCCGGCGGGCGCTACCTCCTACACCCTCAGCGACCAGCGGAAAGGGTGTGCCATCATCGCGGTCGTGCACAGACTGACCGAGCCTTCGCCCACCCGCGAGGACGGCTCGAGCGCGCCGATCTCCTGCCGGTTCTGTCGGTCCGGCGAGGGCCGGATCGTCCTCGACCTCGGCCGTCAGCCCACCTCCGAGCTGTTCCCGCGGGCGGACGACCACGCCGTCGACCCGGTCTACCCGTTGCGGATGTGGCTGTGCGAGGGATGCGGTCTCGCCCAGCTGGCCGACGACATCGCCGTGCCGGAGGAGGTGCTGGGCGCCGAGCCCGCCGCCCTCACCGCGCAGCGCCGGGACGCCGTCGCGACGGTGGTGGCGGCCGGGGTGCTGCCCGCGGGGGGCACGGCCATGGAGTTCCCCAGCCCGCACGGCGGCACCTGGCTCGACCCGCTCGCTCCGCACGGGTTCGAGCCGGTCCCGCTCGGTGGGCAGGCGGACCTCGTCGTGGACGGGTGCTTCGGCATCATGCACGAGCCCGACCAGCTCGCCGCGCTGCGCACCAGGGTCGACGCGCTGGCGCCGGGCGGGGTGCTCGTGCTGCTGTTCCACTCCCTCGCCGCGATCATGGACGGCGCGCAGTGGAACGCGCTTCGCCTGGGCCACTTCGCCTACTACTCGACGCCTGCGATGGTGGGCATGCTTGCCCAGCTGGGCATGACGGTCACCTCCGCGCACCGGTTCCCGCTCTACGGCGGCACCGTGGTGCTCACGGCCGCCCGTGACGGCGTGCCCGACGCGAGCGGTCTGCCCAGGCTGCTCGACGCCGAGCTCGACGCGGGGGTGCTTCGCGCGGACGACGTGGCGAAGCTGGGCGGGTCGGTCGGGCGCACGGTCACGGCCCTGCGCACGCAGCTGGAGGAGCACCGGGCCGCGGGACGGCGGGTGTTCGGCTACGCGGCGGCCTCCCGTGCGGTGTCGCTGCTCTGCCTCGTCGGTGCGGACACGACCCTGCTCGCCGGGGTCGCCGACGTCTCGGTGGCCAAGCACGGCAGGCGGATGCCCGGCACCGACGTGCCCGTGATCTCGCCGCAGGGCCTGGTGGCCGCCGAGCCGGACGTGGTGCTGGTGTTCGTCTCCGACCTCCTCGAGGAGGCCCGGCGCGCGCTGCCGCAGATCGAGGCGGCCGGGGGCCGTTGGGTCGACGCGGGCGCAGGCGCCTGAGGGGCTAGTGCGGTGTCCAGAAACGTTCACCGGGTCCTCGCGGGCCCAGACGACGCCTCGCGGCGTTGCCGCCCTCGCGAAGACGCCCGGTATGAGCTTCGGGCGGCGCCTTGCGAGGCGCCGCCTGGATCCCGCGATCACCCCGGCAACGTTCCTGGACACCGCACTAGAGCGCCCGGCGAATGAGGGCCCCGGTTGCCACGGTGATCGCCGCGAATGGTGCCAGGAGCGCAGTGGTGCGCCGCCGACACCACGCTTGACGATCATGGCCTGACGTAACCGGCATTGCCCCCAGCCTCAGTCGTCGATCGGCCACGTGTGCACCGGCTGGTTGGTGTGCATGTGCTCGGCGTAGCGCAGCGCCATCGTGCGCAGCGCTTCGGCGCGGGAGAGGTGGCGACGCTCCTGTAGCCTGCGCACGGTGGCCACCTGCCATGCCGCTCCGTTCTGCCCGGTCAGACACCGTGCCTCGATGATCCCGAGCAGGCGTTCGCGCACGGTGTCGTCGACGTCCCAGCGGCGGAGGCCGTCGTCGGCGATCGGCAGCAGCCGACGCAGCACGAGCTCGGTGGCAGGCAGCTCGCCCACCCCCGGCCAGAACAGCTGCGCGTCGATGCCCCGCCGTGCCGCGGCGTGGAAGTTCTCCTCGGCGACCGCGAACGACATGCGCGACCACACCGGCCGCTCGTCGTCGGCGAGCATCCGCACCAGTCCGAAGTAGAACGCGGCGTTGGCGGCGGTGTCGGCGACCGTCGGTCCCGCAGGCAGCACCCGGTTCTCCACCCGAACGTGCGGCTGCCCGGCCACGACGTCGTAGACCGGGCGGTTCCACCGGTACACCGTGCCGTTGTGCAGGCGCAGCTCCGCGAACGACGGGGGGTCGCCCGCGTCGAGCACCGCCTCGGGATCCTCGTCGTCGCAGATCGGGAGGAGCGCGGAGAAATAGCGCACGTTCTCCTCGAACAGGTCGAAGATCGAGGTGATCCACCGCTCCCCGAACCAGACCCGCGGACGCACACCCTGCTGCTTGAGCTCCTCGGAACGGGTGTCGGTCGCCTGGTCGAAGAGCGCGATACGGGTCTCGCGCCACAGCTCCTTGCCGAACAGGTACGGCGAGTTGGCGCCGACGGCCAGCTGCGCGGCGGCCACCGCCTGCGCGGCGTTCCAGTACGACGCGAACGACTCGGGCGCCACCTGGAGATGCAGCTGCACGCTCGTGCACGCGGCCTCCGGCGCGATGGATTCCGCGGTAGCCCGCAGCCGCTCAGGGCCGTCGATCGTGAGCGGCAGGTCCTCGCCGCGGGCAGCGAAGATCTGCTCGTTGAGCAGCCGGTAGCGGGGGTTGGCCGTCAGCGTGGTGGCCCGCAGGTGCTCGGGCTGCAGAGTCGGCAATATCCCGATCATCATCAGCCGCGGGCCGACGCTGCGCGCGGCCTGGTCGGCGGCGTTCAGCACCGCCCGCACCTCGTCCTCGAACCCGGCGAGCGACGTGCCAGACAGCGGCCGCGGCGGCACGTTGATCTCGACGTTGAACTGGCCGAGCTCGGTCTGGAAGTCCGGGTGCGCGATGGCCTTCAGCACCTCCTCGTTGCGCATCGCCGGATCGCCGTGCTCGTCGACGAGGTTGAGCTCGATCTCGCAGCCGATCGTCTGGGCCCCGGCGTCGAAGCGGGACTCGCGCAGCATGCGCGCGAACACGTCCAGGCTCCGGCGCACCTTCTGGCGGTAGCGGGTGCGGTCAGCGCGGGTGAAAGTGCGCGCCTCGACGTCCTCGCCCATCGTTCTCCCGTCGTCGGTGCGCTTCCCGTCGTGCGCGGAAGTGGTCGCTACAGCCGCTGCTTCCGCGCACGGGGCCGTAGCGCATTATCCCCGAGTGACCGAACCGAGCCACGGCAGCGAGCGCGCTGCCGTGCTGCTCGCCGTGGCCGTGGTCGCCGTGCCCATGGTGGCGCTGGGCGTGTTGCGCCTTCTGCTGCAGCTGCCCCAGGGCGACGAGCCGCACTACCTCGTGATCAGCCAGGCGTTGCACCTGTACGGCTCCTTGGATGTCCAGCAGGTCTACGACCACCGCGACTACTGGTCCTACTACCCGCTGCCGCTCGACCCACACATCTCGCCGGGCCCTGACGGGCAGCCGCTGCCGTTGCACAGCATCGGCGGCCCGGTGCTGTGGCTGCTGCCCTTCGCGCTCTGGGGCCGAGCGGGCGTCGTCGCTTTCATGACGGCCGTGTCGCTCGCGATCGTGGCCAACGTGTACTGGCTGGTCCGCGCGCTCGAGGTGCGGCAGCGCATCGCCGTCGGCGTCGCGGTGGCGTTCGGGCTCGGCACGCCGGTGCTCATGTACGCGTCGCTGACGTTCGTCGAGCCGCTGGGCGCGCTGGCCTGTGTCTACGCGCTGCGGGTGCTGCACGCGCGCGAGCTGCGTCCCCGGGACCTGCTGGTGGTCTCGGCCGCGCTGGGCGCGCTGCCGTGGGTGCACAGCCGGTTCCTGCTCTTCCCACCGATCCTGGGCGCGTTCCTGCTGGTGCGGGTGTGGCGCGAGGGCCGCTCGCCGGCGCGCCTGTCCTGTCTGCTCGCGCCCGCCGCGGTGCTCGTCGTCGGCCTGCTCGTCTACGACGCACTGGTCTGGCACTCCGTCGGGCTGGCCCCCAACCAGGTCAACGCGGGCGCGGTGCCGTTCACCGCCGATCCCCGACGCGCGCTGGTGGGGATCGTGCTCGACCAGGAGGTGGGCGTCGTCCCGAACTTCCCGGTGCTGCTGTTCGCGCTGCCCGGCGTTCTGCTCGCGGGGCGGCGGACGCTGACACTGCACGTGGCGGCGCTCGTGGTGCCCTACGTCGCCGTCATCACGTCCTTCCCCGCGTGGGACGGCGCGTGGTCACCGCCCGCACGGTTCCTCGCGGTGGTGCTGCCCCTGCTGGCCGGGCATGTCGGCCTGGCGTGGGAGCGCGCCGGACGCGCGACGCTCGCGCTCGCCGGAGCGCTGACCGCGGTCGGTGCCGGGCTGACGACCCTCGCGGTGTGCAGCGCCACAGGCGGGTTTTCCGCGCAGCGTGGCCGCAGTCCCGCGCTCGGTGTGCTCGACTCCCTCTCCGGCCTCGACGTCGCCCGCGCCGTCCCCTCGCTCGCGCAGCCTGGCCAGGTGCCGCTGTTTGTGGCGTGGGCCGGGCTGACGATCGGTTTCGGCCTGGTCAGCGTCGCGGGACGACGCGATCCAGCCACGCCAGCAGGTCCGCCTCGACCTCGTCCCGGTTGATCTCGTTGAAGATCTCGTGCCGAGCCTCTGGCCAGACCGTGAGGGTGACATCCGAGAGCCCGGCGCTGCGCAACCGGTCGACGAGGGCGTTCACGAGCGCGAGCTGACCGTTGACCGGATCCTGCTCACCCACCGTGATGTGCACCGGCAGGCTCTTGCGGATGCCCGCGAGCCGCTGCGGGTCGGCGACCTCCCTCGCCCTGGCGAACATCGCCTTGCCGCCTTCGCTGTCGAGGCCGAAGCCGCAGCGTGGGTCGGCGACGTAGGCGTCGACCTGGGCGTCGTCGCGGGAGAGCCACTCGAAGCCGGTGCGGGGCGGGAACGGCGCGTTGAACCCCGCAAGGTCGATCGGGGCGTCGAGGTCGAGGGCGGGCTCCAGCAGGTCGATCGCGGCGGTGCCGGAGAGGACGAGGCCCGCGATGCGGTTCGAGTGGTCGAGCACGTACTGCTGGGCGGCGAAGGAGCCCATGCTGTGTCCGAACAGGACGACGGGCAGGTCGGGCAACCGTTCGTGGACGCGTTCCACCAGCACGTCGATGTCGTCGACGAGGCCGTTCCAGCCCGCGTTGCCGAGCTGGCCCAGCGCATCCTCCGAGGCTGCGCTGGCGCCGTGGCCGCGGTGGTCCTGGCCCTGGACGAGGAACCCGGCCGCCGCGAGCGTCTCGGCGAGATGGCCGTAGCGCAGGAGATGCTCGCCCATGCCGTGGGTGAGCTGGACGACGCCGCGAGCCGTCCCCGCAGGCTCCCAGCGGTAGGCCGTGATCGCGGTCCCGTCGCGGCCGGTGAAGGTGAACCGGACAGGAGACTCGGTGGACGTCATCGAAACACCTCTCGGACCTCGGGAGTGACGCTCGTGACCCTATGTCGGCTCAGGCAGGCTGCGGGGCCCGGCTGCGCAGCCGCAGCCGGGCCACCAGCGCCAGCCCGCTGAGCGCGACGACGACCCCGCCGTAGACCAGTGCGGTCGGGCGCAGGCCGACGACGCCCGCTGTCACCCCCGCGACCGCCGCGGGAAGACTGAACGCCAGGTAGGACACCACGTAGACCATGGAGAAGACCGCGCCCCTCTCGCTGGGCCTCGCCAACGCGGCCATCGTGCCGAAGGCGCCGAGGCCCGCCGCTCCGAAGCCGACGCCCGCGACAACCGTGCCGATCGCAGCGGGGATCGCCGACCCGACGTCGACGGCAGCCAGCGTGCCCGCCGTGCCCAGCGCGAGCAGCACAGAAGCCACCAGCAGCATCCGCGGGAGCGCCCAGGTGCGCATCAGCAGCGCGGTGAGAGCGCCGGTGCCACAGAGGAGAGTGGCGACCAGGCCGCCGACGAGGTGGTCGGTGATGCCGAGCAGGCTCGCGGCGACCGACGGCCCGAGCGAAAGGTACAGCCCACCCAACGCCCAGCTCGCCAGCAGGATGGGTGTGATCGACCCGAACTCGGCCCGCATGTGCGTCGGCATGCCCACCCTCGGTCGCAGCGACGCCACCGCGCCGGGTTGCCGCGACGCCGTCTCCGGGAGCAGCGCTGTCGCGGCGGCGGCCGCGACGATGCCGACCAGCAGCACGACATAGACCAGCTGCGTCGGCGCGGGAGCGAACTCCACCAGCGCGCCCGTACCGACCGACCCGCCCGCGAGCCCCAGCAGCGTCGCGACGCTCGTGACCAGACCCGCCCGCCCGCGCGCTTGCGGAGGAGCGAGGTCGACAACGGCGGCGGAGAGCGTCGTGATGGCCGCTCCGGTGGCGATGCCCTGCACGATCCGCGCCGTCAACAGGGCGCCGACCCCGTCGGCAGTGAGGAAGACCACCAGCGCCACGGCCTCGAGCGCGATGGCGGCGAAGAGGACCGGTCGGCGCCCGACGTAGTCCGACAGCGCGCCGACGACGAGCACCGTCGCCAGGAGGCCGAGCACGTAGACCGCGAACACCAACGTGAGCGTCGAGGTCGGGAAGCCCCAGCGCTGCTGGTAGACCACGTAGAGCGGCGTCGGCGCCCCCGCGGCTGCCATGAACAGCACGAGCATGGCGGTGACGGCCGCGAAGCCGACCGAGCGCGACAGTCGCGGCGTGGTGCGCACGGGCATGCCCCCCTCACTGCGATCCCCTCAGGGACCCCGGTTCGGCAAGGCGTCCGCGGCGCGGGGTATTCCCGCCGAGGCGAAAACCGCAGGCGGAGCGGTCGCGGCGACTAGGCGCTGATGCGCGCGATCTCCTCATCCAGGTCCATGCGGCCCGACTCGTCACCGATAGCGACGATCTCCGCGGAGGCATCGAGGAAGCCCCGCAGCAGGTCGCGGTCGACCTCCAGCACGGCCCGACCGTCGTCAGAGCAGATCTCGATCTCGACGATGTCGTAGCCCTGGACGCGCTGCCGGGTCATCCGGATGTCGCCGATGCCCGCCGGGCCCCACAGCGCGTCGAGGACCAGGTCCCGCGCCACCAGCCACTCGACCCACCGATTGTGCCTGGTCCGGACGGCGAGCGACACGGCGAACGGGTCGTCGGCCCGGTAGGTCCAGCGTGTGACGACCGGTGCGGGCTGCCCGTGCAGCACGGTGAACATGTCGTGGCTGACGGAGTCGGTGCTCACGTCGTCGTTCGCGTCGGCGCTCATCGTCGCCCCCCAAAGGCGCTCGGTCCGGCATCGATGTGCCGGTCTCATGGGCTAGATCGCCCCGGTCGAGCCGAACGCAGCACGCTGCTTTGTTCTTCACCCGAACAAGTGAGAGTGTGCCGGATGGGCTCGAGGCGATTACCTTGAGGAGTGCGCGGGGACCGGCCAGATACCACCATTTCCCGTAGAAGTTCCGGCGAACGAGGGTTCCGCGAGCCCGCGGGCCGGGCCCTCAATCGCCGGGCCTCTAATCTTGGCGTTTAACCTCGTCATGGTCCGGCTGATCAGTTTGTCCAGGTTGGACGGCGTGTCGGCGGGGCATGGCACGGCCGCTGTTTGATTCTCTTCGGGTTCCTTCCACAGAGCTCGAAGAGCGAAAGACGGTGGCCGTGGTGGGCAGTGTGGCGCAGGATCTGGTCGGCGACCACGGCGGGGCCGAGGCCCGGCGGGGTGATCTTGTCTGGTTCCGGGAGGTGTTCTACGACAGTTTGCGCACGCGGACCGACGCGTTGTTCGAGCTGACCGATGCTGTGTTGTGCGCCGACGCGGTTGTGCGCCGACGGGCCGGTGCGGTCGCTGGTGGATCTGTCCCTGGCCCTGGAGTATCGCTGCGGGCGGGGCGCTTGTTGTGTGCCGGGGTCAAACTACGGGTCGATCGAGATCGCCCGGCTACGTCGTGGTCTGGCCGGGCTGCCGCTGCCGCGGGTCGGGGACGGGATCGTGCTGGCCGTGGACGTCTCGCCCGGGCTGCGTCCGGACGCCCAGACCGGCCCGCAGCGGCTGTGTTGCCATGTCCGTGGCCGGGCCGAGGGCAGCGCCGGGATGATCCCGGCCTGGCCGTACTCGATCGTGACCGCGTTGATGATGTGCCGGGCGCGGCAGCCCGGCCGTGGTGCTGGTTCGCCATGGCGGGCCGGGTCTATCAACACGGTTCGTTCGCGGCGGTGCGCGGCGGTGTCGTTGCCGTGGTTCAGCTCGTTGCGAAGCCCCTACAACGTGTGTGAAGTGGGCAGACGGGGTGAGTGGGGGATGGCCCGGTCGCCGTGACGCACCCCGGGAGGACGGCCGGTGAACGTCGGTGGTCGACCCGCCAGCCGTTGTCGTGCACCAGACCGGACGTTCACAAATCATCAACGATCCGCGCCCGAGGACCAGTTCGAGATGGTATAGTCGAACCTATGTTCGATCAACTGGTCGACACCCGCCCCGACGCGGAATGGCCCGACGACAACTACCTCGACGACAACTTCCCCGACCCGCCCCCGGAGGATCTGCTCGGCAACGACGCGGGCGTGGCCATCCCCGCGGCCGCGAATACCCCGTCCGGAGCGCTGGCCTTGGAGCTGGACTGGGCCACCGCCAACCCCGCGCTGTTGTCCGCGGCCGACCTGGTGGATGCCGCCATCGGCTACGAACACCTCACCGCCTGGGCCACCGCCCAACAACAGGTGCTGCTCGCCGAGTTCCACCGCCGTCCCGCCGATGGCACCGTCCGCCCCGCCGCCACATCGGCCGACCCCGCCGCGGAGTCGGCGGTCCGGCGGGAATGGGCGGTCGATGAGATCGGGCTCGCGCTCACCCTGGCCCCGTCCGCGGCCGCGACCCGCGTGGCGCACGCCGACCGCGCCGCCGCGGTCCTGCGCCCCACCCGCGACCTGCTCGCGGCCGGGCGGATCTCCCCCGATCGGGCCCGGCTGATCGCCGACATGCTCGCCGAGTACGACGACGGGGTCGCTGCGGCTGTGCAGCACCGGGTGCTGGGGCGGGCCCCCGAGCAGACCTGGGGGCAGCTGCGGGCGGCGCTCACCCGGGCCATCGTCGCGGTCGTGGCCGATCCCGCCGACCGTCACCAGAAGGCACGCCGACAGCGGCGGGTTGAGGTGTGGCCTGGTCGTGACGGCATGGCCACCCTGGCCGCCCACCTGACCGCCCCGGAGGCGACCGCCTCCTTCGAGTGGATCACCCGTCTGGCCCGCGGCATCGACCACGCCACCCCCGAGGACAGCACCTCCCACGACAGCAACGGCAGCCCCGGCGGCAACAACAAGCACGGCGGGACCGGGCGGGGTCGGGGGTCGATGGACCGCCGCCGCGCGGACGTGCTGGTCGCCCTACTCACCGGCCGCCTGGTCGCCACCGCCGCCCACCCGGCCGCCACCAACCCGGCCGCCACCACCCCGACCGCCACCAGCACGGCCGCCACCACCCCGACCGCCACCGCGGACGGCAGAGACGACCCAGGCGGTGCAGACGCAGGTGGTTCAGAGGCGGGTGGTGCAGACGCGGGCGGTGGGGTGGACCCGGAGGCCGGGTCGAGTGTGCTGGCCGCGCCGGTGTCTGCGCACCGGCCCCTGATCCACGTCACCGTTCCCCTCACCACCCTCATGGGCTTGCACGACGAACCCGGCGAGCTCGCTGGCTATGGGCCCGTCCCCGCCCCGATCGCCCGCCAGATCGCCGCCGACCCCGACAGCACCTGGCGGCGTCTGCTCACCGACCTCGTATCGGGCACCCTGCTCGACTACGGCCGCCGCACCTACCGGCCCCCCGCCCCGCTGGCCGGGTTCCTCCGAGCCCGCGACGGTGAATGTCGCTACCCCGGCTGCCGCCGCCCCGCGGTGGCTTGTGAGATCGATCATGTGCAGCCCTGGCAGCACGGCGGGGCGACCAGCGAGGACAACCTGTGCTGCCTGTGCCAGCGCCACCACGGCCTCAAGGAGCAACTCGGCTGGCAGGTGGTGCTGCACCCCGACCGACAACTGGAGTGGATCACCCCGACCGGGCATCGCTACTGGAGCCGACCGGTCGACCACCGCCCACCACCGAAGACACCTCCATCCCCGCCAGCCCAGCCGCCCGAACCGGACCCACCACCCCCTTCTGACCATCACAGGCCCGGCCGGTCACCGGCAGCCGACGACCAGCGCCGCGGCGGCGCGCACCCGCGACATGACCTACTCCCGATACCGGCGGGCCGCGCCGCCACCTGTCCTTGAGCAACAACCAGCAGACCCCGCTGCGGACCTGAGAAGACCGCGCACCCGGGCGGCTGACCCCCGCCCGGGTGCGCCGCGGATTTCGCCGCCTCCGACCGAAAATCACCCTCCGGCCCGCGCCGAAACCCAGCCGACCCGGCCCCCGACACCCACCCGCCATCCCCCACCAACACCGAGCACCCCGCCACGACCTCGGCAAACCATCACACCCGCACCCAGACCGCCCAACAACCAATCAAGGACCGAACGTCAAGCTAATGCTCGGGTTTCCCTGCAGACCGGACCGTTACGGCCGCAGCCTGATCCTGGCACGGGGCACTAATGTCTGGCCGGTGCAGAGAGGTGATGTTCGATGAACCAGTCCGCCCAGGCGTTCTATGCCGCTCGCGAGTTCCTGCTGACCAACCGTGAGCACTACGAAGTGGCCTATCGCGACTTCCGCTGGCCCGAGATCGCGGAGTTCAACTGGGCGCTCGACCACTTCGACGCCGTCGCCGCCGAGCGCGGCGACCAGCGGGCGTTGTGGATCATCGAGCAGGACGGCGCCGAGGCGCACTGGACGTTCCGCGACCTGTCGGCCCGCTCCAACCAGGTGGCGAACTGGCTGCGCGACCAGGGTGTGGTCCGCGGCGACCGGATCATCCTCATGCTGGGCAACCAGGTCGAGCTCTGGGAGACCCTGCTGGCAGCGATGAAGCTGGGAGCGGTCATCATCCCGGCCACCACGCTGCTCACCGCGGCCGACGTGGCGGACCGGCTGGATCGAGGCAACGCCAAGCACGTCATCGTCGGCGGGGCGGACACCGGCAAGCTCGACGGTGTCGAGGGCTCGTACACGCGGATCGCGGTGCGGGATGCGCCGCAGGGGTGGCTGGACTACGCCGAAGCCGCCAGCGCCCCGACGACGTTCACGCCCGACGGCATCACCCGCGGCTCGGACACCCTGCTGCTCTACTTCACCTCCGGTACGACGGCGAAGCCGAAGCTCGTCGAGCACACCCACGCCTCCTACCCCGTCGGGCACCTCTCGACGATGTACTGGATCGGGCTCGAACCCGGCGACGTGCACCTCAACATCTCCTCGCCGGGCTGGGCCAAGCACGCTTGGAGCAACGTGTTCGCGCCTTGGATCGCCGAGGCCTGCGTGCTCGTGATGAACTACACGCGGTTCGACGCCGATTCGGTGCTCGGCGTTCTGGAGCGGTGTGGGGTGACGAGCTTCTGTGCGCCTCCGACCGTGTGGCGGATGTTGATCCAGGCTGACCTGTCAGGGCTGCGGACGCCGCCGCGCAAGGTCGTGGGGGCGGGGGAGCCGCTGAACCCCGAGGTGATCGAGCAGGTCCAGAAGGCGTGGGGGGTCCGGATCCGGGACGGGTTCGGGCAGACCGAGTCGACCGTGCAGATCGGCAACTCGCCGGGACAGACCGTGAAGCCGGGGTCGATGGGGCGGCCGATCCCCGGCTACCCGATCGTGCTCGTCGACGCGGAGACCGGCGAGCGCGACACGATGGAGGGGGAGATCTGCATCGACCTGGCCGATCGACCGCTGGGCCTGATGGTCGGCTACTACGGCGACGGCGATCGCAACGCCGAGGCGATGGGCGGTGGGGTCTACCACACTGGCGACGTCGGATCGCGCGATGCGGACGGCTACATCACCTATGTGGGGCGCAGCGACGACGTGTTCAAGGCCAGCGACTACCGGATCAGCCCGTTCGAGCTGGAGAGCGTGCTCATCGAGCACCCGGCCGTCGCCGAGGCGGCGATCGTGCCCTCGCCCGACCCGGTGCGGCTGGCCGTCCCGAAGGCGTATGTCGTGCTCGCGGCGGGCTACGCGGCCGACGAGGAGACCGCCCGCTCGATCCTCGAGTTCGCCAGGGACAACCTCGCGCCCTACAAGCGGATTCGGCGTCTGGAGTTCGCTCCGCTGCCGAAGACGATCTCCGGGAAGATTCGGAGAGTGGAGCTGCGGGGCCGGGAAGCCGAGCTGCATACCAACGCTTCGACACTACCGTCGGGCGAGTTCACCCTGTAGTGGCTCGAATCGTGTTGTACGTAAGGTGAGCGGTCGGGCACCATGGGTGTTGGGCGGCGGCACCTGTCGCCCCGGTTGACCGGCTTGCCGCGCGGAGACGGCACCCGGATGACCGGTTCAACGGCGTGGATGGGTGGGCGCTCTCGTGGACGAATCTCCGGAACGGGAAGAGCTGCCGATAGCCGACTTGATGGCCGAAATGCCCGCGGTGTGGCGTCGGCTGCTGGAGGCGCATCGGGCCGACAGATTGGGTCGCTGCTCGGCGTGCCGCACGTCGTCGGGCTCGGGGGAGCGATGGCCATGCTCGCTGCACCGCATCGCGAGCGAGGCCCAGCGGCGCTACGGGCTGCGGCTCGGTCAGGCGGTCGGCGGGGAGTAGTGCCCGGCCATTCGCCGTGCGGGATGCGGGCGATCGTGCGGACCTCGCCGATTGTGACTCCGCGACTCGCGGGGGTTTGACGCGCAGGCTCGGCTCGGCCGTCAGCCCGACGGTGACGAGCTCGCTCACCTCGGCCGGGAAGTCGGTTGCGGTCGCGTTGACCTGCTCGAACATCGGCTCGTTCGCCATACACACGACGAACTCGCCGGTCGCGCGCACGTTGCGCAGCGAGTCCTTCACCCCGACGCTCGTGAACTGCACCATCGGCGGGTCCACACAGGAGACGGTGAAGAAGGAGTGCGGGGCGAGGTTGTCCACGCCCTCGACCGAGCGGGTGGACACCCAGGCGATCGGGCGCCGCACCACCACCGACGTGAGGATCTTGTAGAACGGGCGGCTGCCCAGCTCGTCGGGATCGAGATCGGCGCGCATGAGCCGATCCTGCCCGTCGGGCGGCGGTCCGGCGACGTAGCGTCTTCGCTGTGCGATCACGGGCGCGTTCGCGGGCCGTCGGGTTGTTGGTGGGGGCGCTGGCGGATGCCGTGTTCGCCGATCCGGCGCGGTGGCACCCGGTGGCGGGGTTCGGATCACTCGCCGCCGCCTTGGAGCGGCGGTGGTACGCCGACCGGCGCGGCGCGGGAGTGGCGCACACCGCCGTCCTGGTCGGCGCGGCGGTGGGGCTGGGCATTGCGGCCGAGCGCGTGGGTCGCCGCGACCCCGTTGTGCACACCTGTGTGACGGCCGCCGCGACGTGGGCGGTGCTGGGTGGCACCTCCCTCGCCGCGCACGGCACGGCGCTGGCTGCCGCCCTCGACGGTGAGTCGCCCGCCCCCGCGCAGGGTGAGTCGCCCGGCTCGGCACGGCGAGTTGGCGATGTGTGCACGCCCCCCGCACAGGGTGAGTCGCCCGGCTCGGCACGGCGAGTTGGCGATGTGTGCACGCCCCCCGCACAGGGTGAGTCGCCCGGCTCGGCACGGCGAGTTGGCGATGTGTGCACGCCCTTTCCCGGTCGTTCAGAGCCCGACCTGGCCGCCGCACGGGCGCGCATCCCCGCCCTCTGCGGACGTGATCCGGATGCCCTCGACGCGGCGGGGATGGCGCGGGCGGGAACCGAGTCGATGGCGGAGAACACCTCCGACGCCGCGGTGGCCCCGCTGTTCTGGGGGGCGATCGCGGGGGTCCCCGGCCTGCTGGGCTACCGCGCCGTCAACACGTTGGACGCGATGGTGGGATACCGATCGCCGCGCTACACGCGCTTCGGCTGGGCTGCGGCGCGGACCGACGACGTCGCCAACCTCGTGCCGTCGCGGGTCACGGCGCTCCTGTTCGCGGTGCTTGCCCCGGCCGTCGGAGGGGCAGCGGGCGCGGCGCTCGGCGCCTGGAGGCGTGACGCGTCGCGCCACCCCAGCCCCAATGCCGGGCCGGTGGAGGCGGCGGCCGCGGGCGCACTCGGCGTCGCGTTGGGCGGCCCGACGGTTTACACCTACGGAACGCAGGACCGGCCCCGGTTGGGCTCCGGTCGGCCGCCGACCCCTGACGACCTGCGCCGCGGCGCTCGGCTTTCGCGGCTGGCGGGGGCCGCCGCGACGCTGCTGGCCTGCGGCTGGGCCGCCCGCGCCCACAGCGAGGGCAAGCCCGGTGCGTCCCGCCGACGAGACGTCGTCCCGCGTTCTGCTGAGCTACCCGCCGCGGAGATCCTGCGCCGGACCGCTGAGGCCTGACGGGGACTCAGCTCGCGGTGGGTCGATCGTCGTCGCCCGCCAACTCCCGGCGGAGGGCGTCCCGGTCGGCGCGACGGCCGCTGCGCTTCGGCCGGGTTCCGGTCGTCGCTCGGCGCTGCAGCATCTCCAGCCGTACGAAATAGACCAGCGCGAACACCGCGATTGCGCCGAAGGTGAGCCATTGCAGCGCATAGGAGAAGTTCGTGAACGGCGCCGTGCTCGAGGCCGCGGCGGGGGCAACCGGAAGGGGGTTGCACACGCCCGGCTGCCCGGCGGTCAGTGCGAGGTAGCCGCCTTCGATCGGTAGGCCCGTAGCGGTCGCGAGCGTGCGCGAGTCGGTGACATACAGCTGGCGGTGCCCGTCCGCGCTGAACGCCTGCCGGTGGTCGGGATCGGTCTCGTCGACACGCAGCCGGGCGGTGACCGTCACATCGCCCGTGGGTGGAGCCGGGTAGGACGGCACCACGGCGCCGCTCTCGGCCGTCACGTAGCCGCGATCGATCGCGACGACGCGCCCGTCCGATGTGCGGAAGGGGGTCAGCACCTCGAAGGCGGGCTTGCCGTCGTAAACGCGCAGGCGGACCAGACCTTCGGCGTCGGGGAGGTAGGTCCCGGTGGCCGTGACCTGGCGCCAGTCGGTCGTGGCGGTCACCCCGCCCGCAGGCAGCACCTGAGCGAGCGGGGCGGGCGGGATCCCGGACGCGACGTCGAGCGCGTGTTGCTCGGCGTTGCGCTCCGCCTCCCGTCCGAACTGCCACGGGGCCAGCAGGGCGTAGCAGGCCACGACGAACAGCGTCACGGTCGTGATCAACGCCAGCCACGCGGGCCGCAGCAGAAACCGCACCGGTCCAAGGTAGGCGCACCGGCGTGAGGTCCGCGCGCACACCCGTCACGGGTAGGGCTGCGGTTGTGATCGGCAGCATCGTGGCCCGGCCCACGACGGGGGTCCGGAGCGACTCGGTGAGCACGATCGGTCAACTCGGTGAGCACGATGGGCAACTCGGCGTGCACAGCGAGACGACTCACCGGGCCGGGGTGGTGGACTCACCGGGCCGGGGTGGTGGACTCACCGGGCCGGGGTGGTGGACTCACCGTGTTTCGGCGGTGGACTCGCCGGGGTGGGGTGGGCGACTCAGCCGGGGTGGGTGGGGGCGGACGTAGGCTGCTGCGGTGCGGGGTGCGTTGCTGGTCGCCGGTACCACCTCGGACGCCGGAAAGAGCGCGCTCGTCGCCGGGATCTGTCGTTGGCTCGTCCGACAGGGCGTCGCGGTGGCGCCGTTCAAGGCGCAGAACATGTCCAACAACTCCGTCGTCACCACCGACGGCGGGGAGATCGGCCGCGCGCAGGCGATGCAGGCGCACGCCTGCGGGCTGGCCCCCAGCGTCGCCTTCAACCCGGTGCTCCTCAAACCGAGCAGCGACCGGTCCTCGCAGGTCGTGTTGCGCGGCCGCGTCGACGGCACCGTCAGCGCGCTCTCCTACCAGGACCGCAAGGCTGGTCTGCTGGACGTCGTGAGCGCGAGCCTCGCCGACCTGCGGGCGCGCTTCGACGTCGTCGTCTGCGAGGGTGCGGGGTCGCCCGCGGAGATCAACCTCCGGACCAACGACATCGCCAACATGGGGCTGGCGCAGGCCGCTGACCTGCCCGTCATCGTGGTCGGCGACATCGACCGCGGCGGGGTGCTGGCGCACCTCTTCGGAACTGTCGCCGTCCTCGATCCCGCCGACCAGAGCCGCATCGCGGGCTTCGTGATCAACAAGTTTCGGGGCGACCCGGCCCTGCTCGCCCCCGGCCTCGACCAGCTCCGCGCGCTCACCGGCCGTCCGACGCTCGGGGTCGTGCCGTGGGCCGAGCGCCTGTGGCTCGACGCGGAGGACTCGCTCGCCGCGGTCGCGGACGGCGTCCTCGGACGACCGGCGCCGCCGCGGGGACGGCAGTGGCTGCGGGTGGCGGTCGTGCGGCTGCCGCGGATCTCCAACGCCACCGACGCCGAAGCGCTGGCCTGCGAGCCCGGCGTCGCGGTCCGCTACGTCACCGAGGCGTCCCGGCTGGCCGACGCCGACCTCGTTGTGCTCCCCGGCACCCGCGCGACCGTCGACGATCTCGCCTGGCTGCGGCGCACCGGCCTGGCCGACGCGGTGCTCGCCCACGCCGCCGCAGGACGTCCGGTGCTGGGCATCTGCGGTGGCTACCAGATGCTCGGGCGCCACATCACCGACCCGGCGCGCGTCGAGGGCGGCGACGCCGCCGGGCTCGGCCTGCTCGACCTCGACATCGCTTTCGACGTCGAGAAGCACCTCGCCAGCCCGGTCGCGACGGCGTGGGGGGAGCCCGTCCACGGATACGAGATCCACCACGGAAGGGTGGTGCGCTCCGGCGACCCGACCCTGATCGACGGCGAGGGCTCCGACGCGGGCGCCGTGCTCGGCACGCACTGGCATGGCCTGCTGGAGAACGACGGGTTCCGGCGGGCCTTGCTGCGCCGGGTCGCCGACCAGGCCGGACGGGCGGGTTTCACGGCCGCGCCGGACACGTCGTTCGCCACCGAACGCGCCGCCCAGCTCGACCTGCTCGGCGATCTTGTCGAGACCCACCTCGACACCGCGGCGCTGCAGCATGTCATCGATCACGGCGCGGACCCGGATCTGCCCGTCGTGACATCCGGTCTGGCAGGGTCGCCATGATGAGGGTCGCCGTGATGAGGGTCGCCATGATGGGGGTCGCCATGCTGAGGTCGCCGCGGTGAGCACGTTCCCCTTCTCTGCCGTCGTCGGCCACGGCGACCTGCGCCTCGCCCTGCTGCTCAACGCGGTCCACCCCGGCGTCGGCGGCGTGCTGGTGCGGGGGGAGAAGGGCACGGCGAAGTCGACGGCCGTGCGCGCGCTCGCCGCCCTCCTGCCCCCGCTCGACGTGGTCGCGGGCTGCCGGTTCAGCTGCGGGCCGACCGCCCCTGATCCAGGCTGCCCCGACGGCCCGCACAAGCCCGGCGCGCCGCGGTCGCATCGCCGAGCCCGGCTGGTCGAGCTGCCGGTGGGCGCCACGGAGGACCGGCTCATCGGCTCGCTCGACCTGGAGCGCGCACTGGCCGAGGGGGTGCGCGCCTACCAGCCGGGGCTGCTCGCCGACGCCCACCGTGGGGTGCTCTACGTCGACGAGGTGAACCTGCTGCACGACCACCTCGTCGACGCCCTGCTCGACGCCGCCGCGATGGGCCGCGCCCACGTCGAGCGCGACGGGGTGTCGGTGTCGCACGCCGCGCGGTTCCTGCTCGTCGGCACGATGAACCCCGAGGAAGGCGAGCTGCGGCCGCAGCTGCTGGACCGGTTCGGCCTCGCCGTCGAGGTGCGGGCCGCGCGCGACGTCGCGACCCGCACAGAGGTCGTCAGGCGACGGCTCGCGTTCGACGACGACCCGGTCGGCTTCGCCGCGGCATGGGCGTCGGCCGAAGGGGAGACGGCCGCGCGGATCGCCGACGCGCAGGCCCGCGTCGGTTCAGTGACGCTGCCCGACGCCGAGCTGCGCCGGATCGCCGCGGTCTGCGCCGCGTTCGACGTGGACGGCATGCGCGCCGACCTCGTCATCGCCCGCGCGGCGATGGCGCACGCGGCGTGGCGAGGCGGTGCGGTCGTCGAGGAGGAGGACGTGCGGGTTGCCGCCCGCCTGGCACTGCCTCACCGGCGCAGACGCGACCCCTTTGACGAGTCTGGCGTTGACGAGCAGGCCCTGGACGACGCGCTGGAGCAGGCGCGCAAGGAAGCCGACGACAGCGGTGAGGGCCCCGACGGGGGAGGGCCGAGCGGGGGTGGCGCCGACGCGGACGCTCCCGACGACCAGGACACCGGTTCTGCTGAGGCCCGTTCGACGACGAGCGACGCCTGCGCCGAGACCGGCGGTGACAACACGTGCGTCGAGGACACGACCAACGGGGATCCGGCGGCCTCGCCCGGGTTCCCCGACCGCCCCCGACCGCGGGCCGCCGATGCCGCAGGCGAACGTGGGTCGTCATCCGCGCCTGCACCCGAGGACGGCCGCGCCGCGCCGCCGCCCGGTCCGTCGTTCCGGGCGCGGCGCCTCGTTGTGCCCGGCGTCGGCGAGGGCGCGCCGGGCAGGCGTTCGCGGGCCCGCACCGATCTCGGACGGGTGGTGCGCGCGTCGGATGCCACCCCGCGCCGGGCGGCCGACGTGCACCTGCCCGCAACGGTCGCCGCAGCCGCCCCCCACCAGCACACCCGGGGTCGCGTCGACCGGCTCCTCCTGCGCCCGGCCGACGTGCGACACGCCGTCCGCGAGGGCCGTGAGGGCAACCTGGTGCTGTTCGCCGTCGACGCGTCGGGGTCGATGGCGGCCAGAGCGCGCATGGCGGCGGTCACCGGCGCCGTGCTGTCGCTGCTGCGCGACGCCTACCAGCGCAGGGACAAAGTCGGGCTGATCGCGTTCCGCGGGGCAGGCGCCGAGCTCGTGTTGCCGCCCACCTCCAGCGTCCCGGCGGCGCGCGTGCGCCTGACCGGGATGCGTACCGGCGGCCGCACCCCCCTCGCCCGTGGTCTGCTGCGCGCCCGGAAGGTGCTGGCGACCGAGCGGCTGCGCGATCCGCGCCGCCGGGCGCTGCTGGTCGTCCTCACCGACGGCCGGGCGACCGTCGGGCTCGGCGGTGACCCCGTCCGCGACGCCTGCCGGGCGGCGGCCCTCCTGGCCGACGACGGCGTCGCGACCGTTGTGGTGGACTGCGAGAGCGGCCCTGTCCGCCTCGGCCTCGCCGCAGTGATCGCGCGGGCCGCGGCCGGTGTCCTCGTGGGGATCAGCGAGCTGTCGGCCGACGGGGTGACCGACGTCGTCCGCGCCGCTCGGGCCGCGTAGCCAACCCGCCGCTGACCCCGGACGAAGGAGGGCGCAACCATGCCGCAGGGACAGGTCACCACCGTGCCCGCCGACGGACTCACGACCCGTCAACGCCGCAACCGCCAGCTGCTGGTCGTGCACACCGGGGAGATGAAGGGCAAGTCGACGGCCGCGTTCGGGCTGGCCTTGCGCGGTTGGAGCCAGGGCTGGTCGATCGGGGTGTTCCAGTTCGTGAAGTCGGCGAAGTGGAAGGTCGGCGAGGAGACGGCGTTCCGGGCGCTCGACCGCGTGCACACCGACACCGGCGAGGGCGGCCCCGTCGAGTGGCACAAGATGGGCGAGGGCTGGTCGTGGGCGCGCAAGCCCGGCACCGACGACGACCACGCCGCGCAGGCTCGGGAGGGATGGGCCGAGATCCGCCGTCGCATCGAGCGACAGGCACACGACGTGTACGTGCTCGACGAGTTCACCTACCCCATGAAGTGGGGCTGGGTCGACGTCGGCGAGGTCGTTGACGTGCTCGCCCGGCGGCAAGGGCGCCAGCATGTGATCGTGACAGGGCGGGACGCGGCGCCCGAGCTGATCGACGCCGCCGACCTCGTCATGCAGACAACCAAGATCAAGCATCCGATGGACGCGGGTCAGAAGGGCCAGCGCGGAATCGAGTGGTAAGAGGTAGTACGTCCGGTAGGTGGCAGCGAACTCGATGATCTTGTGGCCGCGGGGGCGATCGTCAAGCTCATCCGGCCTGAAGCCGAGAGCGCTGCACTTGCCGACGGCGGAGGCCGCCCGTGAGCCGACATGATCGCCGGAATTGGGACATGAGGGCCAGATATGGCCGTCATGTCCCAGAACCGGCGATCACCGGGACGAGAAGGTCTGGAGCGCCCTAGCTCCGCCCGGCCTGCTCGATCCCGCCGTCCTATGGTTTGCCGATGGTGCAGGACCGCTCCACCACGCGCTCAAGCAGCGACCCCACCGACGACGAGGTGGCGGCGCGCTCCACATCGCAGCAGGGTGACACCGCTCCGACTCAGTCGCAGCGGTGTCACCCTGCTGCGACCCACCCGTGACCGCCCGCACCCTCGTCGTCGCCGCGCCCGCGTCCGGGGCAGGCAAGACGACCGTGGCGACCGGGCTGATGGCCGCCCTGCGCCGCCGCGGGACGCCGGTCGCGCCGTTCAAGGTCGGGCCGGACTACGTCGACCCCGGCTACCACACGCTGGCGGCGGGGCGCCCCGGCCGCAACCTGGACCCGGTGCTGGTCGGCGCCGACCGGATCGCCCCGCTGGCCCGACACGGCGCAGCGGGCGCGCAGGTCGCCGTGGTCGAGGGCGTGATGGGCCTGTTCGACGGTCGGCTCGCCGACGGCTGTGGCTCGACCGCGCAGGTCGCCGGGCTGCTCGGTGCCCCGGTGGTGCTGGTCGTCGACGCGCGGGGGCAGTCGCGCAGCCTGGCCGCGCTGCTGCACGGGTTCCGCTCGTTCGACCCGACCGTCGACCTGGCGGGCGTGGTGCTCAACCGGGTCGGCTCGGCCCGCCACGAAGAGGTGCTGCGCGCGGCCGCCGCCGAGGTCGGGTTGCCGGTGCTCGGCGCGCTGCCCCGCCGGGACGCGCTCGCCGTGCCGTCGCGCCACCTCGGGCTGGTCACGGCCGTCGAGCACGGAGCGGCCGCGGTCGCCGCGGTCGACGCGATGGCCGAGCTGGTGACCGCGCACGTCGACCTCGACGCGGTCACGGCTCTCGCCCGCCCTCTGCCCAACGGCCCCGCGTGGTCCGCGGACGCCCCACCCGCCACTCCCGGCGCCCAGCCGGTGACCGTGGCCATGCTCGGCGGCGCTGCTTTCACCTTCGGTTACGCCGAGCACGTCGAGCTGCTCACCGCTGCGGGCGCCGAGGTCGTCGTCGTCGACCCGCTGCACGACGAGTCCCTTCCCGACGGCACGGCCGCGCTGGTGCTGCCCGGCGGCTTCCCCGAGGAACACGTCGGCGTCCTCGCGGCCAACGCCGGACTCCGCGCGTCGGTGCGGGCGCTCGCCAGGTCCGGCGCGCCGGTGCACGCCGAATGTGGGGGGCTGCTCTACCTCTGCGCGACGCTCGACGGCGCCCCGATGTGCGACGTCCTGCCCGCGCACGCCGCGATGACCCAGGCGCTCACGCTCGGCTACCGCGACGCCGTCGCGCTCACCCCGTCGACGTTGCATGCCGCAGGCGCGCGGGTCACCGGCCACGAGTTCCACCGCTGCGCGGTGACCCCCCGCGCCGCCGCCCCGGCCGCGGAGCGCCCTGAACAACTCGGGCCTACTGCGCGACGCCCAGGCGGCGCCCTCGCGGCGCCTCCCGAGGGGCCCGATACAACAGCGGTATCGGCCCCCTCGTCCGCCTTGCGAGGACACCACCTGGACGCCGCTCGCTACGGCCGGAGTTGTTCAGGACCCTCCTGGGGATGGCGGGGCGGCGAGCCGGAGGGATACGTCCAGGGCGGGGTGCACGCGTCGTTTCTGCACATCCATCCAGCGGGCGCCCCCGAGGCCGTGACGCGCTTCGTCGCCGCGGCGTCGTCATCTCCCGTTCCCGTCCCGGTCGCGCTACCGTCGGCCGGAAGATCGTCACCGGGGAGGTCGTGATGGCGGACCGGCTCTCGCCCCTGGACGCGTCGTTCCTGTTCATCGAAGAACCGACGACGGCGATGCACGTCGGCGGCCTGATGACGTTCGAGGCGACGCCCGGCTTCGATCCCGACCGGTTCGTCGCGCTCATCGGGGAGCGGCTGGCCGCCGTGCCGCGCTATCGGCAGAAGATCCGCGAGGTGCCCGTCCGTCTTGGCCTGCCGGTGTGGGTCGACGACCAGGGCTTCGAGCTGGACTATCACGTCCGCCGCTCCGCGTTGCCCGCGCCTGGTTCAGACGCGCAGTTGCGCGAGCTGGTCGGGCGCCTGCAGTCGCGGCAGCTCGACCGCGCCCGTCCGCTCTGGGAGATCTACCTGATCGAAGGGTTGGGGCGAGATCGGTTCGCCATCGTCACCAAGACCCACCACGCGATGGTGGACGGCCTCGCCTCGATCGACATCGGAGCGGTGCTGCTGGACGTCACGCCCACCCCGCGGGCGTCGCCGCGCGACGATTGGCACCCGGAGCCGGAGCCGACGGGGCTCGCGCTCGCCGCGGGCGCGGTCCGTGAGCAGCTGTGCAGGCCCGCGATGGTGCTGGGCACCGCACACCGCGCCGCGTGGGATGTCCGCTCGTTCGTCCGCACCGGCGGGGCGATGCTCGAAGCCGTACGCTCCGCGTCCCACCCCGCTCCGCCCAACCCGCTCAACGCCCGCATCGGCATCCAGCGTCGCTTCGGGACGTCCGCGGGGGACCTCGAGGACTACAAGGCCATCCGCAAGGTGCACGGCGGCACCGTCAACGACGTCGTCCTCGCGGTCGTGACCGGCGGCCTGCGGCGCTGGATGACCACCCGCGGGGAGCCGGTGCAGGCCAGAACGACCGTGCGCGCGATGGTGCCGGTCAGCGTCCGGGCCCGCGACGGGAGCGGGAAGCCGGGCAACCAGATCTCCGCGTACTTCGTCGACCTGCCGGTCGGCGACCCCGACCCCGTCGCGAGGCTGAAGACGGTGACCGCCGCGATGGCCAGGCACAAGAGCAGCGGCCAGGCCGTCGGGGCCAGCGCGCTGATCGGTCTGGCCGGGATGACGACGCCGACGGTGCACAGCATGGGCGCGCGGCTGTCCAGCTCCATGTCGTCACGAATGTTCAACGTGATCGTCACCAACGTCCCCGGCCCGCAGTTTCCCCTGTACGCGATGGGGGCGCGGATGCGCGACATGTACCCGGTGGTCCCGTTGGTCAAAGGACAGACGGTGTCGATCGGTATCACGAGCTACGACGGCGGCGTCTTCTACGGACTGAACGCTGATCGGGACGCGATGGGCGACGTCGACCTGCTCGCCGAGGCGATCGGTGACAGCCTCGACGAGCTGAGGGAGGTGCGATGAATCGCGTGGGGTTGGTGTTGGGGGCCGGGGGGATCCTGGGCTCGGCCTGGATGGCCGGTGCGCTGCCCGCCGTGCAGGAGCGGGTCGGGCGGCCGCTCGGCGAGCTGGACCTGGTCGTGGGCACCAGTGCGGGCGCTGTGCTCGGGGCGGCGCTGCGGTGCGGCATGACCGTCGAGGAACTGCTCGCCCACCAGCACTGCGCTACCCCCGCCGCGCTCGCGGCCGATCTCGGCGACGGTGACCTGCCCGACATGCGCACTCTGGAGCGCGAATCCGGCGACGGCTTCCCACCGTTGCCGCTGCCGTGGATCGGCTCGCCCCGGCTGGTGGCGCGCGCGGTCACCCATCCCCGCTCGGTCAACCCGGTGATCGCGGCGGCGGGCCTGCTGCCTGCGGGTCGCGTCCGGATGGCTTCGTTGATCCGGATGGTCGGTGCGCTCCAGGGCAGGCTGGGCGTCACCGCCGACGGCTGGGTGCCGGGCGCGCTGCTGTGGGTCGTGGCCGTCGACTACGACTCCGGTCGCCGGATCGTGTTCGGCCGCGCAGGCGGCCCGCAGTCGACGGTGGCGCAGGCGGTGCTGGCGTCGTGCGCGATCCCCGGCTGGTTCAGCCCGCAGGTGATCGACGGCCACCGCTACGTCGACGGCGGGGTCGCTTCCTCGACGTCGCTGGGGCTGCTCGCACGCCACGGTGCGCCCGCGTTGGACGAGGTGTACGTGCTCGCCCCCTTGGCCAGCCACGCCTACGACCGGCCGCGCGACCCGATCGCGGGCGTCGAGCGGGGCATGCGCTGTCTGCTCACGCGCTGGCTCGACGCCGAGGTGCGGGCGGTGCGGGCCGCGGGTGTGCGCGTCACGGTGCTCACGCCCGGCCCTGAGGACCTCGCCGCGATGGGCGGCAACCTCATGAACCCGCGGCGCCGCGGCCGCGTGCTCGACGTGTCGCTGTCGACCTCGGCGACCTCCCTGGACTTGGCCGTCGACGAGGGCGCCCGCGCCGCATGACCGACAGCCGCACTCGCCCGGCGGAGGTGACATGACCGCGCGCAACGGGTCCGTCTCGCTCGCCTACGAGCAGATCGGCGACGGCGACGGCGAACCGCTGCTGCTGATCATGGGACTCGGCATGCAGATGATCTACTGGCCGGACGGGCTGCTCGCCGAGTTCGCCGCCGCCGGGTTCACCGTCGCGCGCTTCGACAACCGCGACGCGGGCGCATCGACGCATCTCACGTGGCTGGGCACGCCCTCGCTGCCCACGATGCTCGCCGCGCCCCGCCACGCCGCGCCCTACCGGATCTCGGACATGGCGGCCGACGCCGTCGCCGTGCTCGACGCGTTGGGCTGGTCCTCGGCGCACGTGCTGGGGACCTCGCTCGGCGGGATGATCGCGCAGGCGGTGGCGATCGAGCACCCGGCCAGGGTGCGCTCGCTGACCTCGGTGATGTCGACGCCCGCGCCGTGGCTGGCCCTGCCCTCACGACGTGCGGCCGCGGCGCTGATGGCCCCCCCTGCGCAAACCCCGGACGAGGCGGCAGAACGCGCCGTCGCGACGTTCCGGGTGATCGGCTCGCCGGGCTACGCGCTCGACGAGGACTGGCTGCGCGCCTACGCCCGGCGCGCTTTCGCCAGAGGTGCCGCGGCCGGGGCCGACGCAGGCTCCCCGCGTCGACAGCTCGCGGCGGCGATGGGCTCGCCCAGCAGGCTGGCCGCGCTGCGCCGGGTCCGCGTCCCGACGCTGGTGGTGCACGGTGAGCAGGACCCGCTGATCCGGCCGTCGGCAGGCCGGGCCATGGCGCGCGTCGTGCCGGGCGCGCGGATGGTCACGTTCCCCGGGATGGGCCACAACCTGCCTGCCCCGCTCTGGCCGTCGCTCGCCGCCGCGGTGCAGGACCTCATGGCGTCGCATCCGTAGGCCGGCGCGCGGGGCGGCAGGCCGCGCGAGGTCCACATCGACAGCGGACGGCTGGCGTGGAACCCATGGGGCGGGTCGTCCAGCGCCCAACGGCTCATGGACTCGTGACCAGCTCACCGCGGCAGCCTACGGACCGCGTCGTGTGACGCCGTTCAGCGGTAAGAGCGCCCGGCCATTGACGGTTGGCCGCGCATGATCGGCGAAAGTGGTGTCGCAAGGGCACTGGTGCACCTCTGGCACCACTGCAGGCGATCACCGGCTCAACAGACGTGACGAGCCTCCCGCGATCACGCCACAGCCGTCCCCCGGTCACGTCCGCCACGTCGGGTCGCGGTCAGCCCACTGCGCACCCCACAACGACACCCCGCACGCCGCGCAGGGGCGCGACACCCCGCGAGGTGCGCAGTCGGTGTCCCGGGGGCGAGACACCCCACGGGTGCGCAGTCGGTGTCCACGGGGGGCGCGACATCCCAGGGGTGCGCAGTCGGTGTCCACGGGGGGCGCGACATCCCAGGGGTGCGCAGTCGGTGTCCACGGGGGGGCGCGACATCCCATGGGTGCGCAGTCGGTGTCCGCGGGATGCGACTGCACCCGGCGGGACCTGACCCTCACCCCCGCCTGCCCGGGCTGATCGCCGCCCACCAGGGCCACTTCGCAGACCGCGCATGCACCTCGCAGGGTCCACAGACCCTGCGAAGCGACAGCGGACCCTGCGAAGACCCTGTCCCGCCACGCCACGTGCCTCATATGCCGGGCGCTGTGAAGGAAACGGTCCGTTTCGTCCCCTTCGAGGCGGCCCACCGGGCCATGGGATCTCTAACGCGGATTTCCGCGCAGTTGATCTGCGCGGAAACCCGTGCTAAGGCTGTCATGGGCATGGCCTGCGTCACCCGCGTGGAGGGCGCACAGTCCGTCGAATCCGCTCAGGCGGTCAGCGCCAAGTCCGCCGTGCGGATCATCGACGCATCAGCATGGCACCGCCATCGCCTCGCTGGCTGGTCTTGTGGACCAACCGGGCCGGACGCTCAAGAGGTGAACGGTCCCCGACGATCGCTCGACGGCGGACCAAGTCGTGAGTCCGAGAGGTCGAGGCGTTGGCATCCCGGCCGCGCTCGTCACAGTCGGCGTACGGGGTTGGACGCGGCGCGCGGCGCGGAACAGACTGTCCGGCGTGCCGGGGAAAGTGTCGTTCGTGGGCGCCGGGCCGGGAGCGGCCGATCTCATCACGCTTCGCGGGGCGCGGCGCATCGCCGAGGCCGACGTCGTGATCTGGGCGGCCAGCCTGGTCATGGCCGAGTGCGTACAGGAGCACGCGCGCGCGGACGCCGAGCTCGTCGACTCCTCGCGGATCGCCCACGAGGACGTGCTCGCCCTCTATCGGCGCGCGGCGGCCGAGGACCTGCAGGTGGCGCGCGTGCACTCGGGCGACCCGTCGCTGTGGGGTGCCGTGCAGGAGCAGTACGACGCGGCCGTCGAGATCGGCCTCGAGGTGGAGATCGTGCCCGGGGTGTCGGCGTTCGGCGCGGCCGCCGCGGCGGCGGGACGCGAGCTGACCATCCCCGAGGTTGCCCAGTCGGTGGTGCTGACCCGGCTGGAGGGCGGTAAGACGCCGATGCCCGAGCGTGAGCGGCTGCGCGCGTTCGCCGCGCACGGGACGACGATGGCGATCTTCCTGTCGGCGGCGCGGACCGGTCAGCTGGTGGCAGAGCTGCGGACGGGCGGCTACCCCGACGACACGCCCGTCGTCGTCGCGTACCGCACCAGCTGGCCCGACGAGATCACGGTGAGGTGCAGGCTCGACGAGGTCGAGGGGGTGTGCAAGGAACGCAGGCTGTGGCGCCAGACCCTGTTCCTCGTGGGGCCCGCGCTGGCCGCGACCGGCACCCGCAGCCACCTCTACAACGCGGGCCACTTCCACACCTTCCGCAAGCCCGACCGGGAGGCGCGCCGGGCGCTGCGGGCCGCGCGCGGGACGCCGTGACGGCAAGCCTTGGTGGGCAGAGCGCCTGCGAGGTCACCGTCGTGGGGGTTGACGGGCCGCTGGGCCCCGAAGCACGTGCGGCGCTGGCAGGCGCCGAGGTCGTGGTCGGCGCGGCCCGCCTGCTCCCGCTCGCTCCCGAGGATGTCGAGCGAGTCATCCTCGGCGCGATGGACCCCGCGTTGGAGCGGATTCGGGGTCGGCGCGCGGTGGTGCTGGTGGGCGGCGACCCGGGCTTCTTCGGCGTCGTCAGGCTGCTGCGCGAGCACGGGCACCACCCCGTCGTGCTGCCTGCGCTGTCGTCGGTCCAACGGCTCTTCGCGCGGTTGGGGCGCTCGTGGGACGACGTGCCGGTGGTCAGCACCCACGGGCGCGCCCTCGGCCCGGCCGTCAACGTCGTGCGGGGCAGGCCCGCGGCCGTGGTGCTCACGGGTCCCGGAGCGGGGCCTGCCGACATCGCCGCCGGGCTGGAAGGGTGGCCGCGGACGCTCGTCGTCGCCGAGGACCTCGACGGCCCGGACGAGCGGCTGACGACCCTGCCCGCCACCGAAGCCGTTGCGCGCCGCTGGCATCCGCTCTCGGTGGTCCTCGCGCTCCGCGATCCCACGCAGGTGCCCGCGAGGGGCTGGTTCGCGGGGGGGCCGCCCCCGCCGCCGGAGGACGGATGGGCGCTGCCCGACGACGCCTTCGACCACCGCGGCGGCATGGTCACCAAGGCCGAGGTCCGTGCGGTGGCGCTGGCTCGCCTCGCTCCGCGAACCGGCGCGCTGGTCTGGGACGTCGGCGCGGGGTCCGGCTCGGTCGCCGTCGAGTGCGCCCGACTCGGAGCCGCCGCGCTCGCGGTCGAGCGCAACACCGAGGACGCCGCCCGGGTCGCCCGGAACGCCGAGGCGCACGGAGTCGAGGTCCGGGTCGTGCGGGGTGCGGCGCCGTCGGCACTGGCCGGGCTGCCGCGCCCCGACGCGGTGTTCGTCGGCGGCGGTGGGCCCGATGTCGTCGCGGCGTGCGCCGCGGTGGGCGCGGATCGCGTCGTCGTTGCGCTCGTCGCGCTGGACCGGGTGGGGCCCGCCCGGTCGACGCTCGTCGCCGCGGGATACCGCGTCGAGGGTGCGCAGGTGGCCGCCTCCCGACTCGCCGACCTGCCCGGCGGCGCCGTCCGGCTCGCGGCCCTGAACCCGGTCACGCTGCTGTGGGGGAGTCGATGATCGCCCTGTTCGCGGTGACCGCCGCGGGACGCGGCGCCGCCGACGAGGTCGCGGGCGCGTTGGGGGCGACCCGGCACGATCTCGCCGATCTCGCCGCCCTCTGGCCCCGGCTCGACGCGGCGGTCTTCTTCCTCGCGACTGGCGCCACCGTCCGGCTGGTCGCGCCGCTGCTCACCGACAAGCGGTCCGACCCAGGGGTGGTCTGCGTCGACGAGGGGCGCCGCTTCGCCGTCGCGCTCACCGGCGGACACGAGGGCGGCGCCAACGGGCTGGCGACCCGGGTCGCCGGGCTCCTCGGTGCGCAGCCGGTGGTCACGACCGCATCCGACGCCACGGGCGCGCCCGGCCTCGACGAGCTCGCCGGGTTGCTGGGCGCGCAGCTGCAGGGGGACGTCGCCGCAGCAGGTGTGGCGCTGCTGGACGGCACAGCCGAGGTGGTGAACCCGCTGGGCTTCCCGCTGCCCGCGCTGGGTGCGGTGGCGTGGTGGGGGAGCGCGGCTGCGGCGGGGTCGCAGCAGGGTGACACCGCTGCGACTGGGTTGGAGCAGGGTCACCCTGCTGCAATCCCGGGGCGCGCGCGGGTCGTGATCACCGACCTCGTCGAGGACGCCACCGTGCGGGTGGTGCCGCGCACGCTCGTGGTGGGCATCGGGTCGGCACGGGGGGTGTCCGCCGCCGCCGTGGCGGATCTGCTGCGCCGGGTCGCGGTCGAGCACCGGCTCGACCCGCGCGCGGTGCGCGCCTACGCCAGCGTCGACCGCAAGGCCGACGAGCCCGGCATCCTCGCCGCCATCGCCCCCGCCGCCCTGCTCACCTTCCCCGCCGACGTGCTGGCCGCGGTCGACGTGCCGAACCCGAGTGAGGTGGTACGGGCCGAGGTGGGCACGGCGAGCGTCGCGGAGGCCGCGGCCCTGCACGCCGCGGCGGAGCTGGGCGGGGGCGCGCCCGTCGAGCTGGTGGCGCAGAAGTCCAAGGGCGACAACGTGACCGTCGCCGTCGCGCGCATCCGGCCCCGGGGCAGGCTGGCGATCGTCGGGCTCGGGCCGGGCGCCGAGGACCTGCGCACGCCGCGGGCGGCCGCCGAGCTGCGGCGGGCGTCGGTCGTGGTGGGCCTCGACCAGTACGTCGAGCAGGTCCGCCACCTGCTGCGGCCCGCCACGGTGGTGCACGCGAGCGGGTTGGGCGAGGAGGAGGAGCGGGCCGCGGACGCCGTCGCGCTCGCGGGCAAGGGGCACGCCGTTGCGCTGATCGGCTCGGGCGACGCGGGCATCTACGGCATGGGCAGCCCCGCGCTGGAGCGTGCGGGCGCGGACATCGAGGTTGTCGGCGTGCCCGGGGTGACCGCGGCCGTCGCGGCGGCCGCGCTGCTGGGCGCGCCACTGGGCCACGACCACGTGCTGATCTCGCTGTCGGACCTGCACACCCCGTGGCCGGTGATCGAGCGGCGGGTGGCCGCCGCCGCGGCGGCCGACCTCGTCACCTGCTTCTACAACCCGCGCAGCCGCGACCGGCACTGGCAGCTCGCCGCCGCCCTCGCCCTGTTCGGTGAACATCGACCGGCCGCCACGCCGGTCGGCGCGGTCCGCCAGGCCGGACGCCCCGGCCAGCGGGTGTGGACCGCGCCGCTCGACACGTTCGACGCAGGCCAGGTCGACATGCTCACGACCGTCGTCGTCGGCTCGAGCACAACCCGAATGGTGGCGGGGCGGATGGTGACGCCACGCGGATACCGTTGGTCCTAGCTGGTATCACGACGGTATCATCGCAGGCATGGCGATGACTCTGCGGCTCACCGACGAGGAGAACGAGGCCCTGCGCGCACAGGCGGAGCGCGAGGGGCGCTCGATGCAAGAAGTAGCGCGGGCGGCTGTGCGCCGCTACGTGGAGCTCGATCGCCATCGTGAGCGCGTTGTGGAAGCGGCCGCCGACGGTGCCCGGCGCTATGCCGAGGCGCTGCGGGTCCTCGGCCAGTGACGGAGTTCCTCGATCTCGACGACCTCATGGTCATCGCGGGCATCGCCACGGGTGGCCCTGTGCTCATGCGGGACCACGGGCTGCTCGGCTCTGCGCTCGCGCGCCCGCAAACCACCGTGTTCGGCGAGGATGCCTACCCCAGCCTGCTCGACAAGGCGGCAGCGCTGCTGCATTCGCTGGCGTGCAACCACGCGCTCGTCGACGGGAACAAGCGGTTGGCGTGGCTCGCGACCTACACCTTCTTGCGGATCAACGGCGTCGACCTGGCTACCGACGACGAGCAGGTCGTCGAGCTGGTGATCGCCGTTGCCGACGGGACGCTCGACGAGGTCGGCGAGATCGCCAAGCTGCTCGAGCCCTGGTCGTGATCGTCGGCCGGAGACAGTGATCACGCGGCCCGACGAAAGCCGGGGTTACGATCCTGACTCGAGCTCCGCGTCCCCGAGCCGGGCCGAAGTCCCCGGGAGAGGCCCGACATTGCGCACCGGCGTGCACCCCATCGAAACCGCCTCGTACGCGATCCTGCGCGAGCGCCTGGACACCACGGACCTGCCCCCGCTCACCCGGGCTGTCGTAGAGCGCATCGTGCACACCAGCGCCGATCCGAGCTGGGCGGGCGACCTCGTGTGCACCGAAGACGCCTTGCGCGCGGGCCAGGCCGCGCTGGCCGCGGGCGCGCCGTTGATCACGGACGTGCGGATGGTCGCCGCAGGCATCACTGCCCGCTCGACGACGGTGGCCCTCGACCTCGCCGAGCCCGGACCGGTCACCGGCGGCACACGCTCGGCGGCGGGCATCCGTGCCGCGGTGGCCGCCCACCCCGACGGCGCGGTCTGGGTCATCGGCAACGCCCCGACGGCACTGGCGGAACTGACGCGCTGCGCCGAAGCAGGGCTGGTCGCCGCGCCGCTGGTGATCGGCCTGCCGGTCGGGTTCGTAGGCGCGGTGGCGGCCAAGGCCGCGCTGCGCAGGTCCGGCCTGCCCGCGGTCTCCAACCGCTCGGAGCGCGGTGGCGCCGCCGTTGCCGCGGCCGTGGTCAACGCGCTGCTGTACGGGGATCCGCCGGTATGACGGCGCTCAGCTCGCCGTTGCTGCTCGTCGGCCACGGCACCGTCGACGCGGGGGGCGTCGCCGAGTTCGTCGCGTTCACCAGCAGGCTCCGGCGGCGGCTCTCGGCTGCTGCGGTCGACGTCGACGGCGGGTTCATCGAGCTGTCCTCGCCGACCGTCCACGAGGCATGGGCCGCGCTCGCCGCCCGGGGCCACCGCACGATGGCCGCGGTGCCGATGGTCCTTGTCGCCGCGGGCCACGCCAAGGGCGACATCCCGGCCGCCCTGGAGCGGGAGGTCCGCCGCGACCCGGGCACCGGGTTCGTGTTCGGCCGTCCGCTGGGCCCCCACCCGGTGCTGCAAGAGATCCTCGTCGGCCGGATCGCCACGGCGGGCGCCGTCTCCTCCGACACCGCCGTCCTGCTCGTCGGACGCGGTTCCACCGACCCCGACGCGAACGCGGAGATCTGCAAGGTCGCCCGCCTCCTGCAGGAGGGCAGGCCGTACGCGTTCGTCGAGCCCGCGTTCGTCTCCCTCGCGCTCCCCGACGTCGCGCGCGGCTTGGCGCGCTGTCGGGCCCTGGGCGCGCGACGGGTGGTGGTGGCCCCCTACTTCCTTTTCGACGGGGTGCTGCCGCGCCGGGTCGGTGAGCAGGCGTTGGCGTTCGCCGCCGACCATCCCGATGTCGACATCGTCGTCGCGGGCCATCTCGGCGACTCTGACGCGCTCGCGGATCTCGTCGTCGAGCGCTACCGCGAGGCCCTCGCCGGGGACATCCGGATGAACTGCGACACCTGCGCCTACCGCGTTCTGCTGCCCGGCTTCGAGGACAAGCTGGGTGCGCCACAGACCCCGCACCACCACCCCGAGGACCCGGCGCACGGACATGGGCACGGGCACGGCAACGGACGGGGGCCCGCCCATGCCTGAGCCCTACCTGGTCGGGCTGGATCTCGGCGGCCGTCGCGTGGTGGTCGTCGGCGGCGGCGCGGTGGCTCAGCGCAGGCTGGCGGGCCTCCTCGCTGCGGGGGCCGATGTCGAGGTCATCGCCCCGCACGTCACGCCAGCGGTCGAGGGCATGGCCCACGAGCTGCGGTGGACGGCCCGCCCCTACCGCGACGGCGACCTCGACGGCGCCTGGTACGCCGTCGCCTGCACCGACGATCCCGCGGTGAACGCCGCCGTCGCGGGGGAGGCCCAGCGGGCGAAGGTGTTCTGCGTGCGTGCCGACGACGCTCCCGCGGGCAGCGCGGTGACCCCCGCCGTCGGACGCCACGACGGTCTCACGGTCGGGGTGCTCGCGGGCCGCCGCCCGCGCCGCTCGGCCGCCGTGCGGACCGCGCTGGTGGAGGCGCTGGCCGCAGGCGTCGTCGACGATGCCGCCGAGCCGATCCGGCCCGGGGTCGCGCTGGTCGGGGGCGGCCCAGGCGACCCCGAGCTGATCACCGTGCGCGGGCGGCGGCTGCTGGCCCGCGCCGATGTCGTCATCACCGACCGGCTCGGCCCCCGCGACCTGCTCGATCACCTCGACCCCCACGTCGAGGTGATCGACGCGTCCAAAATCCCCTACGGGCGGGCGATGAACCAGGCCAAGATCAACGAGCTGCTGGTCGACCGGGCGCGGTCAGGCAATTTCGTCGTGCGGCTGAAGGGCGGTGACCCCTACGTCTTCGGCCGTGGCTTCGAGGAGGCGATGGCCTGCGCGGAGGCGGGCGTGCCCGTCACGATGGTGCCCGGCGTGACCAGTGCGTTCGCCGTGCCCGCCGTGGCCGACGTGCCGGTCAGCCACCGCGGGGTCGCGCACGAGATCGTCGTGGTGTCCGGCCACGTCGCGCCCGACGACCCGCGCAGCCTCGTCGATTGGCCCGCCCTCGGCAGGCTCCGCGGCACGGTGGTTCTGCTGATGGCCGTCGAGCGGATCGGGGCCTTCGCCACCGCGCTGGTGGACGGGGGACGGCCAGCAGGCACGCCCGTCGTCGTCGTGCAGGACGGCACCACGCGCATCCAGCGGACGGTGCGCGCCACCCTCGCGACAGTGGCCGACGTGGTGCGCGCCGAAGAGATCAGCCCGCCCGCGGTGGTTGTGGTCGGGCCGGTGGCCGGGATCAGCGGGCCCATCACCGAACGCCCCACCACCTGAGTCTAGGAGCGCCCGGCACATGAGGCAGGCGAGCGGATCGTCGAGGGACTGGGCGGCACCAGTCCCGCGCTTGAGATGAACACCAGGGGGCTACAGCGCGAGCGAGACCCCCACCAGGTTCACCTCAGGCGCAGGCGACACCGCCCGCAGCCCGCGAGAGTCGGGGATCCCCGGTTTCATTCCTCCACGGGCGGCCCGCCAGGGCCATGAAGGTCTGCGAAGTGGCCCTGGGTGGGCGGCGAGATCGCCGCGAGCCGTACGGGGGTGAGCTGTGCAGGGTGCTGGTGTGGATGGCGCGGGCAGGCGGGCCGAGGTCAGGTCCCGCGGGGTGAGCTCGCACTCCGCCCCGGCCGAACTGCGCACGCCGTGGGGTGACGTCGCACCCCGTGTGCGGCGTGTGCGGTGCTACTGCGGGGTGCGAAGTGGGCTGACAGCGGCCCGGTGATCGCTGGCAGTGGTGCCACGGGTGCACCAGGGCCTCTGTTGCACCACCTTCGCCGATCATGCGCAGCCGACGGTCAGCCGGGGGCAGGTCTGCCCCGCAACGCCGAAGCCGCCCCGGCCGACCGCCTCGGGCTTTTCGAGACCCGGGACGACGGCGACGGGGCGGCGTTCGCGGCCGCAGTGAACCGTCTTAGATCGACAGCAGCCGGTCGAAGAAGCTGCGGTAGCGTCGCAGCGCGAGGCGAAGGTCCTCCGTGGACGTCTCGTCGGCGTCCAGGCCCTTCTCGATGTCGGAGCGCTGCGCCTTGAACAGGTCCTGCAGCTCGTCGAGCAGCTCTCCGACAAGTGCGTCGGCGTCGGCGACCGCGCGGCGGGGCTCGTCGACGAACTCGCCCTTGACGCTGTTCCAGCGGGAGCTGTAGGACTCGGCGCGGTCGGCGGTCACCAGCGCGGCGTTGCCCTCCTCCTCGTCCGTCTGGTGGGCCGCCGCCATGTCAGCGGTCGTCCCAGCGCTCGTCCCGGCGGCCACGGTGTCGCGCTGCTGCCCAGGGGCGGCGGACACGTTGGGGTCGGACACGGCGTGGTCGGACACGGCGTGGTCGGACACGGCGTCCTTCCGGTAGTCGTCCACCGGCGCGCGCTCAGTGGTCTGGTCTACGCTCGCCCGTTCCACGGCCGGGTCGGTCGCGGGCACCTGGCGCTCGTCGGCGTAGCCCGACGGGCGCTCGGTCGCGAGGGTGTCGTCACGGACGTCGGCGCCGCCCCCCGCTGGACGTCGGCGCCGCCGCCCCGCTGGGCGTCGTCGAAGCGGCCCTGGGCAGGCCGGTCGGTGTCGCCACGGACCTCGCCGCCGTGCTGGAACTGGCCCTGGGCGGTGGGGTCGCCACCCCGCTGGACCTGCTCGGGCGCGACGGTGTCGCCGCGGACCTCGTCGCCATAGGTCTGCCGCTGGGTCGCGTCGCCGCTGTACTGCGCCTGCGACTGCGAATGCGCGCCTGGCTCGTTGACGAGTGTGGCGTCGTCGAGGGTCGGGTCGTCGGCGTAGGCGTCGTCGCGGCGCACGCCCTCGCCCCGATCGTCGCGGAGATGCTCGGCGCGACGATCGCCCTCGACGTGGTCGTCGGTGCGCTCGCCCCGCCCGAACAGCTCGTCAACGGCACCCCGCAAGCCTCCGCGGCGGCCTTCTTCTTCGTGTGTGGTCATCGTGTGTGCTCCTGGGTCGTGGTGGGAGTCTGGGTCGTGGTCTGGACGGTGTCGCGGTCCAGCAGCGCGTCGATCAGCGCCCGGTAGGACGTGATGGCGTGCCGCTGCCGCTCGGTGTCGACCGCGCCGTTCTCGGTGGCGACGCGGGTCTCGCGGGCCTCGCGGTAGTGCTGGACCACCTTCGGGTGCTCGACGGAGATGTCCTCCGCGCGGCGCTCGAAGTCGTCGTCAACCGGGTAGCCGCGGGTGCGCATGATCTCGTCGACCAGGGTGTCGGCGCGGCGCACCGCGCTCACGGGGTCATCGACGAACCCGCGTTGGACACTTGTCCATTCCGTGTCGAAGCGGTCCCGCTCCTCGGGCTTCAGGTCACGGATCTCCAGCTCGCGGTGGCGCTTCTCGCGCTCGGTGAGCTGTGCCTCTGCGGCGCGCCGGTCACCCGTCTGGATGACGGTGCGCTCGTACTCGGGGCCATAGTGCTCCTGGAGGTTTTCCGACCGGCGCCGCCGGGCCAATATGGCTCCGGCCGCGCCGAGGGCGATAACCAGCAGCACGATGACGATGATCAGGACGATCACGGTGCTGTCCACGGCCACCTCTCTGGGGTGATGAACGAAACACTCGTGCGAGTGAACCGTTGACAGGGCTTTCCCGAAGTGTGTGTGCCGTCAAACGCAAATCGTTGACCAGTTGCCCTCGCGTGTGATGTCGTGGAGGCGACGGATGTCGAGGAAGCCGGTATGAGTCCGGCGCGGTCCCGCCACTGTGATCCCGATGTGCCGCTGGCGTTGCGTCGGGGAGCCAGACACTCGCCGCCGTCACGCCGCATTCTGAGCGGCACTCACTCTGAGCGCGAGGGCGCGGACCCTCCGAGGAGGACCGCGTGAGCGAGCCGGTGAACCCCGTCCTGCTGCTGTTGTCCACAGCGGACACCGAGCTGTTGGCGGCCCGAGCGTCCGGGGCGCTCTACCGCACGGCGAACCCGGCGAGGCTCGAGCCCGCCGGGCTGTCGGCGTTGTTGGACGGAGCCGCGGTCGTCGTCCTGCGGCTGCTGGGTGGACGGCGGGCCTGGGCGGAAGGGGTCGACGCGCTCGTGGCGTCCGGCCGACCGGTGGTGCTGCTGGGCGGGGAGAGCGCGCCGGACGCCGAGCTGATGGCGGCCTCGACGGTGCCCGCGGGCGTCGCGTCCGAGGCGTTGGCGTACTTGGCGGCAGGCGGCACCGACAACCTCCGTGAGCTGTACCGCTTCCTGAGCGACACCGTGTTGCTCACCGGGGAGGGGTTCGGCCCGCCCACGCCCGCGCCCGAGTTCGGGGTGCATGGCGCGCGGGGGCACCGGGAGGACCGTCCGACCGTCGGCGTCGTGTTCTACCGGGCGCACGAGCTGAGCGGAAACACGTCCTTCGTCGACGTCCTGTGCGACGCGATCGAGGCGCGCGGCGCGAACGCGCTCCCGGTGTTCTGCGGGTCGCTGCGCGGCGCGCCGGAGGAGCTGCTTGCCGTGCTCGGCCGCGCGGATGCGCTGATCGCGACGGTGCTGGCGGCCGGGGGCACTGTCGCATCGACCGCGGGCGCAGGCGGCGACGACGAGGCGTGGGACGCGGGCGCCCTGGCCGCGTTGGACGTGCCGGTGCTGCAGGGCCTGTGCCTGACGACGTCACGAGAGATGTGGGCGGCGTCGGACGCGGCGCTGTCACCGATGGACGCGGCGATGCAGGTCGCGATCCCGGAGTTCGACGGGCGGCTCGTGACGGTGCCCTTCTCCTTCAAGGAGACCGCTCCGGGCGAGGATCTGCCGACCTACATGGCCGACCCCGAGCGGGCGGCGCGGCTGGCGGGGCTGGCGGTGCGACACGCCTGCCTGGGGCGCACGCCGGTCGCGCAGCGGCGGATCGCGATCGTGCTGTCGTCGTACCCGACCAAGCACGCCCGGGTGGGCAACGCCGTGGGGCTGGACACACCCGCGTCGGCGGTGCGGCTGCTGACGACGCTGCGGGACGCGGGCTACACGGTCGGCGAGTTCCCGACCGACTCCGACGGGCTGATCCACACGCTGATCGCGGCGGGCGGACATGACGTCGAGTGGCTCACCGAGGAGCAGCTTGCCGCGGCGCCGTCCCGGGTGCCGCGCCGCGACTACCGGGAGTGGTTCGCGGCGCTGCCGCCGTCGCTGACCGACGGCGTCGTCGCGCATTGGGGGGAGCCGCCGGGGTCGCTCTACGTCGACGGGTCCGACATCGTGCTCGCGTCCCTGCGCTTCGGCAACGTGCTGCTGATGATCCAGCCGCCCCGTGGGTTCGGGGAGAACCCGATCGCGATCTACCACGATCCCGACCTGCCGCCAACGCATCACTACCTCGCGGCCTACCGCTGGCTCGAGCACTCGTTCCGGGCGGACGCGGTGATCCACCTCGGCAAGCACGGCACGCTGGAATGGTTGCCCGGCAAGGGGCTGGGCCTGTCCGCGGGGTGCGCGCCGGACGCGGTGCTCGGCGACCTGCCACTGGTGTACCCGTTCATCGTCAACGACCCCGGCGAGGGCACCCAGGCCAAGCGCCGGGGGCATGCCGTGGTCGTCGACCACCTCATCCCGCCGATGGCGCGCGCCGACACCTACGGCGAGATGGCCAAGCTGGAGCAGCTCCTCGACGAGTACGCGGTAGTCGCCGCGCTGGACCCGGCGAAGCTCCCGGCCCTGCGCGCCCGGATATGGGAGGTGGTGACCGCGGCGCAGCTGCAGCACGACCTGCACCTGGACGCCGCGCCGGGCGCGGCGGAGTTCGACGAGTTCGTGCTGCACGTCGACGGCTACCTCTGCGAGGTCAAGGACGTCCAGATCCGCGACGGGCTGCACATCTTGGGCGGGGTGCCCGACGGCGAGGCGCAGGTCAACCTCGTCCTGGCCGTGCTGCGTGCCACCCAGATCTGGGGCGGGAAGGCAGCGCTGCCGGGGCTGCGGGCGGCGCTGGCGGCGTGGGTGGGGCTGGACGAGCAAGAGCTGCTGGCCGACCCCGGTCGACCGGTCGAGGGGTTGCAGCAGGGTGGCCCTGCTGGCACCCAGTCGCAGCAGGGTGGCCCTGCTGGCACCCAGTCGCAGCAGGGTGGCCCTGCTGGCACCCAGTCGCAGCAGGGTGGCCCTGCTCCGATCCCGTTGCTGCGCCTCGCCCAGCTCGCCCCCGGCCCGACCCGCACCGGGGCCGACCTGGTCGACGTCCTCGAGCAGGTCGCCCGGCGCCTGGTGAGCGACCTGCAGGCGGGCGGGTGGACCGAGCCCGGCCAGGTCGTCGCGGCCGTGCTGGGAGAGCAGGTGCCCGACGTCACCGCGGTGCTGGCGTTCGCCTGCGCCGAGGTCGTCCCCCGGCTCGCGCGCACCACCGACGAGCTCAGCCAGGTCCTGCGCGCCCTCGACGGCGGGCACGTCCCGGCGGGGCCGTCGGGTTCGCCGACCCGTGGGCTGGTCAACGTGCTGCCGACCGGCCGCAACTTCTACTCTGTCGACCCCAAGGCGATCCCGTCGCGAAGCGCGTGGGAGGTCGGGCGCGCGCTGGCCGATTCGCTGATCGCCCGCCACCTCGCCGACACCGGCGAGTACCCGCGCAGCGTCGGCCTCACCGTCTGGGGGACGAGCGCGATGCGCACCCAGGGCGACGACCTCGCCGAGATTCTCGCGCTGCTGGGCACCCGTCCCGTCTGGGACGAGGCCTCCCGACGGGTGACCGGGTTCTCGATCGTGCCGCGCGGCGAGCTCGACCGCCCGCGCATCGACGTCACCGTGCGCATCTCCGGGTTCTTCCGCGACGCGTTCCCGCACGTCATCGCGCTCCTCGACGACGCGATCGCGGCGGTTTCCGCGCTGGACGAGCCCGACAACTACGTCCGCGACCATGTGGAGGCCGACGTCGCGCGGCACGGCGACCGCCGCCGGGCCACCGCGCGGGTCTTCGGCTCCAAGCCCGGCGCGTACGGGGCCGGGCTGCTGCCGTTGATCGATGCACGCAACTGGCGCAGCGACGCCGATCTCGCCGAGGTCTACGCCGTCTGGGGCGGCTACGCCTACGGCCGCGGGCTGGACGGGCGCGAGGCGCGCGCGGACATGGAGACCGCATTCCGGCGCATCGCCGTCGCGGCGAAGAACCAGGACACGCGCGAGCACGACATCGTCGACTCCGACGACTACTTCCAGTACCACGGCGGCATGGTCGCGACCGTGCGCGCGCTGACCGGCCGGACGCCCGCGGCCTACGTCGGCGACTCGGCCGTCCCCGACGCCGTGCGCACCCGCACCCTCGCCGAGGAGACGAAGCGGGTGTTCCGGGCCCGCGTCGTCAACCCGCGGTGGATCGCCGCGATGCAACGCCACGGCTACAAGGGTGCATTCGAGCTGGCCGCCACGGTCGACTACCTCTTCGGCTACGACGCGACGGCAGGCGTCGTCGACGACTGGATGTACGCCACGTTGGCGACCGAGTACGTCTTCGACGAGGTCAACCGCGCCTTCATGGAGCGCTCGAACCCCTGGGCCCTGCGCGGGATCACCGAGCGTCTGCTGGAGGCGGCCGAGCGGGGGATGTGGGCCAAGCCCGACGACGGGATGCTCGACCGACTCCGCGCGACCTACCTCGAGCTGGAGGGCGACCTGGAGGGTGAGGCGTGATGCCCGTTCTGTACGGGGTCGGCGTCGGTCCGGGCGATCCTGATCTCGTCACGGTGCGCGCGGCCGACCTACTGGCCAAGGCCGATGTGGTGTTCGTGCCGGTGGCCGCCGATCCCGAGGCCCGCCCGACGGCCGCTGGAGACGCTCCGCGGTGGGGCGGCGAGACGGGGCGGGCCGAGCAGACCGTCCTGCACTATGCCGAGGCCTGGCGGGTCGAGCGGGTGGTGTTCGCCCTGCACGACCGCGAGCACACCACCCGCCGCGAGCGGGCATGGGACGCCGCGGCCGCCCAGGTGACACGGTGGTTCGCCGAGCATCCCGAGGGGAGCGCCGTATTCGCCACCATCGGCGACCCCTGCGTCTACTCGACCTTCACCTACCTGGCGGCGACGGTCCGGGCGCACGTCAGCGACCTGGACGTCCAGCTGGTGCCCGGGATCACGGCCATGCAGCACCTCGCCGCACGCACCAGCACCCCGCTCGTCGAGGGTCGGGAGGCGCTGGCCCTGTTTCCGATGACCGCGGGCGCCGATCGCTTCCGCGAGACGCTGAGCCGCAATGATGCGCTCGTCGCGTACAAGTTCGGCCGGATGCTGCCCGAGACCCTCGCCCTGCTGCGCGCGGCCGACCGCCTCGACGGCGCGGTGTACGGCGCCCGCCTCGGCCTTCCGGACGAGGACATCCGCCCCGCGGCCGACCTGGACCCCACCGCGCCCGGCCCGTACCTGTCCACCTTGATCGTTCCCCCGCGCCGGGGGGTCCGCGGAGCTGCGCTGCGCTGAGCCTGCCGATGGCCAGGCCGTCTGCGACGACGTCCGACGCCAATGCCGGTGACGTGAGGCAGGACGTCGGGCAGCTGATGGTTGTCTTGCCCAGCACCCGAGCTGTGGTGATCGCTGACTGAAGCTGCACCGGCGAGGTGCGCCCAGTGAGCGGGTCCCCGCAAGGGCCGCACGCTCGACGTGGTCGCCACGGTGATCGCCGGACGTGGTGCCAAGAGTGCGGCGGTGCGTCGCCGACACCACTCTCGACGATCATGGCCCGGCTGCGGGGCTCACCGAGCGGTCCGCCGTCTCGACGGGGCGCCACGGGTGCCAGCACGCGGCCTGGCAACGGGTGATGCCGGGCTTGCCCGTCACTGCCCTGCCGGGTCGACCCCCAACGCGCCGCCCCACGGTCGCAGCGCGTTCCAGGACACCCGCGCGAGATGCACGGAAAGTGCGGCGACCACGCCGATGTCGAACCCGAACACCATGCGCTGCAGGAACCCGCCGATATCGACGCCACCGGTCAGCGCGACCAGCGGCGGGGACAGCTGCACCACCCGGGTCAGGACGTATGCCACGGCGAGCAGCGCCGCGCCGATCGACAGCAGCCGCACGATCCCGACCACCGGCCGCCACGCTGGCGACTCGGCCAGCCTCGGAGCCGCCGCGAGGCCCGCGAAGGAGAGCAGCGCCAGGATGCCCACGCCCGCGAACTGGTGGATCAGGCCGGCGAACGTCTGGATGTCGGGGGAGTCGTCGGTCGGGAAGATCGCGGCCAGGAGCATGCAGCACGCCCAGATGCCGAAGAGCACGGTCGGCCGCCCTGCCATGCGCACGCCCGCCCCTGCCATGCCGATCAGCAGCGCGAACACCCCGAACGCCAGCAGGATCGACGAGGACTCGAACGGCGCGCGGCCGCCGTCGATGTAGAAGTAGTAGCTGGCTGGCCGGGTGATCGGGTTGAGCTGGTCGCTGTAAACGACGCTGAGATAGATCATCACGATCGCGGCCCGGCAGGCGGCCAGCAGCGCGCCTGCGGCAAGCAACAGCGTCGCGACGCCCCACCAGCCCAACGCCTGCCGCCGTTCCTTCTGCTCTCTGGTGATCGTCGCCCCCCGCCGTCGGCCGCGCTCTGCTCTGGTGGCCGAGAGTAGCGGCGGAAGGTCACAGGAGTCTGCAATGGAGTGTCCGTGGTGATGAAAACACTGGTAAACAGTGCTGCCCGACTAGGCCAAGCTGGCCAATGCGTCGGCGCGGCGGAGCTCCGGATCCTCCGCCGAGAAGGTGACGGCCCGGCCAGGTCCGGTGCCGCGCGTCTCGAAACGGACGGTGACGCGACCGTGCCCCGCGCCTTGCACCCAGCCGTGGCCGTGGCCGTGATGCTGGACGTCGTCGCCGGTGCGCCACGGCCGCGGCAGGTCGGCCGGATCCGGATCGCGCTCGGTTGCCTGCCGCTGCTCCGCGGTGTGGTCAGGCGCGGTGGTGAACAACGCAGGCGGCGGCTCGTCACCCAGCCCGGCCAGCGACACCCCGAGCAGCCGCACACCACCGGCGGGGACGGCCGTGCGGGCGAGCCGCTGGGCAACCGCCGTGAAGATGGCTAGGTCAGTGGTGGCTTCCGCAGAGGTCTCCGAGCGGGTGGCGGTGGTGAAGTCGGCGCTGCGCACCTTCACCGTGACTGTGCGCGCGGCCCGTCCCGACGCCAACAGCCGTCGATGGGCCGACTCGGCCAGCCGGGCGACGGCGTCGTGAACCGCGCTCATCGCCGTGAGGTCGACGTCGAACGTCGTCTCGGCGCTCACCTGCTTCGCGGCGGCGCGCGGCGCGACCGGCCGATCGTCGACGCCCTGCGCGAGGCGGTGCAGCTCCGCGCCCACCGTGGCGCCGAGCAGCCTGGCCGCCTCCCTGGCATCGAGGGCGGCCAACTCGCCGACGGTCTGCACCCCGGCCCGATGCAACGCCGCCTCCGCCACCGGTCCGACACCCCACAGCGCGCGCACGGGGAGCGGGGCCAGCACGCTCTGCTCCTCAGCCGGGTCGATGACACGCAGGCCGTCGGGCTTCGCGAGCTCCGAGGCGATCTTGGCAGCCTGCTTGCCTGAACCCGCCCCGACCGACGCCGGAAGCCCGGTGGCCGCCCGAACGTCGGCCCGCAGCCGAGCGGCAAAGCTCTCCACTTCGGCGACGGGCGCACCTGCGAGCTGCGGCGGCTCGAGGAACGCCTCGTCGAGGGAAACCGGCTCCACCACCGGTGCTGCCTCCGCGAGCACTCCCATGACGTGCTCGGAAAGGTCCTGGTAGAGCGCGAACCGGGGCGGCAGCACGGTGGCGTGTGGGCACAGCCGCCTCGCCTGGCCCATCGGCATCGCCGAGCGCGCCCCGAACACGCGCGCCTGGTAGCTCGCCCCGGCCACGACGGCTCGCGGCCCGAGCCCGCCGACGAGCACCGGCCGATCGCGCAGCGTCGGGCGGGTGAGCTGCTCAGCCGAGGCATAGAACGCGTCCATGTCCAGGTGCAGCACCCACCGGGCCAGTCCACCCGTCACAGGCCCATCCTGCCCGCCCACCCTGACACTTTTCTCGCCCGGCCGCCCGGCCCCCCAGCCGCAGCACGGTGAGTCGGCCGCTGCGGCACGGTGGGTCAGCCGCAGCACGGTGAGTCGACCGCTGCGGCACGGTGGGTCGGCTGCTGCGGCGCGGTGGGTCGGCCGCTGCGACATGGTGAGTCGGCCAGCTCACCACGGCGAGTTCGCCGATCTGTCACAGCGGCGAAGATCGGCGCTGTGGGACATAGCGGCCATATCGAGGCTGTTGCCCACTGTCTTCGACGAATGGGGCGTCATCGTTCGAACATCGTTTGGCGGCCGCTGGGCCCGAACGGGTATCGGTCGAGCTCGTCGGTGGCGCGGTGGGAAGGCTGCCGGAGCGGGTGGACGGGGCATGATCGGCGAGTCGACCGTGGTGGGTGGTGTCCAGCGCCTTGGCCGTGCGGTTCGCGACGATCATCGCGTGCGGGGTGACCCCGCTCGGCCACCCGCACCAGCGTTGTGGTCCTCACGCCAGCGTTGTGGTGCTCACACCAGCGCCAGGACGGCGGTGCGGCCTGGACAACGCCGGTGCCGTGCCGTCGCGCGGTGCTGCGCAGCGACCTCCGAGCCTCGATGATCGTCAAGAGTGGTATCAGGGGTACAGATCTGCACCTGTGGCACCATTTCTGCTGGTCACAGTCTGCTGGTTACTGCCGCGACAGCCATCGGCCGTGGTCATGATCTTCGGTTCGGTGCACCGGACGGGCAGAGGCGACCGGATCTGCACCCCCTCCGGTGATCAACCTACGCCGGGCGTCCGGTGCCCATCCCATGATCTTCGGCAGTGGGGCGGGAATGCGCTGGGACGGGGCCACAGCCGCGGTCAGCCCGATCGGCCAACAGCCTCCATATTGCTGTCATGTTCCAAGCCTGGCGATCAAGGGACCACCGAGAATGGCGGACTCGCCGGGGTGGAACAGTCGACTCACCGGTGTGACGCAACGGCTCACCGTGGTGGATCGGCGGACTCGACGCGGTGAAACACCGGACTCGCCGGGGTGGGGTGGGCGACTCGCCGGGGTGGGGTGGGCGACTCACCGTGTCGAAGTGCCGGACTCACCGTGCTGAGGGGGGCGACTCACCTTGTGGGGGCGCGCGGGTGCAGGAGGGGGCGGCCGTCGTGCTCGGCCACCGCAGGCGTGTCCGGGCCCAGCCCCGCCACGGCCGCGGGCGAGCCGTCGGGCGCGCGGAGGTCGCGCAGCCACACCGGACCGTCGGGCGCGCCTTCCCCCGTCCACGACGCGACACCGTCCTCGTCGAGGACGATCTCCGCCATCGGGCCGCTGAGGCCCTCGCCGGTCAACTTGAGCAGGGCTTCCTTGCGGGTCCACGCGCGGAAGAACCCGGTGGGGTCAGCGGGGGCGCCAACGTGGCGGGCCGTCGCGTCCAGGTCGGACATCACCCGCACCTGCTCGACGTCCAGTCCGACCGGTCCGTCCTCGAGCACGGCGACCCCGACGACATCACCCGCGTGGCTGAGGGAGAAGCCCGGTCCGCCCCCGGCCAACACGGGCTTGCCGTGCTGTTCCCCGCACCGGCAGGTCCGGTCGATGGTCAGCGACGCCGGGGACTGTTCGAGGCATCTGCCGAGGACGATCCGGGTCAGCGCGTGCGCCGCGAGGTAGCGCGCGGTGTCTTCTGGACGGCGAAAGCGGCTGAGGCGCACCCGTTCGTGCTCATCCAGCAACGCCACCAGCGCGGGCGCGTCCGCGGGCGAGACGGGCGCGGCCCACCAGACCTGGCAGGTCGACACCCAGCCATCGTGACACGCCGTCGCGCCCGCCGATGGCGCGTGGCCTGCCGTGTGTGACGGTCGGGCGTCGACGGGCGCCGCCGGTCGGGTCGCGCGGCTCCGGCCCGGATGGACGTCCGAGCCGTCGTGCGCGGCCGCGAGCCTGCGGCGTCCGGAGCCAGATCAGCCCGTACGGCGCACCGGGTTGATCCGGCGGCCCTGCGCCGTGGTTCGGGCTGCTCCCGGCCGCCCCGCGGTTCCGCGATAGCTGGCGGCCGGGTCGGTGGCCTCGTTCTTGCGAGTGTCGCGTTCCTTGCGCCTACGCGCCGCCCGGTTGGACGGCGCCGCGTCGTCGGCGCCGGGGTGCTGAGGGGGCGGTGGGGTGGACATGCGCACCTCCGTGGAGGAAATCGAGTGGGCCCGCGCCAACGAGGTGCGGACGGGGGACAGGCCGGGCGGGGCGGGGGCGAGGCCTCGGGCCGCCCGGGCAGGTCAGCTGCGCATGGCGAGAACCGTAGGCCGTGTGCTCGCGCGGCGTCGAGCGAATTACCGTCAAACCATGGAGACGAGCGATGTCGTGGTGATCGGTGGGGGCATCGCGGGCGCCTCGGTGGCCTACGAGCTGGCCGCGGACCGGTCGGTGGTGCTGCTGGAGGCCGAGCCGGAGCTGGGCCGCCACTCGACGGCCCGATCGGCGGCCACCTGGATCGCAGGCCATGGCACCGAGGTGATGCGCGCGCTCATCACCGCGAGCGGTCCGCGGTTCGCGAGCCTGGCCGCGGAGCTGGACGCGCCACCCCTGCTGCGTCCGCTGGACGTCCTCTGGACCGCCTTCGACGGGCCGGGCGAGGTCACGCTCGAGGCGATGCTCGCCGAGCGGGCGGGGGAGCCCGAGGCGCCGGTCGCGGTCACCGTGCAGGAAGCCCATGACCGCGCGCCGACGCTGCGCCCCGGCGTGGTCCGCGCCGCCGCGCTCTCCTGCGCGGCCGCCGTCGACACCGACGCACTGCACCAGGCCTACGTCCGTGGGCTGAAGGCCAGGGGCGGCAGCGTGCGGACCGCGACCCCGGCCCGGTCGATCGGGCGCAGCGGCCGCGGCTGGCGGGTGGAGGGCCCCGCCACCGACGTTGCCACCGACCTCGTCGTCGACGCCGCGGGCGCCTGGGCGGATGTCGTCGCCGAGCGCGCAGGCGTGCCGCGCATCGGCCTGCGCCCCTACCGCCGCACGATCGGCATCGCCCGCGTTCCCGACCGGGAGCGGTTGCGGGGTGCGATGGTCTGCGAGGTCGCCGAGCGGTTCTACTTCAAGATCGAGGGCGAGGACCTGCTCGTCTCACCCGCCGACGAGACCCCCACCGAGCCCGGCGACGCCCGCCCCGACGAGCTGGACGTGGCGCTCGCGCTGGAGCGCGTCGAGGAGGTCACCGGGCTGGGCCTGCGTTCGATCCGCACGAGCTGGGCGGGCCTGCGTTCGTTCGTTCCCGACCGGCGCCCGGTCGTCGGCGCGTGGCCCGAGCATCCCGGTTTCGCGTTCGTCGCGGGCCAGGGCGGGTCGGGCATCGAGACCGCCCCCGCGCTCTCCGCGCTGGCGGCCGCGGTTCTCACGGGCGGCCCTCCGCCCGCCGACGTCCCCGTCGACCCGGCCGACCTGGCTCCTACTCGCGGGTAGTGTCGGATGCAGCCTTGCTGAAGGAGAACGGTGACCGCCACGCTCGAGATCTTCGACGGCGCCTTTTGGCGCGATCCCTACCCGGCCTACGCGCAGCTGCGCGACGACGCTCCGGTCCGCCGCATCGAGCGCGCCGACGGCATCATGTGGCTGATCAGCAGATACGCCGACGTCAGGGCGGCGCTCGTCGATCCGCGGCTGTCCAAGGACTGGCGCTACACGCTTCCGCCCGAGCAGCGCGCGGCCCAGCCCGCCGCCCACATCCCGATGATGCTGCTCATGGACCCGCCGGGGCACACGCGGTTGCGCAAGCTCGTGTCGCGGGTGTTCACGGTGCGCCGGATGGAGGCGCTGCGGCCGCGGGTCGCGCAGGTCGCCGCCGAGCTGATCGACGGCCTGCCCACGGAAGGCCGCGTGGACGTCATGGCCTCCTACGCGTTCCTGCTGCCCGTGCTCGTCATCTGCGAGCTGCTGGGTGTGCCGCCAACCGACCGGGACGAGTTCGCCGCGTGGTCCAATGCCATGGTCGACGACCAGAGCCAGGACGCGTCGATGGCCGGGGCGACGGCGCTGCACGGCTACCTGTCCGCGCTGATCGAGACCAAGCGTTCCCAGCCGGACGATGCGCTGATCAGCGCCCTGATCGAGGAGGCGGCCGACGACCGGCTCACCCACGAGGAGCTCGTCGCGATGGCGATGATGCTGCTCATCGCGGGCCACGAGACCACGATCAACCTCATCGGCAACGGGCTGCTCGCCCTGCTGACCCATCCCGACCAGCTCGACCTCCTGCGCCGCCGCCCGGAGCTGCTTCCCTCGGCGATCGAGGAGTTCCTGCGCTGGGACTCCCCGGTGCACAGCACCCCGGCCCGGTTCGCCGCGGAGGACCTCGAGTACGCGGGCGTCACGATCCCGGCAGGCTCGGTCGTGATCCTCTCGCTCGCCGCGGCCAACCGCGATCCCGCCCGTTTCGCCGATCCGGAGCTCCTGCGCGTCGACCGCGACGCCGCCGGGCACACCGCCTTCGGCCACGGCCTGCACCACTGCCTGGGTGCCCAGCTCGCCCGCATCGAAGGGCAGGAGGCGATCGGAGCGCTCCTGCGCGCGCGCCCCGACATGGCACTGGCCCTCGACCCTGCCGAGCTCGCCTATCGCCAGAGCACGCTGGTGCGGGGCCTGCGCACGCTGCCGGTGACGCTGCGGGTGACTCCGCTCAAGGGTCTTCAGGACGCGTGCTAAGTCTAAGCGGGCACGGCGACGCTCGGCTCGGCCTGCACCTCGTCCACCAGCCGCTGGACGGGCAGCGGGCGCTCCCTGGTGACGGTGGCCGCGGCGACGGCGGGCAGCGCCACGAACGGGTAGCCCTGGTCGAGCCCGGCGACGTGGGCACAGATCTCGTCGCAGAGCGCCAGCACGTCCTCGTTCGCCCAGGACGGCAGCACAACGAGGAAGTCCTCATGGTCGAGCCGGATCATCCGGTCGGCGGGGCGCAGCATGCCGCAGATGCCCTCGCGCAGGCCTTCCAGCACCGCCATCTCGGCGCGCATCCCGTACTGGGTGCGCAGCGTCGCCACGCCGAAGACCCGCACGAGCACGAGCCCGATCGGCAGCGTCCCCGAGCCGAGGCCACGGGTCCAGCGTTCCAGGAACGCGCCGGTGTAGAGGCCGGTGCGAGGGTCGCGCTCCGCGGCGTTGTCGCCCGTGGCCTCCGGTTTGGCGGCGGCGCTGGCCTGGTCGCGGATCAGCCCGTCCATGCGGTCGCCGAGGAACCGTAGCGGCACCTCCCACCAGTCCTGCCGCATCGGTTCCGGACGGTCGAGGACCGCCTGCAACACGGCGTCGATCTGGTCGGCGGTGTCGACCGGCAGCTGCAGCTGGGCGCGCAGCCGCAGTATCTGCGCATACGCGTCGGCTCTGCTGAACGACCACCGTCCGCGGAAGCTGCGACCCTCTTCGATCGTGTGCGCGTTCGCGTCGAGCGTCTCCTGGTCGACGGCGACGAGCGTCGCGCCGCCCTCCGGCCCGAGCACCGTGACGCTCCACTCGCGGGCGAGTGGGTGGTTGGCCTTGACGAGCGCGTGGCGGACCCCGGGTGGCAGCTCGGGCGGGTGGTCCTCGGCGAGCCCGACCACGGTGACCGCGCGCCGCTCGGCGATCTCGCGGTACACATCGACCTCGCGGGCGAAGTAGGACAGCTTCTGGAACATGGCGATCACCACCAGCGGGATTCCCGGCTCGGCGGCGAGGGCGAAACGCTCGATGGCATGCGAGATCTCGACCAGTGTCTTCTTGCCGAAGAGCTTCTCGTCGTCGCTACTCATGCCCCGTGACCGTAGCCCCCTGCAATCGTCTCCTCACTCGGCGGAACCGGCCACGGAGCGTCACGTGATCCGTGGGCCGTCCGGGGCCGTGATCCACCACAGGTACCGGGGTAGGGTCGACCGGTGGCGGATCGGGTGGTGTGCACGATCTACGGCGGTGTCGCGGACGTCCAGCTCAACCGGCCGGAGAAGCTCAACGCGCTCGACTTCGCGATGTTCACCGCGCTCGCCGAGACCGCGGCCACCGTGGCGGAGACGCCTGGTGTGCGGGCTGTTGTGCTGTCCGGCGCGGGCCGGTCGTTCTGCGCGGGCCTGGACCTGTCGGCGTTCTCCGCGATGGCTCGAGGAGAGATGGCCGGAGGCAAGGAGAGATGGCCCAAGGAGAGGTGGCCCAAGGAGAGGTGGCACAGGGGGAGCGGTGGCGACCAGCGGACGACCCCACCGCCATCGGCGCAGACGGGCGGTCGCTCGGCCAGCGGGTGGTGTTGGCGTGGCACGAGCTGTCGGTGCCGGTGATCGCCGCGCTCCGCGGGCACGCGTTGGGTGGCGGCCTGCAGCTCGCGCTCGGCGCCGACATCCGGATCGCGGCGCCCGACACCACGATGAGCGTCTTCGAGATCAACTGGGGCCTCACCCCGGACATGGCAGGCACCCAGCTCCTGCCCCGGCTTGTGGGCCCCGACGTCGCGGCGGAGCTGACCTGGACCGGGCGGGTGCTCGACGCCGAGGAGGCCGACCGGATCGGGCTGGTCACCCGCGTCGTGGACGACCCGCTGGCCGCCGCCCACGAGCTCGCCGCCCGGATCGCCGCGGCCAACCCCGAGGCCGTCCAGACCGCCAAGCGGCTGTTGGAGAAGGCGCAGAGCCCGATCGAGGAGGGCCTCGCCGCCGAGCGCGCGGCGATGGGCGCGATCATGGGCAGTCCCAACCAGCGCGAGGCTGCCGAAGCGGGCCTCGAGAAGCGGAAGCCGAAGTTCACATGACCGCGTCCTTGGCCCGCCGCACGGGCGCCCGCAGCTCCGTGGAGGTGCATCGTGGCTGACGTGGTGCTCGTCGAGACCGATGCGGACGGCGTCCGCACGGTCACGTTCAACCAGCCCGACCGCCGCAACGGCTGGTCAGAAGAGCTGGAGGACGCCTACTACGGCGCCTTGACCGCCGCCGCGCTCGACGAGGCGGTGCGCGCGGTCGTGGTCACCGGCGCGGGCACGACGTTCTGCCCCGGAGCCGATATGACGCGCCTCGGCGGCCTGGCGACCGAGGGCGCCACCCTCCCGCACCGCCGGGTGGACGTGCCACGGACGTTCCCGAAGCCGCTCGTCGCGGCCGTCAACGGGGCCTGCGCGGGTGTCGGGCTCGTGCAGGCGTTGTTCTGCCACGTCCGCTTCGCCGCCGACACGGCCCGCTTCTCGACGGCGTTCGCCCGGCGCGGGCTCATCGCCGAGTACGGCATCGCCTGGACGCTGCCACGGCTGGTCGGCCTGGAGAACGCGCTGGATCTGCTGCTGTCGGCCCGCACGTTCGACGCGGCGGAGGCGAGGGAGCTGGGCGTGGTCAGCCGGGTCGTGCCCCGCGACGACGTGGTGACGGCGGCGCAGGAGTACGCCCGCGACATCGCCCGACACTGTGCCCCGTCGGCGCTGGCGGTGATCGCCGACCAGGTGCGCGACGGCGCCGAGGGCAAGTACGGCGACGCGCTGGGCCGCGCCTACCTCGAGACCGACAAACGGATCGGCGGCGCTGACCTGCGCGAGGGGGTCGCGTCCTGGTTGGAGAAGCGACCGCCGCACTTCCCGCCGCTGCCCGCGGAGCGTGGCTGATGTACCGGGTCGCGGTGATCGGCGCCGGGCCCTCCGGGCTGTACGCGGCAGCGGCGCTGCTCGGCTCGGACGAGCCGATCGTGGTCGACGTGCTCGACCGGCTCCCGGCGCCCTACGGTCTCGTGCGCTACGGCGTGGCGCCCGACCACGTGAAGATGAAGTCGGTGATCCGGGTGCTGCAGCGCCCGTTCGAGCCCGGTGAGCTGGAGTTTCTCGGCGGCGTCCACGTGGGCGAAGGCGGTCTGCCGCTCGATGTGCTGCGTGAGCATGTGCACGCCGTGATCCACGCGACCGGCAGCTCGGTCGACCGCGCACTGGGGGTTCCGGGGGAGGATCTGGCGGGCTCGCTCGGGTCGGGCGCGTTCGTCAGCTGGTACTCCGGGCATCCCGACTTCGCCGATCTCGACCCGCCGCTCGACCACCCGGGCGTCGCGGTCGTCGGGGCGGGCAACGTGGCGCTCGACGTAGCCAGGGTGCTCGCCAAGAGCGCCGATGAGATGGCGGCGACCGACATCCCGGGCCCGGTGCTCGACGCGCTGCGCGCCAGCTCGGTGCGCGACATCCACATCATCGTGCGCCGCGGGCCGCAGCACGTCCGGTTCACCCCTGCCGAGCTCAACCAGATCGGCGATCTCGCGGGCGCCGACGTCGTCGTGCACGACGACGGGGTCCTGGCCGCGGGTGTGGAGGAGCCGCCTGAGCGTCGGATGCGCCAGTGCCTGGCCTCGCTCACCAAGTGGGCCGCCGCCACCCCCGCAGGCAGGCCACGGTGCATCCATCTGCACTTCCTGCGCAGCCCGGTCCGGATCCTCGGCGCGAACGGCCGCGTGAGCGGGATCGAGATCGAGCGCAACGTGATCGACGGCGAGCGCGTCCGTGGCACCGGTGAGACCGAGACGCTGGCCGTGGGCCTGGTGGTGCGCGCGATCGGCTACGACGCCGAGCCGATCCCCGGCCTGCCGTTCGACGCGGCCACGGGCACAGTGCCCAACATCGCAGGCCGGGTCGTGCGCGACGGCGTGCCGGTGCCCGGCGCCTACGTCACCGGCTGGATCAAGCGTGGTCCCACCGGGGTGATCGGCACCAACAAGGGCGACGGTGTCGAGACGGCCAACGCCGTGCTGGCCGACCTGCCGTCGCTGCCTGCGCCCGCCCATCCCGAGCCAGCCGCCTTGCGCGCGGCACTCGCCGCGCACGGGGTGCGGGCGGTCGACTGGAGCGCGTGGATGCGCCTGGACGCCGAGGAGGTCCGCCGCGGTGGCCTTCGGGAGGCCGAGCGGGTGAAGGTCGCGACGACGGCCGAGATGCTCCGGCACGCCCTGGAGGCGGTGCACCAGTCCTAGCCTGGCGCGCCCGGCAATTGACACCACTGCTGCCCGCCGAATGCCAATTGCCGGTCGCTGTGAGCTAGTGCGGTGTCCAGGAACGTTGCCGGGGTGATCGCGGGATCCAGGCGGCGCCTCGCAAGGCGCCGCCCGAAGCTCATACCGGGCGTCTTCGCGAGGGCGGCAACGCCGCGAGGTGTCGTCTGGGCCCGCGAGGACCCGGTGAACGTTTCTGGACACCGCACTAGGTGCCCTGGATCGAGCCCGTCGTCGGGCCGGTCTTGTCCGTTGCGATGCACACGACCCCGCGGTCGCCGCCCTCCCAGCTCTGCTGCTGCGGGTAGAGGGTGACCAACCCCAGTGACGGGTTGTCCAGCGCGCTGGGGCTGTAGGCCGCCAGCCGTGTGTTGCACTCCGTGCCCGCCTGCTCCCGGACGGCGGCCTGGCCGGGGTAGACGCCTGACGGGAGGTCGAACACCGCGAACACCTCGCCCTCGTGCGACTGCGCGCAGGGGACACCGGGCAGCGACTGCACGTCGGTGGAAGTGTGGAGGTCGTTGACGCAGTCGCCGACCTTCAGCTGGGTGGCCGAGATGTCCCCACCCTGGGTGACGGTGCCGCCGGTGTCGCGTGTGGCGGAAGTCGTGATCACCAGGATGACGGCCAAGACCAGCCCGATCGTCCACATGGCGGAGAGGATCAGCCCGGCGATCGCCAGCCCCCGACCGCCCTGGCCCGTGCGCTTCGTCTGGCTCAGCGCGATGAAGCCGAAGATGAAGCCCAGCAGTGCGCCGCCGATGATCCCGAAGATCAAGGAGGCGATCGCGAAGCCGTTGGTCCCGGGCTTGCGCTGCGGCGCAGGGTAGCCGCCCGGTGGTGGATAGCCACCTGGTTGGGGGTAGCCCCCGGCTGCGTACGGTGACTCCGGGTAGCCGCCGGGCTCGGGGTACCCGCCGATCCCCGCTGGTGGTGGCCATGCGCCACCCGCAGGCGGCGGGTTCCACGAACCGTATTGGCCCGACCCGGATGGGGGAGGAACGGTCATGGGCGCACTGTAGAGTGCACCCCCGCGTCCGAAGCGCGCGGATCCCGCTGTTGCGGCCCGCTCGTCCGGTTCGCCGACTTCCGTTTTAGAGCGCCCGGCAGTTGACGGTTGGCCCCGCATGATCGGCGAAAGTGGTGCCACAGGGGCCCTGGCGCACCTCTGGCACCACTGCAGGCGATCACCGGCTCTACAGGGTGCGACCTCACCCCGCGGCGTGTGCGGTCGGTGTCCATGGGGTGCGACCGCACCCGGCGGGACTGGTGACACTCCTCCGCGCTGATGATCGACGCTTGCGTGACATCCCGGCCGTATATGGCCGCCATGTCACGCATCCGTTGATCACGGGGATCACGGGGCCAGCGCCATCCGCACATCAGCAGCCTGCTCAGCTCACCCCGGTACGGCTCGGCGACCTCGACGCCGCGGCCTCCACCCGGAACCAAGGCCGTCAGCTCCACCGGATGTCAACCGCCGGGCGCTGTGAAGGAAACGGTCCGTTTCGTCCCCTTCGAGGCGGCCCACCGGGCCATGGGATCTCTAAGTCTTAGGCGCGCCTAGCAGGGCACCACCGAGACGACCTCGTCGAGGCTGCCGAGCATCCGCGGGAACGCGTCGCACTCCTCGCTGGTGAGCGACAGGATGCAAGTCACGCAGCAGTACGGCACGCCGTCGCGCATGTCGACGGCGAACTCGCGGATGGGGAAGCCGAAGTGGCGTAGCGCGTCGCCGACGCGCAGCACGGCGTCCAAGCCGCCCACGGTGACGATCTCGTGGCGCCGCTGGAGGCGGAAGGCGTATCCGGCACGGGGGGAATGGTCGAGCACAGTCATGATCAAGCTCCGGGATCCACAGCGATGGGGGGACCCGAGCCAGGCCTCGGCAGGTTCTGCAGGGGAGCGAGCGCGTCGGGGACCTGGCTCAGCCGACGCGCGACCGTACGGCCACGTCGAGGGCGAGAGTCAAGCGCACTTGCCGATCGTAGCGGGTGTCCGCGATCCCGGCGAGTCCATATCCAGCGGGTCGCGGGCGGGCGCGTCAGGCGGCCTGGAGCGTCGCGATCGCCTGCGCGAACATCGCCTCGTCGTGCTCGTAGGGCGCGTAGAAGGTGAAGCGGTCCACAACGTCGCCGTAGCCCTGTATCAGCGCATCGCCGAGCGCGTCCGGCTCGGCGCTCACGGCGAACGCGCCGAGCACCTCGTCGTCGATCAGCTCACCCATGCGGACCCAGCGGTTCGGGTCGTCGGCGTCGCGGGAGAGCCGGTTGAGCTCCGCCCCCAGCTCACCCCAGCCGTGCATCTCCAGGACCGAGCGGTAGGCGGGCGTGCTGCCGTAGAACGCGATCTGCCTGCGCACCCCGCGGTCGGCGACCGCCCATTCCTCCTCGGTGCGGCCCGTGACCACAAACGCCGAAAAGCTGATCGAGAAGTCGGCCAGGGTGCGTCCGGTCAGCGCCAGCCCCTCCTCGAGCAGCGGGATCGTCCGTTCCCGCAGATAGCGCTGTGTGGTGAACGAGTGCGGGATGACGCCGTCGCACACCTCTCCCGCCACGCGCGTCATGTGCTCCCCGACAGCGGCGAGGTACACCTTCGGCGCCCCCCACGGGTTCGGCTCGGGGGCGAAGAACGGTGTCATGAGGGTGTGGGAGTAGAAGTCCCCGCGAAAGTCGAGCCGGTCCCCGGTGTTCCACGACGCCCAGATCGCGCGCAGGGCCGAGATGTACTCCCGCATGCGCGGCGCCGGGTTGCTCCACGGCATCGCGAACCGGCGTTCGATGTGCGGCTTCACCTGGCTGCCCAGCCCGAGCAGCAGCCTGCCGCGGGAATGCATCTGCAGGTCGTTGGCCGTGTAGGCCATGGTCATCGGCGATCGGGCGAACGCCACCGCGATCGAGGTGCCGATGGCGAGGCGCTCGCTGTGCTCGGCGATGGGCATGAGCGAGACGAAGGGGTCGTGCGCGGTCTCGAAGGTCCACAGGCCGTCGTAGCCCGCCTTCTCCCGGTCCCTGGCCTCGTCGGCCAGCTCGGCGATCGTCGTGCCCTTGACCATGGTGTCGACCTGCACCCGCTGCCTCCCGGAAACGAACGGCCCTCCGGTCGCAACATAGGCGACGGGAGGGCCGTTCGTGGTGTGACCGAGCAGACCGGTCCGGAGACGGTCAGTCGATGCTGTCGGTCGGGCGACCCGAGAGCGCCTCCGTGCGATGCGCGGTGATCTCTTCGTCGTTCGGGGCGTGCTGATCGCTCCGCTCGACCTCGGCCAGCGCCAGCTCGTGCCGGGCCTCGGTGAGAGCTCTGGTCTCCTCGGGCGGGTCCGGGGTGAGCAACGAGCCTGTCACCGGCGCCCCGCCGATGCCCAGCTGGTTCATCTTCCGGGGCACCGAAGCGCCCTGGTAGGCCAGCGGGATCGCGTGCCCATGCGCGTCCACCCCCGCCAACGGCTGGTGCACCTCGATGAACTCGCCGTGCGGCAGGCGCTTGATGATGCCGGTCTCGATGCCGTGCTCCAGCGTGGCCCGGTCAGAGCGCTGCAGCCCGAGGCAGACCCGGTAGGCCACGTAGTAGGCGATCGGCGGGACCACCAGCAGACCGATGCGGCCCATCCACGTCGTAGCGTTGAGCGAGATGTAGAAGTAGTACGCGAACCAGTCGTTGGCCGAGCTGACCAGCAGCACGACATAGAAGGCGATCGCCATGGCGCCGAGCGCTGTGCGCACCGGCACGTCGCGCGGGCGCTGCAGCAGGTTGTGCCGGGCGTTGTCCTTGGTGAACCGCCGCTCGATCGACGGATACGCCCCGGCCACCACGAAGATCAGCGGGAGGAACGCCGCGGTGCCCCAGAACGTGGCCGGGATGCGGTAGTTGCCCAGCACGATCTCCCACGCGGGGAACAGTCGGGCCATGCCGTCCGACCAGCCCATGTAGAAGTCCGGCTGCGACCCCGACGAGACGTACGCCGGGTCGTAGGGCCCGAAGTTCCAGATCGGGTTGATCTGGAAAAGACCGCCGAGCAGGCCGAGCATGCCGACCGTGACGGCGAAGAACGCGCCGCCCTTCGCCGCGAAGGCAGGCAGGATGCGCACGCCGACCACGTTGTGCTCGGTGCGGCCTGCCCCGGGGAACTGGGTGTGCTTCTGGTACCACACCAGCCCGACGTGCGCCGCGATCAGCGCGAGCAGAATGCCTGGCAGCACGAGGACGTGGATGATGTAGAGCCGCGGGAGGATCTCGTCGCCGGGGAACTCGCTGCCGAACAGGGCCCACTGTGTCCAGGTGCCGATCACCGGTACCGAGAGGGTGATCCCGGACGCGATGCGCAGGCCCGTGCCCGACAGCAGGTCGTCGGGAAGCGAGTAGCCGCTGAAGCCCTCGAACGTGCCGATGAAGATCAGCAGCAGACCGATGATCCAGTTCGCCTCGCGGGGCTTGCGGAAGCCGCCGGTGAAGAAGACCCGGAACATGTGGGCCACCATCGCCGCGACGAACAGCAGCGCCGCCCAGTGGTGGATCTGGCGGACGAACAGCCCGCCGCGCACGTCGAACGAGATGTGCAGCGTGCTGGCGTACGCCTCGCTCATGCCGACGCCGCGCAGGTTGGTGAACGGCCCGTTGTAGACGACGTCGTTCATCGACGGGTTGAAGAACAACCCGAGGTAGATGCCCGAGAGCAGCAGCACGATGAAGCTGTAGAGAGCGACTTCCCCGAGCATGAACGACCAGTGCGTCGGGAAGACCTTGTTGAACTGCTTGCGCAGCCCGGCGGCCGGGTGGTAGCGCTGGTCGAGCTCGTCCAGCGCCTCGCCCACCTTCGCGGCAAGCCCCGCGCCTGCGTTGGTCGGGGTCGTGATCGAACTCATGTGTTACCCCCAAGCTCCCAGAAGGCCGGGCCGATCGGGTCGGCGAAGTCCCCGAGCGCGACCAGATAGCCCTCGTTGTTCACGGTAATCGGAAGTTGGGGCAGCGGGCGAGCCGCGGGCCCGAAAACCGGCTTGGCGTACTCCGTCGCGATGAACTGCGACTGGTGGCAAGGGCAGAGGATGCGCTGGGTCTGCGACTCATATAGCGAGGTCGGGCAGCCGAGGTGCGTGCAGATCTTGGAGTAGGCGTAGAAGTCGCCGTAGTGGAAGTTCTCCCGGCCTGTGCGCTGGATCACCGGGGTGCCGGGGCGCAGCCGGATGAGCATCACGGGGTTGTCGGAGCGCTTGAGGGCCGCGGCGAGCGCCTCGGGGTTGCCCCGCTCGGAGTTGCGGAACGGGAAGACCGTCTGCATCGAGCCCGCGCCCTGGTCCTCGGGGCGGATCAGCTTGATCTCGTCCGGCACGCCGGTGTCCGCGCGGAGGTAGACGACCTCGCCGGGCGTGTTCGGCGCCCAGCCGGTGGTCCACAGCGCTGCTTTGTCGCCGCCCTTCCACGGGTTGCGCACCAGCGGCGCGATCGAGGCGATGCCGAGGCCGAGGCCGAACAGCCCCGCCGCCGCGCCAGCTGACCGGATGATCAGCGAGCGCCGGGCGATGCCGGTGTCCTTGCCCGCCGCCGCCAGCTGCGCGATCACCGTCTTGCGCGCCAGCTCGGGCGACGGGCCGTCGTGGCGCTGCTGGACCGACACCTCGTCCGGGAAGAACTTCTTCACGTAGGCGATCACGGCGATGCCCAGCGCCAGCACGGAGAGCCCGAAGGAGCCGCCGATCAGCGGGGTGTAGAGCGCGTAGAGCAGGTAGCCGGGCTGGTCGGGAGCCACGTACTCGAACGGCCAGAAGAGGAAGCAGCCCAGGAACGCGAGCCCGGCCACCGCGGAGATCACGAACCACAGCGCGACCGAGCGCTCGGCGCGCTTCTCGGCACGCGTCCCGGGCACGGGCCACTTCGGTGCGTTGTGGACGACGTCGACGTCGTCGAGCTCGGCGGCAAGTCGGGCGAGCTGCTCCTGCGACATGTCCTCGAGCTCGGCGGACGTCGGCTCTTCCCGCCGGTGCGAGGTGGTCATGACTTGGCCCCCAGCCACAGTGCGAACCCGATCAGCCCGGCGAGCCCGACGACGAAGGCGATCACGCCCTCGGAGACCGGGCCGATGCCCCCGATGGGGTTGCCGCCGGGATTGTTGTTGTCGCCGCTCACCGACTTGATGTAGGCGATGATGTCCTTCTTCTCATCAGGAGCGAGCTGGCGGTCGGTGAACTTCGGCATGTTCTGCGGGCCGGTGAGCATCGCCGCGTAGATCTGCGACTCCGAGGCCGGGTCGAGCGGTGGGGCGAACTTGCCCGACGACAGCGACCCGCCGCGCCCGGTGAAGTTGTGGCACGACGCACAGTTGAGCCGGAACAGCTCGCCGCCGCGGGCCGAGTTGTTGCCGCGCAGCGCGTCGCCGGTGGCCGCGGGGACGGTCGGGCCGCCGCCGTTGGCCTCGATGAACGCACCGAGCGCGGCGAGGTTCGCCGCCCCGTCAGGGGTGGCCGGGTCGAAGATCGGCAGCGGCGGCTTGCGGATGGCCTGCGCCTCCTGACGGGCCAGCGGCATGCGGCCGGACCCCACCTGGAAGTAGGCCGCCGCCTGGCCGACGCCGATCAGGCTCGGCCCGTGTTGGGCCACGCCCTGCAGGTTGGCGCCGTGGCAGGTGATGCAGGCGGTGTTGTAGAGCTGCTGGCCCTTGGCCACCAGAGCGGCGTCGCCCTGTGCGCTCGCCTCCTGCGGGGCAGGCATCGCCAGCGCGTAGAGCGTCGCGCAGGAGAGCAGGCCGAACCCGAGCGCGAGCGCGCCGGAGAGTCTCCGGCGAAACCGCGTGCGAGGACCTCGCGGGGTGGGGGTTGAGGTGGTCATCGTCGCCCTCGAGGTCGTCAGCGGATGAAGTAGATGACGGCGAACAGCCCGACCCACACCACGTCGACGAAGTGCCAGTAGTAGGACACGACGATCGCGGCGGTGGCCTGCGCGGGCGTGAACTTGCTGAGCTTGGTGCGGATCAGCAAGAAGATGAACGCCAGCAGGCCGCCCGTGACGTGCAGCGCGTGGAAGCCGGTCGCCATGTAGAAGACGGTGCCGTAGGCGCTCGAGGACAGCGTGGTGCCCTCCGAGACCAGGTTGTGGTACTCGTTGGCCTGGCCGAGCACGAAGAACGTGCCCATCAGGAGCGTCAGCAGGTACCAGCGGCGCAGCCCGAACACGTCGCCGCGCTCGGCGGCGAACACGCCGAACTGGCAGGTGAACGACGAGGCCACCAGCACGATCGTCACGACGAGCGCGTAGGGGACGTTCAGCTCGGTCGGCGCGGGCGGCCAGGTGTTGGTCGGGGGGTTCTGCGCCCTGGCCGTGAAGTAGATCCCGAACAGCCCCGCGAAGAACATCAGCTCGCTGGACAGCCAGACGATCGTGCCGATGCTGACCAGGTTCGGACGGTTCAGCGAGTGGATCCGCGCGCTGATGGTGGGAGCGGCTGTCGTCACGGGGGCATTATGACCCTACGCCAACTTCTACGGCCTGTCGGGGACACAAAGATTCCGTATCGGGAACGGATGGCAGCCGGGCCGGGTTCCCGACCGGGTTGACTGTCGGGACCACTAGAGTGCCGGTCGTGAGCAGCCCCGAGGTCAGCACGACGACCACCGTGCTGGTGTTCAGCCATCGCCCCGAGGTGCGCGAAGCCATCACCATGGCCGTCGGGCGGCGCCCCGCTCCGGATCTGCCCCGGCTGCGCTTCCTGGAGGTGGGCGGGGTCGCCGACGTGCTCGCCGCCGTTGACGCGGGGGGTGTCGACCTCGCCATCCTCGACGGCGAGGCGCAGCCCACCGGTGGCATGGGCATCGCCCGGCAGCTCAAGAACGAGATCACCGACTGCCCGCCGATCATCGTGGCGGTGCGCCGCCGCGACGACCGCTGGCTGGCCACGTGGTCTCAGGCCGATGCCGTGCTCGTGCACCCGCTCGACCCGCTGGCGGCCGCCGAGACGGTCGCCGACGTGCTGCGGCGTTCCCGTGCGGGCGAGCTGCCCGCGGTGTCGGGCTGACGGCGGGCAGGGTAGGGGCGGCGGCGTGCTGACCTGGCCTGACCTGCTCGCCCGGCTGGTCGCCCGGGTGGACCTGGACGCCGCCGACACCGACTGGGTGATGGACCGGGTGCTGGCAGGCGAGGCCACTCCGGTTCAGCTCGCGGGCTTCCTCGTGGCGCTGCGCAGCAAGGGCGAGACCGCCGCGGAGATCACCGGACTTGCGGGGGCGATGCTGCGCCACGCCCGCAGGCTCACCGTGGCAGGCAACGCGGTCGACGTCGTCGGCACCGGCGGCGACCACGCATACACCGTCAACATCTCCTCCATGGCGGCGGTCGTCGCCGCGGCGGCCGGAACGCCCGTCGTGAAGCACGGCAACCGGGCCGCCACCTCCGCCTGCGGAGCCGCGGACGTGTTGGAGGAACTCGGGGTGGCGATCGACCTTCCGCCGGACGGGGTTGCGGCCTGCGTCGAGCAGGTGGGCATCGGCTTCTGCTTCGCACCCGTGTTCCACCCGTCGATGCGCCACACCGGGGTGCCACGCCGCGAGCTGGGGATCCCGACCGCGATGAACGTGCTGGGCCCGCTGACCAACCCCGCCCAGCCGAACGCCGGGCTCATCGGCTGCGCTGACGCCAGGCTCGCTCCGGTGATAGCCGAGGTGTTCGCGGGCCGCGGCGCCTCGGTGTTGGTGGTGCGCGGCGACGACGGCCTCGACGAGCTGACGACCACCGGCACGAGCACCGTGTGGGTCGTGGGTGGCGGCGAGGTGCGCGTCGAGACGCTGGATCCCGCGGGGTTCGGGATTGCCTCGGCGACCCGCGAGGACCTGCGGGGCGGCGCGCGCGAGGTCAACGCAGCCGCGTTCCGGGCCATGCTGGCGGGGGACCCCGGTCCGGTGCGCGACGCCGTGCTGCTCAACGCGGCTGGTGCGCTGGTGGCCGCCGACGGTGTGGCCGGGGATGGAGACGACACAGGCGTTGCCGGTGTCGCCGGTGTCGCCGTGGCCCGCAACGGCTCGGCTGTCGGCACCGGGCCGCTCGACGAGGTGTTCCCCGCGGCGATCAAGCGTGCGGCGGCGGCGATCGACTCCGGCGCCGCGCGCGACGTGCTGGCGCGCTGGGCGCAGCTGTCGACCTCGCTGCGCTGACCGATCCCCGGGGCCGCAACCCCCCGTGGCCCGGGTGCCCACCAGTTGGCCTGCTGCCCGGCGTTGATCGCCGGTTGTGGGACATGAGGGCCATTTGGCGATCACCGTCCACCGGGAAGCCCGCGGCCGGGCCATGATCGTCGAGAACGGTGTCGGGCGGCGCACCGCTGCACCTTTGCCACCACGTGCGGCGATCACCGTGGCGACCGGTTCGAGCGTGAGGTTTGCGGGGCCCGCTCATGCTGCGCACTTCGCCGGTGTGCACCCTTCAGTCAGCGATCATCACAGCTCGGGTGCTGTCTGGTGCGGACAACCGTCAGCTGCCCGACGGCCTCACCGACATTGTGTTCAACCCTCCGCGAGGACGCCGGAAGGTTGGCAAAGTCGGGCCGGGACGGTCAATCCAGGCCGATGGAGAACGTGGCGTCGGTGTCGGCCTTCGCGTAGGACCGAAACGCGATGTGGGTGTCGGTGCGCCGCACGCCCTCGACCTTGGACAGCCGCCCCGCGATGACCTCGGCCAGCTCCTCGTGGGCCCCGACCCGGACGATGGCGACGAGGTCGACGTCGCCCGCGCACGAGTAGACCTCCGCGACCCCGTCGAGATCGGCGATGGCCTGTGCGGTCTCCGGGATGCGGTCGGCTGCGGTGTGCACCATGACGATGGCGGTGATCACTGACCCACCCTAGGCCATCGCGGCGCCGACCCACCTGATCCCACCCCGGCGCTCACCTTGCGGCATCTGTCCCACCACTCCTTCATGATCGCTGAAACCGCCGCGCTCGGCGATCACGAGGTGACGATCTTGCCCGCCCTCCACCCGCCAACGACGCTCACCGCGCCGCACTAGTCCACCTCCAGCGCGACGGGCCGAGCGCGGGCCGCCCACCCCGCCCACGACGAGGCACTCCGCGCGGGCTCGGTCCACGCGGGCTCGGCGTGCACCAGGCGGGTGCCTCCGGTGGCGAGCCAGCGGTGCAGCAGCCCGACCTCCTCGGCGGGCGCGCCGCGCAGCGGGCCCTCCGCAGGCAGCACGACCTGGGCCCCCGTGCGCAGCGCGGCGATCACCGGCATCGGCGGGACGCCCCGGCGCGCGACCCCGGCCGCGGCGAGGCGCCCGTGTCGGAGCACCGCGATCTCCCACCCGCCGCGCCCGTCGGGCCGCGCGCCGACCAGCTCGTCGACGGCCGCGAGCGCGGCCAGCCGCTGGGCTCTGGCGAGCGCGAGCACCAGCCCGGCGAGCCGGTCGCGCTGCCGGGCCGCGGTCTCGAACCGCTCGTGGGTGGCGTGGTGCTCGATCGCGGCGGCCAGCTGGTGCAGCGCAGCGTCATCGCGCCCGCCGAACAGGTCGGCGACGGCAACGACGGCAGGTGCGTACTCCTCGGACGTCTGCAGGCCCGCGCACGGCGCCGCGCACCGGCCCAGCTCATGCAGCGCGCACGGGCTTGCTCGCGCCCCGCGGGCAGGGATGCGCTGGGCGCACGCGCGCATCGGCACGGTGTCCAGGACGGTCTCGACGGCCGCGACTGCCGCCTGCCGCGACCGGAACGGGCCCAGCGCGCCCACCCGTGGTGTGGTGACCACCGACAGCCGCGGGAAGGCCTCGGCCGTGGGCGCGACCCACCATGCGTGGTTCGGCGCGCGGGAGCGCCGGTTGTAGCGCGGGTGGTGGGCGGCGATCAGCCGCAGCTCGCGCACGGAGGCCTCGAGCGCGTGCGCGCACACGACGGTGTCGACCCGCTCGGCGAGGGCCACCATGTCCCGCACCCTCCTGCGCCGTTCGCCGGAGGTGAAGTAGCTGCGGACCCGCCGCCGCAGATCGCCGCTCGTGCCGACGTAGAGCACCTCGTCGCGGGCTCCGCGGAACAGGTACACCCCCGGTGCGGACGGCACGCCCTGCGCGAGGGTGCGCTTGCGTCGCTGAGCGGTGGTGGGTCGGTGCGCTGCGGGGTCGCTCGCGAGAGCGAGGAGTTCCTCCAGGCTCTGCACCCCGATGTTGCCGACCCGCTCCAGCAGCCGGTGCAGCACCTCGACGGTGGCCCGGGCGTCGGAGAGCGCGCGGTGGTTGGGCGTGGTGGCCGTGCCGAAGAGCCGGGCGAGCGCGCCCAGCCGCACGCTGGGGGCTTCGTCGGGGGACAGCACCGCCCGCGCGAGCCGCGCTGTGCACAGCACCGGCGGCCGCGGCCAGCGCTGGCCGTGCCGCTTGCAGGCCGCCCGCAGAAACCCGGCGTCGAACGGGGCGTTGTGGGCCACCAGCACCGCGCCCGCCAGGAACTCCAGCACAGACGGCAGCACGGCGGACAGGGTCGGCGCGCCCGCCACCATCGCTGTGGTGATCCCGGTGAGGGCGACGATGCTCGGCGGCACGCCGATGCCCGGATCGACGAGCGTGGCCAGCTCGCCGATCCGCTCGCCGCCGCGCACCTTGACCGCGCCGATCTCGGTGATCGCATCGCCGTGGGCGGAGCCGCCGGTGGTCTCCAGGTCGAGCACCACGAACGTGACGTCGCGCAGCGGGGTACCGAGCTCGTCGAAAGACAGCTGGGTCGACACGGCAGCCAAGCTATCCGCGGGGACCGACAAGAACGGGCGACAACGAGCGCGGGGCACCGCCCCGAACCGCCCGTTGGCGCATACCCTGTTGCAATGTCCGCGCCGAACGCCGAGCCAGGGGAGGACGCCAAAGGCGTCTCCTCAGGCGTCGACTGGGTGGCGCTGCCCGAGCCCTTGCGCACCCGGCTGGCTGACATCGCGGCCACCGCGGTGGGAGACATGCCGCACACCGACGTGCCCGCGGGGCTGCGCCGCATCGCGGGCTTCACCCCCGCCAAGCGCGCGAAGCTCGGTGGTCCGGCGCTGCTCGTCGAGCTGGCGAGGTCGGCGGCGTTCCGGTCCGCCGTCGTCGCGTGGTGGGGCGAGCACCGCCCCGGCGAGCTCACCGCGGAGGAGCCGACCGATCCGCTGACGGCGGCCGCCTCAGCCGTTCTCGCGGGCGACGCGACGGCTGCGGCCGCGGTCGCCGCCACGGCCAGGCGGGTCGAGGTCGGCGAGGTCAAGGCGGAGCGGGACACGCTCTTGTCCAAAGTGGACAAGTTGACCGCTGAGCTCGAGCGCCTGCGCGGCGAGCTGACCGAAGCCCGCGGCCAGGCCAGGGAGGCGGGCCAGCACCGTGAGGCGGAGTTCCTGCAGCTGCGCAGACGCCTCTCCGAGCAGGGCGCCACTTTGCGCTCGGCGCTGGATGGGCGCGCCGCCGCCGAGGCGCAGATGGCCGCGCTGCGTACCGAGACGGCGATGCGGCTGGCCGCCGCGGACGCCACATGCGAGCGGGAGCACGCCCGCGCGGAGGCCGAGCGGAGGCGCGCCGACCGGGCAGCGACGGAGGTCGCCGCGGCCCGACAGACCGCCCGCGAGGCGCGCCAGGCCGACGAGACGCGCCTGTCGCTGCTGGTCGACACGCTCGGCGGCGCCGTGGCCGGGCTCCGCCGCGAGCTGGCGCTGGGCGGCGGCGGCCCGCGCCCGGCCGACCTGGTGACCGGCGCACAGGCGTCAGGGTCGGGCGCCAAGATCGACAGTCTGGCGGGCCTCGACGCCCTGCTTGTCCTGCCGACGCTGCACCTGGTGGTTGACGGCTACAACGTCAGCAAGACCGGTTATCCGGACCTGCCGCTCGCCGACCAGCGCAACCGGCTGATCACCCAGCTCGGCGCGCTCGCGGCGCGGACGCGCGTCGAGATCACCGTCGTGTTCGACGGCGCAGGCGTGATAGCGGCGCCCCCGCACGGCGCGCGGGGCGTGCGGGTGCTGTTCAGCAACCCCGGTGTGCTCGCCGACGACGTCATCCGCTCGATCGTCGCGGGCGAGCCCCACGGGCGTCCGGTCGCCGTGGCCACCTCCGACCGCGCCGTGGTGACCTCCATCCGTGCGTCCGGCGCGTACTCAGTGCCCTCCGCTGTGCTGGCGACCCGACTGGCCCGCCCCTAACCGACCCGTCTTGCCCACTTCGCCGCTCTGGTGATCGCCGCAGGTGGTGCCAAGAGGGCGGTGGTGCGCCGCCGACACCATTCTTGACGATCATGGCTCGCCGCGTCCCCGGCCCGAGTCGGGCTCAGCCCCAGGTCTTGTTGCGCATGCCGTCCTCTCCTTTCGGTGGGTGGTGGGAGTGGAGCGGGTTCAGCCCCAGGTCTTGTTGCGCATCGGATTCACCTCCCCCGTCGGATCGGGGTGTCGGCGGGGCCGCGCAGACGTGGGGTGGTCGCACAATCGGCGGCTTGATCGCCCGGGCGGGTGTTGAACCTGATCACGTCGGCTACGCTCCGTTCGGAGCATCGTCGACCACTGAGAGCACGAATGCGCCTGGACTCCTTCGACCCGAGGCGTTGGCCCGTGTGGCACGTGCCGGGACCGGTTCTGGGCGCTGTGCTCACCGTCGAACTGGCCGCTGTACTGCTGGTCGCGCGGTTGGTGCTGTTCAGTGAGCCGCCCAGCGTCGACGCGTGGCAGCTCGCCGCGACGATCCTGGGGCTCGGACTCGTGCAGGCCGAGGTCGTGGCGGGCGTCGAACGGGTGCGTCGGCGGATCGGCGAGGCCCTGCACGTCGACCTCAGCTCGGTGTGGACCTTCGCGGCGGCCTTGCTCCTGCCCTCGGTCCAGGCCGTGGGCATCGCGGTTGTCCTGCAGCTGCACCTGTGGCGCCGCTCGTGGTACCCGCGGGTGCCGCTCTACCGGCATGTCTTCAGCATCGCGACGATCGGGCTGGCGTGCCTGGCCGCAGGCGGGGTGGCCAGGTTGACGCGGCCTGGCGATCCCGCGGCGCTAGGCGACATGGGGATCGGCACGATCGTGCTCGCGCTGCTCACCTACGCCGTCGTGAACAGCGCCCTCGTCGGAGGCGCGATCGTCATGAGCTCCACGCAGCCCGACGTCGCCGCGGCGATCGGCAAGTGGGACGACAACGCGCTGGAGTTCGCGACGCTCAGCCTCGGCGCGTTGACCGCCGTCGGGCTCGCCGTCAACCCTTTCCTCGCCCTGTTCGCCCTTCCCACGGTGCTGCTTCTGCACCGAGCTGTGCTCGTGCGCCACCTGGTACAGGCGGTCAACACCGACGACAAGACCGGCCTGCTCACCGCCGCCGCGTGGCACACCCGTGCCACGCGGGAGCTGGAGAGGGCAGGCGCGGCGCCCTCCGCCGTGCTCGTGATGGATCTCGACCATTTCAAGGACGTCAACGACCACCACGGCCACATCGCCGGGGACCTCGTGCTCAGCGCCGTGGCCGACGGCCTGCGGGCCGAGGTGCGCGACCACGACCTCGTCGGCCGGTTCGGCGGCGAGGAGTTCGTTGTGCTGCTGGCGGGGGTCGACGACGCCACGGGCGACGGCGTCCTGGCGATCGCCGACCGCATCCGTGCGCACATCGCATCGCTGCGCGTGGAGATCCCGACCCCGGACGGGCCGCTGACCGTGGCGGGCCTCACCGTTTCCATCGGCGCCGCGGTCCACCCGGGCCACGGCGAGGACGTCGGCACGCTCATGCAGTCCGCGGACGCGGCGCTCTACGCCGCAAAACGGGCAGGTCGCAATACGGTTCGGCTGGCTGCGTCCCCGCCGACCGACGCCTTCGCCCCCGACTCCCCGTCCTGAGCGCTGCCCTCGGTCGGGTGAACCGATACGGATTGACACCCTGGCTGGCTCAGTATTGGGACGCAGAGCCATCGGCCGTTCGGTTGGTTATTGTCTCGGCGCTCGCCACAGTGGCGGGGTACGCGGAAGGGAGCTTGAGGCGTGCTCACCGACAAGATCGCCCGTGCGGCGAGTGTCGGTCTCGTCGTGGTCTCTCACGGCGTGGTCTGCTGGCTCAACGACGCCGCTAGAGCACTGGTGGAGCCCTTCGGGGGGACGTGGGACGGCGAGGACTCGCCGATCGCGCTGCTGCCTCCCGTCCGCGTCGGCGCCCGGCGGATGCCCGTCCGGTGGCCGTCACCGTCGGCGGGCACTCGCTGGTGGGAGGTGAGCGGCAGCGCCTTGGACGGCGAAGCGGACCTCTATGAGATCACCGACGAAACCGGCCGCTACGACGCCAGCGGACGGGATGTCGGCCCGTCGACGGCGCAGTGGCGGCTGGCTGGGATCGAGCGGATGAGCGCGCAGGGCTCGTGGGTCTGGAACCTCGAGACCGGGGCGGTCCAGTACTCCGAGACACTGATGACCATGTTCGGGTGGGCGCCCGACCGCCTCCTCGACGACAACCTGGTGCTCGACACGATCCACGGGGACGACCGTGAGCACGTGGTCTCCGTTGTCCGTATGGCCGTGCGCGACCGGAGGCCGTTCACCTACGTCGCGCGCGTCTTCCTGGACGCCGCCCGGAGCGTCGAGCGGATCTTCGAGTGCCACGGCGAGGTGTTCTGCAACGCGGAGGGCGTCGCGACCATGGTGATGGCCGTCATGCGCGACGTCACCGAACAGCATCGCGACCGCGCAGAACTGACATTTCTCGCCGAGCACGACCCGCTGACGGGCGTGGCGAACCGTCGCCGGATCAGGTCGCGGATCGCCGACTGCGCGGCCGACCCTCGGGGCGGAGCCCTGTTGATGATCGACATCGACAACTTCAAAGACATCAACGACCTGCGCGGACACGCCGTCGGCGATCTGATCATCCGCAGGGTGGCGTCGACGGTGGCGGCGCGGATCCGCCCGGACGCGCTGTTGGGCAGGCTGGGCGGCGACGAGTTCGCGGTGATCGTTCCCGGCTGCTCGGCCGCGGACGCGATGGCGATGGCCGAGCGGCTCTGCGACACGGTTGCCGTGGCCTCCGCGGTCGACCCGACGCTGTACGTGACCGTGAGCGTCGGCGTCGCCCCGGTCACCCCCGGCCAACCGGCCGACGTCGCGCTGGCCCGGGCCGACCTGGCGCTCTACGCGGCCAAGAGCGCGGGGCGCAACCGCCCGCGGCTGTTCTCCGAGGAGCTCTACCAGGCCGCTGCCCATCGTGTGTCGCTGTTGCAACGGGTCGGCGCCGCGCTGGAAGAGGGCACGATGAAGCTCTACGCGCAGCCGATCGTCGACCTCGCCACCGGGTTCGCCGGGCGGCACGAACTGCTGATCCGGATGCACGACGGGCTCGAGCCGGGGTTGGGGCCCGCCGACTTCCTCCCTGCGGCCGAGCGCACCGATCTGGTGCTCGAGCTGGACCGGTGGGTTCTGGAGCGCGCGGTCAAGGCGCTCGCCGGGCGGCGCGCGCGAGCGGCTGGGCTGCGGCTGGAGGTCAACATCTCGGCGCGGTCGCTGGAGAACCCCGACCTCGGCGGGTGGATTCTCGAACTGCTCAAGAAGGCCGAGGTGAGCCCGGAGCGGCTCGGTCTGGAGATCACCGAGACGACCGCGATCGACAGTCTCGACGCGGCGCGGCTGCTCGCGACCCGGCTCACCGAAGCGGGCTGCGGGTTCGCGCTCGACGACTTCGGGGCAGGCTATGGCTCCTTCACCTATCTGAAGCACCTGCCGTTCACGACCGTCAAGATCGCGGGGGATTTCGTCCGGCAGGTCGACGACGACGCCGTCGACCGGGCTCTGGTGGCCGCCGTGGTCGGCGTGGCCCATCAGCTCGGCATGCGCACGGTGGCCGAGCAGGTGGACCGCGCCACGCTCGTGACCCACCTGCGCGCGCTGGGCGTCGACGACGGCCAGGGCTACCACCTCGGCAAGCCCCGCCCCCTCAACACCCTGCTGAACCAGACCTGACCGCCGCGCGTCGCCGGTTTCAGCCCCGCCGCAGCTTCTCAGGTCGGCGGCGGGCACACCGCGTCGATGATCCGCCCGCGCACCTCGCCGAACCCGACCCGCGTGCCGTCCGCACCGGGCGCGGTAGCGGTGATCACGACCTCGTCGCCGTCGGCGAGGAAGCCTCGGGCCGTGCCGTCGGGCAGCGTCAACGGCTGCGTCCCGTCAAGGGTCAGCTCGATCAGCGATCCGCGCTGGCCAGGCTCGGCCCCGCTGATCGTGCCCGACGCGAACAGGTCGCCGGGCCGCAGCGAGGCGCCGTTCACGGTCATGTGGGCGAGCATCTGCGCCGGTGTCCAGTACATCGCCGCGAACGGCGGCCGGGCGACGACCTGGCCGTTCAGTCGGATCTCCAGCGCCACGTCGAGGCCCCACGGGGCCGCGCCGGTGTCGTCGAGGTAGGGCAGCGGGCGCGGGTCGCGGCGTGGGGGCACGACCCGCGCGTCGGCCAGCGCGGCCAGCGGCACGATCCACGGCGAGACCGACGTGGCGAACGACTTGCCGAGGAAGGGGCCGAGCGGGACGTACTCCCACGACTGGATGTCGCGGGCGGACCAGTCGTTGACCAGGCAGGCGCCGAACACGTGCCGCTCGAACGCCGCGAGCCCCACCGGCTCGCCGCGCCGTGACCCCACGCCGACGACGAACCCCATCTCCGCCTCGATGTCCAGCCGGGTCGACGGGCCGAACACGACCTCGCCCTCCGGGGTGCGCCGCTGCCCGCAGGGGCGCGGGACCGGCGAGCCGGACACCACCACGGTGCCCGCGCGGCCGTGATAGCCGATCGGCAGGTGCTTCCAGTTCGGCGTGAGCGGTTCGGCGTCGGGCCGGAAGATCGCGGTGACGTTCCGCGCGTGGTGCTCGCTTGCGTAGAAGTCGACGTAGTCGGCCACGGTGAACGCCAGGAGCGACTCGGCGTCGGCGGCGGGCACGAGCAGGGGCTCGACGACGGGCCGGTGGCGGTCCTCGCTCAGCCACGCCGTGACGGCGGCGCGGACCTCCGTCCAGACGGCGGGTCCGGCCGCGAGCAGGCCGTCGAGCGTGCCCGCCGCGAACAGGTCCGCGCGGGCGGGCAGGAGCGCCGCGGCGACCGCCCCGAGGTCCAGCACGCGCTCGCCGATCGCCACGCCGACCCGCGCCGGTCCACCGGTTGTGAAGCTGCCGTAGGGCAGCGTCGTGATGCCGAACGGGTGCGCGGGATCGAGATCGAGCCAGGTAGCAGCGCGCGGGGTGGTCATAGGCGTTGTGTCAGCCGCCGTGCGTGGCCCCGCTCGCGTAGTCGGTGTAGGTGTAGGGGTTGTCGAGCACCTTGGTCGCGGGGATGTCCGGGTTCATGCCTGCCGCCCAGGCGTCCTCGCCGAGGGTGCTGCGCAGGTGCTCGACCGTCGCCTCGACCTCGCGCCGGATCGCGGCCAGGTCCACCCCGACGAGCCGGTGGTCCTCCTTCACGATCTGTCCGTCCACCAGCACGGTGTGCACGTCGCCGCGCTGGGCCTGGAACGCGACGTGGCCGTAGGGGTTGAGCAGCGGGAACGCAGCCGGGGAGGCGTCGTTCTTGATCAGGACGACGTCGGCTTTCTTCCCGGGCTCCAGGCTGCCGAGATCCGTCGACCGGCCCAGCGCCGCGGCCCCGCCCCGGGTGGCCCAGTCGACGACGTGCTCCGCGCGCAGAGAGCAGTGGGTGACCGTGTCGCCCTTCTGATGGGCTTCGAAGTGTTCGCGCGCACGGTCGGCGCCCAGGGTGGTGCGCATGGCGGAGAAGAGGTCGCCGCTCCACCACACGCTGGTGTCCATCGACAGTGACACCGGGATGTTGTGGGCGCGCAGCGCCCAGGTGGGCGGGTAGCCCTGCCCCGCGCTCTGCTCGCTCTCCGTGGAGACCGACACGGAGCCGCCGGTGGCCGCGATCCGGTGGTAGGAGTCGGCCGAGAGCGTCGCGGCGTGCACGAACACGCTGGTCTCGTCGAGGAATCCCGCCTCGTGGGCGAGTCGGATGCCATCGTCGTTGGTTGCGCCCCACACCCCGGCGTGGGTCGTGACAGGCACGCCGAGGGAACGGGCGACCTCGTAGGCGGCCTTCTCGGGGAACGCGGGATCGCCGGTGACGTCGAAGGCCATCTGGAAGCCCAGCCGATCGTCGGCGGCGTCGAGCATCCGGCGCGCGAACGCCTGGAAGTCCGGTGTGGCCGACCACTCCCAAGGGGCCTGCTGGATGTTGCCGTAGGCCAGCACGAACCGCCCCGGGACCATGCGGAGCGCGTCGACCGCGGCCTCCCCGTGCGCGACGGTCTGCAGGCCGTGCGACCAGTCCACGCAGGTGGTGACACCCGCGTCGAGCGCCTCCGCCGCGGCGAGCAGGTTGCCTGCGCGCACGTCCTGAGGCCGGAAGTGGCGGCCGGACTCGAGGTAGTACCAGACGAAGTACTGCGTGAGGGTCCAGTCGGCGCCGTAGCCGCGCATGGCCGTCTGCCACATGTGCCGATGGGTGTCGATCATGCCCGGCATGACGATGCCGCCACGCGCGTCGATCTCGCGGGTGCCCTCCGGCACCGCGAGGCCCGGTCCGACCGCTGCGATGCGGTCCCCCGTGACGAGCACGTCGGCGCTCGGCAGCACGCTGCGCTGCCCGTCGAGCGTGAGCACCGTGCCGCCTCGCAGCACGACCGAGGTTGATTGTGATGCGCCCGGTGTGGCCATCGCCCGACTCCGTTCACTTGTGACGGACAACTGTCCGGCATACGGTCGTCCGGGGGTAGGTTCAGTGTCAAGGTCCGACAGGGAGCAGGTGGGCCCATGCCGCGCGCGGGAGCCGGACCCGACTTCATCCAGGCGCTGGCCCGCGGTCTCGAGGTCATCGCGGCGTTCCGTCCAGCGTATGGCGCACTGACACTCGCCGAGGTGGCCGCGGCCACCGGGCTCGCCAGGCCGACGGCCCGTCGGATCCTGCTGACGCTGGCGGATCTGGGCTACGTCCGACTCGAGGACGGCGCGTTCGCGCTGACCCCGAAGGTGCTCGACCTCGGTGTCGCCTTCGTGCGGTCGCAGGGCCTGTGGGACATCGCCCGGCCGCACATGCGCGCGCTGGTCGCCCGCACCAACGAGTCGTGCTCGGTCGCCCAGCTCGACGGGTCGGACATCGTCTACGTGGCCCGCGTGTCGATCCCGAAGATCGTCGGACTCTCGGTGCAGATCGGCACGCGTTTCCCGGCGCTCGCGACGTCGCTGGGCAAGGTGCTGCTCGCGGCGCTCCCGCAGGCGGCGTTGGAGGCCACGCTCGCCGAGCCCACCCGCTCCGGCCTCGTCCCGCGGTGGCAGCCCGACATCAAGGAGCGCGACGCGGCGCTCTGCGAGGTGCGGGCCCGCGGGTGGGCGCTGACCGACGAGCAGCTCACCCTGGGCATCCGCTCGGTGGCCGCCCCGCTGCGGGACGGATCGGGCCGGGTGCTCGCCGCTCTCAACGTCAACACCCACGCGGCGGAGACGTCAGTCGACCGCCTCGTCGGCGAGTACCTCCCGCTGCTGTTGGCGACGGCCGGGGAGATCAGCGCCGATTTCGCCCGGCTCGCTTCCGTCCCCCACGAGACCGTTGCCATCTGAAGGTCAGCTGATACAAGATCGGACAGCTGTCCGTAGAGCGGAGGAGATGCGATGACAGGGCCGCTTTCGGGGGTGCTCGTCGCCGATTTCTCGCGCGTGCTGGCAGGCCCGTATGCCACGATGCTCCTCGCCGACATGGGCGCGGACGTGGTCAAGGTCGAGTCGCCCGACGGCGACGAGACCCGCACCTGGACGCCGCCCTCCCGCGGCGACATCTCCACGTACTACCTCGGCATCAACCGCGGCAAGCGGTCGATCGCGCTCGACCTGGGCGACGAACACGACCTGACGCTCGCCCGCGAGCTCGGCAACCGGGCCGACGTCATGATCCAGAACTTCAAGCCGGGCGGCCTGGCCAAGTACGGGCTCGACGCGGCCACCCTCCGCCAGGCCAACCCCCGCCTCATTTACGCCTCGATCAGCGGGTTCGGGCAGCGCGAAGGCGCCGCCGTGCCCGGCTACGACCTCATGGTCCAGGCGATCTCCGGCTTGATGAGCCTCACCGGCGCCGTCGACGGGCCGCCGTTCCGGGCGGGCATCTCGGTGTTCGACGTGATGGCGGGCAACCACGCCGTGATCGGGATCCTCGCGGCGCTGCGGCATCGCGACGCCACCGGTGAAGGTCAGGAGGTGGAGGTCAACCTGCTGTCCTCGGCGCTTTCGGGCCTGGTCAACCACAGCTCAGCCTGGGTCGCGGGCGGTGTGGTGCCCATCCGGATGGGCAACGCCCACCCCAGCGTGTACCCCTACGAGCCCATGCCCACCGCCGATCGGGACCTCATCGTGGCCGCGCCGAACGACCGTCTCTTCCGCAGGCTGTGCACGGTGTTGGGCATCCCCGACGTGCCCGACGACCTGCGGTTCGCCCGCAACTCCGACCGCACCGCCAACCGGGCCGAGCTCCGGCCGATCCTCGTCGAGCGGCTCGCGACCCGCGGCGCGGAGGAGTGGTTCGAGCTCCTCGTCGACGCGGGCGTGCCCTGCGGACCGATCAACACGATCGACGGTGGCTTCGCGATGGCGGAGAAGTTCGGGCTCGAGCCGATCGTGCTGGCTGGTGAGGGTGAGCGCGCGGTGCCCATGGCGCGCAACCCGATCACGTTCTCGGCCACCCCCACCGCGTACCCGCTGCCGCCGCCCGAGCTCGACGAGCACGGCTCAGAGCTGCGGAAGTGGTTGGAGTCATGAGCCAGGAGCAGGGTCCGCGGAGCGCGCATCGGCTGAGCTTCGACACGGCGCTCGGCGCGTCCACTCCTGAGACGATCACGCTGCTCGGGCATGATCTGGCGCGCGACGTCATGGGCGAGGTCGGGTTCGGCGAGCTGGCCTTCTGGCTCGCCACGCAGCAGCGCCCCACCCGTGGGCAGACCAGGGTGTTCGAGGCGGTGCTGGCCGCGCTGGCCGACCACGGGTTCACCCCGACCGCGATCGTCACCCGCCTGACCTGGCTGTCGGCGCCCGATTCGGTGCAGGGCGCCCTCGCCGCCGGGCTGCTGGGGGGTGGCTCACGGTTCCTCGGGGTCACCGAGGACACCGGCCGGTTTCTGCACGACGTCCTGCCTGCGCAGGTGCCGGAGGACGACCAAGGATGGGACGCGCTCGCCCTCGACACGATCCGTGCGCGGCGCGCGGCGGGCAGCTTCGTTCCAGGGCTGGGCCATCCCGTGCACAAGGACGGCGACCCGCGCACCCCGCGGCTGATGCAGATCGCCCGCGAGGAGGGCTGCTTCGGGCCGCACCTGGAACTCTTCGCCGCGATCGGCAGGGTGGCACCCCAGGTGTTGGGCCGCACGCTGCCCCTGAACGGCGCGGGCGTGTGCGGCGCCGCGCTGGCCGACCTCGGCCTCCCGCTGCCGCTTCTGCGCGGGTTCGCGTTGCTGGCCCGCACGGCCGGGCTGATCGGCCAGCTCGCCGAGGAGCTGCGCCATCCGATCGGCAACGACGTCTATCTGACGATCGACCGCGGTGCCACCCCGATCCCGCCAGAGCCATGGAGGCCGTGATGCCCGCCGTGATGCCAGCCCCCCTCCTGCCCACGTCGCTGGTCGGCAGCTACGTCCAGCCGGAGTGGCTGATCGACAGGGCCCGCCTCGCGCACCGCTTCCCGCCGCGGGTGCGGGCGAAGGAGCTCTGGCGGATCGAGCCCGATCTGCTCGCCGAAGCCCAGGACGATGCCACCGTGCTCGCGATCGGTGCCCAGCAGGCCGCGGGGCTGGACATCCTCACCGATGGTGAGATCCGCCGGGAGAGCTACTCCAACCATTTCGCCACCGCGCTGGACGGGGTGGACATCGACAACCCCGGCACGGCACTCGACCGGTCGGGCCACCCGAACCCCGTGCCGCGCATCGTCGGAAAGGTCTCCCGGCCCGGTCCGGTGCAGCTGCGTGACCTGACGTTTCTCCAAGCGCACGCCGATCGCCAGGTCAAGATGACGGTGCCGGGGCCGTTCACGATGTCCCAGCAGGCGCAGAACGACTACTACCCCGATCCGGAGTCGGCCGCGATGGCGTACGCAGCCGCCGTGAACGCCGAGATCCGGGATCTGCACGCCGCGGGAGCCGACATCGTGCAGATCGACGAGCCCTATCTGCAGGCTCGGCCGGACGCGGCCAGGGCATACGGGCTCGGGGCGTTGAACGCGGCCCTCGAAGGGGTCACCGGCACCACCGCGGTGCACCTCTGTTTCGGCTACGCGGCGATCATCCACGAGCGTCCGTCCGGCTACTCGTTCCTGCCCGAGCTGGCCGGATGCCCCGTCGACCAGATCTCGATCGAGACCGCGCAGTCGGGCCTCGACCTCGGCGTCCTGAAGGACCTGGCCGACAAGACGATCATCCTGGGTGTGCTCGACCTGTCGCGGCCCGATGTCGAGACGGCCGAGGTGGTGGCCGACCGCGTGCGCAGGGCGTACCCGTACCTGCCGCCGCAGCAGTTGGTGTTGGCGCCCGACTGCGGGATGAAGTACCTGCCGCGGACGTCGGCTGAGGGCAAGATGCGCGCCATGGTGGGTGCGGCAGCACTCCTGCGTACTGAGTTGCCTACCGCTGGAGGCGGCCCTTTGTCATCAGAGGAGGAGTAGATGCAGCTCGTCACCGAGGACAACATCACCGACCTGGCTTCCGCCCGCTGGGCCACCGCCCATGACCCGCGGCTCGCGGAGATCATGACGGCGTTGGTGCGCCACCTGCACGACTTCGCCCGCGAGGTGCGGCTCACCGAGACCGAGTGGATGTCGGCCATCCAGTGGCTCAACCGCACCGGGCAGATCAGCGACGAGAAGCGCCAGGAGTTCATCCTCGCCTCCGACGTGCTCGGCCTGTCGATGCTCGTCGTCCAGATGAACCACCGGCTCGACTCGAGGGCCACCCCCAACACCGTGCTGGGGCCGTTCCACATCGACGGGTCGCCGCCGCTGCCGTTCGGTGCCGACATGTCCGAGGGGATCGCGGGCACCCCGCTGTACGTCCACGGCACCGTCCGCGACCCGGACGGCAAGCCCGTGGGCGGCGCCGTGCTCGACGTGTGGCAGGCCGACGGCGACGGGATGTACGAGGCTCAGCTCGACGTCGACGAGGCGCGGCTGCGCGCCAAGTACGTCACCCGCGAGGACGGCACGTACTGCGTGCGGACCGTCGCGCCGCTGGGCTACGCGATCCCGATGGACGGGCCGGTCGGCGAGCTGGTCGGAGCCACCCCGATCAGCCATTTCCGGCCCGCCCACGTGCACTTCCTGATCGACCAACCGGGCTTCGAGACGTTGGTGACGCACCTGTTCCGTGAGGGCGCCGAATACCTCGACAGCGACGTCGTATTCGGCGTGAAGCAGGAGCTCGTCGTCGCGTTCGAGGCCCGCGAGGCCGGTCCGACACCCGATGGCGGATCGCTCGACCAGCCGTGGCTCTCGGCGGCCTACGATTTCGTGCTGCAACCCCACCCCGGTGAGTCGCCCACCCCACCCCGGTGAGTCGCCCACCCCACCCCGGTGAGTCGCCTGTCTCCCCACGGTGAGTCGGCCGATTCACCCTGGTGAGTTCGCCGTTTCCCCACGGCGACGGGTGCGGCGGGCGGCAAGCCATGGGGTGAGCCCGCCGCTTCGCCTGCGTAAGAGCGACCGGCAAGTGACACTCGGCCGAGCTGATGGCCCTCGGCTTCGGGGTGGAGGTCGCGTGCCGTGGCGCGAGATCGCCGCGAGCCGCGCCGGGGTGCGCTGAGCAGGCTGCTTGTGTGCAGATGGCGCCGATCAGCTGGGCCATGCGGTCCCGCGGGATGAGCTCGCACCCCCGCTCAGGTCGACCGCGCACGCCCCGGGGTGCTCTCGCCCCCCGCAGGCCGACTGCGCACGCCGCAGGTGATCTCGCACGCCGTGCGCGGGGTGCCGTTGCGGGTGCGAAGTGGCTGGGGCCAGCTCGCTGCTATGCGGACGTGACCCGGGCATGGCAGCGGCCTGGCCACCGGGAGGCTCGTCGCCGCGGTGAGTGGTGATCGACTGCAGTGGTGCCCGAGGTGCACCAATGCTCCGGCGGCACCACTTTCGCCGTTCATGTCGGGGCCAACAGTCAATTGTCCGACGCTAGAGGTTGAGTCCGCCGAGTCGTCCGGGCGAGTCCGCGGGTGTTCTGAGGATCGCGGTGAGTCCGGCGTTCGACCATGGCGAATCGGCCGTCTGAACACGGTGAGTCGGCGTCGGCCCACGCGTCGAGGTGAACCTCACGGGGTATGGCGGCGCACCCCGCAGGTGTTGCGCTCGAGCGTCACCGCTCGGTGAGCCGTCTCCCGCCGCCCCCAGTTGCCGTGGGGAAACGGCCAACTCGCCGGAGTGGAATGCCCGACTCGCCGGGGTGGGGTGGGCGACTCGCCGTGGGGAGACGGTCGACTCGCCGGGGTGGGGAGGGCGACTCGCCGTGGGGAGACAGGCGACTCGCCGGGGTGGGGTGGGCGACTCGCCGTGGGGAGACAGGCGACTCGCCGGGGTGGGGAGGGCGACTCGCCGTGGGGAGACAGGCGACTCGCCGGGGTGGGGTGGGCGACTCACCGGGTGGGGGAGCGGGCTACTCGCCAGATGGCCGAAATTGTCGGTGTGGGCTCCTAGCCTCCGCAGGTGTCCGGGCGACTGCGCCTGGGAGATGAGGAGGCCGAGATGGTGATCGACTGTGAGAGCTGCGCTGTCCGCTTCTCCGCGTGCGGGGACTGCGTCGTCGGGGTGCTGCTGGGGGTGCCGCCGGGCGCGCCCACCGTGTCACTCGACGCACCGGAGCGGCAGGCGCTCGATGTGTTGGCCGAGCAGGGGCTGGTGCCCCGGCTGCGGCTGGTTGCCACCCGCCCGCGGTCACCGCGCTCCGAGGTGCGCGGAAAGGAAGAGGGTCGTCACGCGGGGTGAAATTACGATGTCACGAAACCCGTTCACGCGAACTCCCGGCTGCGGAGGGTGGTGATCGCGGGCCGCCACGCCCGAGTCGCCCCGGTGATGGACGTGTCCGGCCGCCCTCCGTAATCTCCGCGGGACTTTGCGGGAGGCCCGCCGTCCGATCCACGGGCGACGACGCAAGGTCACCGCGTAGTGATCCGATCGGCACGACCTGGCTATTGATCGGGTGACGCGCGGGAGCCTGCGAAGGAGGCTCAGCTGCGTGGTGTCGCTCCGACCTACCTCGGATGGACGTAACGTGGTGTGGCGCCTCGTCGGTGCCCTCGCGGCCGCACTGGCCGTGCTGGCTCTCGGCGTTGCCCCGGCGGCAGCGGATACGCCGCCCCTCGTGCCCCTGCCCCCCGCGCCGGTGCCTGCAGCACCCACGCCACCCGCGCCTGCTTTACCCGCGCTCCCCCCCGCCCCGACGACGGCGGCCGATGCCCAGGCCCAGGTCGACCAGGTCCAGCGCGAGGCCGAAGCCCTCACCGAGCAGTGGCACGCCGCGCAGGACAACCTGACCGCACGCCAGCGGGACATCACGAAGATGCAGGCGGCCGTCGGCCCGGCGCAGGCGCTCGCGGCCGCTGCGAAGGCCGACGAGGAGACCTACCGCAAGCAGGTCGACGTCGTAGCCATGGCCACGTTCGACGGTGGCAACCTCGACCAGCTCGACGCGATGCTCGCCGCTCGTTCGCCGCAGGACTTCCTCGACCAGATGTCGGCGCTGGAGACGATCTCGTCCGACTACAAGGACGTGCTCGACACCCTGGTCGCCAAGTCCGGGGACGCCGATCGAGCGCAGTCCGCGGCCGCTACCGCCGTCGGAAGGGCGCAGGCCGCCGCCGACCAGGCCAACCAGGCCGAGCAGGACCTCGCGGCACGCAAGCGCGACGCCGAGATGCGCATTGGCCAGGCCGAGCAGATGCTGCGCGCACTCACACCCGCGGAGCGCAGCGCGCGCAACGGACCCGTGGTCGTAGCGCCCGTGATCTTCGGCGCCGGGATCGGCGTAGCTGCGCTTCGCGCCGCCGCCAGCCAGCTGGGCAAGCCCTACGTCTGGGGTGCAGAGGGCCCGCGCAGCTACGACTGCTCCGGCCTCACCTCATGGGCGTTCGCGCAGGCAGGCGTCACGTTGCCGCGGTCGAGCAGCCAACAGGCCATGGTCGGCACCCCGGTGTCCTGGAACAACCTGCAGCCCGGCGATCTCGTCTTCTACTACCACCCCGTCAGCCACGTCGGCATCTACGCGGGCGATGGAGTGTTCCTCAATGCGCCGGAGTCCGGCGACGTCGTGCGCTACCAGATGCTCTCGCCATCCAACTTCTCCGGCGCCCGGCGGCTCTAGTCGCGGCACAGACGAGAGCGCTCCCCAGAGGGTCAGGCGGCGGCCGATCGCCGTGATCGGCCGCCGCCCGTCGTCGGTCGCCTGCCGCGGCCGGTAGCGTCTTGCCGTGGCCCGCACACTGCTCGTCACGAACGACTTCCCTCCGCGCATGGGCGGCATCCAGCGCTACCTCGTCGAGCTGACGACCCGCCTTCCCGGCGGCGAGCTCGCCGTCTACGCGCCCGCCTGGCCCGGGTCCGCCGCCTTCGACGCCGGACTGCCTTTCCCCGTGCACCGCCACCCCACGTCGCTGATGCTTCCCGCGCCCTCGGTCGCGCTGCGGTCGGCGCGCTTGGCGCGCGCGCACGGCGCGGAAACCGTCTGGTTCGGCGCTGCCGCCCCCCTGGCGCTGCTCGGACCGGTGTTGCGCCGCCGCGGCGGGGTCGAGCGGGCGCTCGCCAGCAGCCACGGCCACGAGGTGGGGTGGTCCATGCTCCCCGGCGCGCGCCACGCGCTCGGACGCATCGGGCGGGACACCGACGTGATCACCACCGTCTCCGGCTACACGCGGGCGCGGGTCGCCGCCGCCTTCGGGGCGCACGCCGCGCTGGAACCGCTGCCCCCCGGCATCGACGCGCTGCGGTTCCGGCCCGACGCGGGCGCGCGGGCCACGCTGCGCGGTCGCTACGGCCTCGGGGCCGCCCCCGTCATCACCTGCGTCTCCCGGCTGGTGGCGCGCAAGGGACAGGACATGCTCATCCGGGCACTGCCGCTGATCAGGCGCCGGGTACCGGGCACCCGGTTGCTGCTGGTCGGCGACGGGCCAGACGCCGGGCGGCTGCACGGACTCGCCGCCGTCAACGGGGTCGGCGCCGAGGTCGTGTTCGTCGGGGCGGTGCCCGACGCTGACCTGCCCGCCCACCACGCGGTCGGCGACGTGTTCGCCATGCCCTGCCGCACCCGTGGCCACGGGCTCGACGTCGAAGGTATGGGCATGGCGTTCCTGGAAGCGGCGGCGACCGGACTGCCCGTGGTCGCGGGGCGATCCGGCGGCGCGCCGGAGACCGTCCGGGAGGGCCGGACGGGGCACGTGGTCGACGGTCGGGACCTCGGGTCCCTCGTCGACACGCTTGTCGCGCTCCTCGCCGACCCCGACCGCGCCGCGTCGATGGGCGCGGCGGGCCGTGAGTGGATGCTGACGGCGTGGTCGTGGGAAGGCCGCGCCGCGCGCATGGCGTCGCTGCTAGTGTCCTCCGCCGGAAGACACTAGGTCAGGCGGGCTGCTTGCGGCCCGCGTAGATGCTCGCGATGTCCGGCGCGTACTTCTCCACGACGACGTTGCGCTTCACCTTCATGGTCGGGGTCATCTCGCCCGACGCCTCGGTGAAGTCCACGGGCAGGATGCGGAACTCGCGGATCTGCTCGGCCCGCGACACCGCCAGGTTCGCATCCGCCACCGCCTCGCCGATCTCGCGGCGCAGGTCGGGATCGTCCACGAGGTCCGCGACCGGGGTGCCCGGCGCCTTTCCGGAGCGCTCCAACCAGCCGGGCAGCGCGTCCGCGTCGATGGTGACCAGCACCCCGATGAACGGCTTGCCGTCTCCGATGACCATGCAGTGGCTGACCAGCGGATGGGCCCGCAAGCGGTCCTCGAGCACGGCGGGGGCCACGTTCTTCCCGCCCGCCGTGACGATCAGCTCCTTCTTCCGGCCGGTGACCCTCAGATAGCCCGCGTCGTCCAGCTCGCCGATGTCGCCCGTGTGGAACCAGCCGTCGGTGACCGCCTCCGCGGTGGCCGTGTCGTTCTTCCAGTAGCCGCGGAACACCACCGGACCCTTGACCAGGATCTCGCCGTCGTCGGCGATCCGGACGGCCTGCCCGGGAACCGGCCGCCCGACGGTGCCGATGCGCTGCGCCCCCAGCGTGTTGACGGTGGTGCCTGCCGAGGTCTCGGTGAGCCCGTATCCCTCCAGCACCGGCAGGCCGACGCCGCGGAAGAAGTGGCCGAGGCGCTCGCCGAGCGGCGCGCTGCCCGAGACCGCGGCCACGACCCGCCCGCCGACCGCGGCCCGCAGCTTGCGGTAGACGAGCCGGTCGAACAGTGCGTGACGGGCGCGCAGCACGATTCCCGGCCCGCCGGTGTCGCGCGCCGTGCTCCAGGCGACGGCCGTGTCGGTGGCGGCGTCGAAGACCTTTCCCATGCCGCCGTCGTGCGCGCGCCGGCGGGCCGAGTTGAAGACCTTCTCGAACACGCGCGGCACAGCGAGCAGGAACGTCGGACGGAACACGCCGAGGTCACCGACGAGATCAGAGACGTCGGCGGTGTGTCCGATGACCGTGCGAGTCTGGGTGGCCCCGCACTGGATCACCTTGCCGAACACGTGCGCGAGCGGCAGGAAGAGCAGCACCGAACCACCCTCCGTGAGCAGCTCGGGGAAGAGGGCGGCGACGGAGCGCACCTCGCTCTGCATATTGCGGTGTGTCAGCTCGCAGCCTTTGGGGCGCCCCGTGGTGCCCGAGGTGTAGATCAGCGTGGCGAGGTCGTCAGCGTGCACCGCCTGGCGACGGGCTCCCACCTCATCCTCCGCGACGCTTTCGCCGAGCGCGACCAGCCGCGCGACGGCCCCCTCCTCGCCGTCTCCCGCGTCGATCCGCCACACCTCGCGGAGCTCGCCGAGCTCGTCGCGCAGCCCGTCCACCAGATCCGCGCGCCGCTGCGACTCCACCACGATCGCGACCGCTCCCGAGTCGCCTAGTATCCAGCGGATCTGCTCGGCGGAGGACGTCTCGTAGACGGGCACCGTGGCTCCGCCGACCGCGAGGATCGCGTAGTCGATCAACGTCCACTCGTAGCGGGTGTGTGACAGCAGAGCCACCCGGTCGCCCACCTGCACTCCCGCCGCGATCAGGCCGCGCGCGACCGCGGTGACCTCCGCGGCGAACTGGCCCGCCGTGATCTCCTGCCACTCACGGTCCGCGCCGCGCCTGCGGTAGGCGACCGTCGACGGGTCACGCGCCGCGTTGTCGTACACGGCGTCGACGAGGGTCTCGTCGTCGGCGACGCGGACAGTGGCGGGCACGCTGTACTCACGCACGGCTCTCGACCTCCTGGCTCGGTGCAGGCAAACCTACCGCCAGGTATCCCGATCGGGCCGATTCCGCTCCGGCATGCTGGACGCCGTGCCGTCGGTCGACGTGGTGGACGAGACGTTTGTCGCCGTGCGCCCCGAAGTGCTGGTATTCGAGTTCGCGACGCCCGACCGGTGGCGGATGCTGTGGCCCGATCTCGACCTGCGCGTCGTCACCGACCGGGGTCCGGCCGGGCTGCGCTGGACCGTCACCGGCGCGCTGGTGGGCAGCATGGAGGTGTGGCTGGAGCCGGTGCTCGACGGCACCCTCCTGCACTACTTCCTGCGCGCCGACCCGCCTGGTCGGTCAGGCACCCCCGCGCCCGCGTCGCTGCGGAAGGGGTCGGCCGAGGCGCGGCGGCGCCAGCGCGCGGCCAAAGCGATCGCGTTCGCGTGGAAGGACCGGCTGGAGGCGGGCCGGGCGCCGGGGGAGCCGCCCCGGTAATCTGAGTGATCATGCGTGTGCACGTGGTCTCCGATGTGCACGGCAACGCCGAGGCTCTGGCCAAGGCGGGCGACGGGGCCGATGCCCTCATCGTGCTCGGTGACCTCGTCGAGTTCGTCGACTACGCCGACCCCGCCCGCGGCATCCTGGGACAGGTTCTCGGCCCGGACGTGAGCGTCAAGTTCGGACGACTGCGCGCCGCGGGTCGCCCTGGGGAGCTGGTGGCGTTCTTGGAGGAGATGTGGTCACGCTTCCCCGATCCGTCCGCCGTCGTCGTCGAGGCCGTCAGGGAGCAGTACGGCGCGCTGTTCGCCGCCATGTCGACGCCCACGTTCGCCATCCCCGGCAACGTCGACCTGCCCGAGATCTGGCCCGAGTTCACCCGTCCCGGTGTGTGCGTGCCCGACGGGCGGGTGGTCACGATCGGAGGGCTGCGGTTCGGGTTCATCGGCGGGATCCCGCTGCCTGCGGGCGCCGCGCCACGCCCCGGCGTGTCGTGGACCCCGCACCTTCGGCTCGCCGCGGAGTACGCCGAAGCCGTCGAGGGGCTCGGCCCGATCGACGTCCTGTGCAGCCACACTCCGCCCGCCGTGCCGGAGCTGGCCTACGACGTGGTGTCCCGGCGGTCCGAGTCGCCCTCGACGGCGCTGCTCGCGCGCATACGCCGCGACCGGCCGCGCGCCGCGCTGTTCGGGCACGTGCACCAGCCGCTGTCCCCGCGGTGTCGCGTCGGCCGCACCGAATGCGTCAACGTCGGGCACTTCCGCCACACCGCCGCGCCCTACGTCCTGCGCTGGTGACCGTGGCCCGCGCCGGTAACCTGCGCGCATGGCCGACGCGACGTCCTCCTCGATCACCATCGCCGCCCCGCCTGAGCGGGTGATGGCGGTGATCGCCGACTTCGCCGCGTACCCCGACTGGGCCGAGCAGATCAACAAGGTCGAGGTGCTCAAGCCGGGGGACGGCGTCCGCGCCGAGCGGGTGCGCTTCATGATGGACGCCGGTGCGATCAAGGACTCCTACACGCTGGACTACGTGTGGGCCCCCGATGGGCGCTCGGTGAGCTGGACCCTGGTCAAGGGGCAGATCCAGAAGGCGCAGGACGGCTCGTACGCGCTCGCGGACAGGGGCGACTCGACGACGGTGACGTACTCGCTCGCCGTCGACCTCAACATCCCGATGATCGGCATGCTCCGGCGCAAGGCCGAGAAGGTCATCATCGACACCGCGCTCAAGGGTCTGAAGCGCCGAGTAGAGGCAATGGGCGGCTGAGCAAGTACCCTCCGCCCGTGGGGGTCGTGCTGTTCACGGGCAAAGGCGGCGTCGGCAAGACGACGCTCGCCGCGGCGACGGCGGCCCAGCTGGCCAGCTCCGGCCGCAAGGCGCTCGTCGTCTCCACCGATCCTGCGCACTCGCTCGGCGACGCGCTGGAAGCCGAGCTCGACAGCGAGCCCACCGAGGTCGACCAGGGCCTCTTCGCCGCCCACATCGACACCCACGCCCTCCTCGACGACGCCTGGGCGCCGCTGCAGCGGCATCTGCGGACCCTGCTCGCAGGCGCGGGTGTCGACGAGCTGGTGGCCGACGAGCTGACTGTGCTGCCAGGCGTCGAGGACCTCCTCGCGCTCTCCGCGGTGCGCAAAGCCGCCGAGTCAGGGCCATGGGAGGTCGTTGTGGTCGACTGCGGACCCACCGCGGAGACACTGCGGCTGTTGGGGCTGCCCGAGGCCGTCGCGGGCTACGTCGAGCGGCTCTTCCCCGCGCACCGGCGGGCGGTGCGCGGGATGCTGGCGGGGCTCGCCGGAGGCGGCCGGGGCGCCGCCGCGGGCTGGGACGCGACGATCGACGCGCTGGACACCCTCGCCGAGCAGCTCGCAGGCCTGCGGGCGATGCTCGGCGACCACGCGCGCACGTCGATCCGGCTCGTCCTCACCCCGGAGCGGGTGGTGGCGGCCGAGACGCGGCGCACGCTCACCGCGCTGGCGCTGCACGGCCTGCGGGTCGACGGGATCGTCGCAAACCGGGTGGTGCCAGGGCCGCCTGCGTCCCTGCGCGGGCCTGCGGCGCGCTGGCTGCGCGAGCGCTACACCGAGCAGCAGGCCGTCCTGGCCGAGCTCGCAGGCCTCGGCGGGGTACCGCTGGCCACCGTCGATCACACCGCGGCAGAACCGACCGGGGTGCCCGCGCTGCTGGAGGTCGCTCGCAACCTCTACGGCGACACCGACCCGGCCGCGCCGGGCAGGCCGGGGCCCGCGCTGCTGCGCGTGCGGCGCACCCGCGGCGCGGGCACGTCGGCGGACTCGGAGTTCGAACTGGTGCTGGCGCTGCCCGGAGCGGCGGACGGCCCGCTCGACCTCACCAGAGTCGGCGACGAGTTGGCGATCGCCGTCGGCGGCGTGCGGCGGCTGATCGCGCTGCCGTCCGCGCTGCGGCGGTGCACGGTCACCGCGGCCCGGCTTGACGCCGACGACCTGTGCGTGACCTTCGCTCCCGACCCTGCGGTCTGGACGCGATGACGACATCCGAACCCGGGTGCGACAGCCACGCCGGGGCGTCAGAAGAGCTGCGCGCGCTCGCCCTCGCCGCGCTCGACCGGCTGGAGCCCACCCTCGACCGGCTGCGCATCGAACCGGCCACCCCCGTGTCGGCCGCGACCTGCGCGGCTTGCCCGGTGTGCGCGCTGATGGCCGCGTTGCGCGGCGAGCGTCCCGATCTGGTGCAGCGGCTCGCGGAGCACGCGGGCGGCCTCGTCACGTTGCTGCGGGACGCGCTGGCCGAGCCCGAACCGGCGCCGCCCGCCCGCACGGCTTCGGGCAGCCCGAAGCTCGTCCAGCACATCCCGGTCCAGCGGGTCAAGGGCCGGCCGTGACGGGTCGTGCGCGGAAACGGTCGCGCGAGCGAACCTTTCCGCGCACGGGCACGCCATGCTGACCGTCGGGGTCGACGTCGGCGGCACCAGCGTGCGCGCCGGTGTCGTCGAGGCCGACGGCACCGTCCTCGACACCGCCCGCACCCCCACCCCCCGCAGCGAGGCGGCGCTGGAGGCCGCGGTCGCGGGCGTCGTGGAAACCCTCGCAGCCAGACACCCGGTCGCCGCGGTGGGGCTCGCGGTGGCCGGGTTCGTCACCCCCGACCGGAGGGTGGTGCGCTTCGCGCCGCACCTGTCGTGGCGCGACGCCCCGGTGGCCGACCGCATCGCCGCCCGTCTCGGGCTCCCCGTCGTCGTCGAGCACGACGCGAACGCGGCCGCGCTGGCCGAGCGGCACTTCGGCGCGGCCTCCGGGGCGGCGATCACCGTGTTCGTGGCGCTCGGCACGGGCATCGGCTCGGCTTTGCTGCTCGACGGCGTGCTCTACCGCGGCGCGTTCGGCGTCGCTCCCGAGCTGGGGCACCTGCAGGTGGTGCCGGACGGGCGGCCGTGCCCGTGCGGCAAGACGGGCTGCTGGGAGCGCTACTGCAGCGGCACCGCGCTGGCCACCACCGCCGTCGAGCTGCTCGCCCGCGACCCGGGGCGCGCACCGCTGCTCACCCGGCTGGCGGCGGGCGACTCCGGGCGCGTGACCGGTCAGGCGGTCGCGGCGGCGGCGCGGGAGGGTGATCCGGTCGCGTGCGCCGCGCTGGATGACCTGGCGCGCTGGCTGGGGGTGGGCCTCGCGCTCGTCGCGGACGTGTTCGACCCCGAGCTCGTGGTGATCGGCGGCGGGGTGTCGGGGTCGGCGCCGCTGTTCCTCGACGAAGCCCGCGAGTACTACGCGGCCACCCTCACCGGCGCGGGGCGGCGTCCGCTCGCCCGGATCCGCACCGCGCAGCTCGGCGAGGCCGCCGCTGTGGTCGGCGCGGCCCAGCTCGCCCGCGATCTGGCCAGCGTGCCGGGCGCAGGCAGCCGCTCAGCAGGCTCCGTGGGCGCCAACGTCGGCGCGGCACCAGCAAGCTCCGCGGGCGCTGATGCTCGTTCCGCAAGCTCCGCGGGCGCTGATGCTCGCTCCGCAAGCTCCGCGGGCGCTGATGCTCGCTCCGCAAGCTCCGCGGGCGCTGATGCTCGCTCCGCAAGCTCCGCTCAGAGGACCGCGCCGCCATCGGGGTCGTCGGGATCGTCGAGGTAGATCGGCGGGGGCCCGCCGTCGGCGTTGTCGGGCCACAGCCGCAGCACCAGCCAGCCCAGTCCGGCCGCGATCGCGACCAGCCCGAGCGGCAGCCCGTAGACCTGCGGCACGCCCACCCAGCCGGGGAACGACACGAGCACCAGCCCGAGCGCGATCAGCGTGAGCCCGACCAGGATCGGGGGCCCGAGCCGGGGGAGTGGCGGCGGTTCGGGAGGGACGAAGTGTTCCTCGACGAGCGGATCGGCGGCGGCCCCGGTAGGCCGACCGGTCGGGTCCCCCGTGTCGGCCGGGATGGGGTCTTCGGGGTGTGCCGGGTCGGTCGTGGTCGCCTGATCGCCGGGGACGCGCCCGTCAGGAGGCAAGTCGGGGAGGAGGCGGTCCTCAGGCGGGAGATCGTCTGGAGGCGTGTCGTCGTCGGCGGGCCACCGGTCGTCCTGCGGCCACTGCGGGACGCCGCCTTCCCGCTGCCACGACGCGACGATGTCGTCGAAGCCGGTCGGGTCGGGTTCGCGGGTCACGCGGCCCTCCCTCTCGCTGCCGCCGCTGTCCACATCCTGTCACGCAATGGCCCGTTGTCGCTGCAGCGGGCCCGTCCGTAGGCTGACGCCGTCGAGCTGGAAGGGGCACGCCCAGGTGCTGTACTGGTGGTCCAAGTTCGTGCTTCTCGGTCCCTTGCTGCGACTGCTCTGCAGGCCGACCATCGAGGGTCTGGAGCACGTTCCGGAGCACGGCGGCGCGATCCTCGCGAGCAACCACCTGGCCGTAGCCGACTCGTTCCTCCTCCCGCTGCTCGTGCCGCGGCGCATCACGTTCTTGGCCAAACGCGAGTACTTCACCCAGCCGGGCCTCGTCGGGAAGCTGAAGAGGATCTTCTTCACCGGGATGGGGCAGGTCCCGATCGACCGGGCCAGCGGATCGGCCGCGCAGGCCGCGATGGCCACGGCGATCCGGCTGCTGCGGGAAGACCGCCTGCTGGGCATCTACCCCGAGGGCACGCGGTCGCCCGACGGCAAGCTGTACAAGGGCAAGACCGGCGTCGCCCGCATGACGTTGGAGGCCGGGGTGCCGGTGATCCCCGTCGCGATGATCGGCACAGATCGGGTCAACCCGATCGGTTCCCGGATATGGCGTCCGCGCAAGGTGCACATCAAGATCGGCGAGCCGCTGGACTTCTCCCGCTACTACGGGATGTCGGGCGACCGGTTCATCGAGCGTTCGATGACCGACGAGATCATGTACGCGCTGATGGAGCTCACCGGGCAGACCTACGTCGACATGTACGCGGCGTCGGTGAAGGAGCGCGCCGCCGCGCTGCGCGCCGCGCCTCCCCCGGAGAAGCGGGCGAGCTGAGCGCGTCAGACATCCCTCGCGGTCCAGGACGTGGCCTAGCCTCGGGCGAGACGCAGTGCGGGCCGGGTACTCGGGATGTCGGCTGAGCGCGACGTGAGCGGGGTCCACGCAAAGGGCGAAGCCCGCTGGTGTGCATCTCGCGCGCTGATCGGCCTCAGACGCGCTGCGGCCGGTGCGTCGGATCGGCCCGCGGGGCCAGTCGTGCCCTGACCCGCCCGACCGCGCCTCAGCATGTGGATGCCCCCACACTTTCATGATCGCCCAACCCGGCGGTTTTCGTGTGCAGGCGCACGGAAACCGCCGCAGTCGGCGATCACCAGGTGAGGTTCGGCGGCAACACTCCTCCACTCGTCGACACATGCAGCGCCGCACCGACACCTTGATCCGCGGCCGTAACGCTCGCCGTCTACGGTCATCTGGGCCGTGATCCCTCGCGGTCCAGGACGTGGCCTAGCCTCGGGACGTGCGCTTCTTCTACGACTGCGAGTTCATCGAAGACGGGACAACCATCGAGCTGGTGTCCATCGGCGTGGTCGGCGAGGACGGGCGCGAGTTCTACGCGGTGTCCACCGAGTTCGATCCCGGCCGGGCAGGCGCGTGGGTGCGGGCCAACGTCTTGCCGAAGCTGCCCTCGCCTGCGGACCCGGCGTGGCGCTCGCGCGAGCGGCTCCGCGCCGACTTGCTGGCTTTCCTGACGAGCGGCCCCGGCGAGGTCGAGCTGTGGGCGTGGATAGCGGCCTACGACCACGTCGCACTGTGTCAGCTGTGGGGAGCGATGCCCGCGCTCCCGCGAGCGCTGCCGCGGTTCACCCGGGAACTACGTCAGCGCTGGGAGGACGCGGGCAGGCCGCCCCTGCCGCCTCCCACCGCGGACGCGCATGACGCTCTGGCGGACGCCCGGCTGAACGTGCTGCGGTGGGAGGCGATCGAGGCGGCTGTACGGGTTAGGTGACGGAGGAGGAGTGAGGTGAGTGGAGAGGTCAGGTGAAGATGCTGACGCCGCCCGGGCCCACGAGCAGCCCGACGACGATGAGCACGACGCCCCACAGCAGCTGACGGCGGATGATGGCGAAGATGCCCGCAACGACGAGGATCACCGCAATGATCCACAAGAGAGTTCCTACGCCCCCAGGGCGTCCGACAACCAGGCCGAGCGCCGAGCCGACCACTGCGAAGATGCCGAGGATCGACCAGAAGATGGCGGCACCATTTCGGGTCGTCCGTTGAGCACGAGTTGGCTCCGAGTAGGGCGGGGTGGTCGTCGTGGGTCGCGTTGTCTCATGTGGCGTTGGCCAAGTTGGTCCGGGACGCAGCCCGTCTGCCTGCGAGGCGTCCTGCTTCCTGGGTCGTCGCAGAACGGCGAGAAGCCGATCGGCCGATACCCGGAAGTCGTCGGAGTAGAGCCGCACGGCGTTCCGGTCGCTCAGCGCGCGAACGCTGGGGGGTAGCTGAGCGCGTGTGGGCATCTCGGCGCCCGCCACCAGCACCGGAATGATTGTCATGCCGCCACGGAGGGCCGTCTCGATCTCGGTTCTCACAAGATCGTCCTGGTCGTTGAGTCGATTGACATCCCACCGTCGACCGATCATGATCAGGACCGTTGAGCTGCTCCCGATGGCCCTGGTGATCTCCCGCCGAAAATCACTTCCGGCGTCGATCGAGGTCACGTCCATGAAGACTCGATCGGATCCCAGTTGCCGCTCGAGATGGTCGTAGAGCCGCCCGGCGATATCTGCGCTGTCAGACCGTCAGACCTGCGATAGCTAATGAAAACGGTACCGGTTCCGCTCATCCGGTGGTCCCCTCAGCCTTGGGTGGCAGCCACTAGCCGCCCGTCGTCGAGGATGGCGTCCGCACGATACCGATCCGCGGTACGTCTGGCACAAACTGCAGGGCGACCGCGGGTCCCATCAGCGAAGGGGTCAGGCGAAAATGGTGTAGCCCGGGCCGACAGCCAACCCGACGACGATGAGCACGATCCCCCACACCGTTCCGCCGCGGACAAGGGCGAAGACGCCTGCTACTACAAGGATCACCGCGATGATCCACAATAGGATTCCCATGGATCCGAGATAACCCGTTGCGTCCGTTGTGGAATCGGGCCGAACGAGTGATACCGGAAGCGGCCTGCGTCGGGCCAAACGGGCCGAACGGGTAGGACCGCCGACAGGTTCTAGGCTGGTGTCGTGAACTGGACCGTCGACGCCCCGGTCGAAGTACTGCCTGAGCTGCCGCCCCTGCCCGGTGACCTGCGCGCCCGTTTGGACGACGCGCTCGCCCGGCCCGCCGCGCAGCAGCCCGGGTGGCCCGATGCGCAGTCCGTCGCCCACGTCCGCACCGTGCTGGAAAGCGTCCCCCCGGTGACGCTGCCGCCGGAGGTGGACCGTCTGCGCGACCGGCTGGCCGACGTCGCCAACGGCCGCGCCTTCCTGCTGCAGGGCGGCGACTGCGCCGAGACGTTCGTCGACAACACCGAGCCGCACCTGCGCTCGACGATCCACACGCTCCTGCAGATGGCGATCGTGCTCACCTACGGGGCGTCGCTTCCGGTGGTGAAGGTCGGGCGGATCGCGGGGCAGTACGCCAAGCCCCGCAGCGCCCCCCTCGACGCGCTGGGTCTGCCCTCCTACCGCGGCGACATCGTCAACGCGCTCACGCCCGACCCGGTCGCGCGCATCCCCGACCCGTCCCGGATGATCCGCGCGTACGCCAACGCGTCCGCCGCGATGAACCTCGTCCGCGCGCTGACCGCCACCGGCATGGCCGACCTGACGATGGTGCACGACTGGAACAAGGACTTCGTGCGCACCTCGCCCGCCGGAGCGCGGTTCGAGAGCATCGCGTCGGACATCGAGCGGGCGCTGGCGTTCATGGCCGCGTGCGGGGTGGACGACCACAACCTGCACAGCGTGGAGTTCTACGCCTCACACGAGGCGCTGCTGTTGGACTACGAGCGCGCGATGCTGCGGCTGGACAAGCGCGACCCGGAGACGCCCCGGCTCTACGACCTCTCCGCGCACTTCCTGTGGATCGGCGAGCGCACCCGGCAGCTCGACGGCGCGCACATCGCGTTCGCCGAGATCCTGGCCAACCCGATCGGGCTCAAGATCGGTCCGACGACCACCCCTGAGCAGGCCGTCGAGTACGTCGAGCGGCTCGACCCCGGCCACCATCCCGGTCGGTTGACGCTGGTCAGCCGCATGGGCAACGGCCGCGTCCGCGACGTGCTGCCCGCGATCATCGGCAAGGTCGAGGCGTCCGGGCACAAGGTCATCTGGCAGTGCGACCCGATGCACGGCAACACGGTCGAGTCCAGCTCCGGCTACAAGACCCGACACTTCGACCGGATCGTCGACGAGGTGCAGGGCTTCTTCGAGGTGCACGCGGCGCTCGGCACCCACCCCGGTGGGATCCACGTCGAGGTCACCGGCGAGGACGTCACCGAATGCCTCGGGGGCGCCCAAGAGATCTCCGACGCCGACCTCTCGGGTCGCTACGAGACCGCGTGCGACCCGCGGCTCAACACCCAGCAAGCCCTGGAGCTGGCGTTCCTCGTGGCCGAGATGCTGCGTGGCTGAGCGTCAGATCGCCATCGCCTGTGCTCGGCGCTTGACCTCCCGGTGGCGGCCCGCGCGCAACGACGCGACGGGCGTGCCGGGCAGCGAGTCGTCCTCGGCGAAGAGCCAGCGCAGGATCTCCTCGTCGCTGTACCCGCCGTCGCGCAGCACGGTGATGGTGCCGGGCAGGCCCTTGACAACGGCGTTCTCGTCGAGGAAATCGGCAGGGACGACCATCACTCCGTCGCGTCGCACAGCCAGCAGCTGGCCGTCGCGCACGAACTGGTGCACCCTGGCCACCGGTACGGACAGCTGGGTGGCGACGTCGGCCACGGTCAGCGTGGCGACATCCTGGGACAACGGCGTGTTCACGACCCGACACGATGCCACATGAGCGGGCATTAAGGGCAGCATTCCGGCGCAGCGGTACCTTCGCTTCGTGAACGCTGCCCCGGTCGCCGGAGCGCTGCTCGATGCGCGCTACCGCGTGGAGGGCGTGATCGCGACGGGTGGCATGTCCACGGTGTACCGCGGCAGGGACATCCGGCTCGACCGCCCCGTAGCGATCAAGATCATGGACGCGCGGCTGGCGGGCGATCCGGCCTTCCGCGCCCGTTTCGAGCGCGAGGCGCGCTCTGCGGCCCGCATCGACCACCCGGCCGTCGTCGATGTCCATGACCAGGGTGCGGAGCCGACCCCGGCAGGGGACCGGCTGTTCCTGGTCATGGAGCTGGTCGAAGGCGGCACCCTGCGCGACGTCCTGCGCGCCAGAGGTCCGCTGGGGGTACCCGCGACCTTCGCCGTCATGGAGCACGTGCTGGCAGGCCTCGCCGAGGCGCACCGGCTTGGCATGGTGCACCGTGACGTCAAGCCGGAGAACGTGCTGATCGGCGTCGCGGGCGAGGCCAAGGTCGCCGATTTCGGGCTCGCCGTCGCGGCCGCGCAGGCGGGCGCCAGCCACGCCGGGACGATCATGGGCACGGTCGCCTACCTCTCCCCTGAGCAGGTCGCCACCGGGGCGGCGGACCCTCGCAGCGACGTCTACGCCGCGGGCATCATGTTCTACGAGCTGCTCACTGGCGCGCCGCCCTACACGGGGGACACCGCGATCTCCGTGGCCTTCCGGCACGTCAACTCCGACGTGCCCGCACCGTCGCTGATCGCGGGGGACGTGCCGGTCGAGCTGGACGAACTGGTGCTGCGCGCGACCCGGCGCGACCCGTCGGTGCGCCCGGCCGACGCCGCGGCGATGCTGGGCGAGCTGCGCCATCTCGCGGCCCTGCTGGAGGTGCCGCGGGTGCCGGTGCCGCCGCCACCGCGGCCGGTCGACGAGCATCCGACGGTGCCGGGCGGCGCCGCACCGCACGGCCACGCGGGCACGCGGGCGCTGGCCAGCCACGAACGCCCTTCGGTCGCGCCGCCTGCGCACCTGCGTGCGCGACGCCGCAGCCGCGTCGTGTTCGCGGTGTGGACCGCGGTCGTCCTCGTGCTCGCGTTCGGCATCGGGGCGACGGCGTGGTGGCTGGGCAGCGGCCGGTGGACGGCCGTGCCGTCGCTGGCAGGCGTGCAGGCAGGCGTCGCCGAGCGCCTGCTCACCGCGGCCGAGCTCGTGCCTGCCGAACGCGCCGTCTACGCCAACGGGGTGCCTGCAGGCCAGGTCACCGCGACCGAGCCTGCGGAGGACACCCGTCTTCTGCGGGGCAGCACGGTGACGCTTGCCGTATCGCGCGGCAACCCGACGGTGCCCGCGATCGTCGCAGGCACCGCCGTTGACGACGCCGCGGCCGCGATCCGCGCCGTCGGGCTCGACCCGGTGCAGTCCGGATCGGACGCGGAGTACAGCTCGTCGGTCCCCGACGGCGCCGTCGTGCGCACCGAGCCCGCCGCGGGCGCCGCGCTGCCACCCGGCGGGAACGTCACCCTCGTCGTGAGCCGCGGACAGGAGCCCCCCCGTCAGGTGCGGGTGCCGTTCGTGATCGGCCGTACGTTCGACGCGGCGCAGGAGATATTGGCCCATGCCGGCCTCGAAGCGGAGGAGCGGCCCGGATTCGGCGGGTTCGGCAGGGAGCACGGGCGCGTCGTCCAACAGTCCAACGGCGCGGGAAGCATGGTCGACCGGGGCACCACGATCGTGCTCGACACCCTGTAAACCGGGGGTGATCGTCGCGAGGCGCACGCGACGGTGCCGGGCAGGTCCGCGGTGTGCGGTTCGGCGCGATCACAGCTCCCCGGTCTCGCTCACGGACGCACCTCGGTGATCTCCAGGCCGTTGCCGTCCGCGTCGCGCAAGGCGAACATCGGCGGGACGCCAGGCCAGTTCAACAGCTCGCCGACGGCCACGCCCGCGCCGCGCAGCTCCTCGTGCAGCGCGGCCGCGTCAGGTGTCGTGAGCCGGATGCCCGTCTCGACGCCTGCAGGAACGCCGTCGTGGGCGGGGACGAGGGCCAACGACACAGCCGATCCCCCTGGCGCCACCTCGATCCAGCGTCCGCCGATCTGCGGCAGCGGCATGTCGAGCCGCTTCTCGAAGCCGAGTGTGCCCACGTAGAAGTCGAGGGCGCGGTCCTGGTCGGCGACGGGGATGCCGACCGTCCGCACTCCGGTGATGTCGGTCATGAGGTCCTCCTGTGGGTGGTCGTTCGGGAGGGAGACCTGTCGGTGGTCAGCGACTCATCGGTGAGCCCGACGCTCCCTGTCAACTCCTCTCCGGCGCGGCGCGCCGCGCCCGGCCGCAGCAGCACCGCCAGCACGCCGAGCACGATCCAGATCGCCGACACCGCCGGGTACAGGCCCGCGGCCCCCTCGGGATAGGGCGAGACGTTGCGCAGCAGGGTGTAGCCGATCAGGACGAGCGCGAGCAGGGGGACGACGACCTCCACGAGCTGCACCTCGCGGTGGCCCGAGAAGAACAGCAGCTTCGCCGCGCCGACGGTCGCGAGCGCGTAGGCGACGAGCAGGATGAGCGTGCCGATCGTCCCCGACGCGACGAACAGCGTCGACGGTTCGCCTCCCAGCCCGAACCAGGCCACGGCGATGATCACGTACATTCCGACGACCACGACCATCGTGGCGGCCACCGGCGTGCCGCGGCCCGGCGCGACCGTGCCCAACGCGCGGGGGACCAGCCCGTCTCGGCCGAGTGCGAACAGCAGCCGCGCCGCGCCGACCGCGCACGCCAACGCGCAGCCGAAGGCGCTGACCGCGGCCCCGACCGTGATCACGTCGCCGACCCACGCGGCGACGTAGGCGGTGCCGAGGTCGCCGAGCAGCGACGACGACTTGGTGAAGGCCTCGACTCCGGCGTCGTCGGCGCCGAAGCCCATCACCTCGACGGCGGTGACCACCACGAAGTAGACCCCGCCGAAGATCGCGACCCCGAGGATCGCGCGGGGGATCGCCCGGCGCGGGTTGCGGGTCTCCTCGCCGAGCGTCGCCGCCGCCTCGAACCCGGCGAAGGACAGGAAGCCGAACACGATCCCGAGGAACAGCGCCGAGACGTCGGTGCCGGGCGCGGGCGAGAACACCGAAAGGTCGACGCGGTGCCCTCCGGGCGCGGTGCCGTTCGCCAGCCGCACGAACACGATGACCGTGACGACGAGGATCAGCGCGACGGTCAGCGCCTCGATCGTCAGCAGCACCCGCGTGCCGCCGCGCACGCGCACGATCGCGAGGACGAGCACCAGCAGGAGCGCGACGGCCGCCAGCACGAACCCGGCCCACGGAGGCTGGTTCGTCCAGATGCCGAGCGCGTCCAGCGCGGCGGTCCCGAAGATGCCTGCCGCGGTGGACGTCACGACGCCGTAGAAGACGTACGTGCCCAGCAGCGCCCAGCCCGCGATGACGCCCGTGCGCGCGCCGAGGGTCGCGCCGACGAAGCCGTAGACGCTGCCCGCGTGGTGGAACCGCTGGCTCAGGCGCACGAAGGTGTAGGCGATGAGCAGCACCCCGACCGTAGCCAGCAGGAAAGCCAACGGCACCGCGCGCCCGACCGTGCCCGCTGTGCCCTGCGGGTTGATGTTCGCCGCCATGGAGGGCGCCATCAGGGCCAGTGAGAGGCCGATGGCCTCCCAGACGCTCAGCTCGCGGAGCAGCTCGCTCTGTGCCGGTTCAACGCGATGCGACATCGCAGAATGCTCCCGCTACAACAGCGCGAAAGTCACTGCTCGGACGGCGTCGTCGCCCATCCGGACGCAACGGGCGTACTCGGCGCGCCGCGTCGCCAGCACGCAGCGCCCGAGCAGGTCGCCGAGGCCGCCCATCAGCACCGGGTCGGCCTCCAGCGCGTCGAGGGCGCTCGCCTGGTCGGCGGGCAGCGGGCGGACGCCGCTGCGGTGAGCCGCCCGCTCGTCGAGCGTCGCGGGGTCGTGCGCGGCGGGTTCGGGCAGCGCGAGGCCACGCGCCAGCCCGTCGAGCCCGGCGAGGATGACGCCGCCGAGGGCGAGGTGCGGGTTGCTGCTCGCGTCGCAGGCCTTCAGCTCGGCGTTGGGGCTCTCGTCCTCCCGGCCGCGGAACGGCGACGCGATGCGCAGCGCGGCCTCGCGGTTGTCGAAGCCCCACGAGACCGTCGAGCCCGCCCACGCCGACGGCCGCAGCCGGGCGTAGGAGAGGAACGACGGGCAGGTCAGCGCGACCAGCGCAGGCAGGTGGTCGAGCACGCCTGCCAGGAACGCGCGTGCCGTGTCGGAGAGCCCGAACGGGTCGCCGTCGGGCGCCATCGTGTTGCGGTCGCATTCCCACAGCGAGAAGTGCAGGTGGCAGCCGTTGCCGACGTGCTCGGCGTACGGCTTCGGCCCGAACGACGCCAGCAGCCCGTGGGTCTCGGCCACGCCGCGAACGGTGTCGCGCAGTCGCAGCTGGCGGTCGGCCGCGGCGAGCGCGTCGGCGCGGGAGATCGAGATCTCCTGCTGGCCCGGCCCGTACTCGTTGATCGCCTGCTCGACGTCGATGCCCTGCTCACCGACCGCGTCGACGATGGCGTTGACCACCGAGGCGGCCCGGTCGAGGCCCGCAGAGGAGTAGACGGGCCCGTCGCCCCACGGCTGTGGCCCCTCTGGCGTGGCCCGCGCGAGGTAGAACTCGTTCTCGAACGCCGCCTCGATCCGCAGCCCGACCGCCGCCGCGTCGGCGACCGCCCGCCGCAGGAACGAGCGGGGGCAGCCGCCCCAGTCGAGGCCGTCGTGCCCGACCTGGTCGCACAGCACGCTCGCCACTCCGGGAAGCCATGGCAGGCGCACGAACGTGGCCGGGTCGGCGACGATGCGGATCTCGCCGACCGGCTCCATGCCCACCACCGGGACGAGATCGTCGAGCAGGTTGATCGCGTTCTGCGCGCGCGTGAGACCGAGCCCGGACCTGAGCGCGGCCTCCAGCCGGGAGGCGTGCACCTGCTTGCCGCGGATGACGCCGCTGGGATCGCCGTACAGGAAGCGGACCAGCTTCACCCCGTCGAGATCGATCACGACGTGAGACCGTAGCCGTCGCGCGCGCCGCCTGCACCCGTCCGCCACCTGATGATCGCTCCGCCGTCGACGTTCGCGTGGCGTGACAGGGTCCTCGTCGAGGGGCTGGGCTGCGCTGGCGCCCGCGCCCGAGATGAACACCAGGGGGCTGCAGCGCGAGCGAGACCCCCACCAGGTTCATCTCAGGCGCAGGCATCACCGGCCGCGGCCCTCGAGAGTCAGGGATCCGCACCGCGGGCGACAGATCGGTGACCTGTCGCCCGATCGCGGCGAGTTTCGTCCCTCCACGGGCGGCCCGCCGCGGCATGAAGGTCTGCGACGTGCATGCGCGGTCTGCGAAGTGGCCCTGCGGGTGGGCTAGGACGGCGCTGAAAAAGTCGGTTCGGCGACCAAGCGCAACTCGCTGACCTGCAGGTTTGTTGATCGACTTGGACCGAAACAGGCCTTTTCCGCGCTCCTAGCTCGCCTTGCGGGGAGCGGTGGGCTCGGAGGCGCCGGACTCGTCGTGCTCCTCCGCGGCGTCGGCCTGCTCCAGGATCCGCTCGACGGCGGTGACGAAGGCGGCGTCGGCTTCGGAGCCGCCTGCGCGGTAGGCGCGGCCGCGGGCGTCGTAGAGGCGGAACTCGCGATCCAGCTTGCGCGCCACCCGCCGGGCTCTCGACGCCCTGAGCGCGGGCCGCAGCACGCGCGTGACCCCCTCCAGCAGGATCACGGCGACGCCGAGCACGGCGGTGAAGTTCTTGTAGCCGTCGAACATCGGCGAGAGGCCCACCGCGGCACCCGCGGTGACCAGCAGCAGGCTCACGCCGTTGGCGGCGAGGCCGTTGCGGCAGGCCCGGCGCTTGTAGCTGCGGCGCAGGATGTCGACGCGGGCGCGGTACTCGGCGACGCGGCTCTCGTTGCCCGCTGCCTCCACCGAGGAAGCCGCGCTGGCAATCGGACGAACGGTGGTGTCGGTGCTGATGCTCATCGGACCTCCCCGGGGTTGTCGCTCGTGGTCGTCGTGCGATCACAGAATGGGAGATGCCGACCCTTCTCCGGGATACCCCTCACGGTCAGGGTTCTGTCACCGTCTGGTCAGCCGCCACAACGGCCCGGGGGTTTGCCGCAGGGTGGCACCGCTGCGGCTGGGTCGGAGCAATGTCACCCTGCCGCGCTGCGGACGTGGCCCGAGCCTCGTTTCCCCGACACTAGAGTGCGCGGTATGGCCCGGTACTACGACGTGCATCCGGTCGATCCCCAGCGCCGCGCGATCGCTCAGGTCGTCGACGTCGTCCGGAACGGCGGCCTGATCGCCTACCCCACGGACTCCTGCTTCGCGCTGGGCTGCGGCCTCGGCAACCGCGACGGGCTCGCCCGCATCCGGGCGATCCGCCATCTCGACGAGCACCACCACTTCACCCTCGTCTGCCGCGACTTCGCCCAGCTCGGCCACTTCGTGCACGTGTCGAACGCGATGTTCCGGCTCGTGAAGGCCTCCACGCCGGGGAGCTACACGTTCATCCTCCCGGCGACGAAGGAGGTGCCCCGCCAACTCATGCATCCGCGCAAGAAGACGGTGGGGGTGCGCATCCCCGAGCACGTCGTCGTGCAGGCGCTGCTCACCGAGCTGGGGGAGCCGCTGTTGTCGAGCACGCTCCTGTTGCCCGACCACGAGCAGCCGCTCACTCAGGGCTGGGAGATCAAGGAGGAGCTCGACAACGCCGTTGACGCGGTGATCGACTCCGGCGAGTGCGGCACCGAGCCGACCACCGTGATCGATCTGTCCGGCGACGAGCCGGAGATCATCCGGAAGGGCGCGGGCGACCCGTCACGCTTCGAGCAGTAGCGGGGCGCGCCCCAGCAGCGCCAGCGTCGCGGCCCACGGGTCGTCGCCCGCATCGGCCAGCACGGCGCCGAACGCGGCGCCCTCCCGTTCCCGCGCCGCGCCGGTAGGCACATGGCGGGCACCTTCGGCCACGGCAGCCAGCAGGTCGGCGTCCGGGCGGAAGGGCAGCCCGATGGCGGTGGCGACGTCCCATGTGTGGACGACGGTGTCGAGCAGGTGGAAGCCCAGCGCGCTCGCGACGGGGAAGCGGGCGTCTGGCCCGAACTCCGCCAGCCGCACGGTCTGGTGGGGCGCGGGGGAGGCCACTGCCGCACGGAACGCGGCGTGCACCCGCTCGGCGGACGCCTCCCACGCGCCCGGCTCGGGCGACCGTGGGGCATACGCCGAAGCGGGCGCGTCCGAGTGCGCCACCGCGTCGGCGAAACCGTGGTTCTGGCCGATGCAGTGCGCCAGCAGCGCCCGGAGATCCCACTCCGCGCACGGCGTCGGCCTGCCGAGGTCGGCCTCTTCGACCTCGGCGATCACCTCCGTGGCCCGTCGGAGCGCCCGGTCGTGAAGCTCTATCATCTGCATGAGTAGATGATAAGCAGTGGTAGATGATATGTCGAGCGCTATCGTGCGGGCCGTGGACCGCGACCTCGGCGCGCTGCTGCACGCCCTCACCCGTGCCGTCGTAGCAGCCGAGGAGCCGGTGCTGCGCGCGCATGGCGTCCAGATGTGGGACTACGTCGTCCTGGCCAGGCTCGCCGAGGGCGCCGCGCCCACCCAGGTCGCGCTGGCGGCCGCCGTCGGGCGGGACAAGACCCGCCTGATCCCGCTGCTCGACCGTCTCGAGGCCCGCGGCCTGCTGCGCCGCACCCCCGACCCCGACGACCGGCGCAACCGGGCCGTCGCGCTGACCGGGGAGGGCCGGGCGCTGCTCACGCGGTGCCGGATCGCGATCCGGGCGATGGAGGAGGAACTGCTCGCCGGTCTCGGCTCGGCGGACCTGGCCCGGTTGCGCGCGCTGCTCGGACGCGCGGCGGCCGAACTCGGTGTCTGAGCAGCGACGGGTTGCGCAACGGTGAGCGCAACCTTCCCCATGCCCGGACGTCCTCTCACCATCAGGGTGATCGCGTAGCGCACCGGGTCCGGGCACGCTCATCCCGACGAACCGCCCAGAGGAGCTCCCCGTGAACCAGCCGCCCTACCCCCCTCCCTACCCGCCGCAGGGCCAACCGGGTGCGCCGGGGGGCTACGGGCCGGGCGCCGCCGGCGGGTACGGACCGGGCGGACCGGGCGGGCCGGGCGGGTACGGGCCGGGCGGACCGGGCGGACCGGGCGAGTACGGGCCGGGCGGACCGGGCGGGTACGGGCCGGGCGGACCGGGCGGGTACGGCCCGGGCGGGCCGGGCGGGTACGGGCCGCCACCGATGGGGCCGCCGCAGCAGCCGTTCGCACCCCCACCGCCCCCGCCGCCGCGCAAGAGCTCGGCTGGCAAGATCATCGCAATCGTGGCCATCGTCTTGGTGGCGCTGCTGGCCGTGGGCGGGTTCTTCGTCTACCGGGCGGTGTCGGGGGTCGTCAACTCCGTCGGCGGTCTCGCCGACGGCGCGGGCGCGAGCTGCTCGGCCGTCTCCACCCAGGACGTGGACGCCGTGCTGGGCGGCGACTGGACGGTGTTCCAGCTCGGCGGCCTCAGCTCCATCGCGGGCCCCGTGCTGGACGCCCGCGTGCTGCCCGACGCGCCGACGACCTGCTGGGCGTCGCAGGACAAGGACGGCAAGCTGACGCGGATCGCCCGCTACCAGGGCGCGGACGCCGCGGCCCAGTTCGCGGCGGAGAAGCAGAAGGCCAAGGGCTCGACGGTGGACCAGGGCAACGGCGTGTCCGTGTCGAGCGACTCCTATCTCGGCAAGGACGTCCAGGCGGGCGACGAGGCGTTCTGCACGACCGGTGACATGCTGGCCTCCGCGGGCGCGCTGGTGCGTCACGGCGACACGCTCGTCTACGTCTCGACGACGGCGGCAGGTGAGGGCGCATCGTCTGTCCCCGACGTCAACCTCGGCGGGTCCTCGACCAACCAGGTGTCCTTCGGAACCGACGACGCCAACTGCGCCCTGGCCGTGAAGCTGATCGAGAAGGTGCATTAGCGCGGATTTCCGCGCAGGAGGTTCGGCGCAATGGGGGCATGGGGATTGAGTAGGGAGTGATCGCCAGCTGGGTGCAGAAGCGGCAGGATCTGGCCAGTTTCTGCACCCAACTGGCGATCATGGGTTCGTATGCGGTCAACCGGTCTTGGCAGCAGGCCGGGTTGCGGTGATCCGCCCTGCCGCTGGGCCTTCTGTCGGTCCTGACTGCGCGGCCGTGACGAGCGCCCGGCTGCTGGGGCCAACCGACCTTTCGCTGGTCAGCAGTATCTGACTGTGGATCAGTAGGCCGCATTGGGGGGCAGATAACGAAGTGCACCAGCATGATTCAGCGGGAGGGTCACAGCAACACTTGCGGGAGCACGAGAGCCAGTGGTCGAGGTCGTCGCAGGGTCATCCCGATTCGACCGGCTCCTCCCCGGCAGCCCGGAGGAGAGGTTGCGCCGATCCGCCTGCGCGGAAATCCGCGTTAGGCGCGCGGTCGCCAAGACATCCTCCAGCATCACCAGGTGAGGTCCGGTGATGATCGCTTGCGGAGCGAACATCAGCACTGACCTAGAATGATGGGGTAGGGCGTCCCCCACCCAGGAGTGTGCAGTGAGCCGCGTTGTAGGAGAGGCCGCCCGACGCCGAACGTTCGCGGTGATCAGCCACCCGGACGCGGGCAAGTCGACCTTGACCGAGGCGCTCGCGCTGCATGCCTCGGCGATCGACTCCGCGGGGGCCGTGCACGGCAAGGCGGGCCGCCGGGGTGTCACCTCGGACTGGATGGAGATGGAGCAGCGCCGCGGCATCTCCATCACCTCGGCCGTGCTGCAGTTCGCCTACCGCGACCACGTGATCAACCTGCTGGACACGCCGGGCCACGGCGACTTCTCCGAGGACACCTACCGGGTGCTCGCCGCCGTCGACGCCGCGGTGATGCTGCTGGACGCGGCGAAGGGCCTGGAGCCCCAGACGCTCAAGCTGTTCGACGTCTGCCGCACCCGGGGGATCCCGGTTCTGACCTTCGTCAACAAGTGGGACCGGCCGGGCCGCGAGGCGCTGGAGCTGCTCGATGAGGTAGAGCAGACGATCGGGCTGCGGCCGATGCCGGTCACCTGGCCGCTGGGGGTGGCAGGCGACCTGCGCGGTGTCCTCGAGGTCGCCACCCGCGAGCTGCGCCGCTACACCCGCACCGCGGGCGGGGCCACGCGTGGCGAGGTCCAGGTCGTGCCGCCCGAGCAGGCCGCAGCCGAGGAGCCGGATGCCTGGGCGGGCGCCCAGGAGGAGCTGGCGCTGCTGGCGGAGATCGGCGCCGCGTTCGACGAGAAGGACTTCCTCTCAGGCATCGCCACGCCGGTGCTGTTCGGGGCCGCGCTGCAGGGTGTCGGTGTGGGGCGACTGCTGGACGCGCTCGTCGACCTCGCGCCTGCTCCCGAGGCTCGCGACGACGCCGAGGGCAACCCCCGTCCGCTGGACACGCCGCTGTCCGGGCTGGTGTTCAAGGTCCAGGCGGGCATGGACCGCTCCCACCGCGACCGCATGGCGTTCGTCCGCCTCTGCTCGGGGCGGTTCGAGCGCGGCATGGTGCTCACCCACGCGGCTACCGGGCGTCCCTTCGCCACCAAGTACGCCCAGTCGGTGTTCGGCGCCCAGCGCACCACCGTCGAGGAGGCCTACCCCGGCGACATCGTCGGCCTCGTCAACGCGGGCGCCCTGCGCCCCGGCGACACGCTGTACGAGGCGGACCCGGTGACCTTCCCGCCGATCCCGAGCTTCGCACCCGAGCACTTCGTTGTGGCCCGCAGCGCCGACGCCGGGCGGTTCAAGCAGTTCCGCCGCGGCATCGACCAGCTCGACTCCGAGGGGGTCGTCCAGGTGCTGCGCTCGGATCTGCGCGGCGACCAGTCCCCGGTGCTCGCCGCCGTCGGGCCGCTGCAGTTCGAGGTCGTCGAGAGCCGGATGGCCGACGAGTTCAACGCGCCGATCGCGCTGGACCACCTCCCCTACTCGGTGGCCAGGCGCACCGACCCGCAAGGGGCGGAGATCCTCGCCACGCAGGCCGAGGTGGAGGTGTTGCAGCGCCGCCTGGACGGCGCGCTGCTCGCCGTCTTCGTCAACAAGTGGCGGCTGGAGACCATCCGCCGCAAGTTCCCCGACCTGACGCTCACCGCGCTGCCCGCGGGCTCCGTGGATCACTGAGACATGACCTCCGCGACATGACTTCCGCGACATGACCTCCCCGACATGACCTCCCCGACATGACCCTCGCGACGTGAACCTCGCCGAGCTCAACGCCCTCCCCGCGCCTGCCTGCGAGGACGTGCTGCGCGCCCTCTGCACGGCGCCCCGCTGGGCGTCGGCGGTGACGGCCGCGCGGCCCTACGCCTCGGTCGACGCCCTGCAGGCCGCCGCGGCCGCCGCCCTGACCGCCGACGACCTCGACCCGGCCCTCGTTGGGCACCCGCGCATCGGCGACCGCGCCGCGTCGGGCACGTCCGGGCATGAGCAGGCGGCCGTCGCCCGCGCAGGCGAGGACGTCCACGCCGCGCTGGCGGCAGGCAACACCGCCTACGAAGACCGGTTCGGGCACGTCTACCTGGTCTGCGCGAACGGGCGCAGCGCCGAGGACCTGCTCGCCACCCTGCACGCCCGACTGGCCAACGACCCGGCCACCGAGCGCGCGGTCGCGCTGCGCGAGCTGGGCGCGATCAACCGGATCCGCATCGCCGGGATGGTGACCCCATGAGCGAGCTTGCGAGCGAATCGATGACACAGCGCTTGGCGAAGCGGCGACCGAGCGTCAGCGAGGTCGTGCGTTGAGCGAGCTTGCGAGCGAATCGATGACACAGCGCTTGGCGAAGCGGCGACCGAGCGTCAGCGAGGTCGTGCGTTGAGCGAGCTTGCGAGCGAATCGATGACACAGCGCTTGGCGAAGCGGCGACCGAGCGTCAGCGAGGTCGTGCGATGAGCCTGTCCACCCACGTGCTCGACGCCACGCTGGGCCGTCCTGCGGCGGGCGTGCCGGTGCGCCTGTCGCAGGATGGCGCGACCCTCGCCGAGGCCGTCACCGACGAGGACGGGCGCGTGCGCGAGCTGGGCGCGGTCGCCGCGGCGGGCGCCTACCGGGTCACGTTCGACACCGGAGCCTACTTCGCCGCGGCGGGCCAGCACGGGTTCTACCCCGAGGTGACGATCGCCTTCACCGTCACCGACCCGGCGGCGCATCATCACATCCCGCTTCTTCTTTCGCCGTACGCCTACTCGACCTACCGCGGGAGCTGAGCCGTGCCGCTGATGTTCCTCAACGGCACCGCCATGGCGGGGGGTGCCGATCACCATCTGGTCGGGGGCGCCCCGCTCGTGCGGGCCACCAGCACGGCGGCGCGCTACCGCTTCCACGCCGTCGACGGCAGCTACCCCGCGCTCGAGGACGTCGGCGAGGGGGGCGCGGCGGTGCAGGGCGAGGTGTACGACCTGGCCTGGGAGCAGCTGCGGGAGGTCCTGTTGCCCGGCGAGCCGCCCGGCCTCGAGCTGGGTGTGATCGAGCTGGCCGACGGGTCGGGCTCGCTCGCGATGATCCTGCGCCGCGGCTACGCCGCCGCGCTCGTCGACATCTCGGCCCATGGCAGCTGGCGGGCCTACCGGGGCAGCGCATGATCGTCTTCCGCGCGGAGCGGGCGGTGATCGGCGGCGCGCTGCGACCGGCGGCCGTGCTCGTCGACGGCGAGCGGATCGAAGCCGTCCTGCCGCTGGATGCGCCCGTGGTCGGGCAGGAGGTTGTGCTGGGCCCCGACGAGGTGCTCATCCCCGGCCTGGTCGACACCCACGTGCACGTCAACGAGCCGGGTCGCACCGAGTGGGAGGGCTTCGCCACCGCCACGCGGGCCGCCGCGGCGGGCGGGGTCACCACGATCGTCGACATGCCGCTCAACTCGCTGCCGCCGACGGTCGACGTGCCCGCGCTGTTCGTCAAGCGCGCCGCGGCGCAGGGTCAGTGCTGCGTGGACGTCGGGTTCTGGGGCGGCGCGGTGCCGGGCAACCTGCGCGAGATGCGCGCCCTGCACGAGGCGGGCGTGTTCGGCGTCAAGTGCTTCCTGATCGACTCCGGCGTGCCGGAGTTCCCGCCGCTGCTCGACCCCCGGCTCGCCATGCGGGAGCTGGTCGGCTTCGACGGGCTGCTCATCGCCCACGCCGAGGACGGGGCGCACGTCACCCCGGCGTCGGGCCGCCGCTACGCCGACTTCGTCGCCTCCCGCCCCCGCGTCGCCGAGGGCAGCGCGATCGCGCTCCTGCTGCAGGCCGCACGGGAGACGGCGGCGCGGGTCCACGTCGTGCACCTCTCCGCGGCCGACGCGCTGCCCATGGTGGTCCAGGCCCGCGCGGACGGGGTGCGCGTGACCGTCGAGACGTGCCCGCACTACCTCTCGCTCACCGCCGAGGAGGTGCCCGACGGCGACACCCGGTTCAAATGCTGCCCGCCCGTCCGTGAGGCGGACAACCGCGACGCGCTGTGGGAGGGCCTGGCCGCCGGGGCCATCGACATGGTGGTCAGCGACCACTCGCCGTGCACCGCTGAGCTGAAACGGCTCGACCCCGCCGATCCTGGATGCGGCGACTTCGGGCTGGCCTGGGGTGGCATCGCGTCGCTGCAGCTCGGCCTCGCCGTCGTGTGGACCGAGGGCCGCCGCCGTGGGCACGACCTGGCCGAGGTCGTGGGCTGGATGGCGCAGCGGCCCGCCGAGCTGGTGGGGATGGCGCGCAAGGGCCGCATCGCCGCGGGGGTCGACGCGGACCTGGTGGTCCTCGCCCCGGACGCGACGTTCGCCGTGGGGCAGCTGCACCACCGCAACCCGCTCACCCCCTATGCCGGGCGCGAGCTCGTCGGGGTCGTGCGGGGCACCTGGCTGCGCGGGGTCGCGGTGGACCCCGACCGCCCGCACGGGAAGCTGCTTGCCAGGGGGGCCGCGTGAGTCGCGCTCGTGGGACGCGGTGGGCGTGATGACCGACTTCCGCCAGCTGCCCGATCTCGCCCGCCGCGACCTCGGCGGGTCGGTGATCTGGGCGAACGACGAGGGATTCGCCCCCAAGGAGAACCTGATCACGCCGCGGCCCGCCGTGTTCGACCCGGGCACGTTCGGCCACCATGGCAAGATCTACGACGGCTGGGAGACCCGGCGGCGCCGCGAGCCGGGGGAGGACGCCGCCGTGGTCCGCCTCGGCGTGCCCGCCGTCGTCGCAGGCGTCGTCGTCGACACGTCGTGGTTCCTCGGCAACTACCCGCCGGAGGCCTCCGTCGACGGCGCGAGCGGCCCCGACGGCCCCTGGTTTCCCCTCGTCGCGCGGTCCGCGATCAAGGGGGACACGGAGAACGCCTTCGCGGTGTCGTGTCCGTGGCGGGTCACCCACGTCCGGCTGCGGATCCATCCCGACGGCGGGGTCGCACGGCTGCGGGTGCACGGCACCGCGCTGCCCGACCCGGCTCTGCTCGACGCGCTGGGCCGGGTCGATCTGGCCGCGATCGAACACGGTGGCCGCGTCACCGGCTGTTCGAACCTGTTCTACAGCTCGCCCAACAACCTGCTCCTGCCCGGACCGGCCCGCATGATGGGGGAGGGCTGGGAGACCGCGCGGCGCCGCGACGACGGCAACGACTGGGTGGAGATCACCCTCGGCATGCAGGGCCTCATCGCGGTAGCCGAGCTGGACACGTCGTGGTTCCTTGGCAACGCGCCCGGCTGGGCCGTGCTCCGCGGCCGGGACGGGGATGGCGAGTGGCATGAGCTGTTGCCCCGCACCGCGCTGCTGCCCGACCACCGCCACCTCTTCCCGGTGCCGCAGATCCCGGTCACCGCCGTCCGGCTCGACATCCTGCCCGACGGGGGCATGGCCAGGGTCCGGCTGCACGGCGCGTTGAGCGCCGACGGGCGCGCCACCCTGGCTGCGCGGTGGGCGGCCGCGCAGCCCTAGCGGTCGATCACCCGGGCCCCGGCCACCAGTTATGGTCGCACTCGTGCGACGCCGACCCGCGGCGGAGTGGCCGCCCCCGAACGCCCGAGGAGATCCCATGACGGCGACCAGAGCGTCGCTGGAGACGTTGCTGATGGAGTGCGCGCTCAGCGACCCGGAGCTGGCCTCGGCCACCGACACCGTGCCGGATCGGCCGATCCTGCCCGACGTCACCGTCGTCAAGGTCGGTGGGCAGAGCCTGATGGACCGCGGCCGGGAAGCCGTGTTCCCGGTGGTCGACGAGCTGGTGGACATCAAGCGCACCCAGCGACTGCTGATCGGCACCGGCGGAGGCACCCGGGCCCGGCACGCCTACGCCCTGGCCGCCGAGCTCGGCCTGCCGACCGGTGTGCTGAGTGACATCGGCTCGGCTGTGTCGGGCCAGAACGCTCAGATGCTCGGCTACCTGATGGCCCGCCATGGCGTCCCCGTCATCGCGTCCGGGGCGTTCAGCGCACTCGCGCTCTACCTCGCCGAGTCCGGTGCCGCCATCTTCTCGGGCATGCCGCCTTACGACATGTGGCAGCGCGTCCCTGCGGCCGGAGTGATCCCGCCCTACCGCACCGACGCAGGCTGCTACCTCGTCGCAGAGACCTACGGCTGCCGTCAGATGATCTTCATCAAGGATGAGGACGGCCTCTACACCGCCAACCCGAAGACCGACCCTTCGGCCACGTTCATTCCCGAGATCACCGTCGCCGAGCTGGTCGAGCGGGACTTGCCCGACCTCGTCGTCGAGCGGCCGGTGCTGCAGCTGCTACGCCATGCCCGCTACGTGCGCGAGATCCAGATCATCAACGGGCTGCGGCCCGGCCTGATCCGGCGCGCCGTCGAGGGCGAGCATGTCGGCACCATCATCAGGAGCGACGCGCGATGACCACCGCCAAGGACGTCCCCAGCGCGCTGATGCGCCAGACCCTTCTCGACCGCGAGCTGGTCAAGCCGGTCGAGCGGCCGGTGATCCGGATCCTGCCGTGGCTGACCGTCGTGAGCGTGGGCGGTCGCGCGATCATCGACCGTGGCCGCGACGCGATCCTTCCGCTCGTCGACGAGCTGCGCGCGCTGCTGCCCGGGCACCGCATGCTGATCCTCACTGGCGCGGGCATCCGCGCGCGCCACCGGCTGGGCGTCGGGCTCGACCTCGGGCTGCCCACCGGCGTGCTAGCGAGCCTCGCGGGTGTCGAGGCCGAGCAGAACGGGCACATGCTCGCGGCGCTGCTAGTGCGATGTCCAGAAACGTTCACCGGGTCCTCGCGGGCCCAGACGACGCCTCGCGGCGTTGCCGCCCTCGCGAAGACGCCCGGTATGAGCTTCGGGCGGCGCCTTGCGAGACGCCGCCTGGATCCCGCGATCACCCCGGCAACGTTCCTGGACACCGCACTAGCCGCGGACGGGGTGTCCTACCTGCCGCATGCCAGTGCCGCCCACCAGTTGGCCGTGCACCTGTCCGCGTCAAGGGCGGTGGTGTCGAACGCGTTCCCGCCCTATGGGCTGCACGAGTTCCCCCCGGTCGTCGGCAAGATCCCGCAGCATCGCTCGGACGCAGGCGCCTTCCTGCTCGCCGACGCCTATGGGGCGAACCGCCTCGTCTACGTGAAGGACCGCGACGTCGGTGTCGCGGCCATCGGTGTCGACCAGCTGCGGGAGCGTGGTGACAGCCCGGTGGATCCCCTCGTGCTCGACCTCATGGGCACCGCGAAGCACGTGCGCGAGATCCAGGTGGTCAACGGCCTCACACGCGGCCCGCTGTCGGACGCGGTAGGCGGCAAGCAGGCAGGCACGCTGATCTCGGCCTGACCGACTGACCGACTGACCGCCGATCGGCCCGTCAGGAGACCGCGGTGTCTGTGACCACCCCGGTGACCCCGCCGAGGGTGGACCCGGCCACGCCGTCGACGCTGACGTCCAGCGGCGCCGTGGCGTCCGGGGAGCTGTCGCTTGCCGGGCTCTGCGCGGCCGCGCTGTCCTGCGAACCGCCATTGCCCTGGGTGCTGTCAGTGTTGCTTGTTGTTGCTGTTGCTGTTGCTGTCAGCATTGTTGCCGGAGGTGTTGTTGCTGACGGCGCTGCTGATGACCGTGTGGTTGTTGTCGGTCTGGTTGCTGCCACTGCTCTGGTTGCTGCCACTGCTGTCGAGCGACGTGGCCCCCGAGCTGTCGGCACCGGGGCCCTGGGTGTCCGGGCCATTGGTGGCGGTGTTGACGACAGGACCAGACGTCTCGGACTGCTGCGGGGGACCGGTCGTCGGATCGGAGTTCTGCGTCGACGCCGACGGGTCGGTGGTCACCGGCGCGCTGTAGACCGGACCGGTGGCATGCGGGGCACCCTTCGCCGCGTGGGCCGACGCGGGGGGCGCAGGCGGCGGATCGGCGGAGCCGTCGACGGCGGGCGACGGCGCGGCGAGGACGGCGTCAGGCGGCGGGGGCGAACCCGCGTCCGCTGGTGTGGGCGAGCCTTCCGACGTGACGTCAGGCGGGGCCGAGAGGACCGCGGGTGCGGGCCGGGTGGACGGGGTGGCGAGCGCCGCGGTTGCCCCCGGTGTGACCGTGGGGCCAGACGGGATGACGGCGCCCGCGCTGCCCGTCGCCAGCGGCATGTCCGGTGCGGCAGGCTCGGTTGCCGTGCCCCGTGCCGCGGGGGCCGCGGAGAGCTGCGCGCTGAGGTAGTCCATCTGGTGGTCGAGCTCGACGCGGCCGTCGGCCGGATCGACGTCGCCGAGCTTCGCGGCCACCGTCTGGAAGGCCTCTCTGGCCTCGTCGATGCGTCCACTCTCCAGCGCGACGCGCGCCGTGTTCAGTGCGGTGCTGACCGTGCTCGCCGCCTCGACGGAGTGCGACTTCGCGGGGAAGACCATCTTGGCGATGCCCCAGAGCGGCTCGCCGGGGTGAGCGCCGTAGGACTGTGCGACCACCCCGGACCCGATCAGCGTTGCGGCCACGAGCGCCGCCGCGGCGCGCAGCAGGTAAGGCCGGGCGGTGGCGGAGCGCCACGGCGCCAACCGGACGGGTCGGGTTACCTCGTTGTGCTCCAGCAACGACAGCGACTGGGACTCACTGGACAACCCGGCGTACGCGGCAATGAACCGCTGGGCGTCCTCATCCGAATCCTCTGTCGTGTTCTCCACGCTCTCGGACTCTGCGCTCTCGGACTCTGGGTTCCCCGACTCCGCGTTCTCGGCCGCGTCCAGCACCCGCGCGCCTGCCGACGCAGGCACCGGGTGCAGGAGCGTCTCGGGTCGGACGTCAGCTACCCAGCCTGCGAGGAGGGCCACGAGCTCGCCCTCGACGTCAGTGGGGTCGCGCGGCCCGCACGGAGGAGGTACGAGCCCAGCGGCCAGGGCCTCGATGAGGTCGTCGTCGGCGCGCACCGCATCGAGATCAAGCGGCCCGGCATCCCCAGCCGACCGCCCGGCCTCGTCGCCGATGTCGCCAGAACGCACGAGCTGAGCCTCCGAACCGTCGTTTGCTTTCTCTTCCCCCATAGGGTCGCTTCAGCATGGCACAGTGTTTCTTCTGATCACCCGTGTTCGAGTGCCATACGGCGTTTTCTGTCGCCGCAATCCGCTTGTTACGACGTCAGGACGCAGTTCGACGGGGCCATTCGGCGAGTCGTAGGCGTGTCGCGAAACGGTGCGCGGCGCCCGTGACGGGATCGGCGAACGCGAGCTCAGCGGCGAGCAGCTGCAGGGGAGCCCGATAGTCGTCGAGCGCCCGGTCCACGGGCAGCGGATAGAGGTCGTCGCCGAGGATCGGCAGGCCGAGCCCTTTCATATGCAGCCGGATCTGGTGGGTGCGCCCGGTGGCGGGGTGCAGGCGGTAGCGGCCGAGCCCGGCTTGTGCTTCCAGAAGCTCGATCGTGGTCTCGGCGTTCGGCGGCCCGTCCACCTCGTGGGCCCGGATCACCCCACGTTCCTTGACGATCCGGCTGCGGACCGTTCGCGGCCAGGCCAACAGAGGATCGTGCGGCGCGATCGCCTCGTAGGTCTTGGTGACGCCACGGTCGCGGAAGAGGTTCTGGTAGGCACCTCGATGCTCGCGGCGCACCACGAACATGAGCAGGCCTGCCGTGGCGCGGTCGAGGCGGTGTGCCGGGGAGAGGTCGGGCAGGTCCAGATCCCGCCGCAGCCTTACCAGAGCGGTCTCGAGGATGTGGCGTCCGCGTGGGATCGTCGCGAGGAAGTGCGGCTTGTCGACGACGAGCAGGCTCGCGTCGCGGTGGACGATCCCGATCTCGAACGGCACGCGCGGCTCGACCGGCAGGTCGCGGTGGAACCACAGGTAGGTGCCGGGCCGATAGGCCGCGTCGGGCGCGATCGGGCCTTCGAGCCCGACGATCCGACGCTGGGCGAGCATGGCATCGACGCCCGCGGACCCGACTGGACCTAACCGATCGATCAGGTGGTCACGCATCGTGCTCCACGGCCCGGCCGGAGGTGTGCGCAGGCGCACCGCATCCAGGCCGTGCCGCTGCGGCAGCGGTGACGGCGGCCGGGCCGAACGGGCCAGCTACAGCTCCGCGCGGACGGCCAACAGCGCGGCCTCCGTGCGGTCGGGCGGCTCGACCTGGGCGCACAGCCGGTCCATGACCATCGCGTAGTGGTCGACGTCGACCCGCTTGTCCAGGTAGAGCGCGCTCGTGAGCTGCTCGAGGTAGACGATGTCGGGCAGATCCGGCTCGGCGAACCGCAGTATCGTGAACGGTCCGCCCGCGGCGGCGTGCCCGCCGTAGCGGAGCGGGGCGATCTGCAGGGCCACGTTCGGCAGCTTGTTCAGCTCGATGAGCCGTTCGAGCTGCTCGCGTTGCAGCTCCGTGCCCGCGAGGCTGCGGCGCAGAGCGGCCTCGTCCAGGACCGCCCACAGCGTGGGGCCGCCGGGCGCGGTGAGGATGGCCTGGCGGCGCATGCGCAGATCGACCCGGCGCTCCACCTCGGCGGCGTCTGAGTACATGAGCTGCGTGACCGCGCGCGCATAGCGGCGGGTTTGCAGCAGCCCGGGGATGAACTGCAGCTCGTAGGTCCGGATCACCGAGGCCGCCTGCTCGAGGCCGAGATAGGTCTCGAACCAGGAGGGCAGCAGGTCGGAATAGCGGTGCCACCAGCCGGGGGCGTTCGCGTGGGCGACCAGCGCGAGGAACTCGGCTCGTTCGTCGGCCTCGGTTACGCCGTAGAGACTCAGCAGGTCGGCGACGTCACGCTCCTTGAAGCCGACGCGGCCCAGCTCCAGGCGGCTGATCTTGGCGGCGGAGGCCCGGATCGCTTCGCCTGCATACTCCCTGGTGAGCCCAGCGAGTTCGCGCTTGTGCCGCAGCCGAGCGCCCAGGCCGATGCGCAGCACAGTAGGACCGTTGGACGAGATGCCTGCGACCGGTCGGTCGCCGGACTCGTCCGCCCTGGCACTGCTGACGACGTTCATTCCCGCTCCCGGCCGAAGGTTGACCACCTGAAGCGTTCGCACGAGAGAGGTGGCTCGGTTCACTCTGCCGGGGATTATGCCCTGATGCAACTCACTCCGTGTGGACACGTCCCGCGAGGTCGTCGAACTCCCCGCCTCGGACTCCGGCGATGAAGGCCGCAATCTCGGCCCGCGTATAGACCAACGTCGGTCCGGCTGGATGCCGCGAGTTGCGCAGTGCGATGTCCCCGCCTGCGAGCTCTGCCAGCTCAACGCAGTTTCCGCTGGGGTTGCTTGCCGTGCTCTTGCGCCAGACGGGCCCGTGAGATTGCAGATGCACGTGCAGATGTTCACGCACCAGCACTTGCGGATGCAAGGCAGAATCGACACGATCGTGTTGCGACACGCTGGAGCGGCAACGAGGAACGGGGCAACGATGGGCTACTCGTGGGGGGTCGGGTCGGCGCGCGTCGATGGCGCGCCTGTCGTCCGGCCGCTGGCGGAGGTCAGGGATATCCATCCGCCACGCGGGGATCTCGGCCAGTTGGCCATAGAGCTGGCGCCGATGGTGGACGTCTGGAAGCGCCTGCTCGCCCAGCACCTCCCCGACCGAGCGGGCCGTTGTGTCGTGTGCACCAAGGGCGGCACCGGCCTGCCGTCGATGCCGTGGCCGTGCTCGATCCACCACATCGCCGACATGGCCAGGCGTCGCTACGAGGAGCAGCGCACCGACCGCCCGGCGGTCTGAGCCCAGCCGGTCCCGCTGTCTCAGCCCAGCCACTCCAGCGCAGCAGCCGCCGTCCAGGCCTGGTCGTGGCTGCCCAGCGGTGCCCCCGTCAAGGGCTCGTAGTACTCGGCGAAGGTCAGGTCCGACAGCTGCTCCAGCGACGCCGTCCGCAGCTCGTCCCGCAGTGACAACGCATCCTGGGACAACGCATCCTGGGACAACGCGCCATCACGGGCGCAGGCCCAGCCCAACAGCAGGTTGAGGAACGGCCACACCGGGCCGCGCCAGTAGGTGCTCGGCCGGAAGTCGGGGCTCGCGGGCGATGTCGAGGTCGGCAGCGGGTAGCGCAGTGCCGGATTGCCCATCCAGTCCTCGCCCCGCAGCAGAGCGCGTTGCGCGGACAGCAGGCCCGGCTCCGCGCCTGCGACGATCGGGGCGAACCCCGCGATGGTCATCGGCCCGATCCACTCGGCCGCCCGGACGTCGTAGTCGCGCGCCAGGCCCGTCGCCGGATCCACGGTCGAGGCGACACCCGCACGGAAGCGTGCGGCCACCGCGAGCTGCTCGGCGGCGTCGTCGGGGCGGCCGAACTCGTCGGCGATCTGCGCCAGCACTCCGGCGGCGGCCGCCAGGATGGCGGAGAAGAAGACGTCGCGGACCCGGAAGTCGATCGTGTCGAGGACACGGCGGTCGTCGTAGTCCACGGCCCGCATCTGCTCCACCAGCCACAGGTACCGCGTGTACTCAGCGTCGGTCGGCCGCTCCGCGGCGCTGCTGACGTGGTGCGTGTCACGGCGGGTGAAAGGCGGCACAGGGCCGGGGGTGATCCGCGCGTAGGGACGGTCCCACCGCGGGGAGTTGTCGAACCCGGACTCCCAGCTGTGATGGATCTCGACGAGACCGACGCCCTCGGGGTCGCGGGCGGTAGCGACCCACCGGTGCCAGGCCAGCAGCGCGTCGAGCGACTCGCGGGCGAACGCCTCGGCCACTTCACGGTCGCCGCCGCCGTGCTCCCGCCCGCGGTCCAGCACGTGCCGCAGCGCGATCGCGTGCACCGGCGGCTGGCAGATGCCCGACGTGCGCACGCCCGCGGGCCGGGCGGCGACCGCGTCCGTACCCCACCGGTCGGGGCCGGGGAAGTACTCGTCAGCCTGTGGGGAGAACCGGATGTGGGGGATCATGCCGGTGCTCCACTGCGCCCCGAGCACGCTGCGTAGCTCGGTCACCGCGCGGCCGACGTCCACCCTGGCCAGGCCGATCGCGATGAACGCCGCATCCCAGCTCCACTGGTGGGGGTACAGGTCAGGCGCGGCCGTGGTCATCGTGCCGAGATCGTTGCGGTGTAGGGCCTCGACGGCGGCGTGTCGGACGACGCCCGCGTCGAGGAGAGTGCCGGTCATGAGATCGCTCCTGGGGTGGCTGACTTCTGTTCAATAAGAAGACAGAAGTGGGACACTGTCAAGGATCGGGGAGGAACGATGAGCAGCGTCACTGGCCACGGGGTCACTGGCCACGGGGTCACTGGCCACGGGGTCGCCAGCCACGGGGAGCTGGTGCAGCTGGTGCGGGATCGCGAGGGGCTCTCGCGTCAGCAGCTGATCAAGGCGACCGGGATGTCCCGCGGAACGCTCTACAGCAGACTGGACACGCTCACCCGGCTCGGTCTGGTCTACGAGGCCGAGGCGCTGGGGGCCACCGGTGGGCGCCGGGCGCGCCGCATCCGCTTCGAGGACAGGGGTCGGGTGGTCCTGGTCGTCGACCTCGGGCAGACCCACGCCCGCGTCGCAGTCACCGATCTCCTCGGCAGCGAGCAACGCCGCGCCGACCTGCCGCTGCAGCTCGCCGACGGCGCCTACCCGGTGCTCGGCGCCGTGCTCGACCACGCCGAGAAGCTGATCGCCGCGGGAAGCGGGGAGCTGCTCGTCGGCGTCGGGATCGGTGTCCCGTCGTCGGTCGAGCCCGCGTCTGGGCGGCTGCTGCACGCCACAGCCATGCCGGGGTGGGCGCCCGACGCGCTGGTCGAGGCCGTGCGACCGCGGTTCGACGTGCCGATGGTGGTGGAGAACGACGCGCGGGCGGGCGCGATGGGCGAGTCGCGGTCCGGCGACGAGACCCTGGTCTACGTGAAGATCGCCACGGGCATCGGCTGCGGCATCGTCGTCGCAGGAGAGCCGCTGCGTGGCGCGGGTGGCCTCGCGGGCAGCGTCGGCCACGTGGAGGTCCGGGCGCCTGGCGGAGGCCCGCCGCCGCCCTGCCGGTGCGGTCGCGTCGGTTGTCTGGCTGCATACAGCTCGGGGCGCGCGTTGGTGGAGCGGCTTGGAAGGCCGCACATGAACTCGGTGACCGCACTCGTCGCCGCGGCCGAGGATCCGGCGGTCGTCACCGCGCTGGCATCGGCGGCCGACGTGCTCGGTGCCGCGCTGGCCCCGACCGTCGCCACCCTCAACCCCCACCGCCTGGTGCTCGGCGGTCCGCTCGGCGCGTTGCCCGTGGTGGTGGAGCGGGTGCGGGAGCGGGTGCGGGCGGCCGTCCCGGAGCAGATCTGGCCGTTGGTCGAGCGCAGCGCGCTCGGCCCCCGCGCCACCCCGCGGGGCCTGGCGCGCCTGGTGGTACGGCACGTGTTCGCCCCCGCGGCCATCGACGCGCTCGTGGCGCGGACCGCGACCGGCAGCGGCGGCTGACACCAGCCCGGGTTTGCAGCAGGGTGGCTCTGCTGCGACTGGGTCGGAGCAGGGCCACCCTGCTGCAATGCGGACGTGGCCCGGTTAAGAGTTAAGAAAGCCCGGCAATTGACGGTTGGCCGCGCATGATCGGCGAAAGTGGTGCCGCAGGGGCTCTGGCGTACCTCTGGCACCACTGCAGGCGATCACCGGCTCAACAGCCGGTGACGAGCCTCCCCACGACCACACGCCACGACCGTGCCCGGCCACGTCCGCCAAGCCGGGTCGCGGTCAGCCCACTTCGCACCCCGCAACAGCACCCTGCACGCCGCGCACGAGGTGCGACGTCCACCCCGCGGCGTGCGCAGTCGATGTCCATTGGGATGCGACCTCACCCGGCGGACCCTCACCCCGGCCGTCTGGGCCGATCGCCGTCGCCAGGGCCACTTCGCAGACCGCGCATGCACATCGCAGGGTCCACAGACCCTGCGAAGCGACAGCGGACCCTGCGAAGCGAGAGCGGACCCTGCGAAGCGAGAGCGGACCCTGCGAAGCGAGAGCGGACTCTGCGGGGACCCTGCACGCCACGCCACTCATGCACCAGGCGCTGCGGGCCATGGTGCAGCTCTGGCAGGCGATCACCGGCTCAGCGTCTGCTGCTCCCAGAGCATCCACGGGCGGTTGCCGGTGCGGTACGCGGCCTCCATCGCTGTGCGCTCCTTGACGGTGTCGGCGGGCTGCCAGAAGCCGCGGTGGCGGTAGGCCAACATGTGCCCGCCCTCGGCGAGCTTGGCGAACACGTCCTCCACCAGCGCGCTCTGCTCCGGCAGGTGCTCGAAGATCTCCGGGCGGAGGATGAAGTAGCCGCCGTTCTCCCACACCGACATCTGCTGGCTCGTCGTGATCGCGGCGATCGTGCCGCCCTCGCCGATGTCGACGAGATGGAATGCCGACTGCGGCGGAACGACCAGCATCGCGCCGATCTTGTCGGGAGCCGCGGCGAACCGCGCGACCATCGCGTCGAGCGGGGTGTCGGTGAGTAGGTCGGCGTAGTTGGCCAGGAACATCTCCTCGCCCTCTACGAGGTGGCGTACCCGGCGCAGCCGCTCACCGATCGTCGATTCCATGCCCGTGTGGACGAACGTGATCGTCCAGTCCTGCACGTCGTGGCCAAGAAGCTCGACGTCGGTGCCGCGTAGCACGAAATCGGTGGCCGCCGTCTCGTCGTAGTGCAGGAAGAAGTCCTTGATGTGATTCCCGCCATGCCCGAGACAGAGGATGAAGTCGTGATGTCCGAAATGGGCGTAATAGCGCATCACGTGCCACAGCAACGGGCGAGGTCCCACCGGATGCATCGGCTTGGGCAGTTCGCCGCCACCCTCCGCCAGCCCGTATCCGCCGCAGAACAGCACGACCTTCACGTTTCGACCCCCAGCCATCATCTCGTCGCGTCATCGTGGCACCTGCACTGGGTTGGAGCAGTGTCACCCTGCTGCGATGCGGTCAAGCGGAGCCAACCGTCGTTCGCGGGACCCTCGTGAAACCGCGAAGATCGAGAAGGCGCGGCACCAGGTCGTCGAGCGCGACCCGGACGGCCCCGAGCACCGTGCCCCGCTCGGCCAGCGGCGACGCTCTGAGCGCCGGTGTGGCGCGCAGCGGCCGTTCCCGCAAGGCGCTCGCGTACGCCCGGCGCAGCGGCTCCATGAGCACCGGCCCTGCCTCGGCGACGGCGCCGCCGAGCACGATCACCTGGGGATCGAGCAACGTTGCGAGGATGGCCAGCACCTGCCCGACGCGGCGGCTGACGGTGTCCAGCGCGGCCAGCGAGACGGGGTCACCGCTGCGGGCGGCGGCGAACACCTCCGGGGCGGGCACCCCGGTCGCGCCGCGCAGCAGCCGCCCGATCCCGTCGGCGTCCCCGACACCGCCGACCAGATGCAGGAAGCCCATCTCGCCCGCGCCGCCGGATCGTCCCCGCACCAGCCGACCGCCGACGCAGATGCCCGCGCCCAGCCGCTCGCCCGCCAGCAGCAGCACGGCGTCGTCGCTGCCGGAGGCCGCGCCCAGCCACCGCTCGCCGAGCACGGCGAGGTCGGCGTCGTTCTCCGCGATGGCCGGGCAGGAGAGCAGCGGCTGCAGCGCCCTGTGCAGGTCGACGGCGGCCAGCCCCGGCAGGTACGCGTCCACCGCCACGGCGTGCCCGTCGGCCGTGACCGGAGCGGGCAGGCCGAGCGCGGCGGAGCGGACGTCTGACGGGTCGACGCCTGCGGCGACCAGCGCCCTCGCCACCGTCTCACGCACGATCATCAGCCGCCGCTGCGCGGCCATCTTCGGATTCCGGAACGGCGCGGAGGCCTCTCCTGCGATGTCGCCGCGCAGGTCGGCGACGAGCGCACGGACCGTCGCCTCGCCCATGTCCACCCCGACGACGTGCGCGGCGTTCGCGCGCGCCGCGTAGATCCGCGAGGGCCGCCCCCGTCCGCCGCCACCGACGGGGGTGAGCTCGACGGCGAGCCCGCGGGCGATGAGATCGTCGCAGACCCCATGCACGGTGGGCCGGGACAGTCCGGTCGTGGCCATCAGCGCGATCCCGTCGCAGGCGCTGCCCTCGAGCAGCACCTCGAGCACCGCCTGGGTGTTGCGGCGTCGGAGCAGCGTCGTGGTGGTCACCTTGACCGTCCCCTGGCCATCGCAGCAGAATAACGCAAAGTGTCTAATCAAGTCCCGGAAGGAACACGATGACCCTTGGCACGACCGCGGAGACCGCGGTGGCGGCGTCCACTGACTGGTGGCGCTCGGCGGTGGTCTACCAGCTGTACATCCGCAGCTTCGCCGACGGCAACGGCGACGGGGTCGGTGACATCGCGGGGATCAGGGCGCACCTCGGTCATCTGGTCGACCTCGGTGTCGACGCCGTGTGGATCAACCCCTGGTACCCGTCGCCGATGGCGGACGCGGGCTACGACGTCTCCGACTACCGCGCGATCGAGCCCGCGTTCGGCACGTCCTCGGAGGCCGCGGCCCTCATCACGGAGGCGCACACCGCCGGGCTTCGGGTGCTGCTGGACATCGTCCCCAACCACACCTCCGACCAGCACGCCTGGTTCCGGGCCGCGCTCGCGGGCGACGCGGCGGCGCGGGCGCGCTACCTGTTCCGGCCCGGCCGCGGCGATGGCCCCCCCAACGACTGGCAGAGCGTGTTCGGCGGCCCGGCGTGGACCCAGGTGGCCGACGGTTCCTGGTACCTGCACCTGTTCGACCCCGGCCAGCCCGACCTGGACTGGACCAACCCCGAGGTGCGCGCCGAGTTCGAGTCGATACTGCGGTTCTGGTTCGACCAGGGCATCGACGGCTTCCGCATCGATGTCGCCCACGGCCTGGTCAAGGCCGACGGGCTGCCCGACATCGGGCCTGATCACGGCGATACCAACCACGGCGACACCAACCACGGCGACACCGACCACGGCGACACCAACCACGGCGACACCAACCACGAGGCGGTGCTCGAACCCGCCCACCGCGCGAACCATCCGTTCTGGGACCGCGACGGCGTGCACGACATCTACCGCGGCTGGCGGGCCGTCGCCGACTCCTACCCGGACGCCAGGGTGTTCGTGGCCGAGGCGTGGGTGGGCTCCAACGAGCGGCTGGTGCGCTACCTGCGGCCCGACGAGCTGCACACGGCGTTCAACTTCCCCTACCTCAACGCCGCCTGGAGCGCGGGGTCGCTGCGCGAGGTGATCGACGACTCGCTCGAGACCTACGCGAGGATCGGCGCGCCCGCCACGTGGGTGATGTCCAACCACGACGTCGTGCGGCACGTCTCGCGGTTGGGCCGTCCACAGGTCGAGGGCCGCCACTCGCTGTCGAGCCTGCCGCCGGTCGAGGCGCTCGACCGCGCGCTGGGCACCCGCCGCGCCCGGGCCGCCGCGCTGCTGATCTTCGCGCTGCCCGGCAGCGCCTACGTCTACCAGGGTGACGAGCTCGGTCTGTGGGAGGTCGAGGACCTTCCCGACGATGTGCTGCAGGACCCGACCTGGCTGCGCTCCGGCCACACCGACCGCGGTCGCGACGGCTGCCGTGTGCCGATCCCGTGGTCGGGTGGGGCTGCGCCGTTCGGCTTCTCGCCGCCGGACGCGACGGGGGTGCCGTGGCTGCCGCAGCCAGCCGACTTCGCGACGGTGACGGTGGCTGCGCAGGTGGCCGACCCCGGGTCGATGCTCGCGCTCTACCGGACCGCGCTCGGCCTGCGGCACACGCTCCCGGAGCTGGGCGCGGGAGAGCTGACCTGGCGCCCCGCCGAGCCCGGCGTGCTGGCGTTCGACCGCGGCTCCGGTTTCACCTGCGTGCTCAACCTCGGCGCCACGGAGGCGACTCTGCCCCACGGCACCCGTGTGCTGCTGTCGTCGGCGCCCTTGACGACGGCCGGGCGTCTGCCCGTGGACGCTGCGGCCTGGCTGACCCGGGCCTGACGGACGAGGTCACGGGCGCAGCACCGCGAGCAGCGGGATCGCCGCGATCTTCTCCGCGGTCAGCTCCGCCCAGCGGATGCCGTCGGCCGGGCGGGGCAGCCGACCGCGGCAGTCGATCACGCGCTCGGGGGTGACGATCAGGTCGACGGGTGCGTCGTGCGCGCCCGTCGGGATCACCCCCGCGTCGCGGACCTGCAGCTCGTGCACGGTCGTCACGACCAGGGTGGCGGGCCCGATGAGGCCAGCCGCCGACGCGAGCGCGAACTCAAGGTCGGCGAATCCGCCGCCTTTGCCCAGCCGCGCACCGTCGGCCCCGACGGCGACACATCCGGTGACGACCATGTCGACCGGCTCCAGATCGGCCACCGCCACCCGACGGGCGGATCGCGTGGCCCCGGCGATGGACGCGGCCTTGCGGGGAGGGTCGGCCAGACGGTCGGGGTCGAGCAGGAAAAACGGGTCGGGCTCGGCCAGCCGCGGCACGGCCATGTAGACGGTGCGTCCGTCCTCCAGGGCGCGTTGGCGGACGGGCAGCTGCGCGGAGTCCGGGTTGGCTTTCAGCGTCGCCGCGTCCAGCCACGCCCGCGTGGCGCGCAGCCTGTCCGCCGCGGCCTCGGCCCCGACGAAGTTCGAGATGCGGTTGCGGGCGCCGGGGAAACGGGCCACCCGGGCGTCGGTCAACGCGGTCCACACCTCCTCGCGCAACGCGGCTTTGGCGGCGAGCAGCGCGGGATCGCCGCCTGCGTCGCGGTCGTGGCGCCGGGGGGTGCTCATGCCGCGCACCCTGCCACGCGCAGCCGACACGCCGAGTTGGGCGCTGGGTCAGGCTGTGCAGGCGTGACCGACGTCTTCGCAGAGCCGACATGCACGTCGCAGGGTCCGTGGACCCTGCGAGGCGCCAGCGGACTCTGCGAAGTGGTCCGGCGGCCCACCACCCCACCGCAACTTCCGGCGGGGCCACTAGGCCGTGTCCCGCGGATCAAGGCCGATGGGCTTCGTGATCCAGGCGGCTCCTGGCAAGGCGGAGGGCGGCTCTCGACCGGGCGTACTCGAGCCGGCCGACAACGCAGCAAGGGGCCGTCTGGGCGCGAAGACCACGGTCGCTGATCCGCGGGACACGGCCTAGCTGCGGCGGTTGGCCGACGTCGCGGCCGGGCCTGCCATCAGCTTCTCCAGCAGCGCCGTGAGCTGGTCGGCCTCGGCCGCGGTGAGCGCGCTCGCCCAGGTGCGCTCGCGGTCGTGATGGTCGGCGAAGGCCGCCGCGAACACCCGGGTCCCGCTGTCGGTGAGGGCGAGCTCCACCGCCCGCCGGTCGTGCCCGGCCTGGCGTCGCGACACCAGCCCGTCCCGTTCCAGGGTGTTGACCAGCGCCGACACGGCGGCGCGGCTCATACCGGACAGCTGCGCCACCCGCATCGCCGACTGCGGCCCCACCAACCACAGCACGAACAGCACCCGGAACCCCGCCCAGGACCAGCCGTGGGGGCGGTGCACGGCCGACTCCAGGTCGTAGACCATCGCGTTGGACGCCCGGTACAGCGTGAGCACCAGGCGCATCGCGCGCGGGTCGACGTCGGGCAGACGTCCGGTGGTGCGCCCGACCGCCATGTCGACGAACGACCAGAAGTCCAGCTCGTCGTCCGGGAAGGGCACCGCGCCAGCCTATTGTCGTGGGGTGACCGGACGGCAAGCAGAGCCTTACCCGCCCCGTACGGGAACACGGCCCTCGCGGTAATCCCGCACCACCCCCTCGCAGGCGCATAGTTCTCCTCGATGACGCCACAAAGCGGCGTGCACGACCAGGGGAGACACCATGAACCAGCCCGGCCGCCCGGCCTTCCACCCCGCTTCAACGCCAAGCTTCCCCCGTGCCGCAGGCCCGCAGCCCTCGACGCCCGGCAGGCCGTCCGTCGCGCCGTCCGTGCCCTTCGGTGGCCAGCAGGGCGGCCCCGGTCGGCCCTACGCCCCGAAGCCCGGAGGCCAGGGCACGCCGCCGCGGCCGTACGCCCCGCCCCCGCCCCCGCCCGTCCGGCCGGGCGGGCCTGGAGGAGGGGCGCAGCCGCCCTACGCCCCGCCGCGGCAGTACGTGCCCCAGCCTGCCGGAGGCAGGTCGCAGCCTCCGGGCATGCCGTACGCCCCGCCCGCGCAGGGCCGCCCGGTCCCGCCGCCCGCGCCCCGCCCGGCCGCCCCGAGCGCCGCGCCCGTTCCTCCCCTGCCGCCCGCCGCCGCCGAGCCGGAGCCGCTCGGCCCGCCGCCCCGCCCGCGCAAGGGCAAGATCGGCCGCGTGATCGCGCTGATCGTGATCGTGGGCGGCATCGGCGGCGCCGTCTGGTACGGCACGCACACCGCGCCCGCCTCCGCAGCCGTCGGCGACTGCGTCACCCAAACCGGAAGCGACAGCCTCGCCAAGATCAGCTGCGGCGACAAGGCGGCCCAGTTCAAGGTGGACGGCCGCCTGGACAACAAGACCGTGGTCGACGCGAGCCTGGACGCCTGCGCCGCGTTCCCCAAGGCCACCAGCGCCTACTGGGAGGGCGAGGAGGGCAAGCCCGGTCTGGTCCTGTGCCTCGAGCCCGTCGTGCCGGTGCCCGCCGCGAAGTGAGCGGGCGCGGTCAACCTTGCAGCAGGGTGACCCTGCTCCGACCCAGTCGCAGCGGTGCCACCCTGCTGCGACCCAGTCGCACCCCGACCCAGCCCCACCCCAGCCCAACCCCGGCCCGCCCGGCGCTGCCGTCAGAAGCCTGTGCCGTGCTGGGGGTCGCGGTCGGTCGCGAACGCCGCGTCCACCCGCAGCAGCACGGCGGGTTCGCCGCTCGCGAGCCCGGCCCGCGCGCAGGTCGTCGCCCTGGCCGCACCGAACAGCAGCGGACCGAGCGCCGCCACCTGGACGGACAGGTCGGCGGCGGCGTGCGTCGGCGCGCACGTCGCGCCTTCTGGCCCGCCGCGCAGCCGCACCCGCCCGCCGCGGTCGAGGAAGTCGTCGTGCACGTCGAGCACCACGTCGATCTCGGCTGCGTAGGTCCGCGCCGCGAGCGCGGCGGGCACGTCGAGCACCCGTGACCACATGCCGTCGTCGAGGCTCGTCGTCTGCACGCGGCGAGGGTCGGTGAGCATCAGCGGCAGCGGGTCGTCGGTCGCCAGCGCCTTCCATCCCGTCACCTTCTCCACGAGATCCAGCCCGAGCAGCACCCGCCACAGCGCGATGTAGGCGTCGTCGGTGGCGGCGAACAGGTCGACGACTGCGGCCGAGCTGTTGGAGTGGTGGATCCGGTAGGACGCGAAGCCGTCGGGATGCGCGAGGTAGAACAGCGTGGTGCCGCCGCCGCGCCAACGCTCGTCGTCGCGGAACGCGCCGTCCCACATCCCGTCGCTGCGGGTCACAGCGCCCGGCGTGCGCGCGCACCAGCGCCGGTGCACCTCAGGGCCGTGCTTGCGGGCGGCCTCGAGATCGATGTAGCGGACGCCGCCGGGATCGGGCACGTCCGCGCGGAAGACGGCCCGCCGTCGCAGGATCTCGAACGAGCGGACGAGCGTGGTGACGCCGTAGCCGAACCGGCCGTAGATCGCGCCCTCGCTGGCTGTGAGCAGGGAAAGGGCCGCGCCGTCCCCGACGAACCCGGTGTGCTGCTCGGCGAACAAGGCCCGCAGGATGCCGCGGCGGCGCACGGTCGGGTCGACCGACACCCAGGTCACGCCCGGTGCGGGCAGGGTCGCGCCGCCCGGCAGCGTCACCGCGAGCGGAAGGGAGCCGGTGACCCCGAGGATCGCGCCGGTGGCGGGGTCGCAGGCCAGCAGGAACCGGTCCGGCTCGAACAGCGGCCGGAAGTTCTCCAGGTCCGCGTCGGACTGGGGGCTGCCGAACGCGCGCGCATCCACATCGGCGAGGGCGCGCAGATCGTCCGCGGTGGCGCGGCGCAGCAGCGGGTTCACGGACCGGCAGTGTGAGCCGTGACCCGCGCCGCTGTCGACCGGTTTGTCGGGCTCGCTGCTCAGACGGGGGCGGGCACTCCCAACGCCGCCACGTACACCTCGTGCAGCCGCCGCGCCCACGCCCCGGCCTCGTACTTGGCGAGGTAGCGATCGCGGGCCGCCGCACCGAGCTGGGCGCGGCGGGGAGCGTCGTCGGTGAGCGCGGTGAGGGCGTGGGCGATCGCGTCCGGGTCGAGCGCGACCAGCACGCCGGTGGAGGGCGTGATGACCTCGGGGATGCCGCCGACCCGCGTGGCGAGCGTCGGGAGCCCCATCGCCATGGCCCGCAGCAGCGCGGTGGGCAGCGCGCCCGAGCGGGCGGTGTGTACGACGATGTCGGCCGCAGGGAGCAGCTCCTCCGGTTCGCGCCGATGCACGAACCGCACCCGCTCGGCGAGGGACTCGGTGGCCGCGACCCGCGACTCCAGCCAGGGTCGCAGCGGCCCGTCGCCCGCCAGCCCGATCACGAGCGGCAGATCGTCGGGGAGCCCCTCGACGGCGTCCAGCAGCAGCTCGTGGCCCTGGTCGCGGCGCATCGGCGCGGTGGACAGCGCCAGCACGTCGTCGTCGCTGACCTCGAGCGACGTGCGCCGCTTCGCCCGCACCTCGGGGTCGGTCACCCCGGGGTCCGCGACGCCGTTGGGCAGGAGCAGCACGTCGATGTCGGGGCCCGCGAGACTGCGGTACCACTCGCGCTGAACCCGGGAGATGGCGATCGTGCGCGTCATGAAGCGCTGGCGGGCCAAGATCTTGGCGCTGCGCTTGAGCCGGTCTAACCGGTCGGCGGGCAGGTTCTCGATCCGGTGCAGTGTGGACACGGCGGGCACCCGGTTGCGCAGCGCGGCCGCCGCGCCCACGACGTCGGCCTGCGGCAGGTGGGTGTGCACCACCTCGACCCGCTGCTCGCGCATCAGCTTCGCCGTGCGCGCCACCGCCCGCGGATCCCACGGGAACAGCTCGAGCTCGGCCACCGGCACGCCTGCCCGGCGCAGCGCGCTGACCCGGGTGGTGTCGGACGTGGTGGCCAGCGCGATGACGACCATGTCGATGTCGGCGCCGCGCGCGACGGCGGCGAGGTCGAGGAGCCCGATCTCGGGCCCGTCGGGATGCAGGGTGGGGACGAGATGGGCGACCTTCACCGCTTGCTCGCTCCTCTCTCGGGCCGCGAGCCAGGCCCGATCGCGGGTGGTGCACGTCGACCCTATCGGGTGACGACGTGGTGCCTGCGCGCGACCGAGGTGGGCTCCGCGCCCGCCCGGGGGCTGTGATCAGGTCGTGACCGGCGCCGCCGCGTGCGCCAGTATGGGCGGATGGACGGGCCCGTGGTGCTGGTCGATGCCGTCAGCGACGTCGAGCGCGGGCTCGTGACCGAGTGGTTCCAGGCGAACGGGACGACGCCGCGAGCGGTGTTGCCCGTCGGCAAAGAAGCGCTGGTCGGGCTGCTGGCCGGGCTGACAGAAGACGTGGTGATCGCGCCGGTCCGGGTGGCGTGGCTGCCCCGCGAACGGGACGGGCGGCGACGCACGCGCTGGTCGGACGTGGTGTCGTTGGACGCGGTCTCGCTGACCGAACGGCACCCGCCCGCGCTGCTGCAGTCGCGGATCGCCAGAAGGGAGCCCGACCGCGCGCGCGTCGTCGCGGGCCAACCCGCCACGGTCGGCGAGCTGCGGCAGCGGTACGGGCGGCCGACATCGGGGGCGCACGCGGGCTTTGCCGAGTTCGTCGCCCGACAGGCCACCCTCGCCCTCGAACGGGCCGAGCGGGCGCTGCTGGGCGACCGCTACAAGGTGCCCCGCCACATCGCGGAAGCGATCGAGGACAGCCCGGAGTTCCGCCGCGAGGTCACCGACCTGGCCACCCGGCTGGAGCTGCCGGAGGCCGAGGTCGCCGAGCAGGCGTCTGCCGACCTCGCGGGGCTCGTCGCGTCGATGAGCCCGATCGCGATCGACCTCCTCACCGGAGCGCTGCGTCCGCTGCACACCCGGGCCTGGGACGTGCAGGTCGACGACGCAGGGCTGGCCCGGCTGCGCGAGCGCAACCGGCGCCACCCGCTGGTGTTCCTGCCCAGCCACCGCTCCTACGCCGACCCACTGCTGCTCGCCGACGTGCTCGCCGAGCACGACTTCCCGCGCAACCACGTGCTCGGCGGGGACAACCTGCGGTTCTGGCCGGTCGGACACCTCGCCAAGCGCGCGGGGATCGTGTTCATCCGCCGCAGCTTCGGCGACGACGAGATCTACAAGATGGCCGTGCGCCAGTACTTCAGCTTCCTCCTGGCCAAGCGGTTCAACCTGGAGTGGTACATGGAGGGCGGGCGCTCCCGCACGGGAAAGCTGCGCCCACCGCGGTACGGGCTGCTGGCCTACGTCGCGGAGGCCATCGAGCAGGGCCGCGTCGAGGACGTCTACCTGGTGCCGGTGTCGATCACCTACGACCAGCTGCGCGAGGTCTCGGCGATGGCCGCCGAGCAGGTGGGGGCGCCCAAGAAAGGCGAGAGCGTGGCGTGGCTGGCGCGCTACGCCCGCGCGCAGCTGGCGCCGATCGGCTCGGCCTACGTGCGGTTCGCGGAGCCGATCTCGCTGCGCATGGCGTTGGCGGCCGACCCGGACCGGCGGCTGGCGCTGCAGAAGGCGGCGATCGAGGTCTTCGTGGGGATCAACCGCGTCACCCCGGTCGTCGCGACCGCCCTGGTCACTCTGGCCCTGCTCGGCGTCCGCGACCGCGCGCTCACCCTGCCCCAGGTGCGCCGGGTCCTCCACCCGGTGCGGGCCTACCTGCAGGAGTGCGGGCAGGTCGGGGCGGTCGATGCCCTGTCGACCGACACCGGGCTGCGCCGGGTGCTGGCCGCGCTCGCGCACTCCAAGGTCGTCACGATCTACGCGGGCGGCGACGAGCCGGTGTACGCGATCGAGCGCGGACAGCACCTCATCGCCGCGTTCTACCGCAACTCCGGGATCCACCACTTCGTCGACCGCGCGATCGCCGAGCTGGTGCTGCTCGCCGAGCCGGAGGACCGGTGGGACGCCGCCCAGGCCCTGCGCGACCTGCTCAAGTTCGAGTTCTTCTTCCCCGACCGGGAAACCCACCGGACGCAGCTCACCACCGAGCTGGCGCGGATGGGCGCCGACTGGGACACGGCGGACGGGACCGCGGTGCTGCACCGGGCGCGCTTCCTCATCGCCCATCGCGTCCTGCGCTCGTTCGTCGACGCCCAGCTCGTGGTGGCGCTGCGGCTGGCCGCGCGCAACCCGCGCAAGCCCGTCGTCGAGAAGGAGTTCCTCGACGAGTGCGCGGCGGTCGGCCAGCAGATGCTCCTGCAGGGGCGGCTGCACGGCCCGGAGTCGCTCTCGCGGGAGCTGTTCGCGAGCGCCCTGCGGCTCGCCGCCAACCGCGACCTCGTCGACGCCGGGCGTGACGAGCTCGGCAAGCGCCGCGAGGAGCTGGTGACAGAGCTGGAGCAGGTCGTGGCCGACGTGGTCGTCATCGACGAGATCGCCGACGTGGGCCTCCGCGAGGGCGGCGCGGCGTGAGCGGCGCCCCGGTCGTCTGGGATGCCGCGCGGCTCATCGCGGACGTCGACGCGGGCCCGGATGGACCCGAGATCGGCGCCTTCTTCGACTTCGACGGCACGCTGATCGACGGCTACTCGCTAGGGGCGTTCGCCCGCCACCACCTGCGGGCGGGCGACGTCACGCCGCTCGACGCCGGGCGGATGCTCCTGCTCGGCTTGCGCGCCATAAGGAATCAGGGGAGCACGACCGAAGCGGACTTCGAGGCGTTCTTCGTCCTGGGCATGCGCGCCTGGGCGGGCCGGAGCGAGGACGAGCTGACCGAGCTGGGCGAGCGGCTGTGGGTGCAGGGCATCGCGGGCGCGCTCTATCCCGAGGCGTGGCGGCTGGTCGAGGCCCACCGCAGGGCCGGGCACACCGTCGTCTTCGCCTCGTCGGCCACCCGGTTCCAGGTCGAGCCTGCCGCCAAGGCGATGGGCGTCGAGCACGTGCTCGTCACGCCCGTGGAGATCGAGAACGGCATCGCGACGGGGCGCCCAGGGGGGCCGCCGCTGTGGGGGCGCGGCAAGGCCGCCGCCGTGCTGGCATTCGCGCCCGCGCACGGGATCGACCTCGCGATGAGCTTCGCCTACTCCAACGGCACCGAGGACGTGCCGTTCCTGTCGACGGTCGGCCGGGCGCGGGCGCTCAACCCCGAGCCGGGCCTCGCCGCCGCCGCGGCCGAGCGGGGGTGGCCGGTCGCCCGGTTCCGGCCACGCGGCCGGGCGGGGCTGCGCGAGATCGCGCGCACCGCCGCAGGCGCGGCCGGAATGATCGGCGGGTTCGGCGCGGGCGTCGCGCTCGGCGCGTTGAACGGGTCCCGCCGCGATGGGGTGGACCTGGGGATCTCACTCGCGGGCGAGCTCGGCACGGCGCTCGCGGGCGTGCGGCTGGAGGTGCGCGGCGCCGAGTACCTGGAGTCCGCGCGGCCTGCGGTGTTCCTGTTCAACCACCAGAGCCAGCTCGACGTCATGATCCTCGCCCGGCTGCTGCGCGGCGGGTTCACCGGCGTGGCGAAGAAGGAGACGGCGAAGATCCCCGCCTTCGGGTTGATGTTCCGATTGGCCGACATCGCTTTCGTCGACCGCGGCAACACCGCGCAGGCCAAGGCCGCGCTCGAGCCTGCCGTGCAGCGACTGCGCGAGGGCATCTCGCTGGTGATGGCGCCGGAGGGCACCCGATCGGCGACACCCGCGCTCGGCCCGTTCAAGAAGGGCGCGTTCCACGTCGCGATGCAGGCGGGCGTGCCGCTGGTGCCGATCGTGATCCGCAACTCCGGCGAGCTCATGTGGCGGGGCTCGTCGACGATCCGGGAAGGCACAGTGCAGGTGGCGGTGTTGCCGCCGATCCCGACCGAAGGCTGGACGGTCGAGGAGCTGGACAAGCACGTCGAAGAGGTGCGCGAGCGCTTCGTCGAGACCCTCGCCGCGTGGGACGGGCCGGGCCGCGGCGGTGCGGTCACCGAGTCGGTGCCCGTGTCACGTATCCCCGTGTCACCTATCACTGTCACCACAGGGCCGCCGGGACCGGTCGCCACCCCGCTGGCCTGGGGCACCGCGCCGCAGATGAACCCGCTCGAGACCGCGATGTGGCGCGGCGAGCTGGCCGATCCGCGGCTGCGCTCCAACGTCACGCTGATCGAGCTGCTCGACGTCGCGCCGCAGTGGGACCGGCTCGTCGCGGCGCACGAGTGGGCGTCGCGGATGGTGCCGCGGATGCGCCAGCGGGTGGTCGAGCCCGCGCTCGGGCTCGGCGCGCCCGCGTGGGTGACCGTCGACTCCGTCGACATCGGTGAGCACCTGACGCGCGCGCACCTGGTGGACGGCTCGACACGGGCCCTCCTGGACCTCGTCACGGAGTTCGCGCGCAGACCCTTCGACCGGGAGCGCCCGCTCTGGCGCGCCCTGCTCGTCGAGGGCGTCACTATCGAGGGTAGGGGCGGCGGGGCAGCGGCGTACGTGGTCGTCACCCACCACAGCGCCACCGACGGCCTCGGCGTGATCCAGCTCATGGGGCGGCTGCACAGCCGAACCCGCGAGCACGATCCCCGTCGGCCGGAGCCCGCCGCGGCCGTGGGGGGCACGGCGAACCCGGTCGGGGTGCTCACCGACCAGGTCGCCCGCGCCGTCCGGGCCGCGCCGTCGGACGTGATGCGCCGTGGGGTCGGGCTGTTCGGCGCGCTCGCCCGACCCGCTAGCACCCTCGCGCAGGGCGTGCGGGCGGCCCGGTCGCTCGGTGAGGCCGTCGCACCCGCCTCCAGTGGCTCGCCGCTGCTGGCTCCCCGCAGCGGCGAGTGGCACTTCGAGCTGCTCGACGTCCCGCTCGCCGCGTTGAAGGCGGGCGCGAAGGCGGCAGGCGGATCGGTGAACGACGGCTTCCTCGCCTCCGTGCTCGGCGGGTTCCGGCGCTACCACGAGGCGCTCGGCGCCGCGGTGCCCGAGACGATCCCCGTCGGCATCCCGATCAGCCTGCGGAGCGAGGACGATCCGCAGGGCGGCAACCGGTTCACCGGAGCCCGCCTTGACGGGCCGCTCGCCGAGCGCGACCCCGCGGAGCGGATCCGGGCGGTGCGCCGCTTCGTCCTGCAGGCGCGCGCGGGCGCGTCCGTCGACGCGGTGGGGCTCGTGGGCCCCGCGCTGGCGTGGCTGCCCGCGCCGGTGCTCGGCGCGCTGTCGGGGCGGATGACCGCGGCCAACGACGTCCAGGCCTCCAACGTGCCCGGCGTGGCGCACCCGGTCTACATCGCGGGCGCGCGGATCACGCGGATGTACCCCTTCGGCCCGCTGCCCGGCTGCGCGGCGATGGTCACGTTGATCTCCCACGACGGCACCTGCTGCATCGGGATCAACACCGACCCGGCCGCCGTCACCCGCCCCGCGGTGCTGGTCGAAGGTCTGCGCGCGGGGCTGGCCGAGGTGACGGCGCTGGGTAGCGCGTGACCCAGCCTTCGGACTCCCAGCCCTCGGACTCTCAGCCGCCGGACCCGCTCCCGCTGGCCGGGATCGTCGTCGTCTCCTGCGAGCAGGCGGTCGCCGCGCCGTTCGCCACCCGCCAGCTCGCCGAGCTCGGCGCTCGGGTGATCAAGGTGGAGCGGCCGGGCGGCGGGGACTTCGCCAGGGCCTACGACGAGACGGTGCGCGGCATGTCGAGCCACTTCGTGTGGCTCAACCGGTCGAAGGAGTCGATCGCGCTCGACCTCAAGACCGACCGCGCAACGATTCTGCGGCTGGTGGCGCGGGCCGACGTCTTCGTGCAGAACTTCGCCCCCGGCGCGGCCGAGCGGCTGGGGCTGGGCGCGGCCGCGCTGCGGGCCGCCCACCCGAGGTTGATCACGTGCTCGATCTCGGGCTACGGCCCGGACGGCCCCTACCGCGACGCGAAGGCCTACGACCTCCTGATCCAGTCCGAGGCCGGGCTGGTGGCCGTCACCGGCACCGAGGAGACGCCCGCGAAGAGCGGCATCCCGGCCGCGGACATCGGCGCGGGCATGTACGCCTTCTCCGGCGTCCTCGCGGCCCTGTACGAGCGTGAGCGCACCGGGGTGGGCACCCACGTCGAGGTCAGCCTGTTCGACGCGCTCGTCGAGTGGATGGGCTTTCCGCTGCTCTACACCCAAGGCTCGGGGACGGCGCCGCGGCGCAGCGGCACCAGCCACGCGGCGATCGCGCCCTACGGCACCTTCCGCGCGGGCGACGGCACCGAGGTGGTCGTGGGCATCCAGAACGAGCGGGAGTGGGCCGCGTTCTGCGAGGTGGTGCTCCGCCGCCCGGACCTGGCGGCCGATCCGCGCTTCGCCTCCGGCCGTCTCCGTCTGGAGAACCGGACGGCGCTGCACGCCGAGATCGACGCCGTGTTCGCCGCCTGCACGGGCGCTGATGTGCTCGAGCGGCTGGCGGCCGGGCGGATCGCGCACGCCCGCCGTCGCGAGGTCGCCGAGGTGCTCGAGCATCCTCAGCTGCTCGCCAGGGACCGCTGGACGCAGGTCGGCTCACCCGCGGGCCCGGTTCCCGCGCTCCTGCCGCCGCTGACGCTGGGCGGGCACACGCCTCGGATGGACCCGATTCCGGCCCTCGGCGAGCACACCGACGCGATCCTGCGCTGGCTGGACAATGGCTAAGCGGACGTCCCGGGCGTTGGTTGATCACCGGTTGGGTGCAGATCCGGTCGCATCTGGCCGCCTTGTGCACCGAACCGACGATCATGAACCCGGCCGGTGTTGACGATCATCGGGCCCCGGACGCAATGATCGCCGCGAACCGCACAGCAGGGCGCCGGACACAACAACCACGGCCGACTCGCCGCGCTCATGTGACGCCCACGGCAATCACCATCGGACTCAGGGCCGATCTTGTTGCGTTTCGGCAGTCATAGCCGTCGGAGCGCAACAAGATCACATGCTGCGCCTGCTCAGCCTTGCGGGGCGACGGTCGCGTCGATCTGGGCGTCGCTCATGCCCCCGACCAGGGGAGCGCCCACCGGGACCGTCGAGGCCAGCAGCTCGCCGTCGGGGAACAGGTCGATGCGGCTCACCGACGGCGCGCACACCGTGCTCTCGCCACCTGCAGGCGTGAGGCCGTACCAGGCCGTGGCCGTCGAGGCGCCCACCCAGACCGGGATGCCCGCCACCGTGCCCGCGCTGGTGACGTGCGTGTGGCCCGACAGCACCACCCGCACGTCGGAGCCTGCCAGCACATCGCCGAGCCCGGCGCGGTCGCGCAGCCCGATGCCCTGGATCAGCCGGGACGGCGAGGGCAGCGGCGGGTGGTGCAGTGCGAGCACCGTGCCGTCCGGCGCGGGCGTGGCCAGCTCGTCGGCCAGCCACGCGAGCTGGTCAGGCCTCAGCTCGCCGTAAGCGTAGCCGGGGACCGTGCTGTCCAGGACGACCACGCGCACCCCGCCGACCCACGCCACGTGGTCGAGCGGGGCCGTCGAAGGGGCCACGCCGAGCAGGTGCTCGCGCAACGCCGACCGGTCGTCGTGGTTGCCCGCGGCGAACAAGGCGGCACTCCCATCCGCGCCATGACGGGCTCGACGACCCCCGCAGCCGCTGGTAGGACGTGGGGTCGCGGCGGTCGACGAGGTCGCCCGTGAACAGCACCGCCGCAATCGGGTCGCCCGCCGTCGCGATGGCCTCGAGTGCGGCCGCGAGCGGAGGGACCGGATCGACCCCGCCGGGGAGCAGGCTGCCCTCCGGGACGACATGCAGGTCGGTGATCTGGACGATGGTGGTCGGCATGTCAATAGGCTCCTGTCATGACTGCTGCGTCGCCTGAGTCGTCACCTGTTGCGCTGCCGGGGTCGCCGGGTTCCGACCAGCTCGGCCGTCGGGTGTGGGCGCTGTTCACGCCCTACCGTGGCTCGCTGACGGCGATCGTGCTCGCCGTGCTGGTGTCGAGCGGCCTGGGGATCCTCACCCCTTTCCTCACCCAGGCGGTGTTCGACCGGGCGCTCTTCCCGACCGACGGCGGCGGCGTCCGCGTGACGCTGCTGGTCTGGCTGGTCGCCGGGATGATCGCCGTGCCGGTGGTCACCGCGCTCATCGGCGTCTACCAGACCTACCAGACGACCCTGCTCGGCAACCGGGTCATGGCCGACCTGCGCGGGCGGCTGTTCGAGCACCTGCAGCGCATGGACCTGGCCTTCTTCACCGCCACACGCACAGGGACGATCCAGTCGCGGCTGGCCAACGACGTCGGGGGCGTCCAGTCGGTGCTGTCGGAGACGGCCAGCTCGATCCTGGGCAACGTCGTGACCGTCGTCGCGGCACTGGTGGCGATGGTGCTGCTCTCGTGGCAGCTGACCATCGTCGCGGTGGCGCTCGTGCCGTTGTTCATCCTGCTGCAGGTGCGTGTGGGACGGGTGCGGCGCGCGCTGGCCGGGCGCACGCAGGAGTCGCTCTCGGACATGACAGCGATCACCGAGGAGGCGCTGTCGGTCTCCGGGGTGCTGCTGGCGAAGGTGTTCAACCGGCAGGCCGACGAGGTCCGGCGCTACAAGGAGGAGAACGCCCGGCAGGTCGATCTCCAGGTCCGCCAGGCGATGACCGGCCAGTCGTTCTTCGCCGTCGTCCAGACGTTCCTCGGTGTCACGCCCGCGCTCGTCTACCTGGTCGCGGGCCTCCTCATCGTGGCGGGCAGCGGCGCCGCGGTCACCGCGGGCACGATCGTCGCGTTCACGACGCTGCAGACCCGGCTGCTCTTCCCGACCGTCAACCTCCTGCGCGTCTCGCTGGACGTCCAGACCTCGCTCGCGCTGTTCGGGCGGATCTTCACCTACCTCGATCTCGTCCCGCGCATCCTCGACGCCCCCTCGGCGCGGGTGCTCGACACCGCGTCGGTCACGGGCCGGGTCGAGCTCGACCACGTCTGGTTCGCCTACCCGCCCGCCGCCAACACCGAACCAAACGGAGACGGCGACCCCGACGGGGACGAGCCGGTCTGGGCGGTGCGCGACGCGTCGTTCGTCGTGGAGCCCGGTCAGCTGGCCGCGATCGTCGGACCGAGCGGCGGCGGCAAGACCACGCTGTCCTACCTGGTGCCGAGGCTCTACGACGTCGACGAGGGCCGGGTGCTGATCGACGGCCAGGACGTGCGGGAGCTGACCCAGGCGTCGGTCGCGGACGCGATCGGCATGGTCACCCAAGACACGTTCCTGCTGCACGCCTCGATCGCGGACAACCTGCGCTACGCCAAGCCCGCCGCCACGCAGGCCGAGCTGGAGGACGCCGCGCGCGCGGCCAACATCCACGACCGGATCGTCTCCTTCGCCCAGGGTTACGACACCCTGGTGGGGGAGCGCGGCTACCGCCTCTCCGGCGGGGAGAAGCAGCGGCTCGCCATCGCGCGGGTGCTGCTCAAAGACCCCCGCATCCTCATACTGGACGAGGCGACCAGCGCGCTGGACACCACCTCCGAGCGGCTGGTCCAGGAGGCGTTGGAGAACGCGACGCGCAGGCGGACGACGATCGCGATCGCCCACCGCCTGTCGACGATCCTGGGCGCCGACGTGATCCTCGCCGTCGAGAACGGGCAGATCGTCGAGCGCGGCACGCACGCTGAACTGCTCGCCCGCGACGGCCTCTACGCCCGGCTCTACACCGAGCAGTTCGCGGGCGGGAAGGTCGAGGCCCGCTGCGCCAACGGCGTGCTGTTCCGCGACGGCACGGCCCTCGTGGGACGCGGCGCGGCCGCGTGACGGGGCCGCCGGTGCCGGACCCCGCGGCCCGGCCCCGGTGATCACCGTCAGTGGTGGAAGATGATCAGGGACAGGCCGTAGATCACGATCGCCGCCACGGCCAGCAGGCAGACCACCGCGAGCACCGTGCCCAACGCCGCAGACATCGCGGGCGCTGTGGCGAGCCCGACCGGCGGGGTGCCGTCGATCGTGGCCGTGGCGGGGGCATCGGGTGAGACGTTGGATTCGCCCTCCGCGAGCTCGCGGGCGGAAAGCCCGACGAGCGCGATCGCGACGAGGACTACCACGACCACACCGACAGCCAGTGAAACGAGCCCGACGAGGCCCAGTGCTCCCCAGTTGATCATTTGGGCTCCCTCGCGATCAGGCGCTCGCGCCGACGGCGGCGGGCGCGGGGACGTCGTTGACGTTGTCGGCTGTGACCGGGCTACGCCGCGACAGGGCGTAGATGCCACCCGCGAGTCCGACCAGCACGAGGGCGACGATGATCGTGCCGACGGTGCCGGTGGCGGCCACCCAGGAGGCGACCGCGCCGACCGCGGCCGCGGCGGGCAGGGTCAGCAGCCAGGCCAGCGCCATCTGCCCGGCCACGCCCCACTGCACCGACGCCAGCCGTCGACCGGCGCCCGCACCGAAGATCGACCCGGTGGCCACCTGGGTGGTGGACAGCGCGAAGCCCAGGTTGGCCGAGGTGAGGATGACGACCGCGCTGGAGGTCTCGGCGGCGAAGCCCTGCGGCGTCTGGATCTCGCTGACCCGCTTGCCGAGGGTCTGGATGATCCGCCAGCCGCCGAGGTAGGTGCCCAGCGCGATGGACAGGCCCGCGCCGAGGATGACCCAGAAGGGCGGGCCCGCGTCGGCGGGCAGAGCGCCCGCGGCGATCAGCGTCAGCGTGATGACGCCCATCGTCTTCTGCGCGTCGTTGGTGCCGTGCGCGAGCGCGACCATGGACGCCGACAGGATCTGGCCGTACCGGAAGCCCGTCTTGACCGTGGCGTCGCGGCCGCGCGCGGCGATTCGATAGCCGAGGTAGGTCGCGATCAGGGCGATGATCCCGGCCACGATCGGCGACAGCAGGGCGGGCAGCAGCACCTTGCTGATCACGCCGCCGAACTTCACCGCCTCGGCGCCCGCGGCGACCCATGTGGCGCCGATCAGGCCGCCGAACAGCGCGTGCGACGAGCTGGACGGCAGCCCCAACAGCCAGGTCATGAGGTTCCACAGGATGGCGCCGACCAGCCCTGCGAAGATCACAACAGGGGTGATCTTGGTTTCGTCCACGAGCCCGCTGGAGATCGTCTTGGCGACCTGGATGGACAGGAACGCGCCGACGAGGTTGAGGACGCCTGCGATGATCACCGCCGTGCGGGGCTTCAGCGCCCCCGTGGCGATCGACGTGGCCATGGCGTTGGCCGTGTCGTGGAAACCGTTGGTGAAATCGAACGCCAGCGCGGTCACGATGACCACGACGACGATGACAGTGAGGTCCATGGGTCCCGTCCCTGGGTTCTGGATGCCGAGCGGACCGTACGGGCCGTGCACGAACGGCAGGTGAACGTGCGGCGCAGCGCAGGCGTCGAGAGCGATCCCACGTGCGGCTGGTCTCGCGCGCGGTGTCGGCCGCGCGCTGAGAGGATCGCTCGTATGACCTGGTTGCCGCGCACGCTCGGCGTGCTCACCGCCGTGTACGGGCTCTCGACGCTCGTCCGGCCGTCGATCTTCGCTACGCCTGCGGGGCTGTCGGGGGCAGGGTTGTCGCAGGCAGGGCCGCCGGTACCCGTGGCCATTCTGGTGCGCGCGGTCGGAGTGCGGGACCTGGCGAACGGGATCGCCATGGCCGCGGCGCCCGCGGGTCCCGCGCTGCAGCTGGCGATCGGCGCGCGCATCGCGGCCGACTTGGGCGACGCCCTCATCTTTGCCCTCTCGCCGAACGACGACCCCGGCGCGCGGAAGAAGGCGGTGGCGGTCGGCGTCGGGTGGGGATTGCTCAATCTGCTGGGTCTGCTCACGGCTCGCCGACGCTGACACCCAGCGGACGTCCACGGCGTGGGCCGAGGTGATCGCCGGGTGTGGTGTCGGGGGCGCACATCTACACCCGTGGCACCACTTCCGCCGATCTTGCCGGGGCGTAGTCCGGGGTGATCGCCGGGTGTGGTGTCGGGGGTCCACATCTGCACCCGTGGCACCACTGCTGCCGATCTTGTGGGTCGGACGGCGATCCCCGCACTTGTCAGATGGTGTGGTGTCGTCGCAGAGGACCGAGCTTCTGTGGCGACACCAGAAGGTGTGCGAGGTCGGGCTTGGTGAGGGCGGTCCACCGGGTCCTCGCAGGCTCCGCGTGCGCTTCGCAGACGCCATGGACCCTGCGACGTGCCAGCGCGGTCTGCGAAGCCGCGGCCCACAGATCCGGCGGCCGAGCTCGCACCGCGGCAGACAACCTCGCACCGCGGCAGACAACCTCGCACCGCGGCAGACAACCTCGCACCGCGGCAGACAACCCGCACCGCGGCAGACAACCCGCACTGCGGCAGACAACCCGCACCGCGGCAGGACAACCTCGCACCGCGGCGGACAACCTCGCAGCCCGCGCAGCGACGGCACCACTGGCGGGGATCGTGGACCGGTGGTGGGTCAGGGGAGCTCGGCCAAGCGGCCGCGGGCGCGGTCGGCGCGGGCGGCCGCTGTGGAGGCCTCCCGCGCGGCGTCACGGGCGGCGGCGGTCGCGGCGCGCGCGGCGGCCGACGCGGTGCGCTCCCGTTCCCGGGCCGCCTCCAGCTCCGCGGCCAGGTCCGCCACCTGGGCTCGCGCCGACTCGTGGGCGGCATCGGCGTCGGCGCGGGCCGCGTCGGCCCTCTCCTGCTGATCCTTGGCGTCGTCCGCAGCGCGTTCCGCGTCCGCGAGGGCCTGCTCGCGCTGCGCCCGCTCGGCGCGCCTGCGCTCGGCCTCCGCGCGCTCCCGTTCGGCTCGTTCGCGCTCGATCCGCTCCTGCTCGTCGTCCCGCCCGGTCTGCTCAGGCGCTGGAGCGGAGGATTCGGCGCGGTCTTCGCCTGCCCGCTGGGCACCTGCCCCGTTGGCCTCGGCGCCGTGCCGGGTGGGGGCCGCCGCGGGCGAGCGCGGTCTGTCCGGGGGCGCGGAGCCGGGGCCGGGCCCGAACCCGCTGTAGCTGACCGTGCGCGTGAGCCTGCCTGAGCGCACCTCGTCGGCGACGGCCGGATCGGCGAGCGCCGCGTCGAGGATGCCCGACAGGTCGCGGACCACCGACTCCGTGGCGGAGTCGCCCGCCTGGGCGGCCAGCCTGCCGCCTTCCCGCGCCATGGCCGCGACCAGACGGCCGCGTTGGGCCGACAGCGCCCGCAGCGCGCCGCCGTCGAGCGTGCGCTGGGCGGCGGCGAGGTCGTCGGCGAGGGCGAGCAGGCCCTCGAGCTGCTCGGCGCGCTCGCGGGCGAGCAGGTTGGACAGCCACGCGGCCCGCGTCGGCCTCCGCAGGCGGGCGATCGCCCGCGCGAGATCGCGGTCGCCAGCCTGCCGCGCCTCCGCGACCGCGTCGTCACGGGCCGGGACGAAAGCGTCCGGGTGCAGCCCATACAGCTTGTCGGCTACGGCGTCAAGAGTCCCTGGCCCCGCTGGTGACATCACTCGCCGAGCGTAGATCCCCCGGCCGCCAAATCCGTGGTTACCGTGGAGTAGCGCACAGGCGAGCCTCTGGCGCCGCCGTGCGTGCCGGCGACCGCCTCCCCCACCCCTCAAGAGGCGGTCGCCGGGTCCATCTTCCCGGTAGCGTCGTCCGGTATGGACCTCCCCGCACCGGATGTCGCAGCACCGGACTTGTCTGCACCCATCGTCGCCGTCACGGTGCATCCTGATCGGGCCAGGGTCACCCGCCGCGGCACCGTCGCGCTGGACGCGGGGCCCGCGGAGCTGGTCGTCGCGGGGTTGCCGGAGACACTGCTCGACGACTCGGTGCGGGTCGTGGGGCGCGTCTCGGGCGGAGGGGAAGAGGCAGGGGTGGCGATGCGGGTGATCGGCGTCGACGTGGTGCGCCGCGACCTCGTCGCCGCGCCCGACGACCGGGTCCGAGCCGCCGAGCAGGCTGTCCGGGACGCCGAGCGCGCGCTCGCCGAGATCGACGGGGCCGACGCGGGCGACATCGCCCGCGAGCAGCTGCTGCACCGGCTGGCGGTGCGCTCGGGCGACCGGCTCGCCCTCGCGCTGGCCGAGGGCACCGCGGGCACAGCCCGGATCGCCGAGGTGTCGTCCGCGGTCGCGGCGCAGCTCGTCGACGTCGCGGCGAGCCGCAGGGGGCACACCGAGCGGCGCGCCGACGCCGAGCGTGTTCGCGCCGCCGCGCAGGCCGAGCTCGAACGCCTGCACGGCTCCGGTCGACGACGTCGCGACGCCCGGATCGCGGTGGAGGCCGACGCCGCGGGAGAGCTGGAGCTGGAGCTGACCTATGTCGTCCGCGGCGCGGGCTGGTCGTGCGCGTACGACGCCCGTATCGACGGTGCGGGCCCACTCGCCCTCACCTGGTACGGCATGGTCGCGCAGTCCACGGGGGAGGACTGGCCCGCCTGCGACCTCACGCTCTCCACGGCGCGGCCTGGCATGGCGGGCGCGGTGCCGGAGCTGTCGCCGTGGTGGGTCGACGTCGCGGCGCCTGCCCCGCCGATGGCGGCTCTCGCCATGAGCGCGCCCGCCGGGGGCGCGCCTCGGGAACGCTTCGCCGCCAAGGAGGCAGTGCAGGACGTCGTCGCCCACATGCAAGAGGGCACGCTCGCCGTCGCCTGGCGCCTGCCCCGGCCGACCGCGGTGCCCGCCGACGGCACCCCGCACCGCGCCACGGTCACCACCGCCACCCTGGACGCCCGCCTCGACCACGTCATCGCGCCCGCTATCGACCCGTCGGCGCACCTGCGCGCGACGGTCGTCAACAGCGGCGGGCACGCGTTGCTGGCGGGTCCGCTCTCGGCGTTCCTCGACGGCGCGTTCGTCGGCACGACGCACATCGACGCGACGGCTCCCGGCGCCGAGCTGGAGCTCGCGCTCGGCGTCGACGACCGGGTGGCCGTCGAACGCGAGCTGATGGAGCGCACGCCGCACAAAGCGATGCTGGGCGGCAAGATCAGTGCCGTGGAGCGGTGGCGGGTCGAGGTCCGCAACGGCCGCCGGGCGCAGGCCAGGATCGTCGTCCGCGAACGGGTGCCCGTGTCGCGTCACCCCGACGTCCAGGTGGTCGACATCGAGGTCAAGCCGGAGCCGAGCGAGCGCGACGAGCTGGGCCGCCTCGAGTGGACCGCGCTCCTCGAGCCGGGGGGCACCTGGGAGGCGAGCATCCGGTTCGGTGTCCGACATGCGAAGGATGTTCCGGTCGTCGGATGGCGGTGACAGCGGAAGATGCGACGACCGGCAGGATGGCCGGGTGATCGCGTCAACGCCGGAGGGCTCCGCCGCCGGATCGCTTGCCCGGTTGCGTCCCGCGTTGGCCGAGGAGGCCCATCGCGCACTGGGGCGTAGCGAGGCCGTCGCGTTCCTCGCGCGTCTCGAACTCTGGTTCGCCGACATCCACGTGCCGATCACGGCCCTCTACGGAGAGCAGTCCGACGGGCTGGTCGACGAGCTCGTTCGGCTCGCGTTGGCGGCGGCCCGGCGGCGTCCTGCCGACCTGCGCGACGTCGACCGGCGCCGCGAGATCGACCCGCGGTGGTACCAGCACCAGCGGATGGTCGGCTACGTCGCCTACACCGATCGTTTCGCGGGCAAGCTGGAGAAGCTGTCGGGACGGCTGGACCATCTCACCGAGCTCGGCGTCACCTACCTGCACCTGATGCCGCTGCTCAAGCCGCGCGAAGGCGCCAACGACGGCGGGTACGCGGTGGCCGACTACCGCGCCGTCGATCCGCGCCTCGGCACGATGGACGACCTGGAGAACGTGGCGGGCGAGCTCCGTGCCCGCGACATGAGCCTCTGCGTGGACCTGGTGCTCAACCACACCGCGCGCGAGCACCCGTGGGCCCGGGCCTGGCTGGCTGGCGAGCCCGACTACGCCGACTTCTACTACGCCTTCCCCGACCGCACGATGCCCGACGCCTACGAGGCGACGATCGTCGACGTCTTCCCCGACCAGGCGCCGGGCTCGTTCACCTGGGTCGACGAGGCGGGGCCCGACGGCGAGGGCGCCTGGGTCTGGACGACGTTCTTCGCCTACCAGTGGGACCTCAACTGGGGCAACCCGCGCGTGTTCGGCGCCGTGCTGGACACGATCCTCTGGCTGGCCAACCGCGGCGTCGAGATCTTCCGCATGGACGCGGTGCCGTTCATGGGCAAACGGTTGGGCACCTCGTGCATGAACCAGCCGGAGGTGCACGACATCGTCCAGGCGCTGCACGCGCTGACGAAGCTCGCGGCACCCGCCGTCGTGTTCAAGGCCGAGGCGATCGTCGCGCCCGACGACCTCGTCGCCTACCTGGGCGGCCACCACCGCTACCGGCCCGAGTGCGAGATGGCCTACCACAACCAGCTGATGGTGATGCTGTGGTCGAGCCTCGCCACCAAGGACGCCCGCCTCGCCGTCCAGTCGCTGCGGCGGTTGCGCCCGATCCCGCCCGAGACGTCGTGGGCCACCTACGTCCGCTGCCACGACGACATCGGGTGGGCGGTCGGCGATGTCGACGCCCGCGCGGTCGGCTTCGACCCGTTCGCCCACCGGGACTTCCTCAACGCCTTCTTCTCCGGCCGTTTCCCGATGTCCTACGCCCGTGGCGCGCTGTTCGGCGAGAACCCGGAGAGCGGCGACGCGCGCATCTCCGGATCGACCGCGGCGCTGTGCGGGATCGGCGAGGCGCGCGAGCGCGGCGACCCGGTCGCGCTGGAGCTCGCGATCCGGCGGCTGGTGCTGCTGCATGCGGTGACACTGGGCTGGGGCGGGGTGCCGCTGCTCTACATGGGCGATGAGCTGGCGCAGGACAACGACACGACCTACCTCGACGACCCGGCCCTGGCGAGCGACAACCGCTGGATGCATCGGCCGCACTTCGACGACGCCGCCGCGGCCCGCCGACATGACCCTTCAACCGTCGAGGGTCGGGTGTTCGGCTGGTTCCGGGCGCTCGTCCGCGGCCGGTCGGGGCTGCCTGCGCTGCACGCGGCGGGGGAGTCGGCGGTGCTCACGCCGGACTCGCCGCACGTTCTGGCCTGGCGGCGGCGACACCCGCGCAGCGGCCACTTCGTCGGAATGGTCAACTTCTCCGACCAGCCCACGACGGTCGACGCGCGCCTGGTCGACGGGCTCGGCGCGCTGGACACCGTCCTGTCCTCCGACGGCCCGCCGGTCGTGCGGGAGGGGCGGCTGCGTCTGCCCGCGCTGTCGTTCGTCTGGCTGGCCGAGAAGTAGACCGGTGAGTCCGGCATCTGAGCACGGTGAGTCCGGCATCTGAGCACGGTGAGTCCGGCATCTGAGCACGGTGAGTCCGGCATCTGAGCATGGCGAGTCCGGCATTTCGACACGGCGAGTTCGGTGTCGAGATGCCCAACTCGCCGTGTCGCGACGCCCGACTCACCTCTGGGTTGTGGTGAGCCAGGCGTGGGCGTCCTGCCCGAATGCTCCCATCGGGTGATGTCGCACCAATCGGCCTCGGCGCGGGGCCCGACCCCCGTTCACTGCCCCGCATGGCCGACGACTTCTCCGTGACCGCGATCGAGCTGCGACTGTGCGGGTCGATGGTCGGCAGGCTCGCCACCGAGGCCCGCACGACGATCGCCGACGTCAGCGGCGATGTGCAGGCGCTGCTGTCGGCCGGGTGGAACGGGCGCGCCGCTGACGGCTTCGCGGAAGGCTGGCGACGATGGCAGGCGGGGGCGGGCGACGTCGTCGGGGCGCTCGATGCCATGGGCGGGCTCCTGGACACCACCGGGCGGGCCTACTCCGCTGTCGACGCGGGCGCGGCGAGCACGGTCGCCGCGCCCGGCCGGGCCCTGCGATGACGGCCGGGTTCCGCGTGCGGCCCGCGCAGCTCGCCGACGTCGTGCAGCGGCTGGGCGCGCTGGACGCGCACCTGCAGACCGTGCTCGCCCAGGTGCAGCGCCGCGTCGACGAGCTGCACCTGACCTGGTCGGGCGAGGCCGCGCAGGCGCAGCGGGCCGCCCACGACGAGTGGCAGCGGGGTGCCGCGCAGATGCGGGCCGGGCTGGCGACGATGCGCTCGATCGCGGCCACCGCCCACGCCAACTACGTGGCGGCGGCCACCGCGAACGTCCGCATGTGGGACCAGCTGCGGTGACCGGCCAGGGCGCGGCGGCACTGGCGGTCCTGCCGGACCGGCCCATCGACGTGGACCCGTCGGCGTTCGCTGCGGCGAGCGCGGTCATGGGACATCAGGTGGCCGATCAGCTCGCCGCCGCCCTTTCCGGGCTCGCGGCGCAGCTCGCGGGCACCGCGGCGATGGGCGGCTCGGATCCCGGCGGCGTCCGGTGGGCCACGGCGTACGACGAGGCGGCCGCGGTGGCGGCTGGCGGGGTCGCCGACCTGGCCAACGCCTGCCACGCCGTCGCGGCGTTGCTGGCTCAGAGCGGTTTCAACCACGCGGCGGCGGAGGCGGCATCGAACCCGGGTGGGCCGCCGCCCCCACCCGACACCACCGACTACACGGCGGTGCCTGCCGTCCCGGCGCCCGCGCTGCCGTCCGCGTCCGGCGGCTCGGTCGGTCCGCCGAGCGGCTGGGGCATGATCGCGCGCCTCGTCGGCTACGTCTGGCCCGACGGCAACCCCGCCACCCTGCGGTCGGCCGCTGCGGCGTGGTCGACGGCCGCCGATGCGGTCCGCGCCGCGTCGGCGATGGTCCCGACGGCCGTGGCGGCCATCAGGAGTGTCCAGTCACCCGAGATCGACGACGCCGTCGTCGTCTGCCAGAACCTCGGCGCGCAGATCGACGACGTCGCGACGGCCTGCCGAGATCTGGCAAGCGCCTGCGTCGACTACGCCGACCGCGTCGAGGAGTGCCACCGCGGGGTCGAGGACGAGCTGGTGAGCCTCGTGGCCTGGACGGTGGCGATCGAAGCGGCGGGAGCCGTGGCCGGGGTGCTCACCGCGGGCATCGGGGAAGCAGGCGCGCAGGCCGTCGAGGCGGGGCGCCTGGCCGCGACGGCCGCGCGGGTCGGCGCGTTCATCGCGCGGCTGGCCGAGGCGGCGGGTGCGGTGGCGGAGACGATCGCGGCCGTCGTCGCCCGCGTCGCGCGGGTTGCCCAGAAGCTGAAGCCACTCCTCGGTGCCCGGCTGACCCGTGCCACGGCGGAAGAGGCCGAGCGGCTGCCGGAGGCGGCGGAGGGCACCGCGGCCATCGCCGCAGAGCATCTGGGATCCGACCTCCCGATCAGCCACGGCTTCGTCGACTACGCGGGCAAAGCGGCGGCCCGAGAGGCGTTCGATGGCGACCTCCGCGCGGCGGCAAACCGGTTCTTCCGGGACGCCACCGCGAAGAGCGAGCAGTTTCGTACATCGCAGCTGGAGGGCGGAGGACACCGACTACAGTTCTTCTCGCCTGCCAACAACCCGGGCTACGGCAAGCTGTACGTCCAAGACGTCGACGAGGCCGGAAGGGTGCTCAGGGAGTACAAGGACACCCTCGGCCCCGATGGGCTGATAGAGCGGAAGTGGGTGTACGGCGGTCCATGAGCAGCACAACGTCCTCTCGCACCGTGCAGCAGTTGCTGGGCGGTGATGTCGCCTTGATATCGGGGATCCGCGCCGTTCCACACGACGAGCTGGTCCAGGGGCTCGCGGGCCGTCCGCTCATGCTCACCGAGCACGCGGTGACCAAGGTGCTGCGCGACCTGCGTGCGGGCCGGGTCGAGCCAGGTGACGTCCAGCAATGGGCCTCGTTCGTCCGCCGGGGCTACGCGCCAGGCGCCGGACGTGGGCCGATCCAGCCGCTGGACATCGAGTACGCGCCGGAGTTCGAGGACGCCATCGTTGAGGCGCTTGCCCGCTTGGACGAGATCGGTGACGTCGTCGACGGTCACCTGGGACCCACAGAGATCGATGAGCTCCTCGGGCCGCTTGAGGGCCCTGGGTGAGCAGCGGCCGAATGGCCGCTCCGGCGCGGTGAGTCGGGCGTCCGGCCACGGTGAGTCGGGCGTCCGGCCACGGTGAGTCGGGCGGTTCACCACGGCGAATCTGCCGTTTCGGCACGGGTCGGGCGCTCGCTCGCAGGTGCTCGCCGTGAGCGGCCGAGGCGTACGCCAGCGGGGTTTCGCCTGCGGGCAAACCCCGCCGAGGTTCCCTTCGACCGATGACGCCGCGCCGTGGCCCGCAGGCTAGTGCTGCTGCTGGTTCAGCTTTTGGGCGATCACGCTCTGCAGGTGGGTCAGGCCCGGGGTGCCCAGGCCGCCGACCTGGCCCTCGATCTGCTGCAGGAGGTGCGGGTCGGCGAGGGCGTTCTCGCTGGATTGCAGGAGGACGGTGCCCGCGCCGGTGAAGTCGTACTGCCGCTCCTCCCCGGATTGGACGCCGAACAGCATGCCCATCGCTCCGCCGAGGAAGCCGGTCATCCAGCCCGCGTCGTAGTGGTGCGAGGGGGACGGGCAGTCGGCCCAGCCGACGAGGGCCTGCGGGTCGACCCGGATCGGCGGCTCGGCGAAGATCACCGGGCCGGAGCTGGAGGCCAGGAACTTGCCCGTGCCGATCAGCGTCAGGAAGCCCGGCACGATCGACTGCTTGAGCTCGAGCGTCGAGTCGAACGCCAACAGGTTCGCCGCGCGCAGGGTGAGGTTGCCGTCGCCGAGGTCGTAGCTGTTGATGTCGTACCCGCGGTCGCCGAGGATCAGGTGCCCCGACCCGTTGGCCATCACCCACTCACGCGAGTACAGCGGGGCGGAGAATCTGGAAGCGACGAACCCGGCGACGTTCGCCGTCGTCAGCGGCTCGAACCGGATCCCGGGCCCGTTGGGCGCCGGGTAGTAGGCGATCATCCGGCCGGTCTGCATGAACAGCGGCCCGTTCAGGCGCACGCAGTAGGCGTAGTGGTTGCCCGGGATGTTGTCGTTGTCGGGCAGCGTGGCGGGGTTCAGGGGCGGGATCGGGGGCGTCATCAGATCTTCTGCTCCGAGGCCTGGACGTAGACGGTGCCGTTGCCGGTCATCTTCAGCTGGATCGCCTCGCCGGATCCCCGGCCGACAGCGTCGCGCCAGCTCGCGTTCAGCGCGATGTCGGCGGTGACCTGGCCGACGTGGGCGACGAAGGCCTGGGGATCGACCGTGGTGGTCTGCCCCGGCCGGACGGGCAGCGCGATCGTCCCGCCGTGGGAGAGCACCACCGCGGTGCCGAAGCCGTGCAGCTGGGTGGTGAACAGCCCCTGTCCGCTGACGGCACCCCGCACGGCACCGCGGATGCCGCCCTGACTGCCCAGGAACACCAGCGTGGACTGCAGGGAGGCGTCGTGCGCCGCGAGCCGGTCGGCCTCCACCGTCAGCGGCCCGGAGCCGTCCACCTGGATGATGGTCATGTACAGGCCGCGGTAGCCGTAGTGAACGGTGCCCTGGCCCTGGGCGACCATCATCGGGACCTGCTCACCGGCCATCATCCGCCCCGCCATGCCACCGAACCCGGCGCCGCCGAAGCCCGCGCCACCCGCGTGGACCGGCGCGAACCCGACCTGGCCGGTGTAGGCGAGCATGGCGCCCCGGCGGGCGAGTATCTCGCGCCCAGGCGCGACCGGCGCGGTCACTACCTTCCCGTTGACCTGCTCGAACGGCATGGGGTTAGCGCTCCTCTGGCTGGATGTACACCACGCCGTGGCCGTCGAAGCGCAGGGAGAACGCCTCACCGGAGCTCTCGCCCATGAGGTTGCGCCAGGACACGTCCGTGACGAAGGTCTGGTTGAGCTGGCCCTGGCTGGCGATGAACGCGTCCGGGTCGACGACGAGCGGGTACTGCGGCGTCACCTCGAGCGCGATCGGCGGGCCGCCCGACGACAGCAGCGCGACCGTGCCGAAGCCCGTGACCGTCGTCGTGAACAGCCCCTGGCCCGACGACATCCCGCGCAGCCCGGCGAAGGCGACGTCCGTGCTGAGCTTGTCCGAGAGCGCAAGCAGCTGCTCGGACTCGACCTTGAGGGTGTCCCCGGCGAGCTCGACGAGCAGCACCTCCATCGCGTCCTTCGCGAAATACACCGTGCCACGGCCGGAGCACTGCATGAGCGAGACGGACTCGCCGGTGGCGCGGCGCTTCAACGCGGCTCGCAGCCCGTCGCCGCCACCGAGCCCCGCGCTCTTGAAAGAGACATCGCCGGTGTAGGCGATCATGGCCCCGTGAGCGGCGCGCACCACGTCGCCGTCGAGGTCGATCTCCAGCACCCGCGACCCGTTCAACCGGAACGCCTGCATGGGACAGGATCATGGCACAGCGCGGAGAACGCCCTTCGTCACACCGCGCAGCCGCTCACTTCGTCAATCCTGCGGCGAACGACCACTGAGCTGCGGCAGGCGGCGTTTGGCAAGCCCTCGATCCGTGGAACTTGGAGTGATGGAACCGGGCCGCATCGAGTTCGTCCACCGCAGCTGGCCAGCCGACCCGACGCAGCTCGCGGTCATCCGCCACGAGCTGGCGGGCTGGCTCACGCCGCTGCGCCTGACCGACGACGAGACGGCTGACGTCGTGCTCGCCGTCGACGAGGCCGCCGCCAACGCCGTGCTGCACGCGTACGGGCCACAGGAGTCGGGTGCGGTGGAGCTGACGCTGTGGACCGAACCGGGCCCCGGCACCGACGACGCCACGCTGTCGATCGAGATCGTCGACCACGGGCACTGGCGGCCGCCGGGGGAGGAGCCCCGGGTCGGCGGCGGGCGGGGCATCCCGATGATGAGCAACGTGGTCGAGTCGGTGCTGATCCACTACGACGACCGGGGCAGCCGGGTGCTGCTGCGCCACCGCCTCCCCGTCCGCGACTAGGCGCTTACCGGCCGCATGGCGCGGCGTCCCCGGTCAGCGCGCCCAGCCCGAGCGGGTCGAGGTCGCGGGGGTCGGGAGTGGGGGCCCACCGCCCGCCCGACGGCGCGTATGTCCAGCTTGCTCCCTGGGTGACCAGCGTCGTCAGTGCCGCGACGAGGCGGTCGATGTGCTCGGTCGTCGTGCCGATCCCGATGCTCACCCGCAGCGCCTCCCCGTCCGGGCCGCACAGCCGCGACAGCAGGGGATGGGCGCAGAACCGTCCATCGCGCACGCCGATGCCGTGCTCCGCCGAAAGGTAGGCCGCCACGTAGCCCGCGGGCCGGTCGGCGATCGTGAAGGAGCGCACGGCCACCTGGTCGGTCCCGTCGTGGTCGTCGCGCCAGAGCCCCTGTGTCCACAAACGCTGTGTCGACGAACGCTGTGTCGACGAACGCTGTGTCCACAAACGCAGTGTCCGCAGGCCGGGCACCCGCGCGAGGCCTGCGTCGAGCCGGGCCAACAGGGCCCGCTCGTGGTCGGGGCCCGGTCCGTCGAGCACCGGCGCCAGCGTGCGGCAGGCCTGGGCCAGCGCGGCCGCGCCGAGAACGTTGGGGGTGCCGCCCTCGTGCCGGTGCGGCGCCGCGGCCCAGCGGGTGCCGTCGGTCCGCACTTCGGCGACGGCGCCGCCGCCCGCGAGGTGCGGGGGAGCGGTGTCGAGCCAGTCCCGGCGCCCGACGAGCGCGCCCGCGCCGAACGGGGCGTAGAGCTTGTGCCCGGAAACCGCCACGTAGTCGACGTCCAGCGCCGCGATGTCGACCCGCCGGTGGGGAGCGAGCTGCGCGGCGTCCAGGACGACCCTCGCGCCCGCGGCGTGCGCGATCGCGGCGACCCGCGCGATCGGCAGCACCTCCCCGGTGACGTTCGACGCCCCGGTGACCGCCACCAGCGCGGCAGGTCGCGCGCGCAGCGCCGCCTCCAGCGCGTCCAGCGTCGCGGCGACGGTCGGGAGCGCGGTCACGACCCGCCGGTCGCGCCACGGCAGGAGGTTCGCGTGGTGCTCGATGTCCAGGCACACAACTTCGCCGGGCACCGCGCCTGCCAGCAGGTTGAGGGCGTCGGTGGTGTTGCGGGTGATCACGACGACGTCGTCGGGCCGCGCGCCGAGGAACGCTCCGACCTCGGCCCGCGCCGCCTCCAGCGCGGCCGTGCTCACCTGGGAGGCGAAGCCAGCGCCGCGATGGACGCTGGAGTAGTAGGGCAGCAGCCGGGCGACGTGCGCGGCGACCTCCTCCAGTGCGGGAGCGCTGGCGGCCAGGTCGAGGTTGGCGTAGGGCGCGTCGCCGCCGGTGACCAGCGGGACGCGCAGGTGGGCGCCCACGACGGCGGGCAGGCCGGGAGCACCGGCGCGGGAAGGGACACGGGAATCGACAGCAGTCATAACCAGACGCTCCAGAGGCTCGCGCTTGCCGCGAACCCTGCGCCCGCGGCCAGGTCGTCACCCGGAGCACCCCACCGCGGAGGAGGGTTGCCGACCAGCAAGCCGGGGCTTCACGCTGGCACTCGTGACCTGCCGGGGAGACTAGGGGGCCGACGCGGCCTTGCGCAACTGCTCCCACAGCGCCACGACGTGTTCGCGATCTGTCGTCACGCCCCCGATCGCGACGCGGATGACGACGCGCCCGTCGACGACGGTGTGGGTCAGCAGCGCCCGGCCGGATGCGTTGACCTGCTCCATCACCGACCTGGTCCGCTCGTCGGACTCCAGCCGCAGGCAGACGAGCCCCAACGAGGGGGGCGCGGCGAGGGCGAAGCCCGGCTCGTCGGCCACCCACCGGGCGAGCTCCTCGGCCAGCGCGATGTGGCCCCGCAGATGTGCGCGCAGGCCGGAGAGCCCGTAACCCGACAGCACCGACCAGAGCTTGAGCGCGCGGAAGCGGCGACCCAGCGGCACCTGCCAGTCGCGGTAGTCGACGACCGCCCCGGACTCGGACGCGGTGTTGCGCAGGTACTCCGGCGTGATCGACAGCGCGTCCGGGAGCGCCCGCCCGTCGCGCACCCACAGCAGCGAGGCGTCGAACGCCGTCGCGAGCCATTTGTGGGCGTCGGTGCAGAACGAGTCGGCGCGGTCGACGCCGTCGAGCAGATGGCGGTGTTCCGGGCAGAGTGCCGCGACCCCGGCCCACGCGGCGTCGACGTGCACCCATGGCGCGCCCCCGGTCGTGGTAGCCGCGTCCACCACCTCACCGACCGGGTCGACGGCGCCGGTGCCGGTCGTGCCGATCGTCGGACACACGAGCGCGGGTCGCAGCCCGGCCGCCCGGTCCTGCGCGATCATCGTGGCCAGCGCGGCCGGGTCCATCGACAGCGTGCCCGGACCGAACGCCACGGTGCGCAGCGCCCGCGCGCCCAACCCGGCGACGCGCGCCGCCTTGGCCAGTGACGAGTGGGTCTCGGCGGTGACGTACACGCGGTCGCGGCCGTCCACGCCCTCGGCCCGCCACGCCGGGTTGGCCCGGTGCAGCGCCCCGAGCAGGGCGACGAGTGCGGCCGAGGACGCCGAGTCCTGGATCGAGCCGCCCCCTCCGCCGTCGAACGTGAAGGCCGGATCGAGGCCGAGCGCGCCCGCCAACGCGTCGAGCAGGGCCTGCTCGACCTCGGTCGCCGCGGGTGAGGTGGCCCAGAGCATCGCCTGCGCGCCCAGCCCGCCCGACAGGAGGTCGCCCAGCAACGAGTGCAGCGACGCGTTGGCGGGGAAGTAGCCGAAGAATCCGGGGTGCTGCCAGTGGGTGGAGGCGGGCACCACGACGCGGGCGATGTCGCCGAGCAGCGCGTCGAGTGGCTCGGGTTGCTCGGGCAGCGCGGGCATGGCCGCGCGGACGGATCCGGGTTCGACGTGGGGCTGCACCGGCAGGTCCGGGAGGCCCGCCCGGTAGTCGGCGATCCAGTCGACGACGGCATAGGCGCGGCGGCGGAACTCCTCGGGCGTCAGATCGGGCATGGAGTCATCCTGGCCGAGTCTGTAGTAGCGATGATCGCCAGATATGTGACATCGCGGCCAGATAGAGGCTGTTGCCCAATCGGGCTGACCCGCGGCTGTGGCCCTTCCAAGCGCATCCCCACTTTCGGTGATCATGGGTTGGCAGGGACGTCCCGGTGTGGGTTGATCACTGGTGGGGTGCAGATCCGGTCACATCTGGCCGCCTTGTGCACCGAACCGACGATCATGAGCCCGGCCGAAGATCGCCACAGAGCTGTCGCCCGGCTCGTCGATGCGCCGCTGCGGCATCTGCGGCCGGATGCCCTTGGGACGTCCGGTGGTGCGCAACGCGGGTTCCGGGAAGCACAGTCGGAATGTCTACCCGATCACACCCGCGTCAGCATCCCGCTCCGTGGTAGGAACGGTCACCACTGACGGTTCGATGGGCGGAGGCACACACGGTGGACGTCACCGGCGCGGTAGCACTGGTCACCGGCGGGGCCTCGGGCCTCGGCCTGGCCACGACGAAAGCGTTGCTCGGCGCGGGCGCGCGGGTCGTGATCCTGGACCTGCCGCTGTCGGCGGGCGGGCAGATCGCCAAGGAGTTGGGCGAGAACGTCCGGTTCGCGGCCGCCGACGTGCGCAACGAGGCGGAGGTCGCCGCGGCCCTGGATGTCGCGGACGCATTGGGACAGCTGCGGGTGTGCGTCAACTGCGCGGGCACCGGCAACGCGATACGCACGGTCGGCAAGCAGGGTCCCTTCCCCCTCGCCGACTTCACCCGGATCATCGAGATCAACCTGATCGGCACGTTCAACGTGCTGCGCCTGGCCGCCGAGCGGATGCTCGCCCACGACCCGGTCGACGGTGAGCGCGGCGTGATCGTCAACACCGCGTCGATTGCCGCCTTCGACGGGCAGATCGGCCAGGCCGCGTACTCGGCGTCAAAGGGTGGTGTGGTCGGCATGACGCTGCCGATCGCGCGCGACCTCGCAGGCATGATGATCCGCGTGGTGGCGATCGCGCCGGGCCTCTTCGACACCCCTCTCCTCGCGGGTGTCCCCGAGGACGTGAAGGCGGCGCTGGGCAGGCAGGTGCCCCATCCGGCCCGGCTCGGTGCCCCCGCCGAGTACGGCGCGCTCGCCGCCCACATCGTGGCCAATCCGATGCTCAACGGCGAGACGATCCGACTGGACGGCGCGATCAGGATGGCCCCGAAGTAACGATGGTTGCCCATGCAGGCGCCCGATCGCGCAGCGCCTATTGAGGGTGCTCAGAAACTCTTCAATGGGCAGCGTGGTAGGCGGTGAGCACGTTCGACGGTATGCGGCCTCGTTCGGACACGGTCATGCCCTGGGCGAGCCCCCATTCCCGAATGGCCTGGTTCAGCTCGCGGTCCGAGGTCGGACGCGCGGCCGGGGTGGTGGCGGCGGCGGACCGCCTGCCACCGGTGCGGCGGCCCGCGGAAATGAACGGGGCGAGTGCCGAGCGCAATCTCTCGCCATTGGCCGCGGAGAGGTCGATCTCGTAGGTTCTGCCGTCCACCGAGAACTCGACCTTCTCGTCGGCCTCGCTGCCATCTACGTCGTCGACCAGCACTATCGTCGTCTGCTTTGCCATGTCGGGGCCTTCCCAATGGATCCGGGCGCGCCGAAGCCGCGCCAGTAGGCGAGGGGTTTACGGCGGGCGATGCAATTGCTGAGCGTAAGGATAAAGGATAACGCCCACCATTGTCGAACGGGGTGCCGAAGCGGTTCGTGTCCGATCGGAATCAGCCTATTAGCTACAGTGGTGACCACCAATCGGCTATCGGGCCAGGGTCGTCCGCGTCGATGCGCAGGCCGGGACGGGGCAGCGCGATCCGGATGTCCGCCTTCGCCGCGGCGGAGATCAGCCGTCGCACCGGCTCGGCCCACGTGTGGAATCCGAGATTGAACGTGGCCCAATGCACCGGTAACAGCAGTCCGCCGCGCAGGTCGCTATGTGCGCGGACCGCTTCCTCCGGGGTCATGTGGATGTCGGGCCACAAGTCGGCGTAGGCCCCGATCGGCAGCAGGGTGAGGTCGAAAGGGCCCAGCTCCGCACCGGTGCGCGCGAATGCCCCCGTGTAGCCGGTGTCCCCGCCGAAATAGACCCGGTGAGACGGGCCCGCCACCGCCCACGACGACCACTGCGTCGTGTTGCGGGCCAGGCCGCGGCCGGAGAAGTGGCGGCACTCGACACACGTCAGGGTGAGGCCGCCGACCCGGGTCGAGCCGCCCCAGTCCAGCTCCACGATCCGGGCGGCGGGCACCCCCCACCGCAGCAGGTGCGCGCCGATCCCGACGGGCACGACGAACAGCGCGCTGCCGAGCTCCAGCAGGGCCGAGACGGTGGGCAGGTCGAGGTGGTCGTAGTGGTCGTGGGAGATCAACACCGCGTCGATGTCGGGCAGCCGTTCCAACGTCGTGGGCGTCGGGTGCAGGCGTCGGGGCCCGAGCCTGCGGGAGGGGGAGGCCCGCTCGCTCCACATGGGATCGGCGAGCACGCGGTGGCCGTCGAGCTCGATGAGCACGCTGGAGTGACCGAACCAGGTGACCGCCATGGCGCCTGCCTCGCCGGTCTCCGCGCCCGGCACCAGCGGGACCGGGCCTGCCGGACGGCCGGTGCTCCCGCGGGTGAGCAGCCTGCCCAAGATCACGGCGAGCCCGGGCTGGGCCACCGCCGAGCTCGGCTCGGTGTTGGCGAACCGTCCGGCCACGGAGTGCGGCGAGGTCGCGGCACTCGCGCGCAGCTGCGCCGACGCCGCGCCCACCGCGGTCGGAAGTCCGCTGGCGGCGCGGCCGACGGCCAGGGTAGCGGTGAGAGCGCCCGCGGCACCGGCGACGCTGGCGATCAGGGGGAGCAGGCGCACGGCGAGAGCCTAGGGCGGGACACGATCTAGGGTCGGTCACCATGACCCCGTCCACCCCGCCGCCCGGCCCATCGCCGCTCACCGTGACCACCGAGCGCCGCGGCCGGATCCTGCTCGTCCGCATCGAGCGTCCCCACAAGCGCAACGCGATCGACGCCGACACCACCGCGGCGCTGGATGCCGCACTGAACCTGCTCGACGACGACCCCGATCTGTGGGCGGGTGTCCTCGCGGGCACGCCGGTGGCGTTCTCCGCAGGCACCGACCTGGCCGTCGGCGCCGGGCCGCCCACCCCGCGCGGCGGCGGCTATGGCGTCGTGCGCCGAGACCGTGCGACTCCGCTGATAGCCGCGGTCGAGGGCCTGGCCTACGGGGGCGGGTTCGAGATCGTGCTGGCCTGCGATCTCGTGGTGGCCTCCAGGACGGCGCGGTTCGCGCTTCCGGAGACCGCGCGCGGTCTCGTCGCCAACTGCGGGGCGCTGTTCCGGGCCCCGCGCGCCCTGCCGCCCAACGTCGCGCGCGAGATGCTGCTCACCGGCGACCCGCTCGACGCCGAGCGCGCCTGGTCGTTGGGCCTGGTCAACCGCCTCGTCGAGCCGGGGACGGCCGAGCAGGCCGCGGTGGAGCTCGCGGAGCGGGTGTGCGCGCATGCACCGGTCGCCCAGCGGCTGTCGCTGCGGGGGGTGGCCGCGGCCGACGCCGACCGCGACGTGCTCGGCTGGGCGGCGACCGAGCGTGCGTCGGCGGAGGTCAACGCCTCGGCCGACGCGGCGGAGGGGGTGGCCGCGTTCCGGGAGAAGCGCGCCCCGCGCTGGAGCGGCCGGTGAGCCGCCGGGATCACCGCCTGCGGCGTAGGCGCCTGCGGCGGGCCGCGACAGGCAGCGGCGCGACGGCTGGGGGCACCACGACCTCGATCTCGCCACCGAGCGCGAACCCGTCGGCCAGTACGAGATCGTCACCGCTCCAGAATCGGCCGGGGTCATACCAGCTGGGGCGGTGGTCGTCGGCCAGCAGGCCCATCTCGTTGAACGTGACGGCCACGACCTCGGCGCAGTAGGCCGTCTCCAGGGCCGCTGAGTCCTGCCCACCGTCGCCGTCACCGTCACTGTCGCTGTCAATCTCACCGTCCCCGGTCCTGGCCCCGCGCCGGTGGCCGTGGCGCAGCTGGGGCACTCGCCCGCGCAGCCACCGCCCGGCCAGAGCGGCGGTCGAGGGAAAGGGTGTGCCGTCCAGCCGGGCGATCGCGCGCAGCAGCCCGTCCTCGTGTTCACGGGTCAGGTCGCCGGAGAGTTGGCGCACCCAGCCACGCTGCCCGTAGCGCTGCCCCCACTGCAGGACGGCCGCCTGCAGGTCGTGCAGCTGCGCACCGCGCTGGCGCTCCCCGGTCCACATGTCGGGCAGGCTGCGGCCGAGCTCCGCGTGCCACATCAGCGGCGGCAGGTCGTCGAGCGCGACCGCCATGCCGACATGGTTGACCGGGGCGTTCGTCAGGCCGCGGATCGCCCTGTCCGCCCCGCTGGTCCCGCGGAACACCCAGATGTCGCCCGTACGCGCGAGCTCGACCGCGCGGTCGAGAGTGATCACTTCTCCCGGCATCCGGGTAGGGTAGTGCCGTGCGCTGGTGGAAGTGGGTCGGTCTGGCCGGCCTCGCCGGGGTGGCGGCGACGGGCGTCGTGACGGTGCGGGCCGAACGCCAGCGCCGCGCCTACACTCCCGACGAGATCCGGGCCCGCCTGCACGAGCGCGCTCGGGAGGCGCAGAAGGTGACCTCCGCCGCGTAGTTCCTCATCCGGCGCGGCCGACACTCACAGATCTTGTTGCGATCCCGGGGCCATGACCCCGAAAACGCAACAAGATCGTCCCCATTAGTGCAGGGCGGACATCGCGGTCCACCGGTCCCACGGGACCGCCCAGTCGTAGACGTCCCCGTCGGCGGCCGACAGCTTCACCGCTGTGCCGGTCACCTCGACCGGGTCCCCGAACAACGCGGTGCCGAAATAGCCTTTGGCGTTGGCCGTGCTCAGGTTGATGCAGCCGTGGGTGACGTTGCGCTTGCCCTGCGCCGAGACCGATAGTGGGTTGGCGTGGATGAACTCGCCGTTGTTGGAGATCCGCACGGCCCAGTGCTCCGGGACCTCGGTGTAGCCGAAGTCGGGATTGGACATCAGCACGGTCTCGGACTTGCCCATCACGATGTGAGTGCCGCTGCGGGTGACGCGTCGGGGATCGGATTCGGCGCCGTAGCTGGCGGCCAGGTCCATCACCACGTGGCCGTCGCGCACGACCTGGATGCGGTGCGTCCGCGCGTCGGCCCGGACGATCTGGGAGCGCCCGATCGTGAACTGGGTCGTGAGGTCGGTCTTGCCGAACACGGCCGCGCCCATGCGCACCCCGTCGAGGTGCGCGGCCATCGTCACGGTGGTGTTCGAAGGCCAGTAGCTCTGCGGCCGCCAGTGCACCCGGGACCCGCCGTACGCGTCGGGCAGCCAGGCCCACGATCCCGTGACCGGAACGGACGTGGTGACCTGCAGCGCCCGTTCGACCGCGGGTCGGTCGGCAACGGCGATGGACCGGCTGAACTGGATCATGATCGGCGCGGCGACACCGACGACCTGGCCGTCGCCGATGGTGGTCGAGGCCGTGACCCACCGCTTCGCCGTGGCCGTGGTGAACGTGCCGGTCACCGGTGCGGTGCCGCCGCTGCCGTTCGCGGAGCCGGTGAAGTGGTAGGTGGTGGCGAACTTCGGGTGAGCGGTGGCGGTCCAGGTCACGCCGTCGGCGGACAGCGCGCCGGGAACGGCGCTGCCCTTCTCATCTGTCAGCGTGACGCCCGTGAGCTTCCCGTTGGTCGCCTTCACCGTGATCGGGTCGGCGGGGGCGACGGACGTGGTCCCGTTCGCCGGGTCGACCGTGATGGTCGGGGCGGGCAGCACAACCGGGGCAGCAGCTGGAGCGGGCACGGCCGCGGCCTCTGGCGCCGCACACCCGGCTATCAGCATGAGCCCAACCGCCCCCAGGGCCACCATGCACAGCGCAGGGCATAGCCGCATCAGACGCACCAGCGCCGCACCTACTCCGACTACCGCTAGACCAACCACGGCCACCGCAACTTCGGCCACCGCAACTTCGGCCACCCCAACTTCGGCCACCCAACTTCGGCCACCCCAACTTCGGCCACACCAAACACGGCCACACCAAACACAGTGATTCCCCCCGTCCCCAACTCCCCGGCCGTATGAGACCAACCGGGCGTCGCGGGCGTCAATCGTGGCGCGGGGTCGTATGCGGTGTCGTGACCGACGAGTCGGACGTTTCCGGAGTGGACGGTGCGGCGGGCGGCTCGGCCTGCGGAGTGGTCGGGGTGGCCGGGGTGTGTGGGGCGGTCGGGGTGGGTGGGGTCTCCGCCTCGGTGGCGCGCAACTCCGACTTGAGGATGCGGGCCGAGCGGCCGAGGCTGCGGGCGGTGTCGGGGAGCCGTCGGGCGCCGAACAGCAGCACCAGCGCGATGATGACGATTGCCCAGTGCCAGGGACTCAGCTCGCCCATTGTGTGCGCCCTCTCCAACCCGTCGATCCGTCCTGACCAGTGTGCACCGCGGTCGACCTCGCAGAGGTTTCGGTGTGGTCGCAGAGTGTCGAACTTCTGCGAGGACGTCGCGGGGTTTGCGAGGTCCGCCCGGCCGGTCGCGGCGGGGTGCTCGCTTCCGCCCGCCAGGCCGATGATCGCCAAGTGTGGTGCCACAGGTGCACCAGCGCAGCCCTGGCACCACTTTCGGCGATCATGGCCTGGGCCCGCGGTCTGCCAGGGTCACCGACGCGCCCGGCCTATGACCGCCGCACGCGCACAGCCAGCCAGATCAGGCCGAGCCCGACGAACACGGCGATGAGCCCGTTGACCGTCCAGAGCCGGGAACCGGTCATCTCGCTGCCCCCGAGCACCCCCACGCCCTGCAAGGTCCACACGGCACCGACGATCGCGAGCACAACGCCTGCTGCCGGCACGATCCACCGGATCATCGCCAGGCCTCGCCCGCGCTCGGCCGGACGCCGCGGAGGCGCTGTCTCGCTCGATCGCTCACCGGGCCATCATGCCTCGCCGAGACTGCGGTAGATCGGGCGCAGCAGCTCGGTGACCGGTTCCCCGCGCAGTGCGACCGGGAACGGCGGGATCTGGTCCAGCAGGGCGTCCGACGGTGTGTCGGGACCGGTCGCGCGCCCGGGCAGCGGGCCTGCGGCGGCGTAGAACGCGTCGAGCGACGCTGCGAGCGCGACGCTGCGGGAACGGGACCGGCCTGCCTCGGCCCGTCGGGACCGGAGGTCGGCCAGCAGGGTTTCCCGGTCCCGGCCGCGCAGCGCGAGAATCGCGAACGGATCGGCGTCGAACTGCTCGGCCAGCAGATAGCAGACCGCGGCGAGGTGCTTGCACGGCACCGTCTGGTCCGGGCAGGTGCAGTCCAGCGCGAGATCGCGGGCGGTGGCCGGGAACAGCGAGAGCCCGACCCGGGAGAACACCTCCTCGATCTCGTGCGGCATCTCCCCGGCCAGCAGGGCCGCGGTGTAGGACGCGTCGGCGACCAGGGCTTCGGCCACGTCGCCCCACTCCGCCTTGCCGAACGCGGGTACGCCCACGCGCACCGTGTAAGGCCGAGGCCTGCTGCCCTGCACCTTCGCCACCGCGCCGCCCGCGTCGACGTCGAGGGAGATGATCTGCCCCTGCCGGGCGTACGCCCGGCCGCGGGCCATCCGCCCGCCGACCCCGATCTGCTCCAGCACGGCGAGGAACCGCTTGGACCACCAGGTGCGGGCCACCGCTCCGCGCGCGGAGTTGATCTGGATGCCGCCCGTGACCCTGATCGGCCCGCCGGGGGCGGCGTCGCGCCACCACGGCTCGGTCACGTGTCGTCCACCGCTGCCTCCGCGTCCAGGACGAACAGCGACCGCAGCGAGTCGGTGGACAGCTCGGTGAGCCAGCTCTCGCCGTCGCCGACGACCATGCCCGACAGCGCCGTCTTCTTCGCGATCATCGCGTCGATCCGCTCCTCGACGGTGCCGGGGCAGACGAACTTGCGCACCTGCACGTTGCGCCGCTGCCCGATGCGGAACGCCCGGTCGGTGGCCTGGTTCTCCACAGCCGGGTTCCACCAGCGGTCGAGGTGCACAACGTGGTTGGCGGCGGTCAGCGTGAGCCCGGTGCCGCCCGCCTTGAGTGAGAGCAGCATGACCGGCGGCCCCTCGCCGTCCTGGAACCGGGTGACCATCTCGTCACGCCGCTTCTTGGGTGTGCCCCCGTGCAGGAACGCGATGTCGGTGTCGAACCGGGCCGAGAGGTGCGGCACCATCATGTGGCCGAACTCGGTGAACTGCGTGAAGCACAGCACCCGGTCGCCCTCGTCGAGAATCTCGCCGAGGATCTCCTCCAGCCGGATGACCTTGCCCGACCGGCGGCCGACCGGCGACCCGTCGTGCAGCAGCTGAGCCGGGTGGTTGCACACCTGCTTGAGCTTGGCCATCGCCGCCAGCACGTTGCCCCGCCGCTGGATGCCCTGTGCGTCCTCGATCTTCTCCATCATGTCGTCGACGACGGTGCGGTAGAGCGTGGCCTGCTCGGGCGTGAGTCGGTAGTGCTGGGTGATCTCGATCTTGTCGGGAAGGTCGTTGATGATCGTCGGATCGGTCTTGACGCGGCGCAGCAGGTAGGGCCGTGTGACCGTGCGCAGCCGTTTCGCGGACTCCTCGTTGCCGTGGCGCTCGATCGGGACGGCGTAGCGCTCCCGGAAGCGGTCGGCGGTTCCGAGCAGCCCGGGGTTGAGCACATCCATCACCGACCACAGCTCTGACAGTCGGTTCTCCACGGGCGTGCCGGTGAGCGCGACGCGGTGCTCGGCGTCGAGCCGCCGCACCGCCCTCGCCGACGACGCGCGGCTGTTCTTGACCGCCTGCGCCTCGTCGAGGACCAGACGGCGCCACGCGATCGCGGCCAGCTCGTCGATGTCGCGGGTGGCGGTGGCGTAGGTGGTGACGACGAGATCGGCGCCCATGACCTGCTCCCGCAGCGCAGCGCCGTGCGGGCGACCGGGACCGTGCAGGGCGAACACCCGCAGCTGAGGGGCGAACCGCTCCGCCTCCCGCTGCCAGGTGCCGACCAGCGACATCGGACACAGCAGGAGCGTGGGCCCGCGCGCGGTGGCTGCCCGCGCGGGGTCGACGTGCGCGGGGTCGACGCGCGCGGGGTCGACGGGCCGAGCGGCCTCGCCGCGTTCGTGCATCTCCAGCGCGAGCAGCTGAACGGTCTTGCCCAGCCCCATGTCGTCGGCGAGGCAGGCGCCCAGCCCCAGCTCGGCCAGGAACGCCAGCCACGAGAGCCCTCGCTGCTGGTAGGGCCGCAGCTGGGCGCGAAAGCCCCGCGGAGTGGCGACCGGGGTGATCGCGCGCTCCGCCCGGCCCTCGAGCAGGTCGCCGATCCATCCCTGCGCGTGCACGGCCGTGACCGGCAACGGGACGTCCTCGTCGGCCGCCCAGTCGTCGGGGTGTCGACCCGCGAGCGCCAGCACCTCCGCCGCGATGGGAGCTCGGCGCGGCTTGCTGCGCCGCAGGTAGTCCAGGCCTGCCCGAAGCTTCTCGGCGTCGACACTCACCCAGCGCCCGCGCACCCGCACGAGCTGCGCCTTGGCGGCGACGAGCTCGGCCAGCTCCTCCTCGCCGAGCTCCTCGTCGCCCACGGCCACCGACCAACGGAAATCCGCCAGCTCCTCACGGCCGAGGCCGCCGCGGGTGAGCACGCGATCGGCTGGCGTGCTGCGCGTGGACAGCGACAAGCCCACCCGCCGGGAGCCGTCCCAGCCGCTGGGCAGCTGCACCCCGAACCCCGCGTCGGCGAGCAGCGGCGCGTCGACGGTGAGGAAGTGGTGGGCGCCGCCGTTCTCCAGGTCGAGGGCCTCGGGTCGGGCCGAGCGCAGTGCGGGGGCGAGGGTGGGCATCACGAGCGTGGCGCGGCCGAGCTCGGCGAGCAGCAGCTCCTGCGGATCGGTCACGAGGCGGGCCGCGCGCCCGTCCCACACCTGCCCCGCGGGAACGAGCAGGCTGGGATCGGCGGTGGACTGGAGGAAGAACTCCAAGATCCAGTGGGTGCCGTCGCCGGTCTGGTCGTCGGGGTCGTCGGCCGGGTCGGCCGGGTCGTGCAGGGTGCGGACCTCCGACAGCCGGAAGTTCGCGCGCCCCGCCCCCGGCGCGCCGGAGCCGACCGCGTCCCACTCGCGCAGCGCGTCGGTGAGCATCCCGACATCGCGCTCGGCCGCCTCGACCCGGCCGTCCGGCGCGCTGAGAGCCGCCAACCAGGCCTCGACCACCGTGCCCATGCGGGACCGTGACCGGCCTGTCGGCGGCAGGTCGACGATCGTGCGCGCGAGCCGATCCCGGACCGCGGTGTCGGTGAGCACGGCCAGCGCGTCGTCCACGAGCGCTCGCGGATCGGCGCCGATCGTGTCCCGGTGCCCGGCCTGCTCGGCCCGGCCCACTGGCGGCAGCGCGTCGACCAACGCCTCGGCGGCCACGGCGTCGAGCCCGCGGATGACCGGTCGCCACCGCGCGTGGGGGGCGCCCGCTTCGCGCGCGAGCGTGGGCAGGACCCGTCCGCGGGCGGCGAGATCGTCGGCCAGCTCGGCGACGGCGCGCAGGTGGGCGACCGACGCGCCGTAGCGGGCCTCCTCGGCGGGATCGGCCAACTCGGCGACGTCGACGATCAGCGCGGGCACCGTCCACGGGCGCAGCACGGCCGCACCGCGCGCGGCGCCGCGGGGACCGGAGCGCACGAGCTCTGGGGAGGGCACCGGCCCGCCTGGTCGAGAGGGCAGCAGCAGCGTGAGCGTGGCGGGCTTGCCGGGGTGCAGGGCGGTGAGCGTCGCGGTGTCCGCCGCGAACGGGTGCGGGCGGGCCGAGCGCAGCGACCGCGCCGACGAGGACGCGGGCCGCTCACCGTCCTCGGCCCACAGCAGCACACCCCGCCCACGAGACCAGGCGGCGTGAACGGCGAGCACCCGTTCAGGCTACGACGGGGCCCCGACAACTTCCGTGCACCCACCGGGAGTGACACACCCGAGAGGCGCTCAGTGGACCAAGTCGGCGTAGTCGGGGTGCTTGGCGATCCAGCCCTTGATGAACGGGCAGTCCGGGCGAACGGCCAGGCCGCGGGCGCGCACCGCATCCAGCGCGGCCCTGGCCAGCTGCCCGCCAAGGCCTCTGCCTCCGTACGCGTCGTCGATCTCGGTGTGGACGAACGTGATCCGGCCGGGCGCGAGCCGGTAGAGCGCGAATCCGGCGAGCGCGCCGTCCACCGTGATCTCGAACCGTGACCGCTCGGGGGCGTCGCGGACCGCCGTGGCGGCCTCGGTGGCTCCGCCGGAAACGTCCTGCTCGTTCCTCTCGGCGGTCATCCCCGCGCCCCGCTGTGCGGGATGTACGTGGCGGGCACCACGCCGAGCTTGCCCTTCTGGTAGTCCTCGAAGGCGCTCATCACCTCGGCCTTGGTGTTCATCACGAACGGGCCCGCCCAGGCGATGGGCTCACGGATCGGCTGCCCGCCGAGGATCACGACGTCCATGCCTGCCAGGCGCGACTCCTGGGTCGCGTCCGCGGACACGGTGATCGTGTCGCCGGGCCCGTACAGCGCGGCCTGGCCGGTGCGCACCGGCCGCCGCTCGACACCTGCTGTCCCGGCGCCGGAGAGGACGTAGACCAGCGCGTTGAAGTCGCGTCGCCACGGCAATCGCAGCGAGGCGCCGGGGGAGATGGTCGCGTGCGCCATCGTCATCGGCGTGAACGTGGAGCCCGGCCCGGTGTGGCCGCCGAGCTCGCCCGCGATGAGCCGGATCAGCGCGCCACCGTCGTGGCTGGTGAGCAGCGTCGCGTCGCCCCCGCGCAGGTCCTGGTACTTCGGCTCCAGCCACTTGTTGGCCTTCGGCAGGTTCACCCACAGCTGCAGGCCGTGAAACAGCCCACCCGAGACGACCAGGCTCTCCGGCGGCCGCTCGATGTGCAGCAGGCCGCTGCCCGCGGTCATCCACTGCGTGTCGCCGTTGGTGATCACACCGCCGCCGCCGTGGCTGTCCTGGTGCTCGAAGATGCCGTCCATGATGTAGGTGACGGTCTCGAAGCCCCGGTGCGGATGCCACGCCGTGCCCTTGGGCTCGCCGGGCGCGTACTCGACCTCGCCCATCTGGTCCATCATCAGGAACGGGTCGAGATCGCTCAGCGCTACGCCAGCGAACGCACGCCGCACCGGGAAACCCTCGCCCTCGAAGCCGGACGGCGCGGTGGTGACGGACCGGACCGTCCGCTCGGCCGCGGTCTCACCTGGCTCAGGTACCCGCGGCAACACGGTGACGTCGGGGACAGTGACAGCTGGCATAGCGACCTCGGGTAGTTGTAGGTGCAAGTACCAGGCCTCAACGTCGACGGCCGCCGGTCTCTTCCCCTCTAATCCTCGCCCCCGCCATCCTCTCTCCTGCCATCCTCGCAGGATCTGCCGCTGCTTGGGGCAGGCAGACTGTGCCCCGTGCCCGCGATGTCGCCCGACGAGCAGCGCGCCATGGTCGCCGGAGCGCGGGTCGCCCGCCTGGCCACGCTGCGCCCCGACGGGACCGCCCGCCTCGTCCCGATCACGTTCGTGCTGCTTGACGGGCTGGTGTGCTCGGCGGTCGACGACGTGAAGCCCAAGCGCTCGCCGCGCCTCGCCCGTCTGGATGACGTGCGCCGCGACCCCCGCGCCGCAGTTCTTGTCGACCGCTACAGCGACGACTGGGCGCAGCTGTGGTGGGTGCGGATCGACGGCACGGCCACGGTCCACGAACCGGGCGCTCACGAATCGGGCGCTCATGAAACGGGTGCTCATGAAACGGGCGCTCATGAAACGGGCGCTCGCGAAACGGGCGCTCACGAAACGAGCGCTGTGGCCGAACGGGCGCGTGCGGCGCTGGCGGACAAGTACGTCCCCTACGCAGCGATGCCCCCGCAGGGACCGGTGCTCGTCCTCACCCCGACCCGGTGGACGGGATGGAGCGCCTCGTGACCGACAGCGCTTGCCTGGCGTCGCTGCTCACCCGGCGGCGAGGTAGCGCAGCACCGCCGCGTCGACCCGCTCGGTCGCCTCCAGATGGGGCGCGTGCCCGCAGTCGAGCACAAGGACCTCGACCGGCCCCGACGCCCCGTCGCGCACCGCCTCGACGTGCAGCACCGAGCCGTAGGGATCGGTTGCGCCCTGGATCGCGAGCACGGGGACGGTGATGCCTGGAAGCAGCGGCCGGAGGTCCCATGACCGGAACCGCGCCGAAAGCCACACGTCGTTCCAGTTGTGGAACGTCACGTCGGGGTCGCGGTGGTGGCGCGCCATGCGGCCTGCGAGGCCTCCGTCGTGAAAAGCGTCGCGCGCCGCGGCCACCCCGACCAGCCCGAGGGGCTCGACGTTCACATGGGGCGCCAACACGATGAGACCGGCCACGGGGTGCGTCGCGGCGTGCACCAGCGCGATCGACCCCCCGTCGCTGTGTCCGACCAAGACCGGGTCGGCCAGGTCCAACGCCACACGCAGTGCGGGCACGACGGTGGCCGCCTCCTCATGCATGAACGCGACGGTCCGCGACGCGGCGGGCAGATCGGAGAAGCCGTGCCCGAGCCGGGAGTAGGCCACGACCCGTCGTCTCGTCGCCGCGGCCAGGGCCTCGGGCCAACCACGCCACAAGCCGACCGACCCCAACCCCTCGTGCAGGAACAGCAGAGGCGCCCTCGCCGGGTCGCCCGGCACGTCGAGGTACTCGACACGGCCACCCGGTACGGCGAGCAGCGGGAGGTCATCACCCACGCCGGTCCACGCGCCCGATCACGGAGCGAGCCTACGGCGGCGACGGTCTGCCGCGGGCAGTAGTGGGCACCTACGATGCGCCCCGTGGCGCTTGCCCCGAGTCGTCGAGCCGCAAGGGAGCGCAGTGGTGAAGGAAGCGCAGTGGTAAGGGAAGCGCAGTGGTGGGCCTGATGTTCGACGAACTGGTCGCGCGGGTCGCGGCGCTTGCGTCCGGTCCCGGCCGTTCGATTCTCGGCATCACCGGGCCGCCGGGAGCCGGGAAGTCCACGCTCGCCGAGGCGCTGCTCGCGGCGGTCCCCGGGGTGGCCCACGTGCCCATGGACGGCTTCCACCTCGCCGACGTTGCGCTGCGCGCGATCGGGCGGCTGGCCGCCAAGGGCGCGCCGGACACGTTCGACGCGGGCGGCTACGTCGCGCTGCTGCGGCGGCTTCGCGCCGACGCCGAGGACGTCGTGTACGCGCCGATGTTCGAGCGTGACCTGGAGCAGCCGCTCGCCGGGGCGATCGCGGTGCCGCGCGCGGCCCGGCTGGTGATCACCGAGGGCAACTACCTCCTGCACTGGCCCGCGGTGCGGCCCGAGCTCGTCGAGGTCTGGTACTGCGACCCGGACCCGGCGGTCCGGATGGCTCGCCTGGCCGCCCGGCACATCGCCTTCGGCAAGGAGCCCGCCTCCGCGACGGCGTGGATCGCGGCCGTCGACGTGCCCAACGCCGAACTGGTTGAGGCGACCAGGGACCGGGCCGACCTGAGGATCCCGGCGGCGGTGCTGGACAGGGTGCCCCGTCAGGCGACGTCGACGCTGTAGTGCTCGCCGGACTGGTCGATGATCACGGTCTTCGAATCCGTCAGGGGGTCAGCGTAGGGAGAGGGGTCAGTGCAAGGCGGGGTCAGCGCAAGGAGGGGGGTCCGCCCGGCACCCGCCCCACCTCGATGTCGCAGTGGATCGCCGACTCGGGGATACCGGTGAGGTCGGCGATCAACGAGCGGGCGGCAGCGTCGGCGTCGGGCATCGCAGGCACGGTGGTGGCGGCTTCGATCTCGGGGACGTAGAGCACGAAGCGCCGCTCCGAGATCCACGCGAGAACCCGGAACCTGCGGTCGTCCCCCGGCACCCGACCCACGGTACGAGGGTCACCCGCGCGGCGACAACAACGTGCAGGTTGGAAGGGTTGGTGTGGCGCTCCGGTGTGCGGGTGCTCGACACGTCCACTACCTCCCCTTTGACCCGATCGTCGCTTCGACCGGTCCGACGGGCGTCGGCCGGGCCCCGGCGTGGGACGCGGCATTCACACGATGGAGAACCAGCGGAGGTTGTCGGCCGTGGGATTGGAGGCGGTAGTCGCCGTCCAGCCCAGCCCAGCCGCCTGATCCGCAACGCGGGCACCCGTTCTCAGAACGGCGCGGCTGTGTCGTCGGCGACCGGCGCAGGCGGGACGGGTGCGGGCTCGGTGAGGGGCGGCGGTTCCACGGTGTAGGTATGCCCGCTGGGCGTCCGCCACACGATGGTGCCGTCTCGGTACTGGCGCACCTCCCAACCCGGCATGCCCTTGAGCCGGTGGTGGGGGCGGCACTTCGGGCCCAGGTTGGCGGAGTTGGTCGGCCCGACGTCGGCCTCGGGGTCGAAGGGCACGTTGTGGTCCAGGTCGCAGCGGTGCGCGGGCATTCGGCACCCGGGGAACTGGCACGTCTGATGTCGGGCGATCACGAACTCGCTCAACGCGGCGGGCGGCCGGTAGCGGGTTGTGCCGTGATCGAGCAGGGCTCCGGAGAGGGGATCGGTGACCAGGCGGTGCCAGGTGCTGTCGGGATCGGCCGCAAGCTCCCGGGCGACGGAGGCGGGCACCGGTCCGTACCCGGCGAGCTCGCCGCAGACTTCAGAGCGGCCTGTCAGGACATCCATCGGCACGGTGACACGGACCTGCACCTGCAGCCGCGTGGTGGTCGGTGGGCGCTGGGGCGGGGCGAGGCCGGGCATCCGCGCCGGGTCAGCACCACCGCGGCCGCCCCGCTCAGTAATCGAGTCGGCCTTGTCGTTGGCAGCCTTGTCGTCGGCGGTCTGGTCGTCGGCGGTCGGGTCGGCGGTCGGGTCGGCGGTCGGGTCGGCGGTCGGGTCGGCGGTCGGGTCGGCGGTCGGGTCGGCGGTCGGGTCGGCGCTGTTGTCCGCGCCGTTGCGGCTCTCGTCGTCGGCGGGTCCCGATCCGGATCCGACGGTGCCCGCGCTGAGGAAACCGGTCTCGCCCAGGACGAGATCGACGAGGGTGTCGACGCGCCGGGCATCCATGGCTCGCTGGTCGCCACGCCCACACGCGCGGGCGTGCTGATCCAGCACCGCGTAGACACCGACGGCCTCGGCGGCGGGAAGGGTGGCGGCGAGAGTGGCCATGCCGTCGCGCTCCGGGTAGAGCACGACCTTGCGCTCACGGCGCTTCCGCTGATGGCGGCGCTCGGCGGCCTCCGGATCGACGTTCGTCGCCGCGCGGCGCACCGACTCGCGCAGCTGCCCGACAGTCTGACCTCCTGCCCTGCGGATCACCTGCTGCTCAAGGGCGAGGGCCTGCTCGTCGTTCAGGTCGATGCCACCATCGACGATGGCCCTGGCCTGGCTGAGCGTGATCCTTCCGTCGAGCAGCGCCGTCATCGTCGCGGGGAAGCGGTGCCGCAGCTCGCGGGCGTCGTCGGCGCGACACCCCGCGGCGCGCGTGGTGGTGTGCAGGACCAGCGCGATCTCGGCCTCTGCTGAGGCGATCGCGTCCTCGACGGTGAATCCGCGACGATCGGCCGCGGCCTCGGCTGCGGCATCTTCGACGAAGCGGGCGATCTCGTCGTACCGATGGGCCTGCGCCCACGCGATGATCTTCTCCCAGGCCCCGATGCGCTCGATCCGCTCGTGATTGGTGCGCCCGGGTGCGGCGGCGAGCATCTGTCCGATCCGGCCCGCGGTGGGACGGCCGTGTCGCCACAGTGACACAACCGCGCCGCCGCGGCGGGGCGCCCAGCACTCGGTATGGATGAGATCTAGTACGAACACATGTTCGATAATATCGCCTCAAACTGCTGAGTCAAGCGGTTCGGGCGGCTAAGTGAGCAGGCGAGTTGCCCCATCGGACGGCCGTGGCATCCAGGTCGTAATGCGTCGATCACGTCGGCGGCCCGAGCAGGGCTGCCATCCGTTCGCGCAGCAGGGTGGCGGCCGAGTAGGGCCGCACCAGCACCGTCAGTTCGGTGAGCCGGTCGCCGTCACCGCGCAGGATGTCTACCCCCTGGCATTCCCGGTCAGCCACCCGGCAGACGAACTCGAGCACGTGACCGGTCTCCCCGGAGTACGCGCCGGTGTAGCGGAAGTCGGTGAACACCTCGACCACCGCGCGCAGGATCGCGCGCAGCGGCTCCCTGCCGACGTAGGGCTTGTGCACGATCGGGGAGTGGAAGACGCAGTCGGGGGTGAAGAGCGCGACGGCCGCGTCGGGCTTGCCCTCTTCGACGGCGGAGCGGAAGGCGGAGAATGGGTCGGTCACCCGCCGATCACACCACGGGTGTCGGGGCGAACACCTGGTTCAACAAGGAGCCGCAGCCCGCAGGAACTGACAAGGCCGAGGGCAACGCGAGACGTTGTCGGCTACGCCCCCCTGAATGGTGGTCGACAGTCCGTGCTTTTTCTCATCCGCCCGATCCACGGGAGCAGCGACGAGAAGCTCTCGTTCTGCTTGGTGCTGAACCGGGCGCAGGCTGACCGCGAGCGGATCTGGATGGACGCTCCGGGCTAGCATCGACAGCGATCCAGCTCACCGTTTTCGGAGGTTTCCCGTGTCCGCGCCTGCATCGTCTCCGCCACCCGCCGCCGTCCGGGTGCAGGCAGGGACGACGGCGGGCGCCGCCGTGCGCGCCGCGGGCCTGCCCTCGAGCGGCCCGAGCGCCGTGGTGGTCGTCCGCGCGGACGGGGCATTGCGCGACCTAGCCTGGAGCCCGGACGTCGACGTCGACGTCGAGCCGGTCGCCGCCGACACCGACGACGGCCGCAGTGTCATCCGTCACTCGGCCGCCCATGTCCTCGCCCAGGCGGTGCAGCTTCTGCGGCCCGACGCCAAGCTAGGCATCGGCCCGCCGATCACCGACGGGTTCTACTACGACTTCGACGTCGACAAGCCCTTCACTCCCGACGACCTCGTCGCGCTCGAGGCGTCCATGAAGAAAATCATCAAGGCGGGGCAGCGCTTCTCCCGACGCCGGTTCGACTCGACCGACGACGCCCGCAAGGAGCTCGCCGACGAGCCTTACAAGCTGGAGCTGATCGACCTCAAGGGCGGGGAGGTGCCTGACGCGGTCGAGATCGACGCATCGGGCGAGCTCACGATCTACGACAACGTCCACGCGCATACGGGCGAGACCATCTGGTCGGACCTGTGCCGCGGCCCGCACCTGCCCACCACCAGGTACATCCCGGCGGTGAAGCTCACCCGCAGCGCCGCGGCGTACTGGCGGGGGAGTGAGAAGAACCCGCAGCTGCAGCGGATCTACGGCACCGCATGGGAGTCGCAGGAGGCGCTCGACGCCCACCTGGAGCGCCTCGCCGAGGCCGAGCGGCGCGACCACCGGCGCCTCGGCGCCGAGCTGGACCTGTTCTCCTTTCCCGACGAGATCGGCTCGGGGCTGGCTGTGTTCCACCCCAAGGGCGGCATCATCCGCCGCGAGCTGGAGAACTACTCGCGGCGCCGCCACGAGGAGGCGGGCTACGAGTTCGTCAACACCCCGCACATCACGAAGGCCCAGCTCTTCGAGACCTCCGGGCACCTCGACTGGTACTCGGACGGCATGTTCCCGGCCATGCACCTCGACGCCGAGTACAGCGCCGACGGAGCGCTGCGCAAGCCCGGCCAGGACTACTACCTCAAGCCGATGAACTGCCCGATGCACAACCTGATCTTCCGTGCGCGCGGAAGGTCGTATCGGGAGCTGCCGCTGCGGCTGTTCGAGTTCGGCACCGTCTACCGCTACGAGAAGTCCGGGGTCGTCCACGGCCTCACCCGGGTGCGCGGCCTCACCCAGGACGACTCGCACATCTACTGCACGCGCGAGCAGATGCAGGGCGAGATCCGGTCGCTGCTGCAGTTCGTGCTCGACCTTCTGCGCGACTACGGGCTCGACGACTTCTACCTGGAGCTGTCCACCCGCAACCCGGAGAAGTCCATCGGGTCTGACGAGGAGTGGGAGACCGCCACCACTGCGCTGCGTGAGGCGGTGGAGGCATCGGGGCTCGACCTCGTGCTCGACCCCGGCGGCGCCGCGTTCTACGCCCCGAAGATCAGCGTGCAGGTGAAGGATGCGATCGGGCGCAGCTGGCAGATGTCGACGATCCAGGTCGACCTGATGGAGCCCGACCGGTTCGAGCTCGAGTACACCGCGGCCGACGGCTCGCGGCAGCGCCCCGTGATGATCCACCGAGCGCTGTTCGGCTCGATCGAGCGCTTCTTCGGGATCCTCACCGAGCACTACGCGGGCGCGTTCCCGGCCTGGCTCGCGCCGGTGCAGGTCGTTGCGATCCCCGTCACCGACGAGCAGCACGACAATGTCGCCGACGTCGCCGCGCAACTGCGCGTCAACGGGGTACGGGTCGAGGTGGACAACGGCGACGACCGCATGCAGAAGAAGATCCGCACCCACACCATGGCGAAGGTGCCCTTCATGCTGCTCGTCGGCGCACGGGACGCCGAAGCGGGTGCGGTCAGCTTCCGGTTCCGCGACGGCACCCAGCGCAACGGCGTGCCCGTGGCCGACGCGGTCGGCTTGATCACCGACTGGATCGCGAGGCGGGACAACACGAGTCCCACTGCGGAGCGGCTCACCTGATCGGCACGGCCTAGGATCTGCCGTCATGAGCGAGCCGGTCCTGGAAGTGCAGGACGGCGTCGGCACGCCTGACGGTTTCCGCAGGCTCTGGACGCCGCACCGGCTGGCCTACATCAAGGATGCGGGGGAAGGCGCCTGCCCGTTCTGCCGCATCCCGTCGCTCTCGGACTCCGACGGCCTCGTCGTCGCGCGCGGCGAGGTCGTCTACGCGGTGCTCAACCTGCACCCCTACAACCCCGGCCATCTCATGGTGGTGCCCTATCGGCACGTGGCCGAGCTGGAGGAGCTGACCGCGGCTGAGTCGAGCGAGCTGATGTCGTTCACCCAGGACGCGCTGCGGGCGATGCGCGTGGTCGCCGCGCCGCAGGCGTTCAACGTCGGCATGAACCTCGGCACGGTCGCGGGTGGCTCGCTGGCCGATCATCTGCACCAGCACGTCGTCCCGCGCTGGGGTGGCGACGCCAACTTCATCGTCGTGATCGGCCAGACCAAGGTCATCCCTCAGCTCCTCGCGGAGACGCGCGCGCTGCTGGCCCAAGCGTGGCCGGGCCAAACGCAGAGATCCGGATAGGCTGAGCGACGCCCCGGCCCACCCGGCCGCAGATAAGCAGGAGCAGATGCTCAACGTCCTCGCGCGTGTGCACGTCAACCGCGCCACCGAGCCGTTCGGTAGGTGGCTTGTCGCACGCGGGATCACCCCGGACGCCGTGACGGTGGCGGGCACCGTCGGCTCCGTCGCCGCCGCGCTATGGTTCCTGCCGCGCGGACAGCTGTTCATCGGCACGCTCGTCGTCACCGTGTTCGTGCTGTTCGACCTGGTCGACGGCGCGATGGCCCGGGCGAGGGGCGGAGGCACCCCGTTCGGGGCGGTGCTTGACTCCACCTGCGACCGGATCGCCGACGGCGCCCTGTTCGCGGCGCTCACCTGGTGGGCGCTCGGCGTCGGACAGGCGCGCGTCCTCGGGGTCGCGGCGCTGATCTGCCTGGTCGCGGGCCAGCTGGTGTCTTACATCAAGGCCCGCGCCGAGGGCGTCGGCCTGCGCGTTGTCGGCGGTCTCGTCGAGCGGGCCGAGCGGTTGATCCTCGCGTTGGTCGGCACGGGCCTCGCCGGGCTGGGTGTGCCCTACGCCCTGGACGTGGCGCTCTGGGTGCTGGCGGCGGCGTCGCTCTGGACCGTCGGCCAGCGCCTGGCCGAGGCCCGCCGCAGTGCCCAGCAGGCTGCGCGTCATCCCCCCGATCCCGCCGCCTCGTGAACGGGCTTCTCGTCGATCTGCAGTACGCCACGGCGTGGCGGTTGGTGCGGCTGCTGCCCGAGCGGGTGGCGCACGCGGTGTTCCGGCTGGGCGCCGACCTCGCTGTGCGTCGCGACGGCCCCGGCGTGCGGCAACTGCGCGCCAACCTCGCCAGAGTGGCGCCCGGAAGCGAGCTCGTCGGGGATGCGATGCGCGGCTACGCCCGCTACTGGTGCGAGACGTTCCGGCTGTCCGCATCGGACGCGGCGCGCATCGTCGCGGCCACGGAAGTGACGAACGCGAGCCCGTTCGACGAGGCCCTCGACGCGGGCCGCGGGCTGATCGTCGCGCTGTCACACAGCGGCAACTGGGACGCCGCGGGTGTCTGGCTGATCGAGACCCTGCGCCGCCGCGGCCTCGACCCGGCGTTCACGACCGTGGCGCAACGGCTGCGGCCCGCGTCGGTGTTCCGCCGGTTCGTCGCACACCGCGAGGCGCTCGGCTTCGAGCTCGTCGCCGCGGAGGACGGGGCTTACCGTGCGCTGCTGCGACGGCTGCGCCGCGGGGGCGTCGTCTGCGTGCTGGCCGACCGGGACGTGCTGGGCACCGGCCTCGACGTGACGCTGCTCGGCGAGGCCGCCCGGCTGCCTTCCGGCCCGGCGCGGCTGGCCGCGCTGACCGGGGCGACCCTCCTGCCGACGCGGCTCGGCTTCGCGCCCGGCGGCTGGACGGTCGCGTTCGCCGACCCCGTCCCTGTGCCGGGTCCCGCCGACGTCGGCAAGGCGACGCAGGCACTCGCCGACGCGCTGGGTGGCCTCGTCGCGGACGACCCCGCGGGCTGGCACGTGCTCCAGCCACTCTGGACAGCCGACCAGCCGTGACCAGTCGCGGTGGGGCGCTCCGGGTCGGGATGGTCTGCCCGTACTCGTTGGACGTCGCGGGCGGGGTGCAGACGCACGTGATCGGGCTGGCCGCTGCGCTGCGGTCCCGCGGGCACCCGGTGCGGGTGTTGGCGCCCGCCGAAGGCCCGGTCCCGGAGTTCGTCACCCCGGCGGGACGCTCGGTCGGCGTTCCTTACAACGGGTCGGTGGCGCGCGTCGCGTTCGGTCCGGTCGCCTACGGACGGGTCCGTCGATTCCTGGCCGCGCAGTCGTTCGACGTGCTCCACCTGCACGAGCCCACGACGGCGAGTGTCTCCGCGATCGCGCTGCTGCTGGCCGACGGCCCCGTCGTGGCCACCTTCCACGCGTCGACGGAACGGTCGCGGGCCCTCAGCGCGCTCGGCGGGGTGATCCAGCCGTTGATGGAGAAGGTCACGGCACGCATCGCCGTCTCGCCGTCGGCACGTCGGATGCAGGTGCGCCATCTGGGTGGGGACGCGATCGAGATCCCCAACGGCATCGACGTGGCCGCATACGCCCCACACGGCGAGCGCGCACCCGCCACGGTGGCCTTCGTCGGGCGCTTCGACGAGCCCCGCAAGGGGATGGCGGTGCTGCTGGCGGCGATGCGGCGGCTCGCTCCGCAGCGGCCGGACCTGCGGCTGCTCGTCGTCGGTCGGGGGGATGGCGAGGCGCTGCGCGAGGCGGCCGGACCGGTACGGCTGGACGTGCTCGGCGCGGTGGACGACATGGCCAAGGCCGCCGCGCTCGCCTCCGCCACCCTCTTCTGCGCGCCGCACACCGGTGGGGAGAGCTTCGGGATCGTGCTCACCGAAGCGATGGCCGCGGGTGCGCCGGTTCTGGCGGGCGACCTTGACGCGTTCCGGGCTGTCCTCGGCGACCCGCCCGCGGGGGAGCTGTTCCCTATGGGCGATCCAGAGGCGCTGGCCAGGGCGCTCGCGGCGTTGCTGGACGATCCCGGGCGCCGGGCAGCCCTGTCGGACGCGGGCTTGGCGCGGGCGCGCGAGTTCGATTGGTCGCGTGTGGTGGCCGACGTCGAACGGGTCTACCGAGCGGCGGTCGCAGCCGATCCACGACGGCGGGCTTCGTGATGGCCGATCCGCGACGGCGGGCTTTGTGCTGGCCGATCCACGACGGCGGGCTTTGTGCTGGCCGATCCACGACGGCGGGCTTCGTGACGGCCGATCCGCGACGGCGGGCTTTGTGCTGGCCGATCCGCGACGGCGGGCGTCGTGCTGGACGATCCGCGACGGTGGGCGTCGTGATGGCGGTGTCGTGATGGCGGCGGCGCTCTGGGTGCTCGGCGGCCTCGTCGCCGCGGCATGGGCGCTCGCGCTGTGCCTGACCCGCGTCCGGAGGCTGCACCGCCTGCACATCAGAGTGGACGCGGCCCGCGCCGGTCTGGACGCCGCGCTCGCCGGACGTGCGGCGGTGGCGGCGGCCGCAGGCATCAGCCCGGGCCTGCTCGACCCGCACGCCGCCCCGGGCGACCCGGAGAGCGCGGCCAACGCGCTGAGCCGGGCACTCGTCCGCCTGGACCGGGCCGCGCTGGCCACCGAGATGCGCGCCGAGCTCGCCGAGGCCGAGCAACTGCTCTTCCTCGCCAGACGGGTCCACAACGACGCCGTCCGCGACACGCTCGGGCTGCGCTCGCTGCGGTTGGTCCGGTGGCTCCGGTTGGCGGGCACCGCGCCGATGCCCGCGTACTTCGAGATCGCTGATCCGGTGGCGGGCCTGACGTACGATTGGGTGTCACCGTCGCAGGACTGAGAGGCATGCCGTGTCGTCCGACCAGCACGATCCCGCACCCCTGAGCGCAGGCCAGCAGCAGGGCACCGCGCGCGTCAAGCGCGGGATGGCCGAGATGCTGAAGGGCGGCGTGATCATGGACGTGGTCAACGCCGACCAGGCGAAGATCGCTGAGGATGCAGGCGCGGTCGCGGTGATGGCGCTGGAGCGGGTGCCTGCCGACATCCGCGCGCAAGGCGGCGTCGCCCGCATGAGCGATCCCGACATGATCCAGGGCATCATCGACGCCGTCTCGATCCCGGTGATGGCGAAGGCCCGCATCGGGCACTTCGTCGAGGCGCAGGTGCTGCAGGCCCTCGGCGTGGACTACATCGACGAGTCCGAGGTGCTCACGCCCGCCGACGAGGCCTACCACATCGACAAGTGGCCCTTCACCGTGCCGTTCGTCTGCGGCGCCACCAACCTGGGCGAGGCGCTGCGGCGCCTCTCCGAGGGTGCCGCGATGATTCGCAGCAAGGGCGAGGCGGGCACCGGCAACGTGGTCGAAGCCACCCGGCACATGCGCTCTATCCGTTCCGAGATCCGCAAGCTGGCCGCGTTGGACGAGGCGGAGCTGTACGGCGCGGCCAAGGAGCTGCGGGCGCCGGTCGAGCTGGTCACCGAGGTGGCCCGCGCCGGGAAGCTGCCGGTGGTGTTGTTCACCGCCGGTGGCATCGCCACGCCTGCCGACGCCGCGATGATGATGCAGCTCGGCGCGGAAGGTGTCTTCGTCGGGTCCGGCATCTTCAAGTCGGGCGATCCGGCCCGGCGCGCCGAGGCCATCGTCAAGGCCACCACGTTCTTCGACGATCCCAGCGTGATCGCCAAGGTCTCGCGAGGGCTGGGTGAGGCGATGGTCGGCATCAACGTGGCCGAGCTGCCAGCTGATCAGCGCTACGCGTCGCGCGGATGGTGACTCCCGTCATCCCGTGCTGATCATCCGCGGGGCCGACCTCGTCTGGACCGGCGCAGCGGAGGTCCCCGGTGGACTCCTCCGCTGCGTCGGTGGGCGTGTCGCAGAGGATGGCGAGACCGGCGAGGTGCTCGACGCGTCGGGCTGTGTCATCACGCCAGGCCTCGTCAACGCCCATCACCACCTGCTGCAGACCGCGTTCCGCACGCTGCCCGGCACACGCGGGGTCGCGATGGGCGAGTGGCTGCCGCGGATGGCGTCGGCGTACGCGGATATCGGGGTCGACGCCGAGCTGGTCGGGGCGGCAGCTTCGGCGGGCCTGGCCGAGGCGTTGCTCTGTGGTGTGACGACGGTGGCCGACCACCATCTGACCTGGCCGTCCGGCGACGGTGTCGATCTCGCGCGCGCTGTCGCGGACGCCGCGGCCGAGCTCGGCGCGCGGCTGGTGTTCGTGCGGGGGAGCGCCCGCGACGATCCCGAGGAGGCCGCCGCGTCGGCCGACGCCATCGCCAATGCACTCGGTGGCGACCCGTCAGGGATGGTCCAGGTCGCGGTGGGGCCCGCGGGCGTGCACAGCGACAGCGAGCGGACGTTTTCGCTGCTCGGGGACGTCGCGGCGCGTCATGGGCTGCGGCGCAGGACGCAGGCGGGTGAGCAGGTGGACGTCGAGGTCGCCGCGGAGCGCTACGGGCGGCGGCCGTTGGAGCTGCTCGGCGAGTGGGGTTGGCTCGCGCCCGACGTGACCGTCGCCCACCTGTGCGGCGTCACCGCGGAGGAGATCGCGGCGTTCGCGGGGTCGGGCGCGAGCTTCACCCATGCTCCGGGGTGCGACGTGCCGATGGGTTGGGGTGTCGCGCCCGCGGCTGCCCTCGCGGACGCAGGCGTGGCGGTCGGGCTCGGGACCAGTGGCGGGGGCAGCAACGACGCGGGTCATCTCCTCGCCGACGCCCGCCTCGCGCTGCAGGTGGCGCCGCTCGCTGGTCGTCCCGTCGCGGCGCGGGAGGTGTTGGGCTGGGCCACCGCGGGCTCGGCGGCCGGGCTGGGCCGCCCCGAGCTGGGCGTCCTCACACCGGGCGCGGCCGCGGACATCGTGTGCTGGGACGTCACTGGTGTCGCCGACGCGGGCGGCGCGGACCCGCTCTCCGGGTTGCTGTGGCGATCGCCGGGGCGACGGCCGCGTCATGTAGTGGTGGCGGGGCGGGTGGTGGTGCGCGACGGGGAGCTGGTCGCGCGTCCCGAGCGGGAGGTCGCCGAGCGGCTCGGCGCGCTCCTGAGGTCCCGCGCCCGCCGGTGATCCCGACGAGAGGGGTCACGGCTACGGGCCGAGGTGCGGCCTGACGAGGCGTCATAGACCACGTCCGGAGGCGGACCTCGCACCCCGGGGCCCGACCTCGCACCCCGGGGCCCGACATCGCACCCCGGAGGCCGGCCTCGCACCCCGGGGCCCGGGCTCGCACCCCGGGGCCCGGGCTCGCACCCCGGGGGCTGGCCTCGCACCCCGGGGGCCGGCCTCGCACCCCGGGGGCCGGCCTCGCACCCCGGGGGCCGGGCTCGCACCCCGGGGCCCGATCTCGCACCCCGGGGCCCGACTCCGCACGACTTCGGCGGCAATGCCGGTTGCTTGAGGGCAGGAGCGGCGCGTCGGATGGTCGTGATCTCGGGGAGCCGGTCGTAGCGGGGTTGTCGGTGGTGGCTGCGCTTCTGACGGTGGCTGCCGACTCCGTGATGAACGACGTGCAGGCGGAGACCGCTGCGGCGGTTCTGGCTCTCGGTGATCGTCTTACTGAGGAGATGCGACCGGCAACTCATGATCGGCAAGGATCGCCGCCGTCCGTGGCCAGCCGTGGAGCGTTGATCGCCGGTTGTGGGACATGAGCGCCGTATATGGCCGTTATGTCCCACAACCGGTGATCACCGTCCCCCGGAGGCCCGGCGCCGGGCCGCCGCCGGGCCATGATCGTCGAGAGTGGTGTCGGCGGCGCAGCGCCGCACTCTTGGCACCACATGCGGCGATCACTGGGGCGAGCGGGTCGAGTGTGCGGTTCTTGTGGGCCCGCTCACTGTGCGCACTTCGCCGGTGCACCCTTCAGCCAGCGATCATCACAGCTCGGGTCTGTCTGGAGCGGACAACCATCAGCTGCCAGACGTCCCACCTCAAGTACCGGCATTGCCGCTGGCACCGTGCGGGGCGGGGCCGGGGGTGCGAATTCGCCGCGCCCGGCCGGGTCGGGGGTGCGTGCACGATCGGCGGCCTCGCTGTGCGCGGGTGGTCGACTCACGGTGGGTCAGGCGGGGACTCGCTGTGCGCGGGTGGTCGACTCACGGTGGGTCAGGCGGGGACTCGCTGTGCGCGGGTGGTCGACTCACGGTGGGTCAGGCGCGGCCTCCCCGTGCGCGGATGGTCGACTCACTGTGGGGGGCGAACGGCGAACGGTCGACTCGGCGTGGGCGGGCGGTCGACTCGGCGTGGGCGGGCGGTCGACTCGGCGTGGGCGGGCGGTCGACTCGGCGTGGGCGGGCGGTCGACTCGGCGTGGGCGGACGGTCGACTCGGCGTGGGCGGGCGGTCGACACGCCGTGTGAAGGCGGTCGACTCAGCCCCGCAGGGCCCGGCCGACCGTGGCGAGGGCGCGGGCCGTCACGTCCTCTTCGCCCGCCACCGGGAGGGCGCCAAGGTCGACACCGCGGACGCCGGGGACAGCGAGCAGTTCCTCCGCCAGCCCGACAGCCACGTCGATGCCCGCGACAGTGGGGTCGGGCGCGTCGACGATCCGCTCGAGGAAGCCCGGCGGGAGGACGAGGCCGGGGAACGTCGCGAGCAGCCGCGCCTGCGCCTGCCCCAACACCACAGGCACGCAGGCGATATAGGGGATGCGCGGACCGGCGGCGACGAACGCTGGCCACCGGCGCGGCCCCGCCCGCGTGGTTGACGATGCAGACCTGCGCACCGGCGCGCACCTTCTCGGCCAGCCGCTCGGGGCGCCGCTCCGCGGGCGGCCCGCCGGGCGACTCGGCCACCGAGACCACGAGGCCCGCGGCCCGGGCCCGGGCCGCCAGCCGGGTCGAGTCGAGATCGAACACCGCAGCGGCGTCGGGGCGGTGGCCCAGCGCGGTGTGGTCGCCGGTGACGCAGTGCACGGCGGCCACCTCCGCGTCGGCGAGCGCCGCCAGCTCCCCTTCGAGGGCGACGCGGTTGCGGTCCCGACAGTTCAGGCCCGCCCACACCGCGACCCCGCGGCCCCGCAGCAGGTGCGCCCGGTAGGACGGCGGGAACTGCACCCGCGCGCCGGGGTGGTCGCCGATGAGGACGGCGTCGACGTCGCCCGCGAGCAGGTCGGCGCTGCGCAACAGCATGGTCGCGTCGAGTGGCGCCGTCGGCAGGTCGGCGATCACCAGCTGGCGGGTGGCCAGCGCATCGAGGAAGGGCCGCGGCCCGGGCGACGAGGGCGGCTCGCCTGCCCAGACCACCGTCGGGGCGGCGACGAACGGGCACGGCAGGTCGGCGTCGACCTCGCACCCACCCGTCGTCGTGACACCCCCACACGGCCCGTAGACCATGTGTTTCGGGCAGGTCAGGGCAGCACCCCACCCGCCGTCGTCCCACCCGCCGTCGTCACTGCCCCGCACCGCCGGGTCCGTCATGTGTGCTCCATGACCAGCACCGCTGAGCTGCCCGGCTCCAGGGCCTCGTAGGAGTGCGCGAGGTCGCCGGGGAAGCGCGCGTAGTCGCCGGGGCCGAGCTCCACCTCGGCGCCCGCGGGCCCGGCCCGCCACCGCCCGGTCGATATCACGACGTGCTCTGTGGTGCCCCTGATGTGCGCGTGCGCGTCGCGAGCTGCGCCTGGTTCGGCGGTCATCACATGCAAGTCGCGCCGCGCCCCCGGCGGGCAGGCCGACAGCAGCACCGCCGCGAACGGCGCGTGCTCGGACCGCATGAAGTTGCCCTCACCCGCGCGGATGACCTGCACCGGCTCCTGCGGCGGATCGACGAGCCTGCTGAACGGCACGTCGAGGGCGACGGCCAGCGCCCAGACCGTCTCGATGCTCGGGTTGCCGATGCCCGCCTCCAGCTGTGACAAGGTGGACTTCGCGAGGTTCGCCCGCCTGGCCAGCTCGGTGAGCGAGATGCCGTGGCGCTCCCGCTCCCTGCGCAGGGACGCGGCGATCACGTCGAGCGGTGCCGTTCGTTCCATCGGTCTCCCCGTTCGACTTGACGAACCCTGTTGAAAAGGTTCACTGTAATGGACGTGCGTTCTTCAGACCGAACGGTTGGCGATTCTCGGGCCGATGTGCGTGACGCGCTGGCGCTGGCCGTGGCGATCGCGGTTGTCGGGGTGTCGTTCGGCGCGCTCGCCGCGGCGGCGGGCGTGCCGACGCCCCTGACCATCGCGATGTCGTTGCTGGTGTTCGCGGGGGGCGCGCAGTTCCTGGCGGTGGCGGTCGTGGCCGCCGGTGGGAGCCCGGTCGCGGCCGTCGCCGGTGCGCTGCTGCTCAACGTCCGGCACCTGCCGTTCGGCCTGGCCATCGCGGGCGTCGTCGGCGACCGTTGGCCTGTCAAGGTGCTCGGCGCCCACATCCTCATCGACGAGTCGGTGGCGTTCGCCAGGGCGCGGGGGAGCGGGGCGCGGGCCCGCCGGGCCTACTGGACGAGCGGGCTGCTGCTGTTCGCGCTCTGGAACACCGGTGCCGTGCTCGGTGTGCTCGCGGGCTCGGCCGTGCCCGATCCCGGCGTGTTCGGCGTCGACGCGGCGTTTCCGGCCGCCCTGCTCGCGTTGCTGCTGCCGTCGCTGCGGCAGGCCGACGCACGGCGCGTCGGCGTCGCGGCAGCGGTCATCGCCGTGGCAACGACCCCGTTCCTGGCCCCCGGCCTGCCGGTGCTCACCGGGCTGTTGGGCCTCGGTGCGGCAGGCCGTCCCCGCCGGTCGGGCCGACGGTCGGGCGAACCGGCATGACGTGGGCCGCCGTGCTCTCCCTGGCCGGGGGCACCTACCTCATCCGGCTCAGCGGCCTGCTGCTGCGCGGTCGGGTCAGCGTGCCCGTGCGGGTGGAGCGCTACTTCGACCTCGGCGCGACGGCGCTGCTCGTGGCGCTGGTCGCGCTGAGCACTTTCACCCAGGACGGCGGGTTCGCAGGCTGGGCGCGGCCGCTCGGCGTGATCGTCGGCGCGGTGGCGGCGTGGCGGAAGGTCCCCTTCGTGCTGGTGGTGATCCTGGCGGCGGGCACAACCGCGCTGCTGCGCCTCGCGGGCGTGTCATAGATCGCGACGCGCGAAGTCGACGGCGGTAGGAGAGGCTGTCGCGGTGCGCTGTCTCGTCATCGGGGCCACCGGCTACGTCGGATCCTGTCTCGTGCCCCGTCTGCTCGACGAGGGGCACGCCGTGCGCTGTCTCGTCCGCGACGAGGCCAAGCTCGCCCGGCAACCGTGGGCGGGGCGGGTCGAGGCCCGCCGCGGCGACATGGCTGACCCCTGGTCGGTCGCCGCCGCCTGCGCGGGAGTCGAGGCGGTGTTCTACCTCGTGCACGCTATGGACGGGCCCGGCTTCGTCGAGCGGGACCGCCGCGCCGCCACCACGCTCGCGGACGCTGCCCGCCGCGTCGGCCGCGTCGTCTATCTCGGCGGACTGCAGCCCGACGGCGAGCGGAACTCGGCGCACCTGGCGTCACGCCGCGAGGTCGGCGACATCCTCCTGGCCGCACCGGCGCCCGCCGCCGTCCTCCAGGCCGGGATCGTGATCGGCGCGGGTTCGGCGAGCTTCGCGATGATCCGCCAGATCGCCGAGTCCGGCCCGGTGCTGCTCCTGCCCGACCGCGCGTGGAACCGCACCCAGCCGATCGGCATCGACGACGTCCTGCACTATCTGGTGGCCTGCCTCGACCTGGCGACCGACGTCAACGCCACCTTCGACATCGGTGGCCAGGACGTGCTGACGTTCGGCCAGCTCGTGGCCGGGTGCGCGGTCGCGGCGGGCCTGCCCCGCCCTGTGCTGGTGCCCGTGCCGCTGTCGGCGCCGCGGCTGACCGCGCGGGCTCTCGGCGCCGTACTGCCCGTCGACCGCCACCTCGCGGGCCCGTTGCTGGAGTCGATGGCCCACAACCTGGTCTGCCGAGGCGAGCCGCCCGCGGGACCGCCGCCGGGCGGCCCCACGCCCTACGCGGAGGCCGTCCGGCGCGCATTGGCGGGGCGGAGCGCACGGCCGCTGGTCAGCGAGCACGTCGAGCCGGTGGCCGCCCCGGCCGCGGTGCTGTGGGACGTGATCAGCGGGCTGGGCGGCGACACCGGCTGGTACACGATCCCCGGGGTGTGGGCGTTGCGCGGCGGACTGGACCGTCTCGTCGGCGGGGTCGGCGCCCGCCGCACGCACCCCGACCGGTTGGAGCCGGGTGCGGAGCTGGACTGGTGGCGCGTCGAGGAGGTCGACGACGGCGCCCGGCTACTGCTGCGCGCCGAGACCCGCATGCCTGGCACCGCCCGCCTGGAGCTGCGCGCCGAACCCGACGGCCCATGCCGCAGCCGCTACGTGCAGCGCGTGCTGTTCACCCCGGACGGGCTCGCGGGCCGCGTCTACTGGTACGCCCAGCGCCCCGCGCACGATGTCGTCTTCGGCGTCATGGCGCGGACGATCGCGGGGGTGGCGGGGCGGCGCGCCGGCCGCGGATGATCGCGGCGAGTGCGCTGTTTCCGGTGATCGAAACCCGCGAACGTCGCCATCGGAGCGATCATGGTCGGGTCGACCGAGGTCCGCGTGGCGAGATGGCCAACTCGCCGTGGCAGATCGCCGGACTCGCCGTGGTGGGGTGGGCGACTCACCCTCAGCGCTGCGGTGGCGCCTCCTCGTACCGGGAGAAATGGCGGGTGAACGCCGCGGCCCCGCTGGTCATCGCCCGCAGGTCCACCGCATAGCGGATCAGCTGGATGGCGGGCACTTCGGCGCGCACCAGCGTGCGCCCTGGGCCTGCCACCTCCGTGCCGAGCACCCGTCCGCGGCGCCCGGACAGATCGCCCAGCACCGCACCGAGGTAGTCGTCGGGGATGCGGACCTCGACCTCGTCGACCGGCTCGAGCAGCACCACGCCGCACGCCGTCGCCGCCTCGCGCAGCGCGAGCGCACCTGCGGTCTGGAACGCGGCGTCGGAGGAGTCGACGCTGTGCGCCTTGCCGTCCACGAGGGTGGCCTTGAGGTCGACCGCGGGATGCTTGGCGTCGGACAGGCCGCGCTCCAGCTGCGCCCGCAGCCCCTTCTCGACGCTCGGGATGAACTGTGTGGGCACCGAGCCGCCCACGACCTTCGACTCGAACGTGAACCCGGTCCCGCGCGGCAGCGGCTCGAACTCGATGTGGCAGACGGCGTACTGGCCGTGGCCGCCGGACTGCTTGACGTGGCGGCCCGTCACCCGTGCGGGCTTGGCGATCGTCTCGCGCATCGCCACCCGCACCGGCTCGGTGTCGACCTCGGCGCCGCCTGCGCGCAGCCGCGAGAGCACCACGTCGGCGTGTGCCTCACCCATGCACCACAAGACCGTCTGGTGGGTTTCCTGGTTGCGGTCCAGGCGCAGCGTCGGATCCGCCGCGACGATCTTGGCGAGCGTCTTGACCAGCGCGTCCTCGTCGCCGCGGGTGTGCGCGGTGATCGCGACGGGCAGCAGCGGCTCCGGCAGGTCCCAGCACGAGAGCAACAGCGGGTTCTCCGTGGCCGACACCGTGTCACCGGTCTCGGCGCTGCCCAGCTTCGTGAGCGCGCAGATGTCGCCCGCCCCGCACGCATCGATGGGGCTGAGCGTGGCGCCCATCGGGGAGTAGACGTGGGCGAGGCGCTCGTCGGCGTCGTGTCCACCGTCGTCGAACGACGACGTGCGCTGCGCTGGGATCAGCTGCGCCGCACCGGCACTGTGGTGACCGCTGATGTGCACGGTGCTGTCCGCGCGCAGGGTGCCGGAGAACACGCGCACCAGTGACACCCGGCCGACGTAGGCGTCGGCGGAGGTACGCACGACTTCCGCGACGAGCGGCCCGTCGAGCGTGGCCGACAGTGCGGGGCGCTGCGCCCCGTCGATGCCCGACACCTCCGGCAACGGGTGCTCCAGCGGCGACGGGAACGCGCCGACCAGCACTTCCAGGAGCGCGTCGAGCCCGATTCCGCTCGTGGCGCAGACGGGGATCACGGGGTGGAACGTGCCGCGGGCGACGGCCGTCTCGAGATCGTCGATCAGCGTTGTGACCTCGATGTCCTCGCCGGAGAGGTAGCGCTCCATGAGCGTCTCGTCCTCGGACTGCTCGATGATCCCCTCGATCAGGGCGGCGCGGGCGTCCTCTGCGTCGGGTGGCGCCTGGCCTGCGGGGGTCTGAGACAGCAGGCCATACAGCCCGGTCATCGCGTCGCCGCTGCGAAGGGGCAGGTACAGCGGGGCGACGCCCGCGCCGAAGCTCTCCTGGCAGGCCGCGATCGTAGCTTCCTGGTCGGCCCGTGCGTGGTCGCAGCGGGCGACGACGACCGCGCGCGGCATGCCGACGGCGGCGCACTCCTCCCACTGCGCGACCGTGGCCTGGTCGATCGTGCCTTCTCGGCCCTCGTCGGCGGGGATGACGAACAGCGCCGCGTCGGCGGCGCGCAGACCAGCCCGCAGCTCGCCGACGAAGTCGCCGTAGCCGGGGGTGTCGATCAGATTGATCTTGTGCTGCTCGTGGTGGACGGGGGCGACGGCCAGCGCGACCGAGCGCTGCTGGCGAACCGCGGCGGGATCGTGGTCGCACACCGTGGTGCCGTCGACGACGGCGCCCGCGCGGGGAATCGCGGACGTGTGTGCCAACAGGGCCTCGACGAGGGTGGTCTTGCCCGCCCCTGACGGCCCGACGAGAACGACATTGCGGACCTTGGCCGGATCGGTGACGGCTGCGCTGCCGGACCCGGCTCGGGCCTCCGTGCGGCTTGCTGCTCTGACGGTCATTGCACGACCACCTCCGCGACACTGCGTAGAAGCCAGTGGTTCATCACACACCCGGTCTCGGGAAGGTCACAACCCCCCGCTGGACGAAATGACCGGAACTGCGGAGGCACTCTGCCCCAGCAACTCCTCTGCCCGACCAAGCCGCGACCACCGTTGAGATGCGGGCATGGCGTCCTGCCGCCGCTTCAGCTCCTCTGCCCGACCAAGCCGCGACCACCGTTGAGATGCGGGCACGGCGTCCTGCCGCCCCTTCAGTAGGGTTCGCTCGTGTCAGTTCCAGGACCCGGATACGCCATCACCGCCCGGATCGAGGTGCCCGCCTCCGCCAGCGCGGCGGGGGAGCTCACGATGGCCGTCGGCCACGTCGGCGGGGTGGTCACCGCGTTCGACGTGGTGGAAGCCATGGGCGCCATGCTCGTCGTCGACATCTCCTGCAACGCCCGCGGCGAGGCGCATGCCGCGGAGATCACCGCCGCGATCGAGGCGCTGCCCGGGGTACGGGTGCGCAAGGTGTCGGACCGGACGTTCCTCCTGCACCTCGGGGGCAAGCTGGAGGTGCACTCCAAGGTCAGCCTGCGCAACCGCGACGACCTGTCCCGCGCCTACACACCCGGCGTCGCGCGGGTCTGCCAGGCGATCGCGGCCAACCCGGCCGACGCCCGGCGCCTGACGATCAAGCGCAACACCGTGGCCGTCGTGACCGACGGCTCGGCCGTCCTCGGGCTCGGCAACCTCGGCGCAGCCGCCGCGATGCCGGTGATGGAGGGCAAGGCCGCGCTGTTCAAGCGGTTCGCGGGCGTCGACGCGTGGCCGGTGTGCCTGGACACCCAGGACACCGAGGAGATCATCCGGACCGTGCAGATCCTCGCCCCGGCCTACGGCGGGATCAACCTGGAGGACATCGCCGCACCGCGCTGCTTCGAGATCGAGGCCCGGCTGCGCGAGCTGCTCGACATCCCCGTCTTCCACGACGACCAGCACGGCACCGCCATCGTTGTGCTCGGCGCGCTGCGCAACGCGCTGCGGGTGGTGGGAAAACGGCTCTCGGACTGCCGGATCGTGGTGTGCGGGGTCGGCGCGGCGGGGTCGGCGATCATCCGGCTGCTGGCCAGCGACAGCCCTGGCGACGTGCTCGCCGTCGACGTCGACGGGATCGTGCACTGCGACCGTCCCGGGCTGGACGACAACCTCGCCTCGATTGCCACGCAGACCAACACCGCGGGGGTCGCGGGCACGCTCGCCGACGCGCTCGTCGGCGCCGACGTGTTCATCGGGGTGTCCGCGCCCGACGTGTTCGGCGCGGCCGAGCTGGCCACGATGGCGCCCGACGCGATCGTGTTCGCGTTGGCCAACCCCGATCCCGAGGTCGACCCGGCGGTGGCGCTTGCGCATGCGGCGGTGGTGGCCACCGGCCGGTCGGACTACCCGAACCAGATCAACAACGTCCTCGCGTTCCCCGGGGTGTTCCGCGGGCTGCTCGACGCGCAGGCCCGCGACATCACCGACAAGATGCTGCTCGCCGCGGCGGCGGCGATCGCGGCTGTCGTCCACGAGCCCAACCCGAGCTTCATCGTGCCGAGCGTGTTCGACGCCACCGTCGCCCCCGCGGTAGCAGAGGCGGTCCGTTCGGCCGTTTGACCCCCTCGGCCGTTGACACAGCGTCGACCTGGGAGCGATCTACGCTGGTGGCATGCGCATGCCCGTCATCGGAGTGCTCGCCCTGCAGGGCGACGTCCGCGAGCACGTCGCGGCGCTCACCGCATGCGGCGCGCGCGCCGTGGCCGTGCGTCGGCCAGCCGAGCTGGACGTCGTCGACGCGATGGTCCTGCCGGGTGGCGAGTCCACCACGATGAGCAGGCTGCTCAGCACGTTCGAGCTGCTCGAACCGCTGCGGGCGCGCATCGCGGGGGGCATGCCCACGTACGGGTCGTGCGCCGGGATGATCCTTCTTGCCCGCGAGGTCCTCGACGGACGGCCCGACCAGCAGCAGCTCGGCGGCCTCGACGTCGTCGTGCGGCGCAACGCGTTCGGGCGGCAGGTGGACTCGTTCGAGACCGACCTGCTGGTACACGGGCTGCGGGAGCCGCTGCGGGCGGTGTTCATCAGGGCGCCATGGGTCGAGGAGACCGGGCCGGGCGTGCAGGTGCTCGCCACCGTGCCGCGGCTCACCGTGGCCGGGTCGGACACCGGGCAGGCGGCGGGCCGCGCGGTGGCTGTGCGGCAGGGGCCGGTGCTCGCGACGGCGTTCCATCCCGAGCTGACCGGCGACCTGCGCGTCCACGCTCTGTTTTGCGACCTTGTCAAGGCTTCGGCGGTCGCTGCTTGAGGCGTGCGGCTGCGCCGGGGCGGGACGGGGCGCGGCGGGGACGGGGCGGCGGTGCGGCGGTGCGGCGGTGCGGCGGTGCGGCGGTGCGGCGGTGCGGCGGTGCGGCGGTGCGGCGGTGGATTGCAGCAGGGTGGCCCTGCTCCGATTGAGTCGCAGCAGTGTCACCCTGCTGCGACCACGTGGCCGCTCCGCGCAGCGCGGACCGGGGGCGCGGTGCGGCGGTGGATTGCAGCAGGGTGGCCCTGCTCCGATTGAGTCGCAGCAGTGTCACCCTGCTGCGACCACGCTGCCCCCGGGTACCGCGCGGACCGGCGGGCGGGGCCGGGCCGCGGCATGAAGGTAGGCCTCCCGCAGCTCGCGGGCGACACCGGCAGCATCGGCGGTGAGGCGTTTGGCGAAGGTGGGCAGGAGCGGGATCCCGGTCGCCGTGAAGAGCGCACTCTTGGCCTGTTCCCGCGCGTAGTCCTGCGGGTTCAGGTGCCACGCCAACGAGTTGATCTCCCAGGCGAGCGCGACGTCGTCCCACCACGCGTCCGCGATGCCCAGAAGCCTGCCCTGCGCGTCGAACACCGAGGCGTTCCACCACGGTTCGGGGAGGCCCGCTTGGCGCCACACCCTCTTGGCGTCTCGTTCGGCTGCGGACCGGATGCCTGCGCTGACGTCATGGATCACCGCGCGGGGCACGGCCGTCCCTCGCCGTTGTGCGGCGTCGACTTCCGTTCGCAACTGGTCGACCGTGCAGAGACCGCGTTGCACCGCGTCGGCCACCAGCTCCGTGGTTTCCCGCGGTGAGGCGAGCCTGCGCGCCCCGTCGATCACCGCCCGCGAGACAGGGGCGAGCGGCATGCCGCGGCGGAGGACGGCCTTCGGCATGCGACGTGTCCGCTCGATCACGACGTGCCGCGCGCATGCGGGCTGCTGCTCGTGGGGCACGAGGAGATGGAGGCGGCCGTCGGGCTCCGGTCCCCGTCGAACACCGTGCCTGCGGGCAGCTTCGATGCCCGTGATCACCGCATCCGGACCCGCATAGAGCAGGCCCGCTACGGCAAGCTGGTCCGAGGTCGGACGCCCGCTGCTCAGCAGGACGGTCGCGGGCAACAGGAGCTGCCATGGACCGCCGGGGCGACATCGCGCGTAGACGGTCGACTCGGGCACGCCGGACTCCACCAGCGTGCGCGCTTTGATCACGTCATCCACCGCCGCCGCGCGCACACGTTCCCACGCGGCGCCGTCAGCCCAATTCCCTCGCCTCATCCTCGCGATGATCCCCAGACAGCCCGTCGCCGGGGGTTCTTTGGGAAAGTCGGCACATCGTCGTCGGGCCGGGATTGCAGCAGGGTGGCCCTGCTCCGACTGAGTCGCAGCGGTGTCACCCTGCTGCAACAAACCCCCGGCGGACGCCCACCTGCTACCACCGTCGGTAACATGGGACGGATCGGTAGTGGAAGGGACGGGCATGAGCGGGCACTCCAAGTGGGCGACGACCAAGCACAAGAAGGCCGTCATCGACGCCCGCCGGGGCAAGATGTTCGCGAAGCTCATCAAGAACATCGAGGTCGCGGCGCGCACGGGCGGCGGTGACCCGGACGGCAACCCGACGCTCTTCGACGCCATCCAGAAGGCCAAGAAGAGCTCGGTGCCCAACGACAACATCGACCGCGCGGTCAAGCGGGGATCGGGCGCCGACGGCGGCGGGGCCGACTACCAGACGATCACCTACGAGGGTTACGGGCCGAACGGGGTCGCGGTGCTCATCGAGTGCCTCACCGACAACCGCAACCGCGCGGCCACCGAGGTCCGGCTCGCCATGACCCGCAACGGCGGGACGATGGCCGACCCGGGCTCGGTGTCCTACCTGTTCACCCGCAAAGGCGTTGTGATCGTCCCCAAGAGCGGGCTCTCCGAGGACGACGTGCTGCTCGCCGTGCTCGACGCGGGCGCTGAGGAGGTCAACGACCTCGGCGACAGCTTCGAGGTGGTCTCCGAGGCCACCGACCTCATCCCGGTGCGCACCGCTCTGGTCGACGCCGGGATCGACTACGACTCCGCCGACCCCACGTTCATCCCGTCCATGCAGGTGCCGCTGGACGCCGAGGGCGCCCGCAAGGTCTTCCGCCTCATCGACGCCCTCGAAGACAGCGACGAGGTGCAGAACGTCTACGCCAACTTTGACGTGTCCGACGAGGTCATGGCCGAGGTCGGCTGACCGGGTTCACCCGAGGTTCTCGAACAAGCAGAACGGGTGCCCGGCCGGATCGAGGTACACCCGCACGTCGTCCTGAGGCTGGAACGGCGCGAGTACCGCCCCGACAGCCGTGGCGTGCACGCCTGCTTCGTCCAGGTCGTCGACGTGGATGTCGAGGTGCACCTGCATCTGCTGGTCCCCCCGTCCGGCAGGCCAGGTCGGCGGCACGTAGTCGCTTTCTTCCTGAAACGACAGCCCCGCTCCGCCGTCGGGCCCGGCGAGCTTGACCCAGCCCGGCTCGTCCTGGATCCGCTTCCAGCCCAGCAGGTCCTCGTAGAAACCTGCCAAGGCCTGCAGGTCGGGGCTGTCGAGCACCACCCCTGACAGGCTCATACGTGGACGACTCATCACTCCTCCTTCCGGCGACCGACGGTGCCAGAGGGCGCGCTCGCTCGCAGAACCTGAACGCGGCGCCGACCTCCGGCGCCCACCACCGTGCCGCCACGGCCGACGACCAGCCGGGTCGGCCCCTCTGCCATCGCCGTGAACGCGTCCAGCTCGTCTTGCGGGGTCACCCCGCCCATACCGCGACAGTAGCTACGCTCCGGCCGTGGCCGTCCACGGAATCGACCTCGGCACCACGAACTCCGCCATCGCCTGGATCGGCAAGGGCGGGCGACCGGAGGTCCTCGCGGGCCTGTCCGGCGAACCGATGACCCCCTCGGTCGTCCTCTTCGCGGGCCCGACCGAGCACGTCGTCGGCGAGGGGGCGCGCCGCGAGGCCCGATTGGACCCCGAACACGTGTGCGCGTTGGTCAAACGGCGGATGGGCGACGCGGAGTGGCGGTTCGTCGCGCACGGCACGGCCTGGTCGGCGCCCGCGGTGTCGTCGCTGATCGTCAAGAGCCTCGTGGCCGACGCGGGGTTCGCGACGGGCGAGGAGCCCACCGCCGCCGTGATCACGGTGCCTGCCTATTTCGGCGACGAGGAGCGGCGCGCCACCGCGCTCGCAGGCACCTACGCGGGTCTCGAGGTCGTCGAGGTGCTCTCCGAGCCGATCGCCGCGGCGCTGTCCTACGGCTTCGGCAGGCTCGACGGGTCGCCGACGGCGTCGACCGAGGCGGGGTCCAAGGGGGCTCCCAGCGAGACCGTGCTGGTCTACGACCTCGGCGGCGGCACCTTCGATGCCACCGTGATCGAGCTGGCCGACCGGCGCATCTCCGTGCTGGCGGTCGAGGGCGACCATCAGCTCGGAGGGGCCGACTGGGACGAGCGCGTCGCCCTGCACCTGGCGCGGCACTTCTGCGAGGACAACCCCAGCGCGGAGGACCCGCTCGACGACTCGGCGGGAGCCCAGGCGCTCGTGCTGGCCGCCGAGCGGGCGAAGCTGGCGCTCACCACCGCCGAGCACACCGAGGTCGTGGTCGCGCACGACGGCGCGCGCTCCACCGTCTCCCTCTCCCGCGCCGAGCTGGAGGACATGACGGCCCCACTCCTCCGCCGCACCCTCGACCTCACCCGTGCCTGCCTCGACGAGGCGGGCCGCCGGGGGGTGCTCGAGGTCGACCGCGTGTTGTTGGTCGGCGGCTCCTCCCGCATGCCCGGTGTGGCCGCCATGCTGCGTCGCGAGCTGGAGCTCGACCCGCAGCTGCACGATCCCGACCTGGCCGTCGCCCGCGGCGCCGCGATCTACGGCGAGAAGACCGAGCTGGAACGCATGGTCACCGCCGACTTGGCATCGCGCGGCCTGCTGCGCGACGGCGACCCGCTCGACGCCGCCGCCCCCGGCGAGCTCGACGCGGCCTGCCGCCGGGTCGCCGACGCGTTCGGCGCTCCATTGGCGCAGGTCCGGCGGGCCGTCGAGGTCCGAGTCGACACCGTCGTGTCCCGCGGGTTCGGGGTGCTCGCGGTCAACGCCCAGCTCGGACGGTTGCAGGTGACGTGGCTGGTGCACCGCAACGACCGGCTCCCGATCAGCACCAGCCGCGCGTTCGGCACCGTCCGCGACGACCAGCGGGTCATCGAGGTCACTGTGGTCGAGCAGCAGGGCCAGGCCGAGTCCGCCCGCGCGCAGGACGCGAAGGTGCTCATCGCCGGAGAGATCACCGGCATCCCGCCGGGCTACGGCGAGGGCAGCGAGGTGCGGGTGACGTTCGAGATGGGGTTCGACGGCGTCCTGCACGTCACCGCGTTCCACGTCGACGCGGGGCTGCCGCTCATCCTCACCGCCACCACGGGCGCCACGCTGTCGCAGGCCGAGGTCGCCAGGGAGCGTGACCAGCTGGGAAAGCAGCGCCGCCGTGAGTAGGCAGCCGTGACGAGCCTGCCGCCCTTCGACCCGAACGACTACCGCAAGCGGGTGCTGGCCGCCGTCGAGCGCCGAGGCGGCCCGGATGCTTCGGACCCCTTCGAGCTCTACGACCTGCCGGTCGACCCCGACGGGCTCGCCAGGCTGGACGACGCGGCGGTCGCGGCCAGGATCGCCGAGGTGTGGGCGTTCTGGCAGCGTCAGCGCGACCACCCGCGCTACCGCGCCCTCGTCGCCCTGCTCGTCGAGACGCACGCGGAACGGAGCGCGGGGCTCTGCGACGCCGACACCCGGCGTGCGGCGGCAGTGCGTGCCCGTGCGGCACGGGAGGACCGCGACGCCCAGCGCTACGCCCTGTTGGACGCGGCCATCGAGCGCCTCGTCCAGCGGCACGGCGGGATCCCGCGCGACAAGCTGCCCGGGCTGGAGGAGGTCGGTGCTCTCGGCGGGCTCACACCAGGCGAGGTCATGACTCGCGCGGGCCGCCACCGGCTGCTGACGCCCGCGATCGGGGCGGAGCGGCGGCGGCAGATCCGGGCGTCGCTCGACGAGTTCGGCAGGCTCACCGCGGCCGCGGCGCCCCCGACCCTGCTCGCGTTGCTCGGGCTCTCGCCATCGGCGTCGGAGAAGCAGGTGAACGCCGGGTGGGTGGCCTGGCGGTCGCGGGCCCGGGAGCTTCCTGCGGGACGGCTGCGCGCGGTCGTCGACGAGCTGCTCGTGCACGTGGGCGACCTGCTCGCGCCCGGCCGTGCCGCGGTGGAGGTCTACCTCGACGCGGTGGCCGCCGACGTCACCGAGTACCTGCGGCCGAGGGTGCGCGCGGCCGTGCTGGTGGAGGACCGGCTCGTCGCCGAAGACCACGCCCATCTGCTGGCCGAGGCTGCGGAGCGCGGGCTGGACGAGCGGCGGGCCGCCACCGTGGTCGCCGCGCTGGCGGCGGAGCTGCACGCGTCGGTCGATCCCGTGGTCGGGGAGGGTGGCGGCCCGACCGTCGCCCAGTCGGCCAGGCCGGACGCCGAGGGCGCCGAACTGCTGCGGCAGGCGCGCGCCGCGCTGCGGGCCGGGCGCCCGCGTGAGGCGCGCACCCTGGTGGACGCCGCTCGCGGCGCGGGCGCGGCGACCGGGCAGGCGCTCGCGCTGTCGGGTGAGATCGAAGCTGTGTTGGCCGAGGCAGGCCGTCGGGCGGCCACCGCGGCGGACGCCGCGGCAGGCAAGCGCTGGGTCGAGGCGCTGGCGCAGCTCGACCACCTCGCGCGCACCGCCTCGGACGCCGTCGCGGACCTGGAGAAACACCGCACCCGAGCGCGCGCCGAGGTGGCGAAGGCCGATGAGCGCGTCGCTGCGGCACTGGCCGGTCCGCAAGGTCAGCAGGTGGCGGCGTTGCGGGCGGTCCTCGCCGACTGCCGCGACCACGAGCAGGCCCGCGAGGCACTCGAGGCGCACACCGCCGTCGCGCCCGCGGCGCCCGCGTGGGTCAGCGCGGCCCGCGACGGCCGCGGGGACGTCGTCGTGCTCTGGGCCCCGTCGAACGCGGATGGCGTCACCTACCGCGTGCGCCGCATGAAGCCCGACGGCACGTGGCAGGTGATCGGGCGGGTGACCACCAGCTCGATCGAGGACGGTGGCGCCCCGCCGGGGGTGGAGGCACCGGTCTACGCGGTGGCCGCGCTCCAGGCCGGTCAGACCTCGACCGAGACCCGATCCGACGACGCGCCCCTCCCAGCAGCGGACGTCGTCGCGCCACTGGGCGTGCTCGCGGTGCGCGTGGGCGATGGCACCGTCGAAGTGACGTGGGTGCCAGTGCCGGGCGTGAACGACGTCGAGTACCGGGTCCGCCGCCGGGACGGCAACCGCTGGCAGGTGATCGGCCGCACCCGCGGCACTCGCATGCACGACGGCGGCGCGCCCGCAGGAGCTGTACCCGTGTACTCCGTTAGTGCGGCAAGCGGCGGCGTACGGTCGGCGGAGGGGCGCTCCGACGGAGGTTGACCGCCACCGGTCTCGCCGAATCCGGGCACACTGGACATCGACCGCACCACCGATCCCGCACGGGCGAACGAGAAAACGGGGACATGAACCTTCGGATATTCGGCCTTTCCTACGCGGTCACCGCGGTGGCGCTGCTCGCCGCGTTCCTCTACGGCGGCGTCACGGGCCTCGTCCTCTGCGCCATCCTGGGGATCCTCGAGATCTCGCTGTCGTTCGACAACGCGGTGGTCAATGCGACCGTGCTGGAGCGGATGGATCCCTTCTGGCAGCGCATCTTCCTGACCATCGGTGTGCTGATTGCCGTGTTCGGCATGCGGCTCGTCTTCCCGCTGATCATCGTCGGGGTCACCGCCCATCTCAATCCGATCGAGGCGTTCGAGCTGGCGCTGCAGCAGCGCCCGGCCACCGACCCCACGAGCTACGCCGCGCTGCTCAACGCCGCCTACCCGCAGATCGCCGCGTTCGGCGGCACCTTCCTGCTCATGCTGTTCCTGGACTGGTTGTTCGACGACCGCGACATCCGGTGGCTGTCCTGGCTGGAGAAGCCGCTGGCGAAGATCGGTCAGCTCTCGCGGCTGTCGATCGTCATCGCGGTCGTCGTGCTCGTCGTGATGTCCGAGACGCTCGCCACCGACCCCAACGTCGTGCTCACGGCAGGTGCGCTGGGTCTCGTGACGTACCTGCTGGTCAACGGGCTCGGGGAGTTCTTCGACCAGAACGGCGACGAGGACGAGGCAGAGGCGCAGGTCGAGGGCAAGGCTGACCCCGCGGGCGCCCGTGCGAGCTCCGGTCCCTCGCAGCTGGCCAAGGCCACCGGACGGGCGGGCCTGTTCCTGTTCCTCTACCTGGAGGTGCTGGACGCGGCGTTCTCCTTCGACGGGGTCATCGGCGCTTTCGCGATCACCACCGACCCGATCCTCATCGCGCTCGGCCTCGGTCTGATCGGCGCGATGTTCGTCCGGTCGCTCACCGTCTTCCTGGTCCGCAAAGGCACCCTGGCCGACTACGTGTACCTGGAGCACGGCGCGCACTGGGCGATCGGCGCTCTGTCGGTGATCCTGCTCGTCGGCATCGGCTACCACATCGACGAGATCATCACCGGTCTGATCGGCGTCGGGTTCATCGTGGCCGCCTTCCTGTCCAGCCTGGTGCGCAACCGCAGGCTCGCCGCCGAGGGGGTCGACACCCGCCGCACTGTCGATGAGATGGAGCACTCGTCCTGACCGGCGATGACCCGAAGGCGCGGCTGCTGGGCTACCTCAAGTGGAACCGCGCCGCGCTCGTCGCGACGGTCGCAGCGCTGCCGCTGGACGCGCCAGGGCGGGTGCCGCACTGGCCTGCCGAACGCGCAACGGTGACGCTGCACCACGTCCTGGTGCACGTGCTCACTGACACTGCCCGGCACGCGGGCCACGCCGACATCCTCCGCGAGGCCACCGACGGCACGGTGGGCCTGCGGGTCAGCGGGGACAACATGGCATCCACCGATCCGGCATTCTGGTCCGCGCACGTCGCCCGCGTGGAAGCGGCGGCGCAGGAATCGGCGGCACGGGCGTGGAGCCCGTGCGCGGAAAAGGCGGCTATCGCCGCCATTTCCGCGCACGAGCGAAGCGCTACAGGTCGAACTCGGCGGGCGGGATGCCCACGGCGTTGCAGGCCTCGCGGACGGCCTGCTGCTCGTGCTTGTCGAAGTTGCCGTCGGCGCCTCCGATGATGATGCCGACCTGGATCACCGCGCGGGCCGCGTCCGGCTTGCTCTTCAGCTTGCCGATCGTGGCGATGGCCTCGACCTTGCCGAAGTCGTAGTCGCGCGACAGCTTCGAGGAGTAGAACTCGAAGTGCTGCTGCAGCTCGCTCGGGTCGAACACCGAGAGCGTGTCGTTGCTCCCGATGAAGGACGCGGTCTTGCGCCGCTCCTCGGGCGAGATCGTGCCGTCCGCCGCGGCGATCAGGGCGCACATGGCCATGCTCGCCTTGGCGAAGTCCTTGCTCTTGTACTTCCCGACCTGCGTCTTCGTGTTGCTCTGGAGATCGGCAAGGCGGCTTTTCAGCTGGTCCCACAGCGCCATGACGGCGTCGTCCTCCCGGTAGTGTCGTTCACAGTATTTTCCTGCACGCGGGCGTGGATCCACGCCAGCACTTCTTCGCCTGCCCGCACCCCGGTGGTGGACGTGACGGCCAGGTGGTCTCTGGTGAACCCCGCGTCGGCGAGCTCGCCGTGGGCGGGGCGGATCGCGGCATCGGCCGCGTCGAGCAGGTCGGCGTCCAGCAGCGAGTCCCCGGCCGCGAGCAGCGTGCCGCCCCCGACCCTGGCGCGGACCTCGGCCGCGGCGGCCGACTTCGTCAGCGGCCGGGGCACGGCATAGACCTTGCGGCCCTGCAGCGACACCGTCCAACCCCGCGGGTCGCACCATCGTGCGAGTGCGTCCACCCAGCCGTCGGGCACCGCGGCCCGGTCGACGACGGCGTAGGCGAACATCTCTCCTGCGACACGCAGCGCCAGCACGAACGGGCCCGCCGACTCCCGCAGATGGGCCTCGACCTCGCGGAGCGGCGCGCACTCTCGCAAGCGCACGGCCACCCTCTCCGTCCACGCCTGGTCCGGCACGCCGTCGACGATGAGGTGCCCGCCGTTGCTCGCGATCGCGTAGCGCGGCGGGGGCCCTGGCAGGTGCACCCTGGCGAGCTGCTCGGGTGTGCGGGTGGTGGTCGGGACGAGCACGGCGCGCCCGTGCAGGTCCCGCAGGAGCTCGGCCGCGGTCTCGGTCAGGTACGACAGCGGCGCACCCCGGTAGACCTCCACGCAGAGCAGCCGGGGCGCCTGGGCGTCGGGGACGCGCAGGTCGAGCGCGGCCGCCGAGTAGATCAGGGTGCGGTCGAGGTCGGCGCAGACGATCGCCGGGCAGACGATCATCGCGCACCCCGCGCGGCCAGGCCGTCGGCCCCGGTCGCGCCCCGGGTGAACCGCGGATGGATCAGACCGACGCAGCTGTAGGCCAGATCGGGCACCTCCTCGACCGGCACCCCCCGCTGCGCCGCGAGCAGCCGGACATGCTCGAGGTCGGCGGCTGGCGCCCCCGAGCGCACGAGCACCTTCCACGGAACCCGGCGCAGCAGCACGCGCGTGGTCTCACCGACGCCCGGCTTGACCAGGTTGACGTCGCCGATCCCGTACTCGGCCGTGATCTGCTCCGCGCAGGCGAGACCCGCGTAGTCGGGGATCCGGTCTGTCGGTGGTCGGGTGTCGGTGACCTGCGGGAACTGTGCGGCGACCGCGTCGAGGAAGGCGTTGGACGTATCGACCGGTGCGAGCTGGGCGTAGAACTTCGCGCCGTGGTACATGCCGGGCCGGATCAGCCGGTCGGAGAGCACCGTGCGGGACACCAGCCCCGAGACCGTCGAGTTGAGGCACGCCGAGGCGATCAGCCAGTCCTCGCGGGTGCCGAACGTGCGGGTGCACCGCCCGGGATCGGCGAGCACCGCCAGCTCGGGGTCGAACGGGGTGCCGACCAGCGCCGCGGCCAGCTCGCGGTTGATGGCGCCCTTGCCCGTCCAGCCGTCGACGAACACAACGTCGGTCGGGTCGTGGCGTTCGGCGAGGTGTCGCAGCGCCAGCGTGTCGATGCCACGGCCGCGGACGATCGACACCGCGTAGTGGGGGAGGGCGAGTCCGTGCCGGGCGGCGGCCCAGCGGCGCAGCAGGACGCCGACCGGGGTGCCTGCCCTGGCCAGGGAGACGAGCACGACGTCGGGACCGCGCTCGGCCAGCACCAGCTCGGCGACGACACCCACCGCCTGGGCCAGCCGCCGCGCAGATGCGGTCAGCGCGTCGTGGTAGACCCGCAGGTAGGCCGCGTCGGGCTGGTACTCGTGTGGCAGCGACTCCGCGTAGTGCGCCCCGCCGCTCTGGACGGCCTCCTCGCGCTCCTCAGTCGGTGCCTCGAGGATGACGTCGGAGAGGTCGGTCAGCAGCCAGCCGACCTCGTCAGGGGCGTAGCTGCCGAACACGGGACCGCGCAGTGGTTCGGGGGTCGGCGGTTCGGGGTTCACGGCGTCACCAGCACCGTCGCGCGCCGGGTGTGCGGCGCCAGCGCGGCGAGCAGGCCGGTGTACAGGGCAGGCGTCTCGGCAGGCGGGTCGACCACAACGAGCACATGGTGCCAGCCCGCGGCGACGTTGTAGGCGTGCCGCATGCCGGGCCCGTCGGCGGGGTCGTCGTGGGAGGGGAAGGTGATGCCGCTGGTCAGTGCGTAGCCGGGGGAGTCGACGACGAAGGCGGGCGATCGGGTGGTGGTGGAGAACCAGACGCCGGGGCCGGGCGCCGGGATCGCAGCAGGGTGGCCCTGCTCCGATTGAGTCGCAGCGGTGTCACCCTGCTGCAATGACGCCAGGCCCTCGGCCAGCCGCAGCGGCAACGCCATCAGCTCCTCGGTGCCCAGCACGAGCGTTCGCTCACCCTCGCGGACGTCCGCCGCGCGCGCCAGCCGCATCACGAGCCCGGGGAGGGCGGCCGCGAGGGCGCGGTGGTGGGCGGCGGTGAACCCGTGCCGTCCACCCGCAGGCAGCCCGGCGGGCCAGCCGAGGTCGTCGAGGGCAATCCGCGCGACGGGCGGGCCATCGGCGGCGTCAGGGGAGATCGCCGTCGCGATCGAGCGCTGGGCCGACCGGAGCTCGGCGCGCAGGGCGGTGGCGCGCTCGGCCACGTCGTCGGGCAGCGCCAGCGCGGCGCGGCTCAGCGACACCACGTCGACGCGCACGCCCTCGGGCAGGCGGGCGAGGGCGTCTTCCCGCAGATCGACCAGCGTCGCGACGACGTAGCGCTCCCGAGGCGCCACCCGGTGCAGCGCCGCGATCGTGTTCACGACCGTGCGGCCGGTGGAGAGCTCGTCGTCGACCAGCACCAGCGGGCGTGGCGCGGCGAGCATGGCGGGGTCGGACGGCAGCAGCAGGTGTTCGCTGTGGTGGGAGTGTTCCTCGGCGAACGCCCCCGCCGCGGCGAACCCGCGCACCGGCCGGCGGGTGGAGTGCAGGTAGTCGACCCCGCCGAGCGCCTCCGCGACGCAGTGGCCCAACGCGGTGGCCGTCTCGGCGAACCCGAGGACCACGGCGTCGGCCGGACCCGACGCGAGCCCGAAGCGCGGTACAGGCAGCGCCCCGGAAGGCAGCGCCCCGGAAGGCAGCGCCCCGGAAGGCAGCGCCCCGGAAGGCAGCGCCCCGGAAGGCAGCGCCCCGGAAGGCAGCGCCCCGGAAGGCAGCGCCCCGGAAGGCAGCGCCCCGGAAAGCAGCGCCCCGGAAAGCTGCGCCCCGGAAAGCAGGGCCTCGGAAAGCAGCGCGGCCGCCGCACCGGGCTCCCGGCGGACCGCGGCGTGCAGCAGCGCGACCGGAAGCGCGCGCGCCCGACGCCTGGCCAGCGCGTCGGCGACGAGCCCGCCCAGCAGCAGACCGGCCGCGCGGACCAGGCGGGGGTCGGTCGGGATGTGCTTGCCCAGTACGCGGGAGACGAGCAGTTGGGCCCGGCGCGGGTTGTCGCGCAGCGCGAGCCCCAGCAGCACCCGCGGATCCGGGCCCTCCGCAGGCGCGGACAGACCTACTCCGAGCCGCTCGACGACCGTGCTCGGCCCGGCTGCCGTCCCGCTTGCTCGACTCATCGCGGAATGCTCGCGGCCAGCAGGTCGACGAAGGAGATCCCGTCGGCCGCCACCCCGAACACCCGCGCCTGCACAAGCGTGCGCCGCGCCCACGACAGATGTGGCCGGATCTCGTTCATCTTATTGCCGTGCCCCGATGCCATCACGCCGCTGGCCCGCCCGGCCCCGACCACGTCCTGCGCGTCGCGGTACTCCTCGCCCGACACGACCGAAAGGGCGTTGACGATGGCGACGTGCCCCGGGTGGATGGCGGTCTTGCCGGTGAGGCCGTTGGCCTTGTCCAACAGCACCTCGCGGATCAGCCCGTCCATGGAGCGGGAGACCAGCTCTCCGCGCAGGGTGCGGGCGTTGTGCTCGTCGAAAGGGGACTGCCGCAACAAGGGCTTGAAGATCCTTTCCGGCCTGCCGTAGTACTCCCACACCGGCCCGGACACGGTGAAGCCCGTGCCGTCGGTGCGGCCCAGCACGTTGACGACGTCCCCGATGAGCGCCGACACGACCTTGACGTCGTAGATCGACAGCTCCGGCGAACGCCGAAGGCCGTACAGCGCGCACAGGTCGGTGGCGCCGATGCGCACCGCGAGGATGCGGCGCCGGTCGCGGTGCAGCAGCGCGCGCAGGCCGGTGAGCTCGTCGACCCGCGTCTCCCCGTACAGTACCGCGCCCGACTCGATCACCGGCATCGCCAGCAGGGACGCGCCCGCCTCCCGTTCCGCCTCGTCGAGCGCGAGCAGGTATTCGGTGCCGCTGCGCGCGGTGAACTTGGGCAGGACGAACCCGTCGAGCACGTGCACCGCCTCGCCGAGCCTGCGCACGAGCGACTGGATCTGCGCGGCCTCGCGCACCCTGACGAAGAGCAGCGGAGGCTCGCCGTGGGCGTCCCGGTGCAGGGATGTCAGCGCCTCGACGAGGTTGTCCTCCGCTTCGCCGACCTGCTCGTCGGCGATCGCGTCCTCCAGGCAGACGACCACCGAGGTGACGCCCGCCGCGGCTTGCTTGGTGATGTCGGCGACGAGCGCGGGGCGGTCGGCAGACATGTAGAGGGTGGCGCCGAGCGCCACCGAGAGCAGGTCGATGCCGCTGCCGCGGTCGAACCGCTCCGGTGGGCGCTCGAACAACGCGTCGGTCTGGGTCGCGCTCAGGTAGCCGAAGTGGCGCACCGGGCTACAGCTCCGCTACTTCCGGCCGGGGGTCCACTCCATGCCCCACCCGTACGCCCGGTCGAGCTCGGCCTGTCCGCCCCGGATGTAGCGCACCTCGCGGTGCACCACCAGTTCGCCGCCCTTGTTCTCCAGCATGGCAATGGCGCACGTCGGGGAGTTCGTGTCGGCCTCGTCGAGGCGTACCTCGATTTCGGGGCTGTTCGTCGGGTAGAGCGTGACGACGCCGTCGGCGCTGGCCCAGTTGGGCACACCCTCGTAGATGAACGCGAACACGAGGATGCGGCGGATCTCGTTCACCCGCGCCAGGTCGATGAACATGTTCTCGCCGCCGGTGCTGCTGCCGGAGCGGTCGTCACCGTCGAGCCGGATGATCGGCGCACCGCGGTAGGGCGCCTGGAAGGCTTTGCCGAGCGCCTGGACGACGCCCTTCGTGCCGTCGGAGAACTCCCACAGGCAGGCGAGGTCGAGGTCGATCCCGCCGCCTGAGCTCGCCCGGCCGAACAGCCCCTTGCGCTGGGGCACGCCCGCGCTCCACTGCAGGTTGACCCGCAGCTGCCCGCCGATCGCTCCGCGCTTGGTGAGCGACACGCTCGGCGCCGACTTGGTGAGGGTGACCTTCGACAGTGAGACCCCGCCAGGGGCCGCCCCGCCCGCGCTCGGCGGGTTCGCCGCCGGGCGCTTGTTGTAGTCGATGGCCATCAGATGCTCAGACGTTGACGCCGTAGTCCCGGGCGATGCCCGAGAGGCCCGACGCGTAGCCCTGGCCGATGGCGCGGAACTTCCAGTCGGCTCCGTTGCGGTAGAGCTCGCCGAACACCATGGCTGTCTCGGTGGAGGCGTCCTCCGACAGGTCGTAGCGCGCCAGCTCCTTCTGATCGGCGGCGTTGACCACGCGGATGAACGCGTTGCGCACCTGGCCGAAGCTCTGCGAGCGCGCGTCGGCGTCGTAGATGCTGACCGGGAACACGACCTTGTCGGCCTCCGGGCCGAGCCCGGCGAGGTTGACCTTCACCTGCTCGTCGTCGCCCTCGCCCTCGCCCGTGAGGTTGTCGCCGGTGTGCTCGACGGTGCCGTCGGGGCTGGTGAGGTTGTTGAAGAAGACGAAGTGCTTGTCTGATACAACCTTGCCATCGGCCCCGACGACGATCGCCGAGGCATCGAGGTCGAACTCCGCGCCGGTGGTGGTGCGGACGTCCCAGCCCAGGCCGATGACCACGTTGGTCAGGCCCGGTGCCTCCTTGGTCAGGCTGACGTTTCCACCCTTGGTGAGACTGACGCTCACGACTGCTCTCCATCTGTCACGGGGGGCTCGTCCCCCCTGGTCCGAGCTGAGCCCGGCCGAGCATAAACGGACAAACTCGGCGAGCTCCCTTACGGTGGCAACGGCCCGGGCGGCCGTAGGGTTCCCGGCGTGCCCGCCGCCACGGAGACCCTACGGACCGGTCGTCTGCGACCGTCGGACGCGGGTGAGGTGCTCACCGTGCAACGGGCCGCGTACGTCACCGAGGCCCAACGGTACGCCGCCCCGCGCATCCCTCCGCTGCTCGAGACGCTCGACGAGCTGCGGGCCGACCTGATCCGGCCCGACCTGCTCGCGGTGGGCGCCTGGTTCGGCGCACGGCTGGTCGGTTCGGTGCGCGGGCGGGTCGGGGAGACGACGATGGAGTTGGCCCGGCTCTCCGTCGCGCCCGACTTGCAGGGCCGCGGGGTCGGAAGGGCGTTGGTGGCGGCGCTGCACGCTGCCACGCCCGCGTCGGTCACCTCGACGTGGCTCATCACGGGCGCCCGGAGCGAGGACAACCTCCGCTTCTACGCGGCGGCGGGCTACCGCGCCACGGCCGGGACGCACCGCGACGGCGCGGGGGTCGAGCTGGTCCGGATGGACCGGAGCGCGGCGCCGCTTTCCTGACGGCGTGGCCGGGAGGCCCTCCCGCCACCGCTCGCCGACCGGTCGACGCTTCGCCGGGGGAGGCAGGGCACCACCATTTCCGTCGATCGTGCCCGGCTTGGGCAGAGTTGATCGGCAGAAGTGGTGGCAGGGGTGCGCCTCTGCACGTCTGGCACCACTTGTGCCGATCTTGCCTGGCTCGGTGCGGGGGTGATCGCCGGCTGTGGTGGCAGGGGTGCGCCTCTGCACGTGTGGCACCACTTGTGCCGATCTTGCCTGGCTCGGTGCGGGGGGCGTGGCAGACCAGCAGCCGCCGACCGCGCCCGAGATTGTCGGTGGTCGGTCCTAGACTCGCAACCGATGAGCCCCGCCACCCGCACCCCAGCCGCCACCGCCGCCGCGAGCCCGGCCGCGCCCCCGCCGTCGACCGGGCGCAGGCTGCTGCTCCTCGATGGGCATTCGCTCGCCTACCGGGCGTTCTTCGCGCTGCCCGCGGAGAACTTCCGCACCGGCACGGGGCAGACCACCAACGCGGTGTACGGCTTCACCGCCATGCTCATCAACCTGCTGCGCGACGAGCAGCCCACCCACCTCGCGGTGTGCTTCGACGTCTCGCGCCAGACGTTCCGCTCGGAGCGCTACACCGAGTACAAGGCCAACCGCACCACCACACCCGACGACTTCCGGGGGCAGGTCGACCTCATCAAGGAGGTACTGCGGGCCCTGTCCATCCCTGAGTTCGGCGTGGCGGGTTTCGAGGCGGACGACCTCATCGCCACCCTCGCCACGCAGGCCGAGGCCGACGGCTTCCAGGTGCTCATCACCTCGGGCGATCGCGACGCCTTCCAGCTGGTCAGCGACAACGTCACGGTGCTCTACCCCACGCGCGGGGTGTCCGAGCTCGGCCGGATCGACCCCGATGCGGTGATGACCCGCTACGGGCTCACCCCCGCGCAGTACCCGGATTTCGCGGCGCTGCGCGGCGATCCTTCCGACAACCTGCCCTCCATCCCCGGTGTCGGGGAGAAGACGGCGGCGAAGTGGGTGCGCGAGTTCGGGTCGCTCGCCGAGCTCACCGACCGGGTCGACGAGGTCAAGGGCAAGGCGGGCGACGCGCTGCGCGCGCACCTGGCCGGGGTGCTGCTCAACCGGCAGCTCACCGAGCTGGTGCGCGATGTTCCGTTGGAGGCCCGGCCCGCTGATCTCGTCGTGCGGCCGTGGGACCGCGACGCCGTCCACCGCCTGTTCGACGAGCTGGAGTTCCGCGTCCTGCGCGACCGGCTGTTCGCCACGCTGCAGAGCGCCGAGCCCGAGGCCGAGGGCGGCATCGAGGTGCAGGGCGGCGCGATCCCGGCGGGAGCGCTCCGCGCGTGGCTCGACGAGCACGCCCGCGATGGACGGCGCGTCGGACTGGCCTTCTACGGCATCACCGGCACGGCCGCGGCCGCCGATCTGGCGGGCATCGGGTTGGCGGCGGGCGAGCCTTCGGTCGAGGCGCGGGCGGCCGGAGCCACGGCGGGTGTGCCGCAGGCAGGCTACGTCGACGTCACCGCGCTCACGCCCGACGACGAGGCCGCGCTGGGGGAGTGGCTCGCCGATCCGGCGGTGCCGAAGGCCGCGCACGACGCCAAGACGGCGCTGCACGCGCTGCGCGGCCGCGGCTGGACGCTCGCGGGCCTCACCAGCGACACCGCGCTCGCCGCCTACCTCACCCGACCCGGCCAGCGCAGCTTCGACCTCGCCGATCTCGCGCTGCGCTACCTGCGCCGCGAGCTGCGGGTCGACGGCGAGGACGAGGGCGGTCAGCTCTCCCTGCTCGGCGGCGCCGACGGGCTCTCCGCCGATGCGCCCAGCGGCGAAGAGGAAGCCGACGCGCAACGCGCCTCCGCCCAGATGGTCGCGGCCTCCGCGGTGGCCGAGCTGGCCGACGCGCTCGACGCGGAGCTGGCCGAGAAGGCCAACACCCCGCTGCTCGCCGAGCTCGAGCTGCCGCTGGAGTACGTGCTGGCCGATCTGGAGACCGCGGGCATCGCCGTCGACCACGACCTGCTGTCGTCGCTGGAGGCCGAGTTCGCCGCCCAGGTGAAGCAGGCCGCGCAGAACGCCTACTCCGTGATCGGCAAGGAGATCAACCTCGGTTCGCCGAAGCAGCTGCAGGTCGTGCTCTTCGACGAGCTGAACATGCCCAAGACCAAGCGCACCAAGACCGGTTACACGACCGACGCCGACGCGCTCCAGACGCTCTACGACCAGACCGGGCACAAGTTCCTCTCCCACCTGCTCACCCACCGCGACGCCACCCGGCTCAAGATCACGGTGGAGGGGCTGCTGAAGTCCGTCGCCGACGACGGGCGCATCCACACCACCTACAGCCAGACGATCGCGGCCACCGGGCGGCTGTCGTCCACCGAGCCCAACCTGCAGAACGTGCCGATCCGCACCGCGGCGGGGCGTCGGATCCGGGAGACGTTCATCGTCGGCCCCGAGTACGCCGAGCTGATGACGGCCGACTACAGCCAGATCGAGATGCGGATCATGGCGGACCTCTCGGAGGACGCCGCGCTGATCGAGGCGTTCCGCTCGCAGCACGACTTCCACGCCGAGACGGCGGCGCGCGTGTTCGGCGTCGAGGCCACGGAGGTCACGCCCGCCCAGCGCGCCAAGATCAAGGCGATGAACTACGGCCTGGCATACGGACTGTCGGTGTTCGGGCTGTCCAACCAGCTGCGCATTCCCACGGAGGAGGCGCGCGGGCTGATGGACGGCTACTTCGAGGGCTTCGGCGGTGTGCGGGAGTACCTGCGCCGCGTCGTCGACATCGCCCGCAAGGACGGCTACACCGCTACCATCCTCGGCCGTCGCCGCTACCTGCCCGACCTCACCAGCGACAACCGGCAGCGCCGGGAGATGGCCGAGCGGATGGCGCTCAACGCACCGATTCAGGGGAGCGCGGCCGACATCATCAAGGTCGCGATGCTGGGTGTGCACCGCGCGCTGCGGGCCGAGGGGCTGCGCAGCCGCATGCTGCTGCAGGTGCACGACGAGCTCGTGCTGGAGATCGCCGAGGGCGAGCGCGCCGTCGTCGAGACGCTGGTGCGGCGCGAGATGGGCGCGGCCGCGCAGCTGTCGGTCCCACTGGCGGTGTCGGTGGGCTACGGCCGCAGCTGGGACGACGCCGCGCATTGACCCACCGATCAGCAGAGCCCCACCGATCAGCCGGGCTCGCGCTGCATCCGTTCGTGGCCACCCGCTACCGCGACCCGGCTCGGCTGCTGGCGCTCACCTCGCCCGCCTACGACCTCATCGACCCGCTTGAGCGGGCCAAGCTCGCCGGGGCCGACCCGCACAGCATCGTGCACCTGACGCTGCCGACCTTCGGGGCGGACGATGCTGCGCGGCGGCTTGCGCTGTGGCGGCGAGACCGGGTCCTGCGCGTCGATCCCGGGTCTGCCTTGTTCGTCTACGAGATGGCGGAGGCGGCGGGAGCGCCCCCCACCCGCGGCTGGATCGGGGCGGTCGCGATCCCGCTGCGGACGCCGGGCAACCCGGAGCCCGCGCCGATCGTCGCGCATGAGGCCACCGTCGCGGCCGTCGTGGCCGACCGACTCCGGTTGCGCGTCGCGACCGATGCCGACCTCGAGCCGATCGTCCTGGCGCACGACGGCGAGCCCGGCGACGCCGACACGGTGGCCCGCATGCACGTCGCGGACAGCCCGCCGATCATCGACCTCGTGGACGGTGGCGGGGTGCGCCACCGGATCTGGCGGGTCGCCGAGCCTGAGCAGGTCGCGGCGGTGTGCGCCGACATGGCCTGCCGCCGGGCCGTCATCGCCGACGGACACCATCGCTACGCCAGCGCCACGGCACACCGGGAGATGAACCACCGGGACGCGAACGACCCGGACATGAGGGAGGCGCCGAAGGCTGTCGACCGCATCCTCGCCCTCCTCGTGCCCACCGGCCTGCACGGGCCGCGTGTGCAGGCGATCCACCGGGTCGTCCCCGGGCTCACCCTCGCGCGCGCCGCCGCCACCGCCGCCGACGCGTTCCAGGTCGATCCCGTCGGACCCCTCACGGAGCAGCAAGCGGAGGGGCTGCTGGAGACGGCGGCCGACACTCTCCTGCTGGTCACCGACGGCACCGGATGGCTGCGGTTCACCCGGCCGGAGCGCACCAGCCTGGTGGCGCGGGCCGAATGGCGGGACCTCGACGTCGCGCTGGTCGACGCCGGACTTGTCGCGGACCGGTGGGCCGCCTCCGAATCTGTGCTGCTGCGACATTCCGTAGGCGCGGCGACCGCGACCGCGCTGCAGGCCGACGGTGTCACGGTCCTGCTGCGACCGACCCGCGCCGCGACGGTCCTGGACCTCGCCGCGCGCGGCGTGCTCATGCCGCGCAAGTCCACCTTCTTCGTCCCCAAGCCCCGCACCGGCCTGCTGATGCGCTGCTTCGCCGACGAGCCCGACGGCTGAGGCGGCAGGCAGCCGCGGCGGTCCCGCGGTATCAGGTCGCGGTATCAGGTCGCGGCGCCGACGACTCCTGCGTCAGTAGGTCCCGTCAGCCGGCACGTCGGACGCAGGAGGTCCCGATGGGGTGGTTCGCCCGCTGGCGCCAGAAGGATGCCCTGCGCATAGAGCCGGGCCGCGGCGCGAACCTGATGGGCGCGCTGATTGTGCTCGTCGTCGTGAGCGCCCTCGCGGTTGCCGCCGCCCGGTATGGCACTCCCGGGTGGCCGCGCCAGTGGCGGCTTCGGGTCGCGCCGCCGCGGGCGTGGCTCACCGGCGTCTTCTGGGTGGCGAGCGCAGTCGCCGTCATCGCCCTGGCGGCCGCGTTCGTCAACGGTCGCCGGTGGGCGGCCGCGCGGCACGTCCGCCGGATGTCCGAGGACCGTGCCCTCGCGCCCTACCTCACGGTTCGGCCGAGCCGACCGGCTCCCAGAGCGCCCGTCATCGGGCCCCTCGAGGTGGGCTGGCGGCGCGGCGGCCTGCCCTCGTTGTCACGGCTGCGCCGGGTGACCTCAACGGCCAACGTGATCGGCCGGAGGCCGCTGCGCATCGTCTATCTGCGCCTGTTCGAGAACCAGCCCCGCGTCCGGACCTTCTTACAGGGGGGATGGCGCGAGTTCGGCCATGTCCACCTTCTGCGCAGCGCGAACTCGGTGACTCCTGCCGAGCTGCGCTCCCTCAAACGCGCCGGCCCCACCGACGTCCGGTTCATCCACGACGCAGCTCAACTGCGGGTCATGATCGATCCTCGCGCGGACCGTGTCGACGAGCGGCGGCTGCTCCCGATCCGCAACGTCGCACCGTCGACGATTTGGTCCTATGACCGCTTCGGCGGCTACCGGACGCGGGCGCTGCTCTGCCACGGATTGTTCTGGAAGGACGCGATCGACATCCTGCTGGCCTCGATGGACCTCGTGGTGCTGGACCTGTCCGGGCTGACGGAGGCCAACGCAGGCACCCTGCACGAGTTGCAGCGCGTCATCGACCGCGTCCCCTTGCGCAGGGTGGTGTTCATCGCCGACCCGCACAGCAGCCTGTCGTACCTTCGCCGTCTGATCGAGACGGCGTGGGGTCGGATGGCGCAGGGATCGCCGAACGCAGGTCCGCAAGCGCGGCGCATCGAGTTGCACAAGACCGATCACTGGACGCGCTCCGGCGGCCCACGCGATGCCCAGGGTCGGACGACCACGCCGGAGAGGGTGCGCCTGCGGGCAGCCCGGCGGCGCTCGCGCAGGATCGCCGCACTGGCGCAGCAGAATCTCGCCCGCACGACGGTGTAGCGCGCTCTGCTACCGGCGTGCACCGAAGGCAGCGCGAGTCTGCCACGGGTTCGAGCCCGAGGAGCTCCCCGTGACGGCATGCTGCGGGACCGGTGAGGGTAGATCGCGGCGAGCCGCACATCACGGTCCTGTGCGACGCACTGACGTCCGTCTCGCGACGATCATCCCGAGCGTGCGGGAGGAGACGGGATGGGTCCACCCGGCGTGCCCTGATCGGAGCCGCACCGCGGCGCCGGTAGCCTCCCCCTCGAACGACTGTTCGCGGAGGGGGTGCGGGGTGCGGGTACTGGGCGTCGACCCTGGGCTGACCCGGTGCGGCCTCGGCGTGGTCGACGGCGGGGGCGGTCGGCAGGTCTCCTGTGTGGCCGTCGATGTCGTGCGCAGCTCCGCTGAGGTGCCCCTGGAGCGGCGGCTCCTCGCGATCGGCGCGGTCGTCCAGGAGTGGATCGAGCGGCACCGGCCCGACGTGGTGGCGATCGAGCGGGTCTTCAGCCAGCAGAACGTGCGCACCGTGATGGGCACCGCGCAGGCGTCCGGGGTGGTCGCGCTGCTGGCGGCGCGGGCGGGGCTGCCGGTGGCCTTCCACACCCCCAGTGAGGTCAAGGCGGCCGTCACCGGCGAGGGAAGGGCGGGGAAAGCGCAGGTCACCGCCATGGTGACGCGCCTGCTCGCGCTAGCGGACGCGCCGCGCCCCGCCGATGCCGCCGACGCGCTGGCACTGGCGATCTGTCACTGCTGGCGCGCCCCGATGCTCGACCGCATGGCCCAGGCCACGGCCCGGTCCGACGAGCTGGCGCGGGCCCATCGCGCCCGACTGGCCGCTGCGGCGAAGGAGGCCAACCGATGATCAGCTCCGTGCGCGGGGAGGTGCTGTCCATCGGCTTGGACCACGCCGTGGTCGAGGTGGGCGGCGTCGGGCTGGCCGTGCAGGCCACGCCGAACACGCTCGCCACCCTCCAGCGCGGCCAGCAGGCCCGGCTGGCCACCGCACTGGTCGTCCGCGAGGACTCGCTCACGCTTTTCGGCTTCACCGACGACGAACAGCGCGACGTCTTCGGGCTGCTCCAGTCCGTGGCGGGCATCGGTCCGCGGATGGCGCTCGCGACGCTCGCCGTCCTCAACCCGGACGCGCTCGCCACCGCGCTGATCGAGGGCGACGTCAAGACCCTGACCCGGGTGCCCGGCATCGGGCCGAAGGTCGCCCAGCGGATGGTGCTGGAGCTCAAGGACAAGGTCGTCGCCCCCACGGCGGCGCCCGCGCTCGTTCCGCAGCACCGTCGCAGCAGTGATCCCCGCCGCGATCAGGTCGTCGAAGCGCTCGTCGGGCTCGGGTTCCTGGCCCGGCCCGCCGAAGCAGCCGTCGACCAGGCGCTCGCGGCCGACGCCGACGCCGACGCCAGCGCGCTGCTGCGCTCCACGCTGGCCGTGTTGGGCCGGGCCCGGTGACCGAGCTGACGCCCGCCGCGGAGCCCGAGGAGATCGAGGTCGAGGCGAGCCTGCGACCGCGGACGCTCGCCGAGTTCGTCGGGCAGGCCAGGGTGCGCGAGCAGCTCTCGCTGGTGCTCGAGGGTGCGCTGCGGCGCGGCGACCCGCCCGACCACGTCCTGCTCTCGGGGCCGCCGGGGCTGGGCAAGACCAGCCTCGCCCTGATCATCGCCGCCGAGCTCGGCGCGCAGATCCGACTCACCAGCGGCCCGGCGCTGGAGCGGGCGGGCGACCTCGCGGCGATGCTGTCCAACCTCTCTCCCGGCGACGTGCTGTTCATCGACGAGATCCACCGCATCGCCCGCCCCGCCGAGGAGATGCTCTACCTCGCGATGGAGGACTTCCGGGTCGACGTCATCGTCGGCAAGGGCCCCGGCGCCACCTCGATCCCGCTCGACATCGCCCCCTTCACGTTGGTCGGGGCGACCACCCGCGCCGGGTCGCTCACCGGTCCGCTGCGCGACCGGTTCGGCTTCACCGCCCACATGGAGTTCTACGAGCCTCCGGAGCTGGAGCGGGTGCTGCGCCGCGCCGCCGTCATCCTCGACGTCGACCTGCGCCCCGACGGCGCCGCGGAGATCGCGGGCCGCTCCCGTGGCACCCCGCGCATCGCCAACCGGCTGCTGCGGCGCGTGCGCGACTTCGCGGAGGTCCGCGCGGACGGGGCGGTCAACCGCGGTGTCGCCCGCGCCGCCCTCGAGGTCTACGACGTCGACGAGCTCGGCCTCGACCGGCTCGACCGCGCCGTCCTCAGCGCGCTGGTGCGCTCGTTCGCAGGCGGGCCGGTCGGAGTGTCGACTCTGGCCGTCGCGGTCGGTGAGGAAGCCGGTACCGTCGAGGAGGTATGCGAGCCCTACCTCGTGCGCGCCGGGATGCTGGCCCGCACACCGCGGGGCCGGGTCGCCACCGCGGCGGCGTGGCGCCATCTGGGCGTTCCGCTCCCGCCAGGGGGCGGACCCGCGGCGTTGTTCTGACCTTTGGGCCGGCAGACTCGGTTGACCACGCGCGCAGATACGGAGACCACCCCAGACCATGGACATCTCACTGTTGTTCCCCATCATCATCCTGCTGCTGTTCATCCCGATCTTCCTGTCGAGCCGGAAGCAGAAGCGCGCGCAACAGGAGATGCAGTCTCTGCAGTCGTCGTTGGAGGTGGGTGACGTCGTCAACACGACCTCGGGGCTGCGCGGCACCGTCGTGGACGTCTCCTACGAGGACACCATCGACCTGGAGATCGCCGACGGCGTCGTCACCACCTGGGTGCGCGCGGCGATCCGCGACCGCGTGGTGACGCCGGACGAGCCCGCCGCGGCGCATGACGCGGAACCGCCCGTCGTGGTGGACGAGCCCGCCACGCCCGCGGAGAGCCCGTCGCTGGAGAAGTCCCCGACACTGAATGACTCGGGCCGCACCACCGCCCCGAGGAGCTCGGCACTCCCGGAGACGGAGCTGGACAAGGTTGCGCTGGAGAAGGACGACTCCACGAACGGCTCCTCGCGCAGCTGATTCACCCCGCCGCGGCATGCCGCGGTGACTTCAGGAAGAGACATTCAGTGGCTACCACCCCAGGGCGCATCCGTCCGTGGCGCTACCTGGCGGCGTTCGCAGGCATCGTCGTCGTGCTCTACGCGCTCGTGTTCTTCACCGGCGACGGGCACGCCGCGCCGAAGCTCGGCATCGACCTCCAGGGCGGCACCCGCGTCACCCTCGTCGCCCGCACCGTCAACGGTGGCTCGCCACCTCGCGACCAGCTCATACAAGCCCAGCAGATCATCGAGCAGCGGGTCAACGGGCTCGGCGTGAGCGGTGCCGAGGTTGTGCTGGACGGCGCCAACATCACCATCACCGTTCCGGGTGACGCGGGCGAGCAGGCCCGTTCGCTCGGCCAGACCGCCCAGCTGCGGTTCCGACCGGTGATCGGCCAGCCTGTCTCCGCTTCGCCGCCTGCCACCACGGGAACGCCCCCGGCGAGCGGCGCCGCGACCCCAGCTCCGGCCACTCCTGGCCCGGCCACTCCCGCCCCGTCGGCTCCCGCTGCGCCGACACCGGCCGCGGGCCGCTCGCCCGCATCCCCCGCCTCGACCGCGCCGAAACCGCTCGGTGCCGCGGCCCCGGTCGAGCAGCCCGTCAAACCGGTGGCGTATGCCGTGCCGATGCAGGCGCCGACGCCCGCACCCGCACCCGCACCCGCCGCGGCGCCGACCCAGGCGCCAGCAGCCGGTGCGCCCGCGCCCGCCGACCCGCAGCTCGCCCAGGAGATCGCCACCGCGAAGCTCACTCGGCAGAGCAGCGACGAGGCCACTCAGCAGGTTGCGTTGCAGACGTTGAACTGCGCGGCTCCCGACCCGCTCACCGGCTATGACGACCCGACGCTTCCGCTCGTCGCGTGCAACCAGGACGGCACGGCCAAGTACGTGCTCGGGCCCTCGTTCCTGGAAGGCACCCAGATCGACAACGCGCAGGCGGCGGTCAACAGCCGGGGCGTCGGCTCGGTCGTGAACGTCACCTTCAAGAGCGAGGGCGCCTCGATCTGGGGCCAGTACACGACCAACCACATCGGCAGCGCCGTCGCCTTCACCCTCGACGGCAAGGTCGTGTCCGCGCCGACCATCCAGGGCGCCATCTACGGCACCACGGAGATCTCCGGGCAGTTCAGCCAAGCCCAGGCGCAGAACCTGGCGGGTGTGCTGCGCTACGGCTCGCTGCCGCTGTCCTTCGAATCCAGCGACGCGCAGACCGTGTCGGCCACCCTCGGCCTTGCGTCGCTGGACGCCGGGTTGATTGCAGGCGGGCTCGGGCTGGCACTGGTGTTCGTCTACTGCCTGATCTACTACCGCGTGCTGGGCATCCTCACGATCCTCTCGCTCGTGCTGTCCGGCGTGATCGTGTTCGCGGTGCTCGTGCTGCTCGGCCGCTGGATCGGCTTCACCCTCGACCTGTCGGGCGTCGCCGGGTTCATCGTCGCGATCGGCATCACTGCGGACTCGTTCGTGATCTTCTTCGAGCGGCTCAAGGACGAGATGCGCGACGGCAGGACGTTCCGCTCGGCGGTGCCCCGCGGGTGGGTGCGGGCTCGGCGCACGATCCTGTCCGCGGACGCGGTGAGCTTCCTCGCGTCAGCGGTGCTGTACCTCCTCGCCGTCGGGCAGGTGAAGGGCTTCGCCTTCACCCTGGGTCTGTCCACCGTGCTCGACCTGGTTGTGGTGTTCCTCGTGACCCATCCGCTGGTCGCGCTCGCTTCCAGCTCACGGGTGTTCGGCAGCCCGTCGCTGTCCGGGCTGGGCGCCGTGGCGCGGATCGGTGCGGAGCGCCGACAGATGACCGCTGCCTCGTCGGCGGCGAAGGGCGGTGCCTGAGATGGCTGCTCCCACGGCTGTTCCCAGGGCTGGGGCCTTGTCCCGGCTCTACACCGGCACCGGCGCGTTCGACATCGTCGGGAAGCGCAAGGTCTTCTACAGCCTGTTCGGGCTGCTCGTGCTCGTGTGCGTGGTGTCGATCGTGTTCCGCGGCTTCAACCTCGGGATCGACTTCACCGGCGGCACGCAGATCCAGTTCCCGGCCAACACGGCGACCGCGCCCGCCACCGTGCCTGCGGTGGAGGGGGTGTTCCAGAAGGCAGCGGGCGTCCCCGCCGCGTCGGTGCAGACCGCGGGCACCGGTTCCTCGGCGTCGGTCCTGATCCGGTCACAGTCGCTTTCCCCGACCCAGACGGTCGCGGTGAAGCAGGCGCTGTTCGACGCGTTCGGCCCGCGCGGCACGGACGGCAAGCCCGCTCTGGCCGTGATCAGCGACAGCGCCGTGAGCGGCAGCTGGGGCGGTCAGATCACCCAGCAGGCGGTCATCGCGCTCGCGGTGTTCCTCGTGCTCGTGACGCTGTTCCTGGCGTTCTACTTCGAACGCTCGATGGCGGTGGCCGCGCTGGTGGCGCTCGTTCACGACGTCACGGTCACGGCGGGCGTCTACTCGATCGTCGGGTTCGAGGTCACCCCGTCGACGGTGATCGGACTGCTCACGATCCTCGGGTTCTCGCTCTACGACACGGTCGTGGTCTTCGACAAGGTGAAGGAGAACACCCGCGGCCTCCTCGGGCTCACCCGTCGCACCTACGCGGAGGCGGCGAACCTCGCGCTGAACCAGACGCTGATGCGCTCGATCAACACTTCGCTCATCGCGGTGCTGCCGGTGTTGGGCCTGATGATCGTCGGGGTCGGGGTGCTGGGGGTGGGCACACTCGCTGATCTCGCGCTGGTGCAGATGGTCGGCATCCTCGCGGGCGCGCTGTCGTCGCTGTTGTTGGCCACTCCGCTGCTGGTCGACCTCAAGATGCGCGACCGGCGTTTCCAGGAACAGGCCGCCCGGGTGGTTGCCCGCCGTCGACGGGCGGCCACGGCACTGGTCGACGAGCCGTCGAGCAGCGAGAACGGCGACGCTTCAGGGTTCGAAGCCGATCTCGCCGACGACGGGCAATTGGCCGGGGAGCTGCGCAAGGAGCGGGCCGTCGCGGCCGCGGCGAGCACCCCCGCCCGCACCGGAAAGGCCACCGCGCCGACGAGACACGCCCGGCCAACCGGCAAGGCGTCCCGGCCAACGGGCAAGCGGCGACGGTGACCGGTGGCCCGCTGACCGAGGCGGACGAGGACGAGGAAAGGCAGCTCGCCCGCATCGAGAGCCTGCTTCGTGACGTGCCGGACTTCCCGTCGCCCGGCATCGTCTTCCGCGACATCACACCGGTGCTCGCCGACGCCGAGGCGTTCACCGCCGTCGCCACCGAGCTGGCGGCCCGTGTTGGCGTGGCCGACGTCGTCGTCGGAATCGAGGCCCGCGGGTTCCTCCTCGGCGCGGCGGCGGCGCTGGTGGCGGGCACCGGCGTCATCCCCGTGCGCAAGGCGGGCAAGCTTCCGCGGGTGGCGGCGTCGCGCACCTACGACCTGGAGTACGGCACCGCCACCCTCGAGCTGCCCTCCGACGTCATCGAGCCCGGGATCCGCGCCTTCGTCGTCGACGACGTGCTGGCCACCGGCGGCACGGCGGCGGCCACGTGCGCGCTGCTCACCGGCGCGGGCGCCGAGGTCGTCGGGTTCGGGGTGCTGCTCGAGCTGTTGGCGCTCGGTGGGCGGCAGCTGGTTCCGGTGCCGGTCCACGCCGTGCTGTCGGCCTGAGCGGACTCCGAGGCAGATCACCCCGCGCCGGAGTCAGCCGAGACTCTGCGGAGGCAGACGCTCCCCGGCGGACTATCCTCGACTCGTGGAGTTCCCCACGGCATGACCGACCTGCACCCCGCGGCCCCTCCCGTCCCCGGCCCCGACGGCCCCCGGCCGTCTGCAACGCGTCGGGTGCGCGCGCGCCTCGCCCGCCGCATGACGCCGCAGCGCGTCGCCAGCGTGCCGCCCGTGCTGGAGCCGTTGGCGTCCGTGCACCGGTCGCTGCACCCGAAGGCCGATCTCGGGCTGCTCGTGGGTGCCTACGAGGTGGCGGAGGTCAAGCACGAAGGGCAGAAGCGCAAGTCGGGCGATCCCTACATCACCCATCCGCTCGCCGTCGCCACGATCCTCGCCGAGCTGGGCATGGACACCACCACGCTGGTCGCGGCGCTCCTGCACGACACCGTCGAGGACACCGACTACACCCTCGATCACCTGCGCGAGGAGTTCGGCGACGAGGTCGCCCACCTCGTGGACGGCGTCACGAAGCTGGACAGGGTCGTGTTCGGCAACGCGGCCGAGGCCGAGACGATCCGGAAGATGATCGTCGCGATGGCCCGCGACCCTCGGGTGCTGGTCATCAAGCTGTCCGACCGGCTGCACAACATGCGCACGATGCGCTTCCTCTCGCCGGAGAAGCAGGCGAAGAAGGCGCGCGAGACGCTCGAGGTGATGGCGCCGCTGGCGCATCGCCTCGGCATGGCGACGGTCAAGTGGGAGCTCGAAGACCTCTCCTTCGCGATCCTGCACCCCAAGAAGTACTCGGAGATCGTCCGGCTCGTCGCCACGCGGGCACCGTCGCGCGACACCTACCTCAAGCAAGTGATCGACGAGGTGCAGCAGCAGCTGGACGGCGCACGGATCAATGGGCGGGTGGAAGGCAGGCCGAAGCACTACTACTCGATCTACCGCAAGATGATCGTCAAGGGTCGGGACTTCGACGACATCCATGACCTGGTCGGGGTGCGCGTGCTGGTCGACGAGCTCCGTGACTGCTACGCCGCGATCGGCATGGTGCACGCGCTGTGGCAGCCGATGCCCGGCCGGTTCAAGGACTACATCGCCCAGCCCCGCTTCGGGGTCTACAAGTCGCTGCACACCACGGTGATCGGGCCGGACGGCAAGCCGCTCGAGGTGCAGATCCGCACCCACGAGATGCACAACACGGCGGAGTACGGCATCGCCGCGCACTGGCGCTACAAGGAGACCCCGCGGGCGCAGGGCACCGCGGGCGTCGAGATCGACGAGATGTCGTGGATGCGCCAGCTGCTGGACTGGCAGCGGGAGGCGGCTGACCCAGGCGACTTCCTCGAGCAGCTGCGCTACGACCTGGGCGCCCAGCAGATCTTCGTCTTCACCCCCAAGGGCGACGTGATCACCCTGCCTGCCAAGTCGACGCCGGTGGACTTCGCCTACGCCGTGCACACCGAGGTCGGCAACCGCTGCATCGGCTCACGGGTCAACGGCAGGCTCGTCGCGCTGGAGCGCACGCTGGAGTCCGGCGACGTCGTCGAGATCTTCACGTCCAAGGCGGAGGGGGCGGGGCCCAGCCGCGACTGGCTCTCCTTCGTCGCGTCGCCGCGGGCCAAGACGAAGATCAAGCAGTGGTTCGCAAAGGAGCGCCGCGAAGAGGCCATCGAGGCAGGCAAGGACGCGATCACCCGCGAGGCGCGTCGCACGTCGATGCCCTTGCAGCGGCTGGTGTCCGCCGACGCGATGGCCGCGCTGGCGTACGAACTGCACTTCCCCGACCTCGCCGCGCTCTACGCCGCGGTCGGGGAGGGGCACGCGAGCGCGCGGCACGTCATCCAGCGGCTCACCGCGCTGCTGGGCGGCGAGGAGCAGGCCGAGGAGGACCTCGCCGAGCGCGCCACACCCTCGACGGTCCGGCAGCGCTCCGGCGGCGAGGCGGGCGTCGTCGTCCGGGGCGACACAGGCGACGTCGGCGATCTCTACACGAAGCTGGCGCGCTGCTGCACACCCGTGCCCGGCGACGACATCATGGGCTTCGTCACGCGCGGGGGCGGCATCTCGGTGCACCGGGTCGACTGCACGAACGCCGGCGACCTGCACGGTCGCGCCGAGCGGATCGTGGACGTCGCATGGTCGGTCTCGCCGGGCTCGGTCTTCCTCGTCGCGATCCAGGCCGAGGCGCTCGACCGGCACCGGCTCCTGTCCGACATCACGAAGGTGCTCGCCGACGAGAAGGTCAACATCCTGTCGGCGTCCGTGACGACGTCGAAGGACCGGGTGGCGATTTCGCGCTTCAGCTTCGAGATGGGCGACCCCAAGCACCTGGGCCACGTGCTGTCGGCCGTGCGCAACGTCGAAGGCGTCTACGACGTGTACCGGGTGACCAGCGCCAGCTGAACCACCCCCGTGCGCGGAAAACGGTGTCCTGGCGACCTTTTCCGCGCACGACCGGCATCAGCTGACCGTGGCCTTCTCGATCGTCACCGGCTGCACCGGTTTGCCGCCGCCGGGGCTGGGGTCGAGTGATCCGTCCGAGCCGCGCTTCGCGATCGTGTCGATCACCTGGAGGCCCTCGGGGGTGATCGAGCCGAAGGCTGTGTACTGCGGGGGGAGCTCGCCGTCGCCGTAGATCATGAAGAACTGGCTGCCGCCGGTGTTCGGCTGTCCGGTGTTGGCCATCGCGAGGATCCCGCGCCCGTACTTGAGCTCGGGGAACACCTCGTCGGGGATCGTGTAGCCGGGACCACCCGTTCCGGTGCCGGTCGGGTCCCCGCACTGCAGCACCTGCAGGCCAGGTGCCGTCGTGATCCGGTGGCAGGTGCTGTTGTCGAAGTAGCCCTGCTTGGCGAGGCTGACGAAGCTGTCCACGGTGCAGGGCGCGAGCGACTTGTCGAGGGTGAGCGGGACCGCGCCGTCGCCGGTCTGCAAGGTGACGGTGACCGTGCCCTGCGCGCTCACGTCCGTGCCGGGTGGCGGCGTGACCGGCTTCGCGGCCTGGCCGCTCGCCGGGAAGCTGCACCTCACCGTGGCCGGGAAGGGCGTCGGGCGCTGCGGAAGCGGGGCGATCGCGCTGGGGATGGCGGCGGGGGTCTGCGCGCCTGCCGTCGGCGCCTCGGTGGGTGTCGCGTCGGTGGGTGTCGGGGCGGCGTCGGGCGTGGGGGTGGCGCCCGACGCCGCGGGGGCGGGGGTGCCGTGCCCGAGGGAGGCGAACAGGACGATCCCGACCACAACGACGACGACCGCCACGATCGACCCGATGACCGAGAACTGACGCCGTCGTTTGGCCTGCGCCGCACGCCGCTCCTGTTGACGGGCGAGCTTGCGCTTCGCCGCCTCGCGCCGCATCTGGTTCGTCGCCACCGCCACTGCTCCCCTCGCCCCGTCGTCGGACCGGGACCGCGCGAGGATATCGGCCGCACCTGAGGAACCCCGGCCGGCCCGACCCGCCACGTTCTTCACCGCCACCGAGCCGAAGTTGATCGAGTCTTGTACCTCGGCCGGTTACTTCAGGTGGGACGTCTGGCAGTCGATGGTTGCCCGGACCAGACAGCACCCGAGCTGTGATCGCTGACCGAAGGGTGCGCACCGGCGAAGTGCGCAAAGTGGGCGGCCCGCCGCGAGAACCGCACGCTCGACCCGGTCGCCACGGTGATCGCCGCGTCTGGTGCCCAGAGTGCGGCGGTGCGCCGCCGACACCATTCTCGACGATCATGGCCCGGGGGCGCCCGGCGGACGGTGATCGCCAAAATTGTGACATGACGGCCATATATGGCGCTCATGTCACGCAACCGGCGATCAACGCCGGCAGCCACCGCAAGAAGGACGCAGCCACCGCCGACAACCCGCCTACGACCGGCTCCCGAGATCAAGGCCATCAGCCGCGCCGGTCCTGCCCTCAAGTAGCCGGCATTGAGGCCGAACTTCTGCGAGGACGCCGCGCGGTCTGCGAGGTGGGGTCTGCCGCGCGCTCGGGTGGTGTGGTGCGGCGGTTAGGCTGGTTGGTGTGCTAGTCGCAGGTTTTCCGGCCGGGTCGTTCCAGACCAACTGCTACGTGGTGGCGACAGCGGCGGGGGAGGCGTGTGTCGTGGTCGACCCCGGCCAGGACGCCACCGAGCCGCTCACCGCGCTCCTCGCCGAGCACCGGCTGACGCCGGTCGCGGTGCTGCTCACACACGGGCACCTCGATCACGTGTTCAGCGTCGCGCCGGTCTGCGACGGGTACGACGTGCCTGCCTGGATACACCCCGCGGACCGCGCCCTGCTCACCGACCCGCTGCGCGGCCTCTCGCCGCAGGCCAAGGCGGCGTTCGGGGGACCGCTGCGGCTGCGCGAGCCGCGGGAGGTGCGCCCGCTCGACGACGGCGCGAGCCTCGATCTCGCCGGGCTCACCTTGCGCGTCGACCACACCCCCGGCCACACCCGCGGCTCGGTGATCTTCACGACGCCCACGGAGGGAGGGGTGGAGGTGATCTTCGCGGGAGACACGCTCTTCGCCGGGTCGATCGGCCGCACCGACCTGCCGGGCGGCGACCCCGCCCAGATGATGACGAGCCTGCGCGACCGGCTGCTGACCCGCGACGACGCGGCCGTTGTGCTGCCCGGCCACGGCCCGACGACGACGGTCGGCAGGGAGCGGGCGTCCAACCCGTTCCTGCAGGATCTCGGTGTCCCGGCGCGGGGGCGGGGCCTGTGACGGCCATCGAAACCAGCCCCGACGTCGGCCCCGACGTCGGCCCCGTCGGCGGGGCTGGGGCAGGCGCTCACACCGGCGCCGCCACCGGACCCACGACCGGCGCGGACACCGGTGCGGCGCCGCGGACCCCGTTCGCCGCGCCCAAGGGGGTCCCCGAGTACACGCCGCCCGACTCGGCCGGTTTCGAGCACGTTCGCGACACCTTGGTCGCGGCGGCCGATCGGGCGGGCTACGGCCTGGTCGAGCTGCCGGTCTTCGAGGACACGGCGCTCTACGCGCGCGGGGTGGGGGAGTCCACCGACGTTGTCTCGAAGGAGATGTACACCTTCGTCGACCGCGGGGACCGCTCGGTCACCCTGCGGCCGGAAGGCACCGCGGGCGTCGTCCGCTCGGTGATCGAGCACGGCCTCGACCGCGGCGGCCTGCCCGTCAAGCTGCGCTACGCGGGCCCGTTCTTCCGCTACGAGCGTCCGCAGGCTGGGCGCTACCGGCAGCTGCAGCAGGTGGGGATCGAGGCGATCGGCGTCGACGATCCCGCGCTGGACGCCGAGGTCATCGCGGTCGCCGACGAGGGCTACCGGGCGTTGGGGTTGACCGGCTACCGGCTGGAGCTGACCTCGCTGGGCGACGCGGAGAGCCGTCCCGCCTACCGCGAGCGGCTGCAGGAGTTCCTCGCGGGGCTCCCCCTCGACGAGCCCACCCGCCGCCGCGCTCAGATCAACCCGCTGCGGGTGCTCGACGACAAACGCCCCGACGTGCGCGCACTGCTGGCCGACGCGCCGCTGTTGATCGACCACCTGTCGCCTGCGGCCGTGGAGCACCACGCGCTCGTCCTCCAGTATCTGGACGATCTCGGCGTCGCGTTCGTGGAGAACCCGCGCATGGTGCGCGGCCTGGACTACTACACGAAGACGACGTTCGAGTTCGTGCACGACGGGCTCGGTGCGCAGGCGGGCATCGGTGGCGGTGGCCGCTACGACGGGCTGATGGCGACGCTGGGTGGACCACCGCTGCCGGGAGTGGGGTTCGGGCTCGGTGTCGACCGCACACTGCTGGCCTGCCGCGCGGAGGGCATCGCGCCGTGGTCGCAGGCCCGCTGCGAGGTCTACGGGGTGCCCCTGGGCGACGCGGCGCGACGTCGGCTGGTGGTGCTCGCCGCCCAGTTGCGCAAAGCCGGTGTGCGGGTCGACCTCGCCTACGGAGGGCGCGGTCTGAAGGGCGCGATGAAGTCGGCCGACCGCTCGGGTGCGCGCTTCACGCTCGTGCTGGGCGGCCGCGACCTCGAGGCGGGCACCGTCGGGGTCAAGGACATGGCGTCGGGCGAGCAGGTTGCGGTGCCGTTGGACGCGGTCGTCTCCGACCTGGTGGCGCGGCTGGTGTGAGCGGTCGCGACGCTGTCCGGTGGGACGGCAAACATGCCGCGGTCTCCGAGGTCGGACCCCTGACACTTCAGATCCAGCCGCCCGAGGCCCTGCGTGGCCGCGAGGAGCTGGTGCCGACGTCGGGGCGGGCGCTCGACGTCGCCTGCGGGCGGGGCGCGGTCGCACTATGGCTGGCTCGGCGCGGGATGGTGGTGGACGCCGTCGACGTGTCGGCGGTGGGTCTCGCAGCGGCCGTTCGGGTCGGCGCCGACCTGCCCGTGCGGTGGTGGCGGCACGATCTCGACGCGGGGCTCCCGCCCGGTTGCACGGGGCCCTACGACCTGGTCGTCTGCCAGCGCTTCCGCGACCCCGCGCTCTACCCGGCACTGGCGGCCGCCCTCGCCCCCGGCGGACTTCTGGTGATCACCGTCCTGTCCGAGGTCGACGAGGGTCCCGGTCCGTGGCGGGCGCAGGCAGGTGAGCTGCTTGGGGCGTTCGGGGGTCTCGACGTGCTCGTCCACGTCGAGGCGAACGGGGAGGCGAGCCTGGTCGCGCGGCTGAGAGCGCTCGGCAATTGACGGTTGGCCCGCATGATCGGCGAGAGTGGTGCCACAGGGGTGCTGGTGCACCCGTGGCACCACTACTGGCGATCACGGGCTCAACCGTTGGGGTGACGAGCCTCGCCTCGGCTACGCCGCGGTGGCTGGGCCACGTCCGCATCGCAGCAGGGTGACACTGGTGCGACCCAGTCGCAGCAGGGTGACACTGCTCCGACCCAGTCGCAGCAGGGCCACCCTGCTGCACACCCGGGCCGCTGCTGCTCTTCGCCCCGCCGTGCGACGCCGCGGCCGCCGGGCCGACGGCGCCCACCTGCCGGCGGCCTCACCGACCACCCCGGCCCACCTCGCACCCCGCAACGCCACCTCGCACGCCGCGCACGGGGTGCGAGTCACCCGGCGGGGTGCGCAGTCGACCGGGGCGGGGTGCGCAGTCGGCCGGGGCGGCCTGCGAGGTCACCCGGCGGGGTGCGCAGTCGGCCGAGGGTGACCTCAGCCCGCGGCGTGCGCAGTCGGCCGGGGCGGCCTGCGAGGTCACCCGGCGGGTGCGCAGTCGGCCGGGGCGGCCTGCGAGGTCACCCGGCGGGGTGCGCAGTCGGCCGAGGGTGACCTCAGCCCGCGGCGTGCGCAGTCCGCCGGGCCGGGCGCGACCTCACCCTCGGGGGAGCTGACCTCGCCCCCGCCTCGGCCGGGCTGATCGGCGCCATCCGCACACCGCCACCCTGCCCAGCCCACCCCAGCGCGGCGCGCGGCGATCTCGGCGCGGACCGCGACCTCCACCAAACCCGAAGATGTCAGCTCCGCCCCACCCGAGCCACTTCGCAGACCGCACACGCACTTCGCAGGGTCCACAGACCCTGCGAAGCGACAGCGGACCCTGCGAGGACCACGCCACGCCACGTGCCTCAGGTTCCGGGCGCGGCTCAGATCGGCTCCCGGCTCGCCACCACGGCGGCCACCAACGTCGTGATGGGCACGGACGCGACCAGCCCGATGCTGCCCACCATCGTCCGGACGATCTCGGTGGCGACCTCCTCTGTCGTCACGACGTCGCCGAGGCCGCGCCCGGACACGCTGAATATCAGCATGAGTGGGAGCGAGGCGCCTGCGTAGGCCAGGACCAGGGTGTTCACCGCGGACGAGACGTGGTCGCGACCGATCCGCATCGCCGCGGCGAAGAGCCCGCGGGCGCTGAGCGCCGGGTTGGCCCGCCGCAGCTCCCAGACCGCGCTGGTCTGGGTGACGGTGACGTCGTCCAGCACGCCCAGCGCACCGATGATCACGCCCGCGAGCAGCAGGCCGCGGGCGTTGACCCCCGTGCCGAGCGCTCCGATGAGCGAGCTGGTGGTCTCGTCGAGGCCGGTCAGGCGGGCCAGCGCCGTGAACGCGGTGGCCAGCCCGCCGATGAGCAGCAGCGATGCGAGGGTGCCCAGCACGGCGGTCGAGGTGCGCGCCGACGGGCCGTGGGTCAGGTAGAGCACCACGAACATGATCAGACAGGCGCCGACGATCGCCACCCACAGCGGATCGCGTCCGGCGAGGATCGCGGGCAGCACGAACTCGAGCAGCACCACGAAGCTCAAGGCCAGCGCGGCCAGCGCGGCCAGCCCACGCCATCGGCTCAGCGCCAGCACGGCGGCGGCGAACAGGCCTGCCAGCCACCACAGCGAGCCGCCGCGCTGGAAGTCGACGACCTGGTAGGAGCCGGGGTCGTCGGGGTCGCCGCCGGACCAGGACAGCACGACCGGATCGCCGACAGCGAACCGCGGGGTGCTGGGTTCGAGCGGCACGAGCTGGACGAGGTCGCGGCCCGCGCGCGGCCCGTCGGCCATGTGGACGACGAGTGCGACGCAGCCGCCCGTGCCTGCTTGCCCTGGGGCTCCGCCGGGTGGGTTAGCCGGTCCCTGGTTCGCGGCGGCTGACGGTGCGCCCTGCGCGGTACCGGCGGCCCCCGCGGCCCCGTCCGCCGGGCCTGCCTGGTCGTCGCAGCCTGCCTCCCGCATCTCGATGACCTGGGCGTGCACCGGGGTCGTGGTGGCGGCGGGGGTCGCGGCGGGCGCCGGACCGGACGGCCAGAGCACAACGAGCCCCACGAGCGCGGCCAGTGCGGTGGGCCCGAGCAGAGCAGCCAAGAGGATCCGGACGCGACGGCCCGCTGGCGGCGCCGCGCCGTGGCTGTGCCCGTGGCCGTGTCCGGCGCCGTGGCTGTGGCTGTGGCTGTGGCCGATCCTGGTTGCGTGGTCGTGGATCGGCGCGTCCGCTGCCACGTCCGCTGCCACGTCCGTGCCGTTGCCCGCGGCGGTCCGTGCCCGGACGACGGGCAGCGGCTCGGTCGCGTCCGTCCCTGCGCCGTCGGGTGGACGGCTCAGCCTTGCGGGATGCGGCTGGGGAGGCACGGGCCCATCGTCGCAACCCCCGACAGGTGCCGCCGCACCGGTGTCGTGGCGGCTGCACCGGCTCCCCGGCGCTTGCGCGAGCTCCAGAACGCCGGTGCGGTGGGCAGCCCGCTTGCCGTCGGATCGAACTTGTGTTCGAATGATGCCATGCGGTGGAGCGGTCAACAGGTGGTCGAAAACGGCGTCGGCACGGCCGCGGCTCTGCCGGGGATGGCGGGGTTGCTGCGCAGCGTACGCACCCCGGAGTTCGCGGGCACCGTGTTCCACGAGGTCGAGGCGCGATCGGCGCTCAACAGGGTGCCGGGGTCCTCGCCGATGCCGTTCCAGTGGACGGTCAACCCCTACCGGGGCTGCTCGCACGCCTGCGTCTACTGCCTCGCTGGCCCCACCCGTGTGCTGCTCGCCCACGGCGGCACGCGCCCGATCGCCGAGCTGGCGGTCGGCGACGTCGTGATGGGCACCGAGGAGGTCGACGGCGTGCGCCGGTATGTGCCCACGCGGGTGATGGCGCACTGGTCCACCACGAAGCCCGCGTACGCCGTGCGGCTCGCGGGTGGCGCCGAGCTGGTCACGAGCGGTGAGCACCGATTCCTCACCGAACACGGCTGGCGGCACGTGAGCGGCGGCTGGTGTCGCGGCGGGCGCCGTCCGCACCTGCGCCCTGGCTCGGCGCTGCTGGGCCCCGGAGCGTTCGGGTCGGACCGCCGCCCCCGCCCCCAGAACGCGGAGTACCGACGGGGATATCTCTGCGGCCTGGTCCGCGGCGACGGTCCGGCTTTTCCCTCGGAGCGCCTCGCCCTGGAGGCGCTCGGCCGGGCACACCATCTGCTGGCCGAGGCGCGCCCCGCGGTGGTCGCGGTCGGCGCCGAGCCGGGCCGCATCGCGCCCGCAGGCATCCCCCGAGGCCCCATCGCGCCCGTCGCCGACGTCGTGCGCTGGCCGGAGCATCCCGGTGCGGAGTGGTGCGCGGGGTTCCTCGCCGGGGTCATCGACGCCAGGGGCTGCGTGTCCGCGGGCGAGCTGCGGGTCCTCCACAGCGACGAGGCCGTCATCGGCCGGATCGCGGGCGCTCTGCACCGGCTGGGCTTCGGGTTCGCGGTGGCGGCCCAGCCCGACGGCGCCCGTGTCGTGCGGCTGGTCGGCGGCACCGGCGCACTGCGCAGGCTGTTGGCGCGCACCGAGCCCGCGGTCACGCGACGGCTGGACGGCGGCGTGGTCGACGGGGCGGCCGAGCTGAAGGTTGTGGCGGTGCGCGCGCTCGGCCGGGAGATGCCGATGTATGACATCACCACCGGCACGGGCGACTTCGTCGCCGAGGGCGTGGTCAGCCACAACTGCTTCGCGCGCAACACCCACACCTATCTCGACCTGGATGCGGGTGCGGATTTCGACCACCAGATCGTCGTCAAGGTCAACGTCGCGCGGGTGCTGGAGCGGGAGCTGCGGTCGCCGCGGTGGGCGCGCGAGCCGGTGGCGATGGGCACCAACACCGATCCCTACCAGCGCGCCGAGGGCCGCTATCGGCTGATGCCTGCCGTCATCCGCGCGCTCGCCCGTTCCGGCACGCCGTTCTCGGTCCTCACCAAGGGCACCCTGCTCACCAGGGACCTGCCAGAGCTCGCCGCGGTCGCCGCGGACGTGCCGGTCTCACTGGGCGTGTCGGTCGCGCTCCTCGATCGCAGCGTGCACGCCACCCTGGAGCCGGGCACCCCGACGCCCGTCGCCCGCCTGGATCTGGTTCGGCGCATCACCGATGCCGGGCTGTCGTGTGGGGTGATGGTCGCGCCGGTGCTCCCGCTGCTCACCGACTCCACAGAGGCGCTCGACGCTCTGCTGGAGACGATCGCCGCCGCGGGCGCCACCGCGGCCAGCGTGATGGCGCTGCACCTGCGGCCGGGCACCCGCGAGTGGTTCCTGGCCTGGATGGAGCGCGAGCATCCCGAGCTCGTCGAGCGCTACGCGCACCTCTACCGCCGCGGCGCCTACGTCGAGCCTGCCTATCGACGCACTTTGGCTGCGCGCGTTGCGCCACTCCTGCGCCGCCATGGACTGGCGTCCACGCCGGAGTCCTCGACGTTCCGGCAGGCACCTGCGCCCGTCCCCGCACCGCCGACGGCGGAGCAGCTCGCCTTGCTCTGATCCGCCTGCTTGTTCTGATCTGGCAGCCGCGGGCCTTTCCGGCGGCCGCGAAACCTGCTGGCCGGGCACCGGGGGCACCCCGATAACCTCGGAGACGTGATGCGCAGCCACCCCGTCGGCACCCTCCGTGCCGAGCACGCCGGACAGACCGTGACCCTCGCCGGGTGGGTGGCGCGACGGCGCGATCACGGCGGCGTGATCTTCATCGACCTGCGCGACGCGTCGGGCACCGCTCAGGTCGTGTTCCGCGAGGGGGAGATGGCCGAGCGGGCGCACCGGCTGCGCTCGGAGTTCTGCGTGCAGGTCACCGGCGAGGTCGTGCTGCGCCCTGAAGGCAACGAGAACCCCGAGCTGCCCACCGGCGCGATCGAGGTGACGGCCACCGCGTTCACCGTGCTCTCGGAGTCCGCGCCGCTGCCGTTCCCGATCGACGAGCACGCCGAGGTCGGCGAGGAGATCCGGCTGAAGTACCGCTACCTCGACCTGCGCCGCAGCGGGCCCGCGGCGGCGATGCGCCTGCGCAGCGCGGTGAACCGGGCCGCCCGGGAGGTGCTGCACGAACGCCGGTTCGTCGAGGTCGAGACGCCCACGCTCACCCGCTCCACCCCGGAGGGCGCCCGGGACTTCCTCGTGCCCGCCCGCCTGCGCCCCGGCTCGTGGTACGCCCTGCCGCAGAGCCCGCAGCTGTTCAAGCAGCTGCTGATGGTCGGCGGCCTCGAGCGCTACTTCCAGATCGCCCGCTGCTATCGCGACGAGGACTTCCGGGCCGACCGACAGCCCGAGTTCACCCAGCTCGACGTCGAGATGAGCTTCGTCGAGCAGGACGACATCATCGAGCTGGCCGAGGCGATCCTCGTCGCGCTCTGGGCGCTGCTGGACTACGAGATCCCGCGGCCGATCCGGCGAATGACCTACGCGGAGGCGATGAGCCGCTACGGCTCGGACAAGCCCGACTTGCGCTTCGCCATCGAGCTCACCGACCTCACCGACTACTTCGCCGACACCCGGTTCCGGGTGTTCCAGAACCCCTACGTCGGCGCGGTCGTGATGGCCGGGGGCGCGAGCCAGGCCCGACGCCAGCTCGACGCCTGGCAGGAGTGGGCCAAGCAGCGCGGCGCCCGCGGGCTGGCCTACGTGCTGGTCGCGGAGGACGGCACCCTCGACGAGCGCGGCCCGGTCGTCAAGAACCTGTCCGAGGCCGAGCGGGCGGGTCTGGCCGAGGCGGTCGGCGCCCAACCGGGCGACTGCATCTTCTTCGCCGCAGGCGTGCCGAACTCGGCCAGGGCGCTGCTCGGCGCGGCCCGCGGCGAGATCGCCCGCCGCACGGGCGCATTGGACGAGTCCGCATGGTCGTTCGTCTGGATCGTCGACGCGCCGATGTTCGAGGCGGTCGCCGACACCGATGACGTGGCGGTAGGGCACGGCCAGTGGACCGCCCTGCACCACGCGTTCACCTCGCCCAACGCGGACTGGATGGACAAGTTCGACGCCGACCCCGGCAACGCGCTCGCCTACGCCTACGACATCGTCTGCAACGGCAACGAGATCGGCGGCGGGTCCATCCGTATCCACCGCGCCGACGTGCAGAAGCGGGTCTTCCAGGTCATGGGTCTCGGCGAGGAGGAGGCCCAGGAGAAGTTCGGCTTCCTGCTCGACGCGTTCGCCTACGGTCCGCCGCCGCACGGGGGAATCGCGTTCGGCTGGGACCGCATCTGCGCGCTCCTGTCCGACACCGACTCCATCCGCGAGGTCATCGCGTTCCCGAAGACCGGCGGCGGCTACGACCCCCTCACGTCAGCGCCCGCCCCGATCACCGCGGCGCAGCGCAAGGAGGCGGGCGTCGACGTGATACCGACGGCGACATCGGTGGGGGCACCAGCCGCTGCGTCCACAAAGCCCGCCTCGTAGCCCCGGCCCCATAGCGCAGGCCCCGTCGCGGCGCAGGCGATGGGGCCGCTTGTTGTCGCTCGTCGAACCAGTGTGTGGACACGGGTTGTCCGCGGTGTCGGCGGGGTAATGTCGCCTCTGATGGTGAACGACCTGGGCGGGTTCCCCAGGCCGGTGCTCGGTGCGCTCGCCGCGGCCGAGCGGCTTCTCAGCCGGCGCGCGGGGGCCACGATCGTGCTGGCGGACCCTGAGGACCTAGGCGGTAGCGACCGCTCGGTCGTGGCCAGGGCCCGGGTAGCGCGCAACCCGTTCTCGCTCCCGCGCACCCTCGTCGTCAAGCACTATCCCGGCGCTCCGCCCATCGGTCGATCCGATCCGTTCCCGTTCGAGGTGGCGAGCTGTCAGCTGTTCACCTCGATGTCCCCCGAGCTGCGCCCCAGCCCCGTCCTCATCGCGCACGATCGGGTCGCCCGCCTGCTGGTGATGGAGGACCTCGGGCGCAGTTCGACGCTGGCCGACAAGCTCTTCGGGCCCGACGGCGCCGCGGCGGGGCGGTGCCTGCTGTCCTGGGCGCGGGCGTTGGGGCGGATGCAGGCGGCCACGGCGGGCCGGGAGAAGGACTTCGGTGCGCTCCTGCGCAGGCTGGGGGAGCGGGCCTGGCGGGACCCGATGGCCGACGAGGCGCGCGCGGCTTTCGCGGGGGTCGCGGGGCTGTTGCGGGACGCGCTCGGCGTCGTCGCGTCGCCTGCCGCGGTGCAGGAGGCCCACGACACGGCCCGACTGCTCGGCGGCACCCGATACCGGGCCTTCAGCCCGTCCGACACCTGCCCGGACAACAATCTGGTGACCAGCCGCGGTGTGCGGTTCGTGGACTTCGAGTGGGGATGCTTCCGCGACGTCGCGCTCGACGCCGCCTACTTCCGAGTGCCCTTCCCCGGCTGCGAAGCGAGCTTCGCGCTGCCGCCGGGAATGGCCGACACGCTGCTGGACGCCTGGCGCAACGAGATCGCGGCGGTCTGGCCCGCCCTCGACGATCCCGACGTTCTGAATGCGCGTCTGCTGGACGCGCAGGTGCTGTGGGTGTGGCGGTGCACGTGGTGGCTGTTGCCGCGGATCAGCAAGCGGGACGGACATGTCGGGTTGGACGCGGGGCGGTCGCCGCGGATCAGCACGGCGCTGTCGCACTACTGGGACCGGCTCGCCGCCGACGCGGCGTTTGCGGGAATGTCCGCGACCGCCGAGCTGGGTGTCGCGGTGGCCGAGGCGCTCAACAAGCGGTTCCCCGACGCGCCTGCCACCCTGCCGGTCTACCCGGCGTTCCGCACGGTCGTCTGACCCGCGCGGGGATGGTGGTCAGGCGGCGTGGGGGAGCGGCACGGCGCGGGCGGGGGCGCTGGGCGTCGCGATGGTGAGGCCCGCCTCGATCAGCCAGAGCTGGGCGCGGGTGCAGGTCGGGCAGATCCAGATGGTGGTGCCGTCGGCCTCGTGCTGGCTGCTCCACGTGAGCCCGGCCGTGTCGTCGGCCGAGCGGGCGAGGGCGCACAGCGGGCAGGTACGGGTTTCCATGTCCCCGAGGGTGGGGTGAACGTGTTACGAACAGATTAACGGGGGGCGAAGAGCGCGGTGCGTTGATCTCCGACTACTGGCTGTCAGACCTGTGGTGACCGGACCGTAGGAAGCGCTCCATCCGCGTCAGAGCCTCCTCCAGCATCGGAAGCGCGGTGGCGTAGGAACAGCGCACGTGGCCTTCGCCGGACGGGCCGAACACGCTGCCGGGAACCACGGCCACCCCCTCGGCGTGCAGCAGCTTCTCGGCGAACGTCGCGGAGTCCATGCCCGAGACGCGGATGGACGGGAACGCGTAGAACGCCCCGCCCGGAGCAGGACAGTCGAGCCCGATCTCGCGCAGGCCTTTGACGAACACGCGCCGCCGCCGGTCGTAGTCGGCGACCATGGCGGTCACGTCGTCGTCGGGCCCGGAAAGCGCCTCGACGGCGGCCATCTGGGAGACATGCGGCGCACAGAGCATCGTGTACTGGTGCACCCGCACGCAGAGCTCGGCGACGGCCCGGGGTGCGCAGATCCACCCGACCCGCCAACCGGTCATGGCGTGCGCCTTGGAGAAGCCGCCGAGCAGCACCGTCCGCTCGGGCGCCAGCGCGCCGAGGCACGTGTGGACCCCGTCGTAGGTGAGCCGGGCGTAGATCTCGTCGGAGAGCAGGTAGAGATCGTGGCGCTCGGCGAGCCGGACGAGCGCGGTCAGGGCCTCGCGAGGCTGGACAGCGCCCGTCGGGTTGGCGGGCGAACCGATGAGGATCGCCTTCGTCCGGGGGGTGACCGCGGCCTCAACGACCGCGGCGTCGACGGCGAACCCGTCCTCCCAGCGCGTCGGCACCCGCACGGGCACGCCGCCTGCGAACGCGATGCACGGCTCGTAGGCGACGTAGCAGGGTTCCGGGACGATCACCTCGTCGCCGGGGTTGAGCAGCACCCGCAGAGCGAGGTCGAGCCCCTCCGAGACCCCGGTGGTGACCAGGCACTCTTCGGTCCACGCGTAGTCGATGCCGTAGCGCGCCGCGAGGTCGGCGCAGATCAGCTCGCGCAGCCGGGGGAGGCCCGCGTTGGACGTGTAGGTGGTGTAGCCGTGCTCCAACGCGTAGATCCCGGCCTCGCGCACGCGCCACGGCGTGACGAAGTCCGGCTCGCCGACCCCGAGTGAGATCACGTCGGCCCGTTCGGCTGCGATGTCGAAGAACTTCCGGATGCCCGACGGCGGGCAGGCGGCGATCACGTCGTTGAGCGGCTTGACCACCCCGCGACCCTACGGGGCGAGAGGTGGCCGCTGCGCTCAGGGAGTGACCGGCAGGCGGTGGTCGGGCTCCGGCTTCTCGAACGCGTCGCCATCGCGCTTGTAGGTCTTGAGGACGAAGTGGGTGGCGGTCGCGCGCACCCGGTCGATCGTCGAGAGCTTCTGCGACACGAAGTCCGACACCGCACGGATCGTCTGGCCGGTCACGGTGGCGCGCAGGTCCTCGGTGCCCGAGACCAGGTAGACGCTGCGCACCTCGGGGAAGCGGGCGATGCGGTTGGCGACGTCGTCGAACCCGACGTCGCGGGCGGGGGCGATCGAGACGTCGATGAACGCCGTGACCGTCTCGCGGGTCGCGTCCCCGCTGTCGACGGCGTCCCAGTCGACCACCGCACGGTAGCGGCGGATCGCGCCCGACCGCTCCCACGCTGCGATCTGCGCCCGCACGTCCTCGACCGGCACGCCGATCATCGTGGCCAGCGTGTCGGGGGTGAGCGTGGCGTCGCGTTCTAGGAGCTCGAGGATCTGCCGCACGTGGAGGACCCTACGAGACGCACGACGCCAGCCGCGCGACCGCCTCGGCGAGCGTCGCCTCGTCGACCGAGGCGAAGCAGCACCGGGCCGCGCGGGTCTGGTCGGCGTGCACGGCGAACGCGGCGCCCGGGACGAAGGCCGCGCCCACGGCGAGCGCGCGGGGCAGCAGCTCCGCTGTGTCGACGCCCGGCGGGAACCGCAGCCAGCAGAACATGCCGCCGGTCGGCGACGTGCACGCGACGGCGGGAAGGTCACGGGCGACCGCGTCGGTGAAGGCCAGGGCCCTGGCCGCGGTGACCGTCCTGACCTCGGCCAGATGCGTGTCGAGCCACGCGGTGTCGGCGAGCAGCTCGGCGGCGATGGCCTGGCTGAGCGACGAGCCGCACAGGTCAGCACCCTGCCTGAGTCGCTCGACGGCCGCGAGGACGGGGGCGGGCCCGGTCAGCCACCCGACCCGCAACGCCGGGGCGATGATCTTCGATGCGCTGCCGAGGCGGATGACCCGCTCCCCGTACGCGGCCACGGGCACCGCGGGCGCGCCGTCGAAGGCGAGCATGCCGTACGGATCGTCCTCGACGACGAGGAAGCCGTAGCGATCGGCGAGCGCGGCCAACGCGCTGCGCCGATCCCGCGCGAGCGTCACGCCGCGGGGGTTGTGGAAGCTGGAGACGGTGTGCACGATGCGCGGCCGCAGGCCCGCGGCGAGCCGGTCGGCGAGCGTGTCGACGCACATGCCGTCCTCGTCAAGCGGCACACCGTGCAGCGCGGCGCCCGCGGCCTGGAAGACCTGCAGCGCGCCGACGTAGGCGGGGTCCTCGACGACGACGGCGTCGCCGGGATCGAGCAACGCCCTGGCGACGAGGTCGAGGGCCTGCTGGGAGCCGCTGGTGACGACGACGTCGGTCGGGCGGACCGTCCGGCGGCAGCGTGCCGACTCGTGCGCGGCCACCGCCTCGCGCAGTCGCGCGATGCCCGCCGTCTCCACATATTGGATGGCGGCGGGATCGGTGAGCGCCGCCGCGGCCGCCGCGGCGATCCGCTCCCGGGGCAGCAGGTCGGCCGCGGGCAGGCCGCCCGCGAGACTGATCACCTCCGGCCGGGCGGTGAGGGTGAGCAGGTCGCGGATGGCCGATCCGCGCACGGCGTCGAGGCGACGGGCGAGAGTGATCATGGTGTGCTCCTGGTCGATCAGGGGAGTCCCTGGATCGACAGGGGCGAGGGATACGCCGGGTGTGGCGACGCATCGAGGGTCGCATCGGGTTCCCGGCTGATGGAAGCTAATTCTCGGAATGTGGGAACGACGACCGGGTTACTTTCGCCGATCATGCGCGGTCAACAGTCAATTGCCGGGTGCTCTCACGACGGCGTGGGGTTAACGCCGGGTGAGGGCTCCGGGATCGAGGGTGACGGCGTGCCCCGCGACGTCGAGAGTGACCGGGCCGCTGAACTCGCCCGACAGCTCGTAGGCGTCGCCGACCAGCGTGAACGCGCGCAGTGACGGCGGCGCGTCGAGGTCGACGCTCCAGTACTGGGGGATCCGCGCCTCGGCGTACTCGGCGAACTTGAGGATGCGGTCGACCTTGCGGGTTCCGTAGGAGAGGACCTCGATGACGAGAAGGGCGTCATTTGCGGCGACGCGACTGGGGTTCGCCTCGATCACGGAGGCGTGAGTGACAAGGACGTCAGGTATCCGGATCGTCAGCGGTTGCGCGGTGACAACGACGTCGACCTCGATGACCGCGGTGAGATCTGGTGGAACCCGCTCGTCGAGCCAATAGCCCAGCCGCATCACGGCGCGTTGGTGCAGGCTCAGCGGTTGCTGCATGATCGACAGCACCCCCTCGACAAGTTCGAGGCGAAACCGCTCGTCTCGGGGTATGGCCTCCCAGTCCGCGAGCGTGAGCTGCCGCCCCGCCCAGTCCATGATCTCGGCGGTCATGGCCCCTCCGTCCGACAACCCTGATGCTCCCACGACCCACCGACAGTCCGTGGCCGTTTTGGTGAAGTGGCAGGCTAGAGGGCATGAACCTGGTCGAGGGTCGCACCGGGTTCCCGGATCAGCGGCGAGTGAGGGCGGCCGGGTCGACGGTGACGGCGTGCCCCGCGATGTCAAGGGTGACCGGGCCGCTGAACTCGCCCGACAGCTCGTAGGCGTCGCCGACCAGCGTGAACGCCCGCAGCGACGGCGGCGCGTCGAGGTCGACGATCCAGTACTGGGGGATCCGCGCCTCGGCGTACTCGGCGAACTTGAGGATCCGGTCGACCTTGCGTGTGCCGTCGGACAGGATCTCGGCCGCCAGCAAGACGTCGGCCGCACGAACGCGAGGCAGGTTGCGCTCGTAGACCTCAGTAGGAATCACGATCATATCTGGTATCCGGATCGTGAGCGGCACCTCGGTGACCACCACCTCGACCTCGGAGAGCGCGATGAGCTCCTCGCTGAGCTGGTCTATGACCCGGTACGTCAGTTTCGTGGTTGCATGGTGATGCCGGGATCGTGGATTCGGCATGATCAGCAACAACCCTTCGACGAGTTCCAGCCGAAACTGCTCGTCCTCGGGCATGGCCTCCCAGTCCGCGAGCGTGACCTGATGGCCTGCCCACGCGAGGAGGTCTTCCGATGTCATCGACGTCTCCCTTCCACGTCGCCGATGCTCCCACGCCCCACCGACAGTCCGTGGCCGATTGTCTGAAGTGGCAGGCTGGACGGCATGGAACCCGGGCTCTTCGACCTCGACGACGCGCCTGAGACGGCGGCGCCGGTCGAACGGCCGTCGGCCGCCTCACCGCTCGCCGCGCGGATGCGGCCCCGAACGCTGGGCGAAGTGGTCGGGCAGGGTCATCTGCTGCGGCCCGGCGCGCCGCTGCGCAGGCTCGTCGAAGGCGGCACGGCGGCGTCGGTGCTGCTTTATGGCCCGCCGGGCACGGGAAAGACCACGATCGCGCGGTTGCTCGCCTCCTCGGGTGACGACGGCGGGCGGCACTTCGTCGCCCTCTCTGCGCTGTCGTCAGGGGTGAAGGAGCTGCGCCAGGTGATCGAGGACGCCCGCCGCCGTCGCGACCTGCGCGGGCGGCAGACCGTCCTGTTCATCGACGAGGTCCACCGCTTCTCCAAGACCCAACAGGACGCGCTGCTGGGCGCGGTCGAGGACCGGATCGTCCTGCTGGTGGCGGCGACGACCGAGAACCCGTCGTTCTCCGTCGTGTCGCCGCTGCTGTCACGCTCGTTGGTGCTGCGGCTGGAGTCGCTCACCGAGGACGAGGTGCGTGAGCTGCTGCGCCGTGCCGTCGCCGACCAACGCGGGCTCGCCTGCGCCTTCACGGTGGCCGCCGACGCCGAGGACGCGCTCGTCCGGCTCGCGGCCGGAGACGCCCGGCGCGCGCTCACCGCGCTGGAGGCGGCCGCGGACGGGGTGACCGGCACCGGCGGGTCCGCGATCGACCTGGTCGCCGTCGAGCGCGCGGTGACCGAGGCGAGCGTGCGCTACGACCGGCAGGGTGACCAGCACTACGACGTCATCAGCGCGTTCATCAAGTCGATCCGCGGCTCGGATCCCGACGCCGCGCTGCACTACCTCGCGCGCATGCTCGTCGCGGGAGAGGACCCCCGGTTCATCGCGCGGCGGCTCATGGTGCACGCCAGCGAGGACGTCGGGTTGGCCGATCCCACCGCGTTGCTGGCCGCGACGGCCGCGGCGCAGGTCGCGGCGCTCGTCGGGCTGCCGGAGTGCAGGCTCGCGCTCGCCCAGGCCACGGTGCATCTGGCCACCGCGCCGAAGTCGAACGCCGTGGTCACCGCGATCGACGCGGCGATGGGCGACGTGCGCGGCGGCGCGGTCGGCGCCGTCCCGCCGCATCTGCGCGACGGCCACTACGCGGGGGCGCAGCGGCTGGGCAGCGCGATCGGGTACCGCTACCCCCACGACGAGCCGGACGGCCTCGTGGCCCAGCAGTACCCGCCAGACGACCTGGTCGGGCATGACTACTACACGCCGACTGGACGGGGCGCGGAGCGGGCGCTGGCCGAGCGGCTGCCCCGCCTGCGCCGCGCGGTCCGCGGCACCTGACGCGCGAACCCGCACGGCTTCGCACACACCGCCGGTGGCTCGCACACACTGCGCACCCTGTGTGCGGGCGGCACACGGTGTGTGCGAGCCCACCCACGTGTCGCGGTCACGCCGGGTCGCGCAGCGCGCTCACGTCCACGGTGAACTGCATGGCGCGGTAGGGCCAGTTGGTGCCGGTGTTCCACTGGCTCACCACCAGGTGCAGCGCGGCCAGGGTGCTGCCGGGGAGGACGTAGCCGCCATACAGCTGCGCCACCCGCCCGGCGCCGTGGTTCTCGTCGTCCCAGCCCACGCCCTTCAAGACGGTGGCCCTGCGCGCGGTGTGCAGGTCGGCGACGGGGGAGTCGAGGACCATCACGTCCATGCGGTAGTTCCCGTCGTCGAACATCACGAGCACCCACCGGTCCTCCACCGAAGAGCCACCTCCGGCGGTAGGCACCCGGCGCAGGCACAGCTCCCCGAAGCGGCCGGGCAGGACCACCGTCGGCGCCCGACCCCAGCCCCACCCGTCGGCGGTGAGGCCCCACGGCTGCCAGGCGTCGACGTCCAGGACCCGCTCCTGCGGCACCCGCTGCAGGATGAGGCCCTTGTCGCGCTGGAAACCCGTCGAGAAGGCGTACACGTACCCGTCGTCACCGCGCTCCCAGGTGAGCATCTGGAAATGGCCGTCGAGATGGTCGGCTGGCCAGCGCACGCCGGTCGGGCGCCACGTCTGGCCGTTGTCGCGGGAGCGGTGCACCTCGGTCCACCGGACGTTGCCGAGCTCCCGGCAGACCATGACGTGCAGGAACATCTCCTCGCCCAGGGTGATCAGGTCGGTGGGCAGCACGGTGGTCACCCGCCGGAACCGGCGCCCCCACCGGCGCACGCCGTTGTGGAGGTAGCGCACGACCTGGCGGGCGCGCTCGCCCCGCCCGGCCGAGCCGGTGAAGACCAGGCCGGTGCCCACCGTCGTCGGGTCGCCGAACAGCACGACAGGCGAGCGCCACCCGGGGCGGCCGACACCGGGGCGGGTGAACGTGTCGCCGAAGACCGAGACCAGCCGCCCGTCGGGGGCGACCGCCGTGACGCCGAGGTCGGTGCCGCCGATGCCGAAGCGGTCGGTGTGCCCGGGCCCCGTCAGATCCCGCACCTTGCGGGCAGGCGGGCCCGACGGGCCGTCCTCAGGCGGGGCCACGTTCGACCGGGCAGCTCATGCACCGCGGCCCGCCGCGCCCCCGGCCGAGCTCGCCGCCGGGGATGTCGAGCACCTCGATGCCGTGCTTGCGCAAGAACGTGTTGGTGGTGACGTTGCGCTCGTAGGTCACGACCACACCGGCCGCTACGGCCAGGGTGTTGCAGCCGTCGTCCCACTGCTCGCGCTCGGCGGCGTGCACGTCCTGCTCCGCGGTGAGCACCCGCAACTCGGGCAGGCCGAGCACCTCGGCGATCGCCGCGTGCATGTGCGCGGGCGCATGGTCGGTGATGTCGAGCTCCTTCTCGTTGTCGCCGGGCCGGATCGTGTACGCGGGCAGCATGCCCAACCCCGCGTACTTCGTGAAGGTCTCGGGATCCACCATGGTCATCACTGTGTCGAGGTGCATCAGGGCCCGGGTCTCTGGCATGCGCAGCGCGACGATCCGGTCCACCTCGCCACCCGCGAAGAGGCTCCTGGCCAACCGCTCCACGCCCTGCGGGGTGGTGCGCTCGCTCATCCCGATCAGCACGGCACCGCCGCCGAGCACGAGCATGTCACCGCCTTCCGTGGTGGCCGGGCCGTTGACCGCGCCTTCCGACCAGACCGCGAAGCCGTCCCCGGCGAACAGCGGATGCCAGCGGTAGATGGCCTCGTAATGCGCGGTCTCGCGCACCCGTGCCAGCTTGCGCATGCTGTTGATCGACACGCCGCCGTAGATCCAGGCCGAGGTGTCGCGGGTGTAGAGGTGGTTGGGCAGGGGCTCCAGCACGAAGTCGTCCGGGGCGAGCACGTGGAACGCCACCGAGCGGGGCTCCTCGATGCGGTCGAGCACCTCGCGTTTGGTGATTCCGCCGACGAGGTGGTCGGTGAGCGTGTCCGGTTCCATGGCGTCGAAGCAGTTGCGCAGCGGGTCGATCGCGAGCGGCCCGTAGACCCGCTCGTCGAAGATCCGGTCGAGGATGTGCGCCTTGGCGTCGGGCAGCTCCACCGTGGCCCGCAGCAGGTCACCGAACAAGTGGACGGTCACGCCGCGCTCGCGGAGCACCTCGGCGAAGCGGTCGTGCTCCTCCTGTGCGCGGGCCACCCACAGCACGTCGTCGAACAGCAGGCGGTCCTTGTTGCCTGGGGTGAGCCGTTTGAGCTCCAGCCCCGGTCGGTGCAGGATCACCTGGCGGAGCGGCCCGACCTCGGAGTCAACCCGGTACACGTTGGAGATACTGCCTTGCGGAAGGGGTTGGTGTGCCGCTGGACCCCGTCGACGAGCGGATCGTCGAGCTGCTCGTCGACGACGCGCGGCGCAGCTTCGCCGAGATCGGGGCGCGGGTGGGCCTGTCGGCGTCGGCCGTGAAGCGGCGTGTCGACCGGATGCGCGCGGACGGTGCCATCACCGGGTTCACCGTGCGGCTCGACCCCGGCGCGCTGGGCTGGACGGTCGAGGGCTACGTCGAGCTGTTCTGCGGCGCCCGCACCCCGCCCGCCACGATCCGCAACGCCGTACGGAAGTTTCCCGAGGTGGTCGAAGCCAGCACGGTGTCGGGCGAGGCGGACGCCGTGCTGCGCATCCTGGCCGCGGACATGCGTCACTTCGAGAAGGTGCTGGAGCAGATCAGCGCGGCGCCGTTTGTCGTGCGGACCAAGTCGGTGCTGGTGCTGAGCCCCCTGCTGCGCCGCCCCGCGCACCCGCACGCCCCCGACTGAGGTCGGCGCACGGACGCCCGGCCACGGCCGAACGCGACACCACAGGCGTCTGCGCGCGGCGAAACCCCGTTCGTGGTCACCTCGGCCGCTGAGGGTCCTCGCAGAGTCCGCTGTCGCTTCGCAGGGTCTGTGGAGTCTGCGATGTGCGTGCGCGGGCTGCGAAGTGGCCCTGGCGGCGGCGATCAGCCCGGGCAGGGCGATCAGCCCGGGCAGGCGGGGTGAGGGTCAGCCCGGGCAGGCGGCGGCGAGGGTCAGCCGGGTGCGGTCGCGCCCGGTGATCGTCTGCAGTGGTGCCAGAGGTGCGCCAGGGCCCCTGCGGGCACCACTTTCGCCGATCATGCCGGGGTCACCCGTCAATTGCCGGGCGCTCCAAGTCGGGCTCGTCGCGGTGAGCGTGGGAAACGGCGACTCGCGGTGGCGGGATGCCCGACTCGCCGTGGCGGGATGTCCGACTCGCCGTGGCGGGATGCCCGACTCACCGGCGCATCGCGGGTTCACGCAACGTTCACGCAACGATCACGTGCGACACGCCGAGAATGCGCAACGGATCTGCGCGCACGGGCAACAGCGCGGGATTGTCGAGCGTTCGGCGGGGTCCTTACCGTGACCACGTACCGGCCCCGTCGCAGCGGCCACCCCGCCTCACCCGTGGAGCGAGCCCGTGACCAGCGTCCTTCCCCGTCCCGACCCGACCGTGGAGCGCACCGCCCGCAGGCGGCGCTACCTCATGTGCCGACCGGAGCACTTCGCCGTCTCCTACGCGATCAACCCGTGGATGCGGCCCGGGGTGCCGGTCGACGTCGACCTCGCCGTTGTGCAGTGGGAAGAGCTGCGCTGCACCTACCTCGACCTCGGCCACCGCGTCGACCTCATCGACGCGGTGCCGGGGCTGCCCGACATGGTCTACGCCGCCAACGGAGCCACCGTCGTGGACGGGGTGGTCTACGGCGCGCGGTTCCGCCATGTCGAGCGGGCACCGGAAGCGGACGCGCACCGCGCGTGGTTCAGCGCGGCAGGCTTCGGCGACGTGGACGTCCCGGAGTTCGTCAACGAGGGCGAGGGCGACCTGCTCGTCGCGGGCGAGGTCATCCTGGCCGGGTCGGGGTTTCGCACCGATCCGCGCGCGCACGCCGAGGCCGGGCGCGTCCTCCGCCGCGACGTTGTGCCCCTGCAGCTGGTGGACCCGCGCTTCTACCACCTGGACACCGCGCTCGCGGTGCTCGACGAGACGACGATCGCCTGGCTGCCCGAGGCCTTCGCGCCGGAGTCCCGCGCGGTGCTGCGCGACCGCTACCCCCACGCCGTCCTCGCCACGCAGGCCGATGCCGCGGTGCTCGGCCTCAACGCCGTGAGCGACGGCCGCCACGTCGTCGTGGCCGCCGAGGCGACCGACCTCATCGCCGCGCTCGACGAGCGCGGCTTCATCCCCGTTCCCGTCGCCATGTCCGAGCTGCTGAAGGGCGGCGGCGGACCCAAGTGCTGCACACTGGAGGTGCGCTCATGATCTTGCCAACCAACATCACGGCACCGGTCTCAGCCGCGACACCGTTGGACGAGGAGTCGGCATGACCATGCCCGCCGACGTCCTTCCTCCCGCGGAGGCGGCGCATGACACCGAGAATGCGACCGCTTTCCACACCCGCCTCGTCGACGACCACTCCGCGCACAACTACCACCCGCTTCCGGTGGTGATCTCCCATGCGCGCGGCGCCTGGGTCACCGACGTCGAGGGCCGCCGCTACCTGGACTGCCTCGCGGGATACTCGGCACTGAACTTCGGCCACGGCCATCCGGACCTGGTCGCGGCCGCCCACCGCCAGCTCAACCGCGTGACGCTCACCAGCAGGGCGTTCGGCAACGACCAGCTCGGCCCGTTCTGCGCGGAGCTGTCTGCGCTGCTGGGAAAGACCACCATCCTGCCGATGAACACGGGCGCCGAGGCCGTCGAGTCCGGCATCAAGGTCGCGCGCAAGTGGGGCTACGAGGTCAAGGGTGTGCCGGAGGGGCAGGCGCGGATCATCGTCGCGGCCGACGGCTTCCACGGCCGCACGACGACGATCGTCGGCTTCTCCACCGACCCGGACGCGCGCGGCGGCTTCGGCCCGTTCACCCCCGGGTTCGACGTCGTGCCCTACGGGGACCTCGACGCCCTGCGCGCCGCGGTCACACCCGACACGGTCGCCGTGCTCGTCGAGCCGATCCAGGGCGAGGCCGGGGTCGTTGTGCCGCCGCCGGGCTACCTGGCCGGGATCCGGGAGGTCTGCGACCGCGAGGGCGTGCTCTTCGTCGCCGACGAGGTGCAGGCGGGACTCGGCCGTACCGGGCACCTGCTCGCCACCCGCGCCGCAGGCGTGGACGCCGACGTCTACCTGCTGGGGAAGGCGCTCGGGGGCGGGATTCTGCCGCTGTCGGCCGTCGTCGCCGACGCCGACGTGCTCGGTGTGCTGCGGCCGGGCCAGCACGGCAGCACGTTCGGCGGCAACCCGCTGGCCTGTGCCGTCGGACGGGCGGTGATCAGGCTGCTCGACGAAGGCGACCTGCTGGCAGGAGCCCGTCACCTGGGCGCGCACCTGCACGAGAGGCTCGCGCGCCTCGTCGGGCACGGGGTCCTGCAGGTGCGCGGCGTCGGGCTGTGGGCGGGCGTGGACATCGACCCGCGCCTGGGCACCGGCCGCGCGGTCAGCGAGGAACTCGCGGCCCGCGGTGTCCTGGTGAAGGACACGCACGGGTCCACGGTGCGACTCTCACCGCCTCTCGTCGTGACCGAGGCCGAGCTGGACACCGCGGTCGACGCTCTCTCGGACACCCTGGCCAACCCTTTTCGCGCGTAGAGCGGCAGGCGTTACTCCACTTGGCGCATGCAGGGTACCGCTTGGCGATTCACGGAGGCGGTTTGCCGCGCCGGACGGTGCTCGATCCGCTCAGTTGGCGTACCGGAAGGGCCGTTCGGCGTCTGCCAGAAGTTCCGGCCTCAGCGTGCCAAATATCACGGTGAGTAATATTTCCGCTGCGGTATCGGGGTTCTCGTAGGGGCGGTTCACATTGCGGGTCAGCATCGTGTTGATCAGCATTCCGCTCACGTCCCTGGCCGGAGGGTAATGGCGGAGCTCCCCGGTGCGCTGGCCGCGCTCGATCAGCATCTCCAGTGCGTCCGGCATGGGGACGAGGGTGCGCGGATCGGCGTCGTCTCTCGGATCGGGCAGCCTGCCGACCTTGATGGTGTACTCCGCGACGGCCGCGAAGAACGCCGCCGACAGCATGCGGTTGCGTGCGCACACCCGACATAGGGCTCTGACCTGGTCCTCTAGCGCTTCGGCCACGGGACGGCCGGTAGCGATGTCGCGGCGCGCCTGCACCAGCAGCGGGCTGACGATCGGCGCGTAGACCTGGGCGAGCAGGGCGTGTTTGGTCGGGAAGTGGTTGTAGGCGGTGGCCGCGCTGACGCCCGCCGACTGCGCGATGTCCTCGACGCGGGTGCGGGCCCAGCCGCGTGAACCGAAGGCCGCATCAGCCGCGTCGAGCAAAGCGCGTCGCGTACGGTCACGTTTGGTGCGGGCCGCGCGCACCCGGGGATCCTCTTCTAGAGGGTGGGCGGCCGTAGACATCATGCAGAGAGTAACCGATTCGGGCCCTCACCTACGCTTGACTCAACTTTGGGGTGACACCAAGATGCTTCCTTGAAGGTTGCAGGAGATCGGAAGCGACGAGGGGCACATCGTCGATGTCGAGCGAGAGCGGTGACAGGCCCGCGGTCGGGGGACCGTGGACGTATCAGGTAGGCATGTCGCCCCTCTGACGAATCAGCACCACGTGTCCATCCCGCTGTGGGAGCGGTGGGATGGGGCGACGTGCGTCGGGTCTCGGCCTGGCGTCACGTGAAGTTGGGGAGGGGACCCACAGATGTGCCAGAGCATGACGGCGTCCGCCGCATGAACACCGTTGTTCGCGACGCCGTCGCCGACACCACCGACCAATCCGACGATCTCCCGGACGTGGCACCCGTCCTGGAGCGTCTGGTACCTGCGGCCGTCGCAGGTGACAACGAGGCCCGCGACCTGTTGCTGGCCGAGATCCAACCGCTGGTCCAGCGCTACTGCCGGGGCAGGCTCGGCCGCAGTGAGGGGGTCATCGGCTCGGCCGACGACGTCGCTCAGGACATCTGCCTTGCCGTGATCAGCGCTTTGCCGCACTACGAGATCAAGGGACTGTCGTTCCGCGCGTTCGTCTACGGCATCGCGGCGCACAAGGTCACCGACGCGTTCCGGGCGATCGGCCGCAACCGGACCGACCCGGTGGCCGAGCTGCCCGATTCGCCGATCCTGCACGACGGGCCCGAACAGCGCCTGCTCGCCGCCGAGATGGCCGAGCGGCTGGGCCACCTGCTGCATCGCCTCACCCCGCGTCAGCGCGAGGTGATCGTGCTGCGCATCGCGGTCGGGCTGTCGGCGGAGGAAACCGCGCAGGTCGTCGGTTCGACGCCGGGCGCGGTGCGGGTCACCCAGCACCGGGCGCTCAACCGGCTGCGCGGGGAGATCGGCAGCTCGCTCGACGTCGACCCCGAGGACCCCGACGACCTGCCCGACGGCGGATCGGCCGCAGTCTCGGCATAGCTGCCCACCCACGGTCGCGCATCCGAGAACCCGGGGGTGCGCGACCGGCTTCGGGTAGTAGCCTGACCCGCGATCATCCGTGCGTGTCGTGGCAGTGGCACGGGGTGGCAGTCGAGGGAGGCACCGGTGACCGCTGGTCAGATCGCTGCGCTGGTCGCCGCGGGGGCTTTCGTGGTCCTCGTGATGCTGTCGGCTGTCCCGCTGCTCAAGCTCGGCCGCACGCTTGACGAGGCCACCATCGCCATCCGCAAGGCTCACGAGGGCAGCGCCCCCCTGCTCGACGACGCCCAGGTCACCCTCCGCCAGGTCAACACGCAGCTGGACCGGGTGGACGGCATCACCTCGAGCGCCCGCACCGTCAGCAGCAACGTGTCGGTGCTGACGTCGCTGTTCACCGCGACCCTCGGCGGCCCGCTCGTGCGGGCCGCCGCCTTCTCCTACGGCGTGAACAAGGCCATCAAGGCCCGCCGGACAGGCAAGGACGGTTCCAAGGCCTCCCGCTCCCGCCGGAAGCGCGCCGCATGAGGCGGCTCTTCTGGCTCGGTGTGGGTCTCGCCGCGGGCACCTACGTCACCCGCAGGGCGCAGAGGGCCGCGCAGAGCCTCACCCCCGCCGGGATCGGCGCCAACCTCGCCGACGGACTCCGGGAGCTCGGCGCGGGCCTGGGCGCGTTCGGGGCCGAGGTGCGTGCGGGCATGGCCGAGCGCGAGAATGAGCTCACGGCGATGGTGGAGCGTCGCACCGGCGAGCACCTGCCGACCTACGGCGAGGCGCTGGCCGAGCCCCCGCCCGTACCTCGCGCGCGAGCGCGCCAGGCAGGAGCCTGACCCGTCCCCGCGGACGGGGCCGTCCCCTGCCGCACCCGCGCCCATCCTTCTCACGCAGCAGAAAGCCCTCCCGTGCAGACCCACGAGATCATCAGCCGCTTCACCGACCACTTCGTCGCCGCAGGCCACACCAAGGTGCCCAGCGCGTCGCTCATCCTCGACGACCCGACGCTGCTCTTCGTCAACGCGGGCATGGTCCAGTTCAAGCCGTACTTCCTCGGCGACGCCCCCGCGCCGTTCCCGCGCGCCACCTCCATCCAGAAGTGCGTGCGCACCGGCGACATCGAAGAGGTCGGCAAGACCACCAGGCACAACACGTTCTTCCAGATGGCCGGGAACTTCTCCTTCGGCGACTACTTCAAGGAAGGCGCGATCGGCTACGCGTGGGACCTCGTCACCGGCGCGTACGGGATCGAGCCCGACCGGCTCTGGGCCACGGTCTACCGCGACGACGACGAGGCGTTCGACCTGTGGCGCAAGGTCGCAGGCCTGCCCGAGAGCCGCATCCAGCGCCGCAGCGGCAAGGACAACTACTGGGACATGGGCGTGCCGGGCCCCGGCGGCCCCTGCTCGGAGATCTACTTCGACCGCGGCCCCGGCTACGGTCGCGATGGCGGTCCCGAGGCCGACGAGGACCGCTACCTGGAGATCTGGAACCTGGTCTTCATGCAGGACGTCCGCGGCGACCGCTCGCCCAAGGACGACTTCCCGCCGATCGGCACCCTGCCCAAGAAGAACATCGACACCGGCATGGGCGTCGAGCGGGTCGCCACGCTGCTGCAGGACGTGCACAGCGTCTACGAGACCGATCTGGTGCGGCCGGTGATCGCCCGCGCGGAGGAGCTCTCCGGTCGTCGCTACGGCGCGGGCGGGGAGGAAGGCGCGATCGACGACGTGCGCTTCCGGGTGATCGCCGACCACGCCCGTTCCGGAGTCATGATCATCGGGGACGGCGTGACGCCGTCCAACGAGGGCCGGGGCTACGTGCTGCGCCGTCTGCTGCGCCGCATCGTGCGCTCGGCCAGGCTCCTGGGCGTACACGAGCCGGTGCTGCCCGCGTTCGCCGAGGTCGTGCGCGACGCGATGGCCCCGTCCTACCCCGAGCTCAGCCTCGAGTTCGAGCGCATCTCCGCGGTGGTGACGGTAGAGGAAGACGCCTTCCTGCAGACGCTCACCACCGGCTCGAAGATCTTCGACATCGCCGTGGCCGGCGCGTTGGAGGCCGGTGGTCATCAGCTCGCCGGTGGCCAGGCGTTCAAGCTGCACGACACCTACGGCTTCCCGATCGACCTGACGTTGGAGATGGCGGCCGAAGCGGGCCTCACCGTCGACGAACAGGGCTTCCGGACGCTGATGACCGAGCAGCGCAACCGCGCGAAGGCCGACGCCGCCGCACACAAGACCGGCCACACCGACGGCCGGGCCTACCGCGAGGTGCTCGACGCCGCAGGGGGCACCGCGTTCCTCGGCTACACCGACCTTGTCGCCGAGTCGCGGGTCGTCGGACTGGTCGTCGACGGCGTCGGGGTGCCCGCTGCGGGCGCAGGCACGGCCGTCGAGGTCATCCTCGACCGCACGCCGTTCTACGCCGAGGGCGGCGGCCAGCAGGCCGACACCGGGTGGATCCGCGGGGACGGGTTCGTCGTCGACGTCGCAGACGTGCAGACGCCGGTCACCGGGCTCTCGGTCCACCGCGGCGCCGTGCGCGAGGGCGAGATCACGGTCGGGTCGCCCGCCCACGCCCAGGTCGACACGGGGCGCCGGGCGGCGATCTCCCGGTCGCACTCGGCCACGCACCTCGTCCACGCGGGCATGCGCAAGGCGCTCGGCGACGCCGCGGCGCAGGCCGGTTCACTCAACGCGCCGGGACGGCTGCGGTTCGACTTCACCTCGCCAGCCGGGGCCGTGCCCCCCTCGGTGCTCGCGGACGTCGAGGACGAGGTCAACGACGTCCTCTTGAACGACTACGAGGTGCACGCGTTCCTCACCACGCAGGACGAGGCGCGGCGGCTCGGCGCGATGGCGCTGTTCGGCGAGAAGTACGGCGACTCCGTGCGCGTCGTCGAGATCGGCGACTACTCCCGCGAGCTGTGCGGCGGCACCCACGTGGCCCGCTCGGGGCAGCTGGGGCTGGTCAAGCTGCTGTCGGAGGCCTCGATCGGGGCGGGCGTGCGACGCGTCGAGGCGCTCGTCGGGTTGGACGCGTTCCGGTACCTGGCCAAGGAGCACGTGCTCGTGTCCCAGCTGGCCGAGCAGTTCAAGGCGAGGCCCGACGAGCTGCCCGAGCGGATCGGCGGCGTGCTCGAACGACTGCGGCAGGCAGAACGGGAGCTGGAGAAGGTGCGCGCGGACGCCGTGCTGTCCTCCACGGGCGCGCTCGTCGAGGGCGCGGATGACGTCGGCGGGATCGCGCTCGTCGCCGCCGCGGTGCCCGAAGGCGTCGCGGCAGCCGAGCTGCGCGCGCTCGCGAGCGACGTGCGCGGGCGGCTCGGCGCGCGCCGAGGCGTTGTGGCGCTCTTCTCGGCCGACGCGGCGGGCAAGGTGTCGTTCGTGGTCGCGACGACCGCGGCCGCCCGGGACGCCGGTCTGGCGGCGGGGAAGCTCGTGCCCGTGTTCGCGCCCGCCATCGCGGGCCGGGGTGGCGGCAAGCCCGATCTCGCGCAAGGCGGCGGCACCCAACCGTCGGGCGTCCAGGACGCGATCGACGCGCTGCGCCGGGAGCTGGCCTCCCGGTGACCCGTGGCGCGGGACCACCGCGGTGAGTCCCGTACGGGGGCGGCGGTTGGGCGTCGACGTCGGCGCCGTGCGGGTCGGGGTGGCGTTGAGCGACCCCGACGGCGTGCTCGCCACCCCGCTGGTGACGGTGCCGCGCGACGTCGAGCGTGGCTCCGACGTGCGGGCGCTCGGCGAGTTGGTGGCCGAGCACGCGGTGGTCGAGGTCGTCGTCGGCCTCCCGCGGACGCTCGCGGGACGGGAAGGGGCCGCCGCCGAGGCCGCACGCGCGTTCGGCGACGCACTGGTCGGCTCGCTGCCGGTGCCCGTGGTGTATGCCGACGAACGGCTGACGACGGTCGTCGCGACGCGCCAGCTCCGGTCACGGGGCGTGAAGGGTCGTAAGCAGCGTGCGGTGATCGACCAGGCGGCCGCCGTCGCTATCCTGCAAGGATGGCTGGACGCCCATCGGTGACGGGGGCCGGGGAGGGCAACGCCGAGGAGCCCCGGTTACCCTCCGACATCGTGCGTCGCGACGGAGTGGAACCCGCATCCCGTGCCGACGCGTCCCGCGTCGACTCTCACCGGGTCGACTCTCACCGGGTCGACCAGTACCGCACCGACAGTGTGCGGGCGCGCCCCGTCAGGATCCAAGCGGTGGGCGGCCGCCGCGAGGCCCGGGAGGCGGCCCGCGCGCCGCGTCGCGCCCGGCGCGCGATCATCGTGACGTTGGCGGTGGTGCTGTTGTTCGCGGTCGTCGCGGGCGGCGGCTGGTATCTGTATCACTCCCTGGTGGCCACCCCGGACTACCAGGGCACGGGCACCGGCGATGTCGTCATCCAGGTGCACGACGGCGACACCACGAGCGAGATCGGCGCCGAGCTCGCGCGCCAGGGCGTGGTGGCGGTGCAGGCGTCGTTCACCGAGGCGGCGGCGGGCAACGACCGCGTACGGTCGGTCCAACCGGGCCACTACCAGATGCGCGAGCACATGTCAGGGGCCGCCGCCGTCGCGCTGCTGCTGGATCCGACCGCGCGCGTCGGGCAGCTCGACATCCGCGGCGGCGTGCAGCTCGACGACACGAAAGCCCCCGACGGCGTGGTCACCCCCGGCGTGCTCTCCCTGATCTCGCAGGCCACCTGCGCCACGATCGACGGGGCGAGGAAATGCATTCCGGCCGACGCGCTGCGCACGGCCTTGGCGAAGACCGACCCTGCCCAGCTCGGTGTGCCCGACTGGGCGATCCCGGACATGGCGAAGGCTCCGCCCACGCGCCGCCTGGAGGGGCTGATCCTGCCCGGCCGCTACGACGTCGAGCCCGGCACGTCGGCCGTCGACGTGCTGCACGCGCTGCTGAGCACGTCGATCGACCGGTTCGACGCCTCCGGGTTGGTCTCGCGGGCGGCCAAGGTGGGGATGTCGCCCTACGACGTGTTGATCGTGGCCTCGCTCGTCGAGAAGGAGTCGATCGTCTCGGACATGCCGAAGGTCGCGCAGGTCGTCTACAACCGGCTCGGCGCCCGACAGCGGCTCGAGCTGGACACGACGATCAACTACCCGCTGGACGTGCCCTCGCTCTACACGAGCCCGGCGAACCGGGCCAAGCCAGGGCCCTACAACACCTACCTCAACACCGGTCTGCCCATCACCCCGATCGCCGCCCCTGGCCAGGCCGCCGTGGCCGCCGCACTGGCCCCCGCCGAAGGCCCGTGGATGTTCTTCGTGCCGTGCGAGAAGGACGGCACGTCCTGCTTCGCCGTCACCTTCGCCCAGCACCAGGCGAACGTCGCGAAGGCGCATGCGAACGGCGTGTTCTAAGAGGGTCCGGCAAATGAGGGCTCCGCGAGCCCGGGGCGTCCAGGTGCCCGCAGCGCAAGGCGCCCCCGCATTCTCGTGCCGGGGCACTCGGATGCGGGGGCAACGCCGCGATGCGGGTGCCTGGGCGTCGCGGGCCGGGGCCCTCATTTGCCGGGCGCTCTAAGTCCAAGAGCGCCCGGCGCATGAGGCACGTGGCGTGGCGGGGCAGGGTCTTCGCAGGGTCCGCTGTCGCTTCGCAGGGTCTGTGGACCCTGCGAGGTGCATGCGCGGTCTGCGAAGTGGCCCAGGCGGGCGCGGATAACACTGTTCCGACCACCTTTTTCGCGCACGACCCTCAGCGGCCCCAGAAACCGGGGGGCGGCATCGGCGACGGGGTGGCCGTCCGGTCGGTGCGCGCCTCTGCGGAGAACCTGCGGTCGAGGTCAGACCCGGCCAGCACCCGCGCGGGGAACGGGTCCGCCGCGGTCTGCCGACTCAGGTCATCGACCGGTAACGGCGCTGCCGACGCCGCCAGCACGAGGTTGCCGAACCGACGGCCGCGCAGGACGTCGGGCGGCGCAGCGACGGCAACGTGTCGGAACGCCGCGCGGGCCGCGGCCACCTGCGAGCCAGCGAACGCGAGCGCGGGCCCGCCGTCGGCGACGTTCGCGGCGTAGACGCCGCCCGGTGAGAGCGACCGGGCGACGAGGGCGGCGAACTGCGCGGAGGTCAGGTGCGCAGGCGTGCGCGCCCCAGAGAAGACGTCGAGCACGACCAGGTCGACCGAGCCACGCGCGGTCGCGGCGAGCGCGGCGCGGGCGTCCGCGACGTGGACCTCGATCCCCAGGCCGTCAGCGGGCAGGCGGTGCGCGACGAACTCGGCCAGTGCTCGGTCGAGCTCCACCACGGTCTGCGTCGAGCCGGGCCGCGTCGCCGCCACATACCGGGCCAGCGTCCACGCACCCCCGCCGAGGTGCAGGGCACGCAGCGGGGCGTAGGGCTCCGCGACGAGGTCGATGAGGTGGCCGATCCGCCGGATGTACTCGAACTCCAGGTGGGTCGGGTCGTCGAGGTCGACGTGGCTTTGCGCCGTGTCGTCGACGAGCAGCGTCCAGCCCCGCGGGCGGTCCGGATCGCCGATGATCTCCGCCATGCCATGATCGACTTCTGCGCGGATCACAGCGCGGGCTGGGCGTGGCATGAGATGGCCATCATGCCTCCCGTAACCGGCGCGACACGCGGCGGCATTAGGTTGAAGCTCCCGATCAAACGGAGGTTCGTGTGCTGCTCTCCCCGCACGAGCAGGAGCGGTTGCTGCTGCACGTCGCCGCTGACCTGGCGCGGCAGCGCCGGGCCCGCGGGCTCAAGCTCAACTATCCCGAGGCCGTCGCGACAATCAGCGCGTGGGTGCTGGAGGGGGCTCGCGACGGGCGCGGCGTCGCCGAGCTGATGACCGGCGGGCAGTCGGTGCTCGGCCGCGACGACGTGATGGACGGCGTGCCGGAGATGATCTCCTCCGTGCAGGTCGAGGCCACGTTCCCCGACGGCACGAAGCTCGTCACCGTGCACCGGCCCATCTCATGACGGGCGAGTCCGTGGTCCCGGGGGAGTACCTCCTGGCGCGGGAGCCGGTCGTGATCGACCGCGAGCGCACGGAGCTTCAGGTCGTCAACTCCGGCGACCGGCCGGTGCAGGTCGGTTCGCACTACCACTTCGCCGCGGCCAACCCGGCGCTGCTGTTCGACAGGGCGGCCGCGCAGGGCAAGCGGCTGGCGGTGCCCGCGGGCACGGCCGTGCGGTTCGAGCCCGGCATCGAGCGGACGGTGCAGCTCGTCGAGCTGGGCGGCGCGAAGACCGTGCCAGGGCTGCGGCTCCCGTCCGATGCGGAGGCGGCATCGTGACCGCCGACGCACTCTTCTCCGCGGAGGCGGCATCATGACCGGGCCGTGGATCATCGACCGGGCCCGCTACGCGGAGCTGTACGGCCCGACCGTCGGCGATCGGGTCCGCCTGGCCGACACCGACCTGGTCATCGAGGTCACCGAGGACCGCTGCCGTGGGCCGCAGGGCGGCGACGAGGTCGTCTTCGGCGGCGGCAAGGTCATCCGGGAGTCCATGGGCCAGGCCAGGACCACCCGCGGCGAGGGCACGCCCGACCTGGTGGTCACCGGCGCGCTGGTGCTCGACCACTGGGGTGTCGTGAAGGCCGACGTCGGCGTGCGCGACGGGCGCGTCGTCGGCCTGGGCAAGGCGGGCAACCCCGACATCATGGACGGGGTGGCGCCCGAGCTGGTGATCGGTCCGTCCACCGAGATCATCGCGGGCAACGGCCTGATCCTCACCGCGGGCGGGGTGGACTGCCACGTCCACCTGATCTCGCCGACGCAGATCCCGGAGGCGCTCGGATCCGGCGTCACGACCTGGATCGGGGGCGGCACCGGGCCTGCGGACGGGACGAAGGCCACCACGGTCACCCCCGGCTCGTGGTACGTCGCCCGGATGCTGGAGTCGCTCGACGCGGCACCGCTGAACATCGCGCTGTTGGGCAAGGGCAACACCGTCGGCGTCGACGCGCTGCACGAGCAGGTCGAGACCGGCATCAGCGGGTTCAAGCTGCACGAGGACTGGGGCTCGACGCCCGCCGCGATCGACGCGTGCCTGCGGGTGGCCGACCAGACCGGCGTGCAGGTGGCGATCCACACCGACACGCTGAACGAGGCGGGCTACGTGCAGGACACCCTCGCCGCGATCGGCGGTCGAGGCATCCACGCCTACCACACGGAGGGTGCGGGCGGCGGACACGCGCCGGACATCATCACGGTCGCTGGCCAGCCGAATGTGCTGCCGTCGTCGACGAACCCGACCCGCCCGCACACGGTCAACACCGTCGACGAGCACCTCGACATGCTGATGGTCTGCCACCACCTCAAGCCGACCGTGCCGGAGGACCTGGCGTTCGCCGAGTCGCGGATCCGCCCGTCGACGATCGCGGCCGAGGACCTGCTGCACGACCTCGGTGCGATCTCCATGATCGGGTCGGACTCGCAGGCGATGGGCCGGGTCGGCGAGGTGCCGCTGCGGACGTGGCAGACCGCGCACGTCGGCAAGAAGCGGTGGGGCGCCTTGCCCGGCGACGGCGCGGCGGACAACATGCGGGCCCGGCGCTACGTCGCCAAGTACACGATCTGCCCGGCCATCGCGCACGGCCTCGACGGCGAGGTGGGGTCGGTCGAGGTCGGCAAGCTCGCCGATCTCGTGCTGTACCAGCCCGCGTTCTTCGGGGTGCGCCCCTCCCTGGTGATCAAGGGCGGCGTGATCGCCTACGCGGCGATGGGTGATGCCAACGCGTCCATCCCGACGCCGCAGCCGGTGTTGCCCCGCCCCATGTTCGGGGCAGAGGCGGTGACCGCTGCGGCGACGTCGGTGCACTTCGTGGCGCCGACAGCGCTGACGGGAGGGCTGGCCGACCGCCTCGCGGTGCGGCGGAAGCTGGTGCCTGTCCGCGACACCCGTTCGCTCACCAAGGCCGACATGCCAGGCAACGACGCGCTGCCGCGGATCGAGGTGGAGCCCGACACGTTCACCGTCCGGATCGACGGTGAGGTGGTGGAGGCCGCGCCCGCCCTCGAGCTGCCGATGGCGCAGCGCTACTTCCTGTTCTGAGGGGCCGACGATGGGGAGGGAGGGCGGAAGGATGCGGCCAGGCTCTGGATTGCTGTTGCTCGCCGACTCTCGGCTTCCCTCGGGCGGCCACGCGCACTCGGGCGGGGTGGAGGCGCTGGTGGACCGGGGTCTGCTGCGCACAGAGGCGGACCTGGCGGCGTTCCTGGCCGGGCGGCTGGCGACGGGTGCCGCCGTCCCGGCGGGGGCGGCGGCGGCGGGGTGCGCGCTGGCCGGACTGCAGCAGGGTGACACGGCTGCGACTGGGTCGCGGCAGGGTGACACTGCTGCGATGGGACCGCGGCAGCGTGACACCGCTGCGATGCCGTGGAGGGCGTGGGACGACGCCGTCTCCGCGCGCCTCCCCGCATCCGCCACCCGAGCCGCGTCCCACGCGCAGGGGGCGGCCCTGCTGCGCACCGCCTCGCTCGCGTGGCCTTCTGCCGCGCTGGACGCACTCCGGGCGCTGCCGCGGGCGCATCACCCGCTCGTGCTCGGGGCCGCTGCCGCGGCCGCGGGCGCTGCCCCGTGCGATGCCGCGCTGCTCGCCGTCCACCACCTGATCGGCGGGGCGTGCACGGCGGCGGTCCGGCTGCTGGGCCTCGACCCGCTCGCCGTCGCCGCCGTCGCAGCCCGGGCCGGACAGGCCGCGGAGCCCGTAGCCGCCGACGCCGCCTGGATGGGCGTCGCCGCGGTCACCGCCGCGGACCCCACGCTGTTGCCTGCGGATGGCAACCCATTGCACGACGTTCTGGCCCAGCTCCACCGATCGACGGAGGCGACCCTCTTTGCATCGTGACGACCTGCTCGCGCCCCTCCCACTGGCCGCCGCTCCGGCGGGCCCACTGCGCGTCGGCATCGGCGGCCCCGTCGGCGGGGGCAAGACCGCGCTGGTCGCGGCGCTGTGTCGGGCGCTGCGCGACGAGCTGTCGATGGTGGTCGTGACCAACGACATCTACACGGAGGAGGACGCCGAGTTCCTCCGCCGCCACGGCGTGCTCCCCGACGACCGCATCCGCGCGGTGCGCACCGGGTGCTGCCCCCACACAGCGATCCGCGACGACATCACGGCCAACCTCGACGCGGTCGAGGAGCTCGTCGCCCGCCACGATCCCGATCTCGTGCTGGTCGAGAGCGGGGGCGACAACCTGACCGCCACCTTCAGCTACGGCCTCGTGCACGCGCAGATCTTCGTGCTCGACGTCGCGGGTGGGGACAAGGTGCCGCGCAAGGGCGGCCCTGGCGTCACCCGTTCCGACCTACTCGTCGTCAACAAGATCGATCTGGCGCCCCTGGTCGGAGCCGACCTCGAGGTCATGCGCACCGACGCGGAGAAGGTGCGGGAGGGGCGGCCGACGGTGCTGACCTCGCTGCGCGAGCAACCCGACGCCGCCGCAGTCGTGGAGTGGGTCATCCCGCAGGTGCGGGCGCGAAGGGAGTGAGCGTCGCGGCGACGGCGGGCGTCTCGGCGCGACGGCGTCGGTCGTCGGGATGACCGCCCGACCGGGCATCACCTCGGCCGCCTCGATCGTTGCGGACCTCGCCGCGGGTCGGCCGCGGATCCGTTGGACCCACGCCTGGCCGATCCTGCTGCGCCCCACCGGGGACGCGCAGGTGCATCTGGTGCACGGCGCGGGCGGTCCGCTCGGCGGCGACCTGCTCGGGTTGGGCGTCCGCGTGGGCGCCGCGGCGAGGCTAGCGGTGCGCAGCGCAGGCGCCACGATCGTCCAGCCGGGGCGCGGTGGTGAGCCCGCGCAATGGGACACGACGGCCACCGTCGACGCGGGCGGCGGACTGGACTGGGCACCCGAGCCCACGGTCGTCATCGACGGCGCGACGTACCACTCCGCGATGCGGATCGACCTCGCGGCAGGCGCACGGGCCGCGGTCCGCGAGGTTGTGGTGCTCGGGCGGCACGGCGGCGTCGGCGGGTGCTACCGCGGTCGTCTCGACATCACCGTCGACGGCTCCTCCCTGCTCGCGCACACGACGCTGCTGGACGGGGCCGATCCCGCACTGCGCGGCCCTGGGGGTGTGGCGGGGGCCCGCGCCGTCGGGACGCTGGTACTGGTCGGCGAAAGCGGCGGCGCGGGCGGCGGGAGCGGAGAGAGTCCGCGGGTGCGCTGGGCGTGGACGGAGCTGGCAGGCCCCGGTCGGGCGTTGCTGGCCGTCGGTGAGCCGGGCGCGGTGATCGCCCGGCTCGACACAGCCCTCAGCCAGGACTGTCTCAGCGGGAATGGTCTCAGCGGGAAATAGTCGCCCCGTAGGTGTGCTCGAGCGGCAGCGTCAGCAACACGCGCTGGTCGGTGACCATCGCGGCCCGGTACTCGTCCCAGTCGGGATGCTCGCCCGCGACGGTGCGGTAGTAGTCCACGAGGGCGTCGACGGTGGCGTCGTGAGGGTCGGCGGCGGGCGCGGTCAGCTGGGCGGTGCCCTCGCCGACGGCGTAGGACCACAGGTCGGGCGCCATCACCAGATAGCTGGCGCGCGGGTCGCGGCGCAGGTTCCGGGTCTTGGCCCGCGTCTGGGTGACCGACACCCGCAGCGTGAACGTGTCGGCGTCGAACGCGTGGGTCACGACCGACGCCTGCGGCCTGCCGTTGCGCTTCAGGGTGATGAGGGATCCGCCCCGTTGCTTCGCGAACAGCTCGACCAATGCGGGATCGACTGGCATCTGCACTCCTTCGGGCCTACAACGGCGTTCTCACACCGCATCGACGGTTGACCGGCGGACCCTATTCCCGCACTTGTCCCCATCGTCGTGCGTTGTCCACAGGCACGCAGGTGACCTGGCGCGGCGGCGCCGCCCGCGCCGACCATCGAGGGCATGGTGATGACGGTGTCGGCGGTTCTCGTGATGGGAGTCGCCGGGATGGTGGCGGGTGCGCTCGCGCGGAAGGTTGTGCGCAGGCTGGCACCCGGCGCCCGGGTGCGGGCGCCGGTGTGCGAGGTTTCGGTCGGCGCGCTGTGGGCGGTCATCGGCGGCCTCGCGGGTGCGGCGCTGCTGCCTCCCGCGTGGCTTGCGGCGCTGCTCGGGATGGCCTGGCTGGGCGTCGCCGTCGGAGTCGTCGACGTGCGGCAACACCGAATTCCCGACGCGCTGACCCTGCCCGCGGCGGGCGTCGCCCCGGTGGCGCTTCTTCCGCTGGGGGCCGCCGCGCTCGGCAGGGGGCTGCTCGGGTCCATTGTGGCCGTGGTCGGCTACGGCGCCGTCCACCTCTCCCGACCCGCGGCGTTCGGCGCGGGCGATGTCAAGCTCGCCGCCTCGCTCGGAGCGGTGCTCGGCGGCGCGTCCTGGGGTGCGCTGGCGCTGGCGGCGGGGCTCGCGGCTCTGCTCACCGCGGTCATCGCGGTGGTGGCGACAGCCTCCGGCAGGCTGTCGCGCGGCGGGGTGGTGCCACACGGCCCGTCGATGCTGGCGGCGGCCTGGCTGGTGACCCTGCTCGCGGCGGTCGGAGCGCCGCCTTGAGGGCGTTGCGCACGGTCGATGTCGCTGCCGGTGAGGCTGCTCGTGTTCACCTCGGGCGACTCGTAGCTCGACCTGACCGCTCGCTCGGTTGCCCGCCCGCCCGCCCGCTCGCCCGCTCGCCCGCTCGCCCGCCCGCCCGCTCGCCCGCGAGATGATGAGGGGTGGTGTCAGCGGCACGCCGCCGCACCTGTCGGACCACTTCTGGTGATCACCCGGCGAGCAGCTCAGCTAGGTGGCGCGGTGGCTGGCCGGGGGGCGGGGTGACGGCCGCGGCGGGCGCCCCTACGAAAGTCGGCGGCCCGTGAGGTCTCGGCGATGTCGGCTGACGCGTCGGCCACCTCGCAGACGGGGCCGCCCGCATCGCCGTTAGCCGCGCCGTGTTTGCCTGCGCCGTGTTTGCCTGCGTCGTGCTTGGCCGCGCCGTGTTTGGCCGCGCCGTCGTTGCCTGCCTCGTTGCCGGCTGCACTGTTCCCGGTCGCGCTGTTCTTGCCTGCGTTGTGTTTGGCCGCGCCGTCCTTGGCTGGGCCATTCCTGGTCGCGTCGCTCGTGGCTGGGGCCTTCTTGATCACCTCGGCTCTTGCCACGTCGCCCTTGGCCGCGAACGCGGCGAACGGGGTGCCGGTGCCCGAGCCGCCGGGATGGCGTAGCTGCGGTTCCAGGTGCCCCTGGGCGGATCGGCGGGGGAGCGGGTTCGGCACTCCCGAGGGCGACTTGTCGTCGGGCTGATGGCGGGCGTGGCCGTCCCGCTTCGGCATCGACCGCTGCGACCCCCGCCCGCTGTCCTCGTCCACCGAACCCTCCGTTCGTGGTGCCGGCCGCGGAGGCGTCACCGTCGGAAAACCGGCCGTCGCGACGCACGCTATCTGATCACCGGATCGGCCACCGCGGGGCCCGGCCTGCGGCCTGCGGCGCGGGGCGAAGGCACGGCCACTACCCTCGTTGCGGTGAGTCCGCAGAGACGCCCCAGCGTGGTGCTCGTCGGCCCGCCCGGAGCAGGCAAGACCACCGTCGGCCGGGTACTGGCGCGGCGGATGGGCTTGGCCTTCACCGACATCGACGCTCTTATCGTCGAGCGCGCGGGCAAGTCGATCGGCGACCTGTTCACCGAGGACGGCGAGGACGCCTTCCGTGCACTGGAGCGGGCCCTGGTCGCGGAAGCTCTCGAGTCGACCGACGGTGTGCTCGCACTCGGCGGCGGATCCGTACTCGCCGCCGTGACCCGCGAGCGGTTGCGTGGGCACCGGGTGGTGCACCTGAGCGTCGGCCTCGCCGATGGGATCCGCCGCACGGGCATGTCCTCTGCGCGCCCGCTTCTGGCCGGGGTCAACCCAAGGGCGACGTTCAAGGCCCTGCTCGACGCGCGGGCGCCGCTATACCGCGAGGTCGCCACCGTCGTGATCGACACCAACCGGCGCAGCGCCAACCAGGTCGCACGCGCCGTGCTGGAGGCGATCGGCGAGTCGTCGGTCGATACGGCGGACCCGACCGACCCGTTCGACGAGCCGAGGCCGCGCGACGACGCCCTGCTGCCCAGCCCGACGTTCGGTGCGCCCACCGCAGGGAGCGACCCCGATGACACGGGGCAGCACCGAAAGTGACCACCGACCGCAGTGACCACCGACCGCAGTGACCACCGACCGCAGTGACCACCGACCGCAGTGACCACCGACCGCAGTGACCACCGACCGCAGTGACCACCGACCGCAGTGACCACCGACCGCAGTGACCACCGACAGCAGCAAGGGTGCGGATGTGAGCGAGATCGACCGGATCGACGTCACCGGCGAGCGGCCCTACCCGGTGCTGATCGGCCGCGGCGTGCGAGACCGGCTGCCCGCGACGGTCGCCGCGCTCGGCGCGACGACGGTGGTGCTCGTGTACCAGCCCGCGCTCGCCGACACCGCGGAGGAGGTCCGCACCGCCCTCGGGAGCGTGGGCGTCGAGGCGCACCGCGTCGAGATCCCCGACGCCGAGGACGGGAAGAGCCTCGCGGTCGCGGGCTTCTGCTGGGAGGTCTGCGGCCGGGTCGGCCTCACCCGCTCCGACGTCGTCGTCTCGCTGGGCGGGGGAGCGGCCACCGACCTCGCCGGGTTCGTGGCGGCCACCTGGATGCGCGGCGTGCGTGTGGTGCACGTGCCGACCACGCTGCTGGCCATGGTCGACGCCGCGGTCGGCGGAAAGACCGGCGTCAACACCGCGTCCGGCAAGAACCTCGTGGGCGCCTTCCACGAGCCGTCGGCGGTGCTCGTCGACCTCGCCACCCTCGACACCCTCCCGCGGAGCGAGATCGCCGCGGGCAGCGCGGAGATCATCAAGGCCGGGTTCATCGCCGACCCGACCATCCTCGACCTCATCGAGTCCGACCCCGGCGCAGCGCTCGACCCGACCGGTGACGTGCTGGGCGAGATGGTGCGCCGGGCGATCCGGGTGAAGGCCGAGGTCGTGGCCTCCGACCTGCGCGAGTCACACCATCGGGAGATCCTCAACTACGGGCACACCCTCGGTCACGCCATCGAGCGCCGCGAGGAGTACCGGTGGCGCCACGGCGCCGCCGTGAGCGTCGGGCTGGTGTTCGCCGCCGAGCTAGCCCGCGCCGCGGGACGCCTCGACGACGCCACGGCCGACCGGCACCGCAGCGTCCTGTCGTCGGTGGGCCTTCCGGTGGCCTACGCGCCGGACGCGCTGCCCGAGCTGATCGAGTCCATGCGCGGGGACAAGAAGGCCCGCCTCGGCACGCTGCGGTTCGTGGTGCTCGACGGCCTCGCGACGCCCGGCAGGCTCGAAGGACCCGATCTGGCGCTGTTGGAGACCGCCTACGCGGCGCTGAGCGCGTGAGCGCAGCGTCGGCGCCGATCGCCAGGCGGGACGCGCTGCGCGCGCTGCTTCCCGCGGCCGGGGTCGACGCGCTGCTTGTGACCGACCTGGTCAACGTCCGGTACCTCACGGGGTTCACCGGGTCCAACGCCGCGCTGCTCGTCCACGCCGATGGGGACGGCGCCAGCCGCTTCTGCACCGACGGGCGCTACCGGGCGCAGGCCGCCGAGCAGGTCCCGGACCTGCAGCCGGTCATCGAGCGAGCCTGCGCGCTCGCCCTCGTGGGGTCGGCGGCGGAGCTCGGCGTAGGGCGCACGGGGTTCGAGTCCGACCACGTCACGGTCGACGCCCACACCGCGCTGGTCGACAAGGCCCGCCCGGGCGTGATGGTCGGCGTGCCGGGACTCGTCCAGCGGCTGCGGATGATCAAGGACGACACCGAGCTGGCCGCCCTGCGCGCCGCCTGCGCCGCCGCGGACGCCGCGCTGTTCGAGCTGATCAGCGACGGCGGCCTCGCGCCAGACCGGACCGAGGTGCAGGTTGCGCTCGACCTGGAGGCCCGGCTGCGGGAGCACGGCGCGCAGGGCCCCTCCTTTGCGACGATCGTCGCCGCGGGCCCGCACTCCGCCGTGCCGCACCACAGCCCAACACCCACGCCGCTGCGTCGCGGTGACCTCGTAAAGCTCGACTTCGGCGCGCTCGTCGACGGCTACTGCTCGGACATGACCCGCACCGTCGTGCTCGGTCCCGCCGCGGCATGGCAACGCGAGCTCTATGAGCTGGTCGCTACCGCGCAGGCGGCCGGACGGGCGGCGCTGCGAGCGGGCACCGACGTCGCCGATGTCGACGCGGCAGCCCGCGGGGTCATCATCGCGGCTGGGCGGGGGGACGAGTTCGTGCACGGCCTCGGCCACGGGGTGGGCTTGCAGATCCACGAGGCGCCGCTGCTGGCGGCCACCGCGTCCGGGCCGATCGCTGCCCGCATGGCCGTCACCGTCGAGCCAGGGGTCTACGTCGACGGGCGCGGCGGTGTCCGGATCGAGGACACGCTCGTGGTGTCGGAAGGCGAACCGGAGTTGCTCACGCACTTCCCCAAGGATCTGCTGGAGATCTGAGCGGGCTATCCTGGTTCGCGGACGACGGCGCCGAAGCGCGCCGCACACCCCGGCGCGTGCAGCCCCCGCGCCACCGACGAGCGCAGGAGTCTCACCGCCGTGGCCACCACGAACGACCTGAAGAACGGACTTGTGCTGAACCTGGACGGCCAACTGTGGTCGGTCACCGCGTTCCAGCACGTCAAGCCGGGTAAGGGCGGCGCATTCGTGCGCACGACGCTCAAGAATGTGATGACCGGCAAGGTGGTGGACCGAACCTTCAACGCGGGCACGAAGGTCGACACCGCCACCGTCGACCGGCGCGACATGACCTTCCTCTACCGCGACGGCGCCGATTTCGTCTTCATGGACGGCGACACCTACGACCAGATCCCGATCCCGGAGGCCACCGTCGGGCCTGCGTCGGGGTACCTGCTGGAGAACCACGTCGCGATGGTCGCGTTGCACGAAGGCGTCCCGCTCTACATCGAGCTGCCGGCCTCGGTCGAGCTGGTGGTCGCGCACACCGAACCGGGCCTGCAGGGTGACCGCTCCACCGGCGGCACCAAGCCCGCGACGCTGGAGACCGGCGCCGAGATCCAGGTGCCGCTCTTCCTCACCACCGGCGAGAAGGTCAAGGTCGACACCCGCGACGGCCGCTATCTCGGCCGCGTCTCCTCCTGATGAGCCGCCACACCATGAGCCCTGACGTGAGCCCCGACATGAGCGCTGTCCTTCGATGATCAGGGCCCGCACCCGCGCGCGGAAACGCGCGCTGGACATCCTGTTCGAGTCAGAGGCCCGCGGCGACGACCCGCTCGAGGTGCTGGCTCAACGCCGCGAGACCGACGACGCACCGCCCGTCTCGGACTACGCCGCCATGCTCGTCAAAGGCGTCACGGCGCACCGCGAGCGGATCGACCAGCTGCTCGCCGAGCACGCGGAGGGCTGGACGGTCGCCCGCATGCCCGCAGTCGACCGCACGCTGCTGCGCATCGGCGTGTTCGAGCTGTTGTGGGTCGACGAGATCGACGATCCGGTGGCGATCACCGAGGCCGTCGAGCTGGCCCGCACCCTGTCCACCGATGACAGCCCCCGTTTCCTCAACGGCGTTCTCGGGCGGATCTCCGACATCGCCGAGCACCTGCGCGCCGCGCGCTGAGCGGAGCTTGCGGAGCGATCATGGGCGCTGAGCGGAGCTTGCGGAGCGATCATGGGCGCTGAGCGGAGCTTGCGGAGCGATCATGGACGCTGAGCGGAGCTCTTACGGCGCGGGTCGGGCCTCTGGCGGCAGTACGCCCCACTCGATGAGCTGGTCGGTCAGCTCGCCGGGGGTCTTGTCGTAGATGATCGACAGCGAGCGCAGGTCCTCCGCGCGGATCGAGAGCACCTTGCCGTTGTAGTCGCCACGTTGGCTCTGGATCGCTGCCGCGTAGCGGGCGAGCGGGCCGACCTTGTCCGCAGGCAGCTGCTGGAGCCGCTCGAGGTTGATGACGATCTTCGTGGCGGGCTCGGACCCGGACGGGACCCGTCCCTCCGGCAGCAGCTCGGCCACCGGCACACCGTAGAAGTCGGCGAGCTCGGCGAGCTTCTGCACGGTCACGGCTCGGTCGCCGCGCTCGTAGGACCCGACGACGACCGCCTTCCAGCGTCCGCCTGACTTCTGCTCGACGCCGTGCAGCGACAAGCCCTGCTGCTGCCGGATCGCGCGCAGCTTGCCGCCGAGCGCCTTGGCGTAGTCGCCCATGCTGGCGACCTCCTCACTTGCTCTTGTGCCGGCCGCGGGACCGACGTGGTGCTGACCTGGGGACTACTGCGTGGGGAGCCGTGCGGGCACCGCGTGATCCGGCGGTCACAACCCGCAGCCGCGGTACCCCCTGCCCGACCGCCGTCGAGGACGTTAATTCGATACGGAGAGTAATCATGCGCTTGCTCCGCCGTTCGGTCAAGCCACGTCCTCCCTCCTGGCGGTACAGTTGCCCGAGATCACTCGAACGGCTGATCGACAGCCTCCAGCCAGGCGTTACTCGGCCGTGATCAGATGCATCTGCTCACCTATCGTCTCAGTGCGCCTTGAGGGCCGTCACCGCTGGGGTCCTTGTGGGTGGCGACGGTGCTCACAGCCGGTGCTCTTCGGGCCTGCTGATAGGTTCTGCTGCGACCCGATCCGATCCTTTAAGCCCGTCCTGCGAGGCGGGGAAGGAGACACCCCGTGGCGCACAATCGCCGCGAGGACGCGGGCGGTGGCGCTCCCGAACGGGAGCTGCTCTCCGCGTCCGACGTCGCTCGTACCGTCGCCCGCATCGCTCATCAGATCATCGAGAAGACCGCGGGCGTCGAGAACGTCGTGCTCGTCGGCATCCCCACCCGCGGCGCGTTGCTCGCCCGGCGCCTGGCCGCCGCGGTCGCGGAGTTCGGCGGCGGCGCTATGCCCGTCGGCATCGTGGATCCCACGCTCCATCGCGACGACCTGCGCCGCCGCCCCGCGCGCCCGCTGGAGAGCACCGACATCCCCGACGGCGGTCTCGACGACGCCCTCGTTGTGCTCATCGACGACGTGCTGATGTCGGGCCGGACCGTGCGCGCCGCGCTCGACGCGCTCGCCGACCACGGCCGCCCGCGCGCCGTACAGCTGGCCGTGCTCGTCGACCGTGGCCATCGCGAGCTGCCGATCCGGGCCGACTACGTGGGCAAGAACGTTCCGACCGCACGCGACGAACAGATCAAGGTGCTGCTCGCGGAGATCGACGGGGTGGACGCGGTGCGGCTGGCCAGGGCGGTGCGGGAGTGAGGCACCTGCTGTCGGTGACCGACCTCGACGCCGCCGCCGCGACCGCGTTGCTCGACACCGCCGACCGACTGCGGCAGGCGCTGCTGGGCCGCGAGGTCCGCAAGCTGCCCACGCTTCGTGGCCGCACGGTGATCACCATGTTCTACGAGAACTCGACGCGCACGCGGGTGTCGTTCGAGGTGGCGGGCAAGTGGATGAGCGCGGACACGGTGAACGTCAGCGCGTCGGGCTCCTCGGTGGCCAAAGGCGAGTCGCTGCGCGACACCGCGCTCACGCTCTCCGCGATGGGCGCGGACTGTGTGATCGTGCGCCATCCGGCCTCCGGCGCCGCCCATCGCCTTGCCACCTGGGTCGACCGCGACCGGGCAGGCACCGGCACCCCCACCGCGATCGTCAACGCGGGCGACGGGACGCACGAACACCCCACACAGGCCCTGCTGGACGCGGCCACCTTGCGCGACCGGCTCGGCGGGATCGCAGGCAAGCGGGTCGGGATCGTCGGCGACGTCCTGCACAGCAGGGTCGCGCGGTCGAACGTGTTCCTGCTCGCCACGCTGGGCGCGGAGGTCGTGCTCGTCGCGCCGCCGACGCTGCTGCCCGTCGGAGTGGCGGCCTGGCCCTGCCGGGTGAGCCCCGAGCTGGACGCGGAGCTGTCCACCCTCGACGCGGTCATGATGTTGCGTGTGCAGGCGGAGCGGATGCACGGGGCGTTCTTCCCGTCGGCGCGGGAGTACTCCGTCGGCTACGGGCTGTCGGAGGACCGGGCCGCTCTGCTGCCCGAGCACGCCGTGGTGCTGCACCCGGGACCGATGGTGCGCGGCATGGAGATCGCCTCCGCGGTCGCCGACGCGCCGAACTCCGCCGTGCTGGCGCAGGTCCGCAACGGCGTCCACGTGCGCATGGCCGTGCTCTACCACCTCTTGGCTGGAGCGCCGGAATGAGCGGCGGGAGCGCGGGTCGGCTCGCGGCGGACTGCAGCAGGGTGACACCGCTGCGACTGAGTCGGAGCAGTGTCACCCTGCTGCGACGCGGGATGGAGCCCAGCCGATGACCGAGCTGTTGATCACCGCTGCACGCCTCTACGGGGAGGGCGAGCCGGTGGACGTCCTCGTCCGGGACGGCGTGGTCGCGGACATCGGCGCCGACATCGGGAGCGGCCGCTCGGGGTCGGGGAAGCGGCTCGACGCCGACGGGCTGGTCCTGCTGCCCGGCTTCGTCGACCTGCACACGCACCTGCGCGAGCCCGGCGGCGAGGAGTCCGAGACGATCGCAACGGGCTCTGCCGCGGCCGCGCTCGGCGGATTCACGGCCGTGTTCGCCATGCCCAACACCGACCCGGTGACCGACAACGACGTCGTGGCCCAGTACGTGCGCAGGCGCGGCGCCGAGGTGGGGCTGGTGGACGTCCATCCGGTCGGCGCCGTCACCGTCGGGCTCGGCGGCTCGCGGATGGCCGAGCTGGGCACGATGGCCCGCTCTCCCGCGCAGGTGCGGATGTTCTCCGACGACGGGCGCTGCGTGCACGATCCGCTCATCATGCGTCGGGCGCTGGAATACGCGTCCGCGCTCGACGCCGTCATCGCCCAGCACGCCGAGGACCACCGGCTCACCGAGGGGGCGCAGGCGCACGAGGGGGTGGTCGCGGCCCGGCTGGGGCTGGCCGGGTGGCCCGCCACCGCCGAGGAGACGATCGTCGCCCGCGACTGCGCCTTGGCCAGGGAGGCGGGCGCGCGGCTGCACGTCTGTCACGTCTCCAGCGCGCACACGGTGGCGGTGCTCCGCGCGGCCAAGGCCGCCGGGGTGCGGGTCAGCGCGGAGGTCACGCCCCACCACCTCCTGCTCACCGACGCCCGCCTCAGCGGCTACGACCCGGTGAACAAGGTCAACCCGCCGCTGCGCACCGGTCCGGACACCGAGGCCATGCGGGCCGCGCTCGCCGAGGGCGTGATCGACGTCGTGGCCACCGACCACGCCCCGCACGCCGCGCAGTACAAGGACACCGAATGGGACGCGGCCCGACCGGGGATGCTGGGGTTGCAGACCGCGCTCTCGGTGGTCGCGCACACCATGGTGGAGCCGGGGCTGCTGGACTGGCGCGGCGTGGCCAGGGTGCTGTCGGAGCGCCCCGCGGAGATCGGCGGACTGCCCGACCACGGCCGCCCGATCGCCGTCGGGGAGCCTGCGACGTTCGTGCTCCTCGACCCGGACGGCATCTGGACCGTCCGTGGCGCCCAGCTGGCCAGCCGGGCGTCGAACACGCCCTACGAGGGGATGCGGCTGCCCGCGACGGTGGTCGCGACAGTGCTGCGCGGAGTGATCACCGCGCGTGATGGGAAGGTGACGGCGTGACCGCGGTGCTGGTGCTGGAGGACGGGCGGATCTTCCGCGGCGAGGCCTACGGCGCGCTCGGACAGGGCCTGGGCGAGGCCGTGTTCACGACCGGCATGACCGGCTACCAGGAGACGCTCACCGACCCGTCCTATCACCGCCAGATCGTCGTCCAGACCGCGCCGCAGATCGGCAACACCGGCTGGAACGACGAGGACGACGAGTCGGGCGCGATCCAGGTGGCGGGCTACGTCGTGCGCGACCCTTCGCGGTCGCCGTCCAACTGGCGCTCGCGCCGACCGCTCGACGAGGAGCTTCGGCGGCAGGGGATCGTCGGCGTCGCGGGCGTCGACACCCGGGCGCTGGTCCGGCACCTGCGCGAGCAGGGCGCGATGCGTGCAGGCGTGTTCTCCGGTGAGCGGCTGGCCCCGGACGCGGACCTGGTCGAGCGGGTGCGGCAGAGCCCGCCGATGGCGGGCGCCGACCTCTACGGCGCGGTCACGACCCGGGAGCCCTACGTCGTCCCCGCCGTCGGGGAGATGCGGTTCCGGGTCGCCGCGCTGGACGTCGGGATCAAGTCCAACACGCCGCGGATGCTGGCCGCCCGGGGCATCGAGACCCACGTGCTGCCCGCGTCGAGCACGATCGAGCAGGTCGAGGCGATCTTCCCGGATGGGTTTTTCCTGTCCAACGGCCCGGGAGACCCGGCGACCGCCGACGGACCGGTCGCGCTCACCCGGCAGGTCCTTGAGCGGCGGATCCCGCTGTTCGGGATCTGCTTCGGCAACCAGATCCTCGCCAGGGCACTGGGGCGCGGCACCTACAAGCTGCGCTACGGCCATCGCGGGATCAACATCCCGGTCGTCGAGCACGCCACCGGACGCGTGGCGATCACGTCGCAGAACCACGGGTTCGCCGTCGAGGGGACGGCGGGGGAGCGGTGGGAGAGCCCGTTCGGCGCCGCCGAGATCACCCACACCTGCCCCAACGACGGCTGTGTCGAGGGCCTGCGCGCGCTGGACGTGCCCGCCTTCAGCGTGCAGTACCACCCGGAGGCCGCGGCCGGGCCGCACGACGCCGCGATCCTCTTCGACCGCTTCGCCGCGCTCATGGAGTCGGCACCGATAGGAGCCAGCTGATGCCCCGCCGCCAGGACCTCCGGCACGTCATGGTGATCGGGTCGGGGCCGATCGTCATCGGGCAGGCCTGCGAGTTCGACTACTCCGGCACCCAGGCCTGCCGGGTGCTGCGCGAAGAGGGCATCCGCGTCTCGCTGGTCAACTCCAACCCCGCGACGATCATGACTGACCCGGAGTTCGCCGACGCCACCTACGTGGAGCCGATCACCCCCGAGTTCGTGGAGCAGGTGATCGCCGCCGAGCGTCCGGACGCGATCCTCGCCACGCTGGGCGGGCAGACCGCGCTGAACACCGCGATGGCGCTGCATGAGCGCGGGGTGCTCGAGCGCTACAACGTCGAGCTGATCGGCGCCGACGTCGAGGCCATCCAACGGGGCGAGGACCGCCTCAAGTTCAAGGAGATCGTCCAGTCCATCGGCGGCGACGTGCCGCGCTCGGCCGTCTGCCATTCGATGGACGAGGTGCGCGCCGCCGCGGCCGCCCTCGGCCTCCCGGTGGTCATCCGGCCGTCGTTCACGATGGGCGGACTGGGTTCGGGCGTGGCGCGCACCGACGCCGACCTGCACCGGCTCGCGGGCGCCGGGCTCGCGGCGTCGCCGGTCACCGAGGTGCTCATCGAGGAGTCGGTGCTCGGGTGGAAGGAGTTCGAGCTGGAGCTGATGCGCGACCACCACGACAACGCGGTCGTCGTTTGTTCCATCGAGAACCTCGACCCGATGGGCGTGCACACGGGCGACTCGATCACCGTCGCGCCTGCCATGACCCTCACCGACCGCGAGTACCAGCACATGCGCGACGTCGGCATCGCGGTGCTGCGCGCGGTCGGGGTCGACACCGGGGGGTGCAACATCCAGTTCGCCGTGCACCCGCAGACCGGGCGGCTGGTCGTCATCGAGATGAACCCGCGCGTGTCCCGCTCGTCGGCGCTGGCGTCCAAGGCGACAGGGTTCCCGATCGCCAAGATCGCGGCCAAGCTGGCCGTCGGGTACACGCTCGACGAGATCCGCAACGACATCACCGGCGAGACCCCGGCCGCCTTCGAGCCGACGCTCGACTACGTGGTGGTGAAGATCCCCCGGTTCGCGTTCGAGAAGTTCCCTGGCGCCGATCCCGAGCTGACGACGACGATGAAGAGCGTCGGGGAGGCGATGGCGCTCGGGCGGTCGTTCCCCGAGGCGCTCGGCAAGGCGATGCGCTCGATGGAGACCGCGGCGGCCGGGTTCTGGACCATTCCCGATCCCGATGGGCCCGACGCGGACGGCGAACCCGACGTCGCCACGCCGACCGACGGGCGGATCTACGGCGTCGAGCAGCTGCTCCGGGCGGGGGTCCCGGTCGCCGAGATCGCGCGGCGCTCCGGCATCGACCCGTGGTTCGTCGACCAGGTCGGCGGCCTCGTCGAGCTGCGGGCCGAGATCTTCGACGCGCCGGTGCTCGACGCCCGCCTGCTGCGGAAGGCGAAACGGGCGGGCCTTTCCGACCGCCAGCTCGCGGCGCTGCGCCCCGAGCTCGCGGGCGAGGACGGTGTGCGCACCTTGCGGCACCGGTTGGGCGTGCGGCCGGTCTACAAGACCGTGGACACGTGCGCCGCCGAGTTCGCCGCGCGCACCCCCTACCACTACAGCGCCTACGAGAGCGACCCCGCGGCCGAGTCGGAGATCGCCCCGCAGACCGAGCGGCCCAAGGTGCTGATCCTCGGATCGGGGCCCAACCGCATTGGACAGGGCATCGAGTTCGACTACTCGTGCGTGCACGCGGTGATGGCGCTGCGCGAGGCGGGTTTCGAGACCGTGATGGTCAACTGCAACCCGGAGACCGTCTCCACCGACTACGACACCGCCGACCGCCTCTACTTCGAGCCGCTCACGTTCGAGGACGTGCTGGAGGTGGTCCACGCCGAGCAGGGGTCGGGCACGGTCGTCGGCGTGATCGTGCAGCTCGGCGGCCAGACGCCGCTGGGGCTCGCGGCCCGGCTCACCGCGGCGGGCGTGCCGGTGGTCGGGACGAGCGCGGCGGCGATCGACCTCGCCGAGGACCGCGGCGCGTTCGGCGAGGTCCTGCGCAAGGCGGGCCTTCCCGCGCCCGCGTTCGGCATGGCCACGTCGTTCGAGCAGGCCAGGGAGATCGCCTGCCGCATCGGCTACCCCGTGCTCGTCCGACCCTCCTACGTGCTGGGCGGGCGCGGCATGGAGATCGTCTACGACGACGAGACGCTGGCGGGCTACATCGCGCGGGCGACGACGATCAGCCCGGACCGTCCGGTGCTCGTCGACCGGTTCCTCGACGACGCCGTCGAGATCGACGTCGACGCGCTGTGCGACGGCACCGAGGTGTTCATCGGCGGGGTCATGGAGCACATCGAGGAGGCCGGGATCCATTCCGGCGACTCGTCGTGCGCATTGCCGCCGATCACGTTGGGGCGTTCGGTGATCGCGGAGGTGCGCCGCTGCACCGAGGCGATCGCGCACGGCGTCGGCGTGCGGGGACTGCTCAATGTCCAGTACGCGCTGCACGGCGACGTGCTCTACGTGCTGGAGGCCAACCCCCGGGCGTCGCGGACGGTGCCGTTCGTGTCGAAGGCGACGGCGGTGCCGTTGGCCAAGGCGGCCGCGCGGATCATGCTCGGCGCCTCGATCGCGGCGCTGCGCGAAGAGGGGCTCCTTCCGCTTGAAGGCGACGGTGGGGAGCTGCCACCGGACGCGCCGATCGCGGTCAAGGAGGCGGTGCTGCCGTTCCACCGCTTCCGCACCCCGGAGGGCAAGGGCGTCGACCCGCTGCTGGGGCCGGAGATGAAGTCGACCGGCGAGGTGATGGGGTTCGACGCGTCGTTCGGGGCGGCGTTCGCGAAGTCCCAGGCTGCGGCGTACGGGTCGTTGCCGACGTCCGGGCGCGTGTTCGTCTCGATGGCCGACCGCGACAAGCGCGCGATGATCTTCCCGGTGCTGCGCCTCGCCGCGTTGGGCTTTGAGGTGCTGGCCACCGCGGGCACGGCCGAGGTGCTGCGGCGCCACGGCTTGGCGGCCACGGTGGTGCGCAAGCACTACGAGGCCACGGACGAGAACAGCGAGACGATCATCGAACGGATCATGGCGGGCGACGTCGACATGATCATCAACACGCCGTACGGCAACTCCGGCCCGCGCATCGACGGCTACGAGATCCGCTCGGCGGCGGTCGCCAAGGGCATCCCGTGCATCACGACCGTGCAGGGCGCCGCCGCGGCCGTGCAGGGGATCGAGGCGATGATCGCGGGGAAGATCGGCGTGCGGTCGCTGCAGGACGCGCACGCCGCGCTGCGCAAGGCGCGCCCGTGAAGGCCGCCCGCGCGCGGATAACGTCGTTCCCGCAACAGAATCCGCGCAGGACCCCGTGCAGGCGAGCGCGCGCATCAGTGAGTCGGCGCGCGGATGATCCGCGGTCGCCGCACACCACGGTCGTCGGGCGGCCCGCCCCATGCGGCTCGTCGCGATCCGGGGGCTCGGGGAGTGAACGGTGAGCGAGCCGTTCGGTGCTCGGCTCGCCGCGGCGGTCGACGCGCTGGGCACGCTGTGTGTGGGGATCGACCCGCACGGGCCGCTGCTGGCGGACTGGGGTCTCGCCGACGACGTCGGCGGGCTCGCCCGGTTCGCCGACGTGTGCCTCGACGCGTTCGGTGGGCGGGTGGCCGTGGTCAAGCCCCAGTCGGCGTTCTTCGAGCGGCACGGGTCGCCGGGCATCGCCGTGCTGGAACGGCTGCTGGCCGCGTTCGCCGCGACGTCGACGCTGACGCTGCTCGACGTCAAGCGGGGCGACATCGGCTCGACGATGCAGGGCTACGCAGACGCCTATCTCGCCCACGGTGCGCCACTCGCGGCTGACGCGGTGACCCTGTCGCCCTACCTCGGCTTCGGTTCACTCGTTCCGGCGCTCGAGGCCGCGGCTGCCGCGGGGCGTGGGGTGTTCGTGCTGGCCAGAACGTCGAACCCGGACGGGGCACCGGTGCAGCTCGCCGTTGCCGACGGGCGGTCGGTGGCGCAGTCGATGGTCGCCGCCGCCGCGGCGCGCAACGTGGGTGCGCGCCCGACCGGCGATGTCGGCCTCGTGGTCGGCGCGACCGCCGACCACGGCCTGGACCTCTCGGGCCTCAACGGTCCGGTGCTCGTCCCCGGGCTCGGGGCCCAGGGCGCGGGCCCCACCGACATCGCGGCCCGTTTCCGCGGTGCCGGGGGCCCCGTCCTGCCCTCGGCGAGCCGCTCGGTGCTGACGGCGGGCCCGGACGTCGGTCGGCTGCGCTCGGCGGCGGAGTCCCTCCGCGACGATCTGATGGCCGCGCTGCGCCACTGACGCGGTCGCCGTGCCCGCGTGCCGCACGGCACGGCGACCGCGCCGCCGTCTGCGGGCCGCGACGACACCGGTGTGGTGGCCGCAACAGGTCGCGGCGGCCCGCGTGGATGCCGCTGGTGGCCGTCGCCATACCGATCGCCGAACGGGTTGCGGTGCGAAGTTAGCTTCGTGTGACTGTTCGACTGCGGGGAGTGGTCGTTTCTGTGCGCCGATCGCCATTGGGCGGGTGACACCCACCCGATCGCGCCGCTCGCCGTCGCGTCGGTGCGCTCTCGGCGCACGGCCGTGCTATCACCCTGACGAGTGGGGCCGCCGCGGAGAACGCACAGGTGGCACCCCCGTTTCCCCTGAGGGCGTGGTCGTGGGTACGTTCGCAGAAGACCAAGCGGGCAAGCCCGTGCGGCGCGAGGATGCATCCCTCTCGGGGGTGCGCGACGAAAGACGGAGGAGACCGTGGCCCTTCCCCAGCTGACCGAGGAACAGCGTTCTGCCGCGTTGGCGAAGGCCGCAGAGGCGCGCCGGGTCCGAGCGGAGCTGAAGGACAGGCTCAAGCGCGGTGGTGTCAGCATGACCGAGGTGCTCAAGCAGTCCGACACCGACGACGTACTCGGCAAGATGAAGGTCTCCGCACTGCTCGAGGCCATGCCCGGTGTCGGCAAGGTGCGTGCGGCCCAGATCATGGAGCGTTTGGAGATCGCGCCGTCGCGTCGCCTGCGAGGCCTGGGTGACCGTCAGCGCAAGGCGCTGCTCGCTGATTTCGAGGAGTGAGCCCAACCGGCGGCATCCGGAGGGGAAGGCTCATAGTACTGGCAGGCCCCTCCGGCGTCGGCAAGTCCAGCGTCGTCGCGGCAGTGCGCGAACGGCTGCCGGACCTGCATTTCAGCGTCTCGGCCACCACCCGCGCCCCGCGCGCGGGCGAGGTGGACGGCCGTGACTACCACTTCGTCGGCAACGCGGGCTTCGACGAGCTGATCGCACGTGGCGACCTCCTCGAGTGGTCCGAGATCCACGGCGGCCTCCAGCGCTCCGGCACTCCGCGCGTGCCGGTCGAGCGGGCTCTCGACGAGGGTCGGCCGGTGCTGGTCGAGGTCGACCTCAATGGGGCGCGCGCGCTCAAGGCCACGATGCCGGAGTCGGTGAGCGTCTTCGTCGAGCCGCCCTCGCTCGCCGAGTTGGAGCGTAGGCTGCGGGAGCGGGGCACGGAGTCGCCCGAGCAGTTCGCCCGCAGGCTCCAGACCGCGCGCGAGGAGTTGGCAGCGCGTGACGAGTTTGATGTGGCCCTGGTCAACCGCGACGTCAGGGTCGTCGCCGACAGGTTGGTAGACTTGTTGGTCGGAAACGCACCCCTGTCAGGAGTACACGAGTGAGCATGCCGCTGACCGGCGCCCGAGCGGGTTCCGTCCCCGAGGGCATCACGAACCCGCCCATCGACGACCTTCTCGGCCAGGTGAGCTCCAAGTACGCCCTCGTGATCTTCGCAGCCAAGCGGGCGCGCCAGATCAACGACTACTACTCCCAGCTCGGCGAAGGTCTGCTGGAGTACGTCGGGCCGCTGGTCGAACCGGGCCCGCGCGAGAAGCCGCTGTCGATCGCCATGCGCGAGATCCAGGCAGGCCTGCTGGAGCACACCGAAGGCGAGCAGTAGCAGTGCCCATGCCCCGGGTGCTGCTCGGGGTGGCGGGCGGAATCGCCGCCTACAAGGCCGGTGAGCTGCTGCGGCGGCTCACCGAGTCCGGGCATTCCGTGCGGGTACTGCCCACCGCGGCGGCGCTGGAGTTCGTCGGCGCCGCCACGTTCGAAGCGCTGTCGGGGCAGCCGGTGCACACCGGGGTCTTCTCTGACGTCGCCTCGGTGCCCCACGTCAAGCTCGGCCAAGAGGCCGACCTCGTCGTGGTGGCGCCCGCGACAGCCGATCTACTGGCCCGCGCGGCCCACGGCCGGGCCGACGACCTGCTCACCGCCGCGCTGCTCACCGCTCGCTGCCCGGTGCTGTTCGCGCCCGCCATGCACACCGAGATGTGGGAGCACCCCGCGACGCGCGCCAATGTCGCGCTGTTGCGGGCCAGGGGCACCATCGTCCTCGAACCGGCTTCAGGCCGCCTCACCGGCAAGGACACCGGGCCCGGCCGGTTGCCGGAGCCTGCCGAGATCGCCGAGCTGGCCCGCCTCCTGTTGGAACGTCCCTCCGCGCTGCCCCGCGATCTCGAGGGCAGGCGCGTCGTCGTCTCCGCGGGCGGCACCCGCGAGGCGCTCGATCCCGTCCGCTTCCTCGGCAACCGGTCCTCCGGGCGCCAGGGCTACGCGTTCGCGCGGGTCGCCGCCCAGCGGGGTGCGCACGTCACCCTGGTTGCGGCGCACACCGCCGACCTGACCGATCCCGCGGCCGTCGAAGTCGTGCGGGTCGGATCGGCGCTCCAGCTGCGCGACGCCATGCACGCCGCGGCGAAGGGGGCGGATGCGGTGGTGATGACCGCGGCGGTCGCCGACTTCCGGCCGGTGTCACTCGCCGAGCACAAGATCAAGAAAGGCGGCGCCGATCCGGCGCCGCTCGCCCTCACCCAGAACCCGGACGTCCTCGTCGAGCTGGTCGGGGCCCGGGAGCAGGGACAGGTCGTCGTCGGGTTCGCGGCGGAGACCGGCGACGACACCGGCGACGCTCTACACCACGGCCGGGCCAAGCTCGCGCGGAAGGGCTGCGACCTGCTCGTGGTCAACACGGTGGGCGAGGGCACGGCGTTCGAGGTCGCCGACAACGCCGGATGGCTGCTCGCCGCCGACGGCACCGAGACAGAGCTCGCCTCGGGCTCGAAGGCGCTGCTCGCGTCCCGCGTCTGGGACGCGGTCGTCGCCCGGCTCTGATCCGCCGTCGTCGGTGCGCTACGTGCGGTGGACGGCACATGCAGCTGCTGTAACAGCACGCAGGTCGGAGACGAACTGACTGATGGTGACCGATGGTGACCGTGAGCCTCCGCGTCGCTGCGTGAGGCTCGTCGACTAGGCTTGTCCGCTGAGGTCGAGAGGGTCAACACCTACGGCGACCACGACGAGAGGGACGGAACACAGCGTGTCGAGCCTGAGACTGTTCACCAGCGAGTCCGTGACCGAGGGTCACCCGGACAAGATGTGCGACGCCATCAGCGACACCGTGCTCGACGCGCTGTTGGCCCGGGACGCCCGCAGCCGCGTGGCGGTGGAGACGCTGGTCACGACCGGGCAGGTGCACGTCGTGGGGGAGGTCACGACGAGCGCGTATGTCGATATCCCCACCCTCGTGCGGGAGAAGATCCTCGAGATCGGCTACGACTCGTCGGCGAAGGGGTTCGACGGCAACTCCTGCGGGGTCAACGTCGCGATCGGCGCGCAGTCGGCCGACATCGCCCAGGGCGTCGACACCGCGTACGAGAGTCGCGTCGAGCTCTCCGAGGACGAGATCGCCCGACAGGGCGCAGGCGACCAGGGACTGATGTTCGGCTACGCGAACATCGACACTCCCGAGCTGCTGCCGCTGCCGATCGCGCTCGCCCACCGGCTGGCCCGCCGCCTCTCCCAGGTCCGCAAGTCGGGCCTGTTGCCCTACCTCCGGCCGGACGGCAAGACCCAGGTCACCATCGCCTACGACGGCCCCGACGCGGTGCGCCTGGACACGGTCGTCGTCTCCAGCCAGCACGCTGCCGACATCGACATCGACGGCATGCTGGCACCCGACGTGCGCGAGCACGTCGTGGCGCCGGAGCTGGTCGCGCTCGGCATCGACGTCTCGAACTACCGGCTGCTGGTCAACCCGACCGGTCGGTTCGTGGTGGGCGGCCCGATGGGCGACGCAGGCCTGACCGGGCGGAAGATCATCGTTGACACGTACGGCGGTTTCGCCCGCCATGGCGGCGGCGCCTTCTCCGGCAAGGACCCCTCGAAGGTCGACCGCTCGGCGGCCTACGCCATGCGGTGGGTCGCCAAGAACGCCGTCGCCGCGGGGCTGGCCGAACGCATCGAGGTGCAGATCGCGTACGCGATCGGCAAGGCGGCGCCCGTCGGTCTGTTCGTGGAGACGTTCGGCACCGAGAACGTCGACCCCGCGCGGATCTCCGCGGCGATCACCGAGGTGTTCGACCTGCGTCCCGCGGCGATCATCCGCGACCTCGACCTGCTGCGGCCCATCTACGCCCAGACCGCGGCGTACGGGCACTTCGGGCGCACCGACATCGAACTGCCCTGGGAGAGCACCGACCGCGCCGACGCGCTCAAGGCCGCCGTCGGGGCCTAGCGAGTGGTGGAGTGTTGCCACCGAACCTCACCTGGTGATCGCCGAAACCGGCGGTTTCCATGCGCCTGCACACGAAAACCGCCGGTTTCGGCGATCATGACGGTGCGGTGACCGCGCGGGAAATGTCGGTGGGACGGCCGAAGATGGCGGCATGTGCGCGCCAGGTGCTGCCGGTCCCCCCGACGACCGCTGTCCGGGTGCTGTCGCCGTGGTCGGATCGACCGCGTCGGCTGCCGTGATGAGTCCCGGAGCACGGCCGCCACCCTCGGTGGGCCCCGCTGCCGAGGCCGTTGCCACGGGCCTGTCTCATGAGCGGGTCGCCCGATCACGGGCGCCGGTGAGGAGGGGCGGCGTGGCAACGGGATCCGTTGCGAAGACCGCGGCGGCACGCAACCGGGGCGAGTGGCGCCCCGCCGCGGCGCTCCCCGTCGCCAGGGTGGCTGTCGATGTTGCGCTGGCCCATCTCGACCGGCCCTTCGACTACGCCGTGCCGGAGCATCTCGACGCATCCGTTGACACCGGGGTGCGGGTGCGGGTGCGGTTCGCCGGGCGCCTTGTCGACGGCTTTGTGCTGCAGCGCGCCGCGGCGTCCGAACACACCGGGCGCCTCGCCTGGGTGGAGAAGGTGGTCTCCACCGAGCCCGCCTTGCCGCCGGAGATCGCCGCGCTGTGCCGGGCGGTGGCCGACCGCTACGGCGGCATCATGGCCGACGTGCTGCGCCTCGCCGTGCCGCCCCGACACGCGAGGGTGGAGAACGAGGCGGCCCCCTGCAACCCGCAAAGACCGGGGAGCCCGGACGGCTCGACCGCGGATGCTGTGGGCTCAGGCGCCGATGGAGCGCAGCCAGGATCGTCGGACGGGGGATCGCCGGGCGGGGGATGGTCGGGCGGGGGATCGTCGGGCGGGGGATCGTCGGGCGGGGGATCGCCGGAGGGGTGGTTGCGGTACCCGCGAGGGCAGGCTTTCCTGCGCGCGTTGGGTGAGCGTCGGGCGGCCCACGCTGTCTGGCAGGCGCTGCCCGGCGAGGAGTGGGCCGCCAGGCTGGCCGAGGCCGCGCTCGCCACCGCGGCCGCCGGGCGCGGAGCGGTGCTCGTTGTGCCCGACCAGCGGGATGTGGATCACCTGGTGGAGGCGTGCGCGGCCCTGCTCGGCGCCGGTGGCGTCGTCGGGCTCACCGCCGAGCTCGGGCCCGCCGAGCGCTACCGGCGGTGGCTGGCGGTGCGCCGCGGCCAGGTCCGCGTCGTCGTGGGCACGCGATCGGCGGCGTTCGCCCCGGTCGTCGACCCGGGGCTGCTGGTGGTCTGGGACGACGGTGACGACCTGCACGCCGAACCCAGGGCCCCCTACCCCCATGTGCGGGATGTGCTCGTGTTGCGCGCCCACACCGCGGGCGCCGCGCTGCTCGTCGGCGGGTACGCGCGCACGGCGGAAGGCCAGCTGCTCGTCGAGTCCGGCTGGGCCAGCGAGATCGTCGCCGAACGTGTGATGGTGCGCGCCGCGATGCCGCGGGTCGTCGCCCAGGGGGAGAGCGACATCCAGCTCGCGCGTGACCCTCTCGCCCGCGCCGCCCGGCTTCCCTCTGCCGCGTTCGAGGCGGCACGGGCCGCGCTCGGCGCCGGTCGCCCGGTGCTGGTCCAGACACCGCGCGCGGGCTACCTGCCGTGGCTGTCGTGCGCGGCGTGTCGGGAGGCCGCGCGGTGCCGCCGGTGCGCGGGGCCGCTCGGTGTCTCCGGCCGGTCGCCGGAGGTGTCGGGAGACGACGGCGGCCCCGCCGCGGACGGCGAGCACAAGGGCGCCGGGCCGGGCCACGGCGACACCCGGGGCGGTGAGTCGCGCCGCGCCATGCCCTCCGAAGGCGGCGACGGCCGCGGGTCGGCGGCCGCGACCGGATCGGCGGCACTGCCGTGCTGCCGCTGGTGTGGGCGGGTGGAGAGCGCCTTCCGATGTGGCGGGTGCGGGTCGCGCAGGCTCCGCGCGGGGGTCGTCGGATCCCGCCGCACCGCCGAGGAGCTGGGCAGGGCCTTCCCTGGTGTACCGGTCAGCACCTCAGGGGGCGGCGCGCCGGTGCTCGCGGCGGTGGCCGACCGGGCGGAGATCGTCGTCGCGACCCCCGGCGCCGAGCCGCGGTCGCCCGCCGGATACGGCGCCGCCCTGTTGCTCGACGGCTGGGCCCTGCTCGCGCGGCCCGACCTGCGGGTCGCCGAGGAGACCCTGCGCCGCTGGATGGCGGCCGCCGCGGCCGTGGTCCCGCACTCCGACGGTGGCCGGGTGCTCGTGATGGCTGATCCGGCCCTGGCGCCGGTGCAGGCGCTCGTGCGATGGGACCCGGTCGGCCACGCCGCGGCCGAGCTCGCCGCCCGCACCGAGGTGGGTTTCCCCCCTGCGGTGCGGATGGCCGCCATCGAGGGGGCGCCCGCCGCACTCCACGAGGTGCTCGACGGGCTGTCGGTCGACCTTCCTGGAGTCGAGGTGCTCGGCCCGGTCGAGGTCGACGCACCTGCTGATTCCCGGGGCGCCCTCGATGAGATGCGCGAACGTGCGCTGGTGCGGGTGCCGCGGACCGAAGGTCGGGGCCTCGCCGCCGCCCTGCACGCCGCGCAGGCGGCGCGCACCGCACGCAAGGCGGCCGATCCGGTGCGCGTGCGGATGGATCCGCCCGACATCGGGTGATCGGTCAGGGTGGCAGAATGGGCTATCTGTTCGGCGGCCTGTCCGCGCGGTCCGGTCCGCCCGATCAGGTCAACCGATCCGCCGCGCAGGCCGTGAGGAGATCCGTGACCGTCCAGCCCATCCGGCTCTTCGGCGACCCGGTGTTGCGCACACCCGCCGCCCCCGTCACCACGTTCGACGCCGAGCTGCGCAAGCTGGTCACCGACCTCACCGACACGATGCACGACGAGGGCGGTGCCGGGCTCGCCGCCCCGCAGCTCGGGGTGGGCCTGCGCGTGTTCACCTACAGCTGCGACGAGGTCGAGGGGCATCTGGTCAACCCGACGTTCGAGGTGATCGGCGACGAGGAGCAGATCGGGCCGGAAGGCTGTCTCTCGATTCCCGGGCTGAGCTGGGACTGCCGCCGCCATCTCACGGTTGTCGGCCGCGGTTGGAACCAGCACGGCGAGCCGGTCTCCATCGAAGGCAGCGACCTGCTGGCCCGCTGCATCCAGCACGAGATCGACCATCTGAACGGCGTGCTGTTCGTCGACCGGCTCGACGCCGAGACCCGCAAAGCCGCGATGGCCCAGATCCGGGCCGCCGAGTGGTTCGGCACACCCGAACCCGCGGTGAAAGTCAGCCCGCACGCCCTTTTCGGCAAGGCCAGGTAGCAGGGTGCGGCTGATCTTCGCAGGCACCCCGGAGCCCGCCTTGCCGTCGCTGCGGGCGCTGCTCGACTCGGCGCGGCACGAGGTGGTCGCGGTCGTCACCCGGCCCGACGCGCCGAGCGGGCGAGGGCGCGCGGTCCGCCGTTCGCCCGTCGGTGCGCTGGCCGACGAAGCCGGGGTTGCGGTGCTCACCCCGGACCGCCCCCGGGATCGCGTGTTCCTCGAGACCCTGCGCGAGCTGGCGCCCGACTGCTGCCCGGTGGTGGCCTACGGCGCGCTCGTGCCACGGGCGGCGCTGGATGTGCCCCGCCACGGCTGGGTCAACCTCCATTTCTCGCTGCTTCCGGCCTGGCGGGGGGCCGCGCCGGTGCAGGCGGCGGTGCGGCACGGCGACCCCATCACCGGGGCCACCACCTTCCGGCTCGAGGAGGGCCTGGACACCGGCCCGGTGTTCGGCGTGGTGACGGAGGCCGTGCGCGCCGACGACACCGCCGGTGCGCTGCTCGACCGGCTCGCCACCTCAGGTGCGGAGCTGCTGCTGGCCACCCTCGACGGCATCGCGGACGCCACCCTGACACCGCGGCCCCAGCCGTCCGACGGTGTGTCGCAGGCGCCGAAGGTGACCGTGGCCGACGCCCGCGTGGACTGGTCGGCCCAGCCGGTGCCGATCGACCGCCTCGTCCGCTCGGTGACCCCCGAGCCCGGCGCGTGGACCACGTTCCGCGACGAGCGCCTCGGCCTCGGCCCGTTGCGCGCGGCCGCCGCCGATGCGCCCGAGCTGAAGCCGGGGGAGCTGCACGTCGAGAAGCGGCGGGTGCTGGTGGGCACCGGCGGGAGTGCGCTCGAGCTGGGCGAGGTGCGCCCCGTCGGCAAGCGGGCCATGCCCGCGCCGGACTGGGCGCGCGGTGTGCGCATCGACCATGCGGAACGGCTGCGATGAACGCCCCGCGGCGTGACGGGCCGCGGCGGGAGCCCGGAAAGCGGGGGCGCCCTGCAGGCCCCAGGGGCGGCGGACCACCCAGGGGACGGGCAGGCCCTCCGCGCCCGCCGGAGATCGACCCGGCTCGCCTCGCCGCGCTGGAGTTGCTGACGGCGGTGCGGGTGCGCGACGCCTACGCCAACCTCGCGTTGCCCGCGATCCTGCGGCGCCACCGACTGCATGATCGGGACGCCGCGCTGGCGACCGAGCTGGGCTACGGCACCCTGCGCGCCAAGGGCCTGCTCGACGCGGTGATCGACGAGTGCACCGATCGGCCGCTCATCCGGGTGGAGCCCACACTGCTCGATGCCCTGCGGCTGGGCGCCTACCAGCTGCTGCGCACCCGCGTGCCGTCGCACGCCGCGGTGGACACCACGGTGGAGCTGGTGCGGGTGGAGGCGGGCAGCCGAGCGGCCGGGTTCGTCAACGCCGTGCTGCGTCGCGTGGGCGAGCGCGACGAGAAGGCCTGGGTGCAGCAGCTGGCGCCGGACGTGGTGGAGGACCCGCTGGGCCACACCGCGTTCGCCCACGCCCATCCGCGCTGGATCGCCCAGTCGTTCGCCGACGCGCTGGGCGCCGACGCGCTGGGCGCCGACGGCCTGAGTGCTGACGCCGCCGCCGAGCTCGACGAGGCCCTCGCCGCCGACGACGCCCGCCCGGCCGTGCACCTGCTCGCCCGCCCCGGCGAGATCACCGCCGAGGAGCTGGCGCTCGTGACCGGTGGCACCGAGGCCCCGTACTCGCCCTACGGCGTACATCTCGAGCCGGGTGGCGGCGACATCGGCGAGCTCGACGCCGTGGCTGAGGGCCTGGCGACGGTGCAGGACGAGGGCAGCCAGCTCGTGGCCCTCGCCCTCACGCGGGCGCCGCTGCTCGGTGCCGACACCGGCCGATGGCTCGATCTTTGCGCGGGCCCCGGCGGCAAGTCGGTGTTGCTCGGCGCCCTGCTGGCCATCGAAGGAGGCGAGCTGGACGCGGTGGAGCCGAGCGAGCACCGCGCGGACCTCGTGCGCCGCGCCACCGACGGGCTCCCCGTGACGGTGCACACCGCAGACGGCAGGCAGGCCCCGCTCCCGGATGCGGCCTACGACCGGGTGCTGGTCGACGCACCGTGCACCGGTCTCGGCGCCTTGCGCAGGCACCCTGAGGCGCGCTGGCGCCGCCGTCCCGACGACGTGGCCGCGCTGGCCAAGCTGCAGCGTGAGCTGCTCACCGCCGCACTGCGACACGTGCGCCCCGGCGGGGTGGTGGCCTACGTCACCTGCTCGCCCCACCTGGCCGAGACCCTCGGAGTGCTGCGCCCGGTGCGGCGGCGCCACCGCGACGTCGAGCAGCTTGACGCCCGTTCGATGCTGCCGGGGGTGCCGCTGCTGGGGCCGGGCCCGACCGTGCAGCTCTGGCCGCACCGGCACGGTACCGACGCGATGTTCCTCGCTCTGCTGCGGCGGCCGGGCGCGTAGCCTGCTGCCGTGCATCCGATGATCGCCCCAAGCCTGCTGGCCGCCGACTTCGCCCGACTGGGCGAGGAGGCCAGGACCGTGTCGGGCGAGCCGGGGGAGGGCGCCGACTGGCTGCACGTCGATGTGATGGACGCGCACTTCGTGCCGAACCTCACCTTCGGCCTGCCCGTGGTGGAATCGCTGCTGAAGGCGACCTCCATCCCGCTCGACTGCCATCTCATGATCACCGACCCGGACCGGTGGGCGATCGGCTACGCGGAGGCAGGCGCCTACAACGTGACCGTGCACGTCGAAGCGGCGCACGACCCCATCGCGTTGGCGCGCGACCTGCGGGCCGCGGGCGCACGTGCCGGGCTGTCGGTCAAGCCCGGCACGCCGCTGCAACCGCACCTGGAGACACTGCGCCACTACGACACGCTGTTGGTGATGAGCGTGGAGCCGGGGTTCGGCGGCCAGAGCTTCATCCCCGAGGTGCTCGACAAGGTGCGGACCGCGCGACGGTTGGTGGACACCGGCCATCTGCAGGTACTCGTGGAGATCGACGGCGGCATCAACACCGACACCATCGAGGCGGCTGCGGAGGCCGGGGTGGACTGTTTCGTGGCAGGCTCGGCCGTGTATGGGGCTGCCGACCCTGCGCGGGCGGTGCGGGCTCTGCGCGCGCAGGTGCGCGACGCCACACCACACCGCGACTGGGACGGATGAACTGATCACGTGGCCGCACGCGTGTACCCGTCGAAGGCCCCCGTCTCGATCGTCGGAGAGGGCGGGCCGGGGAAGGATCACGGACGTGGCGCGGTTGCAGCCGTACGACGCGCAAGCACGGGAGGCACCGATGTTCACCGGGATCGTGGAGGAGGTCGGCGAGGTGGTCGCCGTCCGGGAGAGCGCCGAGGTGGTGGTGCTGACCGTGCGGGGGCCGACGGTCACCAGCGACGCAGCCCACGGCGACTCGATCGCGGTCAACGGCGTGTGCCTCACCGTGATCGATCCGGACGGCAGCACGGAAGGCACGTTCACCGTCGAGCTGGTGCCCGAGACCCTCAAGCGGTCGAGCCTTTCGGCCGTGACGGCGGGGCTGGGCGTGAACCTCGAACGCGCGGTCGCGGCGGGCGGACGGCTCGGCGGCCACATCATGCAGGGCCACGTGGACGGTGTGGCCACGCTGCTGCGGCGCAGCCCGTCCGAGCGCAGCGACGAGTTGGTGTTCAGCCTGGCGCCCGACCTCGCCCGATACGTCGTGGAGAAGGGGTCGATCGCGGTGGACGGGGTGTCGCTCACCGTGGCCGACGTGACAGATGACACGTTCGTCGTAGCGCTGATTCCGACGACGCTGGAGAAGACGACCCTCGGTGTGCGCCAATGCGGCGATACGGTGAACATCGAGGTCGACGTGATCGCGAAGTATGTCGAGAAGCTGGTGGCCAGGTGAATGACTTCGACTCCATCGAGCGGGCCGTCGCCGACGTCAAGGCGGGCAACGCCGTGGTGGTGGTGGACGACGCGGATCGCGAAAACGAGGGAGATCTGATCTTCGCGGCGGAGCTCGCCACCCCCGAGCTGTTGTCGTTCATGGTGCGCTACACCTCGGGCTACATCTGCGTGCCGCTCACCGAGGCCGAGTGCGACCGGCTGGATCTCCCGCCGATGCACCACACCAACGGCGATGCGTTTCGCACGGCGTTCACCGTGACTGTGGACGCCAGGCAGGGAGTGACCACCGGCATCTCGGCCCATGACCGCGCCCACACGATCCGGCTGCTCGCCAGCCCTGCCGCCACCGCAGGCGATTTCGTGCGCCCGGGGCACGTGTTGCCGCTGCGCGCCCGCGAGGGCGGGGTGCTGCGGAGGCCGGGGCACACCGAGGCGGCTGTCGACTTGGCCCGGCTCGCGGGCCTCACCCCGGCGGGTGTGCTCTGCGAGATCGTGTCGCAGAAGGTGGAGGGCGAGATGGCCCGCTCCGACGAGCTGCGGGTGTTCGCCGAGGACCACGGCCTCACGCTGATCACGATCGCGGATCTGATCGCCTACCGCCGCCGGTTCGAGAAGCACGTGGTGCGGGTGGCGCGCGCGACGATCCCCACCCGCCACGGCGACTTCACCGCCTACGGATTCGACTCCCTGCTCGACGGCATCGAGCACATCGCGCTGGTGATGGGGGGAATCGGTGAGGACGACGACCCCATAGCGGGTGAGGACGTGCTGGTGCGCGTGCACTCGGAATGCCTGACCGGCGATGTGCTCGGCTCGCTGCGCTGCGACTGCGGGCCGCAGCTGGACGCCGCGCTCGAGGCGGTGGCCACGGAAGGCCGCGGCATCGTGCTCTACATGCGCGGGCACGAAGGCCGGGGCATCGGCCTCCTGCACAAGCTGCAGGCCTACCAGCTGCAGGAGGCGGGCGCCGACACGGTGGACGCCAACCTCGCGCTCGGCCTGCCCGCCGACGCCCGCGACTACGGCATCGGCGCGCAGATCCTCGTGGACCTCGGCGTGAAGTCGATGCGGCTGCTCACCAACAACCCGGACAAGCGGGCGGGCCTCGAGGGCTACGGCCTCACGGTGGTCGGTCGTGTGCCGCTGCCTGCGCGCACGAGCCCGCAGAACCTGCGTTACCTGCGCACCAAGCGCGACCGCATGGGCCACGACCTGCCCGATCTCGACGATGGCCGCTCGAGCGGTACCACGGTGGTGGACAGCACAGGCTCGTGAGAAGCTGCGGGCCGTGAGCGGTGACGGACGGCCGGACCCGGCGCAGGTACCCGACGCCTCCGACATCAGGCTGGCGGTGGCCGCGGCGACCTGGCATGGCGAGATCGTGGACGCGTTGCTGGACCGCGCGTTGGCGACCGCGCAGGCAGCGGGCATCGGCCGACCGACGGTCGTGCGTGTGCCCGGCACCGTGGAGCTTCCCGTGGTGTGCCAGCAGCTAGCCCGCTCCCACGACGCGGTGGTGGCGCTCGGTGTGGTGGTGCGTGGCGGCACTCCGCACTTCGAGTACGTGTGCGATGCCGTGACGTACGGCCTGACCCGGGTGGCGCTCGATGAGGGTGTGCCGGTGGGCAACGGTGTGCTCACCACTGACACCCGCGAGCAGGCGGTGGAGCGCTCCGGCGCACCCGGCAGCGCGGAGGACAAGGGCGCCGAGGCCTGCCTTGCGGCGCTGAGCACCGCACTCGTGCTGCGCGACCTGCGGAAGAACGCATGAACGCGGGCAGGCGCACTTCCGTCGACGGCGTGGGCTCGCGCCTGCGGACGCTGCTTCGTGGAGCCCGGTGGCGCCAGGCTCCGACCGCGGCGGAGACCGCGGGGGAGGTTGTGGTGCTGCGGGCGCGCAAGACCGTGATCGCGGCCTGGATCGCCGCCGCCGCGGTGTTCGTGGTGTTCCTGATCAGCGCCGTGCTGCTGCTGACGAGCGCCACCGGGGTGTACTTCCGGTTCGCCGACCAGGTCGGCATGGTCGCGATCGGTGCGCTGATCGCGGGCGGGGTGCTGTTGCTCACCAGGCCACGGGTGCGCGCCGACGCAGACGGCATCGAGGTGCGCAACATCGGGCAGGCCCGCAGGCTGCCGTGGGACGTGGTGGTGCGGGTGGCCTTCCCCGATGGGGCGGCGTGGGCCCGACTCGAGCTGATCGGGGACGACTATCTGCCCGTGTTGGCCATCCAGGCCGTGGACGGGCAGCGTGCCGTGGACGGCATCCGCCGGGTGCGTGCGCTGCACGCCGCGGCCCGGGAAGCCTGAGCCACCCTGGCCGTCCACGCCGCTCCCGTGACGGCGACCGCACGTAGCATCGTGATCGTGCTGCGTGCGGGGGATCGATCCAGCGATGACCATCACCGGGGCCGGGACGGGGACGGGGTTCGCCTCGGCGACATCGTGCTCCGCAACCGCCTGGTGACCTCCTCCAGCCTGCTCGGCTACGGGGTGAGCAGCTCCGGCTTCTACGGCATGAGCCCGGTGGCGCTGTTCTTGCCGTTGGCCGAGTTCGGCGCGGTGACCACCAGGACGCTGACCGTGCAGCCCCGCGACGGTCACTTCACGACCCGAGAGGACTGGGCCCCGCACGAGCTGCCGGGGCTGTTGCGTCGCTACCGCCGCGTGCTGCGCGGGACCGACGGCGGCTGGGTGAACGCTTTCGGCTGGTGCAACGTGGGGATCGACGCCTACCTTCGGGACTACTACCCGCGCACCCGCGACCAGCGCACGATCATCTCGCTCGGGGGATTCTCCGCCGAGGAGTTCGTGACGCTCGTGGACCGCGTGAACGCCGCTGTGCCCGCGGGCGAGATCGCCGCGGTGGAGCTCAACGTGAGCTGCCACAACGTCAACTTCGACTTCTCCACCATCGTGGCGGACGTGCTCGACGAGGCGGTGCCGCGCAGCGACCACCCGGTGATCCTCAAGCTCTCGCCCGACTACGACTACCTGCGCAACGCCCGGCAGGCGGCCGCGGCAGGCGTCTCGGCGCTCACCGCGATCAACACCGTGAAGGCGCTGCGGCTGGACCCGCGCACCGGCACGCCGTGGCTGGCGAACCGCTACGGCGGCCTCTCCGGCCGAGCGATCAAGCCGATCGGCCTGCGCGTGGTGGCGGAGCTCCGCGACGCTGGCGTGACCCTGCCGATCATCGCGACGGGCGGCATCCGCACGGTGGACGACTGCCGGGAGTACTTCTGGGCGGGCGCCGACGCGGTGAGCCTTGGCAGCGCCACGTGGCTGGCCTCCTACCCCGGCTACGCCCTCTCGCCCCTGCGTGCCCTGCAAGTGCGCCGGGTGTTGGCCGCTGTCCGCCGCTACACCCCGGCCGAGCGGAACGCACCCCCTGACGCGCGCCGGGAAGCGGATCGGCAGGCGACCGGTCAGCAGGCGGAGACCGCGGGTGACCCGACGGGACCCCGGTCCTAGGCATCTAGTGCGGTGTCCAGGAACGTTGCCGGGGTGATCGCGGGATCCAGGCGGCGTCTCGCAAGGCGCCGCCCGAAGCTCATACCGGGCGTCTTCGCGAGGGCGGCAACGCCGCGAGGCGTCGTCTGGGCCCTCGAGGACCCGGTGAACGTTTCTGGACACCGCACTAGGCATCGAGGGCCCGCCGCTCGCGGGGACGCACGGCCGTCCGTCCGAGATCGGCCCGTCCGCCTGCCCGGTCGCCCGCGGCGTAGCCCGAGCCGGAGAGGCCTGCCCGCCGTGCCCGCCCGAGCCGAGGGAACGCCTCCGCGTAGGCCCGCTCGACCCGGTCGTTGCGGTCGGCGAGCACCAACGCCACCGAGTGGCCGCCCGTCGCGGCGGATGACGAGCGGGCCGGTGTCTCGGCCACCGCCGCGGCCTCCGCTTCGAGAAGCCGATGGTGCACCCGCAGCGCGTACCCGTGCAGCCACGACCGCCGGTAGGCCGCGACCGACTCACCCGCCCACTCAGGGCGCACGGTGAGCAGCTGGGTGCCTGCCTGCAGCAGCAGCGACGTGTACAGCAGCTCGATGCGCGCCCGGTCGGATGCGAACCCGAGCACCGTGACGCCCGCGACCCGCCCGCCGCCCGCTTCGTGCAACACGGCCCGACAGCGCAGCGCGCGCGCCGTCCAGGCCAGAAGGCGGGCCTTGCCCGCGCTGTATGGATCGGCCATCGGGATGTGGCTGGTGCCGATCTCGTCGCGGCCGGGCGCCCCGGGATCGAGCGAGGCGGCGAGCAGCGCCTCGTCGATGCCGTGGCGGGCCATCATGTCCACGGCCTTGGCCGTGTACGTCTGCGCCTCCTCTGTTGTCGCGGCCCCATCGGCCTTGGCGAGCAGCTTGCGGATGGTGTCGAGCTTGTCGGCTCCCATGGCTCCCCCTCTCGAAGGCTCCCTCTCTCGAAGGATCTTTGTCTCGACCTGGCGCCCTCTCGAACGCATGTTTGATCGCAGGGAAGGTGTAGCACCGGCCACCGACAAGAACCGGCGGCCTACCCTGGGGGGGCCATGCCCGATCCCGCCTCCTACCGCCCCGCGCCCGGGTCCATCCCCGAGGCCCCTGGCGTGTACCGCTTCTCCGACGTCCACGGACGCGTGATCTACGTGGGCAAGGCCAAGAACCTTCGCCAACGCCTGAACTCCTACTTCGCCGATCTCTCCGGCCTGCACCCGCGCACCCGCCAGATGGTGACGACCGCCGCGCACGTCCAGTGGACCGTGGTCACCACCGAGGTCGAGGCGCTGCAGCTCGAGTACAACTGGATCAAGGAGTTCGACCCGCGGTTCAATGTCCGCTACCGCGACGACAAGACCTACCCGGTGCTCGCGGTGACCATGAACGAGGAGTTTCCCCGGCTGCACGTCTACCGCGGACCTCGGCGCAAGGGCGTGCGCTACTTCGGGCCGTTCGCCCACGCTTGGGCCATCCGCGAGACGCTGGACCTGCTGTTGCGCGTCTTCCCGGCTCGCACCTGCAGCGGAGGGGTGTTCAAGCGCCACGGCCAGATCGGGCGCCCGTGCCTGCTCGGCTACATCGACAAGTGCTCCGCCCCGTGCGTCGGGCGAGTCGACGCCGCGGAGCACCGCAGGATCGTGGAGGACTTCTGCGACTTCCTCGCGGGCCGCACCGACCACCTCATCCGTCAGCTGGAGCGACGGATGGCGCAGGCGTCGGAAGACCTGGAGTTCGAGCGGGCCGCGCGGCTGCGCGACGACGTCGGCGCGCTGCGCCGGGCCATGGAGCGCCAGGCCGTGGTGCTCGGCGGGGGCACCGACGCGGATGTCGTCGCGTTCGCCGATGACGAGCTGGAAGCCGCGGTCCAGGTCTTCCACGTGCGTGGGGGCCGGGTTCGCGGCCAACGCGGCTGGGTGATCGACAAAGTGGAGCCGACCGACACCGCGCACCTCGTCGAGCGGTTTCTCACCCAGTTCTACGGCGAGCAAGCGGCGTTGGCGGAGGCCTCGGACGACGCCAACCAGCCGGTGCCCAAGGAGATCATCGTCCCGGAGCTGCCCGTCGAGGTGGCGTCGTTGACCGAGTGGCTCTCGGGGCTGCGGGGGTCGCGGGTCGGCGTCAGGGTCGCCCAGCGCGGTGACAAGCGCGCGCTCGCCGACACCGTGGCCCGCAACGCCGCCGAGGCCCTGACCCAGCACAAGCTGCGCCGGGCAGGCGACCTGACCGCGCGCTCGGCGGCGCTGCAGGAGATCCAGGACGCGCTCGGTCTGGACTCGGCGCCGTTGCGCATCGAGTGCATCGACGTCTCCCACGTGCAGGGCACCAATGTGGTCGCCTCGCTGGTCGTGTTCGAGGACGGGTTGGCCCGCAAGTCCGACTACCGCCGGTTCGAGATCCGCGACGGTGCCGCGGGCGGTGACGTCGCCTCGATCGCCGAGGTGGTGCGCAGGCGTTTCCGGCGGTATCTCGCCGAGACCGGTCACCCGGACACCGACAGTGAGCGACCGATCACCGAAGGCGATAACGGTGAGGGTAACGTCGGCTCCGCCGCGATCGAGGGATCCGGTGACGCTCCCGACGCCAAACCCGCTCACCGTCCCGGTATCGACCCCGAGACCGGACGGCTCCGCAGGTTCGCCTACCCGCCGAACCTGCTGGTCGTCGATGGTGGGCAGCCGCAGGTCGAGGCGGCGTCAGACGTGTTGGCCGAGCTCGGCGTCACCGACGTCGCCGTGTGCGGCCTCGCCAAGCGATTGGAGGAGGTCTGGTTGCCTGCCGAACCCGACCCCGTGATCCTCTCGCGCACGAGTGAGGGCCTCTACCTCCTGCAGCGCGTGCGCGACGAGGCCCACCGCTTCGCGATCACCTATCACCGCCAACGCCGCTCGGCGGGCATGACCATCTCCGAGCTGGATGCCGTACCCGGGTTGGGCCCCGCGCGCCGCGCGACGCTGCTCAAGCACTTCGGGTCGGTCCGCAAGCTCAAGGCGGCGAGCGTCGACGAGATCGCGGCCGTGCCGGGCTTCGGGCCTGCCACCGCCGCGGCTGTGGTGGCCGCGCTCGGCGGGGGGCCCGGCGCGTGACCGCCACGGAGATCGCCGCGGAGGGGGAACGGGCGGGCATCGACGTCGCCCTGATCAGCGGCCTGTCCGGGGCGGGCCGCAGCACCGCGGCGAAGGTCCTCGAAGACATCGGGTGGTTCGTCGTCGACAACCTGCCGCCCGCACTGATCGCCACGATGGTCGACCTCGGCGGACGCGCCCGCGGCGAGATCACCCGCATGGCGGTCGTGATGGACGTGCGCAGCAGGGCGTTCACCACCGACCTCAGCGCGGTGATCAAGGATCTCGACGGCCGCGGCTACCCGCCGCGGCTGATCTTTCTGGAGGCCTCGGACGCGGTGCTCGTGCGCCGCTTCGAACAGGTGCGCCGCAGCCATCCGCTGCAGGGCTCAGGGCGCCTCGTCGACGGGATCGCCGCGGAACGGGAACTGCTTCGCCCGCTGCGCGAAGCCGCCGACCTCGTCGTCGACACATCCACCACGACCGTCCCGGCGTTGCGCGCCACCCTCGAGCGCACGTTCGGGACCGACTACCCGCACCACACGCGTCTCACGCTGGTGTCCTTCGGCTACAAGTACGGCCTGCCGATGGACTCCGATCTCGTGGTCGACGTGCGCTTCCTGCCCAACCCGTTCTGGATCCCGGAGCTCCGGGACAAGACCGGCCTCGACGAGCCGGTTCGCCACTACGTGCTCACCCAGGAGGGCGCCGCGGAGTTCATCGACCGCTACCTGGAGCTGCTCGGCCTCGTCGCGGGCGGGTACCGCCGCGAGGGCAAGCACTATCTGACCATCTCCATCGGCTGCACGGGCGGCAAGCACCGCAGCGTCGCGATCAGCGAGGAGATCGCCAAACGGCTGTCGGACAACCCCGGGATGTCGGTCAGCGTCGCGCACCGGGATCTGGGGCGCGAATGAAAGCGGTTGCGCTGGGAGGTGGACACGGCCTGCACGCCACGCTGTCGGCGCTGCGCCTGCTCACCGACGACGTCACCGCCGTCGTCACCGTGGCCGACGACGGCGGATCCTCCGGACGGCTGCGCCGCGAGCTGGGCCTGCTGCCCCCCGGCGACCTCCGGATGGCCATGGCGGCGCTGGCGGCCGACGACGAGTCCGGCACACGCTGGCGCACGCTCCTGCAGCACCGCTTCGGTGGCACCGGCGCGCTCGCGGGTCACGCCGTCGGGAACCTGCTCATCGCGGGCCTGATCGACGCGCTGGGGGATCCTCTGGCGGCGCTCGACACGGTCTCGGCCCTGCTCGGAGTGCGCGGCCGGGTGTTGCCCATGTGCACCGAGCCGTTGGACATCGGCGCCGACGTCACCGGGCTCGGCGCCGACCCGGAGCGGGCGCACCGCATCCGCGGCCAGGTCGCGGTCGCGTCGACGCCGGGTCGCGTGCAGCGCGTGTGGCTCGTGCCCGAGCAGCCGCACGCCTGCCAGGAGGCGCTGGCCGCGGTGCGCGCCGCCGACGTGGTGACGCTGGGTCCCGGATCGTGGTTCTCCAGCGTGCTGCCGCACCTGCTCGTCCCAGAGTTGCGTGAGGCGCTCATCGACACCCGCGCCAGGCGGATCGTTGTGCTCAACCTCGCGCCGGAACCGGGCGAGACAGCGGGCTTCTCACCCGAGCAGCACCTGGCCGTACTCTGCGAGCATGCCCCCGCGTTGCGGGTGGATGCGGTGCTGGCCGACATCGATGCCGTGCCCGTGCCCGACCGGCTGCAGTCCGCGGCTGCGGCGATGCTCACCCCGGGGGGCCGGGTGTACCTGGCCCCCGTCGCCGCGGGCGCGCTCGAGCCGAGCCACGACCCAGCGGCACTGGCCGCGGCGATCGCCGCGGTGCTGGCCGACGTCGCGACCAGCCCCGAGGTCGCGGCCGAAGGGAGGACGTGATCATGCCCAGTCTCGTCGGGAGGTCACCATGGCGATGACCGCTGCGGTCAAGGACGAGCTGTCCCGGCTCCCTGTCACCAAGCCCTGCTGCAGACGCGCCGAAGTTGCAGCGCTGCTGCGGTTCTCGGGCGGCCTGCACATCGTCGGTGGCCGCGTCGTCGTCGAGGCCGAGGTCGACACCGGCTCGGTCGCCCGACGGCTGCGCCGCGACATCCACGAGCTCTACGGGCACACCTGCGAGGCGCATGTGATCACCGCGGGCGGCCTGCGGCGCGGCGCCCGCTACGTCATGCGCGTGGTCCGCGACGGGGAGGGACTGGCCCGCCAGACCGGTCTCCTGGACGCGCGCGGCCGCCCGGTGCGTGGCCTCCCGCCGCCCGTGGTGTCGGGCGGCATCTGTGACGCGGAGGCGGCGTGGCGCGGCGCCTTCCTCGCGCACGGGTCGCTCACCGAGCCGGGCCGCAGCTCCGCGCTGGAGATCACCTGCCCGGGGCCGGAGGCCGCGCTCGCGCTGGTCGGTGCGGCGCGGCGGCTGGGTGTCACGGCGAAGGCGCGTGAGGTGCGTGGCGCCGACCGGGTTCTCGTCCGCGACGGCGACGCGATCAGCGCGCTGCTCACCCGGATGGGCGCGCACGAGTCGGTGATGGCGTGGGAGGAGCGGCGGATGCGCCGCGAGGTGCGCGCCACCGCCAACCGCCTGGCCAACTTCGACGACGCCAACCTGCGCCGCTCCGCCAGGGCCGCGGTGGCCGCGGCGGCCCGCGTCCAGCGAGCACTGGAGATCCTCGGCGACGACGTGCCGCGGCATCTTCTCGCCGCGGGCCGCCTGCGCGCCGAGCACACCCAGGCCTCGCTGGAGGAGCTGGGCCAGCTCGCCGACCCGCCCATGACGAAGGACGCCGTCGCGGGCCGCATCCGGCGACTGCTGCACATGGCCGACAAGCGCGCCGCCGACCTGGGCATCCCCGACACCGACTCCGCGGTCACGGCCGACATGCTGGAGGAGGCCTGACCGCCCTCGCCGCGCACACGCGCCCGAGAACGACCTGGGCGGGGTTGCAAGTCCTCGAAACCCCCGCCACGTCTGCCTCGGCCGCAGGCGCTCGTCGGAGCGGCCCTCAGGCTCCGCGGGGGTCGACCGGCGGGTAGTCGGCGTGCCGGTGCACCAGCCACCAACGCCCGTCGATCCGGCGGAGCACATGGGTGACGCGCAGCGTCATGACCGACAGCGGACCGCCGTCGACGCGAAGCGTTCCCTGTTCGGTGCCGACGGTGTAGGCGAGGTCGCCGCTCACGTCCACCACGTCGTGCCGGGGCACAATGGGCCCGTCGGAGAACCGGCTCGCGACCCATCGGAACGTGGTGGTCACCGCTTCGTGGCCGTGCTCGGTCGGCCCCCACGCCCCGAACAGCGTGGCATCCGGGGAGTCGGCCCACAGCGCGCTGTAGGGGCCGGGATCCCCATTGCCCATCGCGGCCAGCGCAGTCGTGAGGCGCTCCAACGCCTCGGCGAGATCCTGCGGGATCGTCATGGTTGTGGTCATGTGCCCTCCCTGATGTCACATGATGTAGGCGAGTTCATGCCTGCGGTGGCAGATCAGCATGCGGTCGCTTCCCGGCGTCGTCGCGTAGGCGCAGCCGGTGGCCCGGACCTCCGTGTCCACGCCGCGCGCGTCCAGCGCGGCGCGCAGGGCGGGCAGCTCGGCGTAGCGCTCGCCCGACGAGGACTGCACGGGAAAGACCCGCACTTCGCCCCGGGTCACCCTGGCCAGCTCCATCAGCGCGGCGAGCAGCTCGGTCCGCCCGAACAGGTCCGGGTAGACGAACAGCAGGAAGCCGCTCAGCGTCAGGGCGAACCGGTCGTCGGGGAACGGGAGGCGCGGCAGCTCCGCGTCCACATAGCGGGAGCCATCCGGGCGGAAGCCGGCGGCGAACTCCCCGAGCGCCGCCGTCCACGTCCGCCCCAACGCTTCGGGCGAGCCGAGGTAGGCCCAGTTGAAGCCCGCCGGGTGCGCCCGCTGCCACGCGCCGACCCGCTCGACGTCGGCCGCCACCCTGGCCACGAGGTCCTCGGGGGCTCCGTAGGCCGGGTCGACGCTGACGACCTCCCCGCCCAGCGCACGCACCTGCGGGCCGAACGGGGACGCACCTGCCGGGCAGTCGAGGATCGGGCCCGCGCGCAGATCGTCGTCGGTGAGCAGGAACATGTCGCGGTATGCCACCAACGGCCGTGGCGTGACGGCGACGGCGCCGGTCAAGGGGGCCCGCTCGAGCGATGGCGTCATCGCTGCGCCACCACCAGCGCAGGCACCGTGTTGACGGGTCCGAACAGCCCACAGGCGGTGAACAGGATCGGCATCATCGGTCCCGCAGGAGACGGCGCAGGATCTTGCCCGACGGCGAGACCGGGATGGTGTCGACGAAGACGACGTCGCGTATCTGCTTGTAGACCGCGACGCGGGCGGCGACGTGGGCCACCAGCTCGTGCGGTGTCACGGCCGTTCTGGCCACCACGAAGGCCCTGGGCACCTCGCCTGCCCGCTCGTCGGGGATCCCGACCACCGCGGCGTCGGCGACCGCGGGGTGGGTGCGCAGGATGCCCTCCAGCTCAGCGGGCGCCACCTGGTACGCCTTCACCTTGATCAGTTCCTTGAGCCGGTCGACGACGAACAGCACACCGTCCTCGTCGAACCGCGCGATGTCGCCCGTGCGCAGCCATCCCTCGCTGTCGACCGTGTCGGCGGTGGCGTCCGGCCTGCCGAGGTAGCCGCTCATCAGAGCGGGGCTGCGGATCCACAGCTCCCCGGTCTCCGGGTCGATCCGGGCCTGCACGCCGGGCACCAGCCGCCCGCACGATCCCGCCACCACGGCGGCGTCGACCGGGTTGGCCGCGATCGTGGCGACCGCCTCGGTCATGCCGAAGCCCTGCACGATCGGGACGCCGAGGCGATCGGCGCATTCCCGCTGCAGGTCGGCGTCCAGCGGAGCGGCGCCGCACGCGATCCAGTCCAGGGAGGAGAGGTCGTGGTCGGCCACGGCCGGATGCCGCGCCAGCGCGAGGATGACCGGCGGGACGACGACGGTCTGCGTGATCCGGTGCTCCTGGATCGCGCCGAGGAACGCGGCGACCTCGAACCGGGGCAGGGTGACGATCGTGGCCCCCGACCGCAGCGCGCAGTTGGCGATCACGCCCCAGCCGACCGCGTGGAAGAACGGGGCGACGGCCAGCGTGCGGTCGTCGGGGCCTGCCCTCAGCGCGGCGAGGGTCTGCAGGACGTTGGCCACGCATGCGCTGTGGGTCAACATGACGCCCTTGGCCATTCCGGTCGTCCCGCTGGAGTAGGGCAGCAGCGCCAGGTCCACCGCCGGGTCGATGCGGACGTCGGGGGGTGCGCCCGCGCAGGCGGCGAGGTCGGTGAGCGCGATCGCTTCCCGGGCGGCGGCCTCGGCCGGTGCGTCGAGCAGCACCAGCCGCGTGCCGACAGCGGCCCGCTCCACGGCGAGGTGGGCCGTCGGCAGCAGCGGGCTCACGGTGACCAGGAAGCGGGCTCGGGAGTCGCGCAGCTGTTCGGCCAGCTCGTCGGCCGACCAGAGCGGGTTGAGGCCGCTGACGACCCCGCCCGCGGTGATCGCGCCGTGGCAGGCCACGAGCCACTCCGGCGAGTTGGGGGCGAGGATGGCGAGCACGTCGCCCCTGCCCAACCCCTGGCTCGCGAGCCCGGCCGCGACGCGCCGGATCTGGTCGGCGAGCTCGGCGTAGGTCAGTGACCGCCCCGTCGCCCCGTCGACGACGGCCGGATGGTCGGGCCTCGTGCGGGCCGCGGCCAGCACGAACTCGGTCAGCGGAACGTCCGGTACGGCGGGGTCGGGCCACGGGCTCCGCACGATCTCGGGCGCGGCGTCGGGCTCGGTCTCGCGCACGACGGTGTGCTGCAGGGTGGTCATCACGTCCTCCGATCTGGCGGTGGGTTCAGGTGGACCGGGAGGGCGGCGAGGCCGTGCATCAGCACGCTCGGTCGCCACCGCAGGTCCTCGGCTGCTACGGCGAGGCGCAGGTCGGGGAAGCGGGCAAACAGGCTGCCCAGCGCGATCCGGCCCTCCAGGCGGGCCAGCGGCGCGCCGAGGCAGTGGTGGACGCCGTGCCCGAACGCCAGGTGCGGGGCGTCGGCACGGGTCGGGTCGAACGTGTCGGGGTCGGGCACCCGCGCGGGGTCGCGGCTCGCGGCCATCAGTCCGGGGACGACGAGGTCGCCCTCGGGGATCACGGCGTCGCCGATCCGCACCGGCGCCGTGGTCCGTCGGAACGTCGCGACCTGCACGGGCCCGGCGAAGCGCAGCAGCTCCTCGACCGCGGCGGCCCACCGTTCGGGCTCCGCGCGCAGCAGCGCCAGGCGGTCGGGATGGGTGAGCAGCACGTGGACGCCGTTGCCGATGAGGTTGACCGTGGTCTCGTGCCCGGCGACCAGCAGCAGGAACACCATGGACGTCAGCTCGTCCTCGGTGAGCCGGTCGGTGCCGTCGCGGGCCGCGACCAGTGCGGACATCAGGTCGTCGGCCGGGTCGGCGCGCTTGGCGGCGATCAGGTCCCCCGCATTGCCGATGAGGGCCGTCGCCGCGGCGACCCACGCGTCCGGCCCGAGCGCGGAGCCGCCGACCAGCGTCGTGGACCACTCGCGGAACCCCTGCTGCGCCGCGGCAGGCACGCCGAGCAGCTCGCTGATCACGGCGATGGGAAGGGGATAGGCGAACGCGCTGAGCAGGTCGGCTTCCGGCCGCCCGGCAAGGTCATCCAGCAGCGCGTCGGCGATCTGTTGGATCCGCGGGGCGAGCGCGTCGACCCGGCGGCGGGTGAAGGCCGCGGAGACCAGCCGCCGCAGCCGGGTGTGGTCGGGTGGGTCGCGGTGCAGAAGATCGCTGTTGATCGCGGCGTCGATCCCGCGCGGCAGCAGGCCGCCTTCGGGGGCAGGCCCGAGGTGCTTGCTCAGCCGTGGGTCGGTGAGCGCCGCCCGCACCGCGTCGTGTCCGGTGACGAGCCAGGCCCGCGTCCCGTTGGGCAGCTCGATCCGGTGCACGGGACCGGTGGCGGCGAGCGCGGCGTAAGCGGTGTGGCGCTCGCCTGCGCCGGTCGAGCCGAACAACGCCGCCGATGTGCGCGCGGCCGCGCCGGTCACGGCGGTCATCCCGACCCCAGCTTGTGCTGACGGCGGCTCTCGGTGTTGATGCCCACGGGATACTCACGGAGCAGGGGCCCGCTTCGCCCATCGAGCCGGGCATTTTCTTGCGCCCCGCCGCCGTCGGACGCGGCGAGGCGGGCGAGGTCGGCTGTCACGGGGCGGTGGGACCGGGCGAGGGCGCGGTTGTCGTCGGGCACAGGCGGGCCTATGGGTCGAGTAGGGCGGTCGCGGCGTGGGGCCGCTGTCAGGGCGGCGGGGTGGCAGCCGATGGGTGCTCACCACCGTGTGCCAGCCGAGATCGTCAGTAGCGGTGCCAGAGGTGCGCCAGGGCTCCCATGGCACCACTTCCGGAGATCATGGCGCGCCCGGCGGGCTTCCCCTGTGGCGTTGATCAGCGGGGTTAGGACATGACGGCAATATCTGGCACCCCGGTGCCGGTCATCTGTCGTCGGGCAGCTTCGTCGCGAGGATCTCCGCGGCGAGCTTCGGGATCAACTTGTCGACGGCGAAGCGGTAGCCGAAGTCGGCGTAGGCCACCAGCTCGCGGTACGCGAGCTCGCCGAGCCCGCCCGGGTAGAGCCGCCTGGCCCGCAGCGCCGCCGCGCGGACGCGCGAGCGCTCGTGGGCCGCCAGCGCCGGGGCGCTGCCGTGTAGCGGGGCGGTTCCCGACAACGTCGAGGATGCGGGTGTCAATGTCATATCGCTCACCTCCTGCTCGGGTCCATCCCGATGACGCGAAGAGACGCGCCGCGACCGCCGTGATACCGATGGTGGGTGGATCGATTCTGAGATCGCTGGGCCCAAAGCCCGGAACAGGACGCTAGGGTGAGGCACCAGCAGGTACTTCCGAGCGAGGAGGCACGGCGTGACGGTGCGTGTAGGCGTTAACGGATTCGGCCGGATCGGGCGCAACTTCTGGCGTGCGGTCGACGCGCAGAAGCAGGAGGGCAACACCGACATCGAGATCGTCGCGGTCAACGACATCACCGACAACGCGACATTGGCCATTCTGCTCAAGTACGACTCGATCCTGGGCCGTCTGCCTTACACGGTCACCTCGACCGACGGCGAGATCGTGGTCGACGGCAAAGGCTTCAAGGGGCTCGCCGTGCGCGACCCCGCCGAGCTGCCGTGGAAGGACCTCGGCGTCGACATCGTGCTCGAGTCCACCGGCATCTTCACCAAGCGCGAAGGCGCGGCCAAGCACCTCGACGCTGGTGCCAAGAAGGTCGTGATCTCCGCGCCCGCCACCGGCGAGGACCTCACTGTCGTCAAGGGCGTCAACGAATCGGCATACGACGGCAGCCAGACGATCATCTCGAACGCCTCGTGCACCACCAACTGCCTGGCGCCGCTGGCCAAGGTGCTCGACGACCTGCTCGGGATCGAGCATGGACTGATGACCACCATCCACGCGTACACCGGGGACCAGAACCTGCTTGACGCCCCGCACAAGGACCTGCGCCGCGCCCGGGCCGCCGCGCTGAACATCGTGCCGACCTCCACCGGTGCCGCCAAGGCCATCGGCCTGGTCATGCCGCAGCTCAAGGGCAAGCTCGACGGCTACGCCCTGCGGGTGCCGATCCCCACGGGCTCGGCGACCGACCTCACCGTCAACGTCCGCAAGGTGGGCACCGTCGAGGAGATCAACGCCGCGTACAAGGCGGCGGCCGAGGGTCCGCTCGCAGGCATCCTGCGCTACAGCGAGGACCCGATCGTGTCCACCGACATCGTCACCGACCCTGCGTCCTGCATCTACGACGCCCCGCTGACGAAGGTCATGGGCAACCAGATCAAGGTCGTCGGCTGGTACGACAACGAGTGGGGCTACTCCAACCGGCTCGTCGAAATCACCGACCTGGTCGCCTCGAAGCTGTAGAGGCCGACAGTGCAGACACTCCATGACCTGATCAAGGAGGGGGTCGCCGGGCGCACCGTGCTGGTGCGCTCCGACCTCAACGTCCCCCTCGAAGCCACAGAGGATGGAAAGAGCCGGAGGATCACCGACGACGGTCGCATCCGCGCGTCGGTGCCCACCCTGTCGGCGCTGCTCGGTGGCGGCGCCCGGTTGGTGATCACCGCGCATCTCGGACGGCCCAAGGGCGGCCCGGACCCGCGCTACAGCCTCGCGCCGGTCGCCGGGCGGCTCGCCGAGCTGCTGGGCGCCGAGGTCACGCTGGTGGGCCTCGGCGAGGCGCCGTCGGCGGTGTCCGGGCTGGACGACGGCGGGGTCGTCCTCGTCGAGAACATCCGCTTCGATCCGCGGGAGACCAGCAAGGACGACGCCGAGCGGGGGTCGCTGGCGCGCGAGCTGGCCGCGCTCGCCGGACCGTCCGGCGCATTCGTGTCCGACGGGTTCGGAGTCGTGCACCGCAAGCAGGCTTCGGTCTACGACGTCGCGCGTCTGCTCCCCGCCTACGCGGGCGCGCTGGTGCTGGCCGAGGTCGAGGTGCTGCGGCGGCTCACCACGACACCGGCGCGGCCGTACACGGTTGTGCTCGGCGGCTCGAAGGTGTCCGACAAGCTCGCGGTGATCGACGCGCTGCTGCCAAAGGTCGACGCGCTGCTCGTCGGTGGCGGGATGTGCTTCACGTTCCTGGCCGCGCAGGGCTACGGCGTCGGCAAGTCGCTGCTGGAGGCCGACCAGATCGGCACGTGCCGCGCCCTGCTCGAGTCCGGCAAGATCGTCCTGCCGAGCGACGTCGTGGTGGCCGAAGCGTTCTCCGCTGACGCCGCGCGCGAGACCGTCACGATCGACGCGATCCCGGAAGGCTGGCTGGGCCTGGACATCGGGCCCGAGTCGGTCGCCGCGTTCGCCGGGGTGCTCGCCGACGCCGCGACCGTCTTCTGGAACGGCCCCATGGGCGTGTTCGAGCTGGCGCCCTTCGCCGAGGGCACCCGCGGCGTCGCGCAGGCGATCATCGATACGACCGCGGGCGGTCCCGACGGCAGAGCCGCGTTCAGCGTCGTCGGCGGGGGTGACTCGGCCGCGGCCGTCCGCGCGCTGGGCCTGGCCGAGGACGGGTTCTCACACATCTCGACCGGCGGCGGTGCTTCATTGGAGTTCCTGGAGGGCAAAGACCTCCCCGGCGTGTCGGTATTGGAGTCCTGAGTGGACAGCAGTAGAGGTCGCAAGCCGCTGATCGCGGGCAACTGGAAGATGAACCTCACGCACCTCGAGGCCATCGCCCTGATGCAGAAGTTCGCGTTCGCGCTGCCCGAGAAGTACTACGACATGGTCGAGGTGGCGGTCGTGCCGCCCTTCACGCACATCCGCAGCATCCAGACCATGATCGACGGCGACGGCCTGCTGATGGTGCACGGCGCGCAGGACCTGTCCCCGCACGACGCGGGCGCCTACACCGGCGACGTCTCCGGCGTGATGCTCGCGAAGCTGGGGTGCCGCTACGTGCTCGTCGGGCACTCGGAGCGGCGCGAGTACCACGATGAGACCGACGAGATCGTCAACAGCAAGGTGCACGCGGCGATCCGCAACGGCATCACGCCGATCCTGTGCGTGGGCGAGGGCCTGTCCGTACGCGAGTCGGGCGAGCACACCGGGCACTGCACGGCCCAGCTCACCGCGGCGCTGGACAAGGTCACCGCGGAGCAGGCCCGCGACCTCGTTGTGGCCTACGAGCCGGTCTGGGCCATCGGCACGGGCCGCGTCGCGAGCCCCGCCGACGCGCAGGAGGTCTGCGCCGTACTGCGCGTCGCGCTCGACGCCCTGTTCGGCGACGAGATCGCCTCGGCCACGCGCATCCTCTACGGCGGTTCGGTCAAGCCGAGCAACGTCGCCGAGCTGATGGCGGGCGCCGACGTCGACGGCGCGCTCGTCGGCGGCGTGAGCATCGACGGCGACGAGTTCCCCAAGCTGTGCGCCCTGGCCGCGGGCGGTCCCCTCCCCTGAGGAGACTCCCAGCCACGCCAGGTAAGATGGCGAGCCCCTGGCGAGAACGAGGACGTCGGATGCAACTTGCCCTACAGATCGTGTTGATCGTCTCCAGTCTGCTGTTGGTGTTGCTGATCCTGCTGCACCGAGGCCGTGGCGGCGGTCTGTCCACCTTGTTCGGCGGCGGGATGCAGTCGAGCCTCTCCGGCTCCAGCGTCGTCGAGCGCAACCTCGATCGGCTGACGCTGTTCGTGGGGGCGATCTGGGTGATCGCGATCATCGGTACCGGGCTGCTCGTCAAGCTGGGAGTTTGAGCTAATGGCCATGTCAGGCGGCAACGCGATCCGTGGCACACGCGTGGGGGCAGGCCCGATGGGCGAGTCAGAGCGGGGTGAGACCGCCCCGCGCCAGTTCATCTCGTACTACTGCGCGAGCGGGCACGTCACCTCGCCGTCGTTCGCGGCGGAAGCGGACATCCCCGACTCGTGGGATTGCCCGCGCTGCGGCCTTCCCGGCGGCCGGGACAACCAGAACCCGCCCGCCGCGCCGCGGACCGAGCCCTACAAGACGCACCTCGCCTACGTGAAGGAGCGCCGCAGCGACGCCGACGGCGCCGCCATCCTGGACGAGGCGCTCGGCCGCCTTCGGGCCTCTCGCGAGCTGTAAAGACGAGCGCGGCCGGTATCCAACCGTCGGGGCACGTCCGCATCGCAGCAGGGTGGCACTGCTCCGACTGAGTCGCAGCAGTGCCACCCTGCTGCAAACTCGGTCCCCTAGCCTGCCCCCAACGCTGTGAGCTGGTCGCTGATCGCGGCGGCCAGCGTCGCGCTGGCCGTGGCCGCCGGAATGGCCGACGAGGCCACTTGCACCACCTGGTCGCCCCGGACGAGCACGCCGTAGACGAGGTCGCCGTCGAACCGGCAGATGAACCCGCCGTCGGCCGCGTCGACGTCAACGCGCGACCCCCTCTGGCACAGCTGGGCCAGCAGCTCGCGCTCGGCGGCCGCATCGGCCTGCGTCTTGGGCAACAGCGACACGGTGAGGAACTGCGGGCTGTCGGTGCCTGCAGGCGCCGGTGCGGCGTCGTAGACGCACCGGGTGTCGCTCGCCGTCGTCTGGTCGGGAGTCCATTTCACGTCGGTCGCGCTGGTCAGCGTCTCCGTGTCGAGCACGCACGCCGCGGGTGGGGCGGGCGGGTCGGCGTTGGGCAGCGGGGGATCGGCCGCGCAACCGCCGAGCACCACGGCGGCGACGGCGACCGCGGCGGCCACCGCGCGCGGGCGTGCCCCGGCGGAGATCATCGCCCGGCGAGGATCGCGTCGGCCAGCTCACGGAACGCCCCGTGGCCCCCGGCCGCGCGGCAGTGGTGCGCCGCGGCGGCCCGGGCGGCAGGTACGGCGTCGGCCGGGCAGGCGGCGAGCCCGACCGCCCGCAGCAGCTCGACGTCGTGCACGTCGTCGCCGATGAACGCCACCTCGTCGAGCCCGATCGACCAGCGCGCGCACAGCTCCTTCGCGTCCGCGAGCTTGTCGGCGGTGCCCGCACGCAGCGCGTCGACCCGCAGCTTCGCCGCCCTCGCATGGATCTGCGGCCCGTCCTCGCTGGTCAGGATGCCCGTCAGGAGGCCTGCGCGGCGCAGCAGCTCGAAGCCCTTTCCGTCGCGGGCGCTGTAGGTCTTGGACTCGCTGCCGTCGCTGGAGTAGGTCATTCCGTTGTCGGTGAGCACCCCGTCGACGTCGGTGAGCACGAGCCGGATCCGCCCCGCACCGCGCGCGGGCTCGACCGGACGCTCCCGGCGGCGCAGCAGCGCGTCGACGATCACGAGGTCGCCGGGCTCGTCGACCTCCGTATAGCTGTCCTCGGGCATCTCCCACAGCCCGATCCGGCCGCTGATGCGCACGCCGGTGCGCGCCAGCGCCGCCCGGCTCGTGAGGTACAGCGCCCCGTTCTCGACGAGGTGGCCCGTGAGCTGCTGGCGGCGCGGCCGCGCGGCCGGGTCGTAGTCGGCGCGGGCCCCGTCCGGGGTGAGCTCCCACCGGAACCGGCGCTGGCGCACCACCGACAGCACGCTGTCGAAGCCCGTGTGCAGCAGCGCATAGGCCCCGTCCAGGTCCGCAGCGCGCAGCAGCGGGCTGGTCGCCTGGACGAGGCCGATCTCGTCGATGCCCTCGGCTTCTGGGGTGTCCAAAACGTCGAGCAACACGCTCTCGGTCGTGGCCGTGTCGGAGGCCGTGGCGGGGGAGCGCGCAGGCAGACCGACGCGGCCCGGCCAGGTGGCGACGACGTGCTCGCGCACCGCGGGATCGTCGGTGGACACCAGCACCCGGTCGACGCAGCGCGCCGCGAGCGCGGCCTCGAGCGTCCAGTCCAGCAGCGGGCGGCCCCCGACCCGCGCGAGGTTCTTGCCCGGCACACCCTTGCTCCCGGCGCGGACGGGGATGACGATCGCGAGCCTTCCCGGTGTCGATGGTTGGCTCGCGGGCTCGCTCAGCGCCGATGGTTGGCTCGCGGGCTCGCTCAGCGCCGATGGTTCTCGCGGGCTCGCTCAGCGCCGATGGTTGGCTCGCGGGCTCGCTCACGCCCGCCACTTCAGCTTCTCGCGCTGGGCCTGCTCGATCGGAAGCACTTCGTCCGACTTGTACGTCAGCGCTTTGGCGACGTTGCGCAGGTCGCGTGCCAGCTTGCGCATCCCGTCCGGCTCCAGCGACGCGGCGTGGTCGGTGCCCTTGCTGGTGCGGTCCAGGGTGAAGTGCCGCTCCACATACCGGGCGCCGAGCGCGAGCGCAGCGACGTCGGCGGCGATCCCCAGGTGGTGGCCGGAGAAGCCGATCGCGTGCACGTCGGACCCGTAGGCCTCGCACAGGCGCTGGACCTCCAGCAGGCAGATGTCCTCGAACGGCACCGGATAGCCCGACGTGCATGCGTACAGAACGAGGTCAGATGTCCGGCCGCGGTCGTGGAACAGCGCGACGATCCGCTCTTCCTCCTCGCGGGTCGTCATGCCGAGCGAGAGGTGGATGATGCCGCCGAACTCGGCGCACAGCAGCTCCAGCAGCTCGGTGTGCTGGTTGGTGGCCGACGGGACCTTGACGAACCGCGGGGCCATGCCGACCACGGCCTTCGCTGAAGGCATGTCCCACACACTGGTGCTGTAGACCACACCGAAGTCGGCGGCGTGGCGGGCCAGCTCGGCGTGCTGCTCGATGTCGAACTCCAGAAACTCCCGGTGCTCTCCGTAGCTTCTGCCGAACGCGTTGCGAGGCTCGGGGTGCGGCGACTGGTACTGCTCGGGGGTGAGCAGCGTCGCGGGGTCGCGCTTCTGGAACTTCACGGCGTCGACCTCGCAGAACCCGGCCGCCACGGAGATCATCCGCTTGGCGAGGTCGAGGTCGCCCCCGTGGTTGCAGCCGATTTCGGCGATAACGTAGGGAGCGGGGACAGAGGGAGCAGGCACCCCCTGATTGTGGTCCGGGAACAAGGCGTGGCCGCACCCGGGGCCGTTCTGCCTTGACCGTCCGCTACCGTCGCGCGAGATGAGCAGCGCAGGCGCCGTGTCGAGCACCAGGCAGGTCCTCGCCGACCTGGTGCGCACCTACGCCCGCCACGACCCACCGCGCTCGGTCACCATCGTCGGCAACGCTCCCCTCGCCGCGAGCGCCGAGCGGGCGGCGGTGATCGACGGCAGCGACCTCGTCGTCCGCATGACCACGTTCGCCATCGACGAGCCCGCAGGCCCGGCGCGTATCGGTCGGCGCACCGACGTCGTCCTCCTGCATCGCGCCGTGGTGCCGGGGCCTGGCACGTTCCTCGACCACGGCTCGCGGCTCTATCTGCTCGTCGAGCCCGGCCGCCTGCACTGGGAGCGGGAGGACCGGCCGGACTGGTGGCCCGTCGATGCCGTCTCGGTGCCCAACCACGTGTTCACCGTCGCGCTGAAGGAGCTGATGGGCATTCCCGCCGCCGAGCCCGCATGGCCCACCACCGGCACGCTGGCCGCCTACCTGTTCACCGAGCTGTTCCCGGACGCGGCGGTCCGCCTGACCGGCACCACCGTCGCCGACCGACCGGACCAGACCGAGTTCGCGCACGGCTGGGGCCCGGCGGTGGCGGTCACCGCGGAACACCGACTCGCCGCGGAAGGCGCGCTGCTGAGGGCCTGGGCGGCGCGGGGCCGGATCGAGCTGGTCGCGTGAACGCCCGGCTCCGCAGCACCCTCGTCGCGCCCCTGCGGCCGCTGGTGCAGCGCGTCCAGACGCGCATCGACAACGCCGTGCGGGCGGGCGACGAGCGTCGCGAGCAGCGCCTGCAGGAGATCGCGGCCCAGCTGCGCGACGAGCAGGCGACAGAAGCCGCGCTGCAGCACCGGCTCCGTGACGAGCGGCTGGTCGAGCTCTCCGGCCACGTCGGCGAGCTCGACGACCAGCTGCGCCGGATCAGCGCCCAGCTCGTGGCCCTCGAGCGGCGCGTCGGCGACCTGGAGCGGCCCGCCGTCGACCTGAACGCCGACGACGGCGACCGGCAGGAGGCCCGCGCGCTCGTCGACGAGGTGCGCCTCGTCCACGGCCGCACGCAGGCGGGTCTGGCCGCCGTCGCGTTCTACGAGGAGCGCATCGCCCGTCTCGAACAGGCTGCTGACCGGGAGCGATGCTCTGGCGCCCGGTGATCGTCGGCGCTAGCGTCGGTCCATGACCCGTTGGACGCTGCCCCCTGACAAGATCCCGACGGCGTGGTTCAACGTGGCGCCGCACCTCACGTCGCCGCCGCAGCCTCCGCTACACCCTGGCACCCGCGAGCCGGTGGGTCCCGATGATCTCGCCCCGTTGTTTCCGATGGCGCTGATCGGCCAGGAGGTCAGCACGGAGCCGTGGGTCGACGTGCCGGGCGAGGTGCTCGACATCCTGCGGCTGTGGCGGCCCACCCCGCTGGTCCGTGCGGTCCGTCTGGAGAAGGCGCTCGGCACGCCCGCGCGGATCTATTTCAAGGACGAGTCGGTGTCGCCAGCGGGCAGCCACAAGCCCAACACCGCCGTGCCGCAGGCGTTCTACAACGCCCAGGAGGGCATCGCGCGGCTGTCCACCGAGACCGGCGCCGGGCAGTGGGGCACCGCGTTGGCGTTCGCGTGCGCGCAGTTCGACCTGGAGCTCAAGGTCTACATGGTGCGCGCGTCCTACGACCAGAAGCCCTACCGCAAGATCGCGATGGAGACCTGGGGGGCCAGCGTCGTGCCCTCGCCGGTCGACGAGCCCGACCACCCGGGCTCGCTGGGCTCGGCGATCTCCGACGCGGTGCGCGACTGCGTCGGGCGCGCCGACACCCACTACGCGCTCGGGTCGGTGCTCAACCACGTGCTGCTGCACCAGACCGTGATCGGGCTGGAGGCCAAGGAGCAGCTGGCGCTGGCGGGGGAGCGGCTGCCCGACGTGGTGATCGCCCCGTGCGGGGGTGGCTCGAACCTGGGTGGGATCGCGTTCCCGTTCGTGCCCGACGCCGGGGTGCGGCTGCTGGCCGTCGAGCCGCTGTCGTGCCCGACGCTGACGCAGGGCACGTTCGGCTACGACTTCGGCGACACCGCGGGGCTCACCCCGCTGCTGGCGATGTACAGCCTCGGCCACGACTTCATCCCGCCCTCGATCCACGCGGGTGGGCTGCGCTACCACGGCGACTCGCCGCTGATCTCCCAGCTCGTCCGGGACGGCCGGATGGAGGCCGTCGCCTACCCGCAGGGGAAGGTGTTCGAGGCGGCGGTGCAGTTCGCGCGCACCGAGGGCAAGATCTCGGCGCCCGAATGCGGGCATGCCATCCGCGCCGCCATCGACGAGGCGCTGGCCGCGAAGGAGACAGGGGAGGAAAAGGTGATCCTCTTCAACTACTGCGGGCACGGCTTCCTGGACCTGTCGGCCTACGACGACTACAACAACGGCCGCCTCCCCGACGAGCAGGGTTAGGTCGCAGGCCGGCCACGATCGCCAGGAGTGGTGCCGGGCGTGCACCGATGCACCGGTGACACCACCCTTGGCGATCATGGGCGGCTGGGTGGTGGTGGCCGGTGGAGCGATGGCTGGGCACCGTTCGGCGGTGAACGTGCAGCGCGGCCGCGGCCCGCCCCTCGCCGTGCCGCCGCCATGATCGCCGCCATGATCGCCGCCAGTGGTGCCAGGCGTGCACTGGTGCATCTGTGGCACCACTTCTGGCGATCATCGGCTGATGGGCGGTGGCTTCGGACGCCAATGATCACCGTAAGTGGTGTCAGACGTGCACGGGTGTATCTGTGACACCACTCTTGGCGATCTTCGGGCGGATAGGTGTGGTGGGCGATCGCTGGTGGCTGGCAGTGGTGAACCCGTGGCCGCTTGCGCCGCAGCTCGGCCGCACGTCCGTCCCGCCGTCCCGCCGTCCCGCCGTGTCGGCCGTGTCGCCGTGCCGCCGTGCCGCCGTGCCGCCACCCCGCTGGCCCCGCCGCTCCGCCCGCCGCCGCGCCCCCCATCATGATCGCCGTAAGTGGTGTCAGGCGTACATTTCTGCACGTGTGGCACCACCCTTGGCGATCATGCCGCGGGTGCCCGGCGTCCAGCCTTCTGCACACGGAATCCGCATGATTCGGCGATCATGGGCGCTGGTGGGCGGGGTTGTCGGCGAACCAGAGCACCCAGCGGCGCTGACCGGGGGTCTCCACGGCGCCTCGACGGTAGTGGGTGCGTGCCCAGGCCACCGCGTCGCCCGCGGGCATCCCGGCGAGCACCGCCATGCAGGCGAGGACGGTGCCGGTGCGTCCGGTGCCGCCGCCGCACGTGATCTCGACGCGCTCGCCCGCTTGAGCGCGCGCGTAGGCACGGCGGATCGCGGCCGCGGCCGCCTGCGGATCGCGCGGCACCGCGAAGTCGGGCCAGTCCACCCACTCCAGCGGCCACCCGGGCCGGAAGGAGCCGCCGTCGCGGCCGAGGCACAGGCCGAACGTGGGCGGTGCTCCCTGCGGCCGCTCCTGGCGCCGACCGCGCGCGCACACGGGCGTGCCGTCCGGGAGAACGACGGTGTAGACCCGGTCCCGACGGCTCCACATCCTCGCGAGCGCGCCGCCGCTCGTGTTGCCATCAGGTCCTCTGCCCAACACCGGGGTCACTCTAGACGCGACAGCAGGGCGCCGGGGCCGATCGCCGGGCCTGCCAGGCGGGCGCGCAGGCCGCGGTCGGCCGTCACCACCGTGACCTCGTCGCCGAGGCCGTCCAGAACCTGGGCCAACGCCACGATCGCGGAGTCGCCGTCGGCCGGAGCTCGTACCACACGCAGGCGCTCGTGGTCGGGCACCGCTGCCCCGCGGGCCGTGCCTTCCAGCACGAGGTGCACCACGTCGGCGTCGAGCGCCCCCGCGTCCAGCGCCGCGACCAGCCGGTCGGCCAGGCGCGTCGCCGCTCCCGCCCGATCCCGCCACCATCGGTCGGGGCGTGAGCCGACCACGTTGGCCGCGTCGACCACGAGATGCCGCTGCGGCCCGGGCACGCCGACGTCAGGCGATCTGCGGAACCAGGTCGCGCGGCAGCTTCGTGGCGGCCGCCCGGTCGAGCAGCCAGAGGGTGCGCCGCTGCCCGCGCGCCCCCGCGACCGGGATCGCCACCTCGCCCGCACCGCCGAGCGCCAGCGCCACCGCGCCCGCCTTGGCCTCGCCGGTCGTGACGATCCACACCTCGGCCGCTTTGCGGATCGCCGGAAGCGTGAGTGAGACACGCGTCGGCGGCGGCTTGGGGCAGCCGTGCACCGCGACGACCGACCGCTCGGTCTCGTACACGGCGGGCGAGTGCGGGAAGACCGACGCCGTGTGGCCCTCGGGGCCCATGCCCAGCAGCAGCACGTCGAACGCCGGGACGGAGCCGTGGTCCTCCGGGCGGGCCTTGCTCGCCAACAGCGCCGCGTACTCCTGCGCCGCGGCATCCGCCCCAGACGGGCCGGTGCCGTCGTCGGTGCCCATCGGGTACACCTTGGCCGGGTCGACGTGCACGTGGTCGAGCAGCGCCGCGCGCGCCTGGGTGTCGTTCCGCTCGGGATCGCCCTGCGGCAGGAACCGCTCGTCACCCCAGTAGAACTCGACCTCGCCCCAATCGACGGCGTCGCGCGCCACGGTGGCCCGCACCTGCTCCAGCATGCCGATGCCGACGCCGCCGCCGGTCAGCACGAGCTTCGGGACGCTGCCGTTCGCCTGGAGGTCCACCAGCCGCGTGATGAGCCGCGCCGCTGCGGCGGAGGCCAGGATGTTGGCCTGCGCGTGGACAGCGATCTCTGGCGCGCTCATGACGCACCGGTCACGGCGGGGACGGCAATCGGGGTGCGGCCCTTGCTGACCTTCCCGATGCCTTCCAGCGCTTCGCCGTAGATCTCGTCGGGATCCAGGCGGCGCAGCTCCTCGGCCAGGCAGTCGCGCACCTCCCGCCGCGCGAGGGCCACGAGCCGATCGGGCTGCCCCGGCTGCCGCAGCCGTGCCACCTTGCCGTCCGGGCGCACCAGTTCGACGGCGCCGCCCGACCGCTCCAGGCGGACCGTCGTCATACCCGGCCCCGACTTGGCAGGTGAGCGCTTCACCTTGACCTCCAGTGTCTCCGCGAGCCAGCCCGCCATCAGGTCGGTCGACGGCGACACCACCTCGCCTGCCACCACCGCATTGGTCACCCGATCGTGCGGCGACGCGTCCAGCGCGGCGGCCAACAGCGCACGCCACGGCGTGAGCCGCGTCCAGGTGAGGTCGGTGTCGCCAGCGACGTAGTGCGCGCGGCGCTGCTCGAAAGCCTTCGTCGGGTTCTTCGCCGACAGCGCGTCGGTGATCCGTCGCTGCGCCAGGAGGCCCACGGCGTCGGCAGACGGCACAGCGGGCGCATCGGCAGGCCACCAGGCCACCACCGGCGCGTCGGGCAGCAGGAGCGGCATGACCATGCCCGCCCCGGCCTCGTCGTCTGCCAGCGGGCCGTAGCCGCGCAGCACGATCACGTCGGACGCGCCCGCGTCGCCGCCCACCCGGATCTGCGCATCGAGCCTCGCCGCTGCCTTCCGCTGCCCCCTGGCCAGCACGATCACGCGGCACGGGTGCTCCCGGCTGGCCGAGTTCCCGGCGGCGATGGCGCCCTCGATGGTTCTGCCGTCATCGGTCACGATCACCAGCGTGAGCACCCGTCCCAGCGCCTGCACCCCGCCCTCGGACCGGAGCCGGACGAGCGCCTTGTTGATGTCCGAGACCGTGCACGATGGAAGATCGACGATCATGGTGCACGCCTCGCAAGCTTCGCTTTAGTGATCATGGCCGCCTCCACGTGCGTCCCGTACGTGCGAGCATGGACTTCGCCGACTCCGGCCCCCACGAACCGGCCGGATACGGATCGGGCCCGGTCGGCAGCTTCGCCCAGTGTTCGAGCACCGGGTCGAGGATCTCCCACGACCGCTCGACCTCGGCGTTGACCGGGAAGAGCGAGGGCTCGCCGAGCAGCACGTCGAGGATCAGCCGTTCGTAGGCCTCGGGGGAGGCCTCGGTGAACGCGGTGCCGTAGCCGAAGTCCATCGTGACGTCGCGGACCTCCATCTGGTTGCCCGGCACCTTCGACCCGAACCGCAGCGTGACACCCTCGTCGGGCTGCACGCGGATGACGAACGCGTTCTGGCCGAGCTCCTCGGTCATCGTCGCGTCGAACGGCAGATGCGGCGCGCGCTTGAACACCACCGCGATCTCGGTGACGCGACGGCCCAGCCGCTTGCCCGTGCGCAGGTAGAACGGCACACCCGCCCACCGCCGCGTGTCGACCTCACAGGTGATCGCCGCGAAGGTCTCCGTGCGCGACTTGGGGTTGAACCCCTCCTCGTCCTTCAGGCCCGGCACCAGCTCGCCGCCCTGCCATCCGCCGGTGTACTGCCCGTGCGCGGTGGTCTCCTCGAGCGGGCCGACGAGCCGCGTGGCATTGAGGATCTTGATCTTCTCGTTGCGCAGCTCTGTCGCCGAGAACGACACCGGCTCTTCCATCGCGGTGAACGCGAGCAGCTGCAGCAGGTGGTTCTGGATCACGTCGCGGGCGGCGCCGATGCCGTCGTAGTAGCCCGCGCGGCCGCCGAGGCCGATGTCCTCGGCCATCGTGATCTGCACGTGGTCGACGTAGTGGGCGTTCCAGATCGGCTCGAAGAGCTGGTTGGCGAAGCGCAGCGCGAGGATGTTCTGCACCGTCTCCTTGCCGAGGTAGTGGTCGATGCGGAACACCGAGTCCTCGGGAAAGACGTCGTTGACGATGCCGTTGAGCTCGATCGCCGATGCCAGGTCGTGCCCGAACGGCTTTTCGATGACGACGCGGCGCCACTGGTTCCCGTCCTGGGCCGACAGGCCCGACCGCGCGAGCTGCTTGCACACCACGGGAAACGCGCCGGGCGGGATGGACAGGTAGAAGGCGTGGTTGCCGCCGGTGCCGCGGATCCGGTCGAGGTCGGCGACGGTCATCTCCAGCCGGTCGAAGCCGTGGTCGTCGTCGAAGCTGCCCTGGACGAACCGGAACCCCTCGGCGAGGCGGTCCCACACCGTCTGGTTGAACGGGGTGCGCGCGTGCGCCTTGACCGCCTCGTGCACCACCTGGCCGAAGTCCTGGGTCGCCCAGTCGCGGCGGGCGAAGCCGGTGAGCGCGAAGCCCGGTGGCAGCAGCCCCCGGTTGGCCAGGTCGTAGATGGCGGGCATCAGCTTCTTGCGCGACAGGTCCCCGGTGACCCCGAAGATCACCAGACCGCAGGGTCCGGCGATGCGGGGCAGCCGCTTGTCCCGCGGGTCTCTCAGCGGGTTCGTCCATTCCTTCGCGCCGGTCACGAACTCTCCAGACGGGTGCGGTCGGTGGTCACGGCGCGATCATTGCAGCCTGGGCGCCGGGCGCGCAGCGCGGCGGCCGCATCGGAGCAGGGTCACCCTGCTGCGACTGGGTCGGAGGAGGGTCACCCTGCTGCGACTGGGTCGGAGGAGGGGCGCCCTGCTGCGACCCGGCGCGGGCCGCAGCAGGGCGGGCTTGCGGTGTGCGGTTCCGGGGTCAGGCCTTCGCGCCGTCGAGCTGGCCCTTGACCGTGTCCAGAAGCTCCGACCACGACTTCTCGAACTTGTCGACGCCCTCGTCCTCCAACACCAGGAAGACATCCCGGAGGTCGACGCCTTGCGCGGCGACCGCGTCGAACACGCTCTGGGCCTGCGACCCGGTGCCGGTGACCGCGTCGCCCCCGTTGTTGGGGCTGAGCTCGCCGTGGTCGGCGTAGGCCCTGAGCGTCTTCTCCGGCATCGTGTTGACGGTGTCGGCGACGACGAGCTCGGTGACGTAGAGCGTGTCGGAGTACTCCGGGTTCTTCACGCCCGTCGAAGCCCACAGCGGCCGCTGGGCCTTGGCGCCCTTGCCCACCATGCCCTCCCATCGCTCGCCGGAGAACACCTCCTGGAACGCGGCGTAGGCCAGTCGGGAGTTCGCGACGCCCGCCTGCCCGCGCAGCGCGAGCGCCTCGTCGGTGCCGATCTTCTCCAGCCGCTTGTCGATCTCGGTGTCGACGCGGGAGACGAAGAAGCTCGCCACCGACGCGATGCCCGCCAGGTTGTGGCCGTTGGCCGCGGCCTGCTCCAGCCCGTCGAGGTAGGCACCCATCACGGCGCGGTAGCGCTCAACGGAGAAGATCAGCGTGACGTTGACGCTGACGCCCTCGGCCAGCGTGCGTGTGATCGCGGGCAGGCCCGCCTCCGTCGCCGGGATCTTGATCAGCAGGTTGGGCCGGTCGACCGCCTTCCACAGGTCGACGGCCTCGGCGAACGTCGCGTCGGTGTCGTGGGCGAGGCGTGGGTCGACCTCGAGCGACACGCGCCCGTCGACCCCACCGCTGTGTTCCCAGGTGCCGCTGAACACGTCGCACGCCTGCGAGACGTCCGCCACGGTGATCTCACGGACTGCGTCGTCGACCGAAGCGCCACGCGCGGCCAGCTCGCGCACCTGCTTGTCGTACGCGTCTCCGTGGGCCAGCGCCGCGGCGAAGATCGTCGGGTTGGTGGTGACTCCGACTACGTGAAAGTCAGAGATCAGGGACTGCAGGTTGCCGGTTTGCAACCGCTCGCGCGACAGGTCGTCGAGCCAGATGGACACGCCCGCCGCGGACAGTGCGGCGAGTCTCTCGTTGGGGGCCATGAGCGGCTCCTCTCGTTTGGTAGCGGCGAGATTCAGATTCGACGGCTCAGGCGCTCGGGGAGGCGACGCGGTCGAGGCTGGTGCGGGCGGCCGCGATGACGTGCTCGGTGGTGAAGCCGAATTCGCGGAACAGGGTCTGGTAGTCGGCGCTGGCGCCGTAGTGCTCGATGGAGATGATCTCGCCTGCGTCGCCGACCCAGCGGTACCAGGGCATCGCGACGCCCGCCTCGATCGAGACGCGTGCCTTGACCGCGGGCGGCAGCACCGAGTCCCGGTAGGCCTGGTCCTGGGCGGCGAACCAGTCCATGCAGGGCACCGACACGACCCGGGTCGGGATGCCGTCGCCCTCCAGCACCTCGCGCGCGTCCACGGCGATCTGCAGCTCGGAGCCGGTGGCCATGAGGATCAGCTGAGGCTCGCCGTCGGAGGCGTCGGCGAGGACGTAGCCGCCGCGGGCCACACCCTCGGCGGACGTGCCCTCGAGGACGGGGATGTTCTGCCGGGTCAGCGCGATGCCCTTGGGCCCTTCGGGGTTCTCCAGCATGGCCTTCCAGGCGTACGCCGTCTCGTTCGCGTCGCCGGGCCGCAGCATCGACAGGTTGGGGATGGCGCGCAGCGCGGCCATGTGCTCGATCGGCTGGTGGGTGGGTCCGTCTTCACCGAGCCCGATCGAGTCGTGCGTCCAGACGTAGATGACCGGCGCCTTCATCACGGCGGCCAGGCGCACCGCGCCCCGCATGTAGTCGCTGAACGTCATGAACGTGCCGCCGTAGGGGCGGGTGGGGCCGTGCAGGGCGATGCCGGTGAGGACCGCCCCCATCGCGTGCTCGCGGACGCCGAAGTGGAGGGTGCGCCCGTAGGGCTCGGCGTCCCACATCTTGGTGGCGATGGTCTTGGGCCCGAACGAGTCCGCGCCCTCCATCGTGGTGTTGTTGCTCTCCGCGAGGTCCGCCGAGCCGCCCCACAGCTCGGGCAGCACGTCGGCCAGGGCCTTGAGGACCTCACCGGAGGCCTTGCGGGTGGCGACGCCCTTCTTGTCGGGCTCCCACGACGGCAGCGCCTTCTCCCAGCCGACCGGCAGGTCGCGGCCGAGCAGGCGGTCCAGCAGCTCCTTGCGCTCGGGCTCGCGGGTCACCCAGGAGTCGTAGAGCTTCGTCCACTCCGCGTGCGCCTGCGCGCCGCGTTCCTTCACCTCACGCGCGTGCGCGAGCACGTCCTCGGCGACCTGGAAGGTCTTGTCGGGGTCGAAGCCGAGGATCTCCTTGACGGCCCGGACCTCGGCGTCGCCCAGCGCTGCGCCGTGCGCCTTGCCGGTGTTCATCAACTTGGGCGCCGGGTAGCCGATCACCGTGCGCAGCAGGATGAACGAGGGCCGGTCGGTCTCGGCTTTGGCGTTCTGCAGCGCCTCACGGATCCCGGTGACGTTCTCACCGCCCTCGACGACCTGCACATGCCACTTGTAGGCCTCGTAGCGCTTGGCGGTGTCCTCGCTCAGCGCGATCGTGGTGTCGTCCTCGATGGAGATCTTGTTGTCGTCGTAGATCACCGTGAGGTTGCCCAGCTGCTGGGTGCCCGCGAGCGACGACGCCTCAGAAGTAATGCCCTCCTCGATGTCGCCGTCACTGGCGATCACGAAGATGTCGTGGTCGAACGGGCTCTCGCCGAGGGCGGGCTCAGGGTCGAAAAGGCCGCGCTCGCGACGGGCGGCCATCGCCATACCGACGGCCGACGACAGGCCCTGGCCCAGCGGGCCGGTAGTGATCTCGACGCCGGGCGTGTGGCGGTGCTCGGGGTGACCGGGGGTCTTGCTGCCCCAGGTGCGCAGCGCCTCGAGGTCGCCGAGCTCGAGGCCGTAGCCCGACAGGAACAGCTGAATGTAGAGCGTCAGGCTGGAGTGGCCTGCCGAGAGCACGAACCGGTCGCGGCCGATCCAGTCCGGGTCGCTCGGGTCGTGCCGCATGACGTGCTGGAACAGTGTGTACGCGAGTGGGGCCAAGCTCATCGCGGTGCCGGGGTGGCCGTTGCCGACCTTCTGCACCGCGTCCGCGGCGAGCACCCGGACCGTGTCGACGGCGCGGCGGTCGAGGTCGGTCCAGTCGTCGGGGACGTTGACCCTGGTCAGCGCCTTGATGTCGGTGTCGGCCACAGCACTCCTTACAAGTTCTGGTGGGGCGGGCTGCTTCCGCAGGAGCGTAGTCCGCTCGGCGTGTCGTGTGTGATCTCGCTCCAAGACTTCACCGGAGCTTGCCGGGTCTACCCAACCAGCCGCGCGGACATGCACGGGGCTAGGATCGACAAGCCGTAGAAGACTCATCCCTCGGAACGTGAGAAGGCGAGGTTGCCGGTGGCCGTGTCCCCGCTGGCTGCTCCTTCGCCTCTGCGGGCTGGGCTGCGTCGTGCCCGCACCACGGTGGCGGCCTACCTCGGGCTCACCAAGACGCGGATCATCGAACAGCTGCTCGTCGTCACCGTGCCTGCGATGTTCCTCGCGCGCCGCGGCATGCCGCCGGTGTGGCTGGTGCTCGCGACCTTGGTCGGCGGCGCGATGGCCGCGGCCAGCGCGCACGCGCTGAACTGCGTCGTCGACGTCGACATCGACGTCAAGATGAAGCGCACCGCACGGCGGCCGCTCGCCAAGGGCGACGTGCCCCCGCGGAACGCGCTGGTGTTCGGGCTCGCACTGGGGGCGCTGAGCGCCGTGTGGCTCGGCCTCACCACGAACTGGCTGGCCGCGGGCCTCTCCGTCGGGGCGATCGCGTTCTACGTGCTGGTCTACACGCTGCTGCTCAAGCGCCGTACCCCGCAGAACATCGTCTGGGGCGGCGCTGCGGGGTGCATGCCGGTCGTCATCGGCTGGGCGGCGGTCACGGGCAGTATCGGCTGGCCCGCGCTCGTGATGTTCGCAGTGATCTTCTTCTGGACACCCCCGCATTTCTGGGCGCTCGCGATGCGCTACCGCGACGACTACGCCGCGGCCGGGGTGCCGATGCTCCCCGTGGTCGCGACGGCCGCGCAGGTGTCGCGCCGGATCGTCGCCTACTCCTGGGTGATGGTGGCGGCCACGCTGCTGTTGATCCCGGCCACGTCGTGGATCTACGCGGCGACGGCCGTGCTGGGCGGCGCCTGGTTCGTGTCCGCGTCCCACCGGCTGCACGCGGGCGTCGTCGCGGGCCGCGACGTCGCCCCGATGACGCTGTTCCACCGGTCGAACGCCTACCTTTGTGGGCTGTTCGTGGCGATCGCCGTCGACGCGGCGATCGGCCTGCCGGTGCTGGGCTGGCCTGCCCTTTAGTGCTGAGGCTTGGAGCGCCCGGCACATGAGGCACGTGGCGGGGCGGGACAGGGTCTTCGCAGGGTCTGCTGTCGCTTCGCAGGGTCTGTGGACCCTGCGAGGTGCATGCGCGGTCTGCGAAGTGGCCCGGGTTGGCGGCGATCGGCCCGGGCGGGCGGGGGTGAGGGTCAGGTCCCGCCGGGTGCAGTCGCATCCCGTGGACACCGACTGCGCCGCCATGGGATGTCGCGCCCCCCGTGGACACGACTGCGCCGCCATGGGGGGTCTCGCACCCCGTGGACACCGACTGCGCACCCCGCGGGGTGTCGCGCACCCCGTGGACACCGACTGCGCACCCCTGGGTGTCTCGCGCCCCGTGCGCGGCGTGCGGGCTGCCGTTGCGGGGTGCGCAGGGGGGCTGATGGCGACCCGACGTGGTGGACGTGGCCGGGGGACGGTCGTGGCGTGATCGCGGGAGGCTCGTCACGTCTGTTGAGCCGGTGATCGCCTGCAGTGGTGCCGGAGGTGCGCCAGTGCCCTTGCGGCACCACTTTCGCCGATCATGCGCGGCCAACCGTCAAATTGCCGGGCGCTCGTAGTCAGCGCAGCAGGTCGGGGGTCGCCCATTCCTCGCCGAGCAGATGGTGGCCGAGGAACGCGAGCACCGTCTCGTACCAGAGCACGGCGTGCTGGGGCTTCAGGATCCAGTGGTTCTCGTCGGGGAAGTACAGGAACCGGTGGGGAAGATCGGCGGGGTCGCCGTCGTATCCCGCAACCAGGTCCCACCAGAGCGCCAACGCCTCGCCGATCGGCACCCGGTAGTCCTTGTCGCCGTGGATCACGAGCATCGGCGTCGTGATCGCGGCGGCGTGCCGGTCGGGGCTGTGCAGAACGGCCAGCTCGGGGGTCATCTCCCGGCGCCAGTAGCCAGGCCCGTCGGTGGTGCGCCCGAACCTGTCCAACCCCCAAAGGCTGGCATGGCTGACGATCGCGCGGAAGCGGTCGGTGTGCCCGGCGATCCAGTTCGCCATGTAGCCGCCGAACGAGCCGCCCATCGCCGCCGTGCGCGCGGCGTCGATCCGCGGATGCCGCTGCGCGGCGTCGGTGAGGGCCATCAGGTCGGTGTAGGGGGCATCGCCCCATGCGCCCCAGCCGCGGTCGACGAAGGAGCGGCCGTAGCCGGTCGACAACGCCGGGTCGGGCAGCAGCACGGCGTACCCGCGCGCGCTCAGCAGCCACGGGTTCCACCGCCACTGCCAGGCGTTCCAGCTGCCCAACGGGCCGCCGTGGACCCACAGCACCAAGGGGGCTGCGCCCTTGCCCTCAGGGCCGTTGCCCTCAGGGTCGGCGCGGTCGGTCTCGTCGATCGTGGGGAGGACGAGCCAGGAACGCAGCGGCGTGCCGTCGGCGGCGGTCGCGGTCACCTCGGTGAGTGAGCCGGGCAGCTCCGGGGGCTCCACGGGGCCCCGCAGCGGCAGCGGGCGCTGGCCCGGTGTCGTCGGATCGAGCCGGACCGGCGCGGGCGGGGCGTCGACGGCGCTGCGCAGGGCGTACAGCGCGCACCCGTCGGGCCCGACGACGAGGTCGGTGTACGCGCCGTCGTCGCCGGTCAGCTGGGTGACGAACGGCTGGCCGCCGCCGTCACCCTCGCCGAGCTCGACCCGGAACACGGGCCGACGGCCGTGGTCGTCGGCCGCGACGAGCAGCGCGGCGCTCTCGGCGCTCCAGCAGAGCTCCGCAGGCCAGCGGTCCCAGGTGGGCGCCACCTCGGCGGGTGTGCCGCCTGCCAGCGGCACAAGGAGCAGACGCATGTCAATGGGCGAGCTCGGCGTCGACCAGGTCTCCCGCACGCAGGCCACCCGTGTGCCATCGGGGCTGATGACGGGCATGCCGACGTCGGCGCCGGGGTCGTCGACGAGCAGGCGCCGATCGCCGGATTCGACGTCGATGGCCACCAGCGTCGTGCGACGTTCGCCTCCGCGTTCGGGTACCTGCCACTCGGCGACCACCGTCCGGCCGTCGGGCGCCACGTCGAACCCGCCGACGGAGCGGCCGGGCGCCGGGGTGAGGTCCTGCCACGCGACCGGGCCCTCGGCGGCCACTACGGCGGCGAGGAGCCGCGGCTCGTCCGGACCGAGGTCGTGGTCCCAAAGCCGCACGGGGTGCCCGGTGTGCAGGATCGCGGTGATCTTCCGGTCGCGACGGGCCTCGCGGCGCGTCTCGTCGTCCTCGCCGGACACGGCGCCGGGCAGCGTCATCGCCGTGACGACGACGGTGCCCGACTCCCTCGCCACCACCGGTCCGCTGATCGCGCCTGCCCGCGTCCCCACGACATGCGCCTCGCCTGCGGGCGGAAGGCACCACAGGGCCGCGGGCGCGTCCTGGTCGGGCGTCTCCGCCGCGGGGTCAGGGCGGCCCGACGTGAACAGCACGCTCCCGTCGGGCAGGAACGCCGGGGCCGACTCGCCGCTGCCCCTGGTGAGCCGCCGAGCGGTCCCTTTTCCGGTGGGATCGAGCTCCCACAGCGCCGTGCGGAAGGCCGTTCGGGCGGGGTCGGGCGTCGCCACCGTGGTGACCAGCCGCGATCCGTCGACCGACAGTGCCAGGCCCGCGAGGCGGGGGATGTCCTGGAAGTGCTGCAGGTCGCCGACCTCGGTCACGGAGTGAGCACCAGCTTGCCGGTGGTGCGGCGGGCGTGCAGGTCCTCGTGCGCGCGGCGGGCCTCGGCCAGCGGGTACCGGTGGGCGACGCGCACGTTCAGGGTGCCGTCGGCCACCGCGGCGTACACGGCGCCGGACGTCGCGAGCAGCTCGTCGCGCGTGGAGATGTGGTGAAACAGCGACGGTCGGGTGAGGTAGAGCGAGCCGCCCGCGTTGAGCCGCTGCGGATCGACCGGCGGCACGGGGCCGCTCGCGGCGCCGAACAACACGAGCATGCCGCGGCGGCGCAGGGAGTCCATGCTCGCGTCGAACGTGGTGGCGCCGACGCCGTCGTAGGCGACAGCCACCCCGACGCCGCCGGTGAGGTCGCGCACCTGCTCGGCGAGGTCGTCGGAGTAGCGCAGCACGCTGGCCGCGCCTGCCTCCGTGGCCAGCTGCTCCTTCTCGGCCGAGGAGACCGTCCCGATCACCCGGGCGCCGCGCGCGGTCGCGAGCTGGGTGAGCAGCAGCCCGACACCGCCTGCCGCGGCGTGCACGAGGACGTCGTCGCCCGGCTGCACCCGGTAGGTCTGGTGGACGAGGAACCAGGCGGTCATGCCTTGGAGCAGCGCGCCGACCGCGAGCTCGTCGGACACGCCGTCGGGCACCGGGACGGTCTTGTCGGCCGGGACCGCGATGCGCTCCGCATAGCTGCCGAGCGCGTCCGACCAGGCCACGCGGTCGTCGACCGCCACGTCGAGGACACCTTCCCCGACGGCGACGACGCGCCCCGCGCCCTCCACGCCGGGCACCAGCGGCAGCTGCATCGGATAGACGCCCGCCCGGTGGTAGGTGTCGATGTAGTTGACGCCCGCGGCGCCGACCTCGACCACCACCTCCCCTGGTGCAGGCTCGGGATCGGGGAGATCGACGGGGTTCAGGACTTCCGGGCCACCGGTTTGGCTGATCTGAATCGCGCGCACGCCGGGATCATGCCCCTGTCGGTGCCAGCTGCGCAGGGTTCGGTGCGACGGTGACACCGCGGCGGCGCTCCGCCGTGCCCGCCCAGAGCGCTGCCGCGCCGACCGTCACGAGGGCGGCGCCGAGCACGTGCAGCGACACCAGCGCCTCAGGAACGCCCAGCGCGTACTGGGTGATGCCGAGCGCGCCCTGGGCCAGCACCGTCGCGACCAGCAGGCCGAAGCGGCGTCCGAGCGCGGGCGGCGCACCGATCGCACGCAGGGTGAAGCCGAGCGCGACGAGCATGCCCAGGTAGGCGAAGAGGAGGTCGGCGTGCAGCTGCGCGAGCGAGGCCACCGGCAGATCCAGCCGCGGCGTGCCCGCGTCTCCCGCGTGCGGCCCCGCCGCCGTGACCAGGGTGCCCGCCACCAGCAGACAGGCGAGCACCGCGGTGCTCGTCGCGATCAGCGCGCGTATGGCGCTGGGGACGAGCAGGCGGGGGGAACCCTCCCCGTCCGACGCCGCGGCGACCAGCTGCACGGCGAGCCACACCATCACCATCGAGACGACGAAGTGCACGGCGACCGACCACCACGCCAGCCGCAGCAGCACCGTGATCCCGCCGATGACCGCCTGGGCCACCACACCGAGCGGCTGGACGAGCGCGAGCCGGGTGAGCCTTCGACGGCGTGGCCGGGTGGCCAGCGCCGCGACCAGGCAGGCCGCCGCGATGATGACGACGAGGAAGGTCAACAGCCGGTTGCTGAACTCGATCCACTGGGTGAGGGCGCGCGTCTCGGGGTGCGCGACCGGGACCAGGCTTCCCGGGAAGCACTGCGGCCAGGTGGGACAGCCCAGCCCGGACCCGGTGACCCGGACCACCGAGCCGGTGACCGCGATCCCGGCCTGCGCGACGACGGCGGCCACCGCCAAAGCGCGCATCACACGGGCGGAGGTGCGCGGCAGACGATCAAGCAGGGCCACGCACCCGATGGTAGGCGCGGGCGGGGCCCCGCCGCGCGGCACCCGGTTGAGGTCGCGGGCCGCGGGGGCGACCCCGCATGCCACGGGGCTGACTGCGTATCGCCGGGGGCACTCCCTGCCCGGCTGGACAAGATCGGCTGAGGTGGTGCCACAGGTGCGGCTGCGCACCCCGGACACCACAACCGGCGATCACACCCTGCGCAAGTGGGACAGATCGGCGGAAGTGGTGCCACAGGTGCGGCTGCGCACCCCGGACGCCACAACCGGCGATCACACCCTGCGCAAGTGGGACAGATCGGCGGAAGTGGTGCCACAGGTGCGGCTGCGCACCCCGGACGCCACAACCGGCGATCACACCCTGCGCAAGTGGCAGTGGCGCAGGCGGGGTGCGAGGTCGGGCTGGAGGGTGCGACGTCGCTGCCGTTGTGCCTCAGTCGGGCAAGGGCTGCCGTCGTGCGTGGGTCACGTCGGGTCGGTCAGCGCCAGCGGACGAGGCGGACGGCTGCGGCGCCCGCGACCGCCGCCCAGCCCACCAGAACGAGGACCTCGGCCGCCGTGGGCGCCTGGCCCGTCGAGAGCGCGGCGCGCAGGCCTTCGGCCAGCGCTCCGGTGGGCAGCGCGGCGGCCACTGTGGCGAGCGGAGCAGGCAGCTGGTCGACCGGCACCACGATGCCCCCGACCAGCACCAGCACCAGCCATATCAGGTTGGCGACGGCCAGTGTGATCTCCGCGCGGAGGGTGCCGCCGACGAGGATCCCGAGCGCGCCGAACGCGGCGCAGCCCAGCACCACGAGCAGCAGCGCCCAGCCCAGCCCGGCGGCGGCGGGCCGCCAGCCGAGGACGAACGCGATCGCGGAGAGCACCACGATCTGGATCGCGACGACGCCCAGCACCGCGACGAGGCGCCCGGCCACCAGCAGCCACCGGGGGAGCGCGGTGGCCGCGAGGCGCCGGATCACGCCGTAGCGCCGGTCAAAGCCGAGCGTGATGGCCTGGCTCGTGAACGCCGTCGACATCACGGCCAGCGCGAGCACGCCGGGCGCCACGGTGGCGACCCTCGGCGCGGGCAGCGGCACGAGCGTGAGCACGCTGAGGCCGATGAGCAGGACGACGGGGATGAGCAGCGTCAACAGCACCTGTTCGCCGCCCCGCAGCGCCAGCCGCAGCTCGATCCCGGACTGCGCGGCGAGCATCCGCATGGGGCGACCCGCGCCGGGGGCTGGGGTGAAGGTGCCCGGCTCGAACCGCGTCATGACCGCAGCTCCCGCCCGGTCAGCTCCAGGAACACGTCCTCGAGGCTGCGGCGGGCGACCTGCACGTCGTCGGCGAGGGCGCCCTGCTCCGCGCACCAGGTCGTGATCGTCGACAGCACGGCGGGGTCGATCCGGCCCTGCACGAGGTAGCGGCCCGCGATCGGCTCGGCTGCGCGGTACTCCGGGGGCAGCGCCGTGGAGAGACCGGTGAGGTCCATGCCGGGCTTGGCCCGGAACCGCAGCTCCTGGACCGAACCCACCGCCGTCAGCGCGGCCGGGCTGCCGTGCGCCACCACCCGCCCATGATCGATGATCACGACGTCGTCGGCGAGCGCTTCGGCCTCCTCCATGAGGTGCGTGGTGAGCAGCACCGCCACCCCGTCGCGGCGCAGCGCGCCGATCAGCTCCCACACCAGCCGTCGCGCCTGGGGGTCAAGGCCCGCGGTCGGCTCGTCGAGGAAGACCAGCTCGGGGCGTCCGACGACGGCGCAGGCCAGCGCGAGCCGCTGCTGTTGCCCGCCGGAGAGCCGCTTGTAGGGGGTGCGCGCGCACCCGGTGAGCCCGAGCACGTCGAGCAGCCACGCAGGCTTGAGCGGGTGCGCCGAACAGGCCGCGACGAGCCCCAACATCTCCGCCGCGCGCACACCGGGGTAGGCGCCGCCGCCCTGGGGCATCACGCCGATCCGGGCGCGGAGAGCGTCCGGGGCGCCCGCGGGATCGGTGTCGAGCACCCGCACCTCGCCCGCGTCGGCGGTCAGGAACCCCTCACAGACCTCGACGGTCGTGGTCTTCCCCGCGCCGTTGGGCCCCAGCAGGGCGAGCACCGCCGCAGGCGGCAACTCCAAGTCGATCCCGTCGACAGCGGTGGTGGAGCCGAACCGTTTGACCAGCCCGCGCACGGTCACGGCAGCGCCACTCACCTGTTGAACTCTAGGCCCTGTCCCGCGGATCACCGCCGATGGGCTTCGTGAACCAGGCGGCTCCCGGCAAGGCGGAGGGCGGCTCCCGTACCGGGCCTCCTCAAGTCGCCCGACAACGCAGCCAGGGGCCGTCCATTGACGGTTGGCCGCGCATGATCGGCGAAAGTGGTGCCGCAAGGGCCCTGGTGCACCTCTGGCACCACTGCAGGCGATCACCGGCTCAACAGACGTGACGAGCCTCCCGCGATCACGCCACGACCGTCCCCCGGCCACGTCCGCCACGTCGGGTCGCTGTCAGCCCACTGCGCCCGCGCAACGACACCCCGCACGCCGCGCACGGGGCGCGAGACACCCCATGGCGGCGCAGTCGGTGTCCCCGGGGTGCGCGACACCCCGCGGGGTGCGCAGTCGGTGTCCACGGGGTGCGCGACACCCCGCGGGGTGCGCAGTCGGTGTCCACGGGGTGCGACTGCACCCGGGGACCTGACCCTCACCCCCGCCTGCCCGGGCTGATCGCCGCCAACCCGGGCCACTTCGCAGACCGCGCATGCACCTCGCAGGGTCCACAGACCCTGCGAAGCGACAGCGGACCCTGCGAAGACCCTGTCCCGCCACGCCACGTGCCTCCTGTGCCGGGCGCTCTAAGACGCGGGACTGGGCGGCCTAGTCGCGGGCCAGGGGAGCGTGCCCGGGGAGGGCGTCGATGTCGACGCCCATCGCGCCCTGGATCTGCCTGCGCTGGAAGGCGACCAGCACGGCGAGCATCACCAGCGACGCGGCGATCGCCAACGGCAGCTGGAACGCCCGGAAGTTGAAGTCGGCACCAGTCGGGGGAACGACCACGGCGAGGACAGCCGACGCCGCGAGCAGCGCGCGCCGGTAGCGGGGCATCGCCCTCGTGGCGGCCAGCGGGATCAGCCCCCACAGCACGTACCACGGGTGGACGACCGGCCCCAGCAGCACGACCGCGCCCAGCCCCGCCGCCATGCCGGTGATCGGTTCGAGCCGCCCTCGAAAGACCGTCCACAGCAGCCGCACGCAGAGCAGGGCCGCGATCGACAGGCCGACCCCGCGGAATAAGGACAACACCGCGTCGGTGTGGTCGCCGAGGCCGCCGAGGATCCCGACCAGCCCCCCGATCAGGCCGAGGTCGGTGGTGGTCGACATCCACGAGAGGATCAACGTGGGCACCGTGAGCGTGGTGGTCCAGCCGAGCCCGACACCGGTGCCGAGCGACAGCGGCGTGTAGACCGCCACCGTGATCGCGGTGAGCACCGCGGCGGCGACGGCGACGTCGCGGACTCTCCCGCCGCGCTTGTACGCCCAGTGCAGGCCGAGGAAGCCCAAGATGAGCAGCGCGGGCAGCTTGACGGCCGAGGCGCAGACGATCAGGAAGGCTCCGCCGATCAGGTGTGGATCGAGTGCGCGGGTGCCCGCGCGCAGCCCGATCTCCATCCCGGCGAGGAAAAGCCCGATCATCAGCGCCTCGTTGTGGGCGCCGCTGATCAGGTGGAAGAGCACGAGCGGGTTGCCGACGCCCAGCCAGAGCGCGAGCCCGACGTTGACGCCGCAGCGACGGGCGAGCCGGGTGATGGCCCAGATGATCAGCGCGAGCCCGCAGAGCGCCAGCGCGCGATAGGCGAAGATGCCCAGCACCACGTCGTCGCCGGTGAGCGCCGTGATGCCGCGGCCGACGACGAGGAACAGCGGCCCGTACGGAGCGGGCGTGTCGCGCCAGATCGTCGGGATGGAGCGCACCAGCGGGTCGTCGATGCCCAGCCCCCCTGCCGGGCCCAGCACGTAGGGGTCGATGCCCCTGGCCAGCTCGGCGCTCTGGGCGAGATAGCTGTAGACGTCGCGGGAGAACAACGGCGGAGCGACGGCCAGCGGGATCGCCCACGTCGCGGTCGTGCGGGCCAGCTGGGCGATCGTGGGCGCGGGTGCGGTGGCTCCATGGAGGCGGAGCATCTTGGCCACCCACAGCCACGACAGGACCATCAACACGATGCCCGCGTAGGTGGCGGCGATGGCGAGGGTGACGTTGCGGCTGGGCAGACCGATCAACCGGAGCCCGAACAACGGGTTGGGCACGGGCAGCGCCCCCGCACCGAGGCCACCCGCTGCCATCAGCAATGCGGCGACGAGGCCGAGCCGGCGTGCGCGTCTGCTGGGATCGGGCGGGCGCACCGCGAGCACAGACGGCGGCGCGCCGTCCAGCTGCGGTGCCACCATGGTGGGCAGCGTAGCGACCGGGTCGGACACGTCTGCGGTGAGCCGCTTCTCCACGGCTTCTCACGGGTTCTTCGCCGTCCGGTGCAACCCGCAGTGACCCCCCTCACCCTGTCGGGGCCCCGCCTTTGCCCCGCTCGACCAAATAAGCAACACTGGTGTTGTGAAAAGCGAGACCGGCACGCGGGAGGCGGTGGCGCGCCTGCTCATGGAGCAGGGGCCGATCACCGCTGCCGATGTCGCGTCCGCTCTGCGGCTCTCCGAGCCTGCCGTCCGCCGCCACCTCGATGCGCTGATCGCCGACGGCGAGGCCGAGATGCGTGCCGCGGTGCACCGGGCCCGTCGGGGCCGTGGCCGTCCAGCGCGGGCGTACCTCCTCACCGACGCGGGCCGGGTCCGTTTCGGCCACGGCTACGACGATCTCGCCGTCGCCGCGCTGCGCTACCTCGCCGAACATGCCGGGCCCGACGCTGTGCGGGATTTCGCCGCACACCGCGTCGAGGAGCTCTTGGGCGATGGCGCCGAGCGTGTGGCCGCCGCCGACGGCACGGACGCCCGCGCCGACGTGCTCGCAAGGGTCCTGACGGCCCGCGGCTACGCGGCCCAGATGCGTGAGGCGGGCGCCGGGGTGCAGCTGTGCCAGCACCACTGCCCGGTCGCGCACGTCGCCGCCGAGTTCCCTGCGCTGTGCGAGGCCGAGACGCAGGCGTTCGCCGCGCTGCTGGGCACCCACGTGCAGCGCCTGGCCACGATCGCGCGGGGCGACGCGGTGTGCACCACCCACGTTCCGCTGGATGTCCCCGCAATAACAGTCCCCGCAGTAACAATCCCTAATAGTGGGAGGCAGTCCGTATGACGACCGCTCCTGAGTCACTCACCCAGGAGGAGACGCTCGCGACCCTCGGCCGGTACGACTTCGGTTGGGCCGATCCGGACGCCGCCGGAGCCATTGCGCGCCGCGGCCTTTCCGCCGACGTCGTGGCTGACATCTCCGCGCTGAAGAACGAGCCGCAGTGGATGCTGGAGTTCCGCCTCAAGGCGCTGGACATCTTCGAGCGCAAGCCGATGCCGCGCTGGGGTGCCGACCTGTCGGGCATCGACTTCGACAACATCAAGTACTTCGTGCGGTCCACGGAGAAGCAGGCCGCCACCTGGGACGACCTGCCTCCTGACATCAAGAACACCTACGACAAGCTGGGCATCCCCGAGGCGGAGAAGGCCCGGCTGGTGTCCGGGGTCGCCGCGCAGTACGAGTCCGAGGTCGTCTACCACCAGATCCGCGAGGACCTGGAGGAGCTCGGCGTGATCTTCCTGGACACCGACACCGCCCTGCGCGAGCAGCCAGAGCTGTTCAAGGAGTACTTCGGCTCCGTCATCCCGGCGGGCGACAACAAGTTCTCCGCGCTCAACTCGGCCGTATGGTCAGGTGGCTCGTTCATCTACGTGCCGCCCGGCGTGCACGTCGACATCCCGCTGCAGGCCTACTTCCGGATCAACACCGAGAACATGGGCCAGTTCGAGCGCACGCTGATCATCGTCGACGAGGGCGCCTATGTGCACTACGTCGAGGGCTGCACCGCGCCGATCTACACGTCCGACTCGCTGCACTCGGCGGTCGTGGAGATCATCGTCAAGAAGGGCGGCCGCTGCCGCTACACGACGATCCAGAACTGGTCGACCAACGTCTACAACCTGGTCACCAAGCGGGCGAAGGCCGAAGAGGGCGCCACCATGGAATGGGTGGACGGCAACCTCGGCTCCAAGGTCACCATGAAGTACCCGGCGGTCTGGCTGATGGGCGAGCACGCCAAGGGCGAGGTGCTCTCGATCGCCTTCGCGGGTGAGGGCCAGCACCAGGACGCAGGCGCGAAGATGGTGCACCTGGCGCCCAACACCTCCTCGACGATCATCTCCAAGTCGGTGGCCCGCGGCGGTGGCCGCACCTCCTACCGCGGGCTCGTGCAGGTCAACCCTCGCGCGAAGAACTCCCGCTCCACCGTCAAGTGCGATGCGCTGCTGGTCGACACGATCAGCCGCTCCGACACCTACCCCTACGTCGACGTCCGCACCGACGACGTCACCATGGGCCATGAAGCCACGGTCTCCAGGGTCAGCGACGACCAGCTCTTCTACCTCATGAGCCGCGGGCTCACCGAGGACGAGGCCATGGCGATGGTCGTGCGCGGGTTCGTCGAGCCCATCGCGCGCGAGCTGCCGATGGAGTACGCGCTGGAGCTGAACCGGCTCATCGAGCTGCAGATGGAGGGCAGTGTTGGATAGCGTGGCTGGGTTGGACAGCGCCATCGAAGTCGCGGGCTTGGCTCCTGAGCTGAAGGGGGCCAAGAAGGGGCAGGGCCAGAAGCCCGTCGTCTCCGCGCGCGAGCGGTTCACCTCCTACGACGTCGAGGCGTTCGAGGTCCCGAGCGGGCGTGAGGAGAACTGGCGCTTCACCCCGATGCGGCGCCTGCGCGGGCTACACGACGGGTCCGCGGCGTTCGACGGCGTGGCCACCGTCAGCGTCGACGGCGCGGTCGCCGAGACCGTCGGCCGCGGCGACCCGCGGATCGGGGCGGGCGGTGTGCCCGCCGACCGGGTAGCCGCCGCGGCGTGGTCGGCGTTCGGCGAGGCCACGGTCGTCACGCTCGACGGCACCGCAGCGGGCCCGGTCACGATCACGGTGACCGGTCCGGGCGAGGGTGCTGTCGCGGTCTCGCATCTGCAGATCCGCACCACCCCGCACGCCGAGGCGACGGTCGTGCTGGTCCAGCGGGGATCGGGGGCGCTCGCCGACAACCTGGAGATCGTGCTGGCCGACGGCTCGCGCCTCACAATCGTCGTCACCGAGGAGTGGGCGGACGACGCGGTGCACGTCGGGGCCCATCACATCGCCTTGGGCCGCGACGCCACACTGCGCGCCATGTCCGTGGCGTTGGGCGGCGACCTGGTGCGCGTCAGCCCCACCGTCACCTACGGCGGCCCTGGCGGCGACGCCGAGCTCATCGGCCTCGGGTTCGCCGACGCCGGGCAGCATCTCGAGCAGCGGCTGCTCGTCGACCACGGCGAGCCGCACTGCCGCTCGCAGGTGACCTACAAGAACGCCTTGCAGGGCGCCAAGGCCCGCACGGTGTGGATCGGTGACGTGCTGATCCGCAACACCGCCGAAGGCACCGAGACGTTCGAGCTCAACCGCAACCTCGTTCTCACCCCGGGAGCGCGGGCCGACTCGGTGCCCAACCTGGAGATCGAGACCGGCGAGATCGCAGGGGCCGGGCACGCGAGCGCCACCGGCCGCTTCGACGACGAGCAGCTGTTCTACCTGCAGAGCCGTGGAATCCCGGAGGCGGTCGCCCGTCGGCTGGTCGTCCGCGGGTTCTTCGGCGAAATCCTGAGCAAGATCACCATCCCCGAGCTGCGGGAGCGGTTGGAGGCGGCCGTCGAGGCCGAGCTCGCCGTCACCGGCACCTGAACGGAGCACGCACACCCATGTCCACCTTGGAGATCAAGGACCTGCACGTCTCCGTGGCCACCGAAGATGGCCCGAAGGAGATCCTCAAGGGCGTCGACCTCACGGTCGAGTCCGGCCAGACGCACGCGATCATGGGCCCGAACGGCTCCGGCAAGTCCACGCTCGCCTACGCGGTGGCGGGTCACCCGAAGTACCAGGTCACGTCCGGCACCGTCACGCTTGACGGGCAGGATGTGCTCGCCATGACCGTCGACGAGCGGGCCCGCGCGGGCCTCTTCCTCGCGATGCAGTACCCGGTCGAGGTGCCCGGCGTGTCGATGGCCAACTTCCTGCGCTCGGCCGCCACCGCCGTCCGCGGCGAGGCGCCGAAGCTGCGCACATGGGTCAAGGAGGTCAAGGGCGCCATGACCGACCTCGGCATCGACCCCGACTTCGCCGACCGCAGCGTCAACGAAGGCTTCTCCGGCGGCGAGAAGAAGCGCCACGAGGTGCTGCAGCTCGCGCTGCTGAAGCCAAGGTTCGCGGTGCTCGACGAGACCGACTCCGGCCTGGATGTCGACGCGCTGCGCGCCGTGTCGGAGGGCGTCAACCGGTTCCGGGAGTCCGGCGAGGTCGGCGTCCTGTTGATCACGCACTACACGCGGATCCTGCAGTACATCCACCCCGACGTCGTGCACGTCTTCTCGGCGGGCCGCGTCGTCGAGTCCGGTGGCCCCGAGCTGGCCGACGAGCTGGAACGCAATGGCTACGAGCGCTTCACGGCGAGCACAGGTGCCGCGCTCTGATGTTCACCAGCTCGATCGACACGGCGAAGATCCGGGCGGACTTCCCGATCCTGTCGCGCACGGTCAGGGGCGGGCGCCCGCTGGTCTACCTCGATTCGGGGGCCACGTCACAGCGTCCCCGGCAGGTGCTCGACGCGGAGCGGGCGTTCCTCGAGCAGCACAACGCCGCCGTCCACCGCGGCGCGCATCAGCTCGCCGAGGAGGCCACCGACGCCTACGAGGCAGCGCGAGCGCGGATCGCCGCGTTCGTCGGCGCCGATGCGGGTGAGGTCGTCTTCACCAAGAACGCCACCGAGGGGATCAACCTCGTCGCGTACTCGTTCAGCAACGCCGCCACTTTCGGCGGGGAGGCGGCGCGGTTCGCGATCGGCCCGGGGGACGAGATCGTCGTCACCGAGCTGGAGCACCACGCCAACCTCGTGCCGTGGCAGGAGCTGTGCCGCCGCACTGGGGCCACCCTGCGCTGGTACTCGGTCACTGGCGACGGACGCGTCGACCTCGACTCGATCACGCTGACCGAGCGTACGAAGCTCGTGGCGTTCGCGCACCAGTCCAATGTGCTGGGCACGATCCTGCCGGTCGCTGACTTGGTGGCGCGCGCGCGGGCGGTCGGGGCGCTCACCCTGCTCGACGCCTGCCAGTCCGTCCCGCACTCGCCAGTGCACCTCGGCAGGCTCGGCGTCGACTTCGCGGCGTTCTCCGGGCACAAGATGCTCGGGCCCTCCGGCGTCGGAGTGCTCTATGGACGCAGTGAGCTGCTGTCGGCGATGCCGCCGTTCCTCACCGGCGGCTCCATGATCGAAATGGTGCGCATGGAAGGGTCGACGTACGCGCCGCCGCCGCAGCGGTTCGAGGCGGGCGTGCCGATGACCTCGCAGGCCGTGGGGCTGGGCGCCGCGACCGACTACCTCAACGGCATCGGCATGGACGCGATCGCCGCGCACGAGCGCGAGCTCACGGGGCTGGCGCTCGACCGGCTCGCCGCCGTGCCCGGTGTGCGGTTCGTCGGTCCCGCCACCCTGGAAAGCCGCGGGGGAGCGGTGGCCTTCGTCGTCGACGGGATCCATGCCCACGACGTCGGCCAGGTGCTGGACGACCACGGTGTCGCGGTACGGGTTGGGCACCACTGTGCGTGGCCGCTGCACCGGCGGTTCGGCGTGGCCGCCACGGTACGGGCGTCGTTTCACGTCTACTCGACGCCGGAAGAGGTCGACGCGCTGGCCGACGGGGTGCGCTCGGCGATCGAGTTCTTCGCTCCGCGCGGGGTTGCCTGATGCAGCTCGAGCAGATGTACCAGGAGATCATCCTGGATCACTACCGCGCACCGCACCGGTCGGGCTTGCGCGAGCCGTTCGACGCCGAGTCGTTCCAGATCAACCCGACCTGCGGCGACGAGATCACGATGCGGGTGCGGCTGGACGGCGACACCGTGGCCGACGTGTCCTACGAGACGCTCGGCTGCTCGATCAGCCAGGCGTCGGCCTCGGTGCTCACGGATCTGGTCGTCGGCCGGTCGGTCGAGGACAGCATGACGGTGCTCCGGGCGTTCCAGGAGATGGCGCAGGGCCGCGGTCAGATCGAGCCGGACGAGGACGTGCTGGGTGACGGCGTGGCGTTCGCGGGCGTGGCGCGGTATCCGGCGCGGGTGAAGTGTGCGCTGCTGGGGTGGATGGCGTTCAAGGACGCACTCGGGCGGAGCCCGATGGATGACGCCGGGCGGAGCCCGATGGATGACGCCTGTGGCGGAGCCCGATGGATGACGCTGTGCGGAGCCCGATGAACGGTGCCGTGCCGACCGAGGGAGGATCATGAGCGAAGACGTGGCAAGCGAAGACGTGGTGCGCGGTGCGGCAGGGATGCCGGAGCCTCCGGCGCAGCAGGCCGAAGAGGTCTCGATCGAGGACCTCGAGGAGGCGATGCGCGATGTGGTCGATCCCGAACTGGGCATCAACGTCGTGGACCTGGGCCTGATCTACGGGATCCAGGCGACGGACGGCGTCGCCTTCATCGACATGACACTCACCAGCGCGGCCTGCCCGCTGACCGATGTGATCGAGGACCAGACCCGGGCCGCGCTCACCAACGGCGGATCTGGCGGGCTCGTCGACGACATCAAGATCAACTGGGTCTGGATGCCGCCGTGGGGACCGGAGAAGATCACCGAGGACGGTCGCGAGCAGCTGCGCGCCCTCGGCTTCCGCGTATAGCGCCCCGTGCGGGCCCGCCGCAGCATGATCGCCAGAAGTGGTGTCAGCGGTGCATCAGTGCACGTGTGGCACCACTTCTGCTGATCACCGGCTGGGTCACCCTGCTGCAACCCCGGGCTGCTACGGTTCTTCGCCCGCGGCCCATTTGCCGGGCGCTCTAGCCCATCAGCTCAATCCGAGAGGGTGGGTGCCGGAGGTCGGACGGCTGGGCCGACAAGTCGCCAGCGCAGCCCGGCATCGGCGCGGACGAACAGCGCGCCCATCGCCGCCAGCATGCCGGGAAGGTCGTCGCGCGCGGAGAGATAGCTGCGCTGATGCCGCTCGGGCAGGGTGAAGAACGTTTCAAAGAAGCCGGGCACCGCCTCGGGGGGCATGCGCAGCATGGCCTCCAGCCCGATACGCCGCAGCCGATGCACGGCTCGGGCCTGCGGTGACCAGACGAGCCGCCGAGCGGCGGGCACCCCGCCGGAGGCAAGGGCGCGCGCCACGGCAGGCGCCAACGTCAAGGCGTCGGCCATGCTGAAGCCGGTGGCCGGGTGCATGAGGGGTGCGGCGGCGCCGAAGCCGAGCACGCCGGCTGTGGTGTGTCGTGGGCGGTCCACCGGGAACCGGACGCGCTCGGTCCGCGCGTCGGCGGTCGGGCTGATGCCGTGGTGCGCGAGCCGGGTCAGCAGGCGGCGGCGCAGCACCGGGAGCGGCAACCCCGGCCGCCGAGCCAGCGAGGTCTCCTCCAGCAGCACCGCGCCGCCGCCGAGCGGGATGGCGTAGAGGAACGTGGGCCAGCCAGGTTCGCCGTGGTCGGGGCGCCAGTCCATGAACAACGCCGCGCCCGGTTCGACGAGTGGGACGGCGACGGCCGCGTCGACCACGACCCCGTAGGCGGTCTGCTCGGCAGCGACGGACTGGTCGGCCTCAGGCTGGTGAATGTCACGCAGATCGGTGTCACGTGGGTCGCCATCGCGCAGGTCGGCCTCGCGCGGGTCGGTGTTGCGCAATGGCGCGCGGTGCCCGCCTGCGTCGACGATCACGTCCGCGCGGAGGCAGGTGCCGTCGGCGAGGTGGACGGCGGATCCCGTACGTCCGGTCACGCGGCCGACGACGATGCCGACCCCGCCCGCCGCCAGGCGCCCGTCGAGATGGGCCCGCAGCGCGGGGACGTCGAGCACCGCGTAGGTGCGCCCGAGCGCATGGGTCGTCTGCGCGATGACCACGCCTTCCGCGGTGGCGGCGGCTGGCGGGAGACCAGCGGGCAGCTCGTCGAGCCAAGCGCCGTACGTGGCCCGCCACGGCGCGGCGGGGGCGCGGTCGACAAGCAGCGTCGCGCAGCCCAGCGCCGCACACTCCGCTGCCAGTGCGCGCCCGGAAGGCCCCCCGCCGACCACGAGCACGCTGGTCATGGCGCCAGTATGGGTGGCGGCCCGACCGCGCCGCGCGCCGCGTTGATCGCGGCGGGGTGTGGCAGGCCCCGAAACGATCTGCAGCAGGGTGACACCGCTCCGACTGAGTCGCAGCGGTGTCACCCTGCTGCGGTGCCCCGCAGGCCAGCTGGCCCGAGGGCCGGCTAGGCGCCGACGGGGTGGGTGGGCCGGGGATAGCCTGCGCGGTGTGGATCAGGACGCGCGGGCGGCGCGGCGGTTGTGGGTCGCCGAGTCCGGGGTCGGGTTGGCGACCAGCCCGTTCCGGGTCGACCGCGACCGCATCGCCGCGTCGCCGTTCTTCGCCCGCCTCGCGGGCGTCACGCAGGTCGTCAGCCCGGCGGGCGCGGGCCTCCTGGTGCACAACCGGCTGACCCACAGCCTGCAGGTGGCGCAAGTCGCCCGCGCGATCGCCGAGCGCTTGGCCACCCACCCGCTGATCGACGGGCTGGGCGGCTGCGACCCCGACGTTGTGGAAGCGGCAGCGCTGGCCCACGACCTGGGGCACCCCCCGTTCGGGCATCTCGGCGAGCAGGTGCTCGACCGGGTCGCCAGGGAGCGCCTCGGCCTGCCTGATGGCTTCGAGGGCAACGCGCAGAGCTTTCGCATCGTCACCACCATCGACCTGCACGGCCCCGGCGGCACCGGCCTCGACCTCACCGTGGCGGTGCGCGCCGCCGTGCTCAAGTACCCGTGGACGCGGCGGAGCTACCCCGACCCCCATCCCGTCGACGCGCTGCTGCCGCCGCGGGGCGGGGGACCGCTGCCCGGAGCGCCCGACGCGGGATCGGCCAAGTTCTCCGCCTACACGAGTGAGCTGGACGACCTCCTCGACTGCCGGGCCGCGTTCCCGGTCGGCCCGTGGCAGCAGACGGTCGAGGCGGCCGTGATGGACACCGCGGACGACATCGCCTACGCCATCCACGATCTCGAGGACTTCCACCGCGTCGGCGTCCTGCAGCAGGCCGGGGTCGCCACCGAGCTGTCGGGCTGGGTGCGCGGCGCGGGGGACGCCGGGCCCGGTTCGGATCTCGAGCGGCTCCGACGCAGGCTGCGGGACAAGGATGCCTGGGCCTACGACGACGACGCGTTCGCCGCGGCCGTCCACCGGGTCCGCGACGATCTGGTCGACGGGCTGCTCGCTGTGCCGTTCGACGGTTCGATGGCGGGGGAGCGGGCGGTCGCGGAGTTCTCGGCCCGGTGGACCTCGCGGTTGGTGGCGGGCGTGACCGTGAACCCCGACCCGCCGGTGCGCTCGGCCCACGTCACGCTCGCGACGGCCCAGTGGCACGAGGTGGCGGTGCTCAAATTCGTGCACCAGCGCTTCGTCCTGCGCCGCGCCGACCTCGCCTCCTACCAGCGTGGACAGGCGACCGTCCTCGCCGCGCTCGTGCAGGCCCTCACCGAATGGCTCGACGAGGACGGCGACGGCCCCCGCCTGCCGCCGCGGCTCCACGATCTCGTCGAGCTCTCGCGGGGCGAGCTGGGCTCCGTGCCGCTCGCCAGCGGCCGGGCAGTGATCGACTACGTGGCCTCGCTCACCGACGGCCAAGCGACGGCGCTGCTGGACGTGCTGACCGGCCGGACGAGCAGGCTGTGGACCGACGCCCCCGTGCTGTAGGAGTCGCGCACGGGGTCAACCGAGCCCGCCGGTCGCCAGCACCCCCCCGTCCACCCGGACGGTCTCTCCGGTGATCCACGACGCGGCGTCGGACACCAGGAAGCCGACCATCTGGGCCACGTCCTCTGGCGCGCCGAGGCGCTTCATCGGGTACGCGGCGCTGACCTTGTCCTCGCCCTCGCTGTACAGCGCGGTGGCGAACCGCGTCTTCACCACGGCGGGGGCCACGGCGTTGACCCGGATCGACGGGCCCAGCTGCCACGCCAGCTCTTCGGTCAGCCGGATCAGCGCCGCCTTGGACGCCCCGTACGCAGCGATCACACCGGTCGAGCGGAGCCCGGCCACGGACGCGATGTTGACCACGGCACCGCCGTGCTCGGCCATCCACGCCCGGTAGGCCAGCTGCAGGTACCCCAACGCCGCGACCACGTTGATGTCGAAGATCTTCCGGACGGCGTCGAGGTCGGCGTCCACGAGCGGCCCGTAGGTGGGGTTGATCCCGGCGTTGTTGATCAGGATGTCGAGCCTGCCGAACGCCTCGACGGTGCGCGACACCGCTTCCTCGCGGGACTCGGCTGATCCGGCGTTGCCCGCGACCGCCAGCACACGTTCTGCCGTGCCGCCCGCTGGGCCCTCCACCAGCTCCTTCGCGGCGGCGGCGAGCTCGTCCGGCTTCCGTGCGGTGATCGTCACAGAGGCGCCGCGGGTGAGCAGCTCGGCGGCGATGGCGTGCCCGATGCCCCGGCTGGCCCCGGTGACGAGGGTCGCCCGGCCGCGCAGTGAGTCGGTGAGATCGGTCATGCCCGCGACCCTACGGCGAAAACCCGCTCCCGCGGACCGGTACCCTGGATGCGTGATCCGGATCGGGTAGCCAGCGCTTCGCCCCCACGCGATCGCCGACCCTCGTCCCCCCGGAGAACTCATTGATCACCGCCACCGACCTGGAGCTGCGGGCCGGATCCCGCATCCTGCTGTCCGGGGCCAACCTGCGCGTCCAGTCCGGCGACCGCATCGGGCTCGTCGGCCGCAACGGCGCGGGCAAGACCACCACCATGCGGGTCCTTGCCGGAGCGGGCGAGCCGTACGGGGGAACGGTCACCACGTCCGGCTCGGTGGGCTACCTGCCGCAGGACCCCCGCGAGGGTGACCTCACCGTCACGGCCAAGGACCGCGTCCTGTCCGCGCGCGGGCTCGACGAGATGCTGCGCAAGATGGAGAAGGCGCAGACGGCGATGGCCGAGCTCGTCGACGGCGCGCAGAACGACCGGGCCGTGCGCGAGTACGGGCGGATCGAGGAGCGCTTCGCCGCTCTCGGCGGCTACGCGGCGGAGAGCGACGCGGCCCGCATCTGTGCGCACCTCGGGCTGCCCGACCGCGTGCTCAACCAGCAGATCTCCACGCTCTCCGGAGGCCAACGCCGCCGCGTGGAGCTGGCGCGCATCCTCTTCGCGGCGTCCGACGGCGGCGGCGGGGGAGCGCCCAGTGCCACCACTCTCCTGCTCGACGAGCCGACCAACCACCTCGACGCCGACTCGATCACCTGGCTGCGTTCGTTCCTGTCCGCTCACAGCGGCGGCCTCGTCGTGATCAGCCACGACACCGAGCTGCTCGCCGCTGTCGTCAACAAGGTCTGGTACCTCGACGCCACACGGAGCGAGGCCGATCTCTACAACGTGGACTGGCGCCGCTACCTGGAGGCGCGGGCCACCGACGAGAAGCGCAGGCGGCGGGAGCGGGCCAACGCCGAGAAGAAGGCCGCGGTCCTGCACACACAGGCGGCGAAGATGGGGGCCAAGGCCACGAAGGCGGTGGCGGCCAAGAACATGGCCCGACGCGCCGACCAGATGCTGGCCGAGCTTGAGCCAGAGCACAAACGCGACCGCGTCGCGCGGATCCGGTTCCCCGACCCGGCGCCGTGCGGGCGCACCCCGCTCACCGCGGAGGGGCTGTCGAAGGCGTTCGGCTCACTGGAGGTCTTCAGCGGCGTCGACCTGGCCGTCGACCGGGGCGCCAAGGTCGTGGTGCTCGGGCTGAACGGCGCGGGCAAGACCACCTTGCTGCGGCTGCTGGCCGGGGCCGAAACACCCGACACGGGCGCGGTCGTCCCCGGCCACGGGCTGCGCACCGGCTACTTCGCCCAGGAGCACGACACGCTCGACATGGACGCCACGGTCTGGGAGAACGTCCGGCACGCCTCCCCCGACGCGCCGGAGCAGCAACTGCGCACGCTGCTCGGCTCCTTCATGTTCTCCGGCGACCAGCTCGACCAGCGCGCGGCCACGCTGTCGGGCGGTGAGCGCACCCGGCTCGCCCTCGCGGGCCTGGTCTCCAGCTCGGCCAACGTGCTGCTGCTCGACGAGCCCACCAACAACCTCGACCCGGCCAGCCGCGCGCAGGTGCTCGACGCCCTGCGTCGCTTCGCGGGCGCGGTCGTGCTGGTCACCCACGATCCCGGCGCGGTCGAGGCACTGACGCCGGACAAGGTCATCGTGCTGCCGGACGGCACCGAAGATCTGTGGTCGCCCGACTACCTCGATCTCGTCCAGCTGGCCTGATCGGACGATCCGGTCGGGACGGTCACCACCCGATCGCCGTCCGCCACGGGTCCGTGTCGTGGGTCAGAAACCGGCAGGGGAGGGAGCAGGTGGCTCGTCGATCCACTCCCGGAGTGACCGGAGAGTGGCGACGGGGTGACGGCCTGGTGATCAAACGGCCGCAATGATCACCCGTGTGCGTGATCCGTTCGGCGGAACCGTTCACCGATCTTCGAAAAGATCTCCTGTTGCCGACCCCGTCGGTGGACGATCATTGCCGCACCCGGGGGTCTAAGGTACGGAACAGGTGTTATTGACTAGGCTGGAGGGGACAGGCTGTGACCGATTTGAAGAAGGGTGCGCGCATCACCGGCACCCAGCGGGACAAGCTTGCCACCGACCTGAAGAAGAAGTATGAGAAGGGCGCCAGCATCAGGGCGCTCGCCGAGCAGACGGGCCGGTCCTACGGATTCGTACACCGGGTGCTCTCCGAGACCGGCGTGACACTGCGCGGTCGCGGCGGCGCCACCCGCACCAAGAAGAAGTAACCGGCCGGGCGGTCGCCACTGGGAAGGGAGTAGCCCGGGAGCGCGTTGCACCTCCGTCGAGAGGAGAGCGCGTGGACAGGCCGTTCGGGATGCTGCGAAGCGTCGCCCACGGGGTCGACGCGCCCCAGTCGGTCAAGAAGGGGACGATCCCGCGGATCTGGCGCTTCGCCGCACCGTATCGGCGGGGTCTGCTCGCCTTCCTGGTGTTCACCGTCGTCTCGTCGGTCGTCGGGGTCATCACACCGATTCTCGCGGGCCGGGTCGTGAACACGATCGTCGCGCGGGGAGACGCCGCGGTGGCTTCGGCCACCGTGGTCGGGCTCGCGGGCGGAATCGCCGCGTTGGCGGTGGTCGAGGCGGTCAACGGGCTGGGCACCCGTTGGTTCTCCTCGAGCATCGGCGAGGGACTCATCGCGGACCTGCGTCGGGCGGTGTACGCGCACGTGCAGCGGATGCCGGTGGCGTTCTTCACCCGCACCCGCACCGGCGCCCTGGTCAGCAGGCTCAACAACGACGTGATCGGCGCCCAGTCGGCGATCACGTCGACGATGGCGAGCGTCGTGTCGAACGTGATCCAGCTAACGCTCGCCGTCGCTGTGATGATCACGTTGGCCTGGCAGGTCACGGTGCTGGCGCTGCTGTTGCTGCCGATCTTCGTGATCCCGGCGCGCCGGATGGGCAGGCGCATCGCCGACCTTCGCCGCGAGGCCGCCGATCTCAACGCGGGTCTGTCCAACCAGATGACCGAGCGCTTCTCCGCGCCCGGGGCGACACTGGTGAAGCTGTTCGGCCGCCCCGACGACGAGATCGCCGCGTTCGCCGACCGGGCCGTGCGCATCCGCGACATCGGCGTGCGCACCGCGATGGCGTCGCGGGTGTTCGTCACCGCGCTGTCGCTGGTGTCGGCGCTGGCCCAGGCCCTGATCTACGGCCTGGGCGGCTGGCTGGCTGTCACCGGTCGGATCGAGGCGGGCACGGTCGTCACCCTCGCGCTCCTGCTCACCCGGCTCTACTCGCCGATGACCGCGCTCGCGAACGCCCGCGTGGACGTCATGACCGCCCTCGTGTCCTTCGAGCGGGTCTTCGAGGTGCTCGACCTCCCTCCGATGATCACCGAGCGAGCCGACGCCGTCGGCCTGCCCGCCGGGCCTGTCTCGGTGCGGCTGCGCGACGTGCGGTTCACCTATCCGCGCGCCGACCAGGTGTCGTTGGCTTCGCTGGAAGACGTCGCGGTGCTCGACCAACGCGGCGGCGAGGAGGTGCTGCACGGCATCGACCTTGAGGTCGACGCGGGACGCATGCTGGCGCTCGTCGGGCCGTCCGGCGCGGGCAAGTCGACGATCGCGACGCTCGTACCGCGCCTCTACGACATCGACGGCGGGTCGGTCGAGCTCGCGGGCATCGACGTGCGGGACCTGACGTTCGCGGCCGTGCGCGGCGCGGTCGGCGTCGTCACGCAGGACGGACACCTGTTCCACGACACGATCGCGGCCAACCTCCGCTACGCCGCGCCGGACGCGACCGACGCCGAACTGATCCATGCGCTGCACCGCGCCCGCCTCGGCGAGCTGCTGGCCACTCTGCCCGACGGCCTCGACACGGTGGTGGGGGAGCGCGGCTACCGCCTGTCGGGCGGCGAGCGGCAACGCCTCACCATCGCGCGGCTGCTGCTGGCGAGGCCGCGCGTCGTCATCCTCGACGAAGCGACCGCGCACCTCGACTCGGAGTCCGAGGTCGCGGTGCAGGAGGCTCTGGCCGAGGCGCTCGAAGGGCGCACGGCGATCGTCATCGCCCACCGGCTCTCGACGATCAGGGCGGCGGACGAGATCGCCGTCGTCGAGCGCGGCCGGGTCGTCGAGCGGGGCACCCACGACGTTCTTCTCGCGGCCGGGAGGCGTTATGCGGCGCTGTACCGCACGCAGTATGCGGATGAGGAACGTCTCCTCGGCGGGCCGCCCGCACGGGATCTGAATCCCGAGCCCGTGTGAGGCGCGCACCGCGGCGTCGTTGTCGAGGCGCGCGCCCCGTCACCGGGGGCAAACGCCATCACCATAGCAACGACAGACCCTCGTAGGTAGCTCACAACAGGGCCGTGTCCCGCGGAGCGAGGGCAGCAAGGGCGCGTCAGTTGCAGCAGGGTGGCACCGCTGCGACTCAGTCGCAGCGGTGCCACCCTGCTGCAATGCGTTGGCGCCGGACCGACGCCTCGACGACGTCGAGCACGGGGCCGAGGTCGTCGGCGGGCAAGCCCATCGCCAGATGCGAGACGAGGCCTTCCAGCACGAGCTCCAGATATTGGGCGAGCACCGCGACGGGCACGTCGTCGCGCAGCGACCCGGCCTTGGCCTGCCGTTCCAACCGTTCCCGCGTCGCCAGGGTGAGCGCGGCGGAGTGGGCGCTCCAGCGCTCCCGGAACCGGGGGTCGGTCCGCAGCCGACGCGAGACCTCCAGCCGCGTGCCGAGCCAGCTGCGTTCGCCCGCGGGATCGGTGAGCAGCTCCCGCATGACCTGCACGAGGCCCTGCTCGGCGACGACGTCGGCCATCCGGCGGGCGTCCTGCTCGGCGAGCGCGAGAAACAGCGTGTCCTTGTCGCCGAAGTGATGGAAGATCGCGCCGCGGGACAGCCCGATGCCCTGTTCGAGCCTGCGGACGGTGGCGCCCTCGTAGCCGTAGGCGGCGAAGCAGGCACGGGCCCCGTCGAGGATCTGCTGCCGCCGCGCCTCGAGCTGGTCGGTGCTGACGCGGGGCACGACGCGATCCTAGAGCGCGCGGCGAACGAGGGTTCCGGCACGAGGCCGCGGGGGGCGCCGTGCGCTGCAGGCGCCTGGACGCTCCCGGGCTCGCAGAGCCCTCCTTCGCCCGACCCTCTCGGCCGGGTGTGTGCGGCCATATGACGGATCGTTGAACTCTCCTGCACTCCCTCTCGTTGCGCGGGTAGCGTCGACGCTCGTGACCCAGCAGGTTGGCTCCTCCGCCGCCGAGATTGGCACCGAACCGGGCGAATCGGACCCGGACGCGGGCCGGTCGGTGTTGCGCGACCGGGTGGACGCCGAGGCCTACGTGGCCTCCGTCTGCTTCAAGCACGGCCCCCCGCGACTGACCGGGGTAGAGCTGGAGTGGCTGGTGCGGCCCACCTCCTCCGGCAGTCTCACCGCCGCGACCCTCGCCGGTGCGCTGGGCAGGCACAGCCCGACGTCCCTCGATCCGTCATCCCCCGCCGATCTGCTGCCCGGCGGCTCCGAGGTCACTGTGGAGCCCGGCGGCCAGATCGAGCTCGCCAGCCCGCCGCTTCCCGATCTGTCCGGGCTGCTCTCCACCGTCTCCGCCGACGCCGACGTGCTGCACGGCCTCGTGGCGTCCGCTGGCCTCGCCGTCGCGGGAAGGGCGGCCGACGAGCACCGTCCGCCGGTCCGCGTGCTGGATCTCCCCCGCTACCGCGCGATGGAGCAGTCCTTCGACCGCATCGGACTACTCGGCCGCAGCGCAATGTGCTCGACGGCCGCGGTCCAGGTCAGCCTCGACGCGGGCGAGCCTTCGGCCGTGGCCGGGCGGTGGGCGGCGGTGCACGCTCTCGGCCCGGTGCTGTTGGCGGCCTTCGCCAACTCGCCGCGCCTGCATGGCAGGCGCACCGGGTGGAAGTCGGCCCGTTGGGCGGCGTGGCTCCGGGCCGATCCCGCCCGCACTGCGCCGCCCGCCGAGCCCGACCCTGCCGACCCGGCCGCCGCGTGGGCGCGCCGTGTGCTGGAGGCCCCGGTGCTGTGCGTACGGGAGCAGGGCAGCTGGCTCGTGCCCAACGGACTGACGTTCGCCGCGTGGGTGCGCGACCGGCGGCCGCGGCCGCCGACCATCGCCGATCTCGACTACCACGTCACCACCCTGTTCCCGCCGGTGCGCCCGCAGGGACACCTGGAGGTGCGCTACGTCGACATGCAGCCGGGCAGGCGCTGGGCCCTTCCGGTCGCGGTGCTGGCCGCGTTGCTGTCCGAGCCCGCCGTGATCGACCTCGTGCGTGACGCCTGCGCGCCCGCGCGCACCCGATGGGTGTCGGCCGCCCGCCACGGGCTCGCCGACCGGGTCCTCGCCCGTGCGGCGACCGAGGTGTTCGGACTGGCGTGCGAGCGGCTGCCCGATCTCGCCGCCCCGCAGTGGCTCGTCGACGAGCTCATCGCCATGACCGAGAGGCTCGTCCGGCACGGCCGGTGCCCCGCCGACGAGCCGGAAGGAGCTGCTTGATGGCACCCGACAACCCGGCGGCCGAGGCGATCCCCGACCGCCGTCACAACGGCAGTCATCACGGCACCGCCGAAGCGCTCCGCGCGCGGGTCGCCGACCTGTTGTCCGCCTCGCGGGCCCGCAGCACGGCCCTCACCGACGCCGTCGACGAGGCCGACCTCGTGGCCCAGCACTCGCCGCTGATGTCGCCGCTGGTCTGGGACCTCGCGCACATCGGCAGCCAGGAGGAGCTGTGGCTGGTGCGCGACGTCGGCGGGCGGGCCCCGCTGCGGCCCGAGATCGACGGCCTCTACGACGCGTTCCAGCACCCCAGGGCCCGCCGCGTCGAGCTCCCGCTGCTCACCCCGGCCGAGACCCGCACCTACGTCGCGGAGGTGCGGGACAAGGCCCTCGACGCGCTGGACCGCAGCCCGCTGTCGGGGCGGCGGCTGGAGGCCGACGGGTTCGCGTTCGGCATGATCGTCCAGCACGAGCAGCAGCACGACGAGACGATGCTCGCCACCCACCAGCTCCGGGCGGGCGCGCCCGTCCTGCAGGCCGAACCGCCGCCGCCGGGTCGCCCGCTGCGCAGGCCCGATGTGCTCGTGCCTGCCGGACGGTTCACGATGGGCACCTCGACCGAGCCGTGGGCATTGGACAACGAGCGGCCCGCGCACGCCGTCGACGTGCCCGCGTTCCGGATCGCCACCGCACCGGTCACCAACGGGGAGTACGCGGCGTTCGTCGACGCGGGCGGCTACCGCGATCCCCGCTGGTGGACCGACGCCGGTTGGCGGCACCGGACCGACGCCGAGCTCGTCGCCCCCCAGTTCTGGGCCGCCGACGCGGGCGGCACCTGGTGGCGGCGGCGGTTCGGCGTGGTCGAGCCCGTGCCGCTCGACGAGCCCGTTGTGCACGTGTGCGCGCACGAGGCCGACGCCTACGCGGCGTGGGTCGGCGCCCGCCTGCCGACCGAGGCCGAATGGGAGAAGGCGGCCCGGTTCGACCCGGCCACCGGCACGTCGCGGCGCTACCCGTGGGGCGACGAGGACCCCACCCCGGCCCACGCCAACCTCGGGCAGCGCCACCTGTCACCCGCTCCGGTCGGTGCCTACCCGAAGGGCGCGTCGCCGCTCGGGGTCGAGCAGCTGATCGGCGACGTGTGGGAGTGGACGGCCTCGGGATGGCACCCCTATCCCGGATTCGCGGCGTTCCCGTACGCGGAGTACTCGCAGGTGTTCTTCGGCGGCGACTACCGGGTGCTGCGCGGAGGCTCGTTCGGCACGGACCCCGCAGCGGTCCGGGGCACCTTCCGCAACTGGGACCACCCGATCCGCCGCCAGGTCTTCGCCGGGTTCCGACTGGCCTGGGACGCCTGAGAAGTGTGTCGCCACCTGGCCTACCTCGGGCCGCCGACGTCGCTGGCCGCACTCGTGCTGGAGCCACCACACGGGTTGTTGCGCCAGTCCTACGCGCCCGACGACATGCGCGGCGGCGGCACGGTCAACGCCGACGGGTTCGGGGTCGGCTGGTACCCCGGTCCGGGGCCTGATGCCGTGCGCTACCGCAGCGTGGCGCCGATCTGGTCCGATGCGGCGTTCGCCGACCTGGCCGGGGTGACGCGGACGGCGGCGGCGCTGGCCGCGGTGCGCTCCGCCACGGTGGGGATGCCGGTCACGGCCGCGGCGTCGGCCCCGTTCGCGGAGGGCCGCTGGCTGTTCAGCCACAACGGCGTGGTCCGCGGTTGGCCGGAGACGGTGGGGCCGCTCGCGGCGGCCCTGCCGGTGACCGACCTGCTCACCCTCGACGCCCCCACCGACGCCGCGCTGCTGTGGGCACTGGTCCGGCACCGTCTCCGCGCGGGCCCTGACGACGGCACCGCGGGCGCGGACGCGTTGGTCGGTGTCGTGGAGGACGTCGCGGCCGTGGCACCTGGCTCGCGGCTGAACCTCCTGCTCACCGACGGCGCCACGATCTGGGCCACCGCGTGGGGGCATGCGCTTTCGGTGCGCGTGGCGCCCGGCGTCGCGCTCGTCGCGTCCGAACCGACCGACCCCGACCCCGGCTGGACCGGGATCACCGACCGTCATCTCGTGGTGGCCCGCCCCGGCGACTGCCACCTGACACCGCTGAGGAGCCCGTGAACGCAGGCGTTCTGGACATTCATCTGACCGACCACGACGCCGAGGCCGCGCTCGCGGCGGACGCCAGGGCGGGCCTGGCCGCGAGCCCGAAGAGCCTGCCGCCGAAGTGGTTCTACGACGCGCGCGGCAGTGCCCTGTTCGAGGAGATCACCCGGCTGCCCGAGTACTACCCCACGCGCACCGAGCGGGGCCTCCTGACCGAGGCCGTCGACGAGATCGCCGCGCTGTCGGGGGCCGACATGCTCGTCGAGCTGGGCTCGGGCTCGTCGGAGAAGACCCGGTTGCTGCTCGACGCCTTCCGGCGCACCGGCAGGCTGGCAACCTACGTGCCCCAGGACGTCAGCGCCTCCGCGCTGCGGGCGGCGATGGACGCGCTCGCGCCCGACTACCCCGGCCTCGCGCTGCACGGCGTGGTCGGCGACTTCACCCGACACCTGGACCGGCTGCCCCGTGGCCTCAGGCGGACGGTCGCGTTCCTCGGCGGCACGATCGGCAACCTGCAGCCCCGTGACCGGGCCGCGTTCCTCACCCAGCTCCGCGGGGTGCTGCGCCCGGGCGAGCAACTGCTGCTCGGCACGAGCATGGTGGTCGACGAGCCGACGATGGTGGCGGCCTACGACGACGCGCAGGGCGTCACGGCGGAGTTCAACCGCAACGTCCTGCACGTGCTCAACCGAGAGCTGGCGGCCGACTTCGCCGTCGAGGCGTTCGACCACCGCGCGCTGTGGGATCCGCGCCACGAGTGGATCGAGATGCGGCTGCGGGCACAGCGGGCGATGACGGTGCGCGTGGCGACCCTCGACTTGACCGTGCGCTTCGCCGAGGGGGAGGAGCTGGTCACCGAGACCTCGGCCAAGTTCCGGCCGGGCGGGGTGCGGGGGTGGCTGGAGGCCACCGGCTACGAGATCACCCGCACCTGGACCGACGAGGCGGGCCGCCACGCGCTGACCCTGGCCACCGCTGCTTGAGAGGGCGAGCCTCGCCGCGGGCGCGCCGCCGTGGCTGGGCCACGTCCGCATCGCAGCAGGGTGGCCCTGCTCCGACTCAGTCGCAGCAGGGCCACCCTGCTGCACACCCGGGCGCTACTGGCGTCACCCCCTCGCCGCCACACCCCTCGTCAGGCGGCGGCGGGAACCTTGTCCAGGAAGCCCAGCACCTCGGTGATGCGCCCGGCGTCGTCGAGCCGGACGACATCGAAGCCCACCACCAGCTCCTCCTCACCAGGTCCGAGCGTCCAGGTGAAGCGGGCCTGGTCGTGGTGGCCGTCGACCGGCCCGGACAGGCGGAACGTGCAGCCCGCGAACTGCTGCTGTGCGCCCTCGATGAGCGCGGCGATCGCGTCGTGGCCGGTCACGCCCGCGAGGGGGTCGGTGTAGGTGGCGTCGGGCGCGAACACCGCCGCCACCGCGTCCCGGCGCTCGGCGGCGTCCTGGGTGTTCCAGGCGGCGATGTAGGCGCGGGCGGTGTCGTCGAACGTGGTCATGGTGGGCCTCCTCGGCTCCTGCGTTGTGCTGACGCCCTCGAGACTCCCCGCACCGGGTCATCGGGTCGATTACCTCCGAGGTAGTCGTTCCGCCGCGGGCGCGCGGCTACGGTCGGCCGGTGACCACAGCCCGGAGGACGGCCCAGAAGACGGCCCGGCCCACCGTCGGGGACCTCCTGCGGCACTGGCGGCAGGAGGCGCGTCGCAGCCAGCTGGACCTGGCGTCCGCTAGCGGGGTGTCGGCGCGGCACCTGAGCTTCGTCGAGACCGGCCGTGCGCGGCCCAGCCGATCGCTGCTGCTGCATCTGGCCGAGCACCTGGAGATGCCGCTGCGGGAGCGCAACGCCCTGGTGCTGGCGGCGGGCTACGCACCCGCCTACGCGGAGTCCGACCTGGGCGCGGAGCACTTGCACTCCGCGCGCGAGGCGCTGGCTCATCTGCTGGAGGGCCAGCAGCCCTATCCGGCGCTGGTGCTCGACCGGTGGGGAGACGTGCTCATGACCAACAGCGGCACGGCGCCGCTGTTGTCGGGGGTCGACCCCGACCTGCTGGTCGCGCCCAACGCCTACCGCATCGGGTTGCATCCCGGCGGGCTGCTTCCCAGGGTGCGCCGTCCCGAGGCGTGGATCGCCCACCTCGGCCAACGGCTCACCCGCGCGCTGCGCTGGAGCGGCGATCAGCGCCTGCGCGAGCTGCTCCGGGAGATCCGCACCTATCCCGGCGTCGCTGACGTGCTCGACGCGGGACCCGAGCTCGGCGTCCAGGAGCTCCTGCTCACCGTGACCGTCGCCGACCCCGCGGGCGATCTCAGCCTGCACACCGCGGTGACGACGTTCGGCGGCCCCCACGACGTCACGCTCTCGGAGTTGGCGGTCGAGTCCTTCTTCCCTGCCGATGCGGCGACGCGCGCCCGGTTGCACGCGGCCGCGCCTGGGTTAGCGTCGCAGCCATGAGCGACGACTGGCGCACGGCCGGGGTGCGCGTCATTCCCGGCGACGCGCTGGACACCAACACACCGCAGACGCCCGGCATGCACCGGGCAGCCGCGGTCACCCGCGCCCGCGCGGGCGCGGAACGGCTGTGGGCGGGCACGGTGACGATCCATCCGGGCGCCCGCACCGGCGCGCACCACCACGGCGAGCTGGAGAGCGTGATCTACGTGGTGCGCGGGAAAGCGCGGATGCGCTGGGGTGAGCAGCTCGAGTTCACCGCGGAGGCCGGGCCGGGCGGGTTCATCTTCGTGCCGCCGTACGTGCCCCATCAGGAGATCAACGCGTCCGACGACGAACCGCTGGAGTGCGTGCTCACCCGCAGCGGCCAGGACCCGATCGTGGTCAACCTCGACATCGAGGGCGTCGCCGATCCTGAGCACGTCGCGTGGGTCGACCCGACTCACCCGACCGGCGGGGGCAGCATGTAGATCTTGTTGCGTTGCGGGGGCCATGGCGACCGCAACGCAACAAGATTGTCTCTGTGGCTTCCCGTTGTCAATCAAACATTGACGCCAGCGTTCCGCCAATCATTGGACGACACCCCAGGCCGAGGCAGGGGAGCGAGGCGGCCCCACCGTCAGCTCCAGACCGCCCTGGCCAGCAGCGCGAGCGCGCTCCCGCCCGCCAGCGCAATCACCGCCGGACGTACCCAGTCGGCGTCCAGCAGCCGTCGCGCCGGGCTGGACAGCAGGAATCCGGCGAGCATGAACGGCGTCAGCAGGGCTCCATCGCGAACGGCCTCGGCGTCGATCTGATCGCTCAGCGCGAGGGAGCCGAGTGACACGACCGCACCTGCGGTGAAGTACGCCGCGAGTGTCGACCGCACACGCGGCCCGTCGGCGTCCATGTACAGCAGGGCCAGCGGCGGGCCGCCCATCGAGGCTGCGGTGCCGCCCAGCCCGGACACCGCGCCCGCCGTCAGCAGGGCGGGCACGGTGCGCCGCGGCCGCCAGCGGGTGACCGACAGGCCGCAACACACGAGCACGGTGACCGCGACGAACGCGATGAACCCCCGCAGGGGCAACGTCGCCACCGCCAGCACACCCAGCGCGGTCCCCGGCAGCCTTCCCAGCAGCGACCAGCCCACACCCCGCCAGTCGGTGTCGGAGTGCTCCCTGCGCATCGCCAGCACGGCGTGCAGCGACGTCACCAGGAGCAGCGGTCCCGGCACGAGGGCCGGGTCGATGATCGCCAGCAGTGGCGTGGCCACCAGGGCGAACCCGAACCCGACGCCCCCTTGGATGAGGGAGCCGACGGCGATGACCAGCCCGGCCAGCAGCAGCACTCCCCCTCCTAGAAGCGCCCAGAACAGACCCTTCTAGCCGCGCAGCATGCCGCGCAGCACGTACTGCAGGATTCCGCCGTTGCGGTAGTAGTCGGCCTCGCCGGGGGTGTCGATCCGGACCACAGCGTCGAAGGCGACGGTGGCGCCGTCGGCCTTGGTCGCGGTGACGGCGACGGTGCGCGGGGTCGAGCCGTCGTTCAGCGCGGTGATGCCCGCGATGTCGAAGCTCTCGGTGCCGTCGAGGCCCAGTGACCTCGCCGACTCACCCGCCGGGAACTGCAGCGGGATGACGCCCATGCCGATGAGGTTGGAGCGGTGGATGCGCTCGAACGACTCGACGATGACGGCCTTGACCCCCAGTAGCGCGGTGCCCTTGGCCGCCCAGTCGCGCGAGCTGCCCGAGCCGTACTCCTTGCCGCCGAGCACCACGAGCGGCGTGCCTGCCGCGGCGTAGTTCTGCGCGGCGTCGTAGATGAACGCCTGCGGCGCGTCGGCCTGGGTGAAGTCGCGGGTGTAGCCGCCGCTCACGTCGTCGAGCAGCTGGTTGCGGAGCCGGATGTTCGCGAACGTGCCGCGGATCATCACCTCGTGGTTGCCGCGCCTGGAGCCGAAGGAGTTGTAGTCCTTCTTCTCGACACCGTGCTCGTCCAGGTACGCGGCGGCGGGGGTGCCCGCCTTGATCGACCCGGCGGGGGAGATGTGGTCAGTGGTCACCGAGTCGCCCAGCAGCGCGAGCACCCGTGCCCCGCTGATGTCGACGACCGGCTCCGGCTCGGGGGCCATACCGTCGAAGTACGGCGGCTTGCGGACGTAGGTGGACTCCGGGTCCCACGCGAAGGTGTTGCCCTCCGGTGTGGGGAGGCTCTTCCAGCGCTCGTCGCCCGCGAAGACGTCGGCGTAGTCCTTGGTGAACATCTCCTGGTTGATCGAAGTGTCGATCGTGTGCTGCACATCCTGGGCCGACGGCCAGACGTCGCGCAGGAACACGTCGGTGCCGTCGGTGGCGGTGCCGAGCGGCTGGGTCTCGAAGTCGAAGTCCATCGTGCCCGCGAGGGCGTAGGCGATGACCAGCGGCGGCGAGGCCAGGTAGTTCATCTTGATGTCCGGGTTGATCCGGCCTTCGAAGTTCCGGTTGCCCGAGAGCACCGAGCAGACCGAGAGGTCGGCGGAGTTGACCGCGGCGGAGATCTCGTCCGAGAGCGGGCCGGAGTTGCCGATGCAGGTGGTGCAGCCGTAGCCGACGAGGTGGTAGCCCAGTTTCTCCAGGTACGGCCAGAGGCCCGCCTTCTCGTAGTAGTCGGTGACCACCTTGGAGCCCGGCGCCATCGAGGTCTTCACCCACGGCTTCACCGTGAGGCCCTTCTCCACGGCGTTCTTCGCCAGCAGCGCGGCCCCGAGCATCACCGACGGGTTGGACGTGTTCGTGCAGCTGGTGATCGAGGCGATGACGACGGCGCCGTGGTCGAGCACGAACTCGCCGCGGGACTCCGACTTCACGGGGGTGGGCTTGGACGGGCGCCCCCCGCAGCCCTCCGCCGCGGAGAACACGGCTGGAGCGGGCTCGTCGTCGTCGCCCGAACCGGGCGTGGGGGAGTCGCTGGCGGGGAAGGACTCCTCGTTCGACTCGTCGACGCCGACGCCGACCGGGGCGCCCTCCGGGTCATCGGTGTAGTCGCGGATCGACTTGCGGAACGCGCCCTTCGCGTCGGTCAGCGCGATGCGGTCCTGGGGGCGCTTCGGGCCCGCGATCGAGGGCACCACCGTGCCGAGGTCCAGCTCGAGGGTCTCGGAGTAGACGGCCTCGCGGGCCGGGTCGTGCCAGAGGCCCTGCTCCTTCGCGTAGGCCTCGGTGAGCTGGAGCTGCTCGGCCGGGCGGCCGGTGAGCTTCATGTAGCGGATGGTCTCGTCGTCGATCGGGAAGATCGCCGCGGTGGAGCCGAACTCCGGGCTCATGTTGCCGATCGTGGCGCGGTTGGCCAGCGGCACCGCGCCGACGCCCTCGCCGTAGAACTCGACGAACTTGCCGACCACGCCATGGCGCCGCAGCATCTCGGTGATCGTCAGGACCACGTCGGTGGCGGTGGCACCCGGCGGGATCTCGCCGGTGAGCTTGAAGCCCACGACCTTCGGGATGAGCATCGAGACGGGCTGGCCCAGCATGGCCGCCTCAGCCTCGATGCCGCCGACGCCCCAGCCCAGCACGCCCAGGCCGTTGACCATCGTGGTGTGCGAGTCGGTGCCGACGAGCGTGTCCGGGTAGGCCTGGCCGTTCCTCGTCATCACGACGCGCGCGAGGTGCTCGATGTTGACCTGGTGCACGATGCCGGTGCCCGGCGGCACGACCTTGAACTCGTCGAACGCGCCCTGGCCCCAGCGCAGGAACTGGTAGCGCTCCTTGTTGCGGCTGTACTCGAAGTCGACGTTGCGCTCGAACGCGTCGGCCGTGCCGAACACGTCGATGATCACGGAGTGGTCGATGACGAGCTCGGCCGGGGCGAGCGGGTTGACCTTCGACGGGTCGCCGCCCAGCTCCGTGACGGCCTCCCGCATGGTGGCGAGGTCGACCACGCACGGCACGCCCGTGAAGTCCTGCATGATCACCCGCGCCGGGGTGAACTGGATCTCCGTGTCCGGCTCGGCGCTCGGGTCCCATCCCGCGAGCGCGCGCACGTGATCGGCGGTGACGTTGGCTCCGTCCTCGGTGCGCAGCAGGTTCTCCAGCAGCACCTTGAGGCTGAACGGCAGGCGCTGCGCGCCCTCGACGGCGGAGAGTCGGAAGACCTCGTACTCGGCCCCACCCGCCGTAATGGTCCCCTTCGCGCCGAAGCTGTCGCTGCTGGTCACTGGACTACTCCTCGAAAAAACGTCGGTCGGCTGTCGGGAGTGTCGCGCACTCGACGATGTCGGGCTCGGTGGACCCCGCTCGGCGCCTAACAGTACGCTTGTCCTTTTTAATGCGCGAGCCCCGATTGGTGTTAGAGGGTCCGGCGAATGAGGGTTCCGCGAGCCCGCGGCGCCGCGGTGCCTGCAGCGCAAGGCGCCCCCGCGTCCTCGTGCCGGGGCACTCGGATGTGGGGGCAACGCCGCGATGCAGGTGCCTGGGCGTCGCGGGCCGGGGCCCTCATTCGCCGGGCGCTCTTACTCCATGTAGGGGAAGTTGGGCCATCGGCACGCGTGGCGACCCCGATCTGCTCACCCCTGAATGGAACAGTGCGGCCGCTGGAATCGGGTCGATCAGTCGGGAGGGTCCGTGCGGCGCGTCGGTCGTCCACTGGCGGCACCTGCCGTTCTCGTTGTGACGGCGCTGGTCGCACTGCTGCTTGGTGTGCCAGGAGCCGCGATGGCGGCGCCGCCGCCGCCCACGCCGCCGCCCAACCCGTCCGACAGCCAGCTCAACGCGGGCCACGCCGCGGTCACGCAGCACGCGGCGCAGGTCGCCGCGCTCACCGGCCAGCTTTCGGCGCTCGACGACAAGGCCGCTCAGATCCAGCTGGAGCTGTCCGCGCGCCAGGAGCAGGGCAACCGGGCGCTGGTGGACCAACAGAACGCCCAGTCCGCCGCGGACCAGGCGAGCCAAGCGGCCATGGCGGCCCGCCGCGCGACCGACAGCGCGTCCGCCGACGTCGACGCGCTGCGGGCACGGGTCGACGACTTCCTGTCCGCAGGCTACCAGCAAGGTCTCGACATCGGCCCACTCGGACTGCTCACCGCGCCGGGGGGCCCACAGGGTGTGCTGGACCGGTCCGCGTTCGCCGAGATGGTCGCCGATCAGCAGCAACAGGCGCTCGACAGTCTGCAGCGCGCGGCCGTAGCCCGGGTCAACGCCGACTCACTGGCCCGGAAGGCCGAGAACGATGCCCAGGCGAAGGCGGTGCTCGCCCAGCAGGCGAGCGCGGCCGCGGCGAGCGCCGTCGCAAGGGTGCAGAGCCAGGCCAAAGCCCAAGCCGCCCAGCTGGCGCAGGTGCAGGCCCAGCGCGATGCCGTGAACGCCCAGCTCGCCGCGGCCGTGGCCAGCGACGCAGGCCTGCGCGCCCAACGCGCCCGTTTCCTCACGTGGCAGCAGGAGCAGGAGGCGGCCGCCCAGGCCCGCGCCCTCGCCGCCCAGCGGTCCGCGGCCGGGCGCGTCGCGGGGCAGCTGGGACCCGTGCGGGGCGCCGGGGCGGTGCGCACGGTCATCGACCGCGCGATGTCGCAGCTGGGTGTGCAGTACGCGTGGGGCGGGGGTGGCGGCCGAGGGCCCACGCTCGGCGTGCGCGACGGGGGCATCGCCGACGCGTTCGGCGACTACCGGCGCGTCGGCTTCGACTGCTCCGGCCTGATGATCTACGCGTTCGCCGGCGTCGGGGTCTCGCTGCCGCACTACAGCGGCTACCAGTACACCTCGGGCCGCCAGGTGCCGGTGTCCGCGCGACAGCCCGGGGACATGCTGTTCTACTCCGAGGACGGCGCCATCGGGCACGTCGCGCTCTACGTCGGCAACGGGATGATGATCGAGGCGCCGTACTCGGGCGCCGCCGTGCGGCTGGTGCCGATCCGCTTCGGCGGCCTGATGCCCAACGTGACCCGCATCGTCTAGCGTGCCCGGCGGGTTGCGGGTCGCCGCACCAGGGCCCAAGTTGGCGCGCCAGGCCCGGCCCGCATCGCAGCAGGGTGACACTGCTCCGACTGAATTGCAGCAGGGCCACCCGGCTGCAAACCCGAGCCGCTGCCGCCCCGCGCCCCGGCGCGCCCCGCGCCGCGCCCCGACGCCCCGCGCGATCACCTGGCCGACTTCGCACGCCGTACGGCGTCCGCTTCGGCCGATCTTGTCCGGCGTGGAGGGGTGATCGCGGGTTGTGGTGTCAGGCGTGCACATCTGCCCGTGTGGCACCACTTCCGCCGATCTTGCCTGGCGCGCGCGGAGGTGATCGCGGGTTGTGGTGTCGGGCGTGCACATCTGCCCGTGTGACACCACTTCCGCCGATCTTGCCTGGTGCCCGCGGAGGTGATCGCGGGTTGTGGTGTCGGGCGTGCACATTTGCCCGTGTGGCACCACTTCCGCCGATCTTGCCAACCCGGCCCGGCCCACGGCGCCCGGCCCGGCCCACCGCGCCCGGCCCGGCCCACGGCGCCCGGCCCGGCCCACGGCGCCCGGCCCGGCCCACGGCGCCCGGCCCGGCCCACGGCGCCCGGCCCGGCCCACGGCGCCCGGCCCGGCGCCGGCCCACGCCCCCGGCCGACCTCGCAGGGCTCATGGCGTCCTCGCAGAGGGCCGAACCTCTGTGAACACGCCGCAGTGTCTACGAGGTCGAGCACGTCGCCGTGGCGACGGCGTTGTGGCTTGACCGGCCGTTGGCCACCTCCGGATCCGGCGCTTGCCGCGGTCGTCCGAGCCGAGGCGGGTCGGGTCGTCGGCTTCACTGACGGCCGCGGCCACCGTCCCTGACCGACGGGGCTCACCCCGCCCTCACCGCGGCGGGTGTTGGATGCCGGCGTGAGCGCGCAAGATGCCGTCCCCAGCCCGGCCGCGGAGGGCGAGCGCTTGGAGCGTGCCGTCTTCGAGATCAAGAAGGTGATCGTCGGCCAGGACCGGCTCGTCGAGCGGATGCTGGTCGGCCTCCTCGCCAAGGGCCATCTGCTGCTGGAGGGCGTGCCGGGCGTGGCGAAGACCCTGGCTGTCGAGACGGTCGCGAAGGTCGTCGGCGGCACCTTCGCCCGTCTGCAGTTCACCCCGGACCTCGTGCCGTCCGACATCCTGGGCACCCGCATCTACCGGCAGGGCCGCGAGGAGTTCGACGTCGAGCTCGGCCCCGTCGTCGCCAACTTCGTGCTCGCCGACGAGATCAACCGCGCGCCTGCGAAGGTGCAGTCGGCGTTGCTGGAGGTGATGGCGGAGCGGCACCTGTCGATCGGTGGGAAGACCTTCCCGATGCCCGATCCGTTCCTCGTGCTCGCCACTCAGAACCCGATCGAGAACGAGGGCGTCTACCCGCTGCCGGAGGCCCAGCGCGACCGGTTCCTCTTCAAGATCATCGTCGAGTACCCCGGCGTCGAGGAGGAGCGCGAGATCGTCTACCGGATGGGTGGCGAGCCGCCGGTCGCCCACCAGGTTCTCGATCCTGCTGAGCTCTCCCGGCTGCAGGTCGTGGCCACGCGGGTGTTCGTGCACCACGCGCTTGTCGACTACGTCGTCCGGCTGGTCGTCGCCACCCGCACGCCCGCCGAGCATGGCCTCGCCGACGTCGCGGGCTGGGTCGCCTACGGGGCCTCGCCCCGCGCCACGCTGGGGATCGTCGCGGGCGCGAGGGCGCTGGCGATGGTCCGCGGCCGGGACTACGTCCTTCCCCAGGACGTGCTGGACATCGCCCCTGACGTGCTGCGCCACCGGCTCGTGCTCTCCTACGACGCGGTGGCCGACCAGGTGCCCGTCGACCACATCATCACGCGCGTGCTCTCCACCGTGCCCTTGCCGCAGGTGACGGCCAGGCCGCAGCCGGTGCCCGCGGCCCCGGCGACGTGAGCCGGGTCGCCACATCTCCGCCGTCGATGCGCGACGGGCGGATGGAGGCGGCGCTCAAGGCGCTCGAGCTGTCGGTGCGGATCCGGCTCGACGGGCTGCTGCAGGGCAACCACCTCGGCCTCGTGCCCGGTCCCGGCAGCGAGCTCGGCGAGGCTCGCTCCTACCAGCCCGGCGACGACGTTCGGCGCATCGACTGGGCGGTCACGGCCCGGACGATGGTGCCGCATGTGCGCCAGACCGTCGCCGACCGGGAGCTGGAGACGTGGGTGGTGCTCGACCTGTCGCCCAGCCTCGACTTCGGCACCGCTGCCTGCGAGAAGCGCGATCTGGCGATCGCGGCGCTGGCCGCCGTCGCCCACCTGACGCGCGGTGGCGGCAACCGGATCGGCGCGCTCGTCTCCACCGGAGAGCGGGTGGTCCGGCTGCCCGCGCGCGGTGGGATGGCCTACGCGCGGGGGCTCGTCCGACAGGTGGCGCAGGTGCCGAGCGCGCCTGCGGGCACCCGCGGCGACCTCACCGCCGCGATCGAGCAGCTGCGTCGCCCGCCGCGGCGCCGCGGGCTGGCCGTCGTCATCTCCGACTTCCTCGGCGAGCCGGAGTGGGAGTCGACGCTGCGCGCCCTGTCCGCGCGCCACGAGCTGCTGGCCGTCGAGGTGCTCGACCCCCGCGAGCTGGAGCTGCCCGACGTCGGCACGGTCGTGCTGGCCGATCCGGAGACCGGTCGCCAGCGCGAGGTGGTCACCACGCCCCTGCTGTGCCGGGAGTTCGCCGCCGCGGCGGCCGAGCACCGTGAGCGGGTGTCGGCCGCGCTGCGCCGGGCGGGCGCCGCGCACCTGCAGCTGCGCACCGACTCGGACTGGATCGCCGACATCGTCCGGTTCGCGGTCGCCCGCAAGCGGGCGTGGTCGGGCGGCGGGAGGTGAGTGGCGTCTTCACCGACCCGTGGTGGCTCGCAGGCCTGCTCGTTGTGGTCGCGCTCGCGCTGGCCTACCTCGTGCTGCTGCGGCGACGTCGTCGCGACACCGTGCTGTTCACGAACCTGGAGCTGCTGGACCGGGTCGCGCCGCGGCGTCCCGGCTGGTACCGGCACGTGCCCGCCGCGACGCTGCTTCTCGCGGCGGCGTTGCTGACGGTCGCGCTGGCGGGTCCCCAGGCGGAGGCCAAGGTGCCGCGCAACCGGGCGACGGTCGTCCTGGTGATCGACGTGTCGCTGTCGATGCAGGCCACCGACGTCGCGCCCAGCAGGCTCGCCGCGGCGCAGGCGGCGGCGAAGGCGTTCGCCGACCAGCTCACTCCCGGCGTCAACCTCGGCCTGGTGTCCTTCGCGGGCACGGCCGCGGTGCTGGTGTCCCCGACCACCGACCGCGAGCCGATCAAGCGGGCGGTCGACGGGCTGAAGCTCGCCGAGTCCACCGCCACGGGCGACGCCATCCTCGCGGGGCTGCAGTCGATCGTGACCTTCTCCCAGGCGCTGGCGGGCGCTTCCGGTGATGGTCCGCCGCCCGCCCGAATCGTGCTGATGTCCGACGGCGGGCAGACCGTGCCCGGCGGTCCCGGCGCGGAGGACCAGCCTCGCGGCGCCTACACCGCGGCGCGCAAGGCCGCCGAGGCCAAGGTGCCGGTGTCGACGATCTCCTTCGGCACCGACTACGGCACCATCGAGCTGGACCCGGACAAGCCGCCTGTCTCCGTCGCGGTCGACGACGAGGCCATGCGACGGATCGCCGAGCTGTCGGGCGGCCAGTTCTTCACCGCGGCCAGCGAGTCGGAGCTGCGGCAGGTCTACGCCCAGCTCGGCGAGCAGATCGGCTACGAGCTGCGCAAGGTCGACACGAGCCGCCCCTGGCTGGCGGGCGGCGCGCTGCTGCTCGTCGTCGGGGTCGCCACGGGGATCGGATTGGGTCGCAGGCTGCCGTAGGGTGCGCGCGTGGGATCAACGGGACGCAGCGTGCTGGTGACCGGAGGGAACCGCGGAATCGGCCTGGCCATCGCCCAGGCGTTCGCCGCGGCGGGCGACCAGGTCGCGGTGACCCACCGCAGCCCGGTGGACGGGCTGCCCGAGGAGTTGCTGCCGGTGTGCTGCGACGTCACCGACGAAGAGGCCGTCGACGCCGCCTTCACGACGATCGAGGACAAGCACGGGCCGGTGCAGGTGCTCGTCTCGAACGCGGGCATCACCGACGACACGCTGCTCATGCGGATGAGCGAGCAGTCGTTCACCAGGGTGCTCGACACCAACCTCACCGGGGCCTACCGGGTGGCCAAGCGGGCCACCAGGGCGATGCTCAAGGCCCGCACCGGCCGCATGATCTTCATCTCGTCGGTCGTCGGGCTGCTCGGCTCGGCGGGTCAGGTGAACTACGCAGCGTCCAAGGCGGGGCTGGTCGGGCTCGCGCGGTCGATCACCCGCGAGCTGGGTTCGCGCGGCATCACCGCCAACGTCGTCGCGCCCGGGTTCGTCGACACCGACATGACCCGCGCACTGGCCGACGCCAGGCGCGCCGAGTACGCGCGGGTGGTCCCGATGGGCCGCTACGGCACCGTCGCAGAGATCGCCTCGGCGGTCACGTGGCTGGCCTCGGACTCCGCGTCCTACGTCACCGGCGCCGTGATCCCGGTGGACGGCGGCCTCGGCATGGGTCACTGAGGTACCCGTGCGCGGAAACTCCTCGCCCCGGCGACGATTTCCGCGCACGAGCCTCATAGGGTCGCGCCCATGGGACTTCTCGACGGAAAGCGCCTGCTGGTCACCGGTGTGATCACGGACGCATCGCTGGCCTTCCACGCAGCGAAGATCGCGCAAGAGCAGGGTGCGCAGGTTGTCCTCACCGGCTTCGGCCGCATGCGCCTCGTCGAACGGATCGCCCAGCGGCTGCCGAAGGAGGCGCCGGTCGTCGAGTTGGACGTTTCCGACCAGGCTCAGCTCGACAGCCTCGCGGAGCGCGTCTCGCCGCACCTGGGGGACACGCAGGCCCTCGACGGCGTGCTGCACTCGATCGGCTTCGCGCCCGCGTCCTGCCTGGGCGAGGGGGCCTTCATGACGGCGCCGTGGGAGGACGTGGCGACGACGATCCAGGTCAGCGCCTACTCGTTGAAGTCGCTGGCCACGGCGGCGCTGCCGCTGCTGCGTCCGGGTTCCTCCATCGTGGGCATGGACTTCGACAACCGCCAGGCCTGGCCCGGCTACGACTGGATGGGCGTCGCGAAGTCCACGTTGGAGTCGGTCACCCGCTACCTCGCCCGCGACCTGGGTCCCAAGGGGATCCGGGTGAACCTCTGCGCGGCGGGGCCGGTGCGCACCATGGCCGCGAAGTCGATCCCGGGCTTCGCCGCGTTCGAAGACGCGTGGGACGGTCGGGCGCCGCTGGGCTGGGACGTGAACGACCCGGTGCCGGTCGCGCGCACCGTCTGCGCACTGTTGTCGGACTGGCTGCCGGTGACCACCGGCTCGATGGTGTGGGCGGACGGCGGCTTCCATGCCATCGGCGTGTGACGCCCTGCTGGTCCTGTCCTTCGGCGGTCCGGAAGGGCCCGAGGACGTCGCGCCCTTCCTGGAGAACGTCACCCGCGGTCGGGGGGTGCCGCCGGAGCGGCTCGACGCCGTCGCGGAGCACTACCGGCACTTCGGCGGGGTCAGCCCGCTCAACGCCCGCAACCGCGAGCTGATCGCAGCCGTCGCGGCGCGCACCGACGTGCCCGTGTACTTCGGCAACCGCAACTGGCATCCGCTGGTTGAGGACACCGTCGGGCAGATGGCGCGCGACGGCATACGGCGTGCGCTGGTGTTCGCCACGAGCGCGTACGGGGGCTACTCGGCCTGTCGTCAGTACCACGAGGACATCGCGCGCGCCCGAAAGGCGGTGGGGGAGGGCGCCCCGGAGCTGGTGAAGCTGCGGCATTTCTTCGACCACCCCGCGTTCGTCGCAGCGGGCGCCGACGCGGTACGCGCCGCATACGCGCAGGTCACCCCTTCGGCGCGGCTGGTTTTCACCGCACACTCGGTGCCGAAGTCCGCCGACGCGACCGCCGGGCCGCCAGAGGAAGGCGGGCACCGCTACTCCCGGCAGGTCACCGAAGCCGCTCGGCTCGTCGCGGCCGAGGTGGGGGCCGGGGAGTACGACGTGGTGTGGCAGTCGCGGTCAGGCCCGCCCCAGGTGCCGTGGCTGGAGCCCGACATCATGGATCACCTCGACGCCGTCGCCGCCTCCGGCGTCTCCGGGGTGGTCCTCGCGCCCGTCGGCTTCGTGTCCGACCACGTCGAGGTGGTGTGGGACCTCGACACGGAGGCCCGCGACCGGGCCGCCGAACTCGGCATCGGGTTCGCCCGCGCGTCCACGGCAGGCCCGGATCCCCGGTTCGCGGACATGGTCGTCGAGCTGATGGCCGAGCACAGCGCCGACGTGGCGCCGCGGCGGCTGAGCGCGGTCCCGACCGGCGGGTGCGGGGTCAACGGCGCCCTGTGCTCAGCGCGATGTTGCGAGCCGCCGCCCCGGCCCGGCCCGCCCCGCCGCTGAGGGGTTGGACGCGCCGTGCGCGGAAAGGTGGCCCCGGCCCGCGGAAGGGGGCCGTGCGCGGAAAAGGTGGCCCCGGCGACGTTATCCGCGCACGAGCCGTCGTCAGTCAGGCGCCGGTGTAGGCGGCCGTCGTGCGCTTGGCGGCCGCCGCGGCCGCCCCGGGCTCGTCGCCCGCGGCGATCGCGGCCGCGCACCACGCCGCGCTCGACTCGGTGACAAACTTGATGCCTTCGGGGCTCGTTTGCCAGGCGGCGGCGTCGGCGGGGTCGATCCCCGCGCCGGACTCCAGGTGCATCGTCAGGCCGAGCAGCATCCCGTCCCAGCCGACGCCGACCGCCCCGGGGCCGAACTCGGCCCATCGCGTGTCGTCGACGTGGGCGACGTGCTCCAGTGTGAAACGGGTGCCCTCGCCGTCGGGGTCGAAGCGCACGTCGATCCAGCTCACTTCCCCGCCGAACTCCCACGTCGCGGCGAACGCGTGAGGTGGGTCGCAGCGCTCGACGACGCCGCCCGCGTTGCCGTGGAGCTGGTAGCGCCCTCCGAGGCGCAGCTCGCCGGTGATCGGGAGGAACCAGCGCGCGATGCGTTCGGCGTTCGTGCAGGCGTCCCAGACGTCGGCAACCGGGTCGTCGTAGCGCCTGCTGATCGTGATGACCCTGGCCTGTCCGGCGTCGAGGGTGCGGGAGCCGACCGTGCGCGCCACGGCGCTGATCCGGTGGGAGACGTCGGTCATGATGTCGACTCCGCGGTAGGGAGTGCGTCGTCGGTCATGATGTCGACTCCGCGGTAGGGAGTGCGTCGTCGGTCATGAGCGGTCCTTTCGTCGGCCGCGCGCGAGCTCGGTGGCCAGCGCGTCGAGCGGGGGGGTCCAGAAGCGGCGAAACGCGTCGAGCCAGGCGTCGACCTCCAGGAACGGCTCAGGCCGCACGGTGTAGAGCCGTCGCGCCCCGTCCGGCCGCACCGAGGCGAAGCCGTGCTCGCGCAGCACGCGCAGGTGCTGGGAGACCGCAGGCTGTGAGATCCCGAACTCGGTGCGAACGACCGAAGTGAGGTCCCCCGAGGTCAGCTCGCCCGCGGCGAGGAGCTCCAGTATCCGTCGACGTACTGGGTCGCCCAGGACGTCGAACGCGTGCACCCGGCTAATATAAGCCAGCGCTTGTATAAGTCAAGGGTGTTGACGACGACCTCCGCCGCGCTCGCTGGCCATGCCACTCGAGATCGGCGGCCACTCCCCGGGGAGCGACTCGATGACCGACAGGACGCGGCTCAGAGCGTCACCGGCAACGACTCGACGCCGAACACGAACGACAGCTTGCGGTACTCCAACGCGTCGAGGTCGGATGCCGCGGCGATGTCGGGGAAGCGACGCAGCAGGGCCGCATAGGCGACCCGCATCTCCATCCTGGCCAGCTCGGCGCCCACACAGCGGTGGATGCCGTGGCCGAAGGCCAGGTGCGGACGGGTTGCCCGGGTGGGGTCGAAGCCGTCCAGATCCGGGTCGCCGCCGCGGTTGGCCGCCGAGAGGGAGCAGAACACGAGGTCGCCCGCCTCGATCCGGCGGTCGCCGACCGTGATGTCTTCGCGTGCGATGCGCGGGAACGCGATCTGGACGACGGTGAGGTAGCGCAGCAGTTCTTCGACGAACGGATCGATCGCGGCGTCGTCCTCGACGAGCATGCGGCGCAGCGCCGGATCGCGCAGGAGCACGATCGCGCCCAGCGCCAGCATGCTCGTGGTGGTCTCCAGGCCTCCGGTGAGCAGGCCGTCGGCCAGGCCTGCGAGCTCGCGGTCGGAGATGTCGTCGCCGTGCTGCCTGACGAGCATGCCCAGCATGCCGTCGCCGGGTTCGGCGCGTTGGCGCTTGACCATGTCCAGCAGGTAGGTGAGCGACTCCGAGATCGCGCCGAGCGAGCCCTCGATCCCGCCGAGGAAGTCGAAGCGGGTCATCGACAGCCGCTGGAAGTCGGCGCGGTCCTCGTACGGCACACCCAGCAGCTCGCAGATCGTGAGCGAGGGAATGGGCAGCGCGAAGCTCTGCACAAGGTCGACCTGGCCGCCCTCCGCGGCGATCCGCGCCATCTCATCGAGCTGACCCGTCACGATCGCGTCGATCCGCGGCCCCAGACGGCGCAGCCGGTGGCCGGTGAACTCCGGGGTGAGCATCTTGCGCAGCCGGGTGTGGGCCGGGGGATCGGCGAAGCCCAAACCACCGGGGTCCTGCTCGGCTGTGATCCCCGCCTTGCCGACGAGATGGGTGAAGTCGCTGCTGAACGCGCCCGCAGCGCCGAGCACGGCCTTTGTCTCGTCGTAGCCGCTGACCAGCCAACCCCGGATGCCGAAGGGCAGCTTCAACAGGCTGACCGGCTCGCGATCGCGCAGCTCGCTCATCTCGGGCACCGGATCCAGGCCCGTTCGCTTGAGCGGCAGCAGCGCCTCGTCGGGCAGCAGCGACAGCAGCGCGTCCGCCGAGCCGCCGCGCCCGCGTCGGAAGCGCAATGACAGCCGCGCGACGAACTGAACGATCCGCCCCCGCATGGCACGACTCTAGCCGCGTGCCGATCTCCGCCTTTCGATAGGCACGCGAACGCAACACGGGTTTCGTCGGCGGTTCGATCAGTTCTTGCAACAGGACAACAGGTTTTCCCCGTTTGGGACGACGGGCTCATCTGTGCGCAGATGGCGCGCCCCGAGCGCGAAACGCTCGGGGCGTTGGGGCTGGACGCGTCCCGCACGGCGTTCGCCCTCGACGCCGACCGGCTGCGGGAGCACGTCGATGCGATCCGTGGGCCGGTGGACGGTCTGGTGGCGGCTCTGGCCCGGGTCACCGCCCGGCTGGAGGAGGTGGAGGGGCACGCGGTGGCGGCCAACCGGGGCGGCCAACCAAGGCGCTGTGGCGTCGTCGCAGAAGCTCGGCCATCTGCGAGGACGCCACAGTGTCTGCGAGCTGGGCCGGGCCCGGGGGGCCCGCGGCTCGGCCGGCACCTTGCAGACCGTGCGGCGTCCTCGCAGGTGCTCGGCCGTCTGTGACGACACCACAGTGTCTGCAGAGTGGGCCGGGTGGGAAGCCCGGCCGCTGACCGCGGCACTGCGCGGACCTTCGGGGTCCTCGCATGTGCTCGACCGCAATGCCGGTTACTGAAAGCGCCCGGCACATGAGGCACGTGGTGTGCGGGGTCCTCGCAGAGTCCGCTGTCGCTTCGCAGGGTCTGTGGACTCTGCGACGTGCATGCGGGGTCTGCGAAGTGGCCCTGGTCGGGCGCGGAGCTGACGCCCTCGGTTTCCGGGTGCCGGTGACCGCCGTCAGTGGTGCCAGAGGTGCGCCAGGCCCTCTGTGGCACCACTTTCGCCGATCATGCGGGGCCCTTCACTTGCCGGGCGATCTTAAGGGCAGGAACGGCGCGTCTGATGTTCTTGATCTCCGGGGGTGTAGCGGGGTTGTCGGTGGTGCTGCGTTTCTGACGGTCGCCGCCGTCCGCGATCGCCTGGTTGGCCTGCTGCCGAGCACTTGATCGCCGGTTGTGGGACATGAGCGCCATATATGGCCTTCATGTCCCAACCTTGGCGATCACCGTCCACCGGGAGGCCCGCGGCCGGGCCATGATCGTCGAGAGTGGTGTCGGCGGCGCGCCGCCGCACTCTGGGCACCACGTGCGGCGATCACCATGGCGACCGGGTCGAGCGTGCGGTTCAGGCGGGCCCGCGCACTGTGCGCAGCTGCGGGCGGTCCGGCCTGCCGACCCGCGGGGATCGGGCTAGCGTCTGACGGGTGTTCGAGGGGTTCGCGAGGGTGCGGGTCGACACCGGCGGGGCGACGATCAACGCCGTGCACGGCGGGTCCGGACCGCCGGTCCTCCTGCTCCACGGCTTTCCGCAGACGCACGCACTGTGGCACCGGCTGGGCCACGCGCTGGCCGAAGACCACACCGTCGTCGCGGCGGACCTGCGCGGCTACGGCGACTCGTCCCGCCCGCCCGAGGGCGACGACCACGCGGGCTATGCGTTCCGGGCGATGGCCGCCGACCAGCTGGCGCTCATGCGCGAGCTGGGGCACGAGCGTTTCGCTGTGGTCGGGCACGACCGGGGCGCGCGGGTCACGCACCGCATGGCGCTCGACCACCCCGACGCCGTGACCAGGCTCGCGCTGCTGGACATCGTGCCGACACTGCACGTCTACGAGAACGTCGATGCCGCCTTGGCCACCGCCTACTACCACTGGTTCTTCTTCATCCAGCCCGCGCCGATCCCCGAGCGGCTGATCGACGGCGACCCGATCGGCTACCTGCACGCGCTGCTGGGGTCGTGGGGTGGCGGCGGCCTCTCCGCGTTCGCCCCGGAGACACTCGTCGAGTACGAGCGCTGCTTCGCCGATCCGGCGGCGCGCCACGCCATGCTGGAGGACTATCGCGCGGGCGCGTCGATCGACCTCGAGCACGACCGCGCGGACCGGGACCGGCGCGTCGAAGCGCCCACGCTCGTGGTGTGGGGGAGCCGCGGGGTCGTCGGCAGGCGGCCGGTCGACCCGCTCACCGTCTGGCGTGAGCGCAGTGCCGACGTGCGGGGACAGGCGGTGGACGCGGGCCACTTCCTCATCGACGAGCGGCCCGCCGAGACGCTCGACCTGCTCGCGAGCTTCCTGCGCTGACCGGCTACCGCGCCCGTTCCACGAGGAAGGTGCGACAGGCCGCGGCCGCGGGGCCGAGCATTGTCGGGTGCATCAGGCCCACAGGCCGCCAGATCGGCTCGGGTGCCACCGCGTGCACGACGACGCGTGGCCCCGGCGCCTCCGCTACCGACCGCGCGACCAGCGCGACGCCCAACCCGCAGGCGACCAGGTCGCGCAGCCGCGGCAGATTCGCGGTCTCGAACGGGACGTGCGGGGCGAAGCCCGCCGCGGCGGCGAGGCGGTCGAGCACCGCGCGGAGCCCGGTGCCCGCGGGCAGGCAGACGAAGGGGTCCCCGCGCAGCGCGTCGATGCCCAGGCTCGCCTGGCCCGCTGCCGGATGGTCAGGGGCGGTGACCAGCACCAGCTCGTCGGTGAACAGCCGCTCGGCGACGATGTCGGGTGGGAGCTCACCGGGCACCGGACCCAACGCCATGTCGATCCGTTCGTGGGCCAGGTCGTCGACCAGCGCCCGCACGCCCCCGGAGTGCAGGCTCAGCTCGACGTCAGGGTGGCGGGCGTGGAACGCAGCGAGCGCGCCGGAGAGGTCGAACGGGTCGAGCGCCTGGATCGCGCCGATGCGCACCCGCCCGATGACCGCGCCGGAGAGCCGGGCGAGGTCGGCGCGCGCCGCGTCCAGCTCGGACAGGGCGCGTCGGGCGCGGACGAGGAACAGCTCGCCCGCGTGCGTCAGCGCGACGTGTCGGGTGGTGCGCGCGAGCAGCGTGACGCCCAGCTCGGTCTCGAGCTTGCGGATCTGCACCGACACCGCGGGCTGAGCAACGTGCAGCACCTCGGCGGCGCGACCGAACCCGCCCTCCCTGACCACTGCTTCGAGGTAAGTGAGCTGACGCAGTTCCATGTCATGATGTTATGGGTGTCAGAGTATCTATGTCTTGGACACTCGCAATGCAGGCGGGCAGGCTGGGGTTCATGACCGACACCTCCCGCCGCTGGCTGATCACCGGCGCGTCCACCGGGTTCGGCCGCGCGCTCGCCGAGGCGGTGCTGGCCGCGGGCGACGCCGTGGTCGCCACCGCCCGCAACGCCGCGACCCTCACCGACCTCGCCGCTCATCCCGCGGCAACCGCCCTGGCTCTCGACGTCACCGACGGCGCGCAGGTGCGGGCCGCCGTCGCCGACGCGATCTCCTCCGGCGGCATCGACGTGCTCGTCAACAACGCGGGCCATGGCCTGGTCGGCGCCTTGGAGGAGCTGACAGACGCCGAGTTCCGGGGGGTCATGGAGACGAACCTGTTCGGCGCGCTCGCGATGACCCGGGCTGTTCTGCCGCACATGCGCGAGCGGCGCCGTGGACACATCGTGCAGATGAGCTCGATGGGTGGCGTGAGCGCAAACCCGGGGCACGCGGTGTACGCGACCTCGAAGTTCGCGCTGGAGGGCGCGTCGGAGGCGCTCGCGGGGGAGGTGGCCGCGTTCGGGATCCGCGTGACGATCGTCGAGCCCGGGCCGTTCCGCACCGATTACGCCGGACGCTCGATGCGCCCGTCGACGCCGATGGACGCGTACGCGGGCACACCCGCGCGGGCTACCCGCGACCGGTTCCGCGACCAGGACGGCGTCCAGCCGAACGACCCGGCCAAGGGTGCCGCGGCGATCGTCGCGACGGTCCGCGCCGAGGACGCGCCGCTGCGCCTGCCGCTGGGCAAGGAGGCGGTGGAGCGCATCCGCAGCAAGCTGGAGCGACAGCTCGCCGATCTGGACGCGACGGCGGCACTGTCGGCGTCGACGGCCTACGCGTGACCGGGCATGACCGGCGCGGGTGCGGCCCGGCGCGGGTGCGACTGCAGCAGGGTGGCACCGCTGTGACTGGGTCGCAGCAGGGTGGCACCGCTGTGACTGGGTCGCAGCAGGGTGGCACCGCTGTGACTGGGTCGCAGCAGGGTGGCACCGCTGTGACTGGGTCGCAGCAGGGTGGCACCGCTGTGACTGGGTCGCAGCAGGGTGGCACTGCTGCAATAGCGTCCGCGGCCGGGGCGGCGACCTACACCAGAGGGCTCGTCGCCAGCACCCGCACCGCCTCGGCCACCGCCGCCCGCCGCGCTACGCGCACGGCTGTCTCGATCGGGCGCAGTGCGTCGCGCCGCGCCGTGGCCGCCGACGCGGAGAGGGCGCCGCCCGGCTCGTCGACGGACGCGGCCGAGAGGATCGCCTCCACCTCGTCGGCGTGCTGCAGCACGCGAAGGGCCTGTGCGGGCATTCCCGGGGGCCAGAGCGTGGCGGGCCGGGCCCGCAGCGACGCGGCGATCTCCTCCCGCACCCCGGGCCGGTGCCGGGCGACCCCGAGGTCGGTCAGCACGGAGGCGGACTGGCGCACCTGGTCGCGAAGGTCCCGCTCCGCGTAGGGCAGCTGGATGAACTCCGGCGCGGGCCCGGGCTCCGGGACGCGGTAGACGGTCCAGCGCACCACGCCGTCGGCGACCGGTGTGGGCACCACGCCCATCCCGACATCGGCGAAGAGCACACCCTCGCCCGCTGCGGTGGCCTCGCGGCTGAAGAGTCCAGGACCAGGGAGGCCGCGGACGTCGCCGGGAGCGGGCAGCACCAACCGCGCGGGGGAGCGGGGCGCGGCGCGGCGCAGGGCGGCCAGGAGGAACGGGAGGGAGCTCACCGGGGCGCCTGGTGGCGGGAGGGCCGTGGCAGCTGCGGTGGCGTCGTCTGCCGCCTGGACGTCGTGCGCGTCGGCCCACGGCGCGAGCGCGTCGAGGACGTTGTCGGGCGCCGCGGCTCCGACAAGCCACGCCGAGGCCCAGACGGTGAACGTCGCGGAGGGGCAGGGCACCTCGCAAGGCTAGCCACGACAGCACCCGCGGGCACGCCTGCCGTGCGGGTGAGCCTTGCCCGGCGTGTCACCGCAGGTTGTGCCGCGGCCGCGTGTCGTGGCGCCGATGGCGCAGCGCACACCGGTACAACACCTACTGTGCGAGGCCAGGACTACCGCAACGCGTTCGCTCCCGACGGCACCCGCCGGGTCACCCGCAAGGCGATCCCCGAGGTGGCCGCGGAGGCCGGGCTGGTGGCGGAGGACCCCGCGAGCGGCTTCTGCGGCGCCGTCGTCGCGGTCGACATCCGCGAGGTGACGCTGGAGGACCGCCGCGGCGGGCGGCGGGTCTTCCCGCTGCGCCCGGCGGCCTTCCTCGTCGACGGCGCTTTGGTCACGCTGGTCGCGCCCCAGAGATCGGCCCAGAGACCGGCCGACCGGGCGCCGCGGCAGCCTGCGCTGTCCGCGTCGGGCTCGATCAAGGTCACCGGTCACCCGGCGCGCACCGCGCGGGCTGCGCGCATCTGGGTCGAAGGCTTGCACGACGCCGAGCTGGTGGAGCGCGTGTGGGGCCACGACCTGCGGGTGGAGGGCGTCGTCGTCGAGCCGATGCACGGCATGGACGATCTCGAGGCTGCGGTCGCCGACTTCTGCCCCGGTCCGCGGCGGCGGTTGGGCATCCTGGTCGACCACCTCGTCGCGGGTACGAAGGAGACCCGGGCGGCGCACCGGGTGGCCGGGCCGCACGTGCTCGTCACCGGCCACCCCTACGTCGACGTCTGGGAAGCCGTGAAGCCCGCGACCGTCGGCATCAGGGCCTGGCCCCACGTCCCGCGCGGCACGGATTGGAAGACCGGGGTCTGCGCGGCGCTGCGCTGGGGCGAGCCCGCAGACGGCGCACGGCGCGTGCTGGGTGCTGTCCGCAGCTTCCGTGACCTCGAGACGCCGCTGATCGGGGCCGTCGAAAAGCTCATCGACTTTGTGACGGTCTGACCACGCCACGCAGTCCCGACTCTGGCAGGATCGGCGTATGTGGCCGGCAGTGCTCTGGCTGATCGCGGGCGTCCTGTTGATCGCCGGAGAAGTGCTGTCCGGGCAGTTCGTCCTGCTGATGCTCGGCGGCGGCGCGCTCGTGGCGGCCGGAGCGTCGTTCCTGGTCCCGGACACGCCGGTCGTCGGCGGGGTCGCCTTCGCGGTCGCTGCGGTGCTCCTGCTGCTGGCCGCGCGGCCCGCGCTGCGACACCGGCTGGAGCGCGGGCTCTCCGATCAGCCGCCGCTGCACTCGCGCGCGCTGGTCGGGCGCGGTGCGGTGGTCGTCAGCAGGGTCGACGGGCAGGGTGGCCAGGTGCGCATCGGTGGCGAGCTGTGGTCGGCGCGCACCCTTGATGACCGCGACGTGATCGAGGCGGGCACCGCGGTCACCGTCATGCAGATCAGCGGAGCGACAGCGCTCGTCGTCACCGCGGGCTAGCGATATATATCGAGGGAGTGGACTTCGGGTGGACGCGAACACGCTGCTCGTCATCGTGGTGTTGCTGCTGGTGGTGTTGGTGGTTTCGGCGATCGTACGTGCGGTGCAGATCATCCCCCAGGCCACGGCGGCCGTGGTCGAGCGGCTGGGCCGGTTCAAGGCCGTCGAGGAGCCGGGTCTGGTGTTCCTCGTGCCGTTCGTCGACAAGATCCGCTCGCGGATCGACCTGCGTGAGCAGGTGCGCTCCTTCCCGCCGCAGCCGGTGATCACGAAGGACAACCTGACGGTCAACATCGACACCGTCGTCTACTACCAGGTGACCGACCCGAAGTCGGCGGTCTACGAGATCGCCGACTACATCAACGGTGTGGAGCAGACGACCACCACAACGCTGCGCAATGTCGTGGGCGGCATGAGCCTCGAGGAGACGCTCACGGCGCGCGACGAGATCAACTCACAGCTGCGCGGCGAGCTGGACAAGGTCACCGGCGGCTGGGGCATCCGCGTGGCCAGGGTGGAGATCAAGGCGATCGAGCCGCCCGCGTCGATCCAGGAGTCGATGGAGCGGCAGATGAAGGCCGACCGCGAGAAGCGGGCGATGATCCTCACCGCCGAGGGGCAGCGGGAGTCGGCGATCCGCAGCGCGGAGGGCCAGAAGCAGAGCCAGATCCTCACCGCGGAGGGCGCCAAGCAAGCGGCGATCCTCAACGCCGAGGCGGATCGACAGTCGCACATCCTGCGGGCCCAGGGCGATCGCGCGGCGCAGTACCTGCAGGCGCAGGGCGAGGCGAAGGCCATCGAGAAGGTGTTCGCGGCGATCAAGTCGGGGCGCCCGACCCCGGAGCTGCTCGCCTACCAGTACCTGCAGACGCTCCCGCAGATGGCGCAGGGCGACGCGAACAAGGTGTGGATCGTGCCATCGGACTTCGGCAAGGCGTTGGAGGGCTTCACCAAGATGCTCGGCGCGCCGGGTGGCGACGGCGTGTTCCGGTTCGAGCCGTCGCCCGTCGAGGAGACGACGTCGCGTCCGGAGGACGACGACGACAGGGTCAAGGAATGGTTCGACACCTCGCCGGACCCCGAGATCGCGCGGGTTGTCGCGGACGCGCAAGCGCAGGCCCGTGCCGAGATCCCGCCGCTCACGCCCACCACCTCGGTCGCACCGAACACGGCGAAGGGTCTGCCTGAATCAGCCGACGGGCCCAGGGCCGGGCTTCCCGCGGGGGCGTCCTCGGCGCGGAGGCCCTCCTCGTCGGCCGCCGCGGGACCTTCCGCTGCCTCGGCGGCCCCGCGACCGCCCTCGGCACCCCCGCGCGGGCAGACGCCGTCCACGTTGCCGTCGGTCCCGCCTTCGCCCCCGACCAGCGCCCCGAGCAGGGAGAGCGCGGTGCCGACGCCCCCTCGCGGGATCCCGCGCGTCGAGGATGAGATCGACACCGTCGAGCACGTCAATCCGGCCCGGCCGGGCTACCCGTCGCCTCCGCGGAAGTAGTCCGGCCGCTGGTGCGGGCGGCGGAGGCGGCACTCCGCGCGGAACGTCGGGCCGTCACCGTCTGCGCGGGGAGCACCCTCGACCGCGCGGAAGACGCGCGGGGAGTGGTCGGGTCGGTCAGGCAGCGGCGGCGGCCTGCTCGGCCCGCTTGGCCGCCTTGCGCGAGATCGCGGAGAGGGCGCGCCGCCTCGCCCGGCCCGTGGGCGCGAGGAAGCGGCCGACGGCCAGGTCGATGAGACGGACCTGGAACTGGGAGGAGTTGCCGATCTCGTTGATCAGCTGCCGCTGTTCGCGGTAGATGTCCTGTTCGTTCTCCGCGGACACCGACTCGCAGCCGACGCGGAAGGCGGCGAGGGTCTCGGGGAGGCCGAGGAACTCGCCGTGCTGCAGCAGCCGCATCCACAGGTCCAGATCCATGATGGAGGTGCGGTCGGCCCGCCACCCGCCTGCCGCCATGAAGTCCTCGCGCCGGAACAGGACGGCGCTGGGCTCCCCGATCGGGTTAGCGCCGTTGCGCACCACCCGCCGTGCCACCTCCACGCCGCTGTGCACACCGACCAGCCCGGACAGACCGCGCCGCGGGACGATCACGCGGCTCTGTTCGTCGATCATGTGGCGCCGCGCCGCGACGACGGCGAGCCCCGGGTCGGCCTCCATCGGACCGACCTGCAGCTCGAGACAGCGGGGATGGACGAGGTCGTCGGCGCAGACGAGCTTCACCAGCGGTGCGCGGCACAGGCGGACGGCGCGGTTCCAGTTGTCGGGTTGCGCGAGGACCGTCGAGTTACGCTCGACCCGCACCCGCCGATCGCCGAACGAACGGGCGATCGCGGCGCTACGGTCGGGGCTTGCGTTGTCCAGCACCACCAGTTCGAAGTCGCGGTAGGTCTGGTCGAGCACGCTGCGCATCGTCTCGCCGAGGAAACGCTCGCCCTTATACACCGGAATGCACACGGAGACGCTCGGGATGGCAAACAACACTCATCGATCGTAGCCGGCTCGGACGTCCCCATCACGCTGCGGGCCACGGCGGGGGGCAATGATCAGGTGCTTGACTGGCTCCGTAGAGTGCGCTGCGGCGGATGCTGGCCAGCTGTGCCTGATGGAAGAATGTACGTGCACCATTCGGCCTAATTGAAGATCCGAGTAGGCTACGTAACGCGCAGGACGTCGGCGCAGATAAGCCAGACGAGGACCGCTGTCCCGGGGCAGCGGCCACGGGCACAAACCCGTACCGGCATGAGGTGCGAGACATCGCCTTGCGGCGGTGGGGGGGAGTACATCGATGCAGCGCAACGGCAACCCGCGGGTGTCCGTGGTGGTGCCGACACGTAACGAGGCCCGAAATCTGGAGGTCGTGCTCCCAGCGATCGCCGCCGTGCGGCCTGCCGTACATGAGATTATCGTCGTGGACGGGAACTCGGTCGACGGCACGATCGAAACCGCGCAGCGGGTCCTGCCATGGGTGAAAGTGATCACCCAGACGCGCCGGGGCAAGGGCAACGCTATGGCCTGCGGATTCGCCGCGGCCGTCGGGGACATCGTCGTGATGTTCGACGCCGACGGCTCGGCCGACCCGGCCGAGATCCCGGCGTTCGTCCGGGCGTTGGTCGCGGGCGCGGATTTCGCCAAGGGAAGTCGCTTTGTCCGGGGGGGCGGAAGCGACGACATCACCTTGCTGCGCAAGACGGGTAACGCAGGTCTCAACGGAGTGGCGAACGCGCTGTTCGGCACGTCCTACACCGACCTCTGTTATGGCTACAACGCGTTCTGGTCGGATCTGCTGCCCGTGCTCGACCTGCCCGACATCAGTCTCCCTGCGCCGCCGCAAGGGATGCTCTGGGGCGACGGGTTCGAGATCGAGACCGTGTTGAACTGCCGCGTCGCCGCCGCAGGCATGAAGATCACCGAGGTGCCGTCGATGGAGCGGGAGCGCATCTTCGGCCAGACCAACCTGCGGACCTTTGCCGACGGCTCCCGGGTGTTGCGCACATTGGCCGCGGAGCATCGCCGAGCCGCCCGCAGGCGCGCCGAGCGCGCGCACATGGAAGAGCAGTCCCGCGCGCTGACCCCGCCGGGCGGGATCCCCGTGGTGCCGCCTGCGGATCCCGCACCGCAGCGACGGTCCGCAGCGCCGTCGCGGCCGAAGGAGGGCCGTCGGGACACGTCGCACATCCGCCTCGCACTTGAGGAGGAAGCATCCTGAGGGGCGGCCCGGACACCGCTAGTGCGGTGTCCAGGAACGTTGCCGGGGTGATCGCGGGATCCAGGCGGCGCCTCGCAAGGCGCCGCCCGAAGCTCATACCGGGCGTCTTCGCGAGGGCGGCAACGCCGCGAGGCGTCGTCTGGGCCCTCGAGGACCCGGTGAACGTTTCTGGACACCGCACTAGACTCCGGGACTGGGTCGACGAGCCCGACGGTGACGATCCGCCACCGTTGCGGTGACGATCCGGAGGCGAATGGAGCTGTGCGGTGAGCGTCCCCTCGAACGCTGTCCTGACGCGTGCGCGCGTCGCGCGGCGGGTGGTCGCCCTTCTGCTGGTGGTCGCGGGCCTGGCCGCCTGCGTCATGAGCATCCTCACCATCACCGGCGGTGTGCTCGGCGACATCCGGTTCTCGGTGACGCTGGCGTTCCTCGTTCTCGGACCGGGCTGGGCCGCGGCAGGTTTCCTGCGTCGCGCGCCTGCTGCCCACGTCTGGCTGCTCACCCTCGGCACGGGTGTCGCCGCGACGCTGCTCGCCGGGCAGATCATGGTCAGCAGCGGGGTGTGGCAGCCCGCTACGGCCCTCTACGTCCTCACCACGGTGAGCATTCCGTTCCTGCTGCGGCATGCGGTGGTCGCCCAGTGATCGTGCGGCACCAGCCGCTGACACCCCACGGCGCCGCCTCGACGATGGGGTGGGCGGCGCCGACGGCGCACATCGCGGTGCAGGTGGTTTGCGCGGCCGCCGTAGTCTTGTCTCCGGCTCGTCGTCGCCTGACCGATGTGGAGGTGGTTTCGCCGTGACGTCGACGGACACCCGCTCCTCGGGTGACGCCGGGAATCGTGGCACGCGCGCGGAGCCCGCCACCACGTTCATCCCGATCGTCGTCGACGGCACTGAGCCGCCCACCACCGCGCTCCCCGCGCAGGGATCGCCGAAGGGACCTAAGCCGCGGCTTCCGAGGGAGGGCGGCGCCTCCCGTTGGCTCTCACCGATCTTCGCGCTGCTCGCCGTCGTGCTGCTGCCGGTCGCCGCGGCCACGACGAACCTCCTCGCGCTGGACGGGTGGGGCCTCGGCCGGGTGCTGAGCCCGGCAGGCTGGGCCTCGATCGTCTTCGCGGTGGCGGCGTGCGTCGCCGAGCTGAAGTCGCACCGTCCCCGCATCCCGATGCTGGGCACCGCGACGGGCGTGCTGATCCTGTGCACCACCGGCATGCCGTCGGTGGTCGAGCCGGTCGCGCGGTTCGCCACAGCCTGGCTGATCGCGGGCTTCAGCGACGCGATCGCGGTCACCGGGCACACTCCCGACGGCGTCGACGCGCGCTTCTACTGGCCCGCGTTCTTCGCCCAGTGGGCGTTCTTCCGCGACGCGGGCGGCGCCACGCAGCTCGACACGGTGCTGCGCTGGTTCCCGCCCGCGATCGTCACGGTGTGGACGATCGGGATCTACGCGCTGGCCCGGTCGATGCTCGGCGGCACCCGTGCGCCGTGGGCGGCGGCGTGGCTGTTCGTCGGCCTGAACTGGATCGAGCAGGACTACTTCTCCCCGCAGGCCACGGGCATCGTGCTGATGCTCACGGTGCTGACGTTCGCGCTCGGCCCGCTGGCCACCCGCCGCACCGACGCGGCAGGTGTGCCGGGATGGCCGTTCCCGCATCCGGGCGCCCGACGCAACTCGCTGCTGCGCCGATGGCTCGTGGCGGCGCTGACGCCGCCCAACCGCCCCACCCTGCCGCCGCGCCAGCTCCTGCTGATCTACTTCTGTGCCGCGCTGTGCCTGATCGCGGCGGCGCCGGAGCACCAGATCACCCCGTTCGCGATCATCGGGCAGCTGGGCCTCCTGGCCGTCGTGGGCCGGTTCCGCGGCCGTGGTCTGGTGCTGGTCGCGATCTTGTCCTCGGCCGTGTTCATCCTCATCGCAGGCCGCGAGTTCTGGATCAACCAGCTCGGGCTGATCGTCGGCTCGGGTGACCAGGGCGCCCTGCAGGCGGGTGTGGCCGATCGGTTGACGGGCGACGACGGGCAGGTCGCGGTCAAGTACCTGCGCGTCCTCATGCCCGGGCTGACCTGGCTGCTCGGCATGGCGGGCGCATGGGTGTACTGGAAGCGCCGCCGCGACCTCGTGCCGATCGGCCTCGCCGTCGTGCCGATGGTCTTCGCGGCCGTGCAGAGCTATGGCGGCGAGCTGATCCTGCGCATTGTGCTCTACGGGCTGCCGATCCTGTCGATCCTCGGCGCGGACGCGCTGCGGGCGCTGGTGCGCAAACGACGGCGCCTGGAGTGGGTGCTGGCGGTGGGCATGGTGGTGCTCTTCGGGCTGCTCGTCGTCATCCGCGGGGGCAACGACTCCTTCCAGGTCGTGTTCCCGCAGGAGGTGGCGATGTACCGGCAGACCGTCGCCGACACCCCGACGGGCCAGAGCATCGTCGCCTTGAGCGGGGTCGGCCCGGCGGGTGTCGTCGGCATCGACAACCACCCCCGCGTCGACACGCCTGCGGGATGCAACACCGACACCGACGACGTCCTGCCCGTGACCTGCCTCGACGAGATGGCCCCGGATGTCGTGGTGTCGTTCCTCTCGATCGAGAAGGAGGGCGTGTACCTGTACGGCAAGCAGCCGGGATGGTCGCTGCAGACGCTGCAGCAGCTCATCGCGACGGGCCACTACACGCTGACCTACCAGGACGGCTTCGACTGGGTCGCCCGCAAGATCCCACAGGTCGACGGCGCCTGACATGATCAACCCGGCGTACGACGTGTGGGTATGGGGAGCCGCCGTGATGTTCCTGCTGCTCATGGGGGCCAGGGCCTACGCGGTGGAGACCGGCCAGGTGCGCCTCGGGCGCGTTCCCACCCTGGCGCGCGTGCTCACCGCGGCCATCGTAGTTTTGCTCGTCGCGCTGGGCGGCCTGCTGGCCATGCAGGGCGGCAACCTGCTGTTCTCCTCGATCGTGCACCACACGGACCCCTCGAAGATCCCCAACGTGGTGCTCGACCCGAACCAGCCCGCGGCGAATCCCGTGCCTGCCGCCCCGCAGCCTGCCGCCCCGGCGGCGCCCCAGCCCGCGGCCCCGGCTGCCGGGAAGCCCGCCGCCCAGAACTGACACGCTGAGCGTCTCTGGCGCTCCTGGTGTGATCGGGAACTCGCCGGAGTTCTCGATGGACCGATGAGCCGGGAGCGTTTTGTCGGTCGTCACTCCTAGGCTGGGACCAGAACGAGACGAAGAGGATTTCCGTGGCTGAGAGCATCGACGTCCACCCGAGCGGGGTGGTCGCCGGGCGGGCAGTGATGAGCACCCGCGACCGCACGGTGATCACCGTCCTGCTGGTCGCCACGTTCGTCGTGATCCTCAACGAGACGATCATGGCAGTGGCCCTGCCGGTTCTGATGACCGATCTGGGCGTGGCCCCGAGCGTGGGGCAGTGGCTCACCGCGGGCTTCCTGCTCACGATGTCGGTGATCATCCCGATCACCGGGTTCCTGATCCGCCGCATCCGCACGCGCCTGCTGTTCGGCGCGGCGATGGGTCTGTTCAGCCTCGGCACGCTGCTCGCGGCGGCGGCGCCGGGGTTCGGCGTGTTGCTCGGCGCCCGCGTCGTGCAGGCCAGCGGCACGGCGATCATGCTGCCGCTGCTGATGACCACCGTGATGACGCTCGTGCCGCCGTCTCGCCGCGGCGCGGTCATGGGCAACCTGTCGATCGTCATCTCGGTGGCGCCCGCGATCGGGCCCACGGTCTCCGGGGTGGTGCTGTCGTTCCTGGGCTGGCGGGCGATGTTCCTGGTGGTGCTGCCCATCGCCCTCGCCACACTGGTGATCGGCCTGCGTCGGATGGTCGACGTCGGCGAGGCCACCCGCTCACCGATCGACGCGTTGTCGGTCGCGTTGTCGGTTGTCGGCTTCGGCGGGCTGGTCTACGGGCTGAGCTCGATCGGTCAGGTCCCGGCCGGTGCGGCTGTCCCGGCCTGGCTGCCGTTCGTCCTCGGCGGGCTCGGCATCGCCGCTTTCGTCGGCCGCCAGCTCGCGCTGCAGCGCACCGACCGCGCCCTGCTGGACCTGCGCACCTTCCGCTCGCGCACGTTCACCACGGCCTCGGTGATCATGATGCTGATGATGGCGACACTCCTGGGCTCGCTCACCCTGCTGCCGATCTACATGCAGAACGTCCTGCACCTCACACCGCTGTCCACGGGCCTGCTCCTGCTGCCGGGTGGACTGGTGATGGGGCTGCTCGGGCCGGTCGTGGGGCGCCTCTACGACCGCGTCGGCGCTCGCGCCCTCCTGGTGCCGGGCACGGTCGTCACCAGCCTCGCGCTGTGGCTGAGCACCTGGTTCGACGTGGAGACGCCCGCGTGGTTCGTCCTGGTCTTCCACGTGCTGCTGTCGGTGGGGCTCGCGTTCGTCTTCACTCCGCTGTTCACGGCCGGGCTCGGCGCGGTGGAGCCCAAGCTCTACTCCTATGGCAGCGCGATCTTCGGGTCCACCCAACAGCTGGCCGGGGCCGCCGGGGTGGCGTTGCTTGTCAGCGTGCTGAGTGTGGGCGCGGCCCGGCTCAGCGCCGCCGGGGCCACGCAGGAGGTGGCGACCGCGGGCGGCGTTCACGGAGCGTTCGTCGTGGCCGCGGTGCTCTCTCTCGTCGCGATCGTCGGCGCATTCCTGATGGGCACCCCCGAGCCACAGCAGGACCCCGTCGTCAGCTGATCCGCCTGCACGGGACGATCTTGTTGCGTTTCGGTCGCGATGGCCCCCGAAACGCAACAAGATCTACCTGCCGCACCCCGCTCGGCCCCGAACACCACACCTTCTGTGCAGTGGACACGCGGCCGAGGATCCCGCCCTGGCACCCGGTGCGGGCCCGGCTGGGCAAGATCGGCGGAAGTGGTGCCCCTCGTGCGGATGTGGAGCCCTGACACCACAACCGGTGATCACCTCTGCGCAGGCTGGGCAAGATCGGCGGAAGTGGTGCCCTTCGCGTGAAGCGACGTGGGGCCGAGTCGGCCGGAGCGAGGCAGGCTCAGGCGAAACCGTGGGTGGCGGCGTCCCACAGCCGCAGAGAATGGTCCTTGTCGCCCGCGACGATGGCGAGCCTGCCGTTGACCACCGCGGTGGTCACGGCGTAGACGGTGTCGGCATCGTCGGTGAGCGTTGCGCCGAGCTGACGGCTGGTGGTGAGGTCCCAGACCCGCACGCTGTGGTCGGCGCTGCCCGAGACCGCGGCGGGCCTGCCGTTGATCTGCGCGATGGCCACGTTCTCGACGTCGCCGGTGTGCCCACGAAACGGCGCGCCGATCGCCTGGTGGCCCGCGAGGTCCCACACGTGGAGGGCGTCGTCGTCGCTGCCGGAGACGATGACGAGACGCCCGTCGAGCTGGGTGACCGACACCGCCTCCACGTCGCCGCTGTCGACGGCGGTGAGCGCGTCGCCGATCTGCTGGTGGCTGGCGAGGTCCCAGACCCGGATGGAGTCGTCGTAGCTACCGGAGACGATGACGGGGCGGCCGTCCAGCACGGCGGTGGTGACCGCGTAGACGGTGTCGGTGTGGCCTGCGAGGGGATCGCCGATCTGCTGGTGCGTCGCGAGGTCCCACACCCGCAGGGTCTTGTCGGCGCTGGCTGAGACGATGACGGGGCGCCCGTCCAGCACGGCGGTGGTGACCGCGAAGACGGTGTCGGTGTGACCGGTGAGGGGTTGCCCTATCTGCTGGTGGGTGGTCAGGTCCCACACCCGCACGGTCTTGTCGAAGCTGCCGGACACGGCGACGGGGCGCCCGTCGAGCTGCGCTGTCGCCACGCCCGCCACGGAGTCGGAGTGGCCGCTGAGGGTCTGGCCGATCTGTTGGCGGGTGGCCGGGTCCCACACGCGCAGCGTGTTGTCACGGCTGGCGGAGACCACGACGGGGCGGCCGTCCAGCTGCGCGGTCGCCACCCCGTACACGGCATCGGTGTGGCCGGTCATGGTGCCCTCGGCGAGCGGCGCCGCAGGGGTCGTCGTGACCACCACGGCCGACGACGGGATCGTGCCGCCCTGGCCGCCGCCCGAGGATGCACGGCTGACCAGCACAACGCTGGTCACGACGGCACCAGCGACCACCAGGGCCGCCACCAGCGCCCCGATGACCACGCCACCTCGACCTCGACGGCGGGGTGGCGGGAGCTCGACCGGGGGCGATCCCGCGAGGTACCAGTGCGGCGGGCCGGACTGCGGGTAGCCGGGCGGGGGATAACCGGGCGGGGGATAGCTCGGCGGGGGATGGCCGGGTTGGGAGTGGCCGGGTTGGGAGTAGCTCGGCTGGGCGTGGCCGGGCTGGGGCGCGTGCAGGTGGGACGCCTGCAGCAGGGGGTCGACCGCGGTGACCGGGCCAGGGATCGGGGCCGGGACCGGCGCGGCGACCACGGCGCGCGCGGCCGCCGCGAGCTCGCCCGCGGTCTGGAAGCGTTGGCCGGGATCACGGGCCAGTGCCCGGTCGACGACCGCATCCCAGGCCGCCGGAAGCCCCTGGCGCACCGCGCTCGGCCGTGGGCGCGGGCCGTTCTGGTGGGCGTTGAGCAGCACCAGCGGGTCGGTGCCGCTGAAGGCAGGCCGCCCGGTGAGCGTCTCGTACAGCACGCAACCCAGCGCGTAGATGTCGGAGCGATGGTCTCCTTCACCCGCGAACCGTTCCGGGGCCATGTAGGCCACGCTGCCCATCAGCGCGCCGGTCTGGGACGTCTGTGTGACGTCGGCGGAGCGGGCGATGCCGAAGTCGATGAGGTAGACGTGGTCGTCGCGGGTGACCAGGATGTTCGACGGCTTGACGTCGCGGTGGACGAGGCCGTCGCGGTGCGCGACGTCCAGCGCGCGAGCCACCTGGGAGATGAGGTCGACCGCCCGTGCGGGCGGCAGGGGGCCGCTCGCGATCAGACCGCCGAGGTCGGTGCCGTCGACGAGCTGCATGTCGAGGAAGAGCCGTCCGTCGATCTCCCCGTAGCGGTGGATCGGGACGATGTGCGGGCTCGTCAGCCGGGCGGCCATCGCGGACTCGCGCCGGAACCGGCGGGCGAACTGGGGGTCGCCGCCCAGCCACGCGCCCAACAGCTTGAGGGCGACCTGCCGGTCGCCCTGGACGGTGTCGACGGCCTGCCACACCTCGCCCATGCCGCCGCGACCGATCAACGACATCAGGCGGTAGGGGCCGAAGACGTCTCCGGTCACGCAGGCTCCTCAGTCCGTCCGTGACGCACGCCCCCGCCGACCCGCGACCCGTACACCACAATGGCGCAATCCTAACCGGTGGCGCTGGGACCCATCCCGCGCACCACAACCGACGGGCGTCGTGGCGGCCGATGGTGTCGCCGCGCCGACGCATGGCGCAGGATGGGCGCGTGACGTCGACGATCGCCCGGCTGCCCGCGCTCGTTCCGCCTCCCGCGCAGCTGCCGCCCCGCGCGGCGCGGTTGCGCGCGGAGGTTCGGGAGTTCCTCGCCGCTCAGCGCTCCTCCGGCGCGTGGGCACCGCGGGCGGACGTGTGGCTGTCGGGGTGGGACGAGCGGTTCACCAAGGAGCTGGGCCGCCGCGGCTGGCTGGGCATGACCATCCCCGTCGAGTACGGGGGCAAGGGCGCCTCCCCGCTGGACCGCTACGTCGTCACCGAGGAGCTGCTGGCCGCGGGTGCCCCGGTGGCCGCGCACTGGGTGGCCGACCGGCAGATCGGCCCCTCGCTGCTGCGCTTCGGCACGGAGGAGCAGCGGCGCCGGTTCCTGCCGGGGATCGCGGCTGGCGAGGTCTACTTCGGAATCGGGATGAGCGAGCCCGACTCGGGCTCCGATCTCGCCAGCGTGCGCACCAGGGCGGACAAGGTCGACGGTGGTTGGGCGCTCACGGGCACGAAGGTCTGGACGTCGGGCGCGCATCACGCCCACGCCTTCTTCGCCCTGGCGCGAAGCGCACCCCGTGACGAGGAGAACCGCCACGCGGGACTGTCTCAGTTCATCGTGGAGCTTTCCAGCCCAGGGGTGACGATCCGCCCGATTCCGCTGCTCACCGGTGCGCACCACTTCAACGAGGTCGTGTTCGACCGGGTGTTCGTGCCCGACGCGATGGTGCTCGGCGAGATCGGGTCCGGCTGGGAGCAGGTGACCAGCGAGCTCGCGTTCGAGCGCAGCGGGCCCGAGCGGTTCCTCTCGACCTACCCACTCCTCGCGGCACTGGTCGGCGAGCTGGGCGTGGCGGCGGACGCGGGCGCCCGCCGCGCGGTCGGCGCGCTGGTGGCCCGGCTCGCGGCGCTGCGCCGGATGTCGTTGGCCATCGCGGGCGCGCTGGAGTCCGGCGCGGCGCCAGAGCTCGCGGCGGCGCTCGTCAAGGACCTGGGCACGCGCTACGAGAACGAGGTCATCGACGCGGCGCGGCTGCTGGTCGCGATCCCGCCCGACCCAGGAGCCGAGCCGGGCTTCGCCCGGCTTCTGGCCGACGCCGTGCTGCACGCGCCGGGCTTCACCTTGCGCGGCGGGACCAACGAAGTGCTGCGCGGCATCGTCGCGCGCGGACTGGGGCTGCGCTGATGACCGTCGCGACCAACACCGAGCTGGTCGACCTCGCCGACACCGTGTTCGGCAGCGCCCCGGCGGGCTCCGGGTTCGACGCCGCACTCTGGGCCACCCTCGAGAAGACCGGGTTGGCCCGCCTGACCCTCCCGGCCGACGTCGGGGGCAGCGAGGCGTCCTTCGCCGACGCGGCGGTCGTGCTGGCCGCGGCGGGCGCCCACGCGGCACGCGTCCCGCTGGTCGAGACCGACCTGCTCGCGGGCTGGCTGTTGCAGGCCGCGGAGATACCGCTTCCCGACGGCCCGCTCACCTTGGCCACGGGCGACCTCGACATCGCCCGCACCGTGCGCCGGGCGGCGGGCGTGCTGCACCGGGTGCCGTGGGCGCGCTCGGTGGCCGGGATCGTCGTCCTCGCAGGCGACCACGCCCTGCTGATCGATCCCGCAGGCACGACGATCACCGACGGCGCCAACCTGGCCGAGGAGCCGCGGGACACCGTGGTCGTGGACGGGCCGGTCACGGCGTCCTCGGTCGAAGAGCACGTCGGCACCCAGCTGCGGCTGCGGGCGGCGCTCGGCCGCAGCCAGCTCCTCGCGGGAGCCGCCGCGTCCGCGCTCGCTTCGGCGGTGCGCTACGCGGGGGAGCGGGAGCAGTTCGGGCGCCCGATCGGACGGTTTCAGGCCGTCCAGCAGCAGCTGGCGCTGGCCGCGGCCGAGGTCGCCGCGGCGTCGGCCGCCGCACAGGCCGCCGCCAGGGCCGCCGACGTCGACGGGGTGCTCGACGCCGAGCTGCCGATCGCGATGGCCAAGGCGCGCACCTCGCAGGCCGCGGGGGTGGTCGCCCGGATCGCGCACCAGGTGCACGGCGCGATCGGGTTCACCCGCGAGCACGACCTGCGCCTGGCCACCACCCGGCTGTGGGCGTGGCGAGACGAGGACGGATCAGAGGCGCAGTGGCACGACGTCGTCGGTGCCGCCGCGCTGGCCGCGGGCCCGGAAGGCCTGTGGCCCCTGATCACCGGCACCCCGTAGACACTCGACCCGATGAGACCGCGAGGCGGACGACACGCCGCCGCGCCCGGTGCACACTGGCGTCGTGACCGACGCCCGGGCTGCCGTCCCGGACACACAGCCCGCCCCGCCAGGGACGCCCGTCGGCGGCAACCCCGACCACCCCGCCGCCCACAGCTCGGGCCTGTCCGGGCTCGTGCTGGGCGCGCTGGGCATCGTGTTCGGTGACATCGGCACCAGCCCGCTCTACGCGGTGCAGACGGTCTTCTCGATCGACGACGGAGCGGTGAAGCCCACCATCGCCGACGTCTACGGCGTCGTGATCCCGCGGGTGCCGGGGACGGCGGTCTTCCCGCACCCGACCAAGCTCACCGCCCCGCTGGCGTTGCGGGCCAATGTGGAGTTCAACCACGTCCGGCACGAGCGGGTCGTCATCGTGTCGATCGTGTCGGAGAACGTGCCGCACGTTCCGCTCGGTGACCGCCTCGCGATCGACGACCTGGGCGAGGACGACGCCGGGATCCTGCACCTGTCGGCCCGGTTCGGGTTCCAGGACGAGCAGGACATCCCCCACGTGCTGCGACAGGCCTGCGCGCTGTCCGACGAGCTCGACATCGACCCGGACACGGCGTTGTACTTCCTCTCCCGGATGACGATCGAGCGCGGTCCCGCGCCGAGCATGAGCGGCTGGCGCAAGCCGATGTTCATCGGGCTGTCGCACAATGCCGCCACACCCGCGGCCTACTTCCAGCTGCCCGTCGACCGGACCGTGATCATGGGGTCCCGGATAGAGCTGTAGCCGTACGTCACGGCTCGTGCGCGTAAGATTGCTCTCCGTGCACCATGCACTGGAGGACCCGACCCGGCTCGGGCCATATGACGTGACACGGCACCTCGGTGACACCTCGACGGGCCGCTTGTTCCTCGCGACCAATGGGTCCGGTCGGACCGTCGTGCTCACCGTCGCCCATGCCGCGCCTGCGGGGGCGCCCGGTTTCCGGGAGCGGTTCGCCCGCGAGGCCAGGGCCGCCGCGGTGGCCCCGCCGGGCTTCGTGGCCGCCGTCCTCGACGTCAACGTCGCAGGCGAGCGGCCATGGCTGGTCACCGCGCACGTCCCGGGACACACCCTGCAGAGCTTCATCGACGAACGCGGGCCGCTCGGCGATGCGGGCGTGGCCGCCTTGGCCGATCGGCTCGCCACGGGACTCGCTGCGTTGCACGGATGCGGTCTCACCCATGGCGACATCACGCCGTCGGCGGTCATCCTCGCCGAGGACGGGCCGCGGCTGGTGGGGTTCGGGCTCGCCCGCGCGGCAGGCCCCGGCTACGGCACGCCCGGGTTTCAGGCGCCCGAGCAAGCGGTCGGGATCACCGGGGCGGACCGGGTGCAGGAGGGGCCCGCGGTCGACATGTTCGCGTTGGGCTGTGTCCTCGGGTTCGCGGCCACCGGCCGCTCCCCGTTCGCTGGGCCAGATGGCGCCCCGGCCGCGGAGGTTGCGCGTCGGGCCGCCGACGCCGAGCCCGACCTCGCGACGATGGCCGATCCGGTGCGTTCGGTCGTGCGGGCCTGCCTCAGCAAGGATCCGCCGCAGCGACCGTCCGCGGTCCAGGTCGCGGCGCTGCTGAGCCCCGAGGCGGTGGCGCCCCCGCCTGCTGTGCCGCTCACGACACCTGACCTGGCCGTCCCCTTCAGGGGAGCGCCGTCCGCAACCTGGGTCGGGCCGCCGACCTGCGGCTTCGGTGCCGACCGGCGAAGCAGCGCGGCGACCCCCGGCTCGATGGGTCGCCGCGGCCTGCTCATCGCGCTGGCGGTGGCCGCGGTCGTCATCGCGGCGGGCGCAGGGGTGGCGCTGGTGACCGCGCGCGTCGGCGACACCCCGTCGGCGGCGGGCCCGGCCACGGCGCCCGTGTCGGCGGCGAGGGCACCCAGCGCGGTCGTCGACCCCGGAAAGGGTGCGACCCTCCTCGACCCGGCGCAGTTCGGCCCTGACGGCCCGCGGTTCACCACACCCAGCCACAACATCGCCTGCGTGCTGAGCGACCCGTCCCCGACGGGCGACGGCACGGCCCGGTGCGACGTCCCCCAGCACACCTGGGCGGCACCGCCGAAGCCCGCCGACTGTGTCGGGGACTACGGCGCGGGGGCCAGTGTCTCCGGCAGCGAGAAGGGCACGCTGACCTGCGCGAGCGACGCCGTCCCCGATCCCGGCCTCAAGGTGCTGCAGTACGGCCAGGCCGTGTCCTATGGCGGCATCGTCTGCGACAGTCAGGAGACCGGGCTGCGGTGCGTGAACGCGGCCACCGGCCACGGTTTCCGCGTCGCGCGGGGCTCCTACGACCTGTTCTGACCGATCTTGCGGAAGTCCCAGCTCGTGATCTTGTCCGGCACGAGGCGCAGCCAGGCGTGGCGGCCGTCGATGATGATCTTTCCGCTGCTGTAGCGATCGGCGAACGCCTGCTCGGGCGCCGCGAGCTCGGGTACCGGCTCGCCGGTGCGGGGCACCTCGCCCACCACCTCGACGCGGCCGCGTAGCTCCACCCCACGCAGCTCGTCGTAGGCCTCGCCCGCGTCGACGACCACCGCGATCCGCGGATCGGTCATCAGGTCCTTCCATCGTTGGCTGCGCGACAGCGACGTCAGCCACAGGGCGCCCTCCAGCCACACGTACCAGAGCGGTGTGGCGTGCGGGCCCGTCGGACCGACGGTGGCGACGCGGCAGGTGCGCTGTTCCTCAAGGAACTCGTCGATCTCTTGCGGGGTCATGGCGAGGGCGCGGGCACGGCGCTGTGGTCGGAGAGCGGTCATGCCGCGACGGTAGTTCCCGCATCTGTCAGGTGGAGCCCGCCGTCGCAACCTCGTGCCCGTCGTGCGCGACGCGCGGCTCACCTGACCGCGCCCGCCGAGCGGCGGGGCGCCCACCCCGCGAGCAGCCCCCGCTGGGGAACGCCGTGCACCTCCTCCGGGCCCGCCCCGACCTCGGCCAGCACGTCGTTGGCCGCGAGGACGCCGGTGAGCGCCGCACGCTCCATGAGCCCGCACAGGTAGGGCGAGTCGACGTAGTCGCCCGCCACCCGTATGCCCCGCGCGTCACCGACTACCCGTGGGCGGGTGCCCGCGGCGCCGGGCGGAAAGGTGGGGGCCGTGGCCTCCATCCGCTCCTGCCGATGCACCACCCGCGTGTCGACCGTCTCGGGCCACAGCGCCGCCAGCTCCGCGCGCATGCGGGCGGTGGCCGCGGCCGTGTCCGGCGCGGTGCAGGCGTAGGAGTGCAGCTCCAGCACCGACCCGCCGGTGCGCGCCGCCCACCCGGCTGACGGGCGTTCCAGCCGGGAGTAGATGGTGACGGAATCGAGAGTGGGCTCGCGGCTCACGGCGTTGAACGTCGACCGCGAAGGGGCGACGTCCCGGTCGAGCCACAGGCGAGCGACGGCGAAGGGGGGAGCGACCGCGCACGCCGCCGCCCGTCTGGCCAGCTCCGGGGCGGCCTCCCGCAACCCTGGGGACGCCGCGACCAGGGACCGGAGTGCGCCGGGGTCGAGCGCCAGCACCAGGTGCCGCGTCGTCGCAGCGGGGCCGTCGTCCAGCTCGATCCGCCATCGATCCTCGCCCACCGGGCTGACCGAGCGCGCGGAGGTGCCGGTCCGAACCCTCGCGCCGAGGCGTTCCGCGTAGGCCCGCAGCGGGTCCCAGATGCAGGTCAGGTAGTCCGTGTCGGGGGCGTCGAACCCGATGCCCTCCGGGTTGCCGAGGAAGTAGTAGTGGAACATCGCGATCAGCTCAGCGGCCGAAAGGTCCGCAGGCCGGGCGAAGAACGACCGCGCGAACGCCTCGAACAGCATCGCCTGGGCGCGGTCGGACATCCCCAGCTCGCGCAGGAAGCGCTCGGCTGCCACGTCGTCGAACGCGGCGGCGGTGCTCTGCCGGTCGTAGGCCAACAGCTGGGCGGCCAACGCCTGGTCGGAGCGCAACAGGTCGCGCAGGCCCAGGCTGGGGGAGCGGGCGAACAGGGCTACGAGGTTCAGCGGCGGCGCGCCCGGCAGGCCGGTGAGGTCCTCAGGCGGCCAGTGGCGAGAGATCACCGGGTAGCCGCCGACCGGGCGAAGGAATGCGAGGCGCGGATCGGCCCGCCGCAGGATGGCGCGCCACGTGTAGTAGTGCCGGAAGAAGGCGTGGAACCCGTGCTCGACGACCTGCGCGGTGCCGTCGGGCAGCACGTGCGGCCACGCGCCGAGCCTGCCGCCGAGGGTGGCGTCCGCCTCCAGCAATGTGACGGCCACACCGCGCTCGGCCAGCACCACGGCGGCGCTCACGCCCGCGATCCCGCCGCCGACGACCACCGCCTCGGTGCCGGTGGGCGCGGCCCGTGGGCGGTGCGGGTCGGCAGCCACGAGCACGCGGGGACGCATGCGCAGCGGGGCGGCGCGGGAGGTCGGGTCCACGCCACCGACCCTACGGACGACCCCCGACATTTCTGCGGAACGGATCGGGCCGCGTACCGATCGGGCGGAATGGGAGCCGGACATCGGGGGTTTCGTCCGGCATGACGGTTGAACTGGGCAGGTTCGGAATCTGGCGGCGGCTGGGCAACCTCAACCCGGCCCTGGCGGCCGAGATCGAGGCCGCGGGCTACGGCGCGATCTGGGTCGGTGGCTCCCCGCCTGCCGATCTGCGGGAGGTCGAGGCGCTGTTGGCGGGCACCGAGCACATCGCCGTCGCCACCGGCATCGTCAACATGTGGAGCAGCCCGGCCGCCGAGGTGGCCAAGTCCTATCACCGGATCGCCGCCGCGTATCCGGGCCGGTTCCTGCTCGGCGTCGGGATCGGACACCCCGAGGCCACGGCCGAGTACCGCAGCCCCTACGCCACGATCGTGGCCTACCTCGACGAGCTGGACACCCAGCAGGTGCCGAAGGAGGGACGGGCGCTCGCCGCGCTGGGGCCGAAGGTGCTGGCCGTGGCCGCCGCGCGCACGGCGGGCGCGCACCCCTACCTCACCACGCCGGAGCACACGCGTGCCGCCCGGGAGCAGGTCGGGTCGGGCGTGCTCATCGCGCCGGAGCACAAAGTGGTGCTGGAGGCCGACCCGGACCGCGCCCGTGCCATCGGCCGCCCCGCGATCGCCCGGCCTTACCTGCGGCTGCGCAACTACACGAGCAACTTGCGCAACCTCGGCTTCACCGACGCCGATCTCGCCGACGACGGCAGCGACCGCTTGATCGACGCACTGGTCGCGCACGGGGACCCCGCGGCGGTGGCGGCGCGGCTGACCGAGCACCTCGACGCGGGCGCCGACCACGTCTGCGCGCAGATTCTCACCGAGCCCGGAGGCGACCCGAGGCCTGCACTGCACGCACTGGCCGAGGCTCTCAAGCTCACCTGACGCTCTTGACCCGTACTGCGCACTTCGCAGGCGGTGTGTTGTCGTCGCAGATGCCCGAACCTGTGTGACGACGCCAGAAGATGTGCGAGGTCGGGGCCGGTGTGGCCGGTCGTACCCGCTGGGGTGGGCCCAGCGCGAGCGGATCGTCGAGGGAACTGGGCTGCGCCGGGGCCCGCGCCCGAGATGAACGCCAGGGGGCTACAGCGCGAGCGAAACCCCCACCAGGTTCATCTCAGCGGTTGTGGCCCCTGACGGGGCCGGGCGTTCAGCGCCGGAAATCTGACACCAGCACCACCAGCCTCACGGCACCTATTTTCCGGTCAGGCGCAGGCATCACCGGCCAGGGCCCTCGAGAGTCAGGGATCCGCACCGCGTGGCGATAGATCGCCCGACCGTGCCGAGTTCATCCCTCGACGGGCGGCCCGCCGGGGCCATCAAGGTCTGCGATGTGGACGTGGTGGGGTGGTGCCGGGGAGGCGCGTGGGGATGACCCTCGTCAGCGATCCGCCGGGTGCGCCGCAGGTGCCGTCAGCTCGCAGCGGAAGCACTCCTCGACGCGCACGCGTTCGGTCGCCGGCGCAGATCGGGGGCGCCGGATGAGGGCGAACGACACCACCGCGGCCACAACGAGCAGCCCGGCGGAAATCGTGATCGCGATGTGGAAACCGCGGTCGAGGACGGCAGGCTCGGCGTAGTCATCGCCCGCGATGCCCGCGAGGCCCGGGATGATCGCCACCGTCAGCAGCCCAGCGGCTCGTGCCACCGCGTTGTTGACCCCGGACGCCGACCCGGCGAAGCGGTCGGGCGCCGCGTCGAGCACGGTGGCGGTGAGCGGGGAGACCGTCAGCGTCAGGCCCGCTCCGAAGACCACCATCGCGGGCAGGACGTCCGTGAGCCACGACGCGCCCGGCCCGATCCGCAGGAGGAGCAGCAGTCCGCAGGCCGACACCAGCGGCCCCACGGTCATCGGCAGCCGCGGTCCGATCCGCCCGGCCAGCGCACCCGACCGGGCGGAGAACAGCAGCATGATCACGGTCAACGGCAGCAGTGAGGTGCCCGCGGCCAACGGGCTGAACCCGGCCACCGTCTGCAGCTGCAGCACCAGCAGGACGAACACCACGCTGAGCGCGCCGTAGATCAGCAGGGTGACGGCGTTGGCCGCACTGAAGATCGGGTTGCGGAACAGCGCGGGAGGCACCAACGGGTGCGGCGAGCGCCGCTCGACCAGGACGAACGCCACCAGTCCTAACGCGCCTGCCGCCGTCGTGCCCACGCTGAGGGCGCCCGGCCCGCCTGCGCCGAGCAACGTCAGGCCCCAGGTCAGCAGTCCGAGCCCGAGTGCGCCGAGCACCGTGCCGGAGATGTCGAGTCCTGGAGCCGACTCGGTGTCGCGGCTCTCCGGGACGTGGCGCAGCGCCACCGCGATCACCAGTGCCGCCAGCGGGAGATTGATCAAGAAAACGGCCCGCCAGGACCACTCGACCAGCCACCCGCCCAGGAACGGGCCGATCGCGCCCGCGATGCCGCCGAGGCCCGACCACGCGCCGACTGCGGCGGCCCGGTCGGGTCCGTGGAAGGACGCCGAGATCAGGGCGAGACTGCCCGGTGTCAGCAGCGCGCCACCGACCCCCTGCAGCGCCCGCGCGGCGATGAGCACGTGCACGTTCGGAGCGAGCCCGCACACCAGCGAGGCCACGGCGAACCACGCGACGCCGATAAGAAAGGTCCGCCTGCGTCCGACGTGGTCACCCAGTGAACCCCCGAGCAGGATGAGCGAGGCCAGCGCGAGCGTGTAGGCGTTCACGGTCCACTGCAGGTCGCTGAACCCAGCGTCGAGCTCCTGCCCGATGCGCGCCAACGCGACGTTGACGACGGTGCCGTCGATCATCACGATCCCGGAGCCGAGCACGGTCGTCGCGAGGACCCACCGCCCGGCGGTGGTGCCCATGCGCAGCTCACCAGCCTCGGCCATGAACGCACTGTAGGCTTCCACGCAGAGGCGACATCGGTCGCCGGTGAGACGGTTCTACTTCAGGTAGAATGAAGATCGTGCCGGCATTGGGTGAGCTAGAACGCGCCGTGATGGAGGCTTTGTGGTCTGCAGAGGAGGCTGTCACGGCACGCGAGGTCCAGGACGCCCTTGCCGGTCGTGAGCTGGCCACGACCACGGTCCTGACGGTGCTGGGCCGCTTGGAGCGCAAGGGCCTGGTCACGCGGGAGCGCAGCGGCCGGGCCCACCGGTATCGCTCGGTGGCGAGTCGGGAGGACCACGTCGCCGAGCTGATGCGCGACGCGCTCGACGCCGCCCCCGACCGCGGGGCCGTGCTTGCCCGCTTCCTGGGCTCGATCCCCGACGACGAGCGCGCCGCCCTGCGCGACCTGCTCGACTGATCCACGCCCCTTGATGGAGCTGGTCGCGCTCGGCCTGCTCGTGCTCGGCGTCGTCCTCGCCGAGCCTGTCAGCCGCTGCCTCGCGCTCGCCCGGTGGCCTGAGCGGGATCCCGTCTCGGCGCTGCTGCTGTGGCAGGCCATCGGACTCGCGGGCGGCCTCGCGCTGCTCGGCGCGGGCCTGATCTACGGGTTCACCCCGCTGGGCTCGCCGCTGCCCGCCATAGCGATCACGGGCAGGGCCGTCGCCGCGGGTCGGCTGCCTGCGGGTCTCGGCGTTCCGCAGGTCGTGGCGCTGCTGCTCACGGTGGCGTTGGCGGCTCGCCTGCTCAGCGTGCTTGCGGCCGTGACGCTGCGGACGCTGCGGGTCCGCGCCCGCCACCGCGACCTGCTCGATCTCCTGGGTACCCCCTGGCCTGCCGTGCCAGGGGCGCGCGTGTTGGACCATTCCGTTCCGGTCGCCTACTGCCTGCCCGGTCTGCGCTCCCGACTGGTGGTGTCGGCGGGCGTCCTGGACTGTCTCGACGTGGGGCAAGTCTGGGCCGTGCTCGCGCACGAGCGCACCCACCTGCGGGAACGCCATGATCTGGTCGTGCTGCCCTTCGTGGCGTGGGGCGCGACGGCCCCGTTCGTCCGCGGGATGGTGTCCGCTCAGCTCGCGGTGGCCACGTTGATCGAGATGCGAGCCGACGACGTCGCCGCCCGCCGGGCGAGCCCAGAGCAGCTGTCGGACGCGCTGGTCGCGATGAGTGGCGCCGCGCCCGCGGCGGCGCTGAGCTCGTTCACCTCGGCGCTGGAGCGCAGGATGGTCCGCATCACGTGCCCGCCGCCGCCGTTGTCGGTGGCGGTGACGGTGCTCGTCCGGCTCGCGGCGCTGGCGCTCGTGGCGGTGCCGGTCACGGCCGTGCTCCTGTAGCAAGGAGCCCCCTCCTCGGCTCTTCAGCCTCCTCACAGCCTCGCTCTGCCATCGTGCTCACTGCACGATGATTGGGCCACTGACCGGAGGCTCCCCCTATGACGGTCCATCTGCACACAGGCTCGCGATCGGTGACGATCGGCGCCGACTTTGCCGTATGGGACATGCCCTGCCGGGTCGTCCTCACCGACCCCTGGCGGCTGCGCGACGCCCGCGATGTGCTGCGCCGCGAGGTCACGGCGCTCGACGCGATGGCGCGCCCGCGGGCGCGCGTTGCCCGCAGGCGGCGCGGGACCGGCCTGCGGCTGACGGCGCCGCCATCGACCGCGGCTTTCCCGTACGGCGTGACCACAGCTCCGGCGAACGGCGTAGTGCACCACCAGGTCACCGCACCCGCCCGCCTCGATGTCGGCCGCGGCCGCCGCGGGGCGCTGCGGCTCGACCCCGCCCCCACGTTGGCCGCGGCGGCCGCGCAGCGGTGCGCCGAGGCCACCGCCGAGGCCGCCAGGTGCGGGGTTCTGGTCGCGATCGGCGGCGACCTGGCCACGTCGGGCCTCGCCCCGGCCGGTGGTTGGCGCATCGAGCTCCCCGCGGTGCCCGCCGCGGTGCCCACCGTCCTCGCGATCGACGGCGGCGCGCTGTCTGCGTTCGGGCTTCCCACGGGTGGGCCGTTGCGCAGGCTCGTCGTCAGCGCGACCGCCCGCCCGGTGCGGCCGGTGTGGCGCCACATCGTTGTCCTGGCAGGCGGTGCACCCGCCGCCAGCGCGGCGGCATCCGGAGCGATGCTCCGCGGGGCTGCGGCCGGGCCGTGGCTCGCCGAGCTCGGACTGGGCGCCCGCCTCGTCGACAGCAGGGGCGGTTGGCAGGAGGTCGGTCGCTGGCCGGACCGGACCGCTGCGCCGCTGACCGACCCGGCGAGGGACACGGCTTGACACGGACGTGGCGCCTGCGACCACGGACGCACCGGCGCGCCGTGCCCTCGGTCCGGGCGTAGCGTGGGACGTGTGCCTCACGATCTTCCCAGCACCCTGGGCGCGCTGCGTGCGTCCGGCCACGAGCTCCGTGGCGTCAAGGCCGAGATCCGCCAGAACCTGATCATCGCACTGCGCACGGGCCGCGACCCGTGGCCCGGCATCGTCGGTTTCGACACCACGGTGCTGCCCCAGATGGAGCGGGCTCTCATCGCGGGCCACGACGTGGTGCTGCTCGGCGAGCGGGGTCAGGGCAAAACGCGGCTGCTGCGCTCGATCGTCGGGCTGCTCGACGAGTGGACACCGGTGATCGAGGGCTCTGAGCTGGGCGAGCATCCCTACGCCCCGATCACGCCCGCGTCCCGCCGACGTGCCGCGGAGCTGGGCGACGACCTGCCCGTCGCGTGGCGCCACCGCGACGAGCGCTACACCGAGAAGCTCGCCACGCCCGACACCGCGGTGGCCGATCTCATCGGCGACATCGACCCGGTCAAGGTCGCGGAGGGCCGCTCGCTCGGCGACCCGGAGACCATCCACTACGGCCTCGTGCCACGCGCCCACCGCGGGATCGTCGCGATCAACGAACTGCCCGACCTGGCGGAGCGGATCCAGGTGTCGCTGCTCAACGTCATGGAGGAGCGCGACATCCAGGTCCGCGGCTACACGCTGCGACTCCCGCTCGACGTCCTGCTCGTCGCTTCTGCCAACCCCGAGGACTACACCAACCGCGGGCGGATCATCACTCCGCTCAAGGACCGGTTCGGCGCCGAGGTGCGCACCCACTACCCGTTGGAGCTGGCCGACGAGATCGCGCTGGTCGACCAGGAGGCCGATCTGGTAGCCGACGTGCCCAGGCACCTGCGGGAAGTCATCGCCCGGTTCACGCGGGCGCTGCGCGAGTCGAGCGCCATCGACCAGGGTTCCGGGGTGTCGGCGCGGTTCGCGGTCGCCGCGGCCGAGACGGTGGCGGCCGCCGCGCTGCGCAGGGCCGCGATCACCGGAGAGGCGCGCGCGGTCGGCAGGCCGGTCGATCTCGAGTCGGTACCGGAGGTGCTGCGCGGCAAGCTGGAGTTCGCCTCCGGCGAGGAGGGCCGCGAGTCCGAGCACCTGCAGCACCTGCTGCGCCGCGCCACGGCCGACACTGCGCGAGCCCGGCTCCGCGGACTCGACCTCACCCCGCTCGCCGAGGCGGTGTCCAACTCCCCCGTCCGGACGGGGGAGCGGGTGCCTGCCGCCGAGGTGGTCGCCGCGTTGCCGACCGGCCGGAAGGTGGAGGCGGTGCTGACCGAGGTGGCGAAGCGCCTCGACGCGACCGGCACGGAGGAGCCGGGTCCGATGGCCAGCGCGGCCGAGCTCGCCCTCGAGCTGCTGTTCCTCACCCGCAGGCTCGCGAAGGACGAGAACGACGACGACTCGGTCCGCTACGGCTGATGCGCGGAGTCACGGGGGCGTCGGCGGACCCGACGCTGCGCAGACGGACCGTTGTCGGTGGCGCCGGGGTCGCCGCCGTCTGTGCGGTGGCCGCGTGTGGCGCGGGAGGTGCGACGAGCACTCCGGTGACCGGCGATGGGGCGACCACCGAGGGGGCGGTGCCGACAACGGTTGTGGGCAACGGCTCGGCAGGCACGAAGCTCGGACCCGCCGCCGCCGTACCGGTCGGCGGCGGCACCGTCTACCAGGATCTCGAGGTCGTCGTCACCCAGCCGGAGGCGGGGCGGTTCGAGGGGCTGTCCGCAGTGTGTACGCACACCGGCTGCATCGTCGACAAGGTCGTGAGCGGCCTCATCGAGTGTCCGTGTCACGGCAGTCGCTACCACCTCGACGGCACCCTCGCGCGGGGCCCGGCGCCACGGGCTCTCACCCCGCGGCCGGTCACCGTCGTCGCGGGCACGATCGTCCTCAGTTGAGTTAGAGCGCCCGGCTGAGTTAGAGCGCCCGGCGATTTGACGGTTGGCCGCGCATGATCGGCGAAAGTGGTGCCGCAAGGGCACTGGCGCACCGCCTGCACCACTGCAGGCGATCACCGGCTCAACAGACGTGACGAGCCTCCCGCGATCACGCCACGACCGTCCCCCGGCCACGTCCGCATCGCAGCAGGGTGACACTGCTCCAACCCAGTCGCAGCAGGGCCACCCTGCTGCAGACCCGGGCCGCTGTCGCTGTCAGCCCACTTCGCACCCCGCGACGGCACCCCGCACGCCGCGCACGGGGCGCGAGACACCGCGCCGGGGTGCGCAGTCGGTGTCCCCGGGGGGCGCGACACCCCGCGGGGTGCGCAGTCGGTGTCCCCCGGGGTGCGCGACACCCCGCGGGACCTGACCCTCACCCCCGCCTGCCCGGGCTGATCGCCGCCAACCCGGGCCACTTCGCAGACCGCGCACGCACCTCGCAGGGTCCACAGACCCTGCGAAGTGACAGCGGACCCTGCGAAGACCCTGTCCCGCCACGCCACGTGCCCCATGTGCCGGGCGCTCCAAGGCGCCCTCTTGCAGCGGCGTGGCTGCCGGGAGGCTCGTCACGTCTCCGCGAACCGGTGATCGCCGGCACTGCCAGAGGTGCACCAGTGCCCTTGCGGCACCACTTTCCCGATCAAGTGGGGCCAACAGTCAACTGCCGGGCGCTCATAATGTTTTCCACTGTGTTCTCCACAACGGCGTAACATCTCCCGTCACTTGTTCGAGTCTCAGCACGAACCCGGCGCCGACCGCCGGGTTTCGTCGGTGGGTCTGGGGGGGGCGCACACATGCAGGAGTTCGGGCAGTACCACATCGAGGGCCTGATCGGCTCTGGTGGCATGGGCGAGGTCTACCGAGCCTACGACACGCGGCGTGACCGCGAGGTGGCGCTGAAGCTGTTGCCGGTGGCGCTCTCCGATGATCCAGAATATCAACGTCGCTTCCAACGCGAGTCCTTCGCCGTTGCCCGGCTCCGCGAGCCGCACGTCATCCCGATTCATGACTACGGAGAAATCGACGGCAGGCTCTTCATCGACATGCGCCTCGTCGACGGGCCCAACCTCGCGAAGGTGATCGCCGATGGCGGTCCGATGGCGCCGGTGCGGGCGGTCAGCCTGATCTCCCAGGTCGCCGAAGCGCTCGACGCCGCGCACGCCGACGGTGTGGTGCACCGCGACATCAAGCCGAGCAACGTCCTGGTCACGCCGAACGAGTTCATCTACGTCGTCGACTTCGGCATCGCCCACGCGGTCGGTCACACCCGCACGCGGCTGACGATGACAGGTGCGACGCTCGGCACCCTGGACTACATGGCCCCCGAGCGTTTCGAGAGCCACCCGGTGGACCCGCGCACCGACGTCTACTCCCTCGCCTGTGTCCTGTTCGAATGTCTCACCGCGCAGAAGCCGTTCACCGGCGACGACCTGCCCGCGCTCATGTACGCCCACCTCTACGCACCGCCGCCGCGGGTCAGCGCCGTCAACTCGGCCGCAACACCCGAGTTGGACGCGGTCATCGCGAAGGGGATGGCGAAAAAGCCTGCTGACCGCTATCCCACGACGGGCGCGCTCGCGGCCGCGGCCCGTGCGGCGCTCACCCACGGCGCCGAACGGACCGAACACATCGAAGAGATCACCCGGCGGGTCGACCACGCCGTCGAGGCCGACACGATCGTCGCGCGCCCGCACGTGGCCGCACCGGTCGCGGTCGGCGCCACCATGGCAGCGTCAGGCGGGATGGGCAGCATGAGCGGTACAGATCACCACGGGTCGGCGCCGGTTCCCGAGCCGCACCGCGACGACCCCGGCATGGCGCCCACGGTCGGTGTCGCGCTCGAGCCCGAGCACCCGCAGCCCTATGGGCCCCCGCCCGGGCCTCCCGCTCAGCCGCCCTACGGCCCGCCCGACCCCGCTCCGGGCCCCCGGCCCCGTTCGCGGCGCACGATGGTGGTGCTGTTGGCCGTCGTCGCGCTGCTGGTGGTCGCCGCGGCAGGCGGCGCGGTCTGGCTGTTGTCGCGGCCCACCCCTGGCCCCTCGACCGACGTCGCGGCGCCCGGTGATGCAACGGTCCCCGGCCTGCAGGCAGGCCCAGCGGTCACTAACCCGAACATCAGTGGCCCTGGGCCGATCGGACGCAGTGTCGACGTCCCGACGGTCGGGCAGACGGTGGACGTCAACTCCACGCCCGGCTATATGGAGATCGCGCCGAGCGGCAAGTACGCCTACATCGCCAACCGGGAGGCGGGCGTGCTGACGGTGTTCGACACCACCCGCAACCAGAAGGTGAACACGATCAAGGTGCCGCAGGGCGGCCCGCAGTTCGTGTCGTTCGCGCCTGACGGGAAGCACGCCTACGTCAGCATCTTCAACAGCGACCGCACGATCAACCTCGTCGGTGTGCTCGACACCACCACCAGCGCCTGGGTCGCCATGGTTCCGGTCGGTGTGCGGCCCTTCGCGCTCGAGATCAGCCCGGACGGCAAGAAGGTGTACGTGCCCAACCACGACTCAGGGTCCATCACCGTGATCGACACGGCCACCAACGCCGTGATCGACACGATCAAGGTGGCGCCCAACCCGCACTGGGTGGACATCTCGCCCGACGGGAAGACGCTGTATGCGGCCAACCACGAGTCGAACGTCGTCTCCGTGATCGACACCGACACCGACAAGGTTCTCACGACGATTCCGGTCGGCTTGAGCCCGCACAGCATTCTGCGGCACCCGACCAAGCCGCTGCTGTTCAACGTGAACTACGACAGCAGTTCCATGACGGTGATCGACACCAATACCAACAAGGTCGTCACGACCATTCCTACGGCCAGCCATCCGCAGGACATCTCGCTGGCGGCCGACGGCCAGCACATCTATATCGCCGCGGTAGACGACAATGCGGTCCAGGTCTTCAGCCTGAAGACGATGACCATTACGGCGCGGGTTCAGGTGGGCCGCAGCCCGACCAGCGTCGCGGTCAGCAGGGACGGCAGGCAGGCCTACGTCACGAACCTGGCCGACGGCACGGTGACGATCCTCAACCTGGCAGGAACGGCCTGACCTAGGACCCGTCGAGCCCGGCAGGCCGCCTGCTCAGAAGTGGAGTGCGGCCAGCCGGTCGGCCACGGCCTCGGCGGTGGGCAGCCGCTCGTCGTCAGGGGCGAGGCACAGCCGCACCACCTCGGCCTCCTCCGCTCGCAACGACGGGTCGATGTGCGGCTTGCCTGCCAGAACCTTGCGGATAGCCAGCAGCGGCTGGGCATCGGGCAGTTCGCCGTAGAGACCGGTGCCGGTCAACGCCCGGTGGATGGTGGCGCCCAGCGCCCAGATCTCGGTGCGCCGCGACGGTCGGGCGCCGCCGATCATGTCGGGGTCGAGGTACTCGATCGAGCTGGCCCTGCCCATGCTGGTGAGCGTGGTGCCAGGGGCGAGGAAGCGAGCGAGGCCCAGGTCAGACAGCCTGCCGCCGTCCTCGGCCAGCAGGATGTTGGCGGGCTTGATGTCGCTGTGCGCCATCCCGGCCTCGTGCAGGGCGTGCGCCGCCCGCGCCGCCTGCTCCAACGCCCTGTGCACGCCCCGGCGCGAGAGCGGGCGGCCGGGCGTCGCGAGCGAGCCCAGCGGGAAGTACTGCATCGCGTAGGCAAAGGTGTCCTCGAGCACGGCGTCGTAGACCGTGACGAGGTAGGGCGAGCGCACCGCCGCGAAGGCACGCAGCTCGCGCACCCCCCGGTCGTAGGCCAGCTCGCTGACCCGGTCGCTGAACACCTTGAGCGCAACAAACTCCTCGGGCACATCCAGGCGGGCAGGCGGCCGGGCCAGATAGTAGCGGCCGTGATTGCCCTCGCCGAGCTGGCGGAGGATGACGTAATCGGCAATGGTGGCGGGTACCGGAACGTGGGGTGCGGGCAGGGAATCGGCCGGGAACGCGAGCTGGGGCGAGTCCATGCGGTTCTCCTCTAACGGGTTTCGCCTGCCCTTTCGTGCGTCGCTACCCTAGCCCGACGGGGCCGGGAAAGCGGTGAGCCCGGACCCTCTAACGCACGCCCGACGGCGACTCGAACAGGAACGTCCGCCCGCCGAGTCGCACGCGGGTGCCCGGGGTCAGCCGGTGCGAGCGGCCTGCAGGCACAGGTGTCCACATGGCCGTGCCGGGCTCGGCGATGTGGGTGCCGTTGCGGGACTTGCTGTCGACGAGCAGGACGTCCCAGCCGTCCACCCGCACCTCGGCGTGCACCCGGGAGATCGCGCCGCTGCGGTCCTCGATGACGATCGAGCGCAGGGAGCCGTCGCGGACGCGCTCGTCGACCTCGGGCATCCGCCCGACCAGGTACTCGGCGTCGACGGTGTAAGTGGCGCCGTCGTCGAACACCAGAAGACCCAACGGCGGCCGGGCGCCGTACACGAGCTCGCCGGTGCGCTCGTTCATCCGGATGCCGCAGAGGACGCAGAAGTGCGATCGAGGGTCATTGAGGTGCCCGCGTGCGCACAGGTGCCCTCGGGCGCGCGGGCCTTCGACGACGGGGCTCTCCTCGTGCCGTTCGGCGAAACGTTCCGCTTGACCTGCGCCGGGCCGCGCGCCTGCCGGGATGCTCCGCCGGACGGGGCCGAGCGGTCGACCCATCTCGAGCCGCGCACGAGGTGGCGGCGGGGGAGCCTTGTCGATGCGTTCGGACCGGCGCGGCGCGGGGAGGGCGGGGGGCTCGTGGGCCGTGGGTCGGGCCGGGTACGGCGGCGCCCCCGAGCCGTCGCCGATCGTCATCTCCGTCGGCTCTTCGGCGGGCACCCGCGACGGGGGGGACGACGGGGGCTCGACAGGCGCCGCTTGCGCGAGGGCGGCCGGTCGCTGCGCAGGCAGGCCGACATTTGGCGGCGGCTGCGGCGCGACCAGCATCACACCGCGGCCGGGGACCGTTCCCGCACGGAGGTCATGCAGGGCCGCGAGCCCGTCGTCGCCCGGCTTGGCGCCCTCGATGCTCAGCACCATGGGTCCGCCCGGCTCGATCAACCGGTCGGTCCAGGCGGCGGCGTCGGCGCCGTCGATGGTCGTGTCGGCGCCGATGTCGTGCAAGCTCACCGGACCCGCAAGGAACACCGCCCACCGGTCACCCGCGTCGGCGAGCGTGCCGAAGCGCAGGCTCGACGGCGGCGCCTTGGGGCCCGTCAACCAGGCGGCGAGCCTGCGGGCGAGCGGGCGTCCCGGCTCGAAGCCCGCGACGGCGCCGCACAGCGCCAACAGCGCGCGCACCGGCTCGGGATCGGTCGCGTCGGCCACGCACAACAGGCCGGGGAAGCGGGCCACCACGCCCCGCCCCGCGGCGATGGCCGCCGACAACCGGTCGAACTCCGCCTGCTCGCTCATGAAACTCAGATCAGCCTTCCGCCCCGGAACCGCCAATGGACGAACGGCACGCGCATCGGCCCGTTCGCGATCAGCCACACCACAATCCACGTCGTGAGGAACTGGAAGAGGAAGATCCCCGTCGGCAGCGGGAACGGCAGACCCGACACGGCCCCCGCCCGCAGCAACAGCCACGCCAGCAGGCCCTCGTTGACCGCGGTGACCAGACCGAACAACGTCGGCCAGTCCTTCTCCCACCGGAACTGCTGGATGAAGTGGTAGACCAGCTCCCATCCCACGCCGAGGACGAGCACGGTCAGGAGCACCAGGAAGGTCTCCCGGTAGGCCGTGCCCACAGTGGCGACGATCGGCAGCATCGGGGTGAGCAGCAGCGTCCAGGTCCCGCCGACGACCACGAGCAGGAAGACGCGGGTCTGAATGCGACCGTTCAGGGTGGGCAGCACGGGGTCAACCTCCTCAGATCTTTTCCCCGCGAGCCCACTTCCACCATTGGATCGTCGAGCGCATCGGCCCGAGCGTCTGGCAGAAGCCCTCGCGGGCGAGGTCGTCGGCGATCTCCTGGGCGGCGATCTGGAGTCCGAGGAACGTGTCGACGCCCGGGAAGTACCCGCCCAGCGTCGCGGTGCCGGACGCGTACATCCGACCGGGCTCGCTGCGGGTGCCGCGCACCTCGAACGTCCGCTCGACGTCGAGCCTGCGCAGGGGGTTGCGGCCTGCGCCGCCGTGGTCGAGCAGGTCGGCGAGCACACGGTGCTCGCGGATGTCGGCCTCCAGGCCGGTGCAGTCGATCACCCCCACGACCTGCGCCTTCGTAGGTCCGGTCTCGGTCTTCAGCCCGACCTGGACCGTGCCGTGCGGCCCCGGCTGCATCGACTCGATCTCGCCAGGGAACGCCCGGTACCAGCCCTCCTGACGGCCACGCGCCATCTGCCGCTGCCACGACCGGCGTCGGGGGGTGTTGGTGCCGCTGAAGACCTCGTAGAGCTCGGCCCGCTGCTTGCCTTCCAGCTTGCGCACCCTGGCCTTGAGCTGCCCGCCCCACACGGACTTGGGGTAGTTGAACCCCTGGTAGGCCCATCCGTCACCGCCGCGGCGGCGCATCCACAGGTTGGGGCCGTGCGCGCCGGTGACGAAGGTGCGGAAGACGTGCAGGATCTGGGTCTGGAGGCCGCGGGCGTCCCGGTCGTCGATCAGTCGCTGGAGCACGCGGGACGCGACGATGCCGCCGCCGCGCACGAGGACCGTGCCCGGCGCCCGGTGCAGCTTCTCGTAGATCTGCTCGTGCGGCTCGTAGGCGTTGACGACGCTGCCGTAGTCGCGGTGGGTCTCGCGGTAGTCCATGAGGTCGGGCAGGAACTTCAGCCCCGGGTAGCCGACGGCGATGTGCACGTAGCGGCTGCGGAACGCGATGCGTTTCGTGCGCGTCGCGCCGTCGGGCGGGGTCAGGATCGTGAAGTAGCCGCCGCCCATGCGCCTGCGCACCATGCGCACCTGGCCCTTGACCACCGTCTCGGGGTAGCGGATCCGCTGGCACTCCCGCTCCATCGTCTCGAACGCCTGTCCGGCCTTGGGCGTGTAGTAGTCGTCGAAGATCGGCTCGACGGCCACCTGGACCAACGGCTTGAGCGACTTCGCCGCGATCGCCTCGCGCACGGCGTAGCTCGGGAAGCCCCAGATGTTGTCCGGGCACGATGCCGAGTCGCTGCGCAGGCGCTCACCGCGCGGGATCTGCGAGACGCGGGTGAGGTACTCGTAGCTCTCCCATGGCGTCTCGAGCTGGGTGAACACGCGGAGCGCCGAGGTCGGCACGCCGCAGATCCGCAGGTAGTCGACCATCACGAAGGAGCCGATGCCGCCCCCGATCGACACGAACGGGATGTCGACGACGGGGATGTCGGCGCGGGCCAGCATCTCGTCGGCCCACCAGTCGGTGCGGATCAGGTCAGGGTTCAGGTCGCCGCGCGCTGAGGCGGCCCAGTGCCGGTCGGGGCCGGCGGGGACGGGGATGGTGTCGTCTCGCATGGCGGCCCCCCTCCTCGACCGGCGCGGCGGGTCGTCATCGAATGGCTCGACCATCCCTGTTCGCGCGTTACCCTCCGCGGACCCTATCGGGTGGTGCTTTTCGGGCATTCCGGCAGGTCGAGATGCCTGCTCGGAGCGATCGCGGCGCCGCGCCCCGGGACGTAGCGTGGAGAGGTGAGCAGACGCGGACGCCGTTACGCCTACGGCCCCTACACCGACGGGCCCGACCCCCTCGCCCCTCCGGTCGACATCCGGGCGGCGCTGGACGAGATCGGTCGAGACGTGATGGAGGGCGCGTCGCCCCGCACGGCATTGCAGGAGCTCCTGCGGCGCGGCATGGGGGAGCGGCGCGGCCTCGACGAGCTGACCCGCGAGATCTGGCGTCGCCGGTCGCGGCTGCAGCGGGAGAACCGGCTCGACGGCACCCTGCAGGAGGTTCGCGAGCTGCTCCGCCGCGCGCTGGAGGCCGAGCGCGACACGCTGGCCCGCGACGACGGCGACGACGCCCGCTTCCGCGAGATGCAGCTCGAGGCGCTGCCGTCCGACACCGGCGGCGCCGTGCGCGAGCTCAACGAGTACGACTGGCGTTCCGCAGACGGGCGCGAGGCCTACGAGCAGATCCGCGACCTGCTCGGCAGGGAGCTGCTCGACCAGCGCTTCCAGGGCATGAAGCAGGCCATGGAGAACGCCACGCGCCAGGACGTCGAGCGGATCAGGGAGATGCTCGACGATCTCAACTCGCTGCTGGCGAACCACGCGGCGGGCCAGGACACCCAGCAGCAGTTCGAGCAGTTCATGCAGCGCCACGGAGAGTTCTTCCCGGAGGGTCCGCAGAGCACAGAGGAACTCGTCGATCTGCTCGCTGCCCGTGCCGCCGCGGCCCAGCGGATGCTCAACTCGATGAGCGAGGCCCAGCGCAACGAGCTGATGGAGCTGTCGCAGCAGGCCTTCGGCGACCCGCGGCTGGCGCAGGCGCTGTCTCAGCTGGACGCCGCGCTGCAGGGCCTGCGCCCCGGCGAGGACTGGGAAGGGCAGGGACGCTTCCGCGGCGAGAACCCGATGGGCATGGGCGAGGCCACCCGGGCGATGGAGCAGCTCGGGCAGCTCGACGCGCTCGCCGAGCAGCTGGCCCAGAGCTACCCCGGCGCGCGCATGGAGGACATCGACCTCGAGTCGCTGGCCCAGCACCTGGGCGACGAGGCCAGGGTCGACGCTCGAGCGTTGGCCGAGCTGCAGCGCGAGCTGGAGCGCCAGGGCTTGTTCGAGCGGGCCCCCGACGGCTCGCTCTCGCTGTCGCCCAAGGCGCTGCGACGGCTGGGGGAGTCGGCGCTGCGCGATGTCGCCGACCGCCTCGGTGCCCGCCGCGGTGAGCGCGAGACCCACCGCTCCGGCGCGGCAGGCGACGCCACCGGCGCGACCCGGCCCTGGGCGTTCGGCGACACCGAGGCGTGGAGCGTGCCGCGGACGCTGCTCAACGCCCAGCTGCGCCGGGCGGCCGGGGACGCGCGCGTTCTCGACGTCACCGACGTGGAGATCGTCGAGACCGAGCAGCGCACCCGCGCCGCCGTGGCGCTCTGCGTGGACACCTCGTGGTCGATGGTGCAGGACGGGCGCTGGGTGCCGATGAAGCGCACGGCGCTCGCGCTGCACCAGCTCATCTCCACCCGGTTCCGGGGCGACGACCTGAAGCTGATCACCTTCGGCCGCCACGCCCGCGATGTCGAGCTGGGCGAGCTGATCGGGCTGGAGGGCGTGTGGGAGCAGGGCACCAACCTGCACCACGCGTTGACGCTCGCGGGGCAGCACCTGCGCCGCAACCCCGACGCCCAGCCTGTGGTGCTGGTCGTCACCGACGGTGAGCCCACGGCCCACCTCGAGCGCGACGGCCGCGCCGTCTTCGACTACCCCACCAGCCCCGAGACGTTGCACGCCACGGTCGCGGAGCTGGACCGGCTGACCGGCCTGCACGCGGCGTTCACGTTCTTCGTCCTCGGCGACGACCCCCGCCTCGCGGTCTTCATGGACGGCATCGCGCGCCGCTGCGGCGGGCGGGTGGTGGCCCCGACGCTGGACGGCCTGGGCGCGGAGGTGGTGGCCGACTACCTGCGCACCCGCCGCTGACCCGCGAGGGTCAGGCGTCGCGGGGTGCAATCCGGCGGGTCCGGTTGCAGCGGGGTGACACTGCTCCGACCCAGTCGCAGCGGTGCCACCCTGCTGCAGTAACTGTGGGCCCTGCTGCGGGAACTGTGGGGCTTGCGGGCGCAACGCGTAGCTTTGTGCCCATGCAAACCTGGGCCCCGGTCGACGTCCCGCTCTTGGACGAGGGTGGGCCGCCGCTGCGTCTGCACGACACCTCCACGGGACGCATCCGCCCGACCACCCCCGGTCCGACGGCCACGATGTATGTCTGCGGCATCACCCCCTACGACGCCACCCACCTCGGCCACGCTGCGACCTACCTCGCGTTCGACCTGGTCAACCGGGTATGGCGAGACCTGGGACACGACGTCCACTACGTCCAGAACGTCACCGACATCGACGATCCGCTGCTGGAGCGCGCCGCCCGCGACCACGACGACTGGGTCGTGCTGGGCATGCGGGAGACGGCGCTGTTCCGGGAGGACATGGAAGCCCTGCGGGTGATCCCGCCGCGGCACTACGTCGGCGCGGTCGAGGCGATGGGGGAGATCGCCGAGCTGGTCGGGAAGCTCCTCGCGCAGGGCGCGGCCTACCGCGTCGACGATCCGCAGTACCCCGACGTCTACTTCGACGCCGCCGTCACCGGGCGGTTCGGCTACGAGTCGAACTACGACGAGGCCACGATGCTGGCCTACGCCCGCGAGCGGGGCGGTGATCCCGACCGCCCCGGCAAGCGTTCGCCGTTGGATCCGCTGCTGTGGCGGATGGCGCGCGAAGGCGAGCCGTCATGGGACTCCGACCTCGGCGCGGGCAGGCCGGGTTGGCATGTGGAGTGCGCCGCGATCGCGCTCAACCGCCTCGGCACCCAGATCGACCTCAACGGCGGCGGCTCCGACCTGATCTTCCCGCATCATGAGTGCGGCGCCGCGCACGCCGAGGCGTTCACCGGCGTGTTTCCGTTCGCCCGCCACTACACGCACACCGGGATGATCGGGCTCGACGGCCAGAAGATGTCCAAGTCGCGGGGCAACCTCGTGTTCGTCTCGAAGCTGCGTGCGCAGAAGGTCGATCCCAGCGCGATCCGGCTCGCGCTGATGGCCGGGCACTACCGCACCGACCGGGCCTGGACGGCTGAGCTGCTCAACACCGCGGAGGAACGGCTTGCTCGCTGGCGGGGGTCCGCCGCGCTGGAGGCAGGCCCGCCCGCGAACGACCTCGTCCTGCGCCTGCGCACCCACCTCGCCGACGACCTCGACACGCCTGCCGCGCTCGCCGCCGTCGACGCGTGGGCGCGGGAGGCCGCGGAGCGCCGCGGCACCGACACCGCCGCCCCCGCGCTCGTCCGTTCGGCGGTCGATGCGCTTCTCGGGGTGGCTCTCTAGGTGATCCCCGCCGACGAACTTTCTCCCGCGGAGGCGGCGTGATTACCGTCGACCTGGCCAGGCGGCTGCGGGACGCGGGCCTCCCCTGGAAGCCCGCCTCCGGTGACCGGTTCATCGTCGCCGACCGCGACATGGACGCCGAGGTGTTCGTGGTCAGCCAGCTGACCATCCAGCTGCGCGACACCCCGAGCGGCCCGCTGTTCCAGTTCAACGGCACGACCGAGTGGGCGTTGGACAGCGTCGAGCAGGCCGCCGTCATCTGGCTGCCCCGCGAAGGGCAGCTGCGGGCCGCGCTCGGCACGGCCTTCCGAGGGCTCGAGCCGATCGGCGACGGCTGGGTCGTGACCGTCGAACGGGCAGGGCGGGAGATCCGCGAGGTGGACGTCGACGCCGAGCGGGCCTACGCCCGGGCCCTGCTCGCCGTCCTCGGCCCCTGATCCGCTCCCGGGGTGGGTGCGGGCGCGTTGGGCCAGGTTTGCACCCGGGGGAGGCCGATTGCGCGTAGCCAGTGATCCCCGTGATCAACGTCTGTGTGACATGGCGGCCATATGCGGCCGGGATGTCACGCAAACGTCGATCATCAGCGCGGAGCCGCCGATCTTGTCCAGCCGGGCCGGAAGCGGCTGCCGCCGAACGGTCTGAGGAACGCTCCGGTGTAGCGGCCCGCCGTCGCGATGCGGCGTTTCAGTGGGCCGCGCCCCCGGTGCCACGACGGCGCAGGTAGCGCTCGAAGTCCGCGGCGATCGTGTCGCCGTCGGCCTCCGGGGCTTCCTCGCTCTCCTCGGCCTGCTCCTCGAGCTGCCGGACGTACTCGCGCACCTCGTCGTCGGCCTCGGCCATCTCCGAGACCGTGCGCTCCCACTCCTCGGCCTGCTCGGGCAGCGCCCCCAGCGGCACCTCGACGTCCAGCACCTCCTCGACGCGGTGCAGCAGCGCGACAGCCGCCTTGGGCACCCTGGCCTGGGAGACGTAGTGCGGAACCGACGCCCAGAACGAGAGTGCCGGGATCCCGGCCTCGACGCAGGCCTGCTGGAACACCCCGACGATGCCCGTCGGCCCCTGGTAGGTGGAGGGCTCGACGTCCATCTTCGCCGCCGATGCCTTGTCGTAGGACGTGCCGCTGACCGGGGTCGGACGGGTGTGGGGCGTGTCGGTGAGCAGCGCGCCCAAGGTGATGACCTTCGTCACGCCGAGGCGCTTCGCGTAGTCCAACAGCTCGCCGCAGAAGCTGCGCCACCGCAGGTTGGGCTCGATCCCGTTGACGAGGACGACGTGCCGTTCGGTGCCTGGCAGCAACGCCCACGACAGGCGGGTGGTCTGCCACTCGATGTGCCGCGTCACCCCCTGGGCGAGTCGTACGTGCGGGCGGGTGACCTGGAAGTCGTAGTACTCCTCTGGGTCGATCGAGCCCAGCGGCTCGGCGTCCCACATCAGCTCGAGGTGCTCCAACGCGGCGCTGGCTGCCTCGCCTGCGTCGTTCCAACCCTCGAACGACGCGATCATCACCGGGTCGACGAGGTGCGGGAGTTCGGTCTCCGCTCCGGGCTCCGGGTCGCGTTCGGTCATCGCACCAGACTACGGGGCGCGGCCGGGACTGTGACGGTTCGCCACCCCGCAACGACTACCGTGGGGGATCAAGCCATCGCGTAGGAGGACATCGTGCAGCCGCACACCGTCGTAGAAGCAGCAGGCGCAACATCCGGCGTCGCCAGCACCTTCCTGGACACCCTCGCCAAGCGGATCGTCGTGGCCGATGGCGCGATGGGCACCATGCTCCAGTCGGCCGACCTGGTGCTCGACGACTTCGCGGGCCTCGAGGGCTGCAACGAGATCCTCAACGACACCCGCCCGGACGTGGTGCGCGACATCCACCGCGCTTACTTCGAGGCGGGCGCCGACGCCGTGGAGACCAACACGTTCGGGGCGAACCTGCCCAACCTCGCCGAGTACGGCATCCCCGAGCGCATCCGGGAGCTGGCCGAGAAGGGCACCGTGCTGGCGCGCGAGGTGGCCGACGCGATGGCCACGCCGGACCGGCCCCGGTTCGTGCTCGGCTCGGTCGGGCCCGGCACGAAGCTGCCGACGCTGGGTCACGAGTCGTTCGCCCGTCTGCGCGACGCCTATGCCGAATGCGGGCGCGGCCTCGTCGCGGGCGGCGCCGACGCGATCGTCGTCGAGACCTGCCAGGACCTCCTCCAGGCCAAGGCGGCCGTACTGGGTGTCCGCAAGGCGATGGCCGCGGAGGGCCGTTACCTGCCGATCGTCGCGCAGGTCGCGGTCGAGACCACCGGCACGATGCTGCTGGGCTCGGAGATCGGCGCGGCGCTCACCGCACTGGAGGCGCTCGGCATCGACCTCATCGGCCTGAACTGCTCCACAGGCCCCGCCGAGATGAGCGAGCACCTGCGCACGTTGTCCAAGCATGCGCGGATCCCGCTGTCGGTGATGCCGAACGCGGGCCTGCCCGAGCTCGGCCCGAACGGAGCGGTGTACCCGCTGTCGCCCGACGAGCTCGCCGCCGCGCTCACGGCGTTCGTGAAGGAGTACGGCGTCACGCTCGTCGGCGGATGCTGCGGCACCACACCGACACACGTGTCGACGCTGGTCGAGGCGATGCGCGACCTGCGGGCACCGGCGCGGCATCCACGCCCGGAGGCAGGCGTCAGCTCCCTCTACGCGCCGGTGCCGTTCCGCCAGGACACCTCGGTGCTGATGATCGGGGAGCGCACCAACGCGAACGGGTCGAAGAAGTTCCGCGATGCCATGCTCGCCGAGGACTGGGAGGCCTGCATCGGCATCGCCCGCGAGCAGACCAGGGAAGGCGCGCACCTGATCGACCTGTGCATCGACTACGTGGGCCGCGACGGCGTCGCCGACATGGCCGAGCTGGCCGGTCGCCTGGCCACGGCCTCCACGCTGCCGGTGATGCTCGACTCCACCGAGCCCGAGGTCCTCCGCGCGGGCCTCGAGCGCCTCGGCGGCCGCTCGATCGTCAACTCGGTGAACTTCGAGGACGGCGACGGCCCCGGCTCGCGCTACCAACGCGCGATGGAGCTGGTCGACGAGCACGGGGCGGCGGTCGTCGCGCTGTGCATAGACGAGGAGGGCCAGGCCCGCACCGCGGAGTGGAAGGTGCGCGTGGCCGACCGGCTGATCCGCGACCTGACCACCCACCACCGGCTCCGGGTGTCCGACATCGTCGTCGACACGCTGACCTTCCCGATCACGACGGGGCAGGAGGAGGTGCGCCGCGACGCGCTCGAGACGATCGAGGCGATCCGTGAGCTCAAGCGCCGCTATCCGGACGTGCAGACCACACTCGGCGTCTCCAACGTCTCGTTCGGGCTCAACCCGGCGGCGCGGCAGGTGCTCAACTCGGTGTTCCTGCACGAGTGCGTGAACGCAGGCCTGGACACCGCGATCGTGTCGGCGGCGAAGATCCTGCCGATGGCCAAGATCCCCGACGAGCAGCGGTCGGTCGCGCTCGACCTGGTCTATGACCGTCGGAAGCCTGATGCCGACCCGCCCTACGACCCGCTCAACCGGTTCATGGAGCTGTTCGAGGGCGTCTCGACCTCCTCGGCCAAGGCCGGGCGGGCCGAGGAGCTGGCCGCGTTGCCGCTGTTCGAGCGGCTGGAGCGCCGGATCGTCGACGGGGAGCGGATCGGGCTGGAGGCCGACCTCGCCGAGGCGCTGACGTCCCGACCTGCGCTGGAGATCATCAACGACACGCTGTTGGCCGGGATGAAGACGGTCGGCGAGCTGTTCGGCGCAGGGTTGATGCAGCTGCCGTTCGTGCTCGCCTCCGCGGAGGTGATGAAGACGGCCGTGGCGTATCTCGAGCCGCACATGGACCGGACCGACGGCGAGGGCAAAGGCACGATCGTGCTGGCCACGGTCAAGGGCGACGTCCACGACATCGGCAAGAACCTCGTGGACATCATCCTGACCAACAACGGCTACACCGTGGTCAACCTGGGCATCAAGCAACCGATCTCGACGATCCTTTCCGCAGCCGCCGAGCACCGGGCCGACGCGATCGGCATGTCGGGGCTGCTGGTGAAGTCGACCGTGATCATGAAGGAGAACCTGCAGGAGATGAACCAGCGCGGGATGGCCGACATCCCCGTGCTGCTCGGCGGGGCCGCGCTGACCCGCTCCTACGTCGAGAATGATCTCTCGGAGACCTACGCGGGCCGCGTCTCCTACGCGCGTGACGCCTTCGAGGGTCTGCGGCTGATGGACGCCACGATGGCCCGCCGCCGCGGCGGCGCACCGGAGGTCGACGCCGCGGACGAGGCCGCGCGCGCCGAACGCAAGGCCCGCCACGAGCGCAGCATGCGTGTCGCCGCGAAGCGCAAGGCGGCTGAGGCCGAGGTTGCGGGGCCACAGCCCACACGCTCCGACGTCGCGAGCGACAACCCGATCCCCACGCCGCCGTTCTGGGGCACCCGGGTGGTGAAGGGTGTGGCGTTGGCCGACTACGCGGGGATGGTCGACGAGCGTGCCCTCTTCCTCGGCCAGTGGGGTCTGCGGGGGGCGCGCGGCGGATCCGGGCCGTCCTACGAGGAGCTGGTGGAGACCGAGGGCCGTCCCCGGCTGCGCTACTGGCTCGACCGGCTGTCGACCGAGGGCGTGCTCGCGCACGCCGCCGTTGTGTACGGCTACTTCCCGGCGGTGTCGGAAGCCGACGACCTGGTGATCCTCGACGAGCCCCTCGCGGAAGGCGCGGAGCGGCATCGGCTCACCTTCCCCCGTCAGCGCCGCGACCGGCACCTGTGCCTTGCCGACTTCTGGCGGCCGCGCGCGCTCGCCGCGCGGCGGGGCGAGGTGGACGTGCTGCCGCTGCACCTGGTCACGATGGGGCAGCCGATCGCCGACTACGCGAACGAGCTGTTCGCCAAGGACGCCTACCGCGACTACCTGGAGGTGCACGGCCTGGGTGTGCAGCTCACCGAGGCGCTCGCCGAGTACTGGCACCGGCGGATCCGGGAGGAGCTGGTCTTCCCGACGGGCGGCAGCGTCTCCGCGGAGGACCCGACCGACGTCCGGGAGTTCTTCGACCTGGGTTACCGCGGTGCGCGTTACTCGCTGGGCTACGGGGCCTGCCCGAACCTCGACGACCGGGTGAAGATCGTCGACCTGCTGCAGCCCGGGCGTATCGGCGTGACGCTGTCGGAGGAGCTGCAGCTGCATCCCGAGCAGTCCACCGACGCGATGGTGGCCCACCACCCGGAGGCGAAGTACTTCAATGCGGGCTGAGCGGAGCTTGCGGAGCGATCATGGGTGCTGAGCGGAGCTTGCGGAGCGATCATGGGTGCTGAGCGGAGCTTGCGGAGCGATCATGGGAGCTGACGGACCCGCGGCTGTGCTGTGGGACATGGACGGCACGCTCGTCGACTCCGAGAAGCTCTGGACGGTCTCGCTGCACGACACCGCGCGCAGGCTCGGCGGGGAGCTGTCCCAGAAGGCCCGCGACGCCATGGTGGGCTCGAACATGGCCCGGACGCTCGTGGTGATGTTCGACGATCTCGGTCTGGCCCACGACGTCGAGCGAATGACGGACACGGAGCGCTACCTGTCGGACCGGACGGCCGAGCTGTTCGCGGCCGGGCTGCCGTGGCGGCCGGGCGCGCAGGAGGCGCTGCAGCTCGTCGACGCGGCGGGATGGCCGACGGCTTTGGTGACCAACACGGAGCGGTCGCTCACCGAGTCGGCACTGGACAGCATCGGTCGCGGCCACTTCACCGTCACGGTGTGCGGCGACGAGGTGCCCCGCGGCAAGCCCGATCCGGACCCGTACCTGCGTGCCGCCGAGCTGCTCTGCTTGTCGGCAGGGGAGTGCCTGGCTGTCGAGGACTCGCCGACCGGCGCACTGGCGGCCCAACGGGCGGGCGCCGCCGTGCTCGTTGTGCCGTGTGACGTGGCGGTGCCTGCGGGCCCTGGCCGTGTTTTGCGGGCGTCCCTGGTCGGGCTGACCGCCGACGACCTGCGCGCTGACTACGCCGCGGCACGCGAAAGTCGCGCCGCGTGAGACCGTTAGGCGTGTCCGATGATCCGCTCGGCTCGGCGCAGAGACGTCATCGGCACGGCAGGGGCCTCTGGGCGCACTATGGATGCCGGGTGCAGCAGACAGCTGGACGCGCGCGGTTTGATCGGGTGCGACCCATCACACTGTAATCGTGAGGGGAGACGAGCGGTGAAGACTTTCGACGAGCTGTTCGCCGAGCTGAGCGAGAAGGCAGCCACGCGCCCCGAGGGCTCGGCCACGGTCGCCGCGCTCGACGCGGGGATCCACGCCCAGGGCAAGAAGGTCCTGGAGGAGGCGGGCGAGGTGTGGCTCGCGGCTGAACATGAGGCCGACGACGCGCTCGCCGAGGAGATCTCGCAGCTGCTGTATCGGCTGCAGGTCCTCATGCTGGGCCGCGGGCTCGGCCTCGACCACGTATACAAGTTCCTGTAGATCACGATCGCAGGCGGTGACTTCGGGAGCCGCGCGCGGTACAAGCGAGGAGGGGCGCATGCTTCGGATCGCCTTGCCCAACAAGGGCACTCTGGCCGAGCCTGCCGCCACGATGATGCGGGAGGCGGGCTATCGCCAACGCAGCGACGCCCGCGACCTCTCGATGCTCGATGAAGAGAACGACATCGAGTTCTTCTACCTGCGTCCCAAGGACATCGCCACCTACGTCGGATCCGGTGACCTGCACCTCGGCATCACCGGCGCCGACCTGATGGACGAATCGGGCAGCCAGGTCAAGAAGGTCATCGAGCTGGGCTTCGGGCAGTCCAAGTTCCGCTTCGCCGCGCCCGAGAAGGGCATCGACGGGCGGGAGTGGAAGCTGGAGGACCTGGAGGGCAAGAAGATCGCCACCTCTTACCCCAGGCTCGTGCGTGCGCACCTGGCCCGCAGCCGCGTGCGCGCCGACATCATCAAGCTCGACGGCGCCGTCGAGATCTCCGTGCAGCTCGGCCTGGCCGACGCGATCGCCGACGTTGTCTCCTCCGGTCGCACGTTGCGTCAGCACAATCTCGTCCCGTTCGGCGACGCCATCGCCGAGTCGCAGGCCACCCTGATCGAGCGCGAACCGCGGCCCGACCGCGAGGAGACGGTCGAGACCAAGGCCGAGAAGGTCGTCTTCACGGAGCGGCTGCGCGGCGTGGTCTACGCACGCCAGTTCCTTATGGTCGACTACGACTGCCCGGACGCCGCTCTGGATGCCGCCAAGGCGATCGCGCCGGGCATGCAGGCGCCGACCGTGTCGCAGCTGCAGGAGGAAGGCTGGTGGGGGGTGCGGACCATGGTGCTCAAGCGCGAGGTCAACCGGATCATGGACGACCTGGCCTCGCTGGGTGCGCGGGCGATCCTGACCTCGGAAATCCGGTCTTGCCGGGCGGTCGACGGCCGGTCGATGATCGGCGGAGGGTCCTGACCTTGTGTGCGGGGTTATCGGCGGCGGCTGCGTTTCTTGCGGTGGCTGCCGAGCGTTGATCGCCGGTTGTGGGACATGAGGGCCATATATGGCCGCCATGTCCCGACCTTGGCGATCACTGTCCCCCAGGGAGGCCCGCAGCTGGCCCACAGCCGGGCCATGATCGTCGAGAGTGGTGTCGGCGGTGCAGTGCTGCACTCTTGGCACCACGTACGGCGATCACCATGGCGACCGGGTCGAGCGTGCGGTTCTTGCGGGCCTGCTCACGGTGCGCACTTCGCCGGTGTGCACCCCGTCAGTCAGCGATCATCACAGCTCGGGTGCTGTCTGGTGCGGGCAACCATCAGCTGCCCGACGTCCTACCTCAAGTAGCCGGTACTGCGTCCTGGCGGAGGTGTGGACACCCGTGCTTGTGCGGTCGGCCTAGGCCGCGCCTCAGCTGGGTCGATGGCGCACCATCAGGCACTGCGCCGACCGGCCGACGTGGCCGTGCTCGTCGAACAGCACGCCCGCGACCGTACCCATGCCGGACGGGCCGAGCGTGGTCTGCGCGTCCACCGCCATCCAGGCCCCCGACGGCGGCCGGTGCAGGTGCACGGTGAGCTCGGTGTTGACGAAGAACCATTCGCGAATGTCAAGAGGTGCGGCGGCGCCGTTGCCCGAGTCGGCCACCAACAACAGCCGTTGCAGAGGCGTCGGTTCCTCGCCCTCGACCAGCGGCACCCGCTGGAGCGTCCAGACCGCTCCGGGGCCTGGGTCACCGAGCCAACCGTGCACCCAGCGCCACTCCAGCGCGTCGATGAACCCCGGCAGCCATCCGGGCGGCCGCTCGGTGCGCAGCCGGGCAGCGTCGGGCGGCGGCAATGGGGAGGTGGTGGCGGCAGTGACGGTCGCGGTGTCGCCTGCCGCGAGTCGCCACGCCCGCGCCCGCATCACGGCCCGACCACCTGCGGTCAGCTCGGCGGCCAGCAACGCGATCGAGCGGCCAGGCCGTTCGACGACGGCCCGCACGGCGATCTCGCCCGCAGGCACCGGCCCGAGTACGTCGACGGTTATCCGCCCGATCTGGGTGCCTGGCTGCGGCGCGCAGCGTTCGAGCGCCCGCGCCAGAAGGGCGGACGCCGGCCCGGCGTGCTGGGCGTCGGCGAACCACGGCCCGGTGGTGGCGACGGTGGCGTGGAAGCGCTCGCCGTCGGGTCCGTCGAGGGGCAGGTAGAACGGCACGGACACGCCCCTGATCATGCTTGACGAGAGCCCGGCCTGCTCATCCCGCCCGATCGGCCACCGTCTCCTCAATCGGATCGCCCGGCCATCCCGGATAGTCCGGCGCGGTGCCACCCCACGCGGGGCACAGGGCCCGGTGCCCACACCACTCGCAGAACCGGCTCGGGTTGGGTCGGAAGTCGCCGGTGACCCCCGAGGCGAGGATGGCCGTCCAGATCGCGCCGAGAGTGCGCTCGAAGCGGCGCAGCTCCGTCTCATCGGGCTCGTAGGTGAGCGATTCGCCGTCGGTGAGGTAGAGCAGCCGCAATTGCGTCGGCACCGCTCCGCGGAGATGCAGCAGCACGAGCGCGTAGAACTTCATCTGGAAGAGCGCGCGGGTCTCGGCGACAGGACGTGGCGCGGCGCCGGTCTTGTAGTCGACCACCCGCACCTGGCCGCCCGGCGCGACATCGAGCCGGTCGACGTAGCCGCGCAGCAGCAGCCCCGAGGCGAGCTCGGTCTCCACGAGCATCTCGCGGGCGGCAGGCTCGAGCCTGCGGGGGTCCTCCAGCCGAAAGTACGTGTCGATCAGGGGTCCGGTCGACGCGAGCCACTCGGGGAGATCGGGATCGTCCGGACCGGTGAACAGCCCGTCGACCAGCTCGGGTGCCTCGGCGCGTATCCGCGTCCACTCCGGCACGACCAGCGCGTGGGCCGCCGCGGGCAGCCGCAGCTGCGCAGGGAGGTCGTAGAGGTGCTCCAGCACGGCGTGCACGAGCGTGCCACGGAGCTGGGCGCGGGTGGGCACCTCGGGCAGCCGGTCGATGGCGCGGAAGCGGTAAAGCAGCGGGCACTGTTTGAAATCGCCCGCCCGCGATGGCGACAGCGCAGGCCTACGCCGCGGCGCCGCTTCGGCGTCGGGTGTCGCGAGGCTCTCCGTCATGCCAGCGAGCGTAGGCGCACCCACCGACAGTCCTGACGCCAAGCGGAACACGGCGGCGCATCGGGCGCGCAGTTCGCCGAATCGCGTCCGGGCGGGGCACTAGCCTCCCGGCCATGACCGCGCATGACCTTGCCCGGCTCACGACCCGGGTCGACCGACTGACCGAGCGGGTCGACGCCCACGACGAGTCCCAGCGGGCGATCAGCGACACACTCGTCGATGTCCTCGAGCGGTTCGATGACCTCACCGACGCGGTCGACGACCTCACCGATACGGTCGACGACCTCACCAATACGGTCGCCGACCTCACCCATGCGGTCGCCGACCTCAAGCAGACCTCCGAGCGGCACACCGTGATCCTGGACGGGCACACGGCCACCCTGGACGGGCACACCGCCACCCTGGACCGGCACACCGCCACCCTGGACCGGCACACCGCCACCCTGGACCGGCACACCGCCACCCTGGACGGGCACACCGCCACCCTGGACGGGCACACCGCCATGCTCACCGAGATCCTGCGCCTGGTCGGTGGCGCGGAGCCCGGTCCCTGACCGGTGGCGAGCGCCGTCACCGGTAGCGTCTCCAGATCGTGTCCGACGTCCAGACCCGCCGCAGCGGCGGGCCGTTCCGCGCGGGTGACCGCGTCCAGCTCACCGACCCGAAGGGCAGGCATTACACCGTGACCCTCGAGGCGGGTGCCGAATATCACACCCACCGCGGCGGTCTGCGCCACGATGACCTGATCGGCGAGCCGGAAGGCAGCCTCGTCGTCTCGCCGACCGGCACGCCCTACCTTGCGCTGCGGCCCCGGCTGGCCGACTACGTGCTCTCGATGCCCCGCGGCGCTCAGGTCATCTACCCCAAGGACGCCGCGCAGATTCTCATGTGGGGTGACGTCTTCCCGGGCGCGCGAGTGCTCGAGGCCGGTGCAGGCTCGGGCGCGCTGAGCTGCTCGCTCCTGCGCGCCGTCGGGCCGGAAGGGCACGTGTTGTCCTACGAGGTGCGCGCCGACCATGCCGAGCACGCCGTGCGGAACGTCGAACAGTTCTTCGGCGACACGCCACCCCATTGGACGTTGCGGGTCGCCGACCTGAACACCCATGACGGGGTCGCCGAGCCTGTCGACCGGGTGGTGCTGGACATGCTCGCCCCTTGGGAGCACCTCGACACCGTGGCGAAGTCCCTTGTGCCCGGCGGGGTGCTCGTCGGCTATGTGGCCACCACCACCCAGCTCTCCCGGTTGGTCGAGGACCTGCGCGAGCAGAAGTGCTGGACCGAGCCGCAGGCGTGGGAATGTCTGATGCGGCCCTGGCACGTGGTCGGGCTTGCCGTGCGCCCCGACCATCGGATGCAGGGCCATACGGCGTTTCTCTGCACGGCGCGCAGGCTCGCCGACGGCGTGGTGCCTCCGCGCCCCCAGCGTCGCCCGACCAGTCGTTGACTCTCCTAGGTGAAAATGCGGCAACCGATACCCTCGGTGACCTCCGATCGGAACCCGTTGGCCCCGGATCGGATGAACGTGACACCGTCAAGGTGCCGTCCGGATGAGGGACACTCGCACAGCGAGTATCGCCACTGAGGGGTGGATCACCGGTTCGCCGCACGGTAACCCGGCTTGTGGCCGGGTACCGTATGTAAACGGAGCACGGAGGGAGGATGCCGTGAACCCCTACGATGGTCCCGGCAGAATTGGTGGCGGGGACGGTGGCGGGCTCGACCCGTCAGAAGCCGCCGCGCAGATCCGCTTCCTCGAGGAAGAGGTCGCACTACTTCGCCGCAAGCTCACCGAGTCGCCACGCCACGCCCGTGTGCTGGAGCAGCGGCTCGCCGAGTCCGCCAGCCGTCTCGCGCAGCTCTCGGCCCGCAACGAAAAGCTCACCGAGACGCTCAAGGAGGCGCGCGGTCAGCTGGTCGCGCTCCGCGAGGAGGTCGACCGCCTCGCCCAGCCGCCGAGCGGGTACGGCGTGTTCCTTGCGCGCTTCCCCGACGAGACGGTCGACGTGTTCACCTCGGGTCGGCGCATGCGCGTAGCGGTTTCTCCCGCGGTCGACACGGCCACGCTGCGCAGCGGCCAGACCGTACGGCTCAACGAGGCGCTCACCGTCGTCGAGGGCGGCGACTTCGAGCGCATCGGTGAGGTCTGCGCCCTGCGTGAGGTGCTTTCCGAGCCCACAGAGGAGCTGGCAGGTCGGGCGCTGGTCGTCGGGAACGCCGACGAAGAGCGCGTCGTCTGGCTCGCCGCGCCCCTGTTCGACACCGACGACCCGGACCTGGTCTCGCTCAAGCCGGGCGACTCGCTGCTCGTCGACACCAAGTCGGGCTACGCCTACGAGCGGGTGCCCAAGGCCGAGGTCGAGGACCTGGTGCTGGAAGAGGTGCCCGACGTCGACTACTCCGACATCGGCGGCCTGTTCCGCCAGATCGAGCAGATCCGCGACGCCGTGGAGCTGCCGTTCTTGCACGCCGAGCTGTTCAAGGAGTACGAGCTGCGCCCACCGAAGGGCGTCCTGCTCTATGGGCCGCCCGGTTGCGGCAAGACGCTCATCGCCAAGGCGGTGGCCAACTCGCTGGCCAAGAAGGTGGCTGCCGTCCGCGGCGACGACCCCAACGAGGGCCGCGCGTACTTCCTGAACATCAAGGGTCCTGAGCTGCTCAACAAGTTCGTCGGCGAGACCGAGCGACACATCCGGTTGATCTTCCAGCGGGCGCGGGAGAAGGCGAGTGCTGGCACTCCCGTGATCGTGTTCTTCGACGAGATGGACTCGATCTTCCGCACCCGCGGGTCCGGCGTCTCGTCCGACGTCGAGACGACGATCGTGCCCCAGCTGCTCGCCGAGATCGACGGCGTCGAGGGGCTGGAGAACGTCATCGTCATCGGCGCCTCCAACCGCGAGGACATGATCGACCCGGCGATCCTGCGGCCGGGCAGGCTCGACGTGAAGATCAAGATCGAGCGGCCGGACGCCGAGGCGGCACAGGACATCTTCTCCAAGTACCTCACCGACACGCTCCCGATCCACGAGGACGACATCGCGGAGTTCGGCGGCAACCGCAAGGCGTGCATCGACGCGATGATCCAGCGGATCGTCGAGCGGATGTACGACGAGACGGAGGACAACCGGTTCCTGGAGGTCACCTACGCCAACGGCGACAAGGAGACGCTCTACTTCAAGGACTTCAACTCCGGCGCGATGATCCAGAACATCGTCGACCGCTCGAAGAAGGCGGCGATCAAGTCCGTGCTCGAGACGGGCCAGCCCGGCCTGCGCGTGCAGCACCTGCTGGATGCCATCGTCGACGAGTTCGCCGAGAACGAGGACCTGCCGAACACCACCAACCCCGACGACTGGGCGCGGATCTCCGGCAAGAAGGGCGAGCGGATCGTGTACATCCGCACGCTCGTCACCGGCAAGAACGCCGAGTCGGGCCGGGCGATCGACACGGCAAGCAACACCGGCCAGTACCTGTAGACCCCCACAGACACGGCGCCGCGGACCGCTCAGGTCCGCGGCGCCGTTGTCTGTCCGGGTGTCGGCGAAGCGTTGCTACCGCTCGGCGACTGTATCGATCCTGACAGTGGGGAACCGGGTTGCGGCAGCCGGAGTTCAACGGGGGTAGCGCAACACGAAGGAGCCCGAACCCGATGCTGTACCTCGCCTTTGGAGGCATTGCTGCGATCTGTGCGCTGGCCGTTGTGGTCGGCGTCTTCGACGCACGGAACACCACGCGGTGGCGCGCGGTCGCGGCTGAGCGCCGCCGCGCATGGGAGGCCACCCAGCTGCGGGACGACTACCCGACCGGGCCGCAGCCGCTGGCGGGCAGGCGCTGAGTTTTCTGCGGACGGTGTCCGATTCGTTCACGACCTCGTCCGCCGCAGCCCCTAACCTCAGTCCCTATGAGCATTCAGGCACGCTTGGACGTCATCGGGATCGCTGTGACTGACATGGCGAAGTCGCTCGCCTTCTACCGGCAGGTCGGGCTGGACATCCCCGCAGCCGCCGACGCCGAGCCGCACGTCGAGGTCGGTCTGCCCGGCGGTTTGCGGTTGACGTTCGACACCGATGAGGTGATCCGCTCCTTCCACGCCGACTGGACAGCGGTGCGCGGTGGACGCACCACCCTCGCGTTTGCGCTACCCGATCCGGCCGGTGTGGACGCTCTGCACGCCGACCTCGTGGCCGCGGGCCACGAGAGTGCGGTGGCGCCCTTCGACGCGTTCTGGGGGCAGCGCTACGCCGTGGTCCACGATCCGGACGGCAATGGCGTTGACCTCTTCGCTCCGCTCGCCAGCTGAACGGGCGATGCCCCGGCCAACGCTCTGACCTCACGAGACAGGTGGGGCTGGTCGGCGTACCCGGCCACCGCGGCGACCTGCGCCGGGGCCATGCCCCTGCGCAGCAACGCCGCTGCCCGCCGGAACCGCAGCACTCGGCGCAGGACAGCCGGGCCGTAACCGAACGCGGCGAGGCTGCGCCGGTGGATGGACCGCGGTGTACAGCCCAGTGCGTCGGCCAAGGCGTCGACGCCAGCTTCACCGGACTCGGGGCCGAGCGCTCGGCGCATCGCAATGATCGAGCGGTCGGGCGGCGCCCCGGGAAGACGGTTGGCGAGTTCCGCGAGGAGCGGCAGCGGAGCCTCGCCCATTTCCAGCTTCCCGACAGCCTCGCCGACCTCGGCTGTAGGCGTCAGCTCCACGAGGGGCACCCGGCTGTTGTGCAGCGCCGCGGCGGGCACCCCCAGCAGCGAGGGCAGCACGCCGGGCACAAAGCGCACACCCGCCACTGTGACCCCGGGCGTGTGCGTTCCATGCTGCGGCACCGTGTCGGGCCCGGCGACCACCAGTTGCTCTCCCGTCCACACCAGGTCCATGCAGCCGTCGGGCAGCACGTCATGAGGCCCGCCCACGGTGGCCACGTCGACCCAGCCGCACTCCACCAGCCCCGCCATGGCCTGCGGCGGTCGCAGTTCCCGGTACCCCACACCTCGACGGTAGCGCCGCACCCCGACAGAAGCAGGCCGAACGTCGGGCCGCTGCTCGGTGTAATGACCGTTCCGCGGCTCGGACGAATCCATCTCTGGCCCTCGAGGCCGATCCGCGGCCGAGGTGAACACCACGGGGGTTCGATCTTCGGCGAAACCCCGTGGTGTCGCGCTCGGCTGACATTCCGGGGTGTCGCATGGCACGGGAATGCCAGTTGGACGCCGGTCGGCGGGTCAATGACGCTCGTGCCCCCGTGGCGCGCGAATGATCGGGATCGTTGATCGGCCCGTCGACGCCGCGAAAGGCCCCCGACCTCGGCCGGGGGCCTTTCGCTGGCGCTGACGGGCAGCCAGGGAATGTTCAGTGGTGCCGGGTGGGTTGGCCCGGAACGTCGCTCAGGAGGCGCGGAGCACGGCCTCGATCTCGAGGTTGATCGTCACCTTGTCGCCGACGACCACGCCGCCGCCGTCGAGCGGCATCGAGATGTCGACGCCGAAGTCGCTGCGGTTGATGGTGTTGGTGGCCGAGAAGCCCGCGCGCGTGCCGCCGTATGCGTCCGGCCCGAAGCCCTCGACCTGCAGGGACAGCGTCACCGGGCGGGTCACGCCCTTGATCGTGAGCTCGCCGTCGACGAACAGGTCACCGTCCTCGACGCGCACCGCCGAGGAGGTGAAGGTCCACGTGGGGTGGTTGTCGACATCGAAGAAGTCAGCCGACCTGATGTGGTTGTCGCGCTGCTCGTTGTTGGTGTCGATCGAGGTCGCGTCGATGGTCGCCGTGACGGTGGACTTGGTGATGTCCTCTGCGGTGGTGATCTCGCCGCTGACGGTTCCGAAGCGGCCGCGTACCTTGCTCACCATCATGTGCCGGACGCTGAAGGAGACGTCGGAGTGCACCGGGTCGATGTCCCACGTTCCGGCGATGTAGGTCGGGATCTGGATGGCCGTGGTCATGAGGACTCCTAGTTAGTTGAACTCTCAGGTGTTGAGAGTGACACTAGAGCAAACGACTTGAGAGTTCAACTATTCCTGAGGAGGTGACGTGGACGACACCCGCTGGCTCGACGCGGAGGAGCAGAAGACGTGGCGCAGCTTCCTCACCGCGAACCGACTGTTCTTCGACCGCGTCGAGCGGCAGCTGCAGCAGGAGGCGGGTCTCCCACACGCCTACTTCGAGATCCTGGTGCGACTGTCGGAGGCGCCGGAGCGGACGCTGCGGATGAGTGAGCTGGCGACGACGTCGCTGTCCTCACGCAGCAGGCTGAGCCATGCCGTCGCGCGCATGGAAGAGGCGGGCTGGGTACGCCGCCGCGCGTGCCCGACCGACAAGCGCGGCCAGTTCGCCGAGCTCACCGACGAGGGTTTCGAGCGCCTCGACTCCGCGGCGCGCGGACACGTCGAGCAGGTGCGCGCACTGCTGTTCGACCAGCTGACCCCCGACCAGCAGACGGCGCTGCGGGAGATCAGCGACGCGATCGCAGGCCCACTGGCCGACGACAGCTGAGACCTGGGCCACTGCAGCGACGCTCTCCGCGCACGAGTGCGTCAGGGCCTGTAGCTCCTGAGCCAGCGCTGGATCGCGGCCCGTCCGTCCGGCGCGAACGGCCAGCGCCTCGGGTCGGCGAGCCGGTCGACGAGCTCGTCGACCCCCACCCAACCCGCCCACGCCACCTCGCTGGGCTGGGGCCGCAGCGGGCCGTCCCACCGCGTTTCGTAGGTGAACGCGTGGTAGCGGACCTGCCCGTCGTCGAAGGCGGCGACCGGTAGCGGCTCCAGCGTCACGCCGATGACACCCAGCTCCTCCTCCAGTTCGCGAGCCGCGGCCTCGCGGGGGTCCTCACCCGGCCCGACGACGCCGCCCGCCCAGCAGTCCCAGGTGTCGGGGAAGATCAGCTTGTCGGCGGTGCGCCGGTGCAGGACCACGCGCTCGCCGTCGCCGCTGCGCACGAGCACCCCGGTGGCGGCGTGCCACAGCCCCTGCCCGTAGACGACGCCGCGGGGCGCCGCGCCCGTCACCCGCCCCCCGGCGTCGTAGACCGCGACCCGCTCGTCCTCGGCATGCACGAGCACCATTCTCCGCGTCCGACCTCTCTGCCTCCGGTTAGGCTCGGGGCATGACCGCACGCCGCATCATGGGCACCGAGGTGGAGTACGGCATCTCCGTGCCGGGCGACCCGACCGCCAACCCGGTGATCACCTCCACGCAGGTCGTGCTCGCCTACGCGGCGGCCGCCGACATCCCCCGCTCGCGGCGGGCCCGATGGGACTACGAGGTGGAGTCGCCGCTGCGGGACGCGAGGGGTTTCGACCTGTCGGCCCCTACCGTGCACAACCCCGTCGACTCCGAGCTCGACGACCTCGGCGCGGCCAACGTCATCCTCACCAACGGCGCGCGCCTCTACGTCGACCACGCCCACCCGGAGTTCTCCACGCCGGAGGTCACCACCCCGCGCGACATCGTCGTCTGGGACAAGGCGGGCGAGCGGGTGATGGAGGAGGCCGCGATGCGCGCGGCCACCGTCCCCGGCGCGCCGCGGATTCAGCTCTACAAGAACAACGTCGACGGCAAGGGCGCCAGCTACGGCTCCCATGAGAACTACCTGATGGCCCGTCAGACGACCTTCCCCTCGATCGTGGCGGGCCTCACCCCGTTCTTCGTGACGCGCCAGGTCGTGTGCGGCGCGGGCCGGGTGGGGCGCGGGGCGTCCGGCGACGAGGCGGGCTACCAGCTCTCCCAGCGCGCCGACTACATCGAGGTCGAGGTCGGGCTGGAGACCACGCTCAAGCGCGGCATCATCAACACCCGTGACGAGCCACACGCCGACGCGGACAAGTACCGACGACTGCATGTGATCATCGGCGACGCCAACATGAGCGAGTACTCCACGCTGCTCAAGGTCGGCACGGCGGCGCTGGTGCTCGACATGATCGAGGCCGGGGTCCGGTTCGACGAGCTGCGCCTGGCCGAGCCCGTCCGCTCGGTGCACCGGATCAGCCACGACCCGAGCCTGAAGCTGCTGGTCGACACCGCCGACGGGCGCAAGCTGACCGCTCTCGACGTGCAGCGCGCCTACTACGAGAAGGCCTGCAAGCACGTCGAGAACACGCTGGGCGCCGATGTCGACGACGCGACGGCGGAGGTGCTCACGCTCTGGGGTGAGGTGATCGACGACCTCGCCCGCGATCCGCTGTCCACCGCTGACCGTTTGGACTGGACCGCCAAGCTGCGGCTTCTGGAGGGCTACCGCGAGCGCGACGGGCTGGCGTGGGACGCGCCGCGGCTGCACCTGGTCGACCTGCAGTACACCGACGTGCGCATGGCCAAGGGGCTCTACAACCGGCTCGCCACCCGCGGCTCGATCAAGCGGTTGGTGACCGAGGACCAGGTCACCGCCGCGATGTCCACCCCGCCCGACGACACGCGTGCCTACTTCCGCGGCCGCTGCCTCGAGCGCTACCCCTCCGAGGTCGCAGCGGCTTCCTGGGACTCGGTGATCTTCGACCTGGGCCGGGAGTCGCTGGTCAGGATCCCCACGTTGGAGCCGCTGCGCGGCACACGCCGCCACGTCGGCGAGCTGATCGACAACTCCCGCACGGCCGAGGAGCTGGTGGAGGCCCTCACCCGCGGCTGAGCGCGTCGCACCGCGGATCCCGGCGATCCGCCGCCCTCGTTCCAGCGGCCGTACGGGACAGGGCGATCGCCCAGGGCTGATCCGACGCGTTCTGTCGGTCCGCTGAGCTAGGGTTGAGCTGCACGACAACGACAGGAGGCGTCATGTCGCAGGAGCAGACCAAGCGTCAGGGCGGCGGGGGTGGCGACGACGACGAGGCGGGCGACGCCGCGGCGGCGGGACAGGAGCGGCGGGAGAAGCTCGGGGAGGACGTCGACACGATCCTCGACGAGATCGACGACGTCCTGGAGGAGAACGCCGAGGACTTCGTCCGCGCCTACGTCCAGAAGGGCGGCGAGTAACCTCCCCGCCGCCGGGCAGGCCCCGGCGCCACGCTTCACACGCTTCACCCGCGCTACCCCGACGCGGGCCCCTGCACGGAGAGAGGCACGCACCTGACCATGGAGTTCCGGCCGCCGGTCCCCCCACCCGGCCTGGGCGCCTACCTTGCGCCCGGGCCGTCGTCGTTCACCGACTTCGTCACCGCCAACGTGCCCCATCTGCTGCCCGGTCGGGTGCCAGAGGGCCGCGCCGCGGGCGCGGCAGGCGCCGCCGGGCTGGAGGTGCCCCACGGCACCACGATCGTCGCGCTGGTCTGTAGCGAGGGCGTTGTCATCGCCGGTGACCGGCGCGCCACCGCAGGCAACGTGATCGCCCAGCGCGACATCGAGAAGGTCTTCATCACCGACGCGTACTCGGCGGTCGGCATCGCGGGCGCCGCAGGGATCGCGTTGCAGATGGTCCGGCTCTACACCGTCGAGCTGGAGCACTACGAAAAGATGGAGGGCGTCCCGCTTTCCCTCGACGGCAAAGCCAACAAGCTGGCGAGCATGGTCGCGAGCAACCTCGGCGCCGCTCTGCAGGGCTTTGTCGTCGTTCCGCTGTTCGTGGGTTGCGACACCGACGCCGAGCCCGCCAAGGCCGGTCGGATCGTCACCTATGACGCCACCGGCGGCCGTTACGACGAGTGGTTGGGCTACCACTCCGTCGGTTCCGGGTCGGTGTTCGCCAAGTCGGCGCTGAAGAAGCGCCACACGGTCGACGCCGATCTCGCCACCACCATCCGCACGGCCGTCGAGGCGCTGTACGACGCCGCCGACGACGACTCCGCCACCGGTGGTCCCGACCTCACCCGCAAGATCTTTCCTGTGGTCATCAGCATCACCGGGGCCGAGGGGGCCGTCCGCCGTCCCGAGGAGGAGATCGAGGCCGTGGTCCGTGAGGTCGTGGCGGCCCGCACCGAGAATCCGGGGGGCTGAGCTCGTGCACGAGCCTCACGCCTCGCACCGCGGCCTTCTGGCGAGCGGCTCGGGCGGGCCAAGCCGCGGCCTTCGTTGGCGAGCGGCCGTCCGGTTCGGATCCTCGGCCGGGCCACGCCGCGGCCTTCGTTGGCGAGCGGCCGTCCGGTTCGAATTTCACTTCAGGACCAGGAGCACCGCCCATGACGATGCCGTTCTACTCCTCCGTCGACCAGCTGTTGCGCGACCGCTCGGAGCTGGCCCGCAAAGGCATCGCCCGTGGGCGCAGCGTTGTGGTGCTCACCTACACCGGCGGGGTGCTTTTCGTCGCCGAGAACCGCTCCAGCACCTTGCACAAGGTGTCGGAGATCTACGATCGCATCGGGTTCGCGGCCGTCGGGCGCTACAACGAGTTCGAGACGCTGCGCAACGCGGGCATACGCATGGCCGACGTCCGCGGCTACTCCTACGACCGGCGCGACGTCACCGGCCGCATGCTGGCCAACTTCTACGCCCAGGTGCTCGGCAGCACGTTCGTCGAGCAGCAGAAGCCCTACGAGGTGGAGATGTGCCTCGCAGGCGTCGGGGAGACCGCCGCGGACGACGAGCTCTACCGCATCACCTACGACGGGTCGATCACCGACGAACCCCAGTTCGTGGTCATGGGCGGCACCACCGACCCGATCAGCGCGAAGCTCAAGGACACCTACCGCGGCGGCCTCGAGCTGGCTGAGGCGGTCGGCATCGCCGTGGCGGGCCTCCAGGCGGGGCCGGCCACCCCGAGCACCCCGGCAGGCAACGGGAGCGGCGCTCGGGTCCTGGGCGTCTCCGCATTGGAGGTCGCGGTCCTCGACCGGGCCCGGCCGCGCCGCACCTTCCGCCGGATCGCCGGGCCGAGGCTGCGCGCGCTGCTGCCTGAGGCCAACCGGGCGGTCGACGCCCCGGCCGCCTCAGCTGATCCCGCGGGCGGCGACGACGCCCCCGCAGGTGCGGGCGCGACGGGGTGACCGCTCCGCCATACCAAGGTAGGATCGTGGTATGGCGGTCAAACGCAAGGTGACCATCACCCTCGACGACGAGCTGGCCGCTGCCCTGGAAGCCGAGGGCAACGTGTCCGCGCAGCTGAACGACGCCGGATGGGAGCTGATCGAGCGCCGCCGCCGCGCGGAGCGCCTGGCTGCACTGCTCGATGATCTGGACCGCACCGACGGCCCGCTTCCTGACGATCCCGCGGAGGACGTCCGTATCGACCGCCTTCTCGGCGGCGTGGCGTGAGCCGGGCGTGATCCTGGCCCTCGACGCGGAGGCGTTCTCGGCTCTCGCGGGACCGGACTCGGTGGGTAAGCAACGCGTACGTCGGTACCTTCGTTCTGCGCAACGGCTCGGGCGCGATGTCCTCGTCCCGTCTCTGGTGCTCGCCGAGCTCTACCGCGGACATGGGCGCAACCAGTTGGTGGACGCGTGCCTGGCCAGGGAACGGGCGTCCTTGAGCACCCGGGACACCGATCGGGATCTCGCCCGCATCGTCGGCGGCGTCTTGACCGGAGCGCATGCCGGTAGCGCGTTGATCGTGGACGCGCACGTGGTCGCCGTGGCCGTCGAGGCGGGCGGCGGGGTGGTCGTCACCGGTGACCGAGACGACCTGGAGCGGCTCGCAGGACCCTATCTCAACGTCGTGATCGAGCCCGTCTGACCACGCTTCTCGAGCCGGGTTTTCACTGGCGGTTGTGCCGCCACCACGACGCTTGTGTGCGCTTCTAGATGCGCTGGTAGGGGCGGGGGCGGCCGGTCCACTCCTCCTCGCGGCGGCGGTAGACCGGGATCGGGCGCGGCGCCACACGGAAGGTGAAGCGCCCGGCCTTCTCCACGACCTCGCCGTCCGTGGCGAGGTGGCCCGGCACCGACAGCTCCACGTCCAGCTCGCTGGCCTGCCGCTCCCCATAGACGCGGCTGTGCCCGAGCGCCCCGGTGAGCAGCCCGAGCAGCGCGCGCAGCCGGGAGAAACGCAGGTCGGCGCGCAGCCAACGCACATCCAGGAGCCCGGAGTCCAGCGAAGGCCGCCAGGCGGGCACCATCCCGCGCGGCGCATAGGGGCCATTGCCGACGAAGAGGAACCAGACCTTCGTCCAGCGGCCCTCCAGCTTCACGCTGACCGGCTCGGCGCGGCGCAGCGTGACGAACAGGGCGGCCGCGAACGCGGGCCACTTGCCCCACCGCGGCTCCCACTGCTCGCGCAGCCGGACGAGATCGGGATAGGAGCCCAGGCTCGCCGTGTTGAGGAAGCAGCGCAGCCGCACGACCGCAGGCGACGTGGGGTCGTCGCCGTGCCCGGGGTGGACGTCGACGAGCGCGAGATCCACCGCCACCGCCTGCCCGGCCCCGGTGGCGTCCACGGCCTCCTGCAGGTCGTAGACACCGACGTCACGGGCGAAGTGGTTGAGCGTGCCCATCGGCACCACCACGAGCGGGAGACCGCGCCTGCCTGCCACGGCAGCCGCCGCGGCCACCGACCCGTCCCCGCCTGCGACGCCGACGGCGAGCGCGTCGTCACCCGCCTTCACCACGGCCTCGTCGAGCTGCTCCTCCAGGTCGCGGTCCGGGTCGGCGCGCACGATGACCGCCTCGGGCAGCGCGGCCTCGATGTCGTCGGTGGGGTCGGTGCCGCTGGGGCCGGAGCGCTGGTTGGACACCAGCACCAGGCCTGCGCCTCCGGGCAGCTCCGGCACCGTGTCGAGCGGGCGGGCGCGCGCCTCGTCCTGCTCGCGGACCGGCCACCACCGGCGCGTCGCGAGCGCCACACCGGTGCCGAGTGCCGCGCCTACCACGACGTCCGAGGTCCAGTGCACCCCGACGTGCACACGCGAGTAGGCGACGGCTCCGGCGAGCGGGATGACGGCGAACGCGGTCCGGGGGCTCTCCATCGCCACCGCGGTGGCGAAGGCCGCCGCGGAGGCCGCATGCCCCGAAGGGAACGACGAGGACGTGGGTGGGCTCGGGATCGTCTGGTAGGCGGGCAGCTCGGACGCGGCGGGGCGGCGCCGTGGCAGCAACGGCTTGAGTACGGCGTTCGCCGCCGGGCTCGTCAACGCAATCGACAGCACACCCCGCATGGCGGCCTTGCGGGTCGTACCGCGCCTGGCGGCCAGCAGCGCCGCGACGGCAAACCAGAGCACGCCGTGGTCGGCGGCCCGCGACAGACCCTTCAGGACGGTGTCGAGCGGGGTGGGGGGGACCGAGGAGACCGCACGGGAAATCGCGCGGTCGGCCGCGCTCACCTCATGGGCGGGGCGGCGGGACCAATGCGTCACGGGGTGACCTTAGGGGCGCGCCGCGGGCAACGCGTATCGAAGCACCTGCGCCCACGCGTGCCACGATGGGCCACTCTCCGCTTACGCTAGGAGGATGCAGCGGCGGATATACGGTGTCGAGACCGAGTTCGGGGTCACGTGCACCTTCCACGGCCAGCGACGCCTATCCCCGGATGAGGTGGCGCGCTACCTGTTCCGTCGGGTCGTGTCCTGGGGGCGCTCGTCCAACGTCTTCCTGCGCAATGGCGCCCGGCTCTACCTCGACGTGGGCAGCCACCCCGAGTACGCCACCGCGGAATGCGACTCGCTGGCCCAGCTCGTCGCGCACGACAAGGCGGGCGAGCGGATCCTCGAGGACCTGCTCGTCGACGCCGAGCGGCGGCTCGTGGACGAGGGCATCGGCGGTGACATCTACCTTTTCAAGAACAACACCGACTCCGCGGGCAACTCCTACGGCTGCCACGAGAACTACCTGGTCGCACGAGCAGGCGAGTTTTCCCGTATCGCCGACGTTCTTCTCCCGTTCCTCGTCACCCGCCAGCTGATCTGCGGCGCGGGCAAGGTGCTGCAGACCCCCCGCGGGGCCGTGTACTGCCTCTCGCAGCGAGCCGAGCACATCTGGGAGGGCGTCTCCAGCGCCACCACGCGGTCCCGTCCCATCATCAACACCCGCGACGAGCCGCACGCCGACGCCGAGCGCTACCGGCGGCTGCACGTCATCGTGGGTGACTCGAACATGTCCGAGGTCACCACCCTGCTCAAGGTCGGATCCGCGACGCTCGTGCTGGAGATGATCGAGGCGGGTGTCCAGTTCCGGGACTTCACGCTCGACAACCCCATCCGGGCGATCCGCGAGATCAGCCACGACCTCACCGGCAGGCGCACCGTCCGGCTGGCAGGCGGACGCGAGGCCAGTGCGTTGGACATCCAGCGCGAGTATCACGCGCGAGCGGTTGAGCACCTCGCCGCTCGCGGCAGCGAGGACCTCACGATGGCGCGCGTCGTCGAGCTGTGGGGCCGCGTGCTGGAGGCCGTCGACGCCGGTGACCTCTCCCTGATCGACCGCGAGATCGACTGGGCGATCAAGCACCGGCTCGTCGAGCGCTACCGGGCGCGTGGAGGCCTCGACCTGGCCAACCCGCGCATCGCGCAGCTCGACCTCGCCTACCACGACATCCGACGCGGCCGCGGCCTGTTCGACCTGCTGCAGCGCAAGGGCCTGGTCGACCGGGTGACCGACGACGGCGAGATCGAGCTGGCCAAGGACACCCCGCCGCAGTCCACCCGGGCCAAGCTGCGCGGCGACTTCATCGCCGCGGCGCAGGCCGCGGGCCGCGACTTCACCGTCGACTGGGTGCATCTCAAGCTGAACGACCAGGCTCAGCGCACTGTGCTGTGCAAGGACCCGTTCCGGTCGGTCGACGAGCGGGTCGACCGCCTGATCGCCTCGCTATAGGGCCGGGCGTTGATCGCTACGCGCGTGATCGGCGAGAGTGGTGCCACGGGGGCGCTGGTGCGCCAGTGGCACCACTGCTGGCGATCACGGGCTCTACCAATGAGGTGACACGCCTGCCTCAGCCATGCCGCGGTGGCTGGTCCAGGTTCGCATCGCAGCAGGGTGACACTGCTCCGACCCAGTCGCAGCAGGGCCACCCTGCTGCACACCCGGGCCGCTGCTGGGCCCACCCTGCTGCACACCCGGGCCGCTGCTGGCCTTCGCCCGCCTAGGTCTCGGAGGGCTCGCCGAGCATCCGTGTGCGGATCTCCGCGAGCTGGTCTTGCACCGAGGCCGAGCTCACCGTCTCGTCGTTGCGGCCGGGCTCGATGCCCATCGCGCGCAGCAGCGCCGTCGCGGGCACGGCGGGGTCGCCCGCCTCGCCGAGCACCGGATGCAGCCCGTGGTCGGCGAGATGGTGGAAGACGAGGTTGACGACGGTCCACGGGTTGAACGTCTCGTGCTCGGCCATTCCCGGAGCCTGGGACCGCGCTCGACCGCGGTCAAGCCGCAAAGGCGCGGGTGTCGCAAGGTGAGACGCCCGGCGGGTTCTCCCGGTCGCCCGCGGCGCGCGTGTTCGCCGCCGTACGATGCCGGGCGTGTCCTCCGCACGGGCAGAGCGTCTGGTGAACCTGGTGCTCTGCCTGCTGTCCACCCGCCAGTTCCTCCCCGCCGAGCGGATCCGCTCGATCGTGCCCGGCTACGCCGACGCCCCGAACGACGAGGCGTTCTTCCGGATGTTCGAGCGCGACAAGAACGAGCTGCGTGAGCTGGGCGTCCCTCTGGAGAGCGGGCGGCACCTGATCGACACCGCCGACGGCTACCGCATCGCCCGCCAGGACTACGAGCTCGGTGAGATCGACCTGGAGTCCGATGAGGCCGCGGCCGTGGCGTTGGCCGCGCGGCTGTGGGACTCCCCGGAGCTGGCCGGGCCCGCGCACGGCGCGCTGCTGAAGCTGCGGGCGGCGGGCGTCGAGGTCGACGAGGACCAGGGCCGGGTCCAGCCCAGGGTCCGCGGCGGCGAGCCGGGGTTCGCGCCCCTGCTGGCCGCGGTGCAGGCCGGGCGTGCGGTCACGTTCGACCACCGCCGCGGCGGGCCTGGCGGCGAGGTCGCGCGCCGCATCATCGAGCCGTGGGGCGTTGTCTCGTGGCGCGGGCGTTGGTACGTCGTCGGGTACGACCGCGACCGGGTCGCGCCGCGCTCGTTCCGCCTCTCGCGCATCGTCGGCCCGGTGCGCGCGATCGGCCCGTCGGGCGCGGTGACGGTGCCCGCGGACGTCGACCTCATGGCCATGGTGCGCCGTGGGGGCGAGCCGCAGCCGGTGATCGGCACGGCGCGGGTGTGGGTGGCGGAGGGCCGCGCGCACGGGCTGCGGCGGCTCGGCAGGGTGATCGGCCCACGGGTGCACGCCGGGCACGCGGGCGACGAGCTCGAGCTGGACCTGCGCAGCCTCGACACCGTGGCCCGCTGGCTCGCCGGGCACGGTCCGGACATCGCGGTGCTCGGGCCGCCTGCGCTGATCGACCGCGTCCGGACGAGCTGGGAGGCGGCCGCGGAGGTGCACACGGCCGGGCGCCCCGCCGCGCCGGCCGCATCGGCATGAGCCCCGCCGACGTACTTGGTCCCGCGGAGGCGCCATGAGCCCCGCCGACGTACTTGGTCCCGCGGAGGCGCCATGAGCCCCGCCGACGTACTTCTTGCCGCGGAGGCGGCATGAGTACAGGGGGCGTCACCGACCGCCTCCCGCGGCTGCTGTCGCTCGTGCCCTACCTGCTGGCGCGTCCCGGCGTCCCGGTGGCCGAGGCCGCCGCCGACTTCGGCATCACCGAGCGGCAGCTGCGACGCGATCTGGAGCTGCTGTGGATGTGCGGGCTGCCCGGCTACGGGCCGGGTGATCTCATCGACCTGTCGTTCGCGGGCGACACGGTCACGGTCACCGAGGATGCGGGCATGCGGCGTCCGCTGCGGCTGACCACGGCCGAGGCCACCGCGCTGCTGGTGGCCCTGCGCACCTTGGCCGACGTGCCCGGCGTCGTCGACACCGAGGCGGTGCGCCGCGCGACGGCCAAGATCGAGCGTGCGGTGGGGGACGCGGGGACGAGCGGGCTGTCGGTGGACCTGGCACGGGAGGAGGAGGCCGCGACGGCCACCGCGTCGCGGGCGCTGGCCGCGCAGCGGGCCCTGCGCATCCGGTACTACACAGCAGGCCGCGACGCGGTCTCGCAGCGCACGGTCGACCCGATGCGGCTGCTCATCGTGGACGGGCGCGGCTATCTGGAGGCGTGGTGTCGCCGGGCGGAGGGTGTGCGGCTGTTCCGGCTCGACCGGGTCGAGGACGCCGCGGTGCTCGACGAGCCTGCCGCCCCGCCGTCGGACGCCGAGCCGACCGACCTCTCGGCGGGGCTGTTCCAGCCTGCGCCAGAGCATCGCAGCGCGGTGCTCGTACTCGAGCCGGACGCGCACTGGGTCGCGGAGTACTACCCGGTTGACGAGATCGTCGGAGAGCCGGAGAGCGACGCGATCCGGGTCGTGATGCGCTACGCCGACCCGGGATGGCTGGTGCGGCTGGTGTTGGGGCTGGGCGGGGGAGCCAGGGTGGTCGAGCCACCCGAGCTCGCCGCCGCTGTGGCAAGGCGGGCGCGCGCCGCGCTGGCCGTGGGCGACGGGTGGGGATGACGGGTGGAGGCTGAGCTGGTGGCCTGGGTGTTGCTGGTAGTGGGGCTGGTGCTGATGGCCCTGCTCGGCCTCGTGCTGATGGGGCACGTCCGGCGGCTGAGGCGGGAGCGGGCCGCGGCCACGTCCGAGGTGGGGTCGCGGTGGGCGGCGGTCCAGGCCCTGCTGGTGACCCGCCGGGAGCGCGCGCCGTTGCGGCGCCCACGCGATGAGACCGCCGCGTAAGCTGACGGCGACGCGAGACGAAGGAGACACTGATGGGGAACCTCGGCGGCTGGGAGATCGTGATCATTCTGGTGGTGCTGGTGGCGCTTTTCGGCGCCAAGCGGCTGCCTGACATGGCGCGGTCGGTCGGCCAGTCCGCTCGCGTCTTCAAGGGTGAGATGAAGGGCCTGAAGGACGACGACACGGGCCCTCACAAGAGCCCCGAGGTGCCTGTGGAGCCGGTCGCCGAGAAGCGCACCGAGACCCCGGGCCCCACCGCGCCGTAGCCCCATAGCAGTGGTCCGGATCCCGCTCCGCCCGCGGAGGCGCACACCCAAGAGCCCCGACGGCACCATGACGCTCGTCGAGCACCTCTACGAGCTGCGCAACCGCCTGGCGATCGCGCTGGTCGCGATCGTGATCACCACCATCTTCGGCTACATCTGGTTCGGCGAGGCCCTGTTCGGCCTGCCCGCGCTCGGCGAAGTGCTCAAGCAGCCCTATTGTTCGATCCCCCCGTCCTCCCGCGCTGTCTTCACCGCCGACCCCAATGCGTGTGTCCTGTTCGGCACCGGCCCGTTCGACCAGTTCGCGCTGCGCCTCAAGGTGGGTGCCACCGCGGGCGTCGTGCTGGCCTGCCCGATCTGGCTTTACCAGATCTGGGCCTTCATCACCCCCGGGTTGTACGCCAAGGAGCGCAAGTACGCGCTGACCTTCGTGTCCTGCGCCGCCGTCCTCTTCGTCGCAGGCGCCGTCCTGGCCTACTTCGTCGTCGCGCAGGGCCTGTCCTTCCTGTTGCAGGTCGGGTCGAACGTGCAGATCACCGGCCTTTCCGGGGACGCCTACTTCTCGTTCCTGATCGCCCTGCTGATCATCTTCGGAGTGAGCTTCGAACTGCCCCTCCTTGTCGTGATGCTCAACCTCGTCGGGGTGTTGCCCTACGCCAGGCTCAAGGCGTGGCGGCGCGGCCTGATCTTCGGCCTGTTCGTCTTCGCCGCCATCGCCACCCCTGGTCAGGACCCCATCTCGATGACGGCGCTGGCGCTCGCGCTCACCGCGCTGTTCGAGGTCGCGATCCAGTTCTCGCGCCTCAACGACGGCCGCAGGGCGAAGCAGCGCGCTGTGGAGGGCTGGGACGACTGGGATCCCGACCTGCCCAGCCCCATCGACACCACACCCAGCGCTCTGGACGCGAGCCCCAGTGTGATCTCCTCGCCGGGTACGGTGCACCGCCTGGACGACGTCACCTGACTTGCCGCGACCGGCAATTGACGTTCGGTGGAGCCGCGGCCCTCGCTTTAGGGGTCCAGGGCAGTGGCGGCCCGGGTTTGCAGCAGGGTGACACTGCTGCGACTGGGTCGGAGCGGTGTCACCCTGCTGCGACTGGGTCGGAGCAGGGTCACCCTGCTGCGATGTGGACGCGGCCCAGCCACGGCAGCGGCGTGGCGCCGGGAGGCTCGGCACCGTCGGGCTGAGCCGGTGATCGCCTGCAGTGGTGCCAGAGGTGCGCCAGTGCCGCTGCGGCACCACTGTCGCCGATCACGCGGGGCCAACAGTCACTTGTCGGGTGTTCCTACAGCCGCGGCGCGTCGCCGCCGCGCCGGTGTGTCAACCTGGACGGGTGGCCCGTAGTACCCCGGCGTCCGAATCAGTTCCTCCCGCGGACGCCTATGCCGCCGCCAGGCGGCGCAGCGCCCGTCCCCGCCTCACCGATTTCGCCGCTGAGCTGCCCTTCGAACTCGACGGGTTCCAACTGCGCGCGTGCGCCGCGTTGGAGGACGGGCACGGCGTGCTCGTCTGCGCCCCGACCGGCGCGGGCAAGACCGTGGTCGGCGAGTTCGCGGTGCACCTCGCACTCGCCCAGGGCCGCAAGTGCTTCTACACAACGCCGATCAAGGCGCTGTCCAACCAGAAGTACGCCGATCTCGTCGAGCGGCACGGGCAGGCGGCCGTAGGTCTGCTCACCGGCGACACCGCGGTGAACGGCGACGCACAGGTGGTGGTCATGACCACCGAGGTGCTGCGCAACATGATCTACGCGGGCAGTCGCCAGCTGGCCGACCTCGGCTTCGTGGTCATGGACGAGGTGCACTACCTGGCCGACCGGTTCCGCGGCGCGGTCTGGGAGGAGGTGATCCTGCAGCTGCCTGAGCACGTCGCGCTGGTCAGCCTGTCCGCGACGGTCAGCAACGCGGAGGAGTTCGGCGACTGGCTGGTCACGGTGCGCGGCGACACGACGGTGGTCGTCGACGAGCACCGGCCGGTGCCGCTGTGGCAACACATGATGGTGGGCGCCCGCCTGCTCGACCTCTTCGGCGGCGAGAACGCGGTCGGCGAGCTCGTCGTCGATCCCGCGCTCGTCCGCCACACCGCCGACCTGGAGCGTCAAAGCGCGGTGTGGGACCGCGGCCGCGGACGGGGCCCGTCGCGGCGCGATACCCGGTTCCGGCCGCCGTCGCGGGTCACCGTGATCGACCGGCTGGATCGCGACGGCCTGCTGCCCGCGATCACGTTCGTGTTCAGCCGCGCGGGCTGCGACGCCGCGGTCGGCCAGTGCGTGCGCTCCGGTCTGCGCCTCACGAACGACTCCGAGGTCGAGGAGATCCGGGCGACGGTCGAGCGGCGCACCGCCGAGCTGCCGCAGGCCGATCTGGCCGTGCTGGGCTACTGGGAGTGGCGCGAGGCGCTCGAACGCGGCATCGCGGCCCACCACGCAGGCATGCTGCCCGCGTTCAAGGAGACCGTGGAGGAGCTGTTCGTCCGCGGCCTGGTCCGCGCGGTCTTCGCCACCGAGACGCTTGCGCTGGGCATCAACATGCCTGCCCGCACCGTCGTGCTGGAGCGTCTGGTGAAGTACAACGGCGAGAGCCACGCCGAGCTGACGCCGGGGGAGTACACCCAGCTCACCGGGCGGGCCGGGCGCCGCGGGATCGACGTCGAGGGCCACGCGGTCGTGATCTGGCAGCCGGGGGTCAACCCCGAACAGGTCGCGGGACTGGCCTCGACCCGGACCTACCCGCTGCGCAGCTCGTTTCGGCCCGGCTACAACATGGCGGTCAACCTCGTCGGTCGGCTGGGCGCCGAAGCCGCGCGGGAGCTGCTGGAGCAGTCCTTCGGCCAGTTCCAGGCCGACCGCTCGGTCGTCGGGCTGGCCAGGCGGATCGAGCGCAACTCCGAGACGCTCGCCGGGTATGAGACCTCCATGGCATGCCACCTCGGTGACTTCACCGAGTACGCCGCGCTGCGCCGCCAGGTCTCCGAGCGGGAGAAGGCGTTGTCCCGCCAGGGGGTCGCCGACAGCCGTGAGGCCGCGGCCGGCTCGCTGCGCACGCTGAAGACGGGTGACGTCATCGCCGTCCCCGGCGGACGGCGGGCAGGCCTGGCCGTTGTGCTCGATCCCGGGCTCGGGGGTGACACCGATCCGCGACCGCTGGTGCTCACCGAGGACCGCTGGGCGGGGCGGCTGTCGGCGGCCGACTTCCCTGTGCCGGTCGAGGCGCTGGGGCGTATGCGCCTGCCCCGCCACGTCGACCACCGCGTGCCGCGGACCCGGCGGGACTTGGCGTCGGCGCTGCGCGAGACGGGCATCGTGGCGCCGATGCCGGGGCGTCGGCGCGGCAACGGCGCGGCAGGCGGCCAGGGTGGCGAAGACCCCGCGCTGGCGACGCTGCGGCGGGCGTTGCGTGCCCACCCGTGCCACGGTTGCACCGACCGGGAGGCGCACGCCCGCTGGGCCGAGCGGCACGCCCGGCTGGAGCGCGAGACCGAGCAGCTCCGGCAGAAGGTGCGGGCCACCACTCACTCGCTGGCCCGCGCGTTCGACCGGATCAGGGCGCTGCTGGGCGAACGGGGCTACCTGGACGGCGAGACCGTCACGCCGCACGGGCAGCGGCTGGCCCGGCTCTGGGGAGAGTCCGACCTGTTGGCCGCTGAGTGCCTGCGCCACGGCGTCTGGGACGGGCTGGCGCCCGCCGAGCTGGCGGCGGTGGCGTCCGCGCTGGTCTACGAGTCGCGGCGAGACATCGGTCCGGTGCCGCGGGTGCCGTCGGGGCCGGTGGCCGAAGCGCTGGCCAGATCCGTTGGGCTGTGGTCGGAACTGGAGGCCGACGAGCGTCGCCACCGGGTCGAGCGCACCCGCGAGCCTGATCTCGGGTTTGCCTGGCCGATGCACCGTTGGGCGCGTGGAGAATCGCTTGCCGCGGTCCTGACGGCGGCCGAACAGAACGGAGCCGAGCTCTCGGCAGGCGATTTCGTACGCTGGTGTCGGCAGGTCGTCGACCTGCTCGACCAGGTCGCCGACGTGGCAGGCCGCGCCGACGGGGTCGGTCGCGTCGCCGCCAATGCGGTGGCCGCGATCCGGCGGGGCGTCGTCGCTGTGGGCACCGCGTAGTTTCCTATCCACTGTCCGGGCGCCGCGCCGTGTGCTTGGATCGACCATCGAGACGAGGGGGACCAAGCATGAGCGAGCCCGAGGGGCCCCGGGCCGACTCGCCTGCCGAGCCGCCGACCTGGGGCAAGCAACCCGCAGGTGGGTGGGGGTCGCCTCCGTCGGATGAGGATAAGACCCAGCGGGTCGATCCGCAGGTGTTCAAGGCCGCGGCCGAGGCGGCGGGGCGGCACGGTGACGATGCCGACCGCACGCAGGCCGTCGATCCGCGGGCATTCGGCGCTCAGGGCCCGGGCGCCCAGCAACCACCGGCTTCCGGCGGCGGGCAGCAGCAGCCTTACGGTCAGCCGCCTTACGGCGGCCAACCCCAGTACGGAGCGCCCCAGCAGGGTCAGCCCCAGCAGGGTCAGCCCCAATACGGCCAGCCCCAGCCCGGTCAGCCACCGTACGGCCAGCCCCAACAGGGGCAACCGCAGCACGGCCAGCCCCAGCAGGGGCAACCCCAGTACGGCCAGCCCCAACAAGGTCAACCCCAGTACGGGCAGCAGCCCTACGGCGCGCCCCAGCCGCCCTACGGCCAGCCCGGGGGCCAACCGTACCCGCCGCAGGGCTGGAACCCGCCTCCGCCGCAGCAGGGTTGGGGGCCGCCGCCCGGTCAGCAGCCTCCGCAGCAGAGTTGGGGCCAGCAGCCGCCCCAGCCCGGCCAGCAGTGGCAGGACCCGCAGGCGGGCTGGGCCAACGCGCCCGGCTACCCGCCTGCCCAGAACGGACCCGCCCCGAACGCGCAGGCGCCGGAATACGGCGCGCCTGACGCCTACGCGGGCCATGGCTACGGGGCTCCGGAGCACGGGGCCCCGGAGTACGGCACCCCGGAGTACGGGGCGCAGGAATACGGCGCCCAGGAGTACGGGGCCCAAAACCACGGGGCCCAACCTCACGCGGCCCAAGACTATCCGGCGCAGGGTTATGGGGGCCCGAACTACGGGGGCCAGAGCTACCCGGGCCAGGACCTCCCCCCGCAGAGCTACGGGGCGGCCGAGTTCGGCCAGGGCGGTGTCGCGGCGCCGAGCTACCCGGCGCTGCCCGATGCTGCCCCGGCCAAGAAGAAGTCGAAGCTGCCGTTGATGCTGGGCATCGTCGTGGTGCTGGTCGCGATCGCGGTCGGCGTGCTGGGCTTCTACAAGCCGGGCTTCTTCGTCACGAAGGTCTTCGACAGCGCCGCGCTGCAGACCGGCGTCACCAAGATCCTCACCCAGGACTACGGCTTGGCCAACGTCACGGGGGTCAGCTGCGGGCAGAACATCAAGGTCACCCAGGGTGCGACGTTCACCTGCTCCGCCACCGTCGACAACAAGCAGGTGACGATCCCGGTCCGCGTGACGTCCAGTGCGGGCGACTACGAGGTGGGCAGGCCCACCTGAGCCACGAGCCTCGGTCGCTGCGTTCCGACGAGCTGCGGGCCGCCCGCGACCTGTTCCGCGGCGCGCTGCTGGTCCCGGCGCTCGATGACGAAAGCTGGGAGCGCGCCAAGAGCGCCGATGAGCCCGACCGCACCTGGGGTGTCCACAGCGGCGACCAGCTCGTGGGCACGACGACCTCGTTCCCGTGCCGGATGACCGTTCCGGGTGGTGCGGTGCTCGACACGGCGGCGGTAACGCAGGTCGGCGTGCGGGCCGACCACACCCGCCGTGGCCTGCTCTCGGCTCTGATGCGAGCCCAGCTCGACGACCTCCTCACCCGGGGGGAGGTGCTCGCGGCGCTCCGCGCGAGCGAGGCGCGGATCTACGGCCGGTTCGGCTACGGGGTCGCGACGCGCGCGCGGCAGGTGCGGGTGCGGCGCACCGGGCGTGGTCTGCGACCGGCTGCGCCGGTCGGCGGATCCGTGCGCCTGCTCGCGCCACACGAGTTCGCGTCGGTGTCGGCCGCGGTGCACGACCGGATCGTGCTGGGACGGCCCGGCATGATCACTCGCGGAGAGACGTGGTGGCGCCCACCTGCCGAGCGCGCGCAGCGGGACAAGCGGTCGGTGATCGCCGCCGTCCACACCGGGCAGGCGGGCGAGGACGGCTTTGTCGTCGCGACGGCCGCCAGGGGGGACCTCGCCACTCGTCCGCTCGAGGTGGAGGACCTGCACGCCGACGGAGTGTGCGCCGCGGCGGCGCTGTGGCGCTTCCTGCTCGACGTCGACCTCATCGCCGAGGTCAGCGCCTGGGGCCGCCCGCTCGACGAGCCGCTCGACCTGCTCCTGGCCGATCCGCGCGACCTCACCGTCGCCGGGGTCGAGGACGAGGTGTGGCTGCGGCTCGTGGACGTCCCCGCCGCGCTGGCCGCCCGCGCGTTCGGCGACGCAGGTCCGGTGCTGCTCGGTGTGCACGACCCGATGCTGGACAACAATGCGGGCGTCTACCGGATCGCGGGCGGCACCGCGGAGCGGGTCGAGCCACTGGGTGGGCCGGTGGCGCCGCAGCTGGAGTGCGACGTCGCCGCGCTCGCGATGGCCTACCTCGGCGACCGGCGCCCCGCCGAGCTGGCCGCCACCGGATGGTGGACGGTGCACGACCCGGCTGCGCTCGAACGGGCCGACGCCGCCTTCGCAACGAACGTCGTGCCATGGTGCGGCACCATGTTCTAGCCGCCTGCATGATCTCCAGCAGTGGTGCCAGAGGTCCACCAGTGCAACCGTGGCACCACTCCCGGCGATCACGGCCACCTCGGGGCCGCTGTCTAGCTCTAGCGGGAGCCTGCGAGCGCGGCAAGCAGGCGGTCAACCGAGCCGCCAAGGCTCCAGCGCTCGCTGAGCTCGGCGAGCCGATCCGGGTCCGCGGGCGCCGAGGGCAGCGTGTCGGACCGGTCGAGCCGCACCGGGGCGTGCACGGCCACCCGCACCACGGGTTCGACCACCGCAAGGTAGGGCGCCGCCGCGGCCAGCTTGGCCCGCACCGGCGGGGCGAGCCGGGTGTCGGAGCGGTCCAACACCGCCTCACAGAGCTCCAGCCACGAGCCGAAGCGACCCACGAGGGTGGCCGCGGTCTTCGCGCCGACCCCGGGCACGCCGGGGAGCCCGTCGGAGGGGTCCCCGCGCAGCATCGCCATCTCCGCGTAGGCCTCGCCCGCCCGGATCACCGGCACCCCGTACTTCTCGGCGACCTCGGCAGGCCCCAGATGCTCGGCCTTGGCCAGCCCGCGCCCGACGTAGAGCAGCCGCACCTGCACGGGCTCGTCGCGCACGATCTGCATGAGGTCCCGGTCGCCGGACACGGCCAGGACGGGGTCGGTCCGCTCCGTCGCCGCCAGCGTGCCGATCACGTCGTCGGCCTCGTAGCCCTCGGCCCCACCGGTCGCGATCCCGGCGGCGGCCAGCACGTCGAGGATGATCGGCACCTGCGGGGCGAGCGTGTCGGGCACCTCTTCCGGCACCCCGATCGGCGCGGTTTCGGGCTCGCCCGGCACCCGGTGGGCCTTGTAGGACGGCAGGGCCTTCACGCGGAATGCCGGACGCCAGTCGAGGTCGAGACAGGCGACCAGGCGTGACGGTCGCCGCTCCGTGACCAGCCGCGCGATCATGTCGGTGAACCCGCGGACCGCGTTGACCGGCGTCCCGTCCGCGGCGGTGATCGACTCGGGCACGCCGTAGTAGGCCCGGAAGTACATGCTCGCGGAATCCAGCAACATCAGCGGCGCAGGTGCGGTCACACCCGGAGAGCTTGCCCGAATACTCTTGCTGCATGACACCTGGGCGTCATCTCGAGCTCTACGCCGACCGCATCCGCCGGGCCGGTGAGGTCGCTTTCGATCTCGACGTCGAGCTGCTGCTCATCACCCCCGGCACCGATCTGCGCTACCTCGTCGGCGCCGACGGGTCCACCCACGAACGCCTCACCTGCCTCGTGCTTCCCGCGGCGGGCCATCGCGCGCCGCCCGCGCTCGTCGTCCCGCGCCTGGAGGCGCCCGGCCTTGCGCACCTCGCCTTGGAGGAGCTCGGCGTCGAGGTGATCACCTGGCAGGACGGCGAGGACCCATATCTGCTGGTCAGCGACCTCGCTGGGGGTCCCACCCGGATCGCGGTCGCGGACTCGATGCCCGCTGCGCACGTCTTCGGCGTGCGCGACGCTCTGCCCGACGCGGCCCAGACACTGGCCGGTCCGGTGATCCGCGAGCTGCGGATGCGCAAGGACGCCGCCGAGGTGCACGAGCTGCGCGCGGCGGGGGCGGCGATCGACCGCGTGCACGCGCGGATGGGCGAGTTCCTGAAAGCCGGCCGCTCGGAGGCGCAGGTCGGCGCGGACATCGCCGCCGCGATCGTCGAGGAGGGACACACGGCGGCGGCGTTCGTCATCGTCGGGTCGGGTCCCAACGGGGCGAGCCCGCACCACGACGTGTCCGAGCGCGTGATCGAGAGCGGCGACGTCGTGGTGATCGACATCGGTGGACCGCTGCCCAGCGGCTACAACTCCGACTCCACGCGCACCTACGCGGTCGGCCGCGAGCCCGCACCGTCGGTCCGCGAGGCCTACGCGGTGCTGCAGGACGCCCAGGAGCGCGCGGTGGCGAGCGTGCGGCCCGGGGTCACCGCGGAGGAGGTGGACGCCGCCGCCCGCTCGGCGATCACCAACGCCGGGCTGGGGGAGCGGTTCATCCACCGCACCGGCCACGGCATCGGGCTCGACGTCCACGAGGACCCCTACATCGTCGGCGGCAACGCGCGCCCGCTGGAGCCGGGCATGGCGTTCTCTGTGGAGCCCGGTGTTTATCTGGACGGGGAGTGGGGCGCGCGGATCGAGGACATCGTCGTCGTGACGGCCGACGGCGTCGAGCGGCTCAACCAGCGGCCGCGCGACCTGGTTGTGCTGGGCTGAAATCGGCTGGGCTGAAATCGGCTGGGCTTTGGCTGAGTCGGGCTGGGCTGAGTCGGGCTGGGCTGAGTCGGGCTGGGCTGAGTCGGGCTACACGCGGCTCGAGGTCAAGACCAGCCCCGCGCCGGGCCCCGGCACGCAGGCGCCGGTCGCGGCACGGGAGCGGACGAACACGGCCAGGCAGGCGCCGATCGCCGCGTCCGCGGCCGCCGTCGGATGGAACGACTCTTGGGCGATGTGGAAGCTCAGCGCGTCCAGCCCGCCGTGGACGAGCGCCTCGGGATCGACGGTGACGCGCCGCTGCCAGTCCTGCGCCGGGTCGTCGTGGGTGCAGGCCTCGCGCCCCTCGGTGGCCCGGTCGAGGTCGAGGAAGGCCGCTCCGGTCCGCGCGGCCACCCCGCGCAGCGCGTCCGACAGGGCCGGGAACAGCACGGTGCGCCCCCACTCCGCGTCGGCTTTGCTGTACGGGCAGCCGAGCACCCCGTGGAACGGGATCATGTGGCCCGTGATCGGCGCGGCGTAGGAGGCCAGGACGAGCCGCCACGCCTGGTCGGCGTAACCGGCGCGGCGCATCGCCGCCCGGACGTTGCCGACGGCCTTGTGGACGGCGGCCGCGGTCGTAGCCATCCGCTGCGGCACGAGGGGGCCCAGCGTCTGGCGGCACGGCGGAGTGAACACGTCGAGGAACGCCTTGATGCACGCGATGCCGGTGTCGGTGAGCGCCGCGGCGTCGTTCGCCCCGACCTGCAGGATCACCGTCGTCACGCGGTAGCGCCTGGCCACCCCGACGAGCTGGGTGGACTGCGCGCGCTCGCCGTACTGGCTGCCCCCGGTGTCGACGTCGGCCGCGTTGGCCCCCGAGCACGCGAGGTCGATCGCGACGGGCGCCAGATGGGTCGCGAAGACGTAGGCGTGCGGAGAGCGGTGACACCAGTCGCCACCCTCGCCGCGCGTGCCGCGCACGTAGTCGCCCGCCCCCTCGCCGGACGCGGCGCTGTCGCCCAGCACGACCACAGCATCGGAGCTTGCGGCCGCGGCGGGCCCGGCGCTGCCGAAGATGGCTCCGACGGCGCTGACGAGGACGAGAAGCGCGGCGGCGACCGCGCGGGACCGGGGCACGCAGGCGACCGTAGGGACGCGGGCCGCGGTTGACCAGCAGCGTCACTCACCCCCCGGTCGGTGCCGCACGACCGGCACGCTGCGCCACCTCCTTCACGCTTTCGTGGAACCTCAGGGTCGTCTCCGGGCGTTCCCTGAGTGTTCGGACCTGCTGACCGCGCAAACTGGTCGATGAGTGGCGAGATCGGCCCGCATGAGAAGAAGGAGCCCACCGTGAGTACGACGACCCTGAGCCGCCCCCGGCAAGGACGGGTGATCGCAGGCGTGTGCGCGGGGCTTGCCGAGCGCTACGGCTGGAACGCCAACGTCGTGCGGCTGGTCTTCCTGCTGTCCTGCCTGCTGCCCGGCCCGCAGTTCGTGATCTACATCGTCCTGTGGGTGCTGATCCCGGCGCGCCAGTTCTGAGCCGTCACCACCTCCGGGTGGGAAACACCGTACTGACCGGCGCGCGGGTCCTCGATCCCGCCGCGCCCCCCGGCCCGGCCGAGCTGCGGATCAGCGGCGGCCGGGTCGTGTCGGTCCGGCAGGCCCGCCGCTCCGGCCCGCTCGAGGGACTCGTCATCACCCCTGCCTTCGTCGACGCCCACGTGCACGCCACGGCCACCGGCCTGCTCGTCGACGGCCTCGACCTCGCCGGATGCCCGTCGCCCGACGCGCTGCTGGACGCGGTCGCGACCAGGGCAGCCGCCCGTCCCGGAGCGCTGATCTGGGGGCACGGATGGCAGGAGCCTGCGTGGCCCGCCGTACCCGGCCGGGCCGCTCTGGACCGGGCCGCGGCGGGCTGCCCGGTCTACCTCAGCCGGGTCGACGTCCATTCCGCGCTGGTGTCCTCGGCGCTGCTGGCCAGAGCCCCGGCAGCCGTCGGCGCCGCGGGGTGGTCCGACGGCCCGCTGACCGCCGACGCCCACCACCTCGTCCGCCGGGCCGCGCTGGCCGCCGTCGACCCGGCCACCCGCGCCGCCGCCCAGCAGGCGTTCCTGCGCGCCGCCGCGACGGCAGGCATCGGTGTCGTGCACGAGTGCGCAGGCCCCGACATCTCCTCGGCCGACGATCTGGCCGCGCTCGTCGCCCGCTGCCGGGCCGACCCGACCGCGCCACGCGTCGTGCCGTACTGGGGCGAGGCCGTCACCACGCCCGAGCAGGCCACAGACGTGCTCGCCGCCACCGGGGCGCACGGCCTCGCGGGCGACCTGTTCGTCGACGGCTCCCTCGGCTCCCGCACCGCCGCACTGCGCCTTCCCTACGCGGACGCGCCCGGCTGCCTCGGCCACCCCTACCTCGACGCGGGTGCGGTCGGTGCGCACGTCGCCGCCTGCACGCTGGCCGAGGTGCAGGCCGGGTTCCACGTGATCGGCGACGCCGCGGCGGACACGCTCGTCGACGGCCTGGCCCTGGCCGCCGCGCAGCTGTCTCCCGAGGCGCTGCGGGCGCGGAGTCACCGCGTCGAGCATCTGGAGATGGTCGACGCGCGCCAGCGGGCGGCGCTGGCCGAGCTGGGCGTCGTCGCGAGCGTGCAGCCGATCTTCGACGCCTGGTGGGGTGGGCCCGACCGGATGTACGTGCAGCGGCTGGGCGCCGAGCGGGCGCGCGGCATGAACCCCTACGCCGCCCTGCACGCCGCGGGGGTGACGCTCGCGCTGGGCTCGGACTCGCCGGTGACCCCGCTCGGGCCCTGGGCGGCCGTCCGCGCCGCCGTCGAGCACCGGACCCCCGGATCCGGCGTGACCCAGGCACTGGCGCTGGCGGCGCACACCACGGGGGGACACCGTGCCGCAGGCGACCGGTCCGCACTCGCGGGTCGTCTGGTCGCGGGGGCGCCCGCCTCCTATGCGGTGTGGGACGTGCACGGCGATCCGCGCTGCCTGCGCACCGTCCAGGACGGTCGGGTCCTGCACACGGAACTGTGAACCGATGGCAAGTGTCGGCGCCGCGGGCGGGTGTGCAAAGATCTCATCCGTGAACATGTGGGCGCGCTGTCCGGAGTGTTGTCGCTGCTGTCGCAGCTGACCTTCCGGCCCGTCCGCCTGCCGCCGCACCGCGGCGCTCACCCTCTTGGATTTCCCGTGGTTCACCACCCCGCTCTGGCCAGCCACACCGTTTCCCGTCCCGACCTGCGGGGCCACACGGTGCTGGTGTTGCACGCCCACCCCGACGACGAAGCGATCTTCACGGGCGTCACGCTGCGCCGCCTGGCCGACGCGGGGGCGCGCACGGTGCTGGTCGCCGCGACGGCCGGGGAGCTCGGTGAGTCCCGGGTGCCCCTGCGCGTCGGCGAGACGGTCCCCGAGCGGCGGATCGCGGAGCTGGAGCGGGCCGCCGAGCTGCTCGGGGTGTCCCGGCTCGTGCTGCTCGGGTGCCGCGACTCCGGCCTGCCGGGCTGGTCGAGCGGAAGCCACTCGCGTGCTCTCGCGGCGGCCGACCCGCTGCGGCTGGCGGCCACGGTCGCCGAGATCGCCGACAACGAGGGCGCCGCGACCGTCGTCCACGACGACGAACAGGGCATCTACGGCCACCCCGACCACCGCGCGACGTTCCGGATCGGGGCCACCGCGGCCGAGCTCGTCGGCGCCACGGCGTACCGGACGACGGTCGACCGCGAGCACCTGCACGTCAGCGCCCGCGACCGGCATCTCGTCCACGGCGCGGCCCGCTCCGCGTCCGTCGCGTTCGGGCGGATGACCGCCGAGATCTCCCTGGCGATCGCGGGCACCCCGGCTGAACTGGCCACGAAGCGCGCCGCGATCACCGCGCACGCGAGCCAGGTGGCCGAGTCCGACATCCCCGCCGACGGTTTCGCGCAGGCCTACGGACTGGAGTGGTTCCGCCGCTCCGGCCCGCCCGGCGTGCTCGAGGCGCTCGGCAACGCTCACGTCTTCGCGGGCGCCCGCTGAGACCACCCCGCGGCACCCGGCGGACCCGGCCCGACCTCGCACACGAAGTGGGCGCCGGGGGTGCTGTGGCCGAGCGGCGGAGGGCCTGCGGGGTCGACCCTGCAGAGCTTGGTGTGGGACATAACGGCCATATGGCCCTCATGTCCCACAGCCGGCGATCAACGCTCGGCAGCAGGCCCACCGGCGGCGGCGACCCAACCTGGTCCTCGACGATCATGAGTTGCCGGTCGCACCTCCTTAGTGGTCGACGCTGGAATTACACCGATGTAAGATCGGCTTGTCTCGGCGAGGGGAAGCGCCGAGCCTCCGTCTCGTCGTGCCTGCGGAGGCCTGTGATGACCCGTCGCTCCCCGTACCTGATCGAGTTGTCGGCCGCGGACCGGGCCCGGCTCGACATCACGGCGCAACTGGTGTCGAAGTGGCGCAAGCGGTTCTTCGAGGAGGGCCTGGATGGCCTGAAGGATCGCCCGCGGACCGGTCGGCCGCGGGCTTTTCCCCCCTGTGGCGGTGGTGACGGTCAAGGCGCTGGCCTGTGAGTTGCCCGCCGAGACGGGGGTGCCGCTGTCCCGCTGGAGCGCCCCGGACCTGGCGGTGGAGGCCGTGGCGCGCGGGGTGGTGGAGTCGATCTCGGCGTCGACGGTGCGCCGCTGGTTGGCCGCCGACGCGCTCAAACCCTGGCAGCACCGCAGCTGGATCTACCCGCGTGATCCCGACTTCGCCGCGAAGGCGGCCCGAGCGTTGGACCTCTACGCCGGGTTCTGGGATGGCCAACCCCTGGGCGAGAACGAGTTCGTGGTCTGCGCGGATGAGAAGACCTCGATCCAGGCTCGGTGTCGCTGCCACCCCACACTGCCCCCGGGGAAGGCCCGGATGATGCGCGTCGAGCACGAGTACGAACGCCGAGGTGCGCTGCAGTATCTGGCCGCCTACGACGTGCACCACGCCCGAGTGATCGGCCGCCTGGAGCCCAGGACCGGGATCACGCCGTTCGCCCGGCTGGTCGAGCAGGTCATGACCACCGAGCCCTACGCCGGCGCCGATCGGGTGTTCTGGATCGTGGACAACGGGTCCGCACATCGCGGACGCGCCTCGGTCAAGCGGATGAGGAAGGCTTGGCCTACCGCCCAGTTAGTGCACCTGCCGGTACATGCGTCCTGGTTGGACCAGGTGGAGATCTTCTTCTCCATTCTCCAGCGCAAGGTGCTGACCCCCAACGACCTGACCGATCTCGACGCCCTCGCCGAGCGGATCCTGGCCTTCCAGGACCGCTACAACGCCACCGCCACCCCGTTCGACTGGAAGTTCACCCGCACCGACCTCGACCGGCTCCTCGACCGCATCGCCGCCCACGAAGCCACCGCTCCCGTCCAGAGCACGGGGTCGGCCGCCGCCTGATGACACCGACACGTACTTCCGGCGCGGACCACTTAGCTCAGAGCGACCGGCACATGAGGCACGTGGCGTGGCGTGGGTCTTCGCAGGGTCCGTTGTCGCTTCGCAGGGTCTGTGGACCCTGCGACGTGCATGCGCGGTCTGCGAAGTGGCCCTGGTTGGGCGCGAGCGCTGGTCGACACGCGCCGTTCAGGCCGTGGGGGTGGAGGTCTCGGGCCGCGGCGCCGAGATAGATCGCCGCGAGCCGCACCGGGGTGAGCGGGGCGGGTTGCTGGGGTGCGGATGGCGCCGATCAGCCTGGGCAGGCGGCAGGCGGGGGCAGGCGGGGGCAGGCGGGGCAGGCGGGTCCTGCGGGTGACCTCGCCCCCGCGGAGGCCGACTGCGCACGCCGCGGGGTGACGTCACACCCCGTGCGCGGCGGGTGAGGTGTGCCGGTGCGGGGTGCGAAGTGGGCTGACCGCGGCCCGAATGTGCAGCGGACGTGGCCCGGGCACGGCAGTGGCGCGGCCGTAGTGAGGCTGTTCACCGTCGGTTGGGCCGGTGGTCGCCGGCAGTGGTGCGAGAAGTGCACCAGGGCCCCTGTTGACACCACTTTCGCCGATCATGCCGGCAACAGCCAATTGACGCTCAACCGCCACCCTGCTGCACACTCGAGCCACTTCGCAGACCGCACCCACACCTCACAGGGTCCACAGACCCTGCGAAGCGACAGCGGACTCTGCGAGGGCCCACGCCATGCCACGTGCCTCATGTGCCGGGGCTCTAAATAGCCTGCGTCATGGTCGACCTTCTGTGAGGTCGCCTCGGGGTCTGCGACGTCGGCGAAGAAGCGCCGGTGCGTCGGCGTGTCGCCTCGGCCCCGTACGCTCAGGTCGTGGCCGCACCGACCGCCGATCCAGCCTCGGCGCCCCCACGCCGTCGCAGGCTCTCCTCGCCGGGCGTCGCACGCGCCACGGCCGCCGCGGGGTCGGGGCTGTTGCTCTATGCAAGCTTCCCGCCGCGCCCCTTGTGGTGGCTCGCCTTTCCCGCCTTCGCGGTGCTCGGTGCGCTCGTCTTCGAGCGCAGGGCGCGGGCGGGCTTCGGCTACGGGTTTCTCTTCGGCATGGGTTTTCTGCTCCCGCTGCTCATTTGGATCGGGTCGCTCGTCGGGCCGGTGCCGTGGGTGGCGCTCGTCGTAGGGGAGTCGCTTTTCGTCGGGCTCGGCGGAGCAGGCATGGCATACGTGTCACGGCTGCCCGCCGCGCCGGTCTGGTCCGCGGCGGTGTGGGTCGCGAGCGAGGCGCTGCGCGGGCGTGTGCCGTGGGGCGGGCTGCCGTGGGGCCGCGTCGGGTTCGGCCAGCCCGACGGCCCGCTGCTGCACCTCGCGGCGGTGGGCGGGGAGCCGCTGCTGTCGTTCGTCACCGTGCTCGTCGGTCTGGCTCTCGGCGAGCTGGTTCGCAGGGCCGTGGCGCGGTCGGGCCCCCGCGCGCTGGCCGCCCCGCTCCTGATCGGCGTGGCGGGGATGGTTGCGGGCCTCCTCGCGGCGCTCGTGCCGCCGATCGCGGGCGGCCCGGGTGCCACGGTGACGATCGCCGCCGTACAGGGCAACGTTCCGCGCCTGGGCCTGGACTTCAACGCCCAGCGCCGGGCCGTGCTCGACAACCACGTGAAGGAGACCGAGCAGCTCGCCGACGCCGTCGCGGCGGGCAAGCTGGCGAAACCGGACCTGGTCATCTGGCCGGAGAACTCCTCCGACATCGATCCCCTGCGCAACCCCGACGCGTTCGCCCAGATCAACCGCGCGGCGCAGGCCGTCGGTGTGCCGATCCTCGTGGGGGCGGTGCTGCAGAACCCCGACGGGCAGACCACGAGCAACTCGGCGCTGGTGTGGGAGCCCGGTGTCGGCGTCGTCGAACGGGCCGACAAGCGCAGGGTGCAGCCGTTCGGCGAGTACATGCCGTGGCGGTCGTTCTTCCGCCTCTTCTCCTCCTACGTCGACCGGGCCGGGTACTTCGTTCCGGGCACCGGGCCGGGCGTGGTCGAGATGGCGGGGACGAAGGTCGGGGTCACGATCTGCTGGGAGGTCGCGTTCGACGACCTCGTCGAGGCGTCCGTCGAGAACGGCGCCCAGGTGCTGGCCGTCCCCAGCAACAACGCGACGTTCGGCTTGACCCAGATGACCTACCAGCAAATGGCCATGTCGCAGGTGCGGTCCGTCGAACACGACCGTACGTCGATCATCGCGACGACGAGTGGGGTCAGCGCCACGATCGACCCGGACGGTACGGTCACGCAGAGCACCACGCAGTTCACTCCCGCCGTCCTGGTCAACCCGACGGTGCTGCGCGACACCGTTACCCTGGCCACCCAGCTGGGTTCGGTACCCGAGTGGCTACTGGTCGCGCTGGGAGTGGGGGCGGTAGGGGCCGTGGCGGTGACACGGCGACGACGAACAGCAGGAAAGGACGAGGATGGCTGAGCTCTGGCCGGTACTGGTGGTGATCCCGACCTATCAGGAGCGGGACAACCTCGGGCCGGTGCTGACCCGCCTGCATTCCGCCGTACCTGACGCGGACGTGCTCGTTGTGGACGACGCGAGCCCAGACGGCACGGGCAGGCTGGCCGACGAGCTGGCGGCCGCCGATCCCCGCATCCGCGTGCTCCACCGTCCGGGCAAGGACGGGCTGGGCGCCGCCTACCTCGCGGGCTTCGCGCAGGCCTTGGACGGCGATTACCAGATCGTCGTGGAGATGGACGCCGACGGCTCGCACGCGCCGGAGGACCTGCCCGCTCTGCTCGCCGCGGCGCAGGACGCCGATCTCGTGCTCGGCTCGCGCTACGTGCCAGGCGGTCAGGTGCTGAACTGGCCGGCGCACCGGTGGTGGATCTCGCGCACCGGCAACGTGTACTCCCGCATCGCACTGGGCGTGCCGATCCGCGACATCACCGGCGGCTACCGGGTGTTCCGCCGCCAGGTCCTGCAGGAGCTCGACCTCGGGTCGGTGTCGTCGCAGGGCTACTGCTTCCAGGTGGACATGGCGTGGCGCGCCGTACTGGCAGGCTTCCGTGTGCGGGAGGTGCCGATCACGTTCACCGAACGCGAGCGCGGGGACTCGAAGATGAGCGGCGCGATCGTGGCCGAGGCGCTCTGGCGGGTCACTCGCTGGGGCGCCGCCCGGCTGTTGCGCCGCACCGCCGACATGCCCTCCGACGGCCCGGTCCGCGCATGAGCGTGGGCGTGAAGTCCCGCCGACGTGCTCCTTCCCGCGGAGGCGGCGTGAGTCCCGCCGACGTGCTCCTTCCCGCGGAGGCGGCGTGAGTCCCGCCGACGTGCTCCTTCCCGCGGAGGCGGCGTGAGTCCCGCCGACGTGCTCCTTCCCGCGGAGGCGGCGTGAGTCCCGACGGGGCGGCCCGCGAGGAGCTGTCCTGGGAGCTGTTCGGCACCGCGGCCCGCGAGCTCGCCGAGAAGGTGGCCCAGGACGGCTACCGGCCCGACATCATCCTGTCGATCGCCAGGGGCGGTCTGTTCGTGGCGGGCGCTCTTGGCTACGCGCTGGACGTCAAGAACCTGCACGTGACGAACGTCGAGTTCTACACGGGCGTCGACGAGCGCCTGCCGATGCCGATCATGCTGCCGCCGTTGCCGAACGTCGTGGACCTCTCCGGGCAACGGGTGCTGGTCGCCGACGACGTCGCCGACACCGGGGCGACGCTCAAGCTGGTGCGCGACTTCTGCGCGGGCCACGTCGCCGACGTCCGCTGCGCCGTGGTGTACCAGAAACCGCACAGCACGGTCGCCTGCGAGTACGTGTGGCGGCACACCGCGCGCTGGATCAACTTCCCCTGGTCCACGCAGCCGCCGGTCGTGCGGCGCGACGGCCAGGTGCTCGACGCCTGAAAAAGGTGGGCGGTCGTGGTCTTCACGGTGGCGGGGTCGGCGACCCGATCACAGCTCGACCCGGTCGCCATAGTGATCGCCGCACGTGGTGCCGAGAGTGCGGCGGTGCGCCGCCGACACGCTCCGCCGGCCGGTGGTGGCTGCGTTCCTGACCGTGGCCGCCGCCGTGAGCCCGCTGCCGGGCACTTGATCGCCGGTTGAGGGACATGAGGGCCACATATGGCCGTTATGTCACAATTTCGGCGATCACCGCCCCCCGGGAGGCCCCAGCTGGGCCCCAGTCGGGCCATGATCGTCGAGAGTGCGCAGGTTTGTCGTCGTGGTGGGGGCGCAGGCGAACCCCTCGGGGCACCCGGCGTCCGTCGGTACCATCAAGGGCGTCGAACGGGTCATACGTCGTCATCTCGCGATGCGGTCACAACGCAGAAGACCGGGCCGCCCCGTGAGGGACGACCCGGTTCCGGTTCTGCGTCAGGCGATCTCGGCGCGCCGCTCGGCGAGCAGCTCGAGACGCTCCGCGAGCAGCACTTCCAGGTCTGCCACGGAGCGACGCTCTAGGAGCATGTCCCAGTGCGTGCGCGGGGGCTTGACCTTCTTCTGCTCCGGCTCGTTGCCGTCGACCAGGCGAGAGATGCTGCCGTGTAGGCGACACTCCCACGTGGCAGGCGCCTCGGCGTCATTGGCGAAGGGCACCTCGAAGTCATGCCCGCGCGGGCACGCGTAGCGCATCGACTGCCGCGGCGCGAGGTCGTGGTTGCGGTCGGTCTCGTAGCTGACAGCCCCGAGCCGGCTGCCACGGAGCACGCGGTCGGCCATGCGTCTTCCTCCCGTTCAGTTGGTCGGGAGCCTCTCCCGACCGGGTCACTACACGAGGTGTAACGTCCTGGACACTGACGCCCATTCCTCGCCGCGAAACACCGAACCCACGGTGGCCTGGACACACGACGGCCACCGGGCTTCTGCTGTCCCGACACATGAGTGTCCCCCATCCAGGCCGAACACACAGCCTGAAGTGACGTGTCGCGCTGTTGTGACTTAGGTCACCACGGTGCGACCCAATGTTTACGTCGTTGCCGATTGGGCGTTACCCACCGCGCTCGGCGCCCGAACCGGCGCCAACGCCAGCATGCCCGCCGCGAGCACCACCAGTATCCCGGCGATCCCCGCCCGCTGCGCCCCGAAGACCGTGATCGCCACACCGAACAGCGTCGGGGCCACGAAGGACACGGCCCGACCTGTCGTGGCGTAGAGGCCGAACAGCTGGCCTTCCCGCCCGGGTGGCGCGAGGCGGGCGAGGAAGGTCCGCGACGAGGACTGCGCAGGCCCGACGAACAGCGTCAGGCACAGCCCGAAGACCCAGAACATCGCCGGGCCGGAGACGAACAACAGGATCACCCCCGCGGCCAGCAACCCCGACAGGGAGATCATGATGACCGTCTTGGGCCCGATCCGGTCCTCCAGCGCGCCCCCGGACAACGCTCCCGCGGCGGAGACCACGTTGGCGACCACCCCGAAGATCAGCACATCGCCCTTGTCGATCCCGTAGACGGTGACGGCGAGCACCGCGCCGAACGTGAACACCGCGGCCAGCCCGTCGCGGAACAGTGCGCTGGCCCCGAGGAAGTAGACCGTGTGCGGGTCCGCCCGGTAGAGCACGCGCAGGTCGTGGAGCAGCTTCCGGTACGAGCCGACAACCCCGAGGTGGACAGCGCGGGGATCAGCGGGGGGCAGCTCGGGCACCACCACGAACAACGGGATCGAGAAGACGGCGAACCACGCGGCAGCCACGAGCGCGACGAGCCGGATGTTGAGCCCGTCTGCGGTCGGCACTCCGAGCGCGCCCCCCTCGCCTGCGATCAGGAGGACATAGACCCCCAACAGCTGCACGATGCCGCCGAAGTAACCCATCGACCAGCCGAAACCCGAGACGCGGCCGATCGTCGACGGCGTCGAGACCTGCACCAGCATCGCGTTGTAAGAGACAGAAGCCAGCTCGAAGAAGATCGATCCGAGGGCGAGCAGCAGCAGGCCGAGCCAGAGCCAGTGGTAGTCCTCCCGCACCGCGAACAGTCCGGCCATCGTCGCGACCGTCAGCGCCGTCCACACGGCGGTGGAGCGCTTGCGCCGCCCCGCCGCGTCCGCGCGCCTGCCCAGAACGGGCGCGGCCAGCGCGATGAGCAGACCCGCGGCGCCGATGGCGTACCCCAGCCACGCCCCCGCGTCGACCGGGCCGGGCAGTCCCCTGCCGACCGCGTCGGTCAGATAGACGGAGAAGACGAACGTGAGGATCACGGCGTTGTAGGCCGACGAGCCCCAGTCCCACAGGCCCCACGCCAGCACACGGCCCCGCGCGGTGTGGGGCCCGGTCACCGCAGGCGTTCCCGTCATCCCGGCCACTGGCCGCGTTCGCGCAGGACATCGCGCAGGAGATCGGGCCGGTCCGACAACAGCCCATCGACGCCGAGGTCGAGCAGTTGGTGCATCTGGGTGGGCCGGTTGACGGTCCAGACGTGCACCTCCATGCCGCGCTCGTGCGCCGTGCGCAGCAGCCCGGCATCGACGACGCGGAGCGGGCCCGCCGACACCGGCACGTGGGCGATGTCCCCGGCCAGCGGCAGCAGGGACGGCACCCGCGACAGTGGCCTGGGCAGCGCGTCCAACCAGGCCCGCGCGCGCAGGGCGAGCGCGTCGCGGCGGGCCATCGAGGTGCAGAGCCGCTCGCCCCCGCCGCGGCGGGCCGCATCGAGCCAGGTCTGTTTGAACCCGCCGAGGCAGACGCGGTCCCAGGCGTCGGCCCGCTCCAACGCCGCCAGCGTCGGGTCGACGGCGGCGGCCGACTTCAGCTCGATGGTGATGCGCGTCTCCGGTAGCGCGGCCAACACGTCCTCAAGCAGCGGGATCGGCTCGCGCCCGCCCACCCGCACCTTCTCCAGCTCGGCCGCCGTGTGCTCGTCGAGGCGACCGGTCCCGTCGGTGGTGCGGTCCAGGCTTTGGTCGTGGTGGATCACGGCGACGCCGTCGGCGCTCGCGTGCACGTCCAGCTCGAGGTAGGCGAAACCCTCAGCGGCCGCCCTCGTGAACGCCGCCATCGTGTTCTCGCAGCCCGCCAGATCGCCGATGTGCCAGCCGCGGTGCGCGTAGGCCCGCGGCCGGGGCCCTTCCAGGTAGGGGTGCACGGGCGGATCGTGCCGGCGCCGGGCGGGATCAGCCAGAACCGGGCGTAGCGGGCGAGTCGTCGGACGGGCCGGAGCGGGGCAGGTGCTGGGGGTCACCGAGCAGCGGGGCGAGCAGATCGCCGTGCTCGGCCAGCCGTGCGGGCAGGTCGGCGAAGGTGAACACCAGGTCATCCGGGCGCTTGCAGGCGCGCACCTCGTCCCACGTCAGCGGGGTGGCCACGGTCGGACGGGCGCGGCCACGCAGCGAGTAGCTCGCGATCGTGGTCTTGTGCGGGTTGTTCTGGCTCCAGTCGACGAACACCCGTCCCCGACGACGGGCCTTGGCCATCACCGCCGTCACCAGCCGCGGTGTCTCCGCCGCCATCTCCTCGGCCAGCGCCTTCGCGAACTCCGATGTGCGCTCGGGCCTGCTCACCGTGACCGGGAGGTAGAGCTGCATGCCCTTGCCGCCGCTGGTGCGCGGGTAGCAGACGAGGTCGTCGGCGGCCAGCCGCTCGGCGATCCGCTCCGCGACGCGCGCGCAGTCGACGACCGTGGTGCCCTCGCCCGGGTCGAGATCGAACACGACCAGGTCGGGGGTCCGGTGCGCGCCGCGCGGCCCGAGCCGCCACTGCGGCACGTGCAGTTCCAGCGCGGCCAGGTTGGCCGCCCACGCAAGGCCCTGCTCGTCGTCGATCAGCGGGAAGTCCGCGTTCTCCGAACGGCCGCCCGGCGTGCCGACGCGCGCGGTGCGGATCCACGACGGGGCGTGGCGCGACACGTCCTTCTCGAAGAACGACGGCTTCTCGACGCCGTCGGGCCAGCGGACCATCGTGACGGGGCGGTCGCGCAGGTGCGGCAGCATCACGTCGGCCACGGCGAGGTAGTGGGCCAGCACGTCGGACTTCGTTGTGCCGGTGAGCGGGTAGAGCACCTTGCGGGGGTTGGTCAGCTTCGACCGTCCGACGGCCGCGGGCGGCGGCGTGGGAGCGTCGACGGCGATCCACGACCGGCTGCGCACACCCGGCTCGTAGGGCGCATCGGCGTCCTTGGCCACCACGCCCCCCAGGCGCTGCTCGCGCACGGCGGCGACGACCTCGGCGCCCCCACCGGGGAAGACCGGGGCGAGCCGCCAATGCGGCCCTTTCAGGGAGAGACCGGTCAGCAGGGCGTACCGGTCCCGGAAGGGCAGTGCGGCGACGTCGCGCCCGTCGAGGTGCAGGAGATCGCCGATCCACAGGTCCCCGCCCGCCAGCTCGCCGTCCAGCAGCAACGGGATCGCGCCCAGCGACGGGCCCAGCTCGCGCAGCGTCGGCGCCTCCACCTCGGCGAGGTCGGCGTCGGTGACCCGCACCCTTCCCCCGTCGACCCGGACGATCACCCGCCGCCCGCCGAAGCCGACCTGCAGCCACCATCGCTCGCCGCGGGGGAGCGGACCGGGGGTGGCCTCCATCGGCCGCGTGTCGCGGGGGAGGGGCTCACGGTCGGGCGCGGGGTCTGAGCGTCGCAGGATCCAGTCGTGCTCGGTGCGGATGAACACATAGCGACCCCGCGCCCGGCGTCCGTGCAGCGTGACGATCACCTCCCGCGGGTTCCACTTCTCGGTCTCGTAGGTCCCGGTGTCCCAGACCGTCATGCTGCCGCCGCCGTACTCGCCCGCCGGGATGTCGCCGCTGAACTCCAGATATTCGATCGGGTGGTCCTCGGTGCGCACGGCGAGCCGGATCGTGTCGGGCTCGGTCGGCAGGCCCTTGGGCACCGCCCAGGACGCCAGCACGCCGTCCCGTTCAAGCCGGACGTCCCAGTGCAGGCTTCGGGCGTGGTGTTCCTGCACGACGAAGCGGTCGTCGGAACCGGGGGCCGGATCGGCCTCGGGTACGGGCTCCGGGGTGCGGGCCGCATCGCGCTTGCGGCGGTATTCCTCCAGCGGCACCCCGTCACAGTAATGGCCTCTTGCCGCAAGCCCTTCTCCGATGCGAGCATAGCCTTACCTGAACGAAGGGGTGCCTGATGTACGTGTGCATCTGCGCTGGGGTGACCGACACCCAGGTCCGGTCCGCTGTCGCGTGCGGCGCCCGGAGCATCGAGGACGTGGGCGAGGTCTGCGCGGCGGGCACAGGCTGCGGCTCCTGCCACGACCACATCGACGTCTTCCTGCTCGCCGCGCAGTCGCGGTCAGAGCTGGCCGCCTGATACTCGACCAGGTAGCGCCGCTAGTGTCCGCAGGGTGCGTGGCGACCCCGAGATCATCACCTTGCTCAACGCCCAGCTCACCAGCGAGCTGACCGCGATCAACCAGTACTTCCTGCACGCCAAGATGCAGGAGAACTGGGGCCTCACGAAGCTCGCCGCCTACACGCGCGATGAGTCGATCGACGAGATGAAGCATGCGGAGAAGATCACCGACCGCATCCTGTTCCTCGAGGGCCTGCCCAACTACCAGCGTCTCGGCACACTGCGGATCGGGCAGACCGTCCGCGAGCAGCTGGAGTCCGATCTCGCGATCGAGCTGAGCGTCGTCGAGCGGCTGCGGCCGGGCATCATCATGTGCCGCGAGAAGGGCGACGCCACCACGGCGAACCTCTTCGAGGAGATCCTCTCCGACGAGGAGCACCACATCGACTACATCGAGACCAACCTCGAGCTGATGGGGAAGCTGGGCGACCAGCTCTACCTGGCCCAGCTGGTCGACCAGCCCCCCACGCCGGGCTGAGTGGGGACTGCAGCAGGGTGACACCGCTGCGACCCGGTCGGAGCAGGGTCACCCTGCTGCGGGGCGGCCCTCACGTCGCCGTGCAGTGCGGCGCCACCGAGGACGCCGCGGTGTAGGTCGCGGGCAGCTTGATCCCCTTCACGAGCGTCGCGGCCAGCGCGAGGCTGCGGGCGCCGTCCAGATGGCTGTTCACGCCCGCGGAGTAGGCATCCACGGTCAGCGGCTGCGCGGCCGCCACCCGGCGTCGACCCGCGGTGAACGCGTCGCGGGCCTTGGTGAACTCCGCGACGATGAGCCCGAACTGGCTCTGGATCTGTGGCACGCGCGAGCACACGCGCTGCCGAGCGACGCCTCGAGATGCCGAGCGTGCGGTCGGCAGCAAGCCGAGCGCGAAGACGTCGGCTTCAGGGCCGCTCTCCCGCAGGCCCTCGATCTGCTCGGGGCCATGAAGTCAGGCGTGCCGATGATCTGGCCGGTGGCCGTGAGCCGCGAGGAGTCGACCGCTCTCGCGATCCCGAAGTCGATCACTCGGGGGCCCGCGGGGGAGAGGAGCACGTTGGCGGGCTTGAGATCGCGGTGGACGAGACCGGCGGCGTGGATAGCGGCGAGCGCCTCGGCGAGCCCTCTGGCGAGGTCGAGGAGCGCGTGTTCGGGCATGGGGCCCTTGGTGAGAACCGCGTCGCGCAGCGAAGGGCCTTCGACGAACTCGGTGGCCAGCCACGGCGGGTCGGCGTCCGGGTCGGCGTCGAGCACCCTGGCGGTGAAGATGCCCGCCACGGCCGACGCCGCCGCCACCTCCCGCCGGAACCGGTGGCGGAACTCCGTGTCGTCGGCGAGGTCGTCGCGGATCACCTTGATCGACGCGTCCGCCGAGCGCGTCGTGAGCGGGGTCCACCCATGATCGAACCCCGCTGAGGTGAACCTCGCGCGCTGGGCGGTGTTCCCCAGCGTGATGATCGCCGAAACCGGCGGTTTTCGTGTGCAGGCGCACGGAAACCGCCGCGCTTGGCGATCACGAGGGTCGGTGGCACACGCCGGCCGGCGCTCGACGGCTCGTGAGGGTGACTGTGCGTGACCAGCACGTAGACGCGGGTCTCCGGTCCCAGACGACGACTCGCGCTGCCGAGAACGCCTCGAGATGACGCCGAGCGCGTCGTGAGCGGGTCAGCCTTGATCGAACCCGCTGGTGATCCGCGCTGATCGGCCCGCCGCACCGACACCTCGGAATGGTGTCTAGAGATCGAACGTGGCGCGCAGCGCGGTGTCCACCCGTTCCATCTCCTCGGCGGTCGCTACGCCGACCCGCTCGGTGAGCCGTTTGCGGACCGGGCGGTCGAGCAGCAGGGCGAACGCCCACCCCAGATCCCCGATTCGCACCGCCAGCAGCGACTCCGGGTCGGTCTCGACGACTTGCACGACGTAGACAGTCGGCAGGATGTCGTCGGCGTTGATCACGTTCGCGGAAACGACCAGCCGCAACGTCGATTGGCCAGCCCGGGCCATGACCGGCTCGTAGCGCCGGACCTCGCCGCGCCTCACCTCGTCTCGCCGAGGTCCTCCGCCGCGGCGATCCGCGCTCCGCCTCGTCGGCCTCCGCGTAGCCGGGGTGCGCGGCGTACCACCGGCCTGCTGCGGCCACCGCCTCACGCATCTCGTCCTCACGGATGAGGCGCTCCAGATAGCCGGAAGCCCCGCCGCGTGACCGGGCGGCACACTGTCGGACCCGTGCGGCGATCCGCCCGTCCAGGCTGACGGTGATGCGCTCCTTCTGCATACGAAACATCTTACGATGCGGAGGCAGCTAGGGCGCACTTCGTCGCTGGGCCGGTCCCCCGACTCGAACATCCGATAATCGGAGTTATGACAGTTATCGGGCCAGCCCGGCCAGGGAGTTTGGTCTCCCCAAGTCAGGCGGAGGCTCCGGTTCGCGACGAGCCCGAGCTGTCGCTCACCTCTCGAGAGCACGGGACAGGACTAATCCTGCGGGAGATCCCAGAAGAGGCAGTACGTCGTCTCCGCAGTCGTTACGCCAAGCGAAAGTCGTTCGGCAGCGAGTCTGGCCGACTCTGAGACGGCACCCTCAAGAATTCTATCCTTCGTCACGTACTCGTTGTTCAGACTTCCGGCAATTTCTTGAGCACATTCGAGAGGCGTCTTCCCGCCACCCTCGGTAGCGCCTGGGTCCATTGGAACGCATTGCCCGTTCTCGTAACCGAGATCCTGTTGGCTACACCATACGGCAGTCTCGCATTTACTGATCTGACCTTGGTCGGTCAAACTTCGACATTCAGGATACAAGGGGGCTGGTGGCTCCGCGGGATCCTCCAGCTGCTTGCGTATGGCCGCGCTCGTGTCCGGCCCGACGATGCCGTCTGCGCCGAGATGGTTCCGGCCCTGAAAATCAAGAACCGCAATCCGAGTTGCTGGACCGAATTTCTTGTCTTGTTGGAGGTTGTACCCCGGATTGATCGTGTCGAGATCGAACTGCAGGGTCGCCACACAATCCCCCTGATCGCCCTCCTTGAGAATGTCCGGGCAGCCGGGAGAAAGGTTCGATCCGCTCGCCGCTGCATTTGGCGCCAGCAAGCCCATCAGTCCGGCCATGACTACGAGCACCGTAAGAGTGCGTACTGTGCCTTTGCTGCGATGGCGTCGCATTGCCACTGATCCCCCGCATCGTGTGACTGACCGCGGAAGTACACCACGCGCGGGAAATCTTGTCACGCCTGCTCTGGAGCAGGGTGAGGCTATGGTCCCGAGGGCGGAACACGCAGTGCATCCGCGGGTGGAACGAGATAGCGCGCGGCGACAAGTACGTGCAGGTAGTCTGGATCCGTCACGCTGACCCGCCTGTGCAACCCGAGACGATACGCCTTGGATCGGGCCCCTTCCAGGCGTACCTTCACCGCGGAAGGTGTGATACCAAGATCACGCGCAGCCTGTTTCAGCTGACGGGGTTCGGCGGGTCTGTCCTCAGGTGGCCAGGCCAGGTTGGCCGCGAAAACGGTCGAGAGTGCGGATACTTCGGCCCCTGTGAGAGGCATCGGACGGTCTCCGCGCTCAGTTGTCTCCGACTGGACGTGCGGGCGATGTGATGCACCAAAGTAGCCGCTACATTCGAGTAGCACCCAGTGGTAGTCCTGGGTCGATGTTCCCAGAATTCGGATCGCTATCAAGGGCCACCGGAGCTGAGTCGGACTGATAGCGCGGATCGGCGCCAAGCCCCACGGCAGGATAACCGCGCCATTACGCGACCGATCGACGATCCGCCAACCGTCTGAGGCGGCCGTCACTGCGAGAGCAACGCGCGAGATGCCTAGGCTCGGAACACGTACACCCAATTCAATGTCGCCCGATCGCCCGATCGTGAATGTTTTGCCCGCCACGAGGTCAAAACGGGAAACAGAGGTCGGGCAGGCAGGACGGGTTTCCCGCGTGGTTATCCGGATGATGCCCAAGGGAAGGACTTACACTCTTGACGGCATCGATATTGACACCACGCCATGACAAGATCGACAATTCGCCACTGGATCCCTTCCGTCCGCCGCCTGTCTGGGGGCGTACTCGCGATTCTCGCGCGAGATGTTACGAGTCGCGCTTCTGGTCCGCTTTGTCACATCGCGTCTGTTAATCACTATTTGGCCGATACGCCGCATTCGAGCTTTGACCGGTTAGCCGTCATCATGTTGGCTGTCCGGCGTATGGAGCGGGGGCAGGCTCGCGCGGCAGCGTCTCCCGGCGGCTGGCGTCGACACCCTCTGCGGGTCGAGGTCGACCTGACCCGCCAGTAGGGCACCGTCCGGCACCCGCACGTCACCGGCCGGTACAGCGATACTGGGACATGGGGGGCAGTGGCGCCACAGCGCCCAAGGTCATTTCGTTCGCCCAGTCGCTGTCACCTACCGTTCGCTTCACCTCCCAACCTGCGCCGCCGCTGCCGAGGTCACAATGTCGGCAAGTTGTCGAAGGTCGCTCGTCGAAGCTGGTCGTATGGCCAGATACGAGCCGGCTGGCATGATCTGACGAAACATGGAGTCGGAGTGACCACAGATCCCTACCTCGCGCCAGGCAGCGATGGTCCCTATTACGTCATCGTGGACGGGGACATTCGGGACGTGCCCAGGTACCTGACGTACATGGAAAGAGTGCGGCCCGCGCTGGAGGCGGCAGGCGGGCGATACCTCGCCCGAGGGGGCGCCCACGCAGCCTACGAGGGGAACTGGGAGCCTGCCCGACTGGTGCTGATCGAGTTCCCGTCTCAGAAGGCATGGGAGTCGTTCTACTACGGCTCGGCGTACGAAGACATCAAGACGATCCGGGATGAGACGAGCACTGCCAACATGGTCGGCGTCGAGGGATTGCCCCGCACGGGCTCACCTACCAGCAGAAGTCATTGACCCGACACGCGCCGGGGCCATGATCACCGGAAGTGGTGTCAGGGGTGCGCTGGTGCACATCTGGCACCACTTCTGGCGATCATCGCGTTGATGGCGCGCTGGTTCAGCCCACCGGTGCGGGGCTCGGGTGCTGGCGACGGCGCACCCGTCCATCGGGCGCTCTGCCCCCGACCATGATCACCGGAAGTGGTGTCAGGCGTGCGGTTCTCCACGTCTGGCACCACTTCTGCTGATCATGAGCCCGAATGCATCTCACTTGGTGGTCAATCTTTCCCAGCTCGTGATATTACGCCGTAGGGTCTGCCCATGCCCGATGCCGTCACCGCTCAGCAGGGCTCCGGTCGACGCTGGGTGGTTCTCGCGATCGGTGTGCTCGCGCAGACCTCGGCCTGCGCCTTCGTCTTCGGGGTGCCGTTCCTGGTCCCGGACCTGCGCGACACGCTCGGCCTGTCCCTCGCGACCGCCGGTACCTACGTTGCCGCGCCGACGACGGGCCTGCTGCTCACGTTGATCGCCTGGGGTGCCGCGGCCGACCGGTTCGGCGAGCGGAAGGTCATCGCGTCGGGTCTCCTGCTGGCCACGGTGGCGATCGGCGCCCTCGCGCGGCTCCCCCACCCTGGATACGGCGCGGCGTTGGCCCTGCTCGCGGCCGGTGGGGCCGCCGCGGCCAGCGTCTTCGCCGCCAGCGGTCGAATGATCATGGGCTGGTTCCCGAGGAACGAACGCGGGCTCGCGATGGGGATCCGCCAGACCGCCCAGCCGCTCGGCGTCGCCCTTGCCGGTCTTGTGCTGCCTGGTCTGTCCCGTCATACGGGGGCATTCGGCGCGTTCGCGGTTCCGGCGGCGCTGTGCCTGCTCTCGGCGCTGCTGGTGATCGGCTTCGCGCCGGACCCCGTACGTCCGCCGCGGGCGGCGGGCGAGCAGGCGGGCTCTCCCTACCGCACGCCGGTGCTGTGGCGGCTGCACGCGGCCAGCGCGATGCTCGTGGTGCCCCAGTTCGCGATCACGGCGTTCGCCACCGAATACCTTGTGCGTCAGCAGCATTGGAGCTCGACCGCCGCGGGCGCATTCGTCGCGGTGATCCAGATCGCCGGGGCGGTGTCCCGCATCGGGTCCGGGGTCTGGTCGGACCGGGTGGGATCGCGGCTGCGTCCGATGCGACAGCTCGCGGTCGGCGCCACGATCGTGCTGCTCACCTTCGCTGTCGGCGACGCGTTCGCCCCATGGCTGGCGATCGTCGCGTTGGCCGTCGGCGGGATCGTCACGGTGGCCGACAACGGGTTGGCGTTCACCGCCGTGGCCGAGATCGCCGGATCGGCATGGTCGGGGCGGGCGCTCGGCATCCAGAACACCGGGCAGAACATCGTCTCGTCGCTCACGCCGATCGCGCTCGGCGCCGTTGTCGGGGCGGCGGGGTACGCGATCGGCTTCGTCGTGGCCGCCGCCGCCCCACTGGCCGCCATCGTCCTCACCCCCGTGCGTCAGGAATCCGAGGCCAGCTGGTAGGGACACTTCCGGTGCCCCACCTCACAGACCGTCTGGTGTCCTCGCAGATGGCCGAGCTCCTGCGAGGAGGCCCGGAGGTCGGCGAAATGACAGGGTTGGTCGATGAGCGGCGAGGTGGAGACCGGCATCCCGGTGACGACGGTGAGTGCGGCCGTCCGCAAGGGTTACGCGCTGGGCTGGGCGGTCCCGCTACCGACCCCCAAGCAAGACTGGATGCCGCGGGTTCCGGCCCTACCGCAGCGTTGCGGCGTGGTACTGCTGGGTCGTGGCGGCTCAGCCCGGCAGCGCCGGTGTGACCAGTGAAGATTCTCTCCTGTCGACCGAGAAGGAGCCAAACCCGTGAACGTCGAGCAGATCACTCCCGAGTCCCTCGAGCAGGGCAGCCGCTTTGTGAAGGCTCTGGGCCTCACGTTCGTTGACGTCGCGGGCGACCGCGTCAGCGGCTTCCTCGACCTCGGTCCCGACCACCACACGCCGTGGGGCGTGGTGCACGGCGGCGTCTACACCGCGGTCGCGGAGTCGGTGGCCAGCGTCGGGGCGAGTGTCGCGGTGGCCGACAGAGGCATGTTCGCGGTCGGTCTCCACAACGGCACCGACTTCCTGCTGTCCATGAGCGCAGGCCGCCTCGACGTCCTCGGCGTGCCCGTCCAGCAGGGCCGCACCCAGCAGCTCTGGCTGGTCACGATGACCCGCGGCGACGGCAAGGAGGTCGCGCGCGGCCAAGTCCGGCTGCAGAACCTCCCCCTCCCCGACTCGGCCTGACCTGATCGACGACGATCAGCGTGCGTCGAGCGCGCTCGTGACGTCGGGGAAGAGCGGCAGGATCGGCTCCAGCTTCATGACCTCCCACGGCCGCAGCACCGCCCGGTTGTCCGGCGGCGCCACCAACCGCACCGGCACGGGGTGTTCCTCGGCGTGGCGGCCGACCGGTGACCGGGTGGCGAGCTCGGCCAGTGTGCCCAGGCCGGAGGAGCCGAGGAAGGTCACCGCGCTCAGGTCGATGACGATCGCATCGAGGTCGGGGGAGGTCAGGGTGTCGTCCACGGTGCTCATCAGGCTGCGGGCAGTGTGGAGATCGAGCTCGCCTGCCACGGTGACCACAGCCACAGAGCCGATCCGGGTCGTCGTGAAGGTGATCAGCGGGTCGCCATCGGTCACCCCGCGACCGTATCGTGTCGCCATCTGGAGACGTCAGCGGCGTTCGACCAGGTGATCGAGCATGGTGCGCAGCGCCTCGTCGTCGCCCTCGTGCGCGGCTTTCGAGGCGGTGGCGTTCTCCTCGGCGTCGATGCCGGCCCAGTGGATCGGGTGCCCGGCGTCGCGGGCGAGCTGGGCGAGGAAGGCGCGCTGGGTGCGGCCGTTGCCGTCGCGGAACGGGTGGATCGCGTTGAGGTCGGACAGCAGCTCGGTGATCCCGTCCACGAAGTCCGACCGCGTGCGACCCCGGAGATGGTCGCTGCGAGCCAGCCAGGAGAACAGCTCGGCCGCGTCGGCCTCGATGTGCCCGGGCAGGCTGAACATGCCACCGCGCCCGATCGTGACCGTTCTGAGCTGACCCGCCCAGTCGTAGAGGTCCTGGAACAGGTGCCGGTGTACGGATTGGAGGTGGGCCAGGTCGTAGTCGCCTGGCAGCGGCTCGCGGATCAGCTGGGCGATGCGCACGCTGGTGAGGTCTGCTTCCGCCTGCCGGAGGTGGGCAATGTCGGTGATGCCGAGGACGTTGCGCAGGACACCGCTCGCCAGATCGAGGTAGGGATCCCCGTTCATCTGCCGTGCTGACGGCGCAGGAGAGCGACGGCGTCTTCAGCGTCGAGCCGGCCCGCGGCCAGGTCTTTCAGGATCGGCATTCCGTCCGGGCTGGGTTCGAGGCCCTCTGCCCGCACGGACCCGAGCGCCTCCGCGACGGCGGCGCGGCACTCGGACATCTCGACCAGGTCGCGGTAGTGCGCCACCGACATGATGACGGCCTCTGGCTTGCGGTGCGCCCCGACGAACACCGGCCCCTCCCCCTGTACCCGCTTCAGCGTGGCGGACAGGCCCGCGCGGAACTCGCGGAACGACAGCACCTCGGGAGTCCTCATGACCGCACTGTACCCGGATGTGTACGCATTCGGGTACGCTCCCGAAAGCTCAGGCCTGGAAGATCGTCACCGGGCGATCAGGAGTTGCTCGACGCCGCCCACAGGTTGATGCCGCCCTCCACCGCGTGCTTGTCGATGCTGTCCAGCTCGTCGGCGGTGAACGGCGGGCCCGCCACGGCGGCGAGGCTGTCCTCGAGCTGGGCGACGCTGCTCGCGCCGACCAGCACGGACGTCACGCGGTCGTCGCGCAACGCCCAGGACAGCGCCATCTGGGCCAGCGTCTGGCCCCGGTCCGTCGCCATCTCGTCGAGCAGGCGCACGTGGGCGAGCGTCTGCTCGCTGAGCAGGTCGGGCGACAGCGAGGAGTCGCGCGCCGCACGGGAGCCCTCGGGGATCCCCTTGAGGTACTTGCTGGTCAGCATGCCCTGGGCGAGCGGGGAGAACGCGATGCAGCCCACGCCGGTCTCCCCCAGCACGTCGAGCAGGTCCTCCTCGATCCAGCGGTTGAGCATCGAGTAGGACGGTTGGTGGATCAGCAACGGGGTGCCGAGATCGCGCAGGATCGCCTCGGCCTCGCGGGTGCGCTGCGCCGAGTAGGAGGAGATCCCGACGTAGAGGGCTTTGCCCGCGCGGACCGCCGCGTCCAGGGCACCCATCGTCTCCTCGAGCGGGGTGTCCGGGTCGAACCGGTGGCTGTAGAAGATGTCGACGTAGTCCACGCCCATGCGGGCGAGCGACTGGTCGAGGCTGGACAACAGGTACTTGCGCGAGCCGCCGCCCTGGCCATACGGGCCGGGCCACATGTCGTAGCCCGCCTTCGTGGAGAGAATCAGCTCGTCGCGGTACGGGCGGAAGTCCTGGGCGAAGATCGTGCCGAAGTTGCTCTCGGCGCTCCCGTAGGGCGGGCCGTAGTTGTTGGCCAGGTCGAAGTGCGTGACGCCGCGGTCGAACGCGCGGCGCAGGATGGCCCGCTGCGTCTGCAGTGGACGGTCGTCGCCGAAGTTGTGCCACAGCCCGAGCGAGATCGCGGGAAGGTCGAGCCCGCTGCGTCCGCATCGGCGGAAGGTCGCACCTGATTCGACGCTGTCGTATCGGGCAGGGTCAGCGAGGTAGGTCATCGGACCATCTTGCCCCGGGTCGGGCGAAACGCGCGGGGGTCGTCCCGATGAGCCGCGTGAAGTGGCGGTGCAGGTGGGCCTGGTCGTGGAACCCGACTTCGGCGGCCACGTCCGCGATGGGTTGACCAGCCAGGAGCCGCGCCCGCGCGGCCTCGATGCGGCGCCCGGTGAGGTAGCGGTGCGGCGGCAGTCCGAACGCCGCGGTGAAGCGGCGCACCAGGTGGGCGGGATGGGCGTGCAGGAGGCTTCCGGCCGTGCGGAGGGTGAGCCCGTCGACGAGGTGCGCGTCGAGCAGGTCCCGCAGGTCAGCGGCGAGGCGGTCGGGCGCGGGCGCGGGCGCGGCCCCGCCGAGGTGGACGCGCAGCCGGTCACCGACCAGCACGAGGCGGCTCTCGGCGGCGAGGTGGTCCTCCAAGCAGGCGTGCAGCTGGGCGACGCGCACCCGCAACAGGTCGTCGGGCAGGCTCGGCCGGGCGACCGCCGCGCCGGTGAGGCTCTCGTCGAGGACGTCGGTGTCCAGGTAGAGCACCCGCTTCCGGAACCCCTCCGGCGTCGCGGGCCTGCCGGTGTGCGCGACGTGCGGCGGCAGCAGGGTGATCGCGGGCCGCAGCGCGCCGTGCTCGTGGCGGTCGAGGTCGTAGCGCACCGCGCCCTCGTCGATCAGCAGCAAGGTCCACGCGTCGTGGGTGTGCTGGGGGTAGGCGTGGTCGGTGAACCTGGCGTGCAACGCCTCGACGATCCCGGGGACGCCGGGGGCCCACGCCCGCACCCGGTTGGCCATGCGCCGAACGTACAAGAAACCTCTGACACCGCCGAGGCACGATCGACCCGTGCGTTTCGACACCAAGATCGCAATCGTGCTGCGCGACGACCTGGAGACCTGGCAGGAGCTGAACGTGACCGCGTTCCTGGCCAGTGGCATCGCCGCCAACTCCGATGTGCTCGGCGAGCCCTACACCGACGCCGACGGCACGCTGTACACACCGATGTTCGGTCAGCCGGTGATGATCTTCTCGGCGGACAAGACGGTTCTCACGGCGGCGCACGAGCGAGCCGTGACACGGGGGCTGCCGATGGCCGTGTTCACCGCCGAGCTGTTCGGCACCGGCCACGACGAGGCCAACCGGGCTGCGGTCGCCGCCGTGCCGCGAAGTGGGTTGGACCTGGTCGGGATCGCCGTGCACGGCCCGCGCAACGCCGTCGACAAGGTGCTGAAGGGCGCAGAGCTGCACCGCTGAGCCCCGTGTCCATCGGCTGGGTCCATCGGCTCCGGAGCGTCAGGCGAGCTTCAGCGTCTGCACGCTGAGCTGGTTGCCGGGCGGGGCGATCGCACAGCCGGTGCCCGCCCGCGCGATGTAGAGCGATTCCGTGTCGCCGGGCGGGTAGACCCGCAGCCCGCGGATCGGCGTCGGTTGGCACGCCGCCGCGTCGAAGTTCGCGACGTTCACCAGCTGGAGCTGCGCGGCCGCCGCGGCACCCGGCTTCAGGACCACCTCTTCCCCGCGCGGCCCGTCCATCGCGGCGGCAGGCCCGACCTGATGGCCGTCGTTGCCTGCCACATAGGAGACACCGGGAAAGCCGCGGAGCTCGCATGTGCGCGTGCCGCTGTTGGTGAGCAGAAGCGGCGCATACACCGAGCCTGCCGCACCCTCCTCCGGCCCGAGTGAGCCCTTGAGCTCCGATGTCGCGCAGTTGGGGACAGCGCCGGTGGCGGTCGGCCGAACCGTCGCGGAGGTCGGCAGCGACGTCGAGGCCGGCGTGGGGGCGGCGGACGTCGAGGTGGGGGCCCTCGGTGTCGAGGTGGGGGCGCTCGGCGTCGACGGCGCGGCCGTGCAGGCGCCCGCCGCCAGCGCCGTGACCGTCACCACGACCAGCATTCTCGGCGTGCTCCCCATGGCGATCCCCCGACCTACGTGCCTGCAGATGAGGACGTTTCGTGGGGTGACCCGTTGTCCTTGCCTCCGCTCACGATCGAGTATCGGTGGCCGCGGATCTGCGGCGGAGGACACTGACCCAATGGCGAAGACCGGTGCTCCCCCGCGGTGGTTGAAGCTCGTCAACCCGGTGATCGTGGTGATGAACCGGCTCGGGCTGGTCGTCGAGAACGGGGCCGTTCTGACCGTGCCCGGGCGTCGCTCGGGCAGGGTGCGCACCACCCCGGTGTCGGTGTTGACCCTGGAAGGACACCGCTACCTGCTCGCGGGCTACCCGACCGCCGATTGGCCGCGCAACGTCCGCGCCGCAGGCGGCCGCGCCACGCTGGCGGTCGGCAGACGCCGCAGCTCTGTCCTGCTCGCCGAGCTGGCTCCAGCCGACGCCGAGCCGATCCTGCGCGCATGGCCCGAGCACATCCCGAAGGGCGCCAAGGTCATGGTGGACGCGGGGGTGGTGCCCGACATCAGCCAGGAGTCCTTCGCGCGGCTGGCCGGGAAATGCGCGGTGTTTCGCGTCGATCCGGCGTGACCGCAGCCCACGGCCTCACCTCGCACACCGTCCGGCGTCCTCGCAGAAGACCGGCCCCATGCCGGTCACTTTGGAGCGGTGACGCGTCCGATGATCTTCATGGAGGGGGCTGGCACGCGATGCGCACCTCCGGGCGTAGCGCGCACGGGAGCGGTCTGGGGGCAGCATGGAGATCTTGTTGCGTTTCGGGGGCCATAGCGACCGAAACGCAACAAGATTGTCCCTGTGCAGGACGCCGGATGGTGTGCGAGGTGGGAACGGCGGCCCGGGAAACTCGCCTTGACGCCACCCCGCTCCCCGCGCGCACCGGGCAAGATCGGCGGGAGTGGTGCCACGCGTGCGGATGCGCACCCCTGGTACCACTACCGGCGATCACCTCCGCGCGCACCGGGCAAGATCGGCGGGAGTGGTGCCACGCGTGCGGATGCGCACCCTGACAGTGATCACCGCCGGGATCGCAGCGGTGTCACCCTGCTGCGATCCCGGCGCGGCCCGTCACCGGTCGGCGAGCGCCCGCGCCGGATCGGTGCCCGGGCCCGGCTGGACAAGATTGGCAGAAGTGGTGCCGTACGTGCAGATGTGCACCCCCGACACCACGATGAGCGATCACCCTGCGCACTCGTAGCCGACGGGCCGCTGTGCGAGAGTCGCAGCATGGGGACGTTCCTGCTGCTCCTGGTCGCGGGCACCGGGGCGGGCCTGTCCGGCTCGATGGCGGGGCTGGCCTCGCTGTTCTCCTACCCCGCGCTGTTGGCGGCCGGGCTGCCCGCCATTCCGGCGAACGTGTCCAATACCGTGGCGCTGACGCTCAGCTCCGTCGGGTCGATCGCCGGGTCCCGGCAGGAGCTGTCCGGTCAGTGGCGAACCGTCCGTAGATACGCGCTGCTCACCGCGGTCGGCGGGGCGTCGGGCGCCGGGTTGTTGCTGGTGACGCCGCCGGGCGCGTTCGAGAAGGTGGTGCCGGTCCTGGTCGCCGGGGCGGCGGTGGTGCTGCTGTTCCAGCCACAGATCCGCGCGGCCGCCCTGCGCGTCGCGGGCGAGGACCACCAGGGCGGACCGGTGGTGTTGACGGCCGTCTTCGCCGTGGCCGTCTACGGCGGCTACTTCGGCGCCGCGGCCGGGGTGATGCTGTTGGCGCTGCTGCTCGTCGCGCTCCCGGTCTCGTTGCTGCAGGGCAACGCGATCAAGAACGTGCTCCTCGGTGTGGCCAACACGATCGCCGCCGTCGGCTTCGCGCTGTTCGCGCCGGTCGACTGGCGAGCCGTGCTGCCGCTGGCCGCCGGGGCGCTGGTCGGCTCGCGGCTCGGTCCGGTCGCGGCCCGGCATCTGCCCGCGACGGCACTGCGGGTCGGGATCGCGCTCGCGGGCCTCGGCCTGGCGACCGCACTCGCGATCGGCGCCTGGTAGGCCGCCCTCACCCGGCGTGGGCTCGTACGCGGAAAAGGTGCCCCGGCGACTGTCTCCGCGCACGGGGTCGGGCTCAGCGGGGGCGGGCCGCCGCGGCCGGTTGACCGACCGAGAGAGCACCCGCGCGGCGCAGCCAGTCCTCCAGGGCCCGTTGGACCTCACGCAACGGCGGCCGCCGCGCCGGGTCGTTGTCCATCGCCGCTCGCAGCAGCGCGAGGTGCGCGGTGCGGCGGGGAAGGTGGGTGAGCGCGGCGCCCGTGGCCGCGGCCCGCAGGCCCGACACCGCGTCGGCATGTCCGCCCCGCGGCGGGTGGCCGGTGAGGGCGTAGGAGATGGTGGCGGCGAGCTGCCAGGAGTCCGACGCGGCCGAAGCGCGTTCGCCGCACGCGATCTCGGGTGCGAGGAAGTCGGGTGTGCCGAGCACGAAGCCGGTCTGCGTCATGGTGGCGTCGCCGGTCTTGCGCGCGATCCCGAAATCGATCAAGTGCGCGACACCGCGGGGGTCGACGACGACGTTGCCCGGCTTGACGTCACGGTGCATCACGCCGCGCGAATGGGCCGCGTCGAGTGCCCCAGCGAGGTTGACCCACACCCTGGCCGCGGCGATGTCGTCGAGCACGCCGCGGTCGCGCACCAGGTCGCCGAGCGACTGACCCTCGACGTAGCCCATGACGATCACCATGCCGTCCAGGTCGGAAAGGCCGGGATCGCTGCGGGCTGGCACCATGTCGTAGATGCGCACGCAGTTCGGATGCCGGACCGCGCCGAGCGCACGGGCCTCGCGCTGGATACGCTGCTCGGTCTCGGCATCGGGAGCGTGCGCGGCCTTGAGCGCGACGACATGGCCGAGCCGGGCGTCGCGCGCGAGCCAGACCCGCCCGAACCCACCGGAGCCCAGCCTGCGGATCAGCTGGAAGCGTTGACGTCCCGCCGCGAGCGGAGGCGGCATGTGCCCTATCGCCGGAGCCACGCCGGCCGGCCGGTAGCCCCGGGGCGCGGCCGGGACCGGCGCGGAGCGCGCGGGCGGGGCCGCAGGCGGCTGGGCCCGCGGCGCCGCCGCTTGCTCAACCTTGCGGTCGGGGCGGTCGGGGCGGTCGGGGCGGGCCGGTGCCGCCCGCTCGGCCTTCTTCCGGGTGTCGGACCGCCGGGTCTCGGGGCGGCCGAGTACCGCCCAGGACGGCGGCCCGACGAGCAGCGGCAGCGACATGCCCAGCACCGCGCCCGCACCGGCGCCGATCCACAGGTGCGCAGCCGTGAGCGCGGGCGCGCTCATCGTGAGCACCGCCACGGCGAGCGTGGGCAGCCAGAAGAACGTGGCTGGCCAGCGCGGTCCGCGCCGCAGCGCGATGCGGGCCTGCACGTAGGTGAACGTCGCGACGATCACCGGCACCAGGCCGAGCGCGACCAGACCGACGCCGAGACGCAGCGGGCTCGTGCCCGCGAAGGTCGCCGCGACGGTACCGCGGCCGAGGTAGTCGGCCTGTGTGCCGAGCACCGCGAAGCAGGCGTCCGCACGCAGACCCGCGCGGCCGAGGCCGGCGGGCGGGTTGCCGCTGGCGGCCGCGGTGAAGATGCGCCCGGTGGTGGCGAACACGACCAGCGGCAGCAGGCCCGCGAAGACGAAGCCGATCGCGGCGAACACCGCGGACCCAGTGTTGCCCGTGGCTTTGCGCAACAGCGCGACGAGCATGGCACCGACCGCGGGCAGGAGACCGACGAGCACACCGAGCATCGAGACCGCCCACGGCCACCCGCCGGGGCAGACATCCGGAGCGACGGACCGGTGCAGCGTCGTGAGCAGGCCTGCGACCAGCGCGGTGACCCCTTCCACGCCGCTGCACCCCTCCCTGGAGCCCCGCTTCGGGGCGCCTCACGTCACACCACTATGGCACCGCGCAGGTCACGAAAGGACAACGGCTGGGTTTGACCGCCGCCCGCTACGACCGGAGCTTTTCCCGACCCTCCTAGTCCTCGTCGAGGAGCAGGGCCTCGAGCGCGGGAAGCGCGGCGACGAGAGCGGCGCATTGCGCGTCGGTCAGCCGGGTCAGCCGCCGGGCGACGAGGGCGGTGCGGTGGGTGCGCACCTCGTCGAGCCGCCGCGCGCCCTCGGCGGAGAGGGTGATCAGGACGCCGCGGGCGTCCTGCGGGTCGGCGGCGCGGACGACGAGCCCCTGTTCGTCGAGCGCGGCCAGCACCCTGCTCATCGTCGGCGCCGTCACGGCCTCACGGCGGGCGAGCTCCGAGAGCCGGAGCGGACCGCTCTCCTCGACGGTGACCAGCGCCGACAGTTGCAGCGGCGGTACCGACTCGCCGCCGTCGATCCGAATCCGCCTGCTCAGGCGCCCGACCGCGAGACGCAGCCGCGCGGCAAGATCGGCCAACGCATCGTCGGCGGTCGCGGTGCGTCCCCTTCGGCCCTCCATCGAGTGCTCCTCTGCCGGTGCCGCGGCTGGGACCGGTGCCGTGGTGTTGGTTGGCTGAATCATGCCCCATTTTGCCATCCGAACGTCGTCACACCTTGCGCAGCCGGATACCGGTTACGTTGTGATCGGGTCCCTTTCGGAGCACGAGGTTCGCCCGGCCGCGGGTAGGGCGGATGTTGCGTTCCAGGTTGGGCTCGTTGATCTGCTCCCAGATGCTTTCCGCCTGCTCGGTCGCCTCGGCCTCGTTCAGCGCCGCGTAGCGGCGGAAGAAGGAGTCGGGGTCGCGGAACGCGGTCTCGCGGAGCCGCAGAAACCGGTCGATGTACCAGCGGCGGATGTCGGCGGTCGCGGCGTCGACGTAGACGGAGAAGTCGATGAAGTCGCTGACCGCCACCGCAGCGCGCCCTGCGGGCTGCAGCACGTTGAGGCCCTCCAGGAGCAGGATGTCGGGCCTGCGAACGGTCAACCGGTCCGCGGGCACGATGTCGTACACCAGATGCGAGTACCTCGGGGCGTCGACGGCGGCGCATCCGCCCTTGACGTCGGTGACGAAGCGCAGCAGGGCCTTGCGGTTGTAGGACTCCGGGAAGCCCTTGCGGGACATCAGCCCGCGCCGCTCCAGCTCGCCGTTGGGGTAGAGGAACCCGTCGGTGGTGATCAGCTCCACGCGGGGATGCTGCGGCCACCGGGCCAGCAGCCACTGCAGCAGCCGCGCGGTGGTGGACTTGCCCACCGACACCGACCCGGCGATCCCGATCACGAACGGGGTGCGCGCCTCCGTCGCGCCGAGAAACGTGCGGTAGGCGCGGTAGAGCCTGCCCCCCTCCTGGACGTGCAGGGTGAGCAGGCGCGACAGCGGCAGGTACACCTCACGCACCTCGGCGAGGTCCACCGCGTCGCCGAGGCTGCGCATCCGGTCGAGCTCCTCGGCGTTCAGCGGCAGCGGCGTGCTCTCCCCCAGCTTCGCCCACGCCTCCCGGTCGAGGTCGACGAACGGCGAGTGAAGGCGGCTGCCCAGCATGCGCAGCAACGTAGACGGCGACGGGGTGGGCCGCCGTGCGCGAGTTGTGGACGTCACCCGGTGCGGCAGGCTGGTGGCGGCGCACCACCCGCGCCGCAGCCGCCTCCGACCGGCCTGCCGTGACGGTGCCTGTCGTCCTCGACGGCCGTCGAGGACGAGGCGCAGCGGCTCGGCGTCGTCCCCAGGGTGGCCCTGTCAGAGTGAGCCGACGTGCCCACGGCAGAGCGCCGCGACGCGGGCCCGTAGACTAGGCCGTTCGCACCTCTCTCAGGAGTCGCACCTTGCCCACCGCACGCCTCGGGGAACCGGGCTGCAGTTGGGCGCCGGGCCCGCCCCGGCGCATCGTTCGTTCGGGCCGCCCGCCCCGTGTCAGGACGGTGGCATGACCCTCCTGTTCTCGATCCTCGGCCTGCTCGCCGTCGTCGCGCTGACGCTGGGCACCGCGGTGTCCGTCGCGTCCGAGTTCGCGCTCACGGCGCTGGAGCGCAGCCAGGTCGACGCGCACGTCGCCGAGCGGGGCGACTGGCGGGCCCGCGTCGTGCAGCGCGCCCACCGCGCCCTGTCGTTCCAGCTGTCGGGCAGCCAGCTCGGCATCACCGTCACCACCCTGGTCACCGGCTACATCGCCGAGCCCGCCATCGCCACGCTGTTGGTGCCCGGCCTCTCGGCGTTGGGCCTCTCCGAGAGCGAGGCCGACGGCACGGCCACCGTGCTGTCGCTGCTGTTGGCCACGACGCTGTCGATGGTGTTCGGCGAGCTGGTGCCCAAGAACATCGCGCTCGCCAACCCGTTGCGCACCGCCAGGGCGGTCGTCTGGTTGCAGAGCGGCTTCGCCCACGCCTTCCGGTGGCTGATCAGCGCGCTCAACGCCTTGGCCAACGCGATCGTCCGCAGGCTCGGGGTGGAGCCCGCCGAGGAGCTGCGTTCGGCGCGCTCGCCGCGCGAGCTGAGCTCCTTGGTGCGCTCGAGCGCCCACCACGGCACGCTCGACGCGGGCACCGCCACGCTGCTGGACCGCTCTCTGCGCTTCACCGACCGGATCGCGGAGGAGCTTATGACGCCGCGGGTGCGCGTCGAGTCACTCGATGCCGACGACACCGTCAGCGATCTCGTCGCGCTCTCGCGGCGCAGCGGCTTCTCGCGCTTCCCCGTCGACAGCGGCGACCCCGACGCGCTGCTCGGCGTGGTGCACGTCAAACAGGCCTTCGGGGTGCCCGCCGACCACTGGGAGACGGTCACCTTGCGCGATCTCGCCCAACCCGTGCCGACCGTGCCGGAGTCGCTCGGCGGGGACGTGCTGCTCACCAGGCTGCGCGAGTCCGGCCTACAGCTGGCCGTCGTGGTGGACGAGTACGGCGGCACCGCGGGCATCGTCACGCTGGAGGACCTGGTCGAGGAGATCGTCGGCGACGTGCGCGACGAGCACGACTCCGCCGAACAAGCGCGGGTCAGGGCGTTGGGACGGGGCAGCTGGCTCGTATCCGGGCTGCTGCGCGACGACGAGGTGGCCGACGCCACCGGGTTCGCGATGCCACCCGGCGACTACGAGACGCTGGCCGGGCTGGTGCTGTCGCGGCTGGGGCGCATCCCCGACGTCGGCGACGACGTCGAGATCGACGGGTGGCGCCTCACGGTCATGCGACGCGACCGCAACCGGGTGGCCGAGCTGCGCCTCGCCGCGCCCGTGCAGGAGGCCGTCAGTGAGTAGCGACCTGCTGGCCCTATTGGCGGCCGTCGTCTTGCTGCTGGCCAACGCCTTCTTCGTCGGCGCCGAGTTCTCGCTGGTCTCGGCGCGGCGCGACCGGCTGGAGGCGATGGCCCAGGCGGGCAGCGCCGGGGCGTCGACGGCGCTGCGGGCGAGCGCGGATCTGTCGCGGATGCTCGCCGCGTCGCAGCTGGGCATCACGATCTGCTCCCTGCTGCTGGGCCGCCTCGGCGAGCCCGCGGTGGCCCACCTCATCGAGGCGCCGTTCTTGTGGGCCGGGCTGCCGATCGAGGTGCTGGAGACGGTCGCGTTCACGATCTCGCTCGCCGTCGTCGTCGTGGCCCACATGGTGATCGGCGAGATGGTGCCGAAGAACATCGCGATCGCCGGGCCGGAGCGCACGGCGATCTGGCTCGTTCCGCCGTTCCTGGTGTTCACGACGGTCATGCGCCCGGTCATCGCGCTGTTCGACCACGCGGCGAACGGTGTGTTGCGGCTGATGGGTGTCGAGGTGCGCGACGAGCTGGAGACGGCGTTCACCTCGGGCGAGCTCGCGGACCTGATCGCCGAGTCCGGCCGCGAAGGCCTGCTCGACGACGACGGCTCCCGGCGGCTCAGCCGCACCTTGTCCTCGGCGGGCCACACCGTTGCCGACGTGCTGGTGCCGCAGGCCGACCTCGTGTCGTTGCCGCAACGCCCCGTCGTCGAGGACGTGGCGCGGGCGGTCGCCGAGACCGGCTTCTCCCGCTTCCCCGTCCGCGCCGCCTCGGGCTTCTCGGGCTATCTGCACGTCAAGGACATCCTCGACATCGCCAGCGACCCGAGCGCCGCCGTGCCGCCCGAACGGGTGCGGCCGCTGCCGCAGGTTCGGGTCACCGACCGGCTCGACGTCGCCCTCGCCGTCCTGCGCCGCGGGGGTGCGCACCTGGGACGAGCCGTCGACGCAGGCGGCGCCACGGCAGGCCTGGTCACGCTCGAGGACCTCATCGAGCACTACGTCGGCACCGTCCGCGACGCCACCCACGCCCGGGAGGACCGGCATTGACCTCGACCCGGCTTCAGGTAGGAGGCTGGGCGCCATGAGCATCTTCAGCGAGGCCGAGCTGGCGTTTCTCGCCGACGCCCGGCTGGCCAGGTTGGCCACGGTCGGTCCTGACGGCGCCCCGCACGTGCGGCCCGTCGGGTTCCGCGTGGACGCGGCGGCAGGCACGGTCGACATCATGGGCATGCACAACCCGGACACGCAGAAGTGGCGCAACATCGCCCGTGACCCGCGGGTGGCGCTCGTCGTCGACGACGTGCTGCCGCCGTGGCAGCCGCGGGCGCTGGAGATCCGCGGGGTCGCCGAGCTGCTACCCGACTTCCTGCCGGAGGGCGCGTTCACGGGTGCGGCGCCCGGTGTCATCCGCGTCCATCCCCGACGGATCCTGGTGTTCGGCATCGAGGAGGGGGCCTCGCCCGCCCGGACGGTGGCGGCCTGACGTTCCGCGCGAAAGGGCGCCCTTCCGTCGACCGCACAAGCGTTGTGGTGCTCGCACCCCCGCCTGGGCGCTGGTGTGGCGCAGTGCTGCTGGTGTGGCGCAGTGCTGCTGGTGTGGCGCAGTGCTGCTGGTGTGGCGCAGTGCTGCTGGTGTGGCGCAGTGCGCTGGTGTGGCGCGTGCTGGTGTGGCGCAGTGCTGCTGGTGTGGCGCAGTGCTGCTGGTGTGGCGCAGCGCTGCTCGTGTGGTGGCGGCGGAGCCGCTGACCCGTGCGGCGCGGCGTACCGTCGCTGCGTGGAGCGTGGGCTGGACGACACCCTTCCCGGCCGGTTTGCGGGTGTGGCGCCGACCGCGTGGGCGGAGCCGGAGTGGCGGGCTCGCGCAGCGGCGCACCGGGCGCGGATGCGCCGCTTCACCGGCCCACACCGCGAGCGGTCGCGGCGTCGCGAGCCGCACCCGGTGCTCGACTTCCTCTTCACCTACTACTCCCACCGCCCTCAGCGCCTCGAACAGTGGCATCCCGGTCCAGGTGTGGTGTTGCGCGGCGGCGCGGACTACCTCGACCGCCCCGGCTACGTCCGCGACGGTGGGGACGGAGTCCGGCTCGACCCGGCCACGCTCCCCCGGCTCGCAGCGACCGCGACCTTCGTGGCGGAGCTGCTGGCGGCGACGGCGGCCCGGTCGCCCCGGCTGGGCTGCTTCGGCCTGCACGAGTGGGCGATGGTCTACCGCTCCCCCGCGCCCCGCCACACCACGGTGCCGCTGCGCCTCGGCTCCGCGGGCACGGACGCCGTGGTGGAGTCGCTGCCGGTGCACTGCACGCACCACGACGCCTACCGCTTCTTCACCGCGGCCGCGCAGCCGCTGAACGCCGTCACACCGGGCCGGGCCGACCAGGTGGAGCACGAGCAGCCCGGCTGCCTGCACGCCACTATGGATCTTTACAAGTGGGCCTACAAGCTCGCCCCGGCCGTGCCGGGTGAGCTGATGGCCGACTGCTTCGAGCTCGCCGTCGCCGTTCGCGAGCTGGACATGCGCGCGAGCCCCTACGACCTGACCGACCACGGCTATACGCCTGTCCGCATCGAGACCCCCGCAGGCCGGGCCGCCTACGCCCGCGCTCAGCTGGCCTTCGCGCACCGGGCCGCCCCCCTGCGTGGCCGGCTGCTCGACCTCTGCGCCCAGCTGTCCTGACCGCTCCCCCGCGGCCATCCACGGTGGCCGAGGTGATCGTCACTCGTGGAAGCCGTCGATCACCTCACGCTGGGTGTCACGCGGGCTGACGACATCGCTAGCTCCTGCCAGCTCCGCCAAGTCGATCACCTCGCGAGTGCGCGAGAGGTTAGAGGGTGCAACGCGGCCCGACGCGACAGCCGTCCCGGCAGCGGAGACCGCCTCGTCCAGCTCGCCGATGCGAATAAGCGCGAGCGCGAGGTCGAGGTGGGCCACTGCCAGCCGCCGTTGCCTACCTCCGTGCCGGGTGCAAGATTGTGGATCACCTCTACGCGGAGGCGAGCGGCAGCAAGAGGACGAGTGGACACGAGTTCCGTTTAGATTTAGAGCGCCCGGAACCTGAGGCACGTGGCGTGGCGTGGTCCTCGCAGGGTCCGCTGTCGCTTCGCAGGGTCTGTGGACCCTGCGAAGTGCGTGTGCGGTCTGCGAAGTGGCTCGGGTGGGGCGGAGCTGACATCTTCGGGTTTGGTGGAGGTCGCGGTCCGCGCCGAGATCGCCGCGCGCCGCGCTGGGGTGGGCTGGGCAGGGTGGCGGTGTGCGGATGGCGCCGATCAGCCCGGCCGAGGCGGGGGCGAGGTCAGCTCCCCCGAGGGTGAGGTCGCGCCCGGCCCGGCGGACTGCGCACGCCGCGGGCTGAGGTCATCCTCGGCCGACTGCGCACCGCCGCCGGGTGACGTCGCAGGCCGACCTGGCCGACTGCGCACGCCGCGGGGTGACCTAATGGGAGCTGCCGCCCTGGTCGACTGCGCACGCCGCGGGTGACGTCGCAGGCCGCCCTGGTCGACTGCGCACGCCGCGGGGTGACGTTGCACCCCGCGCGCGGGGTGTGAGGTGGTGTTACGGGGTGCGACGTGGGGCCGGGGTGTCGGTGAGGACGCCGGTGGTGGGCGCCGTCGGCCCGTCGGCCCAGCGGCCCAGCGGGCGCGGCGTCGCCCGACGGGGCGAAGGGCAGCAGCGGGCCGGGTGTGCAGCAGGGCCACCCTGCTGCGACTGGGTCGGAGCAGGGCCACCCTGCTGCGATGCGGACTGGCCGCCCAGCCCCGGCGCCGTGCCCGAGGCGAGGCTCGTCACCCCATCGGCTGGGCCCGTGATCGCCAGCAGCGGTGCCTCTGGTGCACCAACACTCCCGTGGCACCACTCTCGCCGATCATGCGGGCCAACCGTCAATTGCCGGACCCTGTGATGCAACTGAGGTGCACGACGACGCCGCATCGATGCCGTGGGGTGCGCGCCGTGCAAACGGTGGAATCGAGCTAGGACGGCGACGGATGGCCTGGCGGGGCGGTGCCTTGTTCGTGATGGCCCTGCACCGCTCCCCCCGGCTCGGTGGTTCTCGTGGAAGGTTTTTGTCGTTGGTTCATTGACGGAAGGACTGGCGTCAATGTTTGATTGACTACTTGACGCGGCCCAACTCGCCTGGAGAAAGTGCGAAATCTCCAGTATCAGCGACGGCCCTGGCGCCTCCTAAGACCGCGGGCGGGCGGGCGGTGGCGCAATCGGAGGGGATGTGGCTCCACTCGCCCGCCCGTCCGCCTCAACGGTCGGCAAAGGCCTCCGGGGCGGGGCAGCTGCATACGAGGTGTCGGTCACCGTGGGCGCCGTCGATGCGGCGCACCGGAGGCCACACTTTGCGGTCGTGCACACCCGGCACCGCACCCGCCGGGTAGGCGGCCAGCTCGCGACTGTACGGGTGGTCCCACTTGTCGGTCAGGCTGGCGGCCGTGTGCGGCGCGCCGCGCAACGGGTTGTCCTCGACCGGCCACTCCCCCGCCGCCACCCGGTCGATCTCCGCCCGAATGCCGATCATCGCGTTGACGAACCGGTCGATCTCGGCGAGGTCCTCGCTCTCCGTTGGCTCCACCATCAGCGTGCCCGCCACCGGGAACGACATCGTGGGCGCGTGCAGGCCGTAGTCCGCCAGTCGCTTCGCCACGTCGTCCACGGTGACACCGGACGCCTTCGTGATCCCCCGCAGGTCGAGGATGCACTCGTGGGCCACGCGGTCGCCCTCGCCCGCGTACAGCACGGGGTAGTGCGCGGCCAGCCGCTTCGCGACGTAGTTCGCCGCGACGACCGCCGTCAACGTGGCCTTGCGCAGCCCGTCGACGCCCATCAGCCGCAGGTACGCCCACGGGATCGGAAGCACTCCCGGGCTGCCGTACGGCGCGGCCGACACCGGCCCGACGACCCCACGGCCGGGCAGGAACGGGGCCAGGTGCGCCGCCACGGCCACCGGGCCGACGCCGGGTCCGCCGCCGCCGTGCGGGATGCAGAACGTCTTGTGCAGGTTGAGGTGGCTGACGTCGCCGCCGAACACCCCCGGCCGGGCCACGCCGACCAGCGCGTTGAGGTTGGCCCCGTCGACGTACACCTGCCCGCCCGCCGCGTGCACGGCGTCGGACACCTCTCGCACACCCGCCTCGTACACCCCGTGCGTCGACGGGTAGGTGATCATGAGCCCGGCCAGCTGCTGCCCGTGCTTCTCGATCTTGGCGCGGAGGTCGGCGAGGTCGACGTCGCCGGTGGGTCCCGTGGCCACCACGACGACCCGCATCCCGGCCATCACGGCCGACGCGGCGTTCGTGCCGTGCGCCGATGCCGGGATCAGGCAGATGTCGCGGTGCTCCTCGCCGCGGCTGCGATGGTAGGCGGCGATCGCGAGCAGACCCGCGAACTCGCCCTGGCTGCCCGCGTTGGGTTGCAGCGACACCGCCGCGTAGCCGGTGAGCTCGGCGAGCCAACGCTCCAGGTCGGCGATCAGCTCGAGCGTCCCCGCCGCGTCTTGCTCCGGCGCGAACGGGTGCAGGTCGGCGAACGCGGGCCAGGTGATCGGCTCCATCTCGGCGACCGCGTTGAGCTTCATCGTGCACGAGCCCAGCGGGATCATCGTGCGGTCCAGCGCCATGTCGGCGTCGGCGAGGCGGCGCAGCCAGCGCATCAGCGAGGTCTCCGAGCGGTGCTCGTGGAACACCGGATGCGTCAGGTACGCGGTGGTCCTGACCAGGTCCGCAGGCAGCGCGTCCGCGGTGTCGGCGTCCAGCGCCCCCGCGTCGGCCTGCACACCGAAGGCCGCCCACACCGCCTCGACGTGCGCGACGGTGGTCAGCTCGGAGCAGGAGACCCCCAGCGTGTCGGCGTCGACGCGGTGCAGTGTGATCCCGGCGGCGTGGGCCGCGTCGGCGACGTCGGCGGCCCGGGCGGGCACCCGGACCCGGATCGTGTCGAAGAACGCCCCCCCGACAACGTCGACACCCCCGGCACGCAGGCCTGCGGCGAGCACGGCGGCCATGCGGTGGGCGCGCCGGGCGATGCGTGTCAGCCCGTCCGGGCCGTGGTAGACGGCGTAGCAGGCGGCGACGACGGCCAGCAGCACCTGGGCGGTGCAGATGTTCGACGTGGCCTTGTCGCGGCGGATGTGCTGCTCGCGGGTCTGCAGGGCCAGCCGCAGCGCGGGCCGCCCGTCGAGGTCGTGGGAGAGCCCGACAAGCCTGCCCGGCAGCTGGCGGGCGAAGCCGTCGCGGACCGACAGGTAGCCCGCGTGCGGACCGCCGAACCCGAGCGGCACGCCGAAGCGCTGTGTGGTGCCGACCGCGACGTCCGCGCCGAGCTCGCCGGGCGCCGCGAGCAGCGTGAGGGCCAGCAGGTCGGCCGCCATGGCCACCAGCGCGCCCCGGTCGTGCGCGGCGGCGATCACGCCGCGGTGGTCCCGCACGGCGCCGGACGCGCCGGGGTAGGACAGCAGCAGACCGTAGAACTCCCCGTCGGGCAGCCCGTCGGCCGGGTCGAACGGCACCAGCGCGATGCCCAGCGGCTCGGCGCGGGTGCGCAGCACGTCGAGGGTCTGCGGCAGGGTGTCGGTGTCGACGAGGAACCGGGGGCTGGTCGACCGGTTGGCCCGGCGCAGCAGCGTCATCGCCTCGGCGGCCGACGTCGCCTCGTCCAGCAGGGAGGCGCCCGCCACCGGCAGGCCCGTGAGGTCGGCGACGGTCGTCTGGAAGGTCAGCAGCGCCTCGAGCCTGCCCTGGCTGATCTCCGGCTGGTAGGGCGTGTAGGCGGTGTACCAGGCGGGGTTCTCCAGGACATGGCGCCGGATCACCGGCGGGGTGGTCGTGCCGTGGTAGCCCAGGCCGATCATGGGGACGGTCACGGTGTTGCGGGCGGCCAGCGCACGCAGCGCCGCGAGCACCTCGGTCTCCGACCCGGCGGGCGGCAGCGTGGACGGGGCAGGCTCGGTGTCGCGGATGGCGGCGGGTACGGCGGTGTCCGCGAGCTCGTCGATGCTCGACGCGCCGATCGCGGCGAGCATGGTGGCGAGCTCGCCGGAGCGGGGGCCGATGTGGCGCGCGGCGAAGGGCACGCCGCGCTCAAGCTCGGCGAGAGTCTCCGTCTTGGGGGTCGCGGCGTCGGGGGTCGCGGCGTCGGGGGTCGCGGCGTCGGGGGTCACGGTGTCACGATGGGGCAGGCGGTCGGTCACTGCGGAGCCTCCGGAGCGGCGCGGGCGGGCAGGGCTGAGCGCCCTCCCCCTCTGTCGCTACCCGGTACCCGGGCGCCTGAGAGATTCACCCCGGCCGGGCCAGGGCTTTCCCCTTCGGCGGACCTTCACGCGCCACGCGCCGCGAAGGTCGCTCTCCAGAGGCGTCTCACCGCGCGGTCCTGGGGCCTGAGAGGTTCCGGGGAGGAGTTGCTCCTTCGGCGCCCGGCTTCCACCGGGCTCTCCCGCGCGGTTCGGCGACTGCCTGTCTCACTGTAGTGGGCAGGCCGCAACTGCAGCAGGGTGGCACCGCTCCGACTGAGTCACAGCGGTGTCACCCTGCGGTAAACCAGCCCCGCCGCTCAGCTGATGGCGCGCCGCGCCCTGCGTCGGGAGAGCTCGTCTTCCGGGGTTTCGTCGACGGACCCACCGTCGGCGCGCTCGACCGGGAAGTCCTTGATGGAACCGCTGATCTCCTTCATCGCCCCGGAGACGGCGATGCCGAAGACGCCCTGGCCGCCGCGCAGGACGTCCACGACCTCCTCCGGTGAGCTGCACTCGTAGACCGTGGTGCCGTCGGAGAAGAGGGTGACGCCCGCCAGGTCGCGCACGCCGCGGCGGCGCAGGTACTCGACGGCGACCCGGATGTTCTGCAACGACACCCCGGCGTCCAGCAGCCGCTTGACGACCTTGAGGACCAGCATGTCCTTGAACGAGTAGAGCCGCTGGGAGCCGGAGCCCGCCGCGCTGCGGATGGAGGGGACGACGAGCCCGGTGCGCGCCCAGTAGTCCAGCTGCCGGTAGGTGATGCCGACGACCTGGCAGGCGGTGGGGCCGCGGAAGCCGACGAGTTGGTCGGGCAGCCCGTCGAACCCGGACCCCACGAGGGGATCGGGGAAGAGCTCACCCTGCTCGGGTGTGCCGGACGGTGCCTCGTCCACCTCGCCCCCTTCGCAAACAACATGCTGGGAGTTCGACCGTATGCGGGTCGGAGCGCACGGTCAACGCGCCGCGCCGGTGGGTTACGACCAGCGGTGGCCCTGCTGCTATGGCTGGGCGCCGCGGAAGTCCTCACCGGGCCACGCGACGGCATCCGTTGCGGAGGGGAGCCCCGCTACGGCTGGGCGCCGCGGAAGTCCTCACCGGGCCACGCGACGGCATCCGTTGCGGAGGGGAGCCCCGCTACGGCTGGGCGCCGCGGAAGTCCTCGGGGGAGATGTAGTCGAGGAACTCGCGGAACTTCTCCACCTCGTCCTCCTGCTCGTCGGGGATGATCAGCCCGGCTTCGGCGAGGACGCGCTCCTCGGCGTGGATCGGGACGCCGATTCGCAAGGCCAGCGCCACCGAGTCGCTCGGGCGGGCCGAGACCTTCACCCCGCCGTCGAACACCAGCTCGGCGTAGAAGGTGCCTTCCTGCAAGTCGGTGATCCGCACCTGCTCCAGCCTGCGGCCGAGCCCGGCGATCACGTCCTTGAGCAGGTCGTGTGTCAACGGGCGAGCGGGCTTGACACCCTGTTGCTCCAGTGCGATGGCGGTGGCCTCCACCGACCCGATCCAGATGGGGAGATAGCGGTCGCCGCTGGTCTCCCGCAAGAGGAGGATCGGCTGGTTCGCGGGCAGTTCGACCCGGACGCCCACCACACGCATCTCGCTCATGCGGTCCCTCCTCATGACGGTCCTGCTGCCACCCGACGCTACACGGCGCACTCGGCCCGCGCCCGCCTCCGGACGGGCGGCCCGAGCGTGTCGCCGATGGCGCAGAGGTCAGGCGCGGGGCCCCGTGATGAAGACCAGGCGGAACTTCCCGATCTGCACCTCGTCGCCGTCGACGAGCACCGCCGTGTCGACCGGTTCGCGGTTGACGTAGGTGCCGTTGAGGCTGCCGACGTCGACGACGACGAACTCCGCGGCGTCGCTGCGGAACTCCGCGTGGCGCCGGGAGACGGTGACGTCGTCGAGGAAGATGTCACTGTCGGGGTGGCGTCCCGCGCTGGTGACGGCTCGGTCCAGCAGGAACCGGGAGCCTGCGTTCGGGCCTCGCTTGACGACCAGCAGGGCGGCGCCCTCGGGCAGTGCGTCGACGCCAGAGACCGAGGGGTCTTTTGCGGGGGGCTCAGCCTCGGAGAGGAAGTCCGCGCGGAAGACCGAAGTGGTCTCCGGGGCACGCTCCGGGGGCACGCCCGGCCCGTCGTTCATGGTCACCTCGGGGTCTCCTCCTGCAGCAACAACTCTTGTATCGGTGCCGGTCAAACCTACCGTGTCGACCGATTGGACAGTGGAGCGGTAAGGGGGGCCCGGTCAGTCTTCGACGAGCTGGCGGTACGCGGCCGCGTCGAGCAGCCCGTCCGACGGGCCCGCCACCTGGATGTCGAGCATCCAGCCGTTCTCGTACGGCGCGGCGTTGATCAGTTCGGGCGCGTCGGACAGCGCGTCATTGACAGCGATGACGGTACCGCTGACCGGGGCAAACAGATCCGAGACCGACTTCGTGGACTCGACCTCACCGACCGCAGAGCCCGCGGCCACGTCGGCCCCGACGTCGGGCAGCTGCACGAACACGATGTCGCCGAGCTGGGTCTGGGCGTGGTCGGTGATGCCGACGCGGACGATGCCGTCGCCGAGGTCGCGCACCCATTCGTGGGCTTCGGTGTACCGAAGGTCGTCGGGGATCACGGCGGCAGCCTAGGCGGTGTCCCGCGGCACCGGCCCACGGGGCGTGCTCAACGCGAGCCCGATCTGGGCCAGGTAGAGGACGCCTGTGTAGAGGTACAGAGCGCTCCCCCAGATGGCGAAGGCGTACCCCGTCGGACGGCACAGGTCGGCGAACCATCCGGTCTGCAGCCCGGCCAGCAGCAACGGGAAGGTCCACAGCAGCAGGAACGTCGCGGCCTTGCCGAGGTACACCACCGGCGGTGGCCCGTAGCCGCGGCGGCGCAGCAGCGGCAGGCACACGGCCAGCACAACGTCACGTCCGACCAGCACCGCGACCGCCCACCACGGCACCACCTCGCGCAGGCCCAGCCCGAACAGCGCCGCCAGGATGTAGAGCCGGTCGGCGGCGGGGTCGAGCAGCTCCCCTAGTCTGCTGTACTGGTCGAGGAGGCGGGCGAGCTTGCCGTCCGCCCAGTCGCTGATCCCGCCCAGCGCCAGCACCACGATCGCCCAGACGTCGGCCCGTGGCCCCAGCAACAGCCAGAGGAACAGCGGAACGCCCGCCAGGCGCAGCATGGAGAGCACGTTGGGGACGGTGAGCACCCGCCCCGTTCCCGCGTGCCGTTGCGCACGTTCGACCACGCCGCGAGGGTAGAGGTGGTGGCACGATGCGGCCATGACCGATGCCACGGCCGACCGCAGCGGGGCTGAGCTGCGAGAGAAGCAGGCCCCGCTCAAGCAGCGCTACCGCGACGACCCGGCGGCCGCGCTGGTCACTCTCACGGCGGACGGCGAGCTCGACGGCACCGGCGTCGCCTGTCGTGTCCGCACCGCGACCGCCATCGCCGAGGCGGGCCTGCATCCGGCCACCGGCGGCGACGGCACCCAGCTGTGCTCCGGCGACATGCTGCTCGAGGCGCTGGTCGCCTGCGCGGGTGTCACGCTGCGTGCGGTGGCGACGTCGATGGGTCTCGAGGTGGCGGGCAGCGTGCACGCGGCAGGGGACCTGGACTTCCGCGGCACGCTCGGCGTCGACAAGGAGGCGCCGGTCGGGTTCCGGGCCATCCGGCTGGCGTTCGACCTCGACACCTCGGCCGATCCCGACCACGTGGCCACCTTGCTCAAGCTCACCGAGCGGTACTGCGTCGTCCTGCAGACGCTGAAGCACTCACCCGCCACCTCGGTGACCGTCGAGCGCGGCGCAGGAGCGGGCGCGGTCGGGTGAACGGCGCCCACGCGCTGCTCGGCAGCCTGATCGGCGCGGGAGTCGAGGTGTGCTTCGCGAACCCGGGCACCTCGGAGATGCATTTCGTGGCCGCGCTCGACGGGGTGCCCGCGATGCGGCCGGTCCTCACGCTCTTCGAGGGGGTGGCGACGGGCGCCGCCGACGGCTACGGGCGGATGGCGGGTCGCCCCGCCGCCACGCTGCTGCACCTGGGCCCCGGCCTCGGCAACGGCCTGGCCAACCTGCACAACGCCCGGCGGGCGCACACGGGTGTCGTTGTGGTCGTCGGCGAACACGCGACACACCACCAGAAGCTCGACGCGCCGCTGCAGTCCGACATCGCCGCGACCGCTGCGACCGTGTCGGGCTGGGTTCGCACGAGCGCGGCCCCGGCCGAGGTGGGCCGCGACGCCGCCGACGCCGTCTCGGCGGCCGGTGCGGGTCAGGTGGCGACCCTGCTGCTGCCCGCCGACGTGAGCTGGTCCGACGGTGGCGCGGTCGCCGACCCCGCACCCGTGCTCGCGCGGCCCACCGCCGACCCGGCCGCGGTACGGGCCGCCGCCGAGGCGCTGCGCGGCGACGAGCCCACGCTGTTGCTGCTCGGCGGCGACGCCTGTCGGGCCGACGGGCTGGCCGCGGCGAACCGGGTCGCCGCCGCCACCGGGGCGCGCGTCCTCGTGGAGACCTTCCCGGCCCGGCTGGAGCGGGGCGCGGGCGTCGCGCAGGCCGCGCGGATGGGCTACGCGGTCGAGCACGCCCAGCGCCAGCTCGCGGGCACCCGGCACCTGGTGCTGCTCGGCGCACGGTCGCCCGTGGCGTTCTTCGGCTACCCGGGCAAGGCCGGTGACCTCGTTCCCGACGGCTGCGTCGTGCACGAGGTCGCGCTGCCGACCGGCCGCGCGGCCGCCGCGGCGCAGGAGCTCGCCGAGCTCGTCGCGGCGGGCACCGCGCCCACGTTCGCCGCCGCGCGCCGCCCGGAGCTGCCGCACGGACCGTTGACCGTCGCGACGGCGGCCGCGGTCGTCGGCGCGCTGCTCCCCGGCGGTGCGATCGTGGTCGACGAGTCCAACACCTCGGGGGCGGGCCTGCCGTCGGCGACGGCGGGCGCGCCCCGGCACGACTGGCTGACGCTCACCGGCGGCGCGATCGGCTACGGGCTGCCCGCCGCGACGGGCGCGGCCGTCGCGTGCCCTGACCGTCCGGTGTGGTGTCTGCAGGCCGACGGCAGCGCCATGTACACGATCTCGGCCCTGTGGTCGCACGCCCGCGAGGGCCTCGACGTGACCACGCTCGTCTACCACAACAGCGCCTACGCGATCTTGCGCGGCGAGCTGCGGCAGGTCGGCGCGGAGGGCAACATCTCGGGGGACGGCTCGCGGGCCCGCTCGCTGCTCGATCTGGGCAGGCCGCGGCTCGACTTCGTCGCCCTCGCGGCGGGCATGGGTGTCCCCGCCGTTGCCGTGGACACCGCTGAGGGCCTCGCGGGCGCCCTGCGCAGGGCTTCTGCCGAGCCGGGCCCACATCTGGTGGAGGTCAGGCTGCCGCCGGTCGTCTGAGACCGGCCGCTCATCGCGCCTGATCGTCGGCTCGGCGCGGGCTCCCTCGCTCGAATGGGCAGCTCACCCGACGGGGGCACGTAGGCTTCCGGGGAGATGCGATTGCGACGCACGGAGCGGGGAGCCCGACGCGGTCGCGAAGAGAGTGCGGCATGACAGGGACCAGCACGATCGACGACATGAGTCGCGTCGGGCACACCTGTCTCGTTCCCGACAGCGATGATCATCTGTGGGAGGCCACGGCAAGCTGGGTGGCGGGCGGACTCGCGGCCGGTGAGCGCGTCGTCTACTTCGAGAACGAGACCGCCGACGCGGTGCTGGGCAGGCTCGCCGACGACCGGGTTCCGGTGGACTCGGCGATCTCCAGCGGCGGGCTGGTCATCGTGCCCACACCGGAGACGCGCCTCTCGTGCGCCATCCCGGTCGCCGACATCGTCGAGCTCGTGCGCACGCAGATCGAGAAGTCAGACGTCGGCGGCTGGCCCGGCACACGGCTGGCAGGCGAGTCCGCGGGCATGCTCCCGATCGGCGGCCTGCGCAAGGTCGTGGAGTACGAGAGGGCCGTCGACGCCCTCCTGGACGCGCATCCGAACGCCCGGATGCTCTGCCGCTACGACCGCCGCTTCTTCGACGACGACGCCGTAGCGGCGATGCGCGCCGTGCACACCAGCGAGCTGGTGATCCCCGCGATCTACGACGACACCCTGTTGCGCGTCACCGGCTCGTGGCCCATGGCGCTCCGGTTCGCGGGCGAGGTCGACTTGTCCAACCGGCCGCAGATCCGCAGGGTGCTCGACCACGCGCTCGACGCGGCGCTGCGCTCCGACCACGCCTCGACCGACATCACCATCGACCTGTCGTCGCTGCGGTTCATCGACGTCGCAGGTGCCGTCGAGCTGGTGCACGCCGCCGAGGCGTTCCCCGAGACCCACCGGCTCGTGCTCGTCGGCGCACGCCCGCGTGTGCTGCGGGTGCTCGACCGCTGCGGGGCCCCCTTCGCGGCGCGCCTGGACCTGCTCCCGCGCGGGGCCCCCGAATGAAGATCACCGAATGAAGATCACCAGTCCGCCCGAGGCAGGCATCCTGCGCCACAGCGCGGCGTTTCACGACTCCGACAGCGAGCTCATGGCGCAGCTCACCCCCGTGGTCACCGCCGCCGTCGACGCCGGGGAGTCCCTGGCGTTCGCGCTGCGACCGACCACGGAGAAGGCCTTGCGGACCGCCGTCACTCCCCTGAACGACGCGTTCGGGCTCGGACGGCCGGACGGGCCCGACGGGCCGTCAGGCCAGACCTTGGCCGCCCGGTGGGCCAGGGAGCTGCGCGAGCTGACGGCGTCGGGTCGGCGCCCGGTCACCGTCGTCGCCGAGCACTGGGGCGCCTTCGACGGTGCCGACGGCGGCTTCTGGACCGAGCTCGACGCCGCAGCCAACATCGCGCTGTCCAACCTCCCCGTGCGCATGACCTGCTTCTACCCGGCCTATCCCCTGCACGGGTCGGTCTTGGACGGCGCGCTGCGCAACCACCGCTCGCTGTTGCGCAACGGCTCTCTGCGCGACAACGACGACTACCTGTCCCCGCAGGAGGTCCTGCTCGCGACGCCCGCTCCCGCTCCGCTGGTGCTCGGGGCCCCCGACGAGCGCTGGACGTTCGGGGCTTGGGCGCTCAACGAGATCCGGGCCAGCGTGGAAACGGCGATGCTCGCCATCGGGTTCGGCCAGAACCGGGCGGAGGACGTGGCGCTCGCCGTCAACGAGCTCGCCACCAACGCCGTCGAGCACGGGGCAGGCGACGCCGAGATCTGTCTGTGGACCGACGCCGACGGTTTCGTCGTCGAGGTGCACGATCGAGGGATCCTGCGCAACCCGCTGCCCGGCCTCGTCGCCCCGCGTCCCGCCGAGCCCCGCGGCCGCGGCGTCTGGATCGCGCGGCAGCTCTGCGACTCGCTGCACGTCTGGTCCGACGCGGCGGGTACCCATGTGCGGCTCCGCGCTGCGCCATGACTACGATCGGCTTAGCGTAGGATCACCTCACGGCAGAATGGTCACGGAACGTCACCCGGACGGCAGCGGTTTCCGCCCAAGTGTGACGAACTTGACCCTTCCCAAGCCGCGTCAGTCGGAGAACACTTTTCCGCGGACTCGGCGGATCCACACGCGAGCCAACACACGGGCACTACTCTTCCTCGGGACTACCATGTCTGACGATCAGCGACGATCTCGCACGGCGCAGGCCCTCCCGCACCGCATCACGGTGCTGGGCGCGTTCACCCTGACAGTGGGCGGAGCGTCCGTCGCATTGAGCGTCGATGCCCGTAGGCTCCTCGCCTACCTCGCGGTCCATCCGCGTGCCCAGGCGCGCGCCACGCTCGCCGCGGACCTGTGGCCTGGCGTCGCGGTCGCCGAGCGGCTGCTCGACGACGCTGTCGCGGCCGTGGATGTCGCGGGCCTGCTGGACGAGGCCGACACCACGGGTTCCCTGGCGCTGTCCGCCGACGTGCACGTCGACCTCGCGCAGGCCATGCGGCTGATCCGGGCCCTGCCCACCCTGCCCGCCGCCACCAGCGTCGACACCAGCCTGCTCACCGAAGACATCCTTCCCGGGTGGACGGCCACGTGGATCGTGATCGAGCGCGAGCGCTTCCGTCAGCTTCGCCTGTACTCCATCGAGGAGCGCAGCCAGCGGCTGATCACCGCGGGGCGGTTCGAGGACGCCGTCACGATGGCCAAGGTGGCCGTGAGCACCGCGCCGAGCCGCGAGAGCGCCCGCCGCGCCCTGATCGAGGCCTACGTGGCGCTCGGCGATCTCGCGGCAGCCGTCGCCGCGTACGACGAGTACCAGGAGCTGCTGCGTTCCAGTCTCGGCGGTCCGGTCGGCCATGGCCTCGAGGGCCTGTTCCCCGCCGTCCCCGCCTGGCCGGTGTTGCGTGCGCGCAGTGTGATGCCGCGCTCGGCGGTGCAGCTGCCCGGCGGCGTGCGGTCCAACCGCACCGGTCGGCGCCTCGTGGCGGGTGGCTCCGCTTCCGGCAACCCCCGCTGAGCCGCACCGGCCGCGGCGCGCCCCAGGCCGATCAGCGCGCCAGGTGCGCACCAGCGGGGTTCGATCTTGGGTGGACCCCGCTCACGTCGCGCTCGGCCGACATCCCGAGGCGGACACCCCTTGGAAGTGGTCAGCTAGGACCTCGAACTTCACGGCCAACCGCACGTCACGGCGCCGGGGTGGGCGGCTCGCGGCGATCGCTCAGCGGAACCGGGGCGGCCGCTTCTCCATGAACGCCGCCAGGCCCTCCGCGCCCTCCGCCCCTGATGCGCTGGCCGCGATCGAGTCGGCCTCGCGGGCGAGCTGCTCGGCCAGCGTGGCGTCCGGCGACGCTGCGTGCCCTCGCTGACCAGCAGCGCCGCACCGACCTCGCCCGGGTCGACGGAGCGGAGGGCGGCGGCGACCGAGGGCAAGGCCTCGCCGTCGAGCGTCCCGTGCCGCCCGCGCGTGACCCGCAGCCGCAGCACCCGCTCGTCGACGGCGACAGCCGCTGCGGAGGCGGCGGACACTAGAGGGCCCGGAGCTTGGGCAGGACGTCCTCGGCGAACTGGGTGAGGAACCGCTCCTGGTCGTGGCCGGGGTCATGGAAGACGAGGTGGTTCAGGCCCGCGTCGACATAGGGCTTGATCTGGGCGACCGCCTCGTCCGGGTCGGAGGCCACGATCCACCGCCGCGCGACGTGTTCGATGGGCAGTTCGTCGGCGAGCCGCTCCATCTCCACGGGCGAGTCGACGCTGTGCTTCTGCTCGGCCGTGAGCGACAGCGGCGCCCAGAACCGGCAGTTCTCCAGCGCGGCGTCCTCATCGCGGTCGTAGGACATCTTGATCTCGATCATGTTGTCGATCGCGGCGGGATCGCGCCCGGCTGCTTGTGCCCCCTCGGCCACCGCGGGCATGAGCTTGTCGGTGTAAAGCTCCATTCCCTTGCCCGACGTGCAGATGAATCCGTCACCCGCGCGCCCGGCATACTTCGCGACGACCGGTCCCCCGGCCGCGATGTAGACCGGGATCGGCTGCTCGGGCTTGTCGTAGATCGTCGCTCCGACCGTCTTGTAGTACTCGCCGTCGAACGACACGTCCTCGCTCGTCCACAGCTCCCGCATCAGCCGCACAGCCTCACGCAGACGGGCGAAACGCTCCTTGAACTCCGGCCACTCCCGCCCGGACACCGCGATCTCGTTGAGGGCCTCACCCGTGCCGACGCCCAGCATCACCCGGCCGGGGTAGAGCACCCCGAGGGTGGCGAACAGCTGGGCCAACACGGCGGGGTTGTAGCGGAACGTCGGCGTGAGCACCGACGTGCCGAGCTGGATCCGCGAGGTCCGCTCCCCCACCGCCGTGATCCACGCCAGCGCCGAGGGCGCATGGCCGCCCTCGTACCGCCATGGGAGGAAGTGGTCGGAGACGACTGCGCTGTCCAGGCCCATCTCCTCGGCGAGCACCGCGTACTCCACCAGCTCACGCGCCCCGAACTGCTCCGCAGACGCCTTGTATCCGATCCGCAAGGTCATGGTCCACAGCCTGCCACTCTCTTCCCCAGTGCGCGGAAACTCGGGTGACCCACCCGCTCCCGGCGCCTAGCGTTCTTCGGGCCATGAGCGAACCCCGTCTCGCAGGCGATCGGCGCCCCACCCTCAGCGCTCTTCGCAGGCTTGCCCCCTACGTCCGTCCGCACCGCGCCGCACTGCTCGGCAGCGGTGTCGCCGCGCTGGCGGGCACCTTGGTCGGGCTGGGGATCCCGCTGGTCACGCGGGCGATCGTGGACGGCCCGATCGCCAAGGGCGAGCTCGCCGTCCTGCCGTGGCTCGTGCTGGGCGTGCTGGGGTTCGGCACGCTGGAGGCCGGGCTGATCTTCCTGCGGCGCGTGCTGGTCGCCCGCGCGAGCAACCAGGTCGAGGCGACGATGCGCAGCGACCTCTACGCGCACCTGCAGCGCCTGCCCGTCGCTTTCCACGACCGCTGGGCGTCGGGACAGCTGCTCTCCCGCGCCACGTCAGACCTCACGACGATCCGCTGGTTCCTCGCGTTCTCCGGGATCTTCCTCGTCGTCAACACCGTGACCGTCGTGGTCGGCATCGGTGTCCTGCTGTGGCTCTCGCCGTGGCTGGGGCTCGTCCTCGCGATCGTGGCGGGGCCCCTCACCGCGATCACGGCGCTGTTGGAGCGCCGCTACTCCCGGGCCGCCCGCCGCGCCCAGGACCAGGTGGGCGACCTCGCCACGGTCATCGAGGAGTCGGCGCTGGGCATCCGCGTGCTGAAGTCGCTGGGCCGAGGGCGAGCGCTGACCGCCCGCTTCCTCGCCGACGCGCGCGGGCTGCGCGGCACGGAGCTGGCCAAGGTGCGGATCCTCGCCGCGCTGTGGACGGCGGTGGTGCTGGTGCCGGAAGGCGCGATCGCGGTCATCCTCGCGCTGGGCGCCTACGGCGTGGCCGACGGCAGCATGACGCTCGGCACGCTCGTCGCCGTCGTCACGATGGTGACCTACCTGCGCTGGCCGGTGGAGTCGATGGGCTGGCTGCTCGCCGAGGCGGGCAACGCCGCGGGCGCCACCACGCGCTACTTCGAGGTCCGCGACATCCCGCCCGCGGTCACCGACCCCGACCGCTCCGCTCCGTTCGGCGTCGTGCGAGGCGAGCTGGCGCTGCACGGCGTCCGGTTCCGCTACCCCGGGGCCGACCACGAGGTCCTGCGAGGGGTGGACCTCGTGGTGCGGCCCGGTGAGACGATGGCGCTCGTCGGTGCCACAGGCTCCGGCAAGACGACGCTCACCGCGCTCGTGGCACGGCTGTATGACGTCACCGGCGGCCACGTGCGGATCGACGGCGTCGACGTCCGCGACGTCGCGCTCGCCGAGCTGCGCCGCGTCGTGGCCACCGCCTTCGAAGACCCGGTCCTGATCTCGGCGAGCGTGCGGGAGAACGTGGCGCTCGGGCTGCCCGCGGCAGCCGACGACGCGGTCTGGGAGGCGCTGCGGGTCGCCAGCGCCGACGGCTTCGTCGCCGCGCTGCCGTGGGGGCTCGACACCCGCATCGGCGAGCAGGGCCTGTCGCTGTCGGGCGGTCAGCGCCAGCGGCTCGCGCTGGCTCGCGCGGTGTTGGGGCGTCCGCCGATCCTCGTGCTCGACGACCCGCTGTCGGCGCTGGACGTGCACACCGAGGCCGAGGTCGAGGCCGCGCTGCGGCGGGTGCTGGGCGGTGTCACCGCGCTGGTCGTCGCCCACCGGCCCTCGACGGTCCAGCTGGCCGACCGCGTGGCGATGCTGCGCGACGGCGTCGTCGCCGCGGTGGGCACCCACCGCGAGCTGCTGGCGAGCGACCCGGACTACCGGGCGCTCCTGTCGAGCCCCGAGGAGGTGCGGACATGACGCTCCCCGGGGCGCACTCGAACGCGTCCACTGCGGCGCCCGCTGAGGCCGACGACGGCTGGCGGGGCATCGCGAAGGAGGACGAGGAGCTCGACGTCCTGCCCGCAGGCGCGGGCCTGCGGCTGCAGGCCCGCGCTCGACGGCTGCTGGCCGATCTCATCCGGCCGCACCGGCGGCCCGTCGGATGGGCGCTGCTGCTGCTCGTCGCGCAGAACGCCGCGGAGCTGACCGGTCCGCTGCTCGTCGCGTCCGCGATCGACACCGGCATCCCGGCCGCGGTCGCGGGCAACGCCGCGCCGCTGGCGTGGGCGATCGCGGGCTACGCCTGTTCGGCCGTCGTGGCGGCGGGCCTGCGCGCGGGCTTCCTGCTGCTGACCGGGCGGGTCGGGCAGGACGTGCTGCTGGAGGTCCGGCAGCGGGTGTTCGCGCAAGGGCAGCGGCTGTCGCTCGACTTCCACGAGTCGTTCACCTCCGGACGCCTGATCTCCCGGCTGACCAGCGACGTCGACGCCCTGAACGAGCTGCTGGAGAAGGGCCTCGAGGGGGTCGGCGGCGCGGTGCTGTCGCTCGTCGGGATCTCGGCGCTGCTGTTGTGGCTGGACCCGGTGCTGGCCGCGATCGTGCTGGCCGGGTTCGTGCCGCTGCTGTTGCTCACCCGCTGGTTCCAGCGCCGCTCACGGGCGACCTACCGCCGCACCCGCACGACCGTGGCGCGGCTGATCGTGCACTTCGTGGAGTCGATGAACGGCATCCGCGCCGTGCAGGCCTACCGGCGTGAGGCGCGCAACGAGCAGATCATGGACGGGCTCGGCGCCGCCTACCGGGACGCCAACGCGGAAACGATCAGCACGGTCGCGCGCTACGTCGGCAGTCTGCGCGCCGTCGGCAACCTGACCCTGGCGCTCGTGCTGCTCGTCGGCGGGCTGCGGGTGGCAGGCGGCGTGCTGGAGCTGGGCGCCCTCACGGCATTTCTGCTCTACCTGCGACAGTTCTACGACCCGCTCGACGAGCTTGCGCAGTTCTTCAACGCCTTCCAGTCGGCCGCCGCAGCGCTGGAGAAGATCGCGACCGTGCTCGACACGCCCCCGGGGGTGCCCGAGCCGGAGCAGCCGCTGGCGCTGCCGTCGCCGGTGCGGGGGCAGCTGCGGTTCGATGCGGTGCGGTTCGCCTACCGCTCGGACGCGCAGCGCGTCGTCCTGTCCGAGCTGTCGCTGGAGGTCCCGGCCGGGCAGACGGTGGCGCTGGTGGGGGCGACCGGCGCAGGCAAGTCGACCCTGGCCAAGCTCGCTGCCCGGTTCTACGACCCGACGGCGGGGGCGGTGACCCTCGACGGGGTCGATCTGCGCGACGTCGCCGACGCCGAGCTCCGCGCCGCCCTGGTGATGATCACCCAGGAGTCGTTCCTGTTCTCCGGATCCGTGGCCGACAACATCGCCTTGGGCAGGCCGGAGGCGTCGCGCGCCGAGGTCGTCGCCGCGACCGAGGCGGTGGGCGCGCGGGCGTTCGTCGAGGCGCTGCCCGACGGCTTCGAGACCGACGTCCGCAAGCGCGGCGGGCGGCTCTCGGCAGGCCAGCGCCAGCTCGTGTCGCTGGCGCGGGTGGTGCTGGCCGACCCGGCGGTGGTGCTGCTCGACGAGGCGACGTCCTCGCTGGACGTGCCGAGCGAACGCGCCGTGCAGGCCGCGTTGGAGACGGTGCTCGCCGACCGCACGGCCCTCATCATCGCGCACCGCCTCTCGACGGTGCTCATCGCCGACCGGGTGTTGGTGCTGACCGACGGCCAGGTCGTGGAGGACGGCTCCCCCGCCGCGCTGCTGGCGGACGGCGGGTCGTTCGCGAGCCTGCACGAGGCGTGGCGCGACAGCCTCCGCTGACCCCCAGGGTGAGTCGCCCACCCCACCCCGCCGAATCGCCCACCCCACCCCGGTGAGTCGCCCACCCCACCCCGGTGAGTCGCCCACCGAGTCGCACCACGCCGAGTCGGCCGTCCCACCCCGCCGAGTCGCCCACCCCACCCCGGTGAGTCGACCGTCTCGCCACGCCGAGTCGGCCGTCCCACCCCGCCGAGTCGGCCGTTTCACCATCCCGCGGCCGGGATCGGTCAGCCGTCGGCGCCTGATACGAGGGCCTCGAGGACGGCTTGGCCGTGACGGGCGAGCTTGGCCTCGCCGATGCCGTTGATCCGGCCGAGCTCGGCGAGCGTCGTCGGGCGCCGGGTGGCGACCTCCCGCAGCGTGGCGTCGTGGAAGATCACGTACGCGGGCACACCCTGCTCGCGCGCCGCCGCCCCCCGCCAGGCGCGCAGCCGTTCGAACACCGCAGCGGCGTCGGCGGGCAGCTCGACCGCGGGCACACGGGACGGGCGGGTGCGGGCCATCTTCACCGGGTCCCGCCGCAGCCGGACCGGCCGCTCGCCGCGCATCACCGGGCGGCTCGCTTCCGTGAGCGCGAACGTCTGGTGCGCGGCTTCCACCGCGAGGATCCCCTGCGCGAGCAGCTGCCGGATCACTCCGCGCCACTCACCTTCGGACAGCTCTGTGCCCACGCCGAACACCGTCAGCTCGTTGTGGCCGAACTGCTCGACCTTCGGTGTGCGCTTGCCCAGGAGGATGTCGATGATCTGGCCCGCGCCGAACCGCTGGCGGCGCTCACGGTCGAGCCGGAACACGGTGGACAGCAGCTTCTGGGCTGCGACCGTGCCGTCCCACGACTCCGGCGGCACGAGGCAGGTGTCGCAGTTGCCACACGGGGACGCCTCCTGCCCGAAGTAGGCCAGAAGCTGAACGCGACGGCACTCGACCGTCTCGCACAGTGCCAGCATCGCGTCGAGGTGTTGGCCGAGCTTGCGGCGATGCTCCCGGTCGCCTGCCGACTCGTCGATCATCCGCCGCTGCTGCACGACATCGGCGAGGCCGTAGGCGAGCCACGCGGTGGACGGCTGCCCGTCGCGGCCCGCCCGGCCCGTCTCCTGGTAGTAGCCCTCCACCGACTTCGGCAGGTCGAGATGGGCGACGAACCGGACGTCGGGCTTGTCGATGCCCATGCCGAACGCGATCGTCGCGACCATGACCACGCCGTCCTCCCGCAAGAAGCGCTTCTGGTTCGCGGCGCGGGTCTGCGCGTCCAGGCCCGCGTGGTAGGGCAGCGCGGGGATACCTTGCGCGACCAGGAACTCGGCGGTCTGCTCGACCGACTTCCGCGAGAGGCAGTAGACGATGCCCGCGTCGCCAGCATGTTCGGCGCGAAGGAGATCGAGCAGCTGACGGCGCGGCTCGTTCTTCGGCGCGATCCGATAGGTGATGTTGGGGCGGTCGAAGCTCGCGACGAACTGCCGGGCGTCCTGCAGCGCGAGCCGCTGGGCGATCTCGGCGTGCGTGGCGCGGGTGGCAGTCGCGGTGAGGGCGACGCGCGGCACGTCCGGCCAGCGCTCGTGCAATCGCGAGAGGGCGAGGTAGTCGGGGCGGAAGTCGTGCCCCCACTGTGCGACGCAGTGCGCCTCGTCGATCGCGAACAGCGCGATCCGGCCGCGCTCCAGCAGGTTCATGGTGGCGGGCACCCGGAGGCGTTCGGGCGCGAGGTAGAGCAGATCGAGCTCACCGGAGAGGAAGAGCGCCTCGACCATCCGCCGTTCGTCGGGGTCCTGGGTGGAGTTGAGGAACCCGGCGCGGACACCCAGCGCGGTGAGCGCGTCCACCTGGTCCTGCATGAGCGCGATCAGCGGGGACACGACCACGCCGACGCCCGGCCGCACCAGAGCGGGGATCTGATAGCACAGCGACTTGCCCCCGCCCGTCGGCATGAGCACCACCGCGTCGCCGCCCGCACAGACGTGCTCGACGATCGCCGCCTGCTCGCCGCGGAACGTCTCGTAGCCGAACACACGCCGCAGGACGTCCAGCGGGCCGGTCACGGTGTCGGGGAGCACGCGCCCGATGGTAGGCGGCGGCCCGGACACGCGGACGCGGGTGCGGAAACTCGCCGCGCCGCCGTCCGCGCTGCACCGCCACGCCGCTCAGGGTGCGGCCCCGTGCGAGACGCGTTGGCCCTCTCAGCGTGGTGAGATGGCCAACTCGCCGTGTGGAGACGGGCGACTCACCGGGGTGGGGCGGGCGACTCACCGGGGTGGGGCGGGTGGGCGACTCACCGGGGTGGGGTAGGCGACTCACCGGGGTGGGGTGGGCGACTCACCGGGGTGGGGTGGGCGACTCACCGGTCAGGCGCGGATGCGGGTGCCCTTCGGGTCGTAGAGGGGTCCGGTCGCCACGTCCGCGGGGATCCAGTCGCCATCCACCCCGACCTCGACTCGACCGGCCGAGGTCGGGGTGACCGGCAGGTAGGCGTAGGCGATCGAGCGGTCCACCGTGTAGCCGTACCCGCCCGAGGTCACCTGACCCAGCACCTCGCCGTCCACGCGCACCGGCTCACCACCCAGCGCCACCGCCTGCGGGTCGGCCACGGTCAGACACCGCAGCCGCCGCCGCGGCTCGCGCAGCGCGGCCGCCCCCCCGACGAAACCGCCCGTGCGCCGCACGGCGAAGGCCAGCCCAGCCTCGGCCGGGGTCGTCTCCGGGCCGATGTCGCTGCCCCACGCGCGGTAGCCCTTCTCCAGCCGCAGGCTCTCGATAGCCCGGTATCCGCAGGGCGTCGCGCCCGTCGCGGCCAGCTCCGCCCACAGCGCCGCCCCGTACTCCGTGGGGCAGTACAGCTCCCACCCCAGCTCACCGACGTAGGTCACCCGCAGCGCGCGCACCGGCACGTCGGCGACGGTGGTCTCGCGCATCGACGGGTACGGGAAGTCCGCGTTGGCCAACGACCGGGGCGTCAGCGGCGCGAGCAGCCTTCGGGAGTCGGGACCCCACAGGCCGTAGCACGCCCACCCGCTGGTGACGTCGTCGATCGACACCTCGGCCGCCGTCAGCCGCGCCTGCCCGCGCAGCCATCCGAGATCGTGCGGTCCGAACGCGGTGCCGGTGACGACCTGGAACCGGTCGGCGGCAAGGCGGGTGACCGTCACGTCCATCTCGATCCCGCCGCGCTCGTTCAGCGCCTGGGTGTAGACCACAGCGCCGGGTGGGCGGTCCACGTGACCGGCGAAGACGTGGGCGCAGAACCCCGCGGCGCCCGGCCCACTGATCTCCATCTTGGCGAACGAGCTCTCGTCGAAAAGACCCGCCGACGCCCGCGTCGCCCGATGCTCCGGCTCGACGCACGGCGACCAGGTCCGACCGGCCCACCCGTCGGGCCGCAGTCCCTCCTCGCCTGCCACCGCGTAGTGGTTGACCCGCTCCCAGCCCGCCTTCTCGCCGAACACGGCCCCGTGCGCGGCGTGCCACGGGTAGGCGGGCGAGGTCCGGAGTGGACGGCCGGAGCTCCGTTCGGCGCCGGGATAGCGGATGTCGTAGTAGCTCTCGTAGTTCTCCCGGATACGGGCGAGCGTGTAGCCGGGAGAGCGGTAGTGGCGGCCGAACCGCCGGACGTCCATGTGCCACAGGTCCATGCCGGGGTCGCCGTCGAGGATCCAGTTCGCCATCACGTCGCCGATCCCGCCCGCGCCCGCGATGCCGTGGGCGCAGAACCCCGCGGCCACGAAGAAGCCCGCGACCTCGGTCTCCCCCAGGCAGAACTCGTTGTCCGGGGTGAACGCCTCCGGCCCATTGATCATCGATGCGACGCCGATGTCGGCCAGCACCGGCACCCGGACCTGCGCGTTGACGAGGATCTCGCCGAACCGGTCCCAGTCGGGGGGCAGGAGCTTGCCGTTGAAGTCGGCGGGCGGGACATGGCTCGGCCACGCGGCCGCGGACTCCCGCTCGTAGCCGCCCATCACCAGGCCGTCGAGCTCCTGGCGGTAGTAGACGAGCAGGTCGGGATCGCGCAGGGACGGCAGCACCCGCGCGGGGAGGGATCCGGCGGGCAGGGCCGAGGTCACGAGGTACTGGTGCGACATCGGCACCACCGGGATCCGCACGTCCACCAGCGCCGCGATCTCCGCGGCGAACATGCCCCCGCAGTCGACGACGACCTCGCACTCGACGTCGCCGCGGTCGGTGCGGACGGCCCTCACGCGGGGCCCGTGCGGGCCCGCGACGGTCTCGATGCCCAGCACCCGGGTGCGCTGCGCGATCTGCACCCCACCCTCGCGGGCTCCCGCGGCCAGTGCGTAGCAGAGGCGAGCCGGGTCGATCTGCCCGTCGGTCGGGGTGTAGGCCGCTCCGAGCACGCCGTCGGTCGTCATCAGCGGGAACAGCTCCCGCGCCTCGTCGGCGGAGACCAGCTCCAGCGGCAGGCCTGCCCGCTGCGCCCAGCCGTGCTGGCGGCGGATCTCCACCATCCGCTCCGGCGACGACGCCAGCCGCAAGGAGCCAGACTCGACCCAACCCGGGTCGTGCTCGCCCTTCGACAGCTCGCGGTATAGCTCGACGGAGTGCACGTTCATCCTGGTCAGGGCCGGGTCGGAGCGCAGCTGGCCGACGAGGCCCGCGGAGTGGAACGTCGAGCCGCTCGTCAGCTCCGCGCGCTCCACGAGCACGACGTCGCGCTCCCCCCGCCGCGCCAGGTGGTACGCGACGCTCGCCCCACCCACCCCACCACCGACGATCACGATCCGGGCACGGTCTGATAGATCGGGCACAAAGGCGACTTTACGATCTTCTCAAGGGTCCGGGCGACCCCTAAAGTCGCCGGGATGGAGGTGGGGAACCTCGCGTCGGACCTCGAGTCCCTGCTCGACGCCATCCCGCCTGCCGCGCGCCGCCCGCGCACCGTCGAAGATCTCCCGGGCGGGTTGACCAACCGAAACCTGAAGGTCACCAACGGTGACGGTGTCTGTGTGGTGCGGATACCGACGGAGGGACCGGGCCTGCTCGGGATCGACCGGGAGCACGAGTACGCCAACTCGGTCGCGGCCGCCGCCGCGGGCGTGGGGGCGCCGGTGCTGCATTACCGCCCCGGCCAGGGACTGACCGTCGGGTTCCTGCCGGGGCGGGCACTGACCGACGACGATCTTCGCGATCCGGCCGTGCTGGGCCGCGTCGCCGCGGCATGCCGACAGCTGCACGGCGGCCCGCGCTTCGTCAACGACTTCGACATGTTCGCCGTGCAGGCCCGCTACCGGCGGATTGTCGCCGAGCACGGGTTGCGCCTCCCACCCCGCTACGACGAGTTCGCTCCCGCCGTCGCCGCGGTCCGGGAAGCGCTGGGGCCGCGCGTGACCGTCCCGTGCCACAACGACCTCCTGGCCGCCAACCTCCTCGACGACGGGGAGCGGATCCGGATCGTCGACTACGAGTACGCGGGCAACAACGACCCCTGTTTCGAGCTCGGCAACATCTGGAGCGAGGCGACACTGCCCCCCGCTCTGCTCGACGTCCTGGTCACCGCTTACTTTAAGCAACATCGACCGTCCCAGATCGCGAGAGCACGGCTGTTCGGGTTGCTGTCGAAGTACGGCTGGACACTCTGGGCGTCCATCCAGGACGGCACGAGCCCGATGGAGTTCGATTTCTGGTCTTGGGGGATGGAGAAGTACGACCGCGCTGTGGCGGAGTTCGACAGTGACGAGTTCAGCGCGCTGCTGACCGCGGCGCGTTCGCCTGACTAGGAGGCCTGATGTCTACCCCGAATGACGACGAGGCAGTCCTGCACCGCCTCGGTTACGCCCAAGTGCTCTACCGCGAGATGGGCGGCTTCGCCAACTTCTCGATCTCGTTCACGATCATCTCGATCCTGGCGGGCTGTCTCACCTCGTACTACATCGCGTTCAACTACGGCGGACCCGTCGCGATCACGTGGGGCTGGCTGTTGGTCGGCGCCTTCTGTGTGCTCGTCGCGATGGCGATGGGTGAGATCGCCTCGGCGATGCCGACCGCGGGCGCGCTCTACTTCTGGTCATCCAAGCTCGGCGGCCCCACCTGGGGCTGGTTCACGGGCTGGTTCAACCTGATCGGCCAGATCGCCGTGACCGCCGCAATCGACTACGGCGCGGCGATCTTCACCACGGCGCTGCTCAACCTGTGGTTCCCCGACGCGATCGGCACCGACGCCGTCGCGATCTTCATCACCTACACGGTCATCGTCGCCTTGCACCTCGCGCTCAACCTCCTGGGCGTCAATCTCCTCGCGGCGCTGAACAACATCTCGGCGTGGTGGCACATGGTGGGTGTGCTGCTGATCGTGGTGGTGCTGGTTGTCGTGCCGACGCAGCACCAGTCGGCCGCGTTCGTTTTCGGGCAGACGATCGACAACTCCGGTTTCGACGGCGCCCCGTTCTGGCTCGTGTTCGGGCTCGGCCTGCTGATGGCGCAGTACACGATCACCGGCTACGACGCTTCGGCGCACATGAGCGAGGAGACGCGCCTGGCGTCCCGCTCGGCGGCCTGGGGCATGGTCATGTCGGTAGTCGTCTCGGTGGTGTTCGGCTTCATCCTGCTCGTCGCGGTGACCTTCGCCGTCCCCGATGTTCAGGGCACCTTGAACGCCGTGGCGAACGCCGTGATCTACATCTGGACCACTTCACTCGGCAACGGGTGGGCGGAGTTCCTGCTGCTCATCGCCGTGGTGGCGCAGTTCTTCTGCGGCACGGCCTCGGTGACCTCCGCGTCCCGGATGATGTTCGCGTTCTCCCGCGACCGCGCGGTGCCCGGCTGGCGCCTCTGGCGGCGCGTTTCGGGCAACCGCGTGCCGGTCTATGCGGTGACCGCCATCGTTGTGCTCGCCTGGTTGCTCATGATCCCGACTCTGCTCAACGCCGCGATCGGCTACCTCGTGGGCACGTCGATCGCCGTCATCGGCCTCTACATCGCGTTCGCGATCCCGATTTTCCTGAGGATCCGGGCAGGCGACCGTTTCGAGCACGGCGCCTGGAGCCTCGGCAATCACTACAAGTGGATCTCCCCACTCGCGGTGACCTGGATCGTCGTGATCTGCATCCTGTTCCTGCTGCCCGTGTCACCCAAAGGCATCCCGGGTCCCGACTTCGACTGGACGGTCGTCAACTACGCGCCGCTGACGGTCGGCGGGGCACTGATCCTGTTCGGCGGCTGGTACCTGATCTCGGCACGGCGCTGGTTCACCGGGCCCGTCCGGGAAGCGAGCACGGAGAGCGAGCTCGCGCGCATCGAGCAGCGGCTGTCGCACTGATGCCACGCCCCCTCACTGGGATGCTCACCGTCGAGGAGCTGAGCGTCCTGGTCGACCACGGCTCGGTGGACACCGTTCTTCTGGCGTTCACCGACATGCAGGGGCGGTTGCAGGGCAAGCGCTGCGCGGCCCCCTACTTCATGGACGAGGTCGTGCCGAACGCCGCGGAGGCCTGCAACTACCTGCTGGCCGTCGACGTCGAGATGAACACCGTCGAGGGCTACGCGATGTCGAGCTGGGAGCGCGGCTACGGCGACTTCGTGCTGCGCCCCGACTTCGCGACGCTGCGCGAGGTGCCCTGGCACGAGGCGACGGCGTTGGTGCTCTGCGACGCCGTGTGGGCCGACGGCTCCCCCGTCGCCGCCTCCCCGCGGCAGATCCTGCGCCACCAGCTCGACCGGCTCGCCGAGCGCGGCCTCGTCGCCGACGTCGGCACGGAGCTGGAGTTCCTGCTCTACACCGACTCGTTCGACGCGGCGTGGCAGAAGGGCTACCGCGACCTGCGGCCTGCCAACCTGTACAACGTCGACTACTCGATGTTGGGCACCGCGCGCGTCGAGCCGATTCTGCGGCGCATCCGCAACGGGATGGCAGGCGCGGGGATGGTCGTCGAGTCGGCGAAGGGCGAGTGCAACCTCGGCCAACACGAGATCGCCTTCCGCTACGCCGAAGCGCTCACCACCTGCGACAACCACACGATCTACAAGACCGGCGCGAAGGAGATCGCCGACCAGGCCGGGATGGCATTGTCGTTCATGGCCAAGTACGACGAGCGGGAAGGCAACTCCTGCCACATCCACATCTCGTTGCGCGGGGAGGACGGGAACGTGTTCCGCGGCGATGGCCCGAACGGCTTCTCGCCGCTGTTCGAACACTTCCTCGCCGGACAGCAGGCCCACCTGCGGGAGCTGACCTATCTGTTCGCCCCGAACGTCAACTCCTACAAGCGCTACGCCGCGGGGAGCTTCGCCCCGACGGCCGTCGCGTGGGGCATGGACAACCGCACGTGCGCGCTGCGGGTGGTGGGGCACGGGCAGGGCCTGCGCGTGGAGAACCGGGTGCCGGGCGGGGACGTCAACCCCTACCTGGCGGTCGCCGCGCTCATCGCGGCGGGGCTGGACGGCATCGACCGGGAGCTGCCGCTGCCCCCGGAGCTGCCCGGCAACGCCTACATCTCCGACGCTCCCAGGGTCCCGTCGACCCTGCGGGACGCGGCGGAGCTGTTCGCGGCGTCGGACGTGGCCGTGGACGCCTTCGGCAAGGACGTCGTCGAGCACTACACGAACGCGGCGCGGGTCGAGCTGCAAGCGTTCGACGCCGCGGTCACCGACTGGGAGCGGCGGCGTGGCTTCGAGCGCCTGTGAGGGATAGCTCGTGCGCGGATACCGTCGCCCCGGCGACGGTATCCGCGCACAAGCCGCTGATCGGGATCACCGCGTACGGGGAGCCGACGGCGTACGGGGTGTGGGAGCACGAGGCCGTGCTCCTGCCCCGCCTCTACACCGACGCGGTGATCGCCGCGGGCGGGTTGCCGGTGCTGCTGCCTCCGCGGGTGGAGGCAGCAGCGGTCGTCGACCGGCTCGACGGCGTGGTGCTCGCGGGTGGACCCGACGTCGACCCCGCGCGCTACGGCGCCGAGGCCGACCCGCACACGGGCGTTCCGCGCACCGAGCGCGACGCCGCCGAGCTGGCGGTTCTGCGACGTGCGATGGAGCTCTCCCGGCCGCTCCTGGCCGTGTGCCGGGGCCTTCAGGTGCTCAACGTCGGGCTCGGCGGCACACTGTTCCAGCACGTACCCGACGTGGTCGGCCACACCGGGCACAACCCGCAGCCGGGCGTGTTCGGCCATACCGAGATCGCGCTCGCCGCGGGCTCGGTGGTCGGTGGCGCGCTCGGCGCGACCGTCACCGGCCGTTGCCATCACCACCAGGCCATCGCCCGGCTCGCCGACGGGCTGACGGTCACCGGGCGGGCCCCCGACGGCATGATCGAGGCCGTCGAGCTGGTTGGGCGCCCGTTCCTCGTCGGCGTGCAGTGGCATCCCGAACAGGACGATCCACGGATCTTCGCCACGCTCGTCGCGGCCGCATCGGCGGCCGCATCGGCGGCCGGGGACAGAGCAGGGGACAGAAAGGAGCAGGTGTGAACCGGTTCGAAGGCCGCACGGCAGTAGTCACCGGCGGCGGCAGCGGCATCGGGCTGGCCACCGTGCGACGACTGGCGGCCGAGGGCGCGCGGCTCGTCGTCGCGGACGTGGACGCCGACTCGGGCGCCGCCGCGGCCAAGGAGGTCGACGGGCTGTTCGTGCACACCGACGTGACCTCGGAAGCCGACGTCGAGGCGCTTTTCACGGCGGCCGTCGACACCTACGGCACCGTGGACGTGGCGTTCAACAACGCCGGGATATCGCCGCCGGACGACGACTCGATCCTCACCACCGGGCTGGAGGCGTGGCGGAGGGTGCAGGAGGTCAACCTGACGTCGGTGTACCTGTGCTGCCGCGCGGTGCTGCCGCACATGCGGCGCCAGGGGCGGGGCGCGATCGTCAACACTGCATCGTTCGTGGCCGTGATGGGCGCGGCGACCTCGCAGATCTCTTACACCGCGTCCAAGGGCGGGGTGTTGGCGATGACCCGCGAGCTGGGTGTCCAGTTCGCCCGCGAGGGCATCCGGGTCAACGCGCTGTGCCCCGGCCCGATCGACACCCCGATGCTGCAGGAGCTCTTCGCGGCCGACCCCGAGCGGGCGCAGCGACGCCTCGTCCACATCCCGATGGGCCGCTTCGGGCGGGCCGACGAGATCGCGGCGACCGTGGCGTTCCTGGCCAGCGACGACGCGAGCTTCATCACGGCGAGCACATTCCTGGTCGACGGCGGGATCTCCGGCGCCTACGTGACGCCCCTGTAGGAGTGGGCGCTGTAGGAGTGGGCGGCAGGGCCACTTCGCAGACCGCGCATGCACGTCGCAGGGTCCACAGACCCTGCGAAGAGACAGCGGACTCTGCGAGGTCCTGTCACGCCACGCGACACCCGCCCCGCCGCGGAACGGCACGTCAAGGTCAGGTGAGGCGGTGCAGGACCTCAGGCAGCGGCTCGGCGTGCACGACCGCGAGCCGCTGCGTGGCTCGCGTGAGGGCCACGTAGAGGTCGTTGGCCCCGCGTGGGCTCTCGGCGAGCACCTCGGCGGGCTCGACGAGGACGACGGTGTCGAACTCGAGGCCCTTGGCCTTGCCGATCGGCAGGACGACCACCGGCGAGGTCAGGTCGACCTCGGGGTCGGCCGGGCCGTCGGGGGTGTCCGGGCCCGGCTCGACGACGCCCATCAGCCGCTCCCGCAGCCCCGGGAGCCGCGCCGCGGAGGCCAGCACAGCGGTGCGCCCCTCCCCCACGGCTCCCGCCTCCTCCGCGGTGACCTTCGCGACCTCCTCGTCCAGCGCAGATGCCGGGACGGCGACGGCGCGGGGCGCGATGCCCGTGCTGCGCACCGACCGCGGCGGGACGAGGCCTGGCTCGATCACCGCCAGCACGTCGTCGGCGACAGCGGCGATCTCGGCGGGCGTGCGGTAGTTGACCGTGAGCTCCTCCAGCCGCCACCGGTTGGCCACGTACGGGGAGAGCACCTGGTCCCAGGAGGACGCGCCCGCCAGGTCGCCGGTCTGCGCGATGTCGCCCACCAGCGTCATCGACCGCGTCGGGCAGCGGCGCATGACCAGCCGCCAGGCCATCGGCGACAGCTCCTGCGCCTCGTCGACGATCACATGGCCGTAGGTCCACTCCCGGTCGGCCGCGGCGCGTTCCGCGGTCGAGTCGTAGCGGCGCAGCGCTTGGCGCTCGGCGAGCCGGTCGGCGTCGATGACGTCGGTGGCGCGCAGCAGCTCGGGATCGAGGTCCTCTTCAAGGTCGAGCACGTCGAGCACGCCCTGGGCGTACATGACCTCCTCGCGCAGCGCCGCGGCCTCCCTGGCCGCCGCCTCCGCCCCGTCGTCGCCGAGCAGCTCGGCGGCTTCGTCGAGCAGGGGGACGTCGGCGGGCGTCCAGCGCAGGCCCGCCGCGACCTCGTCGGGCGGCAACGGCCGGGCCAACAGCTCGCGCTCGGCCACCGGCAGCCGTCTGGCGGCGGCGGCGAGGCGGCGGGGCTCGGCGTAGAGGTCACCGAGGAGCTGCTCTGCCGACAGCGTGGGCCACAGCGCGTCGAGCTCACGCCGCAGCTCCCGGCTCTCGCGGAGCTCGTCGCGGATCTCGGCGAGGTCACCGGCGTCGAGCAGGCGACGCCCGCCCGGCACGATCGAGTGCGCGACCTGCTCGGCCAGCAGCCGGACCGCCTCGCTGTGAAAGATCCGCTTGGCGGCGTTGTGCGGCTTGCGCGAGCGGCGGGCGCGGGTGCGCGCGGCGTTGGCGACGTCGCGGTCGAGCCGCACCTGCTGCTGCTCGACGACCAGGCGCACGGGGTGCCGCGGGAGCTCCTGGCGGTCGCGCACGGCGGCCGCGATCACCGCGACCATCTCCGGCTTCCCCTTGACCTCAGCGATCTTCGGCGCCTCCGTGCGGCGCGCGTCCAGGCCGGGGAACAGCTGGCCGACGGTGCTCAGCACCACGCTGGTCTCCCCCAGCGACGGCAGCACCTGCCCGATGTAGCGCAGGAACGTCGGGTTGGGCCCGACCACGAGCACACCCCGGCGGGCCAGCCGCTCGCGGTGGGTGTAGAGCAGATAGGCCGCCCGGTGCAGCGCCACGGCCGTCTTGCCGGTGCCGGGGCCGCCCTGGACGACGAGCACGCCGGACGGCTTGGAGCGGATGATCGCGTCCTGCTCGGCCTGGATCGTGGCCACGATGTCTGACATCCGGCCGGTGCGGCGGGCACCCACCGCGGCCAGCAGCGCCGCCTCGCTGGTCAGGCCGCTGGACTGGGCCGCCCCCGCGGCGCGGGCCGCGTCGAGGTCGAGGATCTCGTCATCGATCTCGGTGACCTCGCGGCGGCGGGTGCGCAGGTGGCGGCGGCGGCGGATGCCTTCCGGTGACGCGGCCGTAGCCGTGTAGAAAGGCCGCGCCGCGGGCGCGCGCCAATCCATCAGCAGCGATTCGTACTCGTTGTCCTCGTCGAGCAGGCCGAGCCTGCCGATGTAGCGGACCTCGCCGACCTCGACGTCCAGGCGCCCGAACGCCAGACCGTGCTCGGCGGCGCGCAGCGCGGCGAGGCGGTCGGTGTAGATCCCAGCGGCCACGTCGCGCTCGGTGAGCGCCTGGGGTGTGCCGACGGTCTCGTCGTGCAGTACCTCCTCCAGTCGGCGCGCGGTCTCGGCGCGTCGCCGGTCGAGCCTTTCGTAGAGCATCGCGACGTATCGACGTTCGTGCTCGATCCCGTCGGAGGCCGTGCTGTCTGACACCGGTCACCTTCGCCGCAGGTCTTAGGGGAGAAGCGACCTACGACCGTACCAGCGGACCGGCCTCATCCGCCGGGGTGGCGCGCCCGGGGCGCCCTGCCGTGGGGCTGTTCCACCGGTTCCACCGGCTCCGCGGCAGGCACCGCCCGCGTCACCGGCGCGTCGGCGAGCGCAAGCGCCTCACCGTGGTGTCGCAGGCGCAACGGCGGACCGCTGACCAGCCGGTACTCGGCCTCGTCCTGCCGAATCTCGACGCGCAGCTGCCTGCCGTGCCACTTGAGCCCGAACGAGATCCGCGACAGCGCGGGCGGCAGCCGCGGGGCGAAGCGCAGCCCGTCGGCGTCGCATCGCATCCCACCGAACCCGGTGACGACGGCGGTCCAGGTGCCCGCCATCGAGGCGATGTGCACACCGTGGTCGGAGTTGCCCGCGAGGTTGTTGAGGTCGACGAGCGCGGACTCGGCCAGGTAGTCGAAGGCCAGGTCGAGGTGCCCGGTCCACGCGGCCATCACCGCCTGCGTGCACGCCGAGAGCGAGGAGTCCCGCACCGTGATCGCCTCGTAGTAGGCGAAGTTGCGCTGCATCTGCTCGAGCGTGAACGCGTCGGGCCGCATCGTCATCGCCAGGACGAGGTCGGCCTGCTTGACGACCTGCTTGCGGTAGAGGTCGAAGTAGGGCACGTGCAGCAGCAGCGGGTAGTGCTCCGGCGGGGTGTTCTCGAAGTCCCAGAGCTGGTGCTGGGTGAAGTCCTCCGACTGCGGGTGCACGCCGAGCACCTCGTCGAACGGGATCATCATGGCCTTGGCCGCGTCGCGCCAGCTCGCCATCTCCTCGGCGTTGACGCCCAGCGTGTGGGCCGCGCGGCGGTGCTTCGCGGCGGTGTCCGCGGCGACGCGCAGGTTCAGCTGGGCCATCAGGTTCGTGTAGACGTTGTTGTCGACGATCGCGGTGTACTCGTCGGGGCCGGTGACCCCGTCGATGCGGAAGCTTCCCGACGAGTCGTGGTGGCCGAGCGAGCGCCACAGCCGCGCGGTGGCCACGAGCAGCTCGAGAGCCACGTCGCGTTCGAAGTCGGTGTCCCCGGTCGCGGCGACATGGCGGCGGGCCGCGTCGGCGATGTCGGCGTTGATGTGGAACGCCGCTGTCCCCGCGGGCCAGTAGCCGGAACATTCCTGGCCCCTGATCGTCCGCCACGGGAACGCCGCACCCGACAGGCCCAGCTGTTCGGCACGGTCGTAGGCCAGCGGCAGGATCGTCTGCCGCCACCGCAGCGCGTCGGCCGCCGCGTCCGGCGCCAGGAACGACAGCACCGGCAGGCTGAACGTCTCGGTGTCCCAGAACGTGTGCCCGTCGTAGCCTTCGCCGGTGAGGCCCTTCGCGCCGATCGCGCGCCGCTCGGCGCGGGCGCCTGCCTGCAGCACGTGGAAGACCGCGACGCGGACGGCCTGCTGCAGCTCCGCGTCCCCGTCGATCTCGACGTCCGCGGTGGACCAGAAGTCGTCGAGGTACTCGCGCTGCTCGGCCAGCAGGCCGTCCCATCCCGTGAAGCGGGCGGCGGCCAGCGCGGCGCGGACCTGGTCGTGCAGCGCGGGCTGGCTGCGCCGCGACGACCAGCCGTAGGCGAGGAACTTGATGATCGTCAGTGTCTGGCCTGGCTCCAGGCGCGTGATCACCGTGCTGCGCCCGATGTCCTCCGTGGCCTCGGACATGACCTGCAGCTTCTCCGGACCCCGCACCTCGTGGTCCATCGCGGCCGCCACTCGGAGCCCGGACTGGCGCGTCTGGTGGATCAGCCAGGCGCCGTTGGCGTGCGTGCCGTGCTGCTCGGACATCAACGGGTCGGTCAGCGCGGCCTCGACCCGCGGATCGGCCTCCTCGCGGGCGGGCAGCTGCTCGTTGGCCACGAGCTCCGACTGCAGGACCAGCAGCGCCGGGGCGTCGAGCACCTCGACCTCGTAGCGGATCGCCGCGATCGCCCGCTGCGTCAGCGACACGATGCGGACGCTGCGCACCTTGACCACCCGGCCCGCGGGCGACGCCCACTCGACGTTGCGGGTGAGGGTGCCCGCCTGCAGGTCGAGCACCCGCTCGTGATGGCGCAGCTCGCCGTAGCGCAGGTCGAACGGCTCGTCCTCCACCAGCAGCCGGATGAGCTTGCCATTGGTGACGTTGATGATCGTCTGACCGGACTCGGGGTAGCCGTAGCCACCTTCGGCGTAGGGCAGCGGCCGCTTCTCGTAGAACGAGTTGAGGTACGTGCCCGGCGTGTCGTGCGGCTCCCCCTCGTCGAGGTTGCCGCGCAGTCCGATGTGGCCGTTGGATAGCGCGAAGACCGACTCGGCCTGGCCGAGGGCGCCCATGTCCAGGCGCGGCTCGCGCACGTGCCACGGCTCGACGGTGAACGGACGCCCGGGATCAGGACTCATCGAGCAATTCTTCCAGGTCCCGCACGACGACGTCGGCGCCATGCTCCTTGAGCGCATCGGCGTGCCCGACCCGGTCGACCCCCACCACGAAGCCGAAGCGGCCTGCCCGGCCGGACTCCACCCCGGCCAGAGCGTCCTCGAAGACCACCCCCCGCTCCTTGGCGAAGCCGAGATCGGCCGCCGCGGCCAGGAACGTGTCGGGGGCGGGCTTGCCGGGTAGGCCGCGCTCCTTGGCCACGACGCCGTCGACCGTGTGGTCGATCAGGTCGGTCAGCCCGGCGACCTGGAGCACCTGCTCCGCGTTCGCTGAGGAGGACACGCAGGCGGTGGCCATGCCCGCCGCCTTGACCGCGTGCAGGTACCGGACCGATCCGGGGTAGACGTCCACGCCGACCGTGCGGATCTTCTCCTGCACCAGGTCGTTCTTGCGCGTCGACAGGGCCCAGAGCGTCTCGAGGGCGGGCGGGTCGTCGGGGGAACCCTCCGGCAGGTCGATGCCGCGCGACTCGAGGAAGCCGCGGGTGCCGTCCAGCCGCGGTCGGCCGTCGACGTACGGGCCGTAGTCGGTCTTGACATCGAACTCGCGAAACGAGTTGCCGTCCCTTTTGGACCGATTGAGCAGATAGTCGTCGAACATCTGCTTCCACGCCGCGGCGTGAACGCTCGCGGTGTCGGTGAGCACGCCGTCGAGGTCGAACAGGCATACGCGGGCGTTTTCGGGAAGGCCGAGCATGGGCGAACCGTACCGACCCGCCGATCATCGAGCGCGGGCGTGCGTCGGATATTCACCTGGAAGCAACCGGCGCCGGTCAGGTGGGGGTGGGCACGGCCAACGCCAGCACCCGGGGCTCGCCTACGCCACCGGTGATGATCACGGTGCAGCCGCGTTCGGCCCGCTGGGCCCGCACCGAGAGCACCCCACCCTGGACGCGGGGCTCGATGTCGCGCTGCACGGCGTCACGGACGGCGGCGAGCAGGCGCAACGGCTCGGCGGGGGTCGCGTGCAGACCAGGCTCGATGTCGATCTCGACCTGCAGGCGCTTGCCGAAACGCGCCTGCTCGATGGCGAGGTAGTCCATGACGGTTTCCAGCTCCTGCCCCAGGGTGCTGGGTGTGTCGGCGGGGCGGTCGGTGGCCCGAGTGAGGCCCGCGAAACCGACCAGCAGGTCGCGCGCCCGCGCCGGGTCGGTGCGGATCAGCGAGGCGATGGCGTTGAGCGAGTTGTAGACGAAGTGCTGCTCGAGTCGGCGACTCTCGGGATCTGATCGCCGGGAGAGGGCGGTTTCCGGGGTTCGATCACCGGAAACCACGCTCTCGCGCGGATCATCGGAGGGTTTGGGTGGGTCCGCGAGCTTCTCGTCCCCTCGCCGCGCCCACGGCACCGCGGCCGAACCCGGCGCGACCGTGCCCCGCCAGTGCGGGAGCCGCAGCCTCCCGTCGGCGGTGAAGCCGGTGTGGTCGACGAGCCCGACCAGCCGCGGTTCGACCCAGATCGCGTCCCTGGCGACGTCGGGCGGCACATCCGCGCGGAACGGCGGGGACTTGCGGCGCAGCTGCTCCAGGCCCGCGACGGGACGGCGACGCTCGTCCCCGCTCACCCCGACCCGGCCGACATAGCGCAGCCCGCCGCCGTCGGGCACCCCGACCAGCAGGCTCGCGATGCGGTCCGGCCGTCGCGGGTCGACCGGGCTCCAGCCGCCGACCAGCACCCGCCCGATCCGCGGCACCGGCACCCGCACCCACAGCGGCGAACGCTGGCCCGGCTTGTAGCGCGAACCCAGATGCCGGGCGTGCAGCGCTTCTACACCCTTGCCCTCCGCGATGCGCAGCAGCGACGGCAGCTCCGTCATCGGCATCGGCGAGGTCGTCCACACCGGGGCGGACGCGAAGCCGAGGCCCTCCAGCAGCGCCCGCCGGTCGCGGTAGGGCAGGTCGAGGAGGCTGTGGCCGTCCAGCCACAGGAGGTCGGCCACCTGCAGGTCGACCGGAACCGTGCGGATGTGCCGCTCGGTCGGCCGGTACCGGGCGCTGCGCCGCTGCAGCCTGGCCACCCGCGGAGCGTGCTCCTCGCCGCGGGCCACGAGCGTGCCGTCGAGGATCATGCCGCCCGGTGGGGACCGGCGCTCCAGCTCCGGAACGAGCTCGGGGTAGGCCGGGGTCATCGAGACCCCACCGGAGCTGAGCAGCCGCGTCCGGCGACCGGGCTCGACGTAGGCGATGCAGCGATGGCCCGTCCAAGCGAGCTCGACCACCCAGTCCGGCCCGACCGGCGCCTGTCCCGACCCGGCGGCGACCTGCATGGGCGAGACGAGATCCGGCATGGAACGCGGACCCCTCGTCACGGTGTTCACGGTAGCTGTTGCACATCGGGCGCGGACCGCAGCAGGGTGACACCGCTGCGGCCCAGTCGCAGCGGTGTCACCCTGCTGCAACTCGCCGCCCCAAACCCAGGGACGATGGGGTCACCATGACGCTCACCGACCGGCTTCCGCCCACCCCCGATCCCGACGACCTGGTCGCGGCGTTCGCCGATTGGGCGTACGAGGAGCGCGGGCTGTTGCTCTACCCGGCGCAGGAGGAGGCGCTGCTGGAGCTCGTCACGGGCGGCAACGTGATCCTCTCGACGCCCACCGGCTCGGGAAAGTCGCTGGTCGCGGTCGGGGCGCACGCCGCGGCGCTCTCGCGCGGGCTGCGCACGTTCTACACCGCGCCGATCAAGGCCCTCGTCAGCGAGAAGTTCTTCCAGCTCATCGACACGTTCGGGGCGGAGAAGGTCGGCATGCTCACCGGCGACGCCGCGGTCAACGAGCAGGCGCCGATCATCTGCTGCACGGCGGAGATCCTCGCCAACATCGCACTGCGCGCGGGCCGCGAGGCCGACGTCGGCTCGGTCGTGATGGACGAGTTCCACTTCTACGCCGATCCCGACCGCGGCTGGGCGTGGCAGGTGCCGTTGATCGAGCTGACGCAGGCGCAGTTCCTCCTGATGAGCGCCACCCTCGGCGACGTCGCGTTCTTCCGGGACGACCTCACCCGCCGCACCGGCCGGGACACGGCGGTGATCACGTCGGTGGAGCGGCCCGTGCCGCTGCACTACCGCTACGTCCTCACCCCGCTGCACGAGACGATCAGCGAGCTGCTGGGCACCCACGAGGCGCCGGTCTACGTCGTGCACTTCACGCAGGCCTCCGCGGTCGAGCGGGCGCAGGCGCTGATGAGCGTCAACGTCACCAGCAAGGAGGACAAACAGGCCATCGCCGACCTGATCGGGGCGTTCCGCTTCACGGCGGGGTTCGGGAAGACGCTCTCGCGCCTGGTCCGCCACGGCATCGGCGTCCACCACGCGGGGATGCTGCCGCGCTACCGGCGGTTGGTGGAGACCTTGGCCCAAGCCGGTTTGCTGAAAGTGATCTGCGGCACCGACACCCTCGGCGTCGGGATCAACGTGCCCATCCGGACGGTCCTGTTCACCGGCCTCGCCAAGTACGACGGGCAACGCACCCGGCCGCTCAAGGCCCGCGAGTTCCACCAGATCGCCGGACGGGCCGGGCGGGCGGGCTACGACACCGTCGGCACGGTCGTCGCCGAGGCCCCCGACCACGAAGTGGAGAACGCGCGCCTGCTCGCCAGGGCGGGCGACGACGAGCGCAAGAAGCGCAGGATCGTGCGCAAGAAGCCGCCGGAGGGGTTCGTCGGCTGGTCGGCCACCGGCTTCGAGAAGCTCCAGACGGCCCAGCCCGAGCCGTTGACCAGCCACTTCAAGGTCACTCATGCGATGCTGCTGAACGTCATCTCGCGCCCGGCGCACGATCAGGTCGGCCGCCCGCCGGGCGCGTTCACCGCCATGCGCCACCTGTTGGAGGACAACCACGAGCCGCGGCCCAGGCAGCGCCGCCACATCCTGCGGGCGATCGCGATCTACCGGGCCCTGCTCACGGCCGGGGTCGTCGAGCGCCTCCCCGAGCCGGACGCCGATGGGCGGATGGTGCGCCTCGTCGGCGACCTCCAACTGGACTTCGCGCTCAACCAGCCGCTCTCCCCGTTCGCGCTGGCCACCGTCGAGCTGTTCGACCGCGCCTCCCCGACGTACGCGCTGGACGTCGTGTCGGTCGTCGAGGCGACCCTCGACGACCCCCGCCCCGTCCTGTACGCCCAGCAGAGCAAGGCCAAGGGCGAGGCCGTCGCCGCGATGAAGGCCGACGGGCTGGAGTACGAGGAGCGGATGGCCCGGCTGGAGGAGGTGAGCTGGCCCAAGCCGCTCGACGAGCTCCTGCAGGCGGCGCTCGCCACGTACCGCCAAGGGGCGCCGTGGGTGGAGGACGCGCGCCTCTCGCCGAAGTCGGTGGCGCGGGACATGTACGAGCGTTCGATGACCTTCGTCGAATACATCGGGCACTATCAGCTCGCCCGCTCGGAGGGCCTGGTGCTGCGCTATCTGGCGGACGCCTACCGCGCGCTGCGGCAGACCGTGCCCGACGAGGCGAAGACCGAGGAGCTGGCCGACATCGAGGAGTGGCTCGGCGAGCTGGTGCGCCAGGTCGACTCGTCCCTGCTCGACGAGTGGGAGGCGCTCGCGGCGGGCGCGGGCGGCGGGGACTCCGCTCCCCCGCCGCTCGACCAGGGCCCCGCCGCCGTCACCCGCAACACCCGCGCGTTCCGCGTGCTCGTGCGCAACGCGATGTTCCGTCGGGTGGAGCTGGCCGCGCTGCGCCGATGGGACCTGCTGGGCGAGCTCGACGCGGAGTCGGGCTGGGACGCCGCGGCGTGGCGCGCCGCGCTGGAGCCCTACTTCGCCGAGTATGGCGACAACCTCGTGGCGATCGGCACCGGCCCCGCCGCCCGCGGCCCCTCCCTGATCACGATCACCGAAGAGCCCGAGCGCTGGCTCGTCCGCCAAGTGCTCGACGACCCCGACGGCGACCGCGACTGGGCCATCACGGCCGAGATCGACCTGGCCGCCTCCGACGAGGAGGGCGCGGCCGCCGTGTGGTTGACCGACGTCGCTCCCAGCTGACCGGTGAGTCGCCCACCCCACCCCGGTGAGTCGCCCACCCCACCCCGGTGAGTCGCCCACCCCACCCCGGTGAGTCGCCCACCCCACCCCGCCGAGTCGCCCACCCCCACCACGGTGAGTCGCCCACCCCACCCCGCCGAGTTGGCCGCCCCACCACGCCGAGCCGACCCCCCACCACGGTGAGTCGCCCACCCCACCACACAGGACCGGAGTGATCCAGCGGTGATCCCGGCGGCGCTGATCACGTCCAGACCGACGCAAAGACGCATCGGGTTCGACACCCCTTGCGAGGACGCCACCGGTCCGGGTAGCTACCCCGGGGCGCCACTTTCGGCGATCTTGCCCAGTGTGCGCGGGGGTGATCGCTGGTAGTGGTGTCGGCGGTGCACCTCTGCACGTGTGGCACCACTTCTGCCGATCTTGCCCGGTGCGGGCAGGGGGTGATCGCTGGTTGTGGTGTCAGTGGTGCGGATCCGCACGGGTGGCACCACTTTCGCCGATCTTGTCCAGCCGGGCCCAGGCCGGGTTCGCTGCGTTGTTCCCGGCGCCGAGCCCCTAGCTCCAGGCATCAAACCTGCATGTTGACAACCGGCGCGTCCTCAGCGTTTCGATCACCGTGAACGTCGGTCTCGACGCGATCGACGAAGGCCAAGCGACCTTGCGCCACTGTCCGGTCCGCCCGCACCTCAACCTCCGCAACGGTGGTGATCGCATGCCGAGCCGGCCGTGGCGAATCGGCCCCTTCGTCGTAGCCGGACGGTCGACTCACCGGGGTGGGGTGGGCGACTCACCGGGGGGACGGCGTGTCGTCGCCGATTCACTGACTGATCGCCCGCGTCAATGATTCACTGACACTGTGGACTACGACGACGCCAGGCGCTGGCTGGAACGCGTGGACCCCGCGATCACCCGGGACCGCTCGCCGCATGCCCTCCTCGACCAGCTCAAAGAGCACAGCGCGGGAGGTCCGCTGACGGGCGACGCCGCAGCCGCCTGGTACGCGTTGGTCCACGAGATGCGCAGGCTGGCCGACTACTACGAGCGCGACCTCATCCGCAAGCTCCGCGCCGACGGCCTCACCTGGGCCCAGGTGGCCGACGCCGTGCAGGCGCAGCTGTCGAGCCGTCAGGCGGCACAGGCGAAGTGGAAGCGGCTCGTCGACCCCGGCCGCCGCGTCACCACGGGCGACATGCGCCGCGGCGGACGACGCCCGAGCGCATGAGGCCCTCATGGCGGCTCAGCGCGGCGCGGCAGCCGATGCCAAGATCGAGGCATGACCCACCCGATCCGGATTGGCCTGCAGCTGCAACCCCAGCACGCCGACTACGCCCAGATCCGTGACACCGTCGCCGCCGCCGAAGAAGCAGGCGTCGACATCGTGTTCAACTGGGACCACTTCTTCCCGCTCTACGGCGAGCCCGACGGCAAGCACTTCGAATGTTGGACGATGCTCGGCGCCTGGGCGGAGGCCACCAGCCGCGTCGAGATCGGCGCGCTTGTCACCTGCAACAGCTACCGCAACCCCGAACTGCTCGCGGACATGGCCCGCACCGTCGACCACATCTCGGGCGGACGGCTCATCCTCGGCATCGGGGCGGGGTGGTTCCAGCGCGACTATGACGAGTACGGCTACGACTTCGGCACCGCCGGATCCCGCCTGGCCGATCTCGCCCAGGCCCTGCCCCGGATCAGGAGCCGCTGGTCCAAGCTCAACCCCGCGCCGACCCGCGACATCCCGATCCTCATCGGCGGTGGCGGCGAGAAGAAGACCCTGCGCTACACCGCCGAGCACGCTGCGATCTGGCACAGCTTCGGCGATGTCGGGGTGCTCAAGCGCAAGAACGCGATCCTCGACGGCCACTGCGCCGACGTGGGCCGCGACCCCAGAGCGGTCGAGCGCTCGATCGGCGTGCAGAAGCCGCCGGACCAGGTGGGCGACGAGCTGGTGGCGGCAGGCGCGACGCTGTTCACCGTCGGCTTCGGCGGGCCGAGCCACGACCTGGGGCTGCTCAAGGACTGGATCGCCTGGCGGGACGACCGCGCGGCGTGACGGTTCACTCAGCCGGGGTGCTGCTGCACCGCACCGGCCCCGATGGCGCGGTCCAGGTGCTGCTCGCGCACATGGGCGGCCCTTTCTGGGCCCGTAAAGACGAGGGCGCGTGGTCCATCCCGAAGGGCGAGCACCCGGAGACCGAGGACCCGCGCGCCGCCGCCCAGCGCGAGTTCGCCGAGGAGCTCGGCTCCCCGGCGCCCGACGGCCAGCTGCGCGCCCTGGGCACGGTACGGTCCGGCAGCAAGGTCATCGCCGCGTTTGCGCTCGCGGGCGACCTCGACGTCGACCACATCGTCAGCAACACCTTCGAGCTCGAGTGGCCGCCGCGTTCGGGCCGCAGACAGTCCTTCCCCGAGGTCGACCGGGCCGCGTGGTTCGGCATGGACGAAGCCCGGACCAAGATCGTCAAGAGCCAGCAGCCCTTCTTGGATCGACTGTGATCTGGTAGCGGAGGGTACCGTCGGTGACCGACGGTCGGGTGACGATCGTCCGATCGATACTATCTGTGTGCGCACCCGGTTACCATCGGTACTATGCCGGAGCGGCGGCTGACCACCACTTCCTTCGTGGTGCTCGGCATGGTCGCCCTGCACGGGCACTGCACGCCGTATGCCCTGAAGCGGGCCATCGGGGAGTCCGTCGGGCTCTTCTGGCACTTTCCGCACGCGCAGCTCTACGCCGAGCCCGACCGTCTCGCCGATGTCGGGCTGCTGGCGCGCACGGTCGAGAGGGGCGGGCGCCGCCGCAAGACCTACTCGCTGACCGGCCCCGGCCATGACGCGCTACGCGGGTGGCTCGCCGCGCCCACTCCCCCACATTTCCAGCTCCGCGACGTCGCCGAGCTGAAGCTGTACTTCCACGAGATCGGCGATCCGGACCACGTGGCGAGGCTCGCGGCCGAACAGATAGCCCAGCACCGCAGACGGATCAGCCTCTACAACGACCTGCTGCGCCGCTCGCCCGACCCGGCGCCCACCCTCGAGCTGGGCCTCGAGCTCGAGCATGCCGCCCTGCGGTTCTGGACGGCGCTCGCCGACGGCGATCTGCCCCGGCTGCGCGCACACCGCAGCTTGGAATGAACGGGCAGGTCCGCGTACTTTCTCCGGGTATGGCGACGGTGACGCGCGGGTTCCTCGGACGGCGACGCGAGCGTGACGGCAGACTGCCGCCGGGGCAGTACGACGCCGGCGAGGAGTGGCCGGTGCTGCACGCCGAGGCCACCCCACGGATCGGGACCGACAGGTGGACGTTCATGGTGTCCGGGCTCGTCGAGCGGGAGACCAGCTGGAACTGGGACGAGATCCACGCCCTGCCCCGCGCTCGCTACGCAGGCGACATCCACTGCGTCACCACGTGGTCCAGGCTGGGGATGACCTTCGACGGCGTCTCGGTCGACACGCTCCTGGACGCGGCGGGCGTGCTTCCGACGGCGACGCACGTCGTCGCGTTCTCACATACCGGGTACACGACCAACCTTCCGCTGGCCGACGTCACAGACGGGAAGGCGTGGGTCGCCTGGGACGCCGACGGACAGCCACTGACCACCGAGCACGGCGGTCCCGCCCGGCTGCTGGTGCCGCACCTCTACTTCTGGAAGAGCGCGAAGTGGGTCGCGGGGCTGCGGTTGCTCGACCACGACGAGCCGGGGTTCTGGGAGCGCAACGGCTACCACGACCGGGGCGATCCGTGGAAGGAGCAGCGCTACCAGGGAGACTGAGGCCGTGACCGCGACCCCTGGTGACACCACCCACAGCCAGACCCTGCGCTGGCAGGCCGCGAAGGTGCTGGACGTGCGCGACGAGACCCCCAACGCACGGACCTACCTTCTGCGCCTGCCCGAGCCGCGCCGCCATCTGGCGGGCCAGCACTACGTGATCCGCCTGACCGCGCCCGACGGCTACAGCGCCTCTCGCTCGTATTCGGTCGCGTCGCCGCCCGACGACACCGGCGAGATCGAGCTGACCGTCGAGCGTCTCGTCGACGGCGAGGTGTCGGAGTTCGTGCACGACGTCGTCGCGCCCGGCGACGAGCTGGAGGTCAGGGGGCCCATCGGGGGGTTCTTCGTGTGGCGGGGAGACACCCGCGCGCTGCTGATCGGCGGCGGATCCGGCGTCGTCCCGCTGATGGCGATGCTCCGGCAGGGCCGCCGCGACGGTCACGCGGACCTGCTGCGGCTGCTGGTGTCGGCGCGGTCCCCCGAGGACCTCTACTACGCGTCCGAGCTGCCGGGCGACGGGGTGCGGATCGTGTGGACGCGGGTGGCCCCACCTGGCGACTCGCGCGCGCCCGGCCGGATGACCGTCGACGACGTCGCCCCGTTGGTGCGCGGCGGCGAGGACGTCTACGTCTGCGGGTCGCCCGCGTTCGCCGACGCGGCCACCGACCGTCTGCGGGAGGCGGGGGTGCCCGACCGTCTGATCCGCGTCGAGCGGTTCGGCCCTTCGGGTTGAGCGCGGTCACCCCGTGCTCAACCCACCCGGTCGCGACGGCGGCCCGCGACACCTTCCGGTGATTCCGACGCGCAGCCCGCGACCGAACCGGGCACGGGCGCCAAGCTGATCGACATGCACCGCACACGAGACCCCGCCGCGATGACCGTAGCAGTCCCCGTCGTCGCCGCCGTAGCAGCGGCCGTGATCGTCGCCGCCACGGTGGGCACCGCGCTCGCCGTGACCGCCACCTCGGCGGGACCCCCCGCAGGCGGCTTCCGCCGGGAAGGCGGCAACCGCGGCTGGGAGGCCTCCACCCGGCCCGGCGCCGCGGCGAGACCGGTGAGCCCAGGAGCACCCTGAACAACGCGGGCCTACTGCGCGGCGGCCGGAGTTGTCCAGGACCCTCCTAGCTCGGCTTCGGCCCGCGCAGACCCCAGGGGTTGGCCAGGTCGGTCGGGTCGGCCGCCGCCAGCCGGTCGTAGGTCTGCGCCGCGGCCAACGAGAACCCGTCGGGGAGGCCGACGGCCGCGAACGTCTCGCCCGCCTCCCGCATCTCGCCCACCCAGCGCCACGCCTTCCCGGAGGCCTGCGCGTCGATCCGGGAGAGCTGGGCGTCGAGGTCGACGCCGGTGCGGGCCAGCTCGGCGCGGATCTCGTCGGCCACACCGTAGGCGCGTGCCGCCGCGTCGAGGGTGACCCAGATCGTCGGCAGGGCCTTGCTCTGCAGCGCGAAGCACGCCTTCAGCGCGCTGGCCGCTCCGACCGGGCCGTCGAGGACGCGGGCCGTGAACGGCGAGCCCGCGAACAGCGCGGCGACCGGCGCCGCCTCGGCACCTGCGAGCCACAGCACGGTGCGCCCCGGTTCCCAGGCAGGCGGGCCGATGATCGCGGCGTCGACGACGCGATCGGGGCCGAGCAGCTCCGCGATGCCCGCGACGGTCGCGGGCGACACCGCGTTCGCGTCCACGTAGAGCGGGCGGGTGCCTGCCCGGTCCACGTGCGCGGCGACCTCCTCCGCCACCGCACGCGCCGCGTCCGGCGGACACACAGAGATGATCACATCGGAGCGCAGGGCCAGCTCGCCCACGTCCGGCACGCCGACGAGATCGGCCGTCTCCGCCCGCTTCGACGTCGTGATGCTCCGGCCGGCCGCAGCCCAGATCACGGCGCCCGCGGCGGGCCGCAGGGCCGCGCCGACGGCGGCGCCCATGGCACCGGGATGCACGATTCCGATCACCGGGCGCGGTGGCAGCACGCGGGCGACCTTACAACGACGGCGCCGAGGCGGCCCGCCGGTCGGCTGAGGCCACGAGCGGTGTCGGCGTGTCGGTGCCGCCGAACCTCATGATCGCCGAAACCAGCGGATTCCGTGCGCCTACGCACGAAAACCGCGGGATTCGGCGATCACGACGCTGGGGAACGGTCAGCTAGTGCGGTGTCCAGGAACGTTGCCGGGGTGATCGCGGGATCCAGGCGGCGCCTCGCAAGGCGCCGCCCGAAGCTCATACCGGGCGTCTTCGCGAGGGCGGCAACGCCGCGAGGCGTCGTCTGGGCCCGCGAGGACCCGGTGAACGTTTGTGGCCACCGCACTAGAGGCCCAGGTGGTCCAGGATCCGCCGGGCCGCCTGGGTCGGGGTGAGGCTGCCCGCCCGCACGTCGGCCTCCAGCTCCGGGATCGCCGCCCGGACGGCCGGGTCGGCGCGCAGGCGGTCCATCATCGCGTCCCGCACCGTCGACCACATCCAGTCCACCTGCTGCGCGGCGCGCTTGGCGGCGAGCTCGCCGTGTTCCTCGAGCGTGGCCCGGTGCCGGGTGACGGCCGACCACACGTCCTCGAGCCCGGCTCCGCTCTGTCCGCTGCAGGCCAGCACCGGCGCCCGCCAGGACGGCGAGCTGGGCGCCATCATCCGCAGCGCCCCGGCGAGCTCCCGCGCTGCCGCTCTCGCCGGTCGGGCGTGTTCGCCGTCGGCCTTGTTGACGGCGATGACGTCGGCGATCTCCAGGATGCCCTTCTTGATCCCCTGCAGGCTGTCGCCGGTGCGCGCGATCGTGAGCAGGAGGAAGGTGTCGACCATCGCCGCGACAGCCACCTCGGACTGGCCCACCCCGACCGTCTCGACGAGCACGACGTCATAGCCCGCCGCCTCCATCAGGACGATCGTCTCCCGGGTCGCCCGCGCCACCCCGCCCAGCGTGCCCGCGGTCGGCGATGGCCGGATGAACGCATTGTCGTCGACGGCCAGCGCGGCCATGCGGGTCTTGTCGCCCAGGATCGAGCCCCGCGTTCGGGTGGAGGACGGGTCGACGGCCAGCACCGCGACCCGGTGCCCTTCCCCGGTCAGGCGGGTGCCCAACGCCTCGATGAACGTCGACTTCCCCACACCCGGCACGCCGCTGATGCCCACCCGGTGCGCGCCGCCCGCGTGCTCCAAGAGCTCCGTCAGCAGCTGCTGTGCCGCCTCGCGGTGGTCGGGCCGCGACGACTCGACGAGCGTGATCGCGCGCGCGAGCAACGACCGCGACCCGTCCAGCACCCCCTTCGCGAGGGCCACGACGTCGACCGCGCGGGTGCGCCGCTCAGCCATGGGGCCGCCTCCGGCGGTCGTGCGCGGATGTGGTGGCTATGGCGACCTTATCCGCGCACGGACGTCTCAGCGCTCCTCCAGCGCCGCCAGCAGCTCGACGGCCGCCTCCGCGATCACGGTGCCCGGGCCGAACACCGCCGCCGCGCCCATCGCCTTGAGGCGCGGCACGTCGGCGGGCGGGATCACCCCGCCGACGATCACGACGATGTCCGGGCGGTCGAGCGCGGCCAGCGCGTCGCGCAGCTCCGGCACGAGCGTCAGGTGGCCCGCGGCGAGCGATGACACGCCCACCACGTGCACGTCGGCCTCGACGGCTTGGCGAGCGACCTCGGCCGGGGTCTGGAAAAGCGGGCCGACATCGACGTCGAAGCCAAGGTCGGCGAACGCCGTGGCGATCACCTTCTGGCCGCGGTCGTGGCCGTCCTGGCCCATCTTGGCGACCAGGATGCGCGGCCTGCGGCCTTCGGCTTCCGCGAACTCGTCGACCGCCTCGCGCGCACGCGCCATCGCTGGGCTCGCGCCCGACTCCTCGGAGTACACCCCCGAGATGATCCTGATCTGGCCCGCGTGGCGCCCGAACACCTTCTCCAGCGCGTCGGAGATCTCGCCGACCGTCGCCTTCGCACGCGCGGCGGCCACCGACAGCGCCAGCAGGTTCTGCGCGTCGCCCCGGCGCGAGCCCTCGGCGATCGATGCCGCGGCCCCGGTCAACGCGGCGAGCGCGGACTCGACGGCCCGGTCGTCGCGCTCCGCCCGCAGCCGCGCGAGCTTGGCCAGCTGCTCGACGCGCACCTCGGCATTGTCGACAGCCCGCACCTCGATCTCCTCGTCGGTCTCCACCGGGTAGGTGTTGACGCCGATCACGGGCTGGCGGCCGGAGTCGATGCGGGCCTGGGTGCGCGCCGCGGCCTCCTCGACGCGCAGCTTCGGCAGGCCCTCGTCGATGGCGCGCGCCATCCCGCCCGCCTTCTCGACCTCGGTGATGTGGCCCCACGCCCGACGTGCCAGGTCGTAGGTCAGCCGCTCGACGTAGTACGACCCGCCCCACGGATCGATCACCTGGGTGGTGGCCGACTCTTGCTGCAGCAGCAGCTGGGTGTTGCGGGCGATGCGGGCGGAGAAGTCGGTGGGTAGGGCCAACGCCTCGTCCAGCGCGTTGGTGTGCAGGCTCTGCGTGTGCCCCTGGGTGGCGGCCATCGCCTCGATGCAGGTGCGCACCACGTTGTTGTAGACGTCCTGGGCGGTCAGCGACCAGCCGGAGGTCTGCGAGTGCGTGCGCAACGACAGCGACTTCGGGTTCTTCGGCGCGAACTGGTTGACGAGCTTGGCCCACAGCAGCCTGCCCGCGCGCAGCTTCGCGACCTCCATGAAGAAGTTCATGCCGATCGCCCAGAAGAACGACAGCCGCGGCGCGAACACGTCGACCGAAAGGCCCGCTTCGATGCCCGCGCGCAGGTACTCGACGCCGTCGGCGAGGGTGTAGGCCAGCTCCAGGTCGTTGGTGGCCCCGGCCTCCTGGATGTGGTAGCCGGAGATGGAGATCGAGTTGAACTTCGGCATCTCGCGCGAGGTGAAGGAGAAGATGTCGGAGATGATCTGCATCGACGGCGTGGGCGGGTAGATGTAGGTGTTGCGGACCATGAACTCTTTGAGGATGTCGTTCTGGATGGTCCCGGTCAGCTGCGCGGGCGCCACGCCCTGCTCCTCCGCCGCCACGATGTAGAGCGCGAGCACGGGCAGCACGGCGCCGTTCATCGTCATCGACACCGACATCCGGTCCAGCGGAATGCCGTCGAACAGCTGGCGCATGTCGTAGATCGAGTCGATCGCGACGCCCGCCATGCCGACGTCGCCTGCCACGCGTGGGTGGTCGGAGTCGTAGCCGCGGTGGGTGGCGAGGTCGAACGCGATCGACAGGCCCTTCTGGCCTGCGGCGAGGTTGCGCCGGTAGAAGGCGTTCGACGCGGTGGCCGTCGAGAAGCCTGCGTATTGCCGGATCGTCCAGGGCTGGGTGGCGTACATCGCCGGGTAGGGGCCGCGCAGGTAGGGCGCGATGCCGGGATAGGTGTTCAGGAAGTCGACGCCGCGCAGGTCGGCGGCGGTGTAGAGGGGTGAGACCCGGATGCCCTCCGGCGAGTCCCACGCGGCTGGCCCCGGTCCCCACTCGGGCGCCGCGGCGCTGCCAAGACCGCTGCCACCCAGGTCGACAGTGGTGAAGTCGGGAAGACTCATGACGCGCCTCCGGCGCTCGTGCGCGGAAATAGTGGCGGGAACAACGTTATCTGCGCACGGGCGGCGAAGCCGCGATACACCTCAATGGCGTCACACCCGGCGTACACCTGGCCGTCCACCCCCGGCACCTCGACCCGACCCGCAACCAGGATGTGCGCCGCGCCCGCCGCGCGCAGGGCGGCCACCGTGTCCGCGCCGCGTTCGGTGTACAGCGCGTCGGAGGAACAGAGCACGGCGGTCGTGGCCCCGGCGTCGGCCCACGCCGTCGCCACCTCCTCTGCCGTCTCCGTCGGCCCCGCCTCGACCGCGTCGATGCCGCCCGCGGCCAGCAGGTTGCGCGCGAACGCCGCCCGCGCGCTGTACGTCGCGAGCGGCCCGAGCGTCGCCAGGAAGGCCGTCGGGCGCGCGCCGGTCGCGGCGAGCGTGGCGTCGGACTGGTCGCGGTAGGCCTCGAACACCGCGGCGGGACGGTAGACGGGCAGCCCGCCGGACGGGGACGCAGGAAGCGGGGTGCGCTGCACCGGCCGCTCCGCGAGGTCGGGGAACTCGCTCACCCCGGTGATCGGGACCCGCCGGGTGGCGGCCGCCTTCTCGCGCCCCTCCCGCACCTGGCCGACGCGCGCGGCGACCAGCCCGGCGTCGAGCGCCCCGACGGCGCCCCCCGCGGCCTCGATCTCCTGGAAGAACGCCCATGCCGCGTGGGCCAGCGCGTCGGTGAGCGACTCCACCAGCCAGGTGCCGCCCGCCGGGTCGATCACCCTGGCGACGTGCGCCTCCTGGATCAGCAGCGCCTGCGTGTTGCGCGCGATCCGGCGCGAGAACGGGGTGGATGCGCCCAGCGCCGCGTCGAACGGGGCCACCGTGACCGCGTCGGCGCCCCCGACCCCCGCGGCGAACCCGGCGACGGTGCCGCGCAGCAGGTTCACGTACGGATCGCGGCGCGTCGGCATCGTCGGCGAGGTGACGGCGTGCTGGCGTTGGCCGCCCGCGTCGGCCGCCCCGCAGGCGTCGAGCACCCGCGACCAGACGCGACGCGCGGCACGCAGCTTGGCGATCGTCGGGAACTGCTCGTCGGTGACGGCGTAGCGGAACTCCAGCAGCCCGGCCGCGGTCGCGACGTCGAGGCCCGCGTCGGTGAGGGCACGCAGGTAGGCCACGCCCGCGGCGAGGGAGAAGCCGAGCTCCTGGCTGTCCGCGCCGCCCGCGGCGTGCACGGGCACGGCGTCGACGACCACGGCCCGAACCAGGGGGTGCTCGGCCGCCACCCGCTTCGCGAGCGGGACGACCGACCCGACGTCGGAGCCGGCTCCGGTGCGGGCGCGCAGGCCGATCGGGTCGAGCCCCAGCGTGCCCAGCAGCGCCGCGGGATCGGGGGCGAGGGCCAGGAACGCGGCGGCGGCCCCGGTGTCGGCCCCGCCGGTGTCCAGCGCGACCGGCGCGAGATCGAGCAGCACACCGTCGAGCACGGTCGACAGCTCCGCGCCGTCGCCGGTGGCCAGCCAGATCGACGTGACCCCGTTCTCCAGGTCGGCGACCACGGCCTCGTGCGCACTGCGCGGATCGGGGTGCTCGTGGCGCTGGCGGATGTCCCAGCCGTCGGGCACCGGACCGTCGGCCGTGGCGCCGCGGACGAAGGGCGGTCGGCCGGGCACTCCGGTCGGCGGGAGGTCGGCCACGTCGGCCGCTGTGTAGAGGGGGGGCACCGGGATGCCCTCCGGGGTGCGCCGCACCAGCTTGGCGACGCCCGCGCCAAGGTCGGCGTCGACGCCGATCCGACCTGCCTTGCGCAGCACCCCGTCCACCAGGGCGGCCCACTGCTCGCGCGTCGCCGCAGGGAACTCCCCGGCCAGAACGAGCTCGTCGGGCGGGGCTGGGGCAGGCGTGTCGACGTCGACCATGCGGGGATTCTAGTGAGCGGGGACCTCCTTGAGTGGCCCGCGAGCGGTGAGACCGCGCACGCGATAGGCGGCCGTCGGAGATTCGGCAGGCCGTCCCGGTCGGTATCACTGGTGGCGAAGCTAACGACGCGGAGATCACCCACGAATCCCTCCTCGAGACGGCGACAAGAGGTGGGTCCATGACCACGACGCGGAGCGCGGCGCTGTCTTCTTCTCAGGCGGCGCTGTCTTCTTCTCGGGCGGCGCTGTCTTCTCAGGCGGCGCTGTCCTATCGGCGCGGTGACACGTCCACGCCGCTCGTCCAACAGACCATCGGCGACGCGCTGCGGCAAGCCGTCGCCGCGGACCCTGACCGGACCGCGGTCGTCGAGGGCACCCCTGGCCGTGGACCGCGGCGGCAGCTGACCTCGGCCGAGCTGCTCGACCGGTCGGAACGGGCGGCACGGGTGCTGCTCGCGCGGTTCCGGGTGGGCGAACGGGTCGCGATCTGGGCGGGCAACAGCCTCGAATGGATCATCGTCGCGTACGGCGCCGCCCTCGCGGGGATCGTGCTGGTGCCGGTGAACCCGGCGTACCGGGCGACCGAGCTGGGCTATGTGCTGCGCCTTTCCCGCAGCGTCGGCCTCATCCGCGCCGCCTCCCCGCGGAGCGCCGCGACCGTCCTGCTCGCGCGGGCGAACGTGACCGACCTCCGCGAGGTCGTTGTGCTGGACGAGCTCGCCGACGCCGGTGCGCAGGCTTCTTCGGTGGCACTTCCTTCCGTCGCGCCCCACGCCGAGGCGCACCTCCACTTCACCTCCGGCACCACGGGTGCGCCGAAGGGGGTGCTGCTGCGCCACGGGGCGATGGTCGCCAACGCGCGGCTCGCATGGGAGCGCCTCGGGGCAGGCGGGTGCGGGCAGCGCGGGCAGCGCGGGCAGCGCGGGCAGCGCGGGCAGCGCGGGCAGCGCGGGCAGCGCGGGCGCGGTCGCCGTATGGCCGACGCCGCTGTTCCAGCCCGGGGGCTGCGGGCTGGGGATGCTCGGCGCCCTCACGGCAGGCGCCACGTTCGTGTGCGCGCAGGCCGTCGATCCGGCGCTGCACCTGCAGCTGCTCGACACCTGCCGTGCGACGGTCACCTTCGCCGCGCCCGCGCTCCTGGCCGAGCTACTGGAGCACGCCGACCGGACCCGGCACGACCTGGCGACGCTGCGCCTGGTCGGCACCGGGGGCGCACCGGTGCCGGTCGGGTTGGTGGACGACGCCGAGCGGCGCCTCGGGGTTCCTGTCGTCGTCGCGTTCAGCGCCACCGAATGCTCGCCGGTCGTCACCGCGACCCACTCCGACGCCCCCCAGGACGTGCGCGCCGCCACAGCAGGCTCGCCGCTGCCGCACACCGAGGTGATGATCGCCGACCCGGCAGGCGGCAACCCGGTTCCGGTCGGTGCGGTCGGGGAGCTCGCCGTCCGCGGCTACCTGGTCATGAAGGGCTACCTCGACGACCCCGAGGGCACGGCCGCCGTCATCGACGGGGACGGCTGGTACCACACCCGCGATCTGGCCACCATGGACGAGGCGGGCAACATCCGGTTCGAGGGCCGGATCACCGACGTGATCGTCCGGGGCGGAGAGCACATCTTCCCCCGCGAGATCGAGGACGTCCTGCAGACCCACCCCGCTGTCGCCGAGGTGGCGGTCGTCGGCAGGCCGGACGAGCGGTGGGGCGAGACGGTGGCCGCCTTTGTCCGTCCCGCCCCCGGCACCGCGCCGACCGAGGCGGATCTGCACTCGTGGTGTCGCCGGTCGCTCGCGAACCACAAGACCCCCTTGCGCTGGCTGTTCGTCGACGCCATGCCGCTCACGGCGGCGGGCACCGTCCGCCGCAACGAGCTGCGGGCGCGGCTCAGGGCGTGACCACCGGCCGCGCATGATCGCGGGGAGTGGTGCCAAGAGCGCACCCCCTGCACCCGTGACACCACCTCCGGCGATCACCACCGGATGGCCGGCCGACGCCTCCCGCCCCAGCCCCGGCTGACCGCGCCATGATCGCGACAAGTGGTGCCAAGAGCGCACCCGTGCCCCCGTGACACCACCTCCGGCGATCACCACCGGATGGCCGGCCGACGCCTCCCGCCCCAGCCCCGGCTGACCGCGCCATGATCACGACAAGTGGTGCCAAGAGCGCACCCGTGCCCCCGTGACACCACCTCCGGCGATCACCACCGGGCGGCGATCACCTACCGGACGGGGGTCACCGCCGGGCGGAGCCTGCGGGCCGCCCGCCCGCCCACCCGCCGGGTCGGGCAGGCGGGCGCTCTGGACCGCAGTGGCCGGTCAGGCGGCCGTGATCGACGTCCCGGACACCTTGATCTTCTTGGCGGCCAGCGGCTTCTTGGCGGGCCCATTGACCACGGAACCGTCGGCGACGGCGAACTGGCTGCCGTGGCACGGGCAGTTGATCGTGCCGTTCTCGACGGAGCCGACGGTGCAGCCCTGGTGGGTGCAGATCGCGGAGAACGCCTTGAACGTCCCCGCCTTCGGCTGAGTGATCACGAGGGCCGCGTCGGTGAGGATGACGCCGCCGCCGACCGGGACGTCCGCGGTCGACACGAGCGCTCCGGAGGCCGCTCCGCCCGCTGCTCCGCCCGCGCCCGCCGCGGCGCCCGTGGCGTGCGGAGCGGCGGCAGGTTGGCCGGGGCCGTACGCGGCGCAGCCCGCCAGTGCGACGGCACAGGTGCCACAGGCCCCCACGAGGACGGACCGGCGGTTGAGCGTGGTCATGAATGTGTCTCCAGGGGAGTCGTCGATGTGCCTAGTGCCCCGTCAAGAAAGGTTCGGCACGGAACTCGGCGGCCCAGGTGCTCGCAGGCCGCGTTGCCGCCCGGCCCGAGTACGCCCGGTACGAGGACCGGGCGGCGCCTTGCCTGCGAGCACCTGGATCCACCGATTTCCGAACCAACCTTCCTTGACGGGGCACTAGAAGTGGATGCCCGAGGTGGTGAAGAACCAGCCTGCCGCGGTGAGCCAGAGCACGGTCAGGCCGGTGAACACCGCCCCGCCGAGCACGGGAAGAGCCCAGCCGGGCGCCTCGTGGCGTTGGAGCACGAGCATCTTCGCCACGAAGGCACCGTAGAAGAAGCAGCCTGCCAGTGAGTGCACCAGCCCCCGCGTCGCGTCCGTCTCGAAGCCCAGCGCGTACAGGCAGTGGACGGCGACGGGCACGGTGACCAGCACCGCGACCCGGCCCGACCAGCGGTGCAGCGTGCCGATCCACGGCGGGGCGACGATGTTGATCCGGCCGTACATGATCAGCGCCGAGACGAGCTGCACGAGCGCCAACACGAAGGCGATCGTCGCGAGCCACGCCTTTGCCGCCAGGCCGGAGGAGAAGCCCGCCACGTCGAACGCGTAGGGCGAGGCGTCGTGAACCCGGCCGTACACCCCGAGCCCGACCGCGACGAGCGCGCCGATGCCGAAAGCGAGCACGACGGTGGTGGTGCGGGCCGAGCTGCCCGCGGGCGAGGCGGAGCTCATGACCCGGCCACCGCGTCGCCGCCGCCGATCGTGCGTACGGTGACCGGCACCCCGTCGATGACGACCGAGTTCGGCTGCGCCGGGTTCAGCGGCGGCGCAGGATCGAGCTCGTTTCCCTTCATCAGCACGCCGGTCTGGGTGCCGTCGGGGAGCACGATCCAGCCGATGCGGTTGAGCACGCCCTTGACCGATGCCCGGCCCTCGTACAGCCCGGCGGGCGCCGTGACGCTCTTGGCCGTGTACGGCCACTCCTTGTCGCCGACCGCGACCGTGCCGAGCGACTCGGCCTCGTCGACCGTGCCGACGATCGTCGACGCGCCGTCGGCGCTCTTGAGCGAGAGGTCAGAACCGGACACTGTGCCCTCCAACCAGGCCTCGGTCCGCTTGCCGTCGCAGACGTAGGCGACCGCGCGGCCGTTCTTCACCGCGATCGCGACCGTGACCTCCTTGCCGGAGGATCTCCCGGCATAGGCCTTCTCCGCGACGGCCGGGGCCGCAGGCGCGGCAGCGGCCGTCGCCCCGCCCGCCCCCCCGGCGGGCGGGGCGGGCGTCGGGGGTGGCGCGGCGGCGGTGGCCGAGGCCGCATCGACCGCCGCACTCGGCCTGCCGTTCTTGTTGCCGGGGTCGCCCAGGATGTTCAAAGCGAACAGCGCGCCGCCGAGCACCACGACGGCGAGCAACGTCAGCAGCGGCGCAAATCTCCTCATGCATCCCTCACGGATTTCCTCCACGCGCGGTTCACAGAGATCGCAGTGAACCATCCGGCCGCATCGTCCGTGTACGCGTCGACCCGCAGCGACTACCGTCGCGGCCCCGCGGGTCACCGGAGGAGGGGCATGGGTCGCGAACGCGCGGTGGACGAGGCGCTGATCCATGCCGTCTACGCCGAGCACGGAAGGGCGTTGCTCGCGTATGCGACGCGGCTGCTCGGCGACCGCGCGGCGGCCGAGGACATCGTCCAGGAGACGTTGATCCGGGCATGGCGGCATCCGGAGGTCATGACCAACGGCCGCGGCTCGACGCGTGGCTGGCTGCTGACCGTCACGCGCAACCTGATCACCGATCGGATCCGGGCCAAGGCCGCCCGCCCGCAGGAGGTTCCGCAGGATCCGTTGCTCCCCCCCGTTGAACGCGACCACGCCGACGCCGTCGTCGCCTCGGTGACCGTTCTGCGGGCGATGGACGGGCTGTCCGAGGACCACCGCGGCGTGCTGCAGGAGCTCTACTTCCACGGCCGCAGCCTCGCCGAGGCAGCCACAGCGCTCGGCATCCCCGCCGGGACGGTGAAGTCCCGTTCCTACTACGCGCTCCGCGCGCTGCGCGAGCGCCTGACCGAGACAGAGGGAGTGCGCGCATGACAGGCCCCGACCCGCGCCACGACCCAGTCGAGCTGGGTGCGCTCGCGCTCGGCCTGCTCGCACCGGAGCAGGCCCACGCGGTGCAGAGGCATTTGACAGGCTGCGCGATGTGCCGCCGTGAGTACGAGGAGCTGACGGAGATGACCGGCGCGCTCGGTGAGCTGCCCCCCGAGGCGTTCCTCGACGGTCCACCCGACGGTGATCTGGTCCTGCGGCGCACACTGCGACAGATCCGCACCGAGACCGGGGCCCGACGCCGCCGCAGGGTGCTCAGCATGGTGGCTGCCGCCGCCGTCGTCGTGGCCGCGATCGCAGGCGGAGGTGTGGCCATCGGCCGCGCGAGCGTGCCGCTCGTGCCCCCGCCGGGCTCCGCCGTCGGCGCGGTCATGCTGGCAGGCACCGGCCCCGACGGGGTGACGATGCACGCCACGCTCGGCCCCGCCTCCAGCTGGGTGCGGCTCACCGCCTCCGTCGCGGGCATCCCGGCCGGGCAACGGTGCAAGATCGTGGTGGTGGCCCGCGACGGGTCGCAGGAGGTCGCCGGGTCGTGGGTGGTGTCGGGCGCGCCCGGTGGGGTTACCCTCGATGGGTCGGCCGCCATTGCCTTGTCCGATGTCGCGGCCGTAGCCGTGCAGAACGAGGCGGGCAAAGAATTCGTACGTGCGGTCGTGTGACGGGCTCTCAGCTGCGCCACAGGGAAACACTGCAACTCTCCGTCTGTGCCCCTTCGGCAGTCTTCACGCCTGCCGTTCTCCGTCGATGACGAGGTTTCTCCAAGTGCGTGTCTCTCCGCTCGCCGCCGTCGGCGTCGTGCTCGCCATGGCCCTCACCGCCTGTTCGGGCGGCTCCACCCCCACGGCGGCGCCCGCGCCATCGGACGTGGCGAAGCAGACGATCCCGTTCGACGGCGACTGGGGCTGGACGCAACAGCCGACCAAGACCGAGCTCGGGGTCAGCCACACCCAGGACAGCCTCAACGCAGGCGAGCCCGACGCCGCCCGCCAGAGCGGCCAGGCGATCTTGTCGGACGGCAGCGCGATCTGGCAGAACATCCACCTCATGGGCTTCGGCACCCTGAACCCGGAGCCCTCCCCCGGCCAGTTCGACTGGGCGAGCCTCGACGCGCGGATGCAGCTGGTCAAGGACACCGGCGGCAAGGCGATGCTCACCCTGTGCTGCTCGCCTGACTGGATGAAGGGCGGCGCCGACGGCGCCACCAACTGGGACGATCTGGAGACTGCGCCGGTCCCCGAGCACTTCCAGGACTTCGCGAACCTCGCCGCCGCGGCGGTGCAGCGCTACCCGCAGGTGCAGCGCGTGCTCGTCTGGAACGAGCTCAAGGGCTTCTACAACGACGACCAGAACCGCTGGGACTACGAGGGCTACACCGCGCTCTACAACGACGTCTACAAGGCGATCAAGGCGGTGCGGCCCGACGTCCAGATCGGCGGCCCGTACGCCGTGATGAACAGCATGGACCCCGGCCAGCCCACCGCGTCGACGTTGCAGGGCGATTGGGGCGTCGTCGACCAGCGCGGCCTCGACGTCGTCGACTATTGGCTCGCCCACAACGTGGGCGCGGACTTCATCGCCGTCGACGGGAGCACCGCCACCCAGCAGAAGACCCAACCGACGTCGGTCGATGAGGGCGCACAGAAGTTCGTGGCGGTCGACAACTGGCTCCGCAGCCGCACGCAGCTGCCGATCTGGTGGGCCGAGTTCTACTCCGACGTCCCTGACGGGACCAACCCCGGCCCGTCGAGCCCCGTCAGCGCGGCGGCCGACCTCGCCACCGTTGCCGCCATGGCCCGCTCGGGCGCCGCGGGGGCCCTGAAGTGGGGCCCGCAGGGCGACGACACCCTCAAGTACGCCGCGCTGTGGACCGACAGCACCGTGGACGGCGGAGGCAAGGCAACGCCGCTCACCTCGCCGTGGCAGTGGCTGGTTCCCCGGTTGGCCCAGGGCAACGTCGAGATCGGGCATTCCCCCGCCCAGTCGCTGTTGGCCTTCCGGGCACCTGACGGCGCGCTCGTCGTCAACACCAGCGACAAGCCGATCACCGTGGGCTCGGAGTCCATCGCGGCGTGGCGCGCGGCGCTCACCAACCGCCAGGCCTGATCAGTCGGCCTCGGCCACCTCCGGCGTCGAAGGCAGGATCGTGAGCGTGCTCGAGAGCCGCGGCAGGATCTTCGCGAAGTAGGAACGGGCCGCCCCGGTCGTGCCGACGTCCGTGCCCGCCTTCTCCGACAGGAACCAGCGGTGCTCCAGGATCTCGTGGAATATCTCGGCGGGAGCGAGGCGGTCGGCCAGGCCCTCGGGCACCATGGCCATCACCCGGTCGTAGATCTCCGCGCGCCAACGGTGGGCCGCCACCGTCTCCGGCACCGGCCTGCCTTCCTTCTGCTCCAGGTAGGCGCGGTAGCTCACCACGTCGTTGAGCAGGCGCCGCGCCTGGTTCTCGGTCACCTCCAGGCCGGTGAGGGTGAACAGGCGACGCCGGTCCCGCCCGATCTCGGCCACGCGCGTGTGGACGCGGAGCCGCGTGCCCTCCCCTGTGGTCACCAGCTCCAGCTCGTCGACGTCGAATCCGAGCTGGTTGAGCCGCTCGATGCGCTCGGCGACCCGGTAGCGCTGCTCGTCGGGCCGGAAGACCTCCTCGCGGGTCAGCTCGTCCCAGAGCGCGTGGTAGCGCTGCGGCAGCTCGTGCGCCACGACGATCGGGTCGACGTCGGCGGGCAGGAGGCCGCCGTCCTGCAGGTCGAACAGCTCACCGCCAACCCGCTCCGCGGCGTAGTCGAGGTCGCCGCCCCGCTGGCCCGCCGACAGCGTGGTGTGCATCTCGGCGGTTTCGGCGTCGACGAGGTAGGCCGCGATCGTGCCCGCGTCGGGGCGGAAGAGGGTGTTGGACAGCGAACAGTCCCCCCAGTACAGCCCGGCGAGGTGCAGCCGGACGAGCAGCTCCACCAAGGCGTCGATCAGCTGGTCGGTGGGGTGGCTGAGGTGCCGGTGGGAGAACACGTAGCGGTAGGACATCGAGTAGTCGAGAAACCGGGTGACCAGCACCGCGTCCTGTTCGTGCCCGTCAACCGGCGAGCGCTCCACACAGATGCCGAGCACCGAGACGGCGGGCATGCCCATCGTCTCCAGCTCGCCCAGGAGGCGGTACTCCCGTCGCGCCAGCCGCTCGTCGATCTCCTTGAGCGCGAACACCATGCCGTCGGCCTCGACAAACCGCACCACGTGGCGCGAGATGCCGCGGTGGGCCACCTCGAGCAGCCGGTCGTCGACCCACTCCTCGAGAGGGACGTCCCACGGCAACGTCAGCAGCCCCGCGGCGTGCGACGCGGGCGGCCGGAAGATGAACCTCACGGGAGGCAGTATCGGCGGCGCCCGCTCACGCCCTGGGGCCGCCCGCCACGTAGAGCACCTGCCCGGAGACGAAGCCCGCGCCGTCGCTGACGAAGAAGCTCACGGCGTGCGCGATGTCCTCCACCCGCCCCGCCCTGGCCACCGGGATCTGCGCGGAACGGGCGCCGACGTAGGTGTCCCAGTCCTCGCCGATGCGCGCGGCCGTCGCGCGCGTCATGTCCGAGACGATGAAGCCAGGCGCGATGCAGTTGGCGGTGATCCCGAACCTGCCCAGCTCGATCGCCAGCGTCTTGGTGAAGCCCTGCAGCCCGGCCTTCGCGGTGGAGTAGTTGGCCTGTCCGCGGTTGCCGAGCGCCGACGTGCTTGAGAGGTTGACGATCCGCCCCCACTTCGCGCTCACCATGTGCTTCTGCACCGCCCGCGCCATGAGGAACGAGCCGCGCAGGTGCACACCCATGACGGTGTCCCAGTCGGTCTCGCTCATCTTGAAGAGCAGGTTGTCTCGGGTGACGCCCGCGTTGTTGACCAGCACCGTCGGGGCGCCGAGCGCCTCGGTCACCCGTTCGACCGCGTCAGCCACCTGCTCGGCGTCCGACACGTCCGCGCCGACCGCCAGCGCCCGCCCTCCCGACGCCTCGATCGCGGCGACGGCCGGCTTGGCACTCGCCTCCTCCAGGTCCAACACCGCGACCGCCATGCCGTCCGCGGCCAGGCGCTGCGCGATGGCCGCGCCGATGCCCCTCGCCGCTCCGGTGACGATCGCCACGCGCTCGGTGTTGTCGGTCATGGGCTCCTCCGCGTCGGTGGGGTGGGATGCAGGCTGATCTCCGGCGAGTCTTTCCCGACACGTGGGCCCGCGCCATCCCGGGTGACCAGGTCCCCTCGTTGCGCGTCAGCCGACCGTTCAGCGATCGCGATGGTCGCGACTGCGAGCCGTGTCCACGCTGTCATCGTTCTGTGACATCGTTGCGTGATCATGAGAGGCGCAGCGGCCGGTGACAGCCGGCTCGGGTGCGCTGCTGTGCCCTGGTCTCCCAGCAGATGCGAGGACTTTCCGTGTCACCCGATCCTGGACCGTCCGGCCGTTCCGCGCCGCGTCCGCCATGGCTCGCTCTCGTCGTCTCGGCCATCGCGGTGCCGACCGTGCTGGCCGGTTTGACGCTGCTGTGGCCCAACCCGCAGATCCAGAACACGTTGACCGAGACGGCGGGCGCCGCACTGTCCGCCGCAGGCATCAGCGGTGCGACGGTCCGGTTCGACGGCCGCGACGCGACGATCGCAGGCGTTTCCGATGCCGATGCGGGGCGGGCGATACAGGCCGTCGAAGGCGCGACCGGGGTGCGGGTCGCGCAGCTGGCGGCCCCTGGCGGGACGGGCGGCACAACCGTCGCTCCCCGACCCGCTTCCTCTGTCGCCGCCGCGCCGACATCCGCGGCAAGCGCCACGCCGACTCCGGCTCCGGCACCAACACCCGCTCCGACCGCGGGTGGAGATCTCGACGCCGCCGCGAAGCAGGCGCTGCAGGCGAAGATCACTGCGCTGGTCGCGGCAGCGCCGATCACGTTCGGCGCCGACAGCCCCCGGCTGACCGGGCAAGGCCAGGCCACTCTCGTCAAGGTCCTGGCGGTCGTCCGCACCGCGCCAGGGGCCCGGCTGGAGATCGACGGCTTCGTGGCGACGGGCCGCGGAAACGGCCTGCTCACCGCCCAGCAGCTCTCCGACCAGCGGGCGGCCGCCGTCGGTGACGCCATGGTCGCCGGGGGCGTCCCCGCTGATCACCTCACCGCCCACGGCCGCGGCGAGGACACCACATCGGCGAACCGGGCCCTCGGGCGCCGCGTCGACATCACCGTCGTCTGAGGAGATCGCCGTGCTCTGGTTGCTCACCCAGGTCTGGGTCTGGGTCATCGTCGCGCTCGCCCTCGGGGTGCTCGCAGGCTGGTTGTTCTGGGCGCGGCCCCTGCGCCGCCGCGCCGATGAGCTCGACGCCGCAGGCTGACCGACTCCCGCCCGGATCTTGGAGGACTGCTTCCGTGTCGTGGCTCTACGGCCAGACCTGGCTCTGGTACCTGATCGCCTTCCTCGTGGGCCTGTTGCTCGCCTGGCTGCTGTTGGTCCGACCACAGCAGCGCCGGTTGAGAGCGCTGCAGGCCGGGTCCCCTGGCGCAGCGGGGACGGCGCCGTCGCACGACGCCGCACCATCTGGCGCAGCCACGGGCGGCGTCGCCGCGGGCGGCGCAGGAGTGGGCGGCGCAGCACTGGGCGGCGCAGCAGTGGCGGCTGCGGCCACCGCGTCCGCGGGCAGGCACAGCGACACCACGCCAGTTGCGGAGGAGACGGACGAGCCGACAGCGTCAATCCCTGACGCCCGCGGCGGATCCGAGGAACCGACCGCGTCAATCCCCGGCGCCCGCAGCGGCTCCGACGAGGCGACCGCGTCGATCCCCGGCGCCCGCAGCGGGTCCGACGAGGCGACCGAGTCGATCGCGGGCGCGCACCGGGCGGATCCGACGAGCCAACCGAGGCGATACCCGACGCGCACGGTGGATCCGACGAACCAACCGAGGCGAATCCCGAGGCGTTCGCCGTGTCCGACGCGCCGACCGAGACGGTCGCGGACGTGCACGCGGAGTCAGACGCCCCGACCGAGTCCCTCCCCGTTGTCGATCCTGGCGCCGACGCGCCGACCGGGGAGATTCCGGTCGTCACCCCGGAGTCCGAGGCAGCTACCGAGGTGTTCCCCGCCGTCGACCCTGCCCTCAGCACCCTCGACACCGCGAACCTCACGTCGGCCGACGCCGGATCCGAGACGGCGAGCACCGTGCCGCGCGAAGGCCCACTCTCGGCGGCTGCGGGCGGCACCGCCGCGGGCGCCGTCGGCCTGACCAAGCAGGCCGACGGCCGGGAGGACGGCAACCCCGTACCGGGAGAACCGGCCTCCGACCGCCCGCACGACGTCGCCGACGAGCCTGCGGCACCTGAACGCCTGACGCCCGACGACCCCATCTCCGACCAGCCCCATCCCACCGGGACCGCCGCCGACCCGATCGACGATGTGGTCCCCGATGACCCGATCCCCGACCCGGCGCCCGAGCACGCCGGTGCGCAGGACCTGATTCCCGACGACCCGATCCCAGACGATCGTCCTTCCGACGAGGCCACCGTCGCGGGGTCTGCGGCGAGCGAAACGTCGGAGCCCGCGCCCGTCGAGCCCGCGCACTCGCTCGAGCCCGTCACTGCCGAGCCCGCCACTGCCGGTGCAACCAGTGCGTCGGCGGCCGCTGGTGCCGGTGCACTCGGCCTGGTCGGTGCGGCGGGCGTCGCCGGTGGATCAGCTGGCCCGTCGGCGACCGAGCAGCCCTACGGTCCGGGATCGGCGCACCCGCTGGCCGACGGTGAGCCGCCCAGCCCCGAGTACACGGTGAAGGGCAACGCCGACTCGATGCTCTACCACACGACAGAGTCGCCCTACTACGTGCGCACACGGGCCGAGGCCTGGTTCACCAGCACCGAGGCTGCGGAAGCCGCGGGTTTCGCACCGTGGAACCACAACCGTCGCGAGGCCGCCATGCAGGGGCTCGACGCGGTGCCGCCGACCTTCACGCCGGGTCCCTACCCAGGCTCGGCTCTGCCCGTCGAAGACGGTTCGGCCCCGAGCCCCGAGTTCACGGTCAAGGGCAACGCCGACTCGATGTTGTTCCACACCACGGACTCGCCGTACTACACGCGGACCACAGCGGAGGCGTGGTTCCGCACCGCGGCCGACGCCGAGGCGGCGGGCTTCACCGCTTACCACCGCGACGACCACACCTGATCTCAGCACGTCAGCGAGGCGCGCCCGACCGCGCTGCTGACATCGCCCCGGCAGTTGACGGCTGGCTCGACCGGCAACGCCCCCAAGCGACGACGATGATCAACTCCGCGACGGGTTGACGGTGTCGGCCAGCGCCCGCCCGAGAGGAACATTTGCGGGGTTTCGCCAGGGGCGGATTCCGGGGTTTGCCCGCGGGCGGAAACCCGTTCCTGTCCACCTCGAGCACCGTCGCCGCCGAGCGCGCTGCACCCGCAGGCGACACACCCCGTGAGGTGAACGCGCCCACCCGCCCCCGGCGAGCCTGCGAGACCAGGGCCACGTCGCAGACCGCGCCCACACCTCGCAGGCTCCACAGACCCTGCGAAGCGACAGCAGACCCTGCGAGGGCCCGGTCGGCGGCACCCCGGCGTGCACGATCGGCCAACTCGACGTGGCGAGGCGCCGAACTCACCGGGGTCAACCGCCAGACTCACCCAGCGTGCACGATCGGCCAACTCGACGTGGCGAGGCGCCGGACTCACCGGGGTCAACCGCCGGACTCACCGGGGTCAACCGCCGGACTCACCGGGGTCAACCGCCAGACTCACCGGTCAGAGGCCCAGCTTCTCCGCCGCCAGCCGGGAGCCCTCGACCCGCGCCTTGATCTTCTCGAAGGCGACGTCGCGCGCGTAGTCCGGTGACCCGTAGTTGGGCTTCTCGTCGATGGAGAACGGGGAGAAGCCGCAGTCGTCGGTGGAGCCGAGCTGGTTCTTGTCGATGAAGTTGGCCGCTCTGATCAGCTGGTCGGCGATCTCCTGTGGCGACTCCGCCCGTGGGCTGGAGACGTTGCAAACGCCGAGGTAGGCCATCTGCGTCACCCCGTCCGCGTCGGAACGGAGGTTCTTGCCGATCGTCTCGAGCACCGGGTCCTTCTCGCGCTCGCTCTTCATCTGGATGAGGAAGTACCCGGCGTTGATGTCGAACATCGAGCCCAGCAGGTTGTTGTAGGGCACGTCTGCGGAGTGCACCGAGTCGCGGTCACCTCCTGGGCAGGTGTGGATGCCGATCTTCTTGCGCTCCTCAGCGGTGAACCGGGCCATCACCCGGTTGTTCAGCTCGATGAAGTGCGGCAGCAGCCCGGCGCCCGTCCACGGGTTGCGCGGATCCTCGCGGGTGGCCAAGCGCCCTTCGGTGAAGTCGACCGACACCCGTGCCGCGCCCGCCGCGAACGCCTCGCGGATGTCCTTCTCGCACTCGTCGATCAGCTTGGCCTCGAAGTCCTCACGGCTGTAGCCCTCCACCGGGTCCTTCAACGGGTAGAGCAACGCCAGCATCGACGGCGCGATGACGGCCTGCTTCATCGGCTTGGTGGCGTAGCCGATCGACTTGCGCAGAGCGTCGGCGGCGTACTGGTTGTAGGCGAACGGTCCGCGCTCCAGCTTCGGCAGCTGCCTGCCATGCCCGTCGGCGAAGATCGCGAAGTACTGGCCTCCCGGGCCGAGCATCGGCGCGAGGCCGGTGCCCGCGAGGGTCGTGGCGATCGGGTACGTGGCAAAGCTCGACCAACGCTGCTCACCGTCGGACACGATCGGCGACCCCGTCGCCTCCATGCGCTCGACCGAGTCCTTGGCCGCCTCGTCCTGCAGCTTCTGCAGGTCGGACTCGCCGATGTCGCCTGCGTCGAACTTCGCGTAGGCCTCCTGAAGCTTCGCCGGTCGCGGCAGGGAACCCACCGGCTCGGTCGGGATGCCGGTGTCGGTGCGCGGGTCGTAGTCGGCCATGTGCTGGTACTCCCGGGTCGGAGGCGTGTTGAGCCAGAAAGTGGTGCCACCACTCGCCGCGGTGATGCCGCATAGCGACGGGGCCCGCACCACGAGTCACGAACGTACTGCGTGACCTGCGTCACGTCAACGAAAGTTGATCATGTCGTGGCCGGCCACGAATCGAGGTGGTGATTGGCGGACTTCCCATATCGGAGGTCGTCGCCGCGTCCTACTGTTCTGAGGAGATCACGATGGCGTGACGGCCCGGGGGGTGGGTGTGCAGATTGACATCCGGCAGGCTGCGCGCCTGCGGGGCAAGAACGCCGTCGACCTCGTCCCCGCGTTGGCTCCCGCGCTCGGCGCGGTGATCGCCGACGGCGAGGTCGACCTGAACCGTCTGCGGATCACAGCGGACTGGGTGCAGTACCGCGACAGTTTCCGGCCTCCGGTGGCGCTGCGGACGGTGACGGGCGGCGACTCCTTGGAGCTGGCGCTGGACCTTCGCCGGGCGGGCGACGCCGACGCGACGGCGGGCGCGGTGGCCGCCGCGCTGCGCGCCCACCGCACGGGCGGCGCGGCGGCCAGGCCTCTGACCCTCGAGGAGTGGGCGCCGACGAGCCGCAGCCTGATCTGGCGGTTCAACACCCTGTACTGGCAGCACCTGCGCGCCTGGGAGGAGGCGACGGGCAAGGGCTACGAGTCGGCGCTGCCCGGCGGCAAGAGCGACGCCCGAGAGGACGAGCCGGTCCGCGCCACGATCCGCGAGCTGTTCGGTGTGTGGGACAGGCTCGCGCAGCGCCGGGCGCTGCCAGCGGAGCTCTACGTCGTGGAGCTGGGGGTCGGCAACGGCAACCAGGCCCGTACCTGGCTGGACGCGTTCCGCGAGCTCGACGCCGCGCACGGGCGCGGCTACTACCGGCGCCTGCACTACCTCATGTGCGACAACTCCCCGCACGTCCTCGAGCTGGCCCGCGCCACCGTCGGCGCGCACGCCGAGCACGTCAGCTCCTTCGTGCTCGACGCGGTGCACCCCATGACCTCGCTCGGCTTCCTGCGGTTCAAGGTGTTCCTGGTCTACATCTCCAACGTCTACGACAACCTGCCCAGTGACGAAATCGCGACGATCGGCCAGCGCGAGCACCTCGTGCAGACCCGCGCCTACCTCGCCGACACCGAGGCCGCCGCCATCGCCGCGACCGTCGCCACCACACCCGACGCGCTCGGCGGCCTGATCGACAAGCTGCTGCGGCTGGGTCCCGCGCTGCTGGCCGAGGCCGCGCCGCAGCACACGCCCGATCCGGGCGCTGCCGTCGCGTTCTGGCGCGCCTGCTGGTCGGCGCTGCGCCTGCAGGAGCGCTACGTGCCGCTCTACGGGCTCGACACCTACGAGATCGCCCCCGGCATCAGCGGCGAGCTGCTGCGCCCGATGACGGCGACGGGTGGCGACGTGCGGCTGCACGCCGCGAACGGCGCCGCCGCGAGCTTCGCCGAGACGCTCCCGCTGCTGCATCCGTTCGGGCGGCTGCAGTGCCACGACATCTTCGTCACCGCGGTCGAGCAGTACCGCGCGGGTTTCCGCGGGCCGGGCAAGTACGACGGATCGGTGGTGAACTGGGTCAACGGGCCGCTGCTCGCGCACATCGGCGCACGCAAGGGCTTCGACGTCGCCTTCGCCCCCTTCGCCCGGCCGGGCAGCAACATCGTGACGATGACCGCGGACGTCAGGGACTGACCGTGCCGACTTCCGCCGTGCTCCCGTGCCTGCTCACCACGAGCGTCATCGGCTCGTGGTCGGTGCCCGACTGGCTGGAGCGCGCCAAGACCGGCGTCTACCACGGCGCCGTGAGCCACACCCAGCTCGCCGACATGCACGACATGGCCGTCAAGGCCGCGCTCAAGGACCAGGAGATCGCGGGCATCGACGTCGTCACCGACGGCGAGCTGCGCCGCGACAACGACGTCGACCACCTCCTCGCCCGCGTGCCCGGTGTTGTGGTCCGCGAGCCGGTCAAGGCCTTCTACTTCGACTACCTGGAGCTGGAGCTGCCTGCGCGCATCGGCGACGTCGAGCCCGGCCCGCTGCGCCTCGTCGCCGACCTGGCGTTCACCCGCGCCCACACCGACCGGCCGGTGCGCTTCTCGATGACCGGGCCGTTCTCACTGTCGCGGCGGCTGCGCTGCGGCGACGGGACGGCCTATCCCGACCACGCCGACCTGGTGCGCGATCTCGCGCGGGTGCTCAACGCGGAAGCTCGCGCCCTGGCCGACGCGGGCGCCGACCTCCTGCAGATCGACGAGCCGTTCCTCGCGGGCTATCCCGAGCACGTCGAGCTGGCGGTCGATGCCGTGAACACGGTCGTCAAGGACGTGCCGGTGACCTGGGCGCTGCACGTCTGCTACGGCAACCGCTACGCCCGTCCGCTCTGGGAGGGCCACTACGACTTCCTGTTCCCTGCCGTGCTGCGCGCCGAGGTCGACCAGCTGCTCCTGGAGTTCGCGCGCAAAGGCGACGACGACCTCGCGCTGATCGCCCGCTACGGCTGGGACCGGGTGCTCGGGGTGGGGGTGCTGGACGTCAAGACCCCGGAGGTGGAGCAGGCCGCGGCCGTCGCGGACCGGATCGAGCGGGCGCTGCGCATCGTGCCGCCGGACCGGCTGCTCGTCACCCCCGACTGCGGCCTGCGGCACCTGCCAGCGGACGTCGCACGCGCCAAGCTGCGCGCCATGACCACGGCCGCCTCCGCGGTGCGCGACCGCCTCGAGAACCCCCGCCGGACCGCAGCAGGGTGACGCTGCTCCGACTGAGTCCCTTCGACTGGGGTCACAGCGGTGGCACCCTGCTGCAACCTACGCGGAGTCCAGCCCCCACCCCGGCTCCGCGATCACCAGCAGCTCGTCGCCCGCGCGCAGGACGGTTTCCGGTTGCACCCGCAGCGGCCTGCCGTCGCGCACGACGATGCCGACCCAGACGTCGTGTTCGCGGTGCAGTTGGCGCACTTCCTGCCCGTCGGCGGGTGAACCGGGCAGCACGAGGTAGCTGCGGGCGCCGTCGGGCTCCTCGCGCAAGCGCAGGCCGATTGACCACGGCCGCGGTTCGACATCGCGCATGCGCACCCCGCCCCACGCGGCGACCACGGGCAGCAGGCCGCCTTGCACCACCACCGAGAACAGCACGACCACGAAGATCACGTCGTAGACGAGCCTGCCGGTGATCGCGTCGGTAGCGAGCACGAACGTGCCGAGCAGGATCGGCACGGCCCCCTTCAGCCCGGACCACAGGACGAACACCCGCTCGCCGACGGTGAGCTCGACCGCCAACAGCAGGGGCCCGACCAACACCGGCCGCACGACGAACGCGAGGAGCACGGCCAGCACGATGCCGATGAACCACGCCCCACTGGCCACCGTCTCGCGGAGCGACACCGTGAGCCCGAGCACCACGAACGCGACCATCTCCGCGAGACCGGCGAGCGAGGAGTGGAACCGCTCGATCTCGCGCTTGAAGGGCGCCGACACGTCGCCGATCACGATCCCGGCCACGAACACGGCGAGGAAACCCGATCCGTGCGCAACGGTCGCCAGGCCGTAGATCGCCAACGACACGGCCAGGGTGCGCAGCGGATAGAGGCCTTCGCTCGGCAACGCGATCCGCCGCATCGCCGAAAGCAACAGCCATCCACCGCCGACGCCGACGGCCGCACCGACCGCCATCTGAACAACGAAGGTCACCGCGATCGACCCGACGGCCGCGGCGTCCATGCCTGCGCCGACCGTGAGCAGAGCCAGCAGCAGGGTGATCCCGACCGGGTCGTTGGCCCCCGACTCCCCCTCCAGGATCACCCCGGCCCGCCCGCGGACCTCGCGGTTGCCCAGCACGGAGAACACGACGGCCGGGTCGGTGGGCGCCAGCGCGGTGCCCAACAGCAGCGACACCGTCCACGGCAGGGCGAACAGGACGTGCGCGAGCAGCGCGACCGCGACGGCGGTCAGCACCGTGCCGACCACCCCGACGACCACCACCGGGGCCAGCGCCATCCGCAGCCGCCGCACGCCGATGCCCAGGCCGCCGTCGAAGAGGATGAAGACGAGCGCGACCGTGACGACCTGCTCCACGGCGACGATCGACAGGTGCCCGAGCGCGGGCACCAGATCCGACGCCAGCGCGGCACCGACCAAAAAGATCGCCGGGGCGGGGATGCGCAGCCGGGCGCCGATCCGGTTGGACAGCAGCGCGACCGTCACCGCCGCCCCCACCAGCAGCAGCGTCAGTCCGAACGGCTCGATGCTCTCGACCACGGCGTCATACTGCCGGTGATCGTCGCGGGCCGGTGATCAACACTGACCGTGATCGCGTCGAGTGCGACTTTTCCGGTGATCCAACCCCGATAACGTCGCTCGCTACGCGATCACCGAGACCGGCCCTCCGCGACCCCACCCCGCTGCGCACCCTGCTGGACAAGATCGGCAGAAGTGGTGCCACACGTGCGGATGCGCCCCGCTGACACCACTACCAGCGATCACCCCCTGCGCACACCGGCAAGATCGACGGAAGTGGTGCCACACCTGCACAGGTGCACCTCCGACACCACTATCAGCGATCACCGGTGTCGAAACCGGGCGTGCTGACCATGATCGCGTCGAGTGCGACGTTCTTCGAACCCCGAATACGTCGCTCTCGATCCTTGGTCAGTCCTCGCGCGCGGCCGTCAACCGCTTCCGGATCTGGGCCACCGCGGTGGGCCCCACGTCGCCCGACTCGTCGATGAGCTCCACCACGTCCTCGATCACTGCGCGCAACCGCGCGCATTCCGCCGCCTGCTCCGACAGCTCCTGGTGCACCAGCCACAGGTCGACGAACACACCGACCTTGGAGCGCAGCACCCAGGGATCGAAGGGCTTGGTGATGTAGTCCACCGCGCCCGCCTGGTAGCCGCGGAAGGCCAGATGCGGGTCGTAGTCGACGGCGGTGAGAAACAGGATCGGGATGTGCCGGGTGCGCTCGCGCTGCTTGACGTGACCCGCGGTCTCGAAGCCGTCCATGCCCGGCATGTTGGCGTCGAGGAGGATCACCGCGTAGTCCTCGCTGAGCAGCCGCTTGAGCGCGTCCTCACCGCTGGTGACCGACACGACCTCCACGGCGAGGCCCTCGAGGATCGCCTGCAGCGCCAGCAGGTTCTCCTTGCGGTCGTCCACCGCGAGGACGCGGGGGCGCCCCGTCATCGGTGCGCCTTGCGGGGACGGCGTGGGGTGACCCAGGTGGCCATCAGCGCGAGCAGCTTGTCCAGGTCGACGGGCTTGGTGACGTACTCGTTCGCCCCCGCGGCGAGGCTCGCCTCGCGGTCGCCTGGCATCGCCTTCGCGGTGAGGAACACCACCGGGAGGTCCCGGCCGCCCGGCAGCTCCCGGATTCGCCTGGTGGTCTCGTTGCCGTCGATGTCGGGCATCATCGTGTCCATCAGCACGACCTCGACCTCGGGATGGTCAGACAGCAGCGCGATCCCGTCCGTGCCGTTGTCGGCGTAGAGCACCGTCAGTCCGTGCATCTCCAGGGCGCTGGTCAGCGCGAACACGTTGCGCACGTCGTCGTCGACGATCAGCACCGTCGCGCCCTCCAGCGCGGGGATGGCCGGTGCGGTGCGCAACGCGGGACCCCGCATCGGGACAGGTGGCGCAACCTGCACCGCCCGCGAGGTCGGCGAGGGCACCGCGGCCAGCTCGTCGGGCAGCAGCAGGGTGAACACCGACCCCTTGCCGACGGTGGAGGTCACCTCGATCCGCCCGCCCAGCATGCGCGCCAGCTCCTTGGAGATCGACAAGCCGAGGCCGGTGCCGCCGTACTTGCGGCTGGTCGTGCCGTCCGCCTGCTGGAACGCATCGAAGATCATCTCCAGCTTGCCTGCGGGGATGCCGATTCCGGTGTCGTGCACCGCGAACGCGATGAGCGGCTCCCCTGCCGCCCTGCCGACCCGCAGCGTCACGCCGCCCGTGTCGGTGAACTTGACCGCGTTAGCCAGCAGGTTGCGCAGCACCTGCTGCAGCCGCTGGGTGTCGGTGGTGATCGTCGCGGGCGTGTCGGGCGCGATCTCGACGGCGAGCAGCAGCCCCTTCTCCTCGGCCTGCGGGCCCAGCGCCTGCTCCAGGTCGCCGAGCACCTCGACCAGCACCACCGGAGCGGCGTCGACGTCCACCCGCCCCGACTCGATCTTCGAGAGGTCGAGGATGTCGTCGATGAGCCGCAGCAGGTCAGAGCCCGCGCCGTGAATCGTGGTGGCGAACTCGATCTGGCGCGGCGTCAGGTTGGTGTCGGTGTTCTCCGCGAGCAGCCGCGCGAGCAGCAGCAGCGAGTTCAGCGGGGTGCGCAGCTCATGGCTCATGTTGGCCATGAACTCGGTCTTGTACTGGTTGACCTGCGACAGCTGCTGGGCCTTCTCCTCGACGCCGCGGCGCGCCGCGTCCAGCTCCATGTTCTTGATCTCGACGTTGCGGTTCTGCCGCGACAGCTGCTCGGCCTTCTCCTCCAGATCGGCGTTGGCCCGCTGCAGTTCGGCCGACTGGTCCTGCAGCTCGGTGGTCAGGCGCTGGCTCTGCACCAGCAGCTCCTCGGTGCGCCCGTTGGCCTGGATCGTCGCGATGGCGACCCCGATAGTGGCCACGAGCCGCCCGAGGAACGTCAGGTGCAGCAGCGAGAACGGGGTGACCGAGCCCAGCTCGATGACGGCGAGACACTCCCCTTCGAACAGGACGGGAAGGACGATGACGGCTTTGGGCGCCGCCGCGCCGATGCCCGAGCGGATCGTGAGGTAGCCGTCGGGCACGTCGCGCACGTGCAGCACCCGCCTGCCTGCCGCGGCCTGCCCGACGAGGCCCTCGCCCGCCCCGAACGCCACCGGCGCGCCGCCGACGGCCTGGGCGTAGCCGCCCACCATCACCAGTCTGCGGTCCGGCGCGGCCAGGAAGAAGGCGCCCACCTGGGCGTCCACCAGCGGCGAGACCTCATTCATGATCATCTGGCAGACCGCGCGGAGGTCGCGCTGGCCCTGCAGCTGCTCGCCGATGCGCGCGAGGTTGGAGTCCAGCCAGTTCTGCTGGGCGTTCTCGGCGGTGGTCTCGCGCAGCGTCGCGATCATCCGGTTGATGTTGTCCTTGAGGTCGGCGACCTCACCGGCCGCCGCGACCCGGATCTGCTGGGTGAGGTCGCCGCTGGCCACCGACGTCGCGACGCCGGAGATGGCCCGCAGCTGGGAGGTCAGCGTGAGCGCGAGCCGGTTGACGTTCTCGGTGAGGTCGCGCCACGTGCCCGACACGCCGCGCACCTGCGCCTGGCCGCCCAGCTTGCCCTCCGTGCCGACCTCGCGCGCCACGCGGGTGACCTCGTCGGCGAACGAGCCGAGCTGGTCGACCATCGTGTTCACGGTCGACTTGAGCTCGAGGATCTCGCCCCGCGCGTCCACCGTGATCTTCTGCGACAGGTCGCCGCGGGCCACCGCCGTGGTGACCTGGGCGATGTTGCGCACCTGGCCGGTCAGGTTGGACGCCAGCTCGTTGACGTTCACCGTGAGGTCGCGCCATGTCCCCGCCACGTTCGGCACCGACGCCTGGCCGCCGAGCTTGCCCTCGATGCCGACCTCACGCGCCACGCGGGTGACCTCGTCGGCGAACGAGCCGAGCTGGTCGACCATCGTGTTCACCGTCGACTTGAGCTCGAGGATCTCGCCCCGCGCGTCCACCGTGATCTTCTGCGACAGGTCGCCGCGGGCCACCGCCGTGGTGACCTGGGCGATGTTGCGCACCTGCAACGTCAGGTTGGACGCCAGCTCGTTGACGTTGACGGTCAGGTCCCGCCAGGTGCCCGCCACGTTCGGCACGATGGCCTGACCGCCGAGGCGACCCTCGGTGCCGACCTCGCGCGCCACGCGCGTGACCTCGTCGGCGAAGGAGCGGAGCTGGTCGACCATCGTGTTCACGGTCGACTTGAGCTCGAGGATCTCCCCCTGCGCGGCCACCGTGATCTTCTGCGACAGGTCGCCGCGGGCCACCGCCGTGGCCACGTGCGCGATGCCGCGCACCTGGGAGGTGAGGTTGGCGGCCATGACGTTCACCGCGTCGGTGAGGTCCTTCCAGGTGCCCGCGACGCCGGGCACGGTCGCCTGGCCGCCGAGCAGGCCCTCGGTGCCCACCTCGCGCGCCACGCGCGTCACCTCGTCGGCGAACAGGCGCAGCGTCGCGGTGAGCGCGTTGATCGTGTCGGCGAGGCCCGCGACCTCGCCGTGGGCGCTCACGGTGATGGTGCGCGACAGGTCGCCCAGCGCGATCGCGGTGGCCGCGTCGGAGATCGACCGCACCTGGTTGGTGAGGTTGGACGCCATGGTGTTGACCGAGTCCGTCAGCGCCCGCCAGGTGCCCGAGACGCCGCGGACGTCGGCCTGACCACCCAGCCGTCCGTCCGTGCCGACCTCGCGGGCGACACGCGTCACCTCGTCGGCGAAGGAGGACAGCTGGTCGACCATCGTGTTGACCGTGCGCCCGATGCGTCGGTACTCACCGCGCAGCGGGCGGCCCTCGATCTCCAGCGCCATGTGCTGAGACAGGTCGCCCTCGGCCACCGCCTCGATCACGCGGGCGATCTCGGCCGTCGGCGCGGCGAGGTCGTCGACCAGCGCGTTGACCGCTCTGGCCCCGTCGGCCCACGCGCCGTCGTAGGACTCCTCGTCGAGCCGGTCGCCCATCCGACCTTCGCGACCGACGCTGCGTCCGATCCGCAGAAGGTCGCGGTTGTGCCGTTGCGCGGTGGCCGCCACCTCGTTGAACTGGTCGGCGATCACGCCCGCCGCGCCCTCCCGACGCGGCAGCCGGACGTCGAACCGGCCGCGTCGCAGCTGAGACAGCGCATCGGAGATCTCGGCGAGCACCGGCTCCGGCGCATCGCCTGCCTCGGCGGTGCGCACCTTCCGAGCCGTGGTCATCCCGCCCGCCTCCCCTCTCGGGCGTCCAGAACGCGGACGCCCCGGCGCCGATCCGCCAGGATAATGGACCGCAACCCGTGTGGGGCGCACCGGATCACCAGCGGGGTGCGCGGCCACGTCCACATCGCAGCAGGGTGACACCGCTGCGACTGAGTCGCAGCGGTGTCACCCTGCTGCGACCGCGGCCGGCTTGAGCGCACCAGACCACAACCGTGCACACTGCACCCCGTGCCCGCTTCGCTGCAGCGGCGTATACGGCTCCCGCCTGACGCCCGGTCCGCCCGTCAGGCGCGCCGAGTGCTGCAGGACGCGCTCGACGCCGTCGCAGGCCTCGATCCCGAGATGGCCGAGACGGCCGTGCTGCTGGCCAGCGAGCTCGCCGAGAACGCGGTACTGCACGCGGGCACGGAGTTCGAGGTCGGCCTCGAGCTCGATGCGGACGCGCTCACCGTGTCGGTCACCGACCGCGGATCGGGGCCGTTGGAGGCCCACCTCGCCGAGCCCCGGCGCCGCTACGGCCGGGCCGCGAGCCACGGGAGAGGCCTGGAGCTGGTGGGGCGGCTGGCCTCGGCATGGGGCACCCGCCACGACGCCAATGGCCGCCACACGATCTGGTTCTCGCTGTCGACGCGACCGATCGACACCAAGCAGGCTCCGACCGCGCCGCCGGACCACGCGCCCAGCCGGGTGAGCCCGGAGCAGGCGCGGCGGCTGCTGTCGGTCCCCCCGGGGCTCACCGACCGCCTGCAGCCCCAAGAGCTGGTCGCGGAGCTGGTCAGGCGGCTGCGCGACGTGCTCGACGTGCACGCCGTCGCCGTTCTCGTCGACGAGGGCGACGGGGCTGGCCCGACGGAGGTCACGCGCGCCGGGTCGGACGGCGGCTCGGTCGTCCTCGACGTCGCGCTCCCCGTGACGCCACCGCTGCGCGGCGCGATCCGGCTGTACGGCAGCCGAGTCGGCGGGGCGGACGAAGGGGCGAGGGACGTCGTCGAGCTCATCGCCTACCGGATCGCGATGGCCGTCGAGACGCGCTGGCTGCGCGCGGTGGACCAGCATCGTCGGGCCTGGATGGCCTACCTCGCCGAGGCGAGCGAGCTGCTGGGCCAGTCGCTCGACGTCGAGCTGGCCGTGGCGGTGGTTCCCCAGGTCGTGGTGCCGCGGCTGGGTCGCTGGTGCGCGGTCCACCTCGCCGACCCCGCTGGGGAGCTGACGCTCGCCGCGTTCACCCACGCCGACGAGAACGAGCTTCCCGAGCTGCGCGCCGCGCTGGACCCCGCCGCCGTTCCCGGCCCGTCCAGCGCGCTGCGGGCCGTGCTCAGCCAGGTCGCGGGTCGCGGCCAGCTGGCGGGAGCCGACACCGGTCCCGTGCGCATCGCGGCGCCGACCGAGGGGCTCGCCGCGCCGCTGCGTACCCGCGGAGCCACCATCGGGACGCTGCTGGTGGGACGCCCTGATGGCCGCCCGCACTCGCCTGAGGACGTCGTTCTGATCTCCGACATCGCCCGGCGGGCCGCCTTGGCCGTGCAGAACGCCCAGAGCGCCGCAGCCCAGGTGGAGGTGTCACAGGCGCTGCAGCGGGCCCTGCTGCCCCGCGCGCTGCCCACGGCGACCGGCCTCGACCTCGCCGCCGAGTACCTGCCCGCCAGCCGAGGCTCCGACGTCGGGGGCGACTTCTACGACGTGCTGACCGTCAGCCCGGGACGCTGGCTGGTCTCCATCGGCGACGTCTGCGGCAAAGGCGCCCGCGCCGCCGCCCGCACCGGCCTCGTGCGCGACGTGCTGCGGGTGCTCGTGCGCGGTGGACGCGGGCTGGCCGCAACCGTGGAGCTGCTCAACGAGGTGATGATGGAGGCCGCCGACCCGTTGCAGTACTGCACGCTGGCGGCGGCGCTGGTCCGGGTGGCCACTTCCGACGAGCCGCCGGGGCTGCACGTCGAGCTGCTGCTCGCCGGGCACGAGCGGCCCGCGCTCGTGCGCAGCGACGGGAGCGCCGAGCTGGTCGGGGCGTTCGGCACGGCGGTCGGACTGCTGCCCACGGTCATGGTCGAGGTCACCACCCACCACCTCGCGCCCGGCGACGTGCTGCTGCTGCACACCGACGGCGTCACCGAGCGGCGGCGCGGACAGGAGCAGTTCGGCCGTGAGCGGCTGCTCACGACGGCGGCGGCCACGTCGGGAAGCCCGGCCCGGCGGGTGGTCGCGGCGGTCCGCGAGGCCGTCGAGCGGTTCTCCCACGACCCGATGACCGACGACGTCGCGCTCTTGGCCGTCCGCGCGATCCCCTAGTGCGGTGTCCAGGAACGTTGCCGGGGTGATCGCGGGATCCAGGCGGCGCCTCGCAAGGCGCCGCCCGAAGCTCATACCGGGCTTCTTCGCGAGGGCGGCAACGCCGCGAGGCGTCGTCTGGGCCCGCGAGGACCCGGTGAACGTTTCTGGACACCGCACTAGCCACCCCTTGTGCGTGGATTTGGTTGCCAGAGCAACCTTTTCCGCGCACGAGGGTGGGGCTTCCCCCGGCGCCACGCCGCGCGCATGCTGGACGGCGCACCGGATCGATGCAGCAGGAGGAGGGGCTCACCCTGTACGACCGACGCAGGCTACGCCGAGCCCTGCGCCACTGGCCGACCGTCGCCCTCGTGCTGTTCTGCCTCGTCGCGGGCATCCCGACCACGATCGCGCTCACCCCCGGCCGCGACGTCGTCGCGTTCGGACAGGTCATCACCGTGGGCGCGCGGCCGGTGCAGCTCACGCCCGCAGGACCCGCCCGGCTCGTGCAGATCGGCAACACGGCGCTCGACCTGCGTCCCCTGACGGTGTGGGGTCCCCTTCGCCCCCAGCTCACGATGGGCCCCGTGCAGCGCAACGCCGCCGCGGACGCGGTGTTCGACACCGACCGCGGGCCTGCCGCCCGGGACGCGGCCGTCACGGCGATCACCGACGGGTTCGTCGACTGGTACCTCTCGGCGGGGATGGGGCTGCTCGCGTTCACGCTGGTCGCAGCGGTCGGCGCGGTGGGGGTGCGCAGCCTGGTCGCGCTGCGGCGCGTCACCCAGGCCGGGTTGGCCCCCCCGTCAGACCTGTGGCGGCGCAGCGTCCGCGCGACCCGGCGCCTGACGGCCATCGCCCTCGCGGTCTCGACGCTGGCCTGGGCGGGCTGCGGGGCGCTGGCGTGGACGGGCGCGGTGCAGGGCCTGCGCGGGGTGACCTCGCTCGCCCAGCTCGTCGGGGCCTACCACCTCTCCCCCGACCCGGTCGGGCCCCCGCTCACCGGCTACTCCGGCGCGGTCATCGGCGACTCGCGGGCCGCGCGCCTCGGCGGCCCCCCGGTGCCCGCGAGCGGTCCCTACGCCCAGCCCGACGACGCGGCCTGCAAACGCAGCACCGACTCCCTCGCCAACGAGATCGGCAACCTGCTGCCCGCCAAGGTGCTCAACCTCGCCTGCCCTGACGCGACGGTCACCGCGGGCCTGCGCGGCCCGCAGGACGTCGGAGGCAGGCAGGTGCCCGCGCAGGTCGGTGTGCTGCGCCAGGTGCAGGCCCTGCGGTTCGTGGTCGTCGAGATCGGGCCGAACGACGTGGGCTGGACCGACTTCCTGCGCTACTGCTACGGCGTCCCCGACTGCGCGGACGCACTGACCAAGGGCGAGTTCGACTACCGGCTGGCGGCCTTCGACCGGGCCTACGGCGACCTGCTCGTCGACCTCAACGACCTCCCCGGCAGGCCGCAAGTGATCGTCGTGACCTCCTACGGCGCGTTCGCGTCCGACGCCGACTGCGCCGACACGAAGGCCGCGGGCTTCCCAGGGCTGGACCCGACCAAGATCGCCCTGTTGACCGCGCGCAACGACCAGCTCAACGCGCTCCTCACCGCGGGGGCGGAGAAGTACGGGTTCGCCGTCGCCCGGCCTGAGCTGTCGCTGCTGTGCGACCCGAAGGCCGACGGGCTCGGCCCTGACATCCAGGGCATCGCCGACCCGTACCCCTTCCATCCGACCGGCATCGGCTCACTGCGCACGGCCTCCTCCGTCGTGCGGCTGGTGAGCCCACCCTCGCGGCGATGACCTGCCACGACACGTCGCCGCTGCGATAGTTCTCGACGTGTACCGGGTGCTGCACGTCGATCTCGACCAGTTCATCGCGGCGGTCGAGATGCTGCGCCGCCCCGAGCTGGCCGGGCGGCCCGTCGTCGTCGGCGGCCACGGCGACCCGACGCGACGCGGCGTCGTGGCCACCGCCTCCTACGCGGCGCGCGAGTTCGGGATCCGCTCCGGAATGCCGCTGCGCACAGCGCTCGCCCGCTGTCGGGAGGCGGTGTTCCTGGCCGCCGACAACCCGGCGTACGAGGCGGCGTCGGCGGAGGTGATGGCGGTGCTGCGTGGCATCGAAGGGGTCGTCGTCGAAGTGATGGGGTGGGACGAAGCCTTCGTCGGCGCCACTGTGCGGGATCCCGGCGATGCCGACGCTCTGGCGGCGCGGATCCAGGCCGAGGTCCGCGAGCACACGCGGCTGTCGTGCGCCGTGGGGATCGGCGACAACCTGCTGCGCGCCAAGATCGCGACGGAGTTCGGCAAGCCCGGCGGCCGCTTCACGCTCACCGCGGAGAACTGGGCCGAGGTGATGGGCGACCGGCCGACCAGTGCGCTGTGGGGCATCGGCGCCAAGACCGCGGCCAAACTCGCCGACCGGGGACTCGCCACCGTGGCCCAGCTCGGCGCGGCCGACCCCGAAGCGCTCGCCGCCGACCTCGGCCCCGCGATGGGCCCCTGGTACGTCCAGCTCGGGCGCGGGCTGGGGCGGGTCGAGGTGCGCGGTGAGCCCTGGGTCGCGCGCTCCCACGGGCGCGAGGAGACCTTTCCCGCCGACCTCACCGATTGGGCCGACGTGCAGGCCGCGGCCGTCGCGCTGGCCCAGCGGGTCGCCGACGACGTGGTGGCCGAAGGTCGACCGGCGGCGCGGGTCATGGTCACCGTGCGCTTCGCCCCGTTCACGACGCGGACGCGGAGCATCACGCTCGCCGAGCCGACTTCGGACGCGGCGAAGCTGGAGGCGGCCACTTTGGCGGTGCTGGCCCGCTTCACCCCGGGTCGTCCGGTCCGCCTCGTGGGGGTGCGGGCGGAGTTCCAGCGACGGTAGACAGCCAGTTCGCCGCCTGGTCCACCGTCGCGACCGTCGGAACTCCCGCAGGGGCGGGCGGCCGGTCCATCATCACCACCGGCAAACCCAGCTCCCTGGCGGCGACGAGCTTGGCCGCCGTCAGATCGCCGCCGCTGTCCCGGCAGACCAGCACCTCGATGCGGTGCTCGCGCAGAAGGGCGCGCTCCGCGTCGGCGGTGAACGGGCCACGGTCGATGACGAGCCGGTGCCGCGCGGGCAGCGGCGGGGGCGGTGGGTCGACGGCGCGCAGCAGGAACCAGCCCGGCAGGTGCGCGAACGCCGCGAGCACCCCGGATCCGATCGCCAGGAAGGCGCGCTCACCGAGGCTCGGCAGCACGGCGGCCGCCGCGGCGGCGTCGGCCACGCGGTGCCAGTCGTCCCCGGGCCCCGCGGTCCAGCCGGGTCGGCGCAGCAGGAGCAACGGGATGCCGAGAGTGTCGGCGGCGGCGATGGCGGTGGCCGTCATGTGCGTCGAGAACGGGTGGGTGGCATCGACGACGGCCTCCGTCCGGTGGTCGCGCAACCACGCCACCAGCCCGTCGACCCCGCCGAAACCGCCGATCCGCACGTCGCCCTCCGGCAGCAGCGGCACCGCGACCGCGCCCGCCAGCGACGACGTCAGTGCGATCGCGGGGTCGCGACCGACCACCGCCGCGAGCCGTCGCGCCTCTGCGGTGCCTCCGAGCAGCAAGACCTTCACCGGCGTCGCAGCAGGTAGGTGTCCATGATCCACCCCTTGCGCGCCCGCTCCCGCGCGCGCACCGCCATGATCTCGTCCTTGACGGCGTGCAGATCGCCCGCGACGAGCACCTCGTCCGGCGAGCCGAGAAAGGCACCCCAGTAGATGTCGACCTCCCTGTCGGGCAGGTTCGCGAAGGCGCAGCGGGCGTCGAGCATGACCACCACATCGTCACCGGTCATGCCGTCGGCCGCCAGCCTCCTGCCGGTGGTCACGGTGAACGGGCCGCCGACCCGGTTGAGCACGAGCCGGTGGGCGGCGGCCAACGCCTGGACCGCGCTGATGCCGGGAACCGACACGACGGCGAGCGCGGTCCCGCCTGACGCGATGCCCTCCAGGATGCGCAGGGTGCCGTCGTAGATCGCGGGGTCGCCCCACACCAGGAAGGAGCACACCCCGCCGTCGGGCACCTCGTCGGCGAGCACGCGCGCGTAGTGCGCGGCGCGGCGCCGCTGCCAGTCGAGCACGGCGGCTTCGTAGGCGGCGCCCGTCGAGTCCTGCGACCGGTCGCGCTCGGGATCGGGGATCACCGCGACCCGGTGAGGGCGGCTGACGTGGCGGGCGAGCAGCCGGGCGCGCAGCCCGGCGAGGTCGGCCGTCGGCTCGCCCTTGTCGATCGTGAGGAAGACGTCCGTGCGGCGCATCGCGGCGACGGCCTGCAGCGTGAGGTGCTCGGGGTCGCCCGCCCCGATCCCGATGACCTGGACAGTCCGCACGGGCCAAAGCTACTGGGTCGGCGCCGTCGAGAGGCCCGGGTCTTGCAGCAGGGTGGCCCTGCTGCGACTGGGTTGGAGCAGGGCCACCCTGCTGCGATGCGGTCACCCCGTGGGAGTCGGCGCCGTCGAGGGCGCGGGTCTTGCAGCAGGGTGGCCCTGCTGCGACTGGGTTGGAGCAGGGCCACCCTGCTGCGATGCGGTCACCCCGCGGGAGTCGGCGCCGTCGAGGGCCCGGGTCTTGCAGCAGGGTGGCCCTGCTGCGACTGGGTTGGAGCAGGGCCACCCTGCTGCGATGCGGTCACCCCGTGGGAGCTCGGCGCTGTGGGACTCGGCGCTGTGGGACTCGGCGCTGAGATGCGACGCTGCGTAGCCCCGGGCACCCGCACGACCAGCGCGCCCGCGTCGACGCGGACCCGCAGCTCGCGAACCTCCCCGATGAGGTCGCCGTCGACCTGTGCGGGCTGCGGCACGTCGGAGATGACGACGACGCGGCGCGCCTGCCAGTGCTCGATGCGCCTGCTGCCCCGGTGGTTGCGGGTGACCACCCGCGTGGCGACCGCGATCCAGCCGAGCAGCCCCTTCGGGGCCAGGCTCACGACGTCGAGCCGACCGTCGTCCACCGTCGCGTCGGGCATCAGCGCGAAGCCGCCGCCCAGCGTGCCGGTGTTGCCCACCACCACCATGCGGGTGCTGCGGCGCAGCGCATCGCGGTCGTCCAGCGCGATCGCGACCCTGGCCCGGCGCCCGCGAACGGCCCGGAACCCCGAGATGACGTATGCGAAGGGACCCACCCGACCCTTGAGCGCCTCCGGCGTGCTTTCCATGATCGCCGCGTCCAGGCCGGTGCCCGCCATCACCAGGAAGACTCGCTCGTCCGCGCCGTCTGCGGACAGCCACCCGACGTCGATGACCCGGTCGTCGCCGGTCAGCGCCACGCGCATGGCAGAGGAGAAGTCGGTGGGCAGGCCCAAGGTCCTGGCGAGCAGGTTGCCGGTGCCCGCGGGCAGCACGCCCATCGCGACGCCCGTGCCCGCCAGCGCCTGCGCGACCGCCCGGACGGTGCCGTCGCCGCCACAGGCGATCACGACGTCCGCGCCGCGCTCGACGGCGAGTTCGGCCTGGCCGGTGCCCGGATCCTCCGGGGAGGTGAGCAGCCACAGCGGCGGGGCCCACCCCAGGCTGGTGCAGACGGCCACGACCTGGCCACGCGCGGACTCGTCGATCTTCACGGGGTTGACGACGACCGCGGCCAACGGACGGTCCTCTGGCTCGGCTTCGAGGACGTGCTCGCCCCCACGGTCGCGCCTGCGCAGCAGGACCAGACCGCCCGCGAGGAGCAGCAGCACAACCACCCCGAGCAGCAGGACGGACCACTCGATCCCGGACACAGGCGCACTCTACGGCCAGACGATCAGTCCGGACGGTCGTGCCGAGCCCCGGCGCGTCAGGCGGGGAGCAGCGCACCGGGCTCGGTGTAGGGCAGGCCGAGGTCGTGGGCGACCTCCAGGCTGTGCAGCGCGCCGCGGTGCGTCGACAGACCGGCGGCCAGCGCCGGATCGGCCGCGAGCGCCGCCGCCCAGCCCAGGTGATCATCACAGCTCGGGTGATCGCCGCATGTGGTGCCAACAGTGCGGCGCTGCGCCACCGACACCATTCTTGACGATCACGGCGCGGCGGCGGGCCTCCCGGCGGACGGTGATCGCCAAAATTGTGACATAACGGCCATATATGGCGCTCATGTCCCGCAACGGGCGATCAAGTGCTCAGCAGCAGGCGCTGCGGCGTGCGCAGTCCGCCACGGGCGACACGGGCCTGTCGACCCACGGTGTGCGCGGCGGACGGGAAGGGCGGCTGATCGCCCGGCGGGCTGGGCCCGGGCATGGCAGGGTGGGTCGGTGAGGTTCTCCCCCGGTCGGGCGCGGTCGCGTCCGCCTGCCGTTGCGTCTGGGCCGGGAGCGGGGGCCCCCGCTCGCGGCGGCCCAGGAGCGGTCGACCCAGGAGCGGTCGACCCAGAACCGGTCGACCCAGAACCGGTCGACGAAGAGTTAGCGGCCGAGCTTCGACGGCGCCGCCGGGTCGTCGGGGCGACGGCGGTGGTCGGGGCGGGTGTGCTCGGGGCGTCGTTGTCCACCCGGCCGGACTCGACGGCCTTCTACGCCCTCACCGGCGCGACAGCGCTGACCTGGACGGTGGGTGGTCTGGCTGCTGGACCGCTGCACCTGGGCCGGACGTCCGGGTGGGAGGGGCAAGCGCAGCGACCGGTCGCGGGCCCGATCCTCGTCGGGGCGGGCGCGTTCGGCGCGTTCTACGCCGCGGCGCTCGTCGCGCGGCGCATCCCGCTGCTCGACCGCGCGATCTCCTCGGTGCTGCGCTACGCCGACCAGGGTTCCGGTGGGCTGGTCCTGCTCACGACGCTGGCCAACGGCGCGGCCGAGGAGGTCTTCTTCCGCGGCGCGCTCTACGCCGCCGCGGGTCCCGCGCCCCGACGGGCGGCGGTGACGACCACCGCGGCGTACGTGCTCGCGACCACCGCCACCCGCAACCCCGCGCTTGTGCTCGCCTCGGTGGTGATGGGCGGGCTTTTCGCGCTCCAGCGCCGCGCCACGGGCGGCATCCAGGCTCCGCTGCTGACCCACGTGACCTGGTCGGCGTTGATGCTGCGGTTCCTTCCGCCGCTGTTTCGCCGTCCCCTGTTTCGTCGAGGCCGCCTCGTCAGGCCTGCGCTCCCGTGAACTCCGCCATGGCATCGAGCAACCGGTCGACGTCGGCGTCGTCCACGTAGGGCGCGAGCCCGATCCGCAGTGCGCCCGCATCACCCAGCCCGAGCCGCCGCGACGCCTCCAGCGCGTAGAAAGTGCCTGCGGGCGCGTTGACCCCGCGCTCCGCCAGGAACGCGTAGGCCTCCTGCTCCCGTCCGCCGAGGCCGATGAGCAAGGTCGGGGTGCGGTGCGCCGCCTTGGAGAACGCGGTGACGCCGGGCAGCTCCGCGAGGCGCTCCTCGATCCGGGCTCGCAGCGCGTCCTCGTGGGCCTCGACGGCGGCCATCGACACCAGCAGCCGCTCGCGCCGCGGCCCCGAGCCGCCTGCGATGCCCGCGAGGAAGTCCACGGCCGCGGTAGTGCCTGCGAGCAGCTCGTAGGGCAGCGTGCCCAGTTCGAAGCGCTCGGGCACGTCGTCGGTGGAGGGCGCGAGCTTGGCCGGGCGGAGCGTCGCAAGCAGTGCCGGATCACCCGCGAGGACACCGCAGTGGGGGCCGAGGAACTTGTAAGGCGAGCAGGCGTAAAAGTCGGCGCCGAGCGCTTGCATGTGGACGGGGGTGTGCGCCGTGTGGTGCACCCCGTCGACGTACACGAGCGCTCCCGCTGCATGGGCGAGATCGGCGATCGCGCGCACCGGTGGCCGTGTGCCCAACAGGTTGGACGCCGCGGTGACCGCCACCAGCCGCGTGCGGGGCGACAGGACGGCGGCGATGTCGTCCTCGGTGAGCTCGGCGGTGTCCGGGTCGAAGTCGGCCCAGCACACCGTGGCGCCCACGGCCTCCGCGGCGAGCACCCACGGTCGGATGTTCGCGTCGTGGTCGATGCGGGTGACGACCACCTCGTCGCCGGGGCCCCACGCAGACGCCAAGGTGCGCGCCATGTCGAACGTCAGCGCCGTCATGCTGCGCCCGAACACGATGCCGCCGGGGTCGGCGCCCAACAGGTCGCCCACGGCGGCACGGGCGCCGAGGACGATCTTGTCGGCGGCCCGCTCCGCCTCGGTGACCCGGCCCCGGTTGGCCAGCGGGGCGGTCAGCGCGCGGGCCACCGCGTCGGCGACCGCGTCGGGCACCTGGGAGCCGCCGGGGCCGTCGAAGTGCGCGAACCCCGCCTTCAGCGCGGGGAAGCGGTCGCGGAGGGCAGGAAGGTCATAGCGCACCCGACCAGCCTGGCACATGGCTCAGGCCGCAGGCGCTCTACGGCACGCGCCCGCTCCACGTGGGCTCCACCATCGACCATTCGCGCGCCCAAGTCGCGGCATTGTGGTGTGCCGTCCAGGCGCGCAGCCCGGTCCACAGCAGCGAGAGCAGCGCCCACCCCGCGAGGACCACGGCCAGGCCCCAGGTCCAGCCGACGACCGAAGCCGATGTCGGGTTGATCGGCGCGGCGACCATGTGGCCGGTCCGGTCCAGCCACACCGAGACGATGTCCCCCGCGACATGACGGCTGCTGACGACCATGCGGCCCTGCATCTCGCGCCCATCGGCGGTGTTCCACCGGGCGAGTGCCGTGCGCGGTCGGGAGCCGTCGACGGGCAGGGCGCCGTCGGTGTCCTCCAGCAAGGTGGCGGCCGCGGGCGTCCGCGCTGCGGATTCGGTGCTCGCCCGCTGCAGCGTGTGGTCGTAGCCCATCTGTCCGATCCCGACGGCGAGAAGCACGGTCCCGGCCGCGAGGCTCGTCAACAGCCAGGCGACGAAGTCTTCCAACCGGTCGGTTCCGCGGGCCCGTAGACCCCGAGACCGGCGCCTGCCCCTCGGACCGACCGCCACGTCCGCATCCCTCCGCTGCCGCCTCCGCGCTAACGGGTCAGTCGCACTCGTAACACGGAGTGTTACCGAAGATCGGCACGGAGCGACAACCGGCGGATTGCGCACGCCGAACAGCATGTGGTGTGGCCCCAGTCGGGCAGCGCCAGCCCGACAGGGGGTTCACCAGGCCGCAGGATCGCCAGGATCGGTGGGCTCGGCGCGGTGCCTGCCTTGACGAAGCCCGCGCTGATAAGTGGCCAGCCGCTCCCGGACCCGGTCAGGCACGCGGTCAGCGGGTTGGGCGTGCGCGCCGCCGCTGCGGTCCCTGACCGGTGGCGGCACCAGCCTGCCGCCCGGTCGCCTGCGCGGCAGACCCTCCGCGGTGAACGTGGGGGTTTCCGGTTGAGCCGCGCGCTGCGCCGCCGCCCGCCACTCGGTGTCGCTCGGCGACTCCCAGTCGGTGGCGTCGGCAGGTCCTTGCGCCTGCGGGGCCTCGTCGCGGAACCACGCGGAGGCGACCGCCGCGAAGATCGGAGTCTCGGTCGGGAAGCCTTCTGGCTCGGCGGGCAGGTTCATCGGGCCGAACAGCTCGTCAACGAACTCGGTGTTGGGGTAGGAGCGGCCGTTGACGTGCGGCGCCTCCCGCGGCCCCGTGGGCAGCGGGGCGAACGGCGAGAGGCTGTACTTCCCGTTCGTGGACGTGAACGGGTCGGTTTCGGCAGGCGTCGGGGCGGCGGCCTCTGCCGACAGCTCGGCGAACAAGGCATCCGTCGAGGGCCTGCGGGTGGCCTGGGGGTCGACGGGCAGCCCGTGCACTGGTGTCTCGGGCTCGTAGGGCGCGTGACCGTTGGTGTCGGCCGAGCGCGCGCTCGACGACTCGTACCAGCGTTCGATCGCCTCGAACGCGCCGGACGACCCCGACCGGCTCGATGAGGCCCACGGATCGGGTGGGGAATCGAGCAGCGGACCCGGCCGGGAGTCGCCGATCGGCATCGGGGCGTAATCCAGTTCCTGGATGTTCACCACACGTCCCGGACAGTGGATCGTGGCGATCGGCGCGCCGGACCCCGCGGGGCCGGGGGGCGGTACGCGGAGCACCAGCCCGCCGCGCGAGCGTTGCGCGATCCGCGCGGCCGCGACCAGCCCGCGGCGTCCGGACGGGTCGTAGCGGGTGGTGCTGGCCGTCCGGATCTCCACGACGATCCCGCCCGGCGCCTCGACGCGGCTGGACACCTCGATCCGCCCGCCGGGGTGGATCGCGGTGACGTGGTCGACGACCTCCGCGACGACGTGCAGCAACTCGCCTGCGGCCGTGGGCTCGACGGTGGCGTTGGGGCCGTTGCGGACATCGACCCGCATCGGCTCCTCCGTCGCGTCGACCGCCTCATCCAGGAGCGTCGAGAGGCGCATGGGTGCGCCCGGACGCGCCTCCGCCTCGATGCCTGCGAGCAACAGGAGGGTCTCGGCGTCGTGGCGCAGCCGTCGGGCGGTGTCGATGAGCTCGGGAAGCCCGGGGGGCTCAGGGGCCAAGGGGTCGGCCCGCATCCGGTCGATCAGGCGCAGGTTGCGGTCGACCCGGTCCCGCAGACGGCGCAGCACGTCGACGGTCACGTCGTCGGCTACGGACGCCTGACCGCCTGCGCGGCCGTTCTCACGAGTAGCCGTGCCCTGGCGCCCGACGTTCACCGAGTCACCCTCGGTTGCGAACATGTCGTCGCCCACCATCGGTCCTCTCGCGTGGGGTTCGGCCGCGAGTGCCGCCACCACGCCGCTGGGGAGGCGCTGATGGAGGTCGCAACGACCGGTCCTTAACCGAACGTTACCCGGACCGACCGTCGATTCACCATCTCGGCGGCGCCAAGCACGCGGGTGGGTGCGACGGGCGGCGGTCAGACCGACCCTTGTGGCCGCGGACGGTCAGAACCGGCCCCACGGCCACGGTGCGCCCGCTCGGCGCTGATGACCGGGTCCGGCGGGCAGCGGGACGGGCCGCAGCACGCCCGCCGGGACCAGCAGCCGGTGCTGCGGACCGAGGCGGGCGAACGGGTCGCCACACCACCACGCCGCGGTCGGCGACGGCGTGGCGCTGATCGAGCCCGCCCACTGCGTCGGGCCGTCGACCAGCGTGCTGAACACTTCCGACCGCCCCGGATCCCGGAGCACGGCCCGCATCGCCTCGACGATCGCCGGATCGTCGAACAGCGGGCGCGTGCCGCGGGGAGGCAGCACGAGCGAGACCGCGAGCTCCGGACCCGGCCCCACCACCTCCGGCGCGATCCGGACGGCCTCGCGGTGCGGTTTGCCCCGGCGCACCGCGACCAGCAGGTGTCCGGCAGGCGTTCCGTCCGCTGTCGTGACCGCCACCGCGCCCGGCCGGGGCTCCGCCTGCAGCACGATCCAGCCGAGATCGGAGCCCGGCTCAGGCACGGGGCGCAGCCCAGTCCGGACGGATCGCAGCGGTCGCGGCACGCAGGTCGGCCCACAGCTCGGCCAGGCTCGGGCGCCCCCACATCCAGTAGCCGTCCCACACCGTGCGCACGGTCAGATCGGGATCACAGACCAGCACGGTCGGCAGGTACGGGTCGTGCACGGTGTCGGTGATCTCGCGCAGGTCCAGTGCCGACTGCCAGGTGCGGTCGGCGTCGCTGAGGAACGTCCAGCGGGCGTCCAGCCCGGCCCGGAAGGCCGCGGCCACATCCGGTGGCTCGACGCTCACCGACACCATGCGCACGTAGCCGACCTCGGCCACCGCCTGCAGCGGGAGCAGCACCTGGCGGAAGTAGCTGCGCTCCTTCGGGCAGAACCAGCCGCGGTAGGTGTGGACGAGCAGCGGGTCACCCATCGGCAGCTCCGAGAGCTTCCGCGGGATCGCGTCGGTGTCGGGCAGCACAACGTCCGGCAGCGTCGTGCCGGGCTCCGGACGCGGCACGTCAGGCGCCGTCCGTGGACGCGGCCGCGTCCCGGCCCGCCGCGAAGTAGGCGGCGACCGACTCCGCGTCGGGCAGTTCAGCGGCGGGGCGCAGCGACCCGAACGACACGTTCCAGAACGGGCCGCTCCTCTGCGTCCACGGCCCGACGTAGGCGTAGGGGGCCTCGTGTCCGCTGTCTCCCGGCGAGATCCCGTAGTTGACCTCGTCGAACGCGACGCCCAGGTCGAAGTGTTCCGGCCACAGCACCGGCTCTTGGGCGGGCGCGAAGGCACGCATCCCGGCGTCGCCACGGGCGAGCCAGTCGGCGAGCTGCGTGGCCGCCGCCGGATCCACCGCGAGGGTGGCGTCGGCGGCGAAGTCGGCGTGGTCGCCGTAGACATCGGGCACGCCCGCCTCGATGCCCGCCGCCGCTGCGACGTCGGCGATCGTGCCGGTGAGCGGCACGCGAACCCGCTCGCCGACGAGCTCCGTCCCTTCCACCCGCCACGGGCCTTTGACCTGGGCGAAACCACCCTGCGTCGTCCGCAGCCGAATGGTGCCCTCCGCGCGGTACTGCGGGCCCGCAAGCAGTTGCTCGGCCACCGCATGCAGCGATCGGCGGGTCGTCGTCAGCACGTGGTCGTCCATCGTCTGTCCTCCAGTTGGTGCGGGGTAGCGGGGGCGTTCCCGTGTGGCCAGAGACCTGTGTCCCTGATCCCCCCGAGCGTTACAGATGCAGGTGAGGCTCCGTGGGGTGACCCGAGGCAGGGGCGGAAAGGTGGGGCCTGCGGTGATGACGTGAGGTTCTGCCAGGTCGGGTCGGGGGGGTCGGGTCAGGCGCGGGGCAGGTTGGGCGCTGGGCGGGTCGGGGCGGGCGCTGGGCGGGTTGGGCGCTGGGCGGGTCGGGCGCTGGGCAGGTCGGGCGCGGGCGCGGGGCGGGTTGGGCGCTGGGCGGGTCGGGGCGGGCGCTGGGCGGGTTGGGCGCTGGGCGGGTCGGGGCGGGCGCGGGGCGGGTCGGGCGCTGGGCAGGTCGGGCGCTGGGCAGGTCGGGCGCTGGGCAGGTCGGGCGCTGGGCGGGTCGGGCGCTGGGCGGGGCGGGTCGGGCGCTGGGCAGCTCGAGCGGCGGGCTCGACCTCCGCGCCGGACGGGTAGCGGCCGGGGCGGGCCGCGGATTTCGACCTCGCAGACCTGGGGTGACGTCGCAGAGGTTCGGCCCAAGTGCCGGTTTAGAGCGCCGGCACATGAGGCACGTGGCGTGGCGTGACATGGTCTTCGCAGGGTCCGCTGTCGCTTCGCAGGGTCTGTGGACCCTGCGAGGTGCATGCGCGGTCTGCGAAGTGGCCCTGGTGGGCGGCGATCAGCCCGGGCAGGCGGGGGTGAGGGTCAGGTCCCGCCGGGTGCGGTCGCACCCCGTGGACACCGACTGCGCACCCATGGGATGTCGCGCCCCCCGTGGACACCGACTGCGCACCCCGGGGCGTCGCGCACCCCGTGGACACCGACTGCGCACCCCTGCCGGTGTCGCGCGCCCCGTGCGCGGCGTGCGGGGTGTCGTTGCGGTAGTGGGCTGACAGCGACCGCGTGGCGGACGTGGCCGGGGGACGGTCGTGGCGTGATCGCGGGAGGCTCGTCACGTCTGTTGAGCCGGTGATCGCCTGCAGTGGTGCCAGAGGTGCACCAGTGCCCTTGCGGCACCACT